>NZ_CP009458.1:3724077-4965436 GCF_000758305.1 Cedecea neteri | reverse complement strand
TGCAAACTGGCGGGTGCCGTGCACTTCGCCGACGTCGAAATCAATGTGTTCGTTAAGGAGATTTAAATGGGTACTTATTCTTTTATGGATGTTACGGCTTCTCTTGTAGGGCCAACCGGCGTGATTGATTTGGGCGCGGGCAGTGCGAACGGCGACACCGGGATCAAAGTGGAAATGGCGACCACAAAAAACACCATGACCGTCGGCATTGACGGTGAGGTGATGCATAACCTCTCTCCGGCCAAAAACGGCTCCATCACCGTGACGCTGATGAAAACCTCCGGTGAATAAAAAGCTGATGCTGGCCTACAACGCCCAAACGCTCTCCTCGGCACTGTGGGGTAAGAACACAATTGTCGTGCGCAACACTTCCTCCGGCGATCTGGTCACCGCTCGTGACGTAGCATTTTCACAGCTACCGGCAATGCCAACGGCAAAGAGGCGGCACCATGGACTGGAAGTTTGACTGCGGCAAAATCGATCAGCTGCTCGGGAGTTCTAAACCATGGAAATTACCCTGAAAGCGGTGAACTACCGCATTGGCAAGCTCGGCGTTTTTGAGCAGCTCAGCGTTGCGCGCAAACTACTGCCGTTCTGGCGGGCGTTGTGGGTGATTTTCGCAGCTTACAGGGTAAGGAGGGCGGTAACGCCCTCGAAACCGTGCTGCCAAAAATTGCCCGCACCCTTGCCGATCTCAGCGATGAGGACTGCAACACCATTTTGTACCCTTGCCTCGTCGTGACGCGTGAACACATGAAGGGCTGGTGCCGGTCTTTAGTCAGGGCGCATTGTCCTTTGACGATATAGACCTGATGACGCTGCTG
The DNA here is from genome assembly GCF_000758305.1 of Cedecea neteri. NCBI lineage: Bacteria > Pseudomonadati > Pseudomonadota > Gammaproteobacteria > Enterobacterales > Enterobacteriaceae > Cedecea > Cedecea neteri. Next base: position 4,964,612 of record NZ_CP009458.1, on the reverse strand, counting down.
CAGCTGTGGCCCGGGTGGTGGCCGACTCGCTGGGAAATTTTTTGCAAGAACTCCCCGGCAGCGAAAACCCGGCTCCGTCGGCGCCTGATGCTGGAGACGCTCTCGGCGGGAAGATTACATTCTTCGCCCGGCGGAGGTCTTCGGCCTCAGTTGGCTGGATCTGAAAAGCGGCGCGGTGGATCTCTACGACATTGCGCTGATGAATGATTACCTTGAGATGCAGGCCGAGAATAAGGCCTGTGTCGCACGCTGGAGAGAGGAAAATGAGCGCTAGTCCTTTATCTGCTGATGTCCTCAATAAATTAATCGAAAAACTCCCCGGAGCCACAGAAAAAATGGCTCCTTCATTGAATCGCTGGGAACGTTCTTTGATGGGTTAACAAAAGATCTTCGGATCGACAGTATTTCAGCAAAAACTTGATGGCGTTAACCTCAAGGATTATCGTGCCGAAGGCTATGCCACGCGGCAGGCTGCGGCCACGCCTGAACTGGTTCCTTTTTATGCTGAGGAATATCACCAGATTGCAGGCAACCTGAATTTTGATGCCGACACGGCGGCTAAACAATCTGAACGATATCAGGTTTCGCTTTATCGTCTGGAAACCGTGTTTGATATTTTGCGTGAGAAGGCGGGCAGTGGCCTGGCACAAATCTGGCGCAGCCCTTTGAGACGCTGACAAATACAATCCTGGTCAGTTTTCCTAAAATCGAACCTACCGTTAACAGCATCTTAAGTGTGTTGGGTGGCATAGCGAACGTTGTTGGCAGCGCCATCAACGGCACAATCGTTGGGTTACCCAGTTGATTGAATGGTGGCAAATGCTTGATGGTTCTACACAAACCGTGATTGCCACAGTGGCAGGCATGATTGCGATTTGGTATGGACTGAATACGGCATTCATGGCTTCCCCCATTGGTTTAGTCCTGGCGCTGGCAACGTCAATCGGCCTGCTTTATGACGATTACATGAAGTGGCGAGATGGAGGCGAAAGCCTGATTAACTGGGGGCGTGGAAACCCCGTTCTTGAGTTGGCCTCCGCCATGATCGACGGCGTTTCAAATACGATAAAGGCGCTTGGAAGCTCGCTCGGTGATTTGCTGGGGCATTGATTTCAGTAAATGGTCTATCAGCACGATTTTTGAAGGGTTGATGGGGGAATTTAAAGCGCTGGAAGAGATGTTCAGGCAGGTGGGCAAGCTGATAAATGCGCTTAAAGAAGGAAAGTGGTCTGAGGCAATGACCATCGGCAAAGAGCTAGTGGTCAGTAGCGTGACCCAATCTCCAGCTTATAAAATGGTTAATGGTACGTTCAATTTTCTCGACGAAAAGGCCGTTGCAGGGGCGTCAGCTTTCAAAGAATGGTTTAACAGCCAGGAAAAGAAAGACACTCGTCGTCGGCTTCCTGTGGCGATCGATAATCTCAGCCAACCCGATCCTGTCTCAATGTTACTTCCCGCCGGGGTTGCCAGCAATGAACGCCTGGCGACCTCTGGCGATTTCTCCACGGCGAACAACAGCACTACGCATTCCCCGACGATTAACAGCAATACCCATATCGTCGTGAATGGCGTCTCTGAACCTCATCTGGCGGCGACCGAGACATCTGAGCGTTTGTTCAACGTTCATTCTCAACTGGCGCAGCAGTACGAAAGGAGCATGAGCTAATGGATATTTTTGGTGCTTACTTTCAGCCGCGCACGAGCTTCTCGGGTTTTCTGGTGCCGGATGTGGTGATTAGCGAACTCCATTCGGACACGCTGAAAATCGCCTCTCATCCCGTCGAGTTTGGCCCAAACATCAGCGACCATGCCTGGGCCGAGCCCGGCGAGGTAACGATTGATTGCCTCTTTAAGGCAGGCGGTTCACTGGTTGACTTTGCCAATACGACCGCGCTCGGCTCCTGGCTAAGCGCGGGCCCCAGCCCGGCACAAATTTACCAGCAGTTGCTTGATCTACAGACAAAAGCAGAGCCCTTTAGGGTCATCACCCGCCGTCGTTCCTACGACAATATGCTGATCAAAACGTTGAATGTGACGACCGGCGTCAAATCGGAAAACATTCTTGGCTGCAAGCTGGTGCTGGCTGAAGTATTAATGACGGCCACGGAAGCGCGCCCGGCAGCGCCTAAAACGGCGATGGATGAAGGGGTAACTACAGCTTCGGTCGGCGATAAGGGCGAAAAAGTGGTTACCACTCCCATGGGGGCGGGCAAAATTACGCCGCTTCAGCCTGAAAAAAAAATGAGGAGAGACCATGTCAATTGCAGAAATTCCCCTCAGCGCGGATAACCAGGTATTTACGATCCAACTTGCCGGGCAGACCCTGCGCATGCGGCTGCTTTACCGGGATGCTGCAGGCTGGGTTCTGGATATTCTCGATGCGGACAACCAGCCCATCGTGAGCGGGATCCCGCTGGTGGCTGGTGCTGATTTATTGGCGCCATATACCTGGCTTGGGTTTGGCGGAGGCCTATGGATCGGCTGTGATAATGAGGCTCAGGATTACCCGAGCAAAACCGATCTCGGGCGCGGCAGCCATCTTTACTTCGTGACGGCAGATTAAGGGGGAGGAGATGAGTCAAAACTGGTCTCGCCACTTTGAGCTCCAGCTTCTGAAGGAAGACGGTAGTGGCATTGCGCTCTCTGGTTTTAAGGTGACGTTTAAAATCGACTGGCATGCCGGCAGCTCACCCAAAACGGCCGAGGTGAAAATCTATAATCTCGCGCCGGACAACGTGAATCGTATTGCCCAGAAGGAGTACAGCAAAATCCGGCTGATTGCGGGCTACAACGGATTAGAACCGGTGGTAAGCAGCAGCGAAGTGGGAAAAATTCGGGTTGTCGAACCTGTCGAGTGGGGGCCGCGAGACGGCATGAACTTTGGGGTGATCTTCAGCGGCGACATTCGCATCTGGATGACGGGGCGAGAGGATACTCCTGACGACTGGATTTTAATTCAGGCCATTGATGGCCATGAGGCGCTGATGTCCGCAGTGCTTAGCGCCACGCTTGCTAAAGGCTACACGGTATATGACATGTACCAGTTTGCGGCTGGCGCGCTGAAACCTTTTGGCGTTCTGCCCGGCAGGTTGCCGCCTTTTCCTGAAACGAAGTTTCCCAGAGGGTATACCTTCCACGGCAAAGTCAGCAGCTATCTCGATCAAATCGGTAAGCTGTGCAAGGCCACCTGGAAGCTGTCGAATGACCGGCTGGACTATTTCAACGCAGCTGAAAAAGCGCACCCGCCCGTGAGTCTTAATAGCCAGAGTGGACTGATTGGGCGGCCGCAAACGTCAACGGATGCGGGTGTAACCCTGAAATGCCTGATTAACCCCACAATCCTGCTCCACGGCCAGCTGAAGTTAGATCAAAACACGCTCTATAAGCCTGCGTTGACTGCTGAGGATGACTATATCCGGCCCTCGCCGGACGGCGTGTACGATATTTATGGCATTACCTACAACGGGGATACCCGGGGGATCAATGGTATATGACCATGATGTGCTTCCCGGCAGGCCAGTACGTTGAGGATGTGGGAGAGGCGTGGAAAAAACATTCCGCCTCTAATAAATAAAAGCCAGACCCGCCTTTGCGGGTTTTTTTATCCCTGGAGGAATCATGGCTCTGACGACTTCGGCTCTCAGCGGTGAGCTGGCCGATACGCTTGCGGCCAGCCGGGCCGCATTAAGCAACGATCTTCGGGTCGCATTACCCGGCATTATTCAGTCTTTTGATCCGCAATCTGTTACCTGTGAAGTAGCCCCCGCTATCCGTGGGGCAAAAATGGGCCGCGATGGAACAGTCGCTTCAGTCGCCTACCCGCTGCTGGTGGATGTGCCAGTTATTTTCCCGCATGGCGGAGGCTGCTCGCTGACGTTTCCGCTTAAAGCGGGAGATGAATGCCTGGTTATATTCGCCGATCGCGCCATCGATTTTTGGTGGCAAAGCGGAGGCATTCAGGAGCCGGTTGATGCCCGGCAGCACTCGTTGTCTGACGCTTTCGTGCTGCCCGGCCCTCAGTCACAGGCGAAAAAAATCAGCGGCATCAGCCCCACGGCGGTTCAGCTACGCAGCGAAGACGGCAAAGCCTTTGTTGAGCTGGATCCCAACAGCCACAGCATCACGCTCGCTACGCCGGGAAAACTTACCGCGACAGCGGCCAGCATTGACCTGACCGGGGAGGTCAATATCAAAGGCAGCGTGACCGTGAGCGGGGATGTCTCGGCCAGTGGGATAAGCCTGACGAAGCACCGCCACGGCGGCGTGCAGTCCGGCGGTGCAAACACGGGAGGTCCGGTATGAAATACCGCAGAGAAAGCAGCGACGGGGATTACACCTTTGGCCAGGGAGAAAACACCTTCCTGGAAAACTCGCCGGAATGCGTGGCTCAGGCGGTGAGCACCCGGCTCAAGCTGTGGCAGGGCGAGTGGTTTCTGGATAACCGGACCGGCACGCCTTACCGCCAGTCCGTGCTTGGCAAACAGCAGGACGACACCTGGGTATTAATGCTGATTGACCGCGTCAGCCAGACCATGGGCGTTAAGTCCGTGCTGGAGGTCACCGCCGCGCGTACTGAAAAACGTACCGTCACCTTTAACGCCACCATCGACACCGTTTACGGTCCCACCACTTTAAACAGCGAGGCATAAATGGCCCTCAATTCTGAAACGCTGGGGTTATCGGCAACGGTAACGGCCCAGGGGATAACCGCGCCTGATTATCAAAGCCTGTTAGGGACTTTGATGGATGCGTTCAGGCAAATCTACGGCACCGATGCGTATCTGGAGCCGGACAGCAAAGACGGACAGCTCATCTCGCTGATGGCGCTGGCCATTCACGACGCCAACAACGCGGCGATTGCTGCCTACAACAGCTTTTCCCCTGCGACGGCGATGGGACGGGCGTTATCGAGCAACGTTAAGATCAATGGCATTGTCAGGCGGGCGGCGACCTTCTCGACGGTTGATCTGCTGCTCACTGGCATTCCTGGCACGACCATAACCCGTGGTTCTGTGAGAGATGGCAGCGGGGTGACGTGGTTTTTGCCTGAGGTGGTGTCGATAGGCGTTGATGGCTCAGTCATCGCCACCGCAACCTGTGCCAGCAGCGGCGTAATGGCGGCACCTGCGGGATCTATTACCATTATGGGCACCCCAACGCGCGGCTGGGCTGCGGTCACAAACCCTCAGGCTGCTACGCCGGGCGTGGCGGCGGAAAGCGATGCTGAATTACGCATCCGGCAGTCGCAGAGCGTTGCTTTGCCTGCGCTCACGCCGTTTGAGGCGGTCGAGGGGGCGATTGCCAACATCGCAGGCGTAACCCGCCACAAGCTCTACGAAAATGATACCGGCGCCGTCAACGCCAATGGCCTGCCTCCGCATTCCATCGCTGCGATTGTGGACGGCGGGGATGTGACGGACATTGCCCAGACGATCAGGGGCAAAAAAGGCCAGGGCGTGGCAACCTTTGGCGCAACGTCCATTGTGGTGCCCGATCTCTACGGCAATCCCCACAGTATTGCTTTCTCACGGTCCGCCAATGTACCGATTTACGTCGACATCGTGCTGAAAGTGTTCACCGGCTATACGTCGCAAATCGGCGAGCAGATGAAGCAGGCGATTGCCGACTATATCAACGGCCTGGGCATTGGCGATAGCGTGCTGCTGAGCCGCATTTACTCCCCGGCCAACCTCGGCGTGGTCAGCGGCGGGAAAGCGCGGTATTACGACATCACCGACTTGCTAATCGGCAAATCCACCTCTGCGGTCGCGGCGGCTAACGTCAATATCGGTTACAACGAGGCCGCCTCCTGCAGCGTGGACAACATCAATATCACGGTGAGCTCATGAGTAAATATACCGGGCGCATCACCAGCTACCACGCCAGCAAGCCCCTGTTTTTTGCCCATGTTGATCTGAGTACCCGCCCTTTTACTGAAACCGCAACGACCACCGAAAGCCTGATCAACGCATTTGATATCGACGCTGCGGTTGGGGTGCAGCTTGATGCGCTGGGGTTGTGGATTGGGCGAAGCCGCGTCGTTAGCCAGCCGATTTCCGGCGTCTATTTTAGCTGGGACACCGATGCCCTGGGCTACGACCAGGGCGTGTGGCAGGGACCTTACGATCCCGATGCAGGCTACACCTCACTGAGCGATGAAACCTACCGCATCATCCTCAAGGCAAAAATCGCGATGAACAACTGGGACGGGCAGAACGACACGCTGCCCGCGATTCTGGACGCCGCCACGGCAGGGGCAGGGCTGCGAATGCAAATCGTCGACAACCAGGACATGACCATTTCTGTCTGGGTTCTGCCAGAAACGGACATTGCTGACGTGTCCCTCGAGCTTCTCGCGGCCATCAAACAGGGATACCTGACGGTGAAAGCGGCGGGCGTCTGGGCGGGAGACATTCAGACCCCGTCAGTGGAAGCGCCGTCGCAGGGCGGCAAATTCTTTGGCTTTGATATCAACAATCACTATATCGCCGGTTTTGACGACGGCGCATGGGAGAGGAAACTCTAATGGCTACAAATCAGTTTAAACCTTTTGCAACCCGGCCTGACGCCAACGTCACGCCGCAAAATGAATGGGAAAATTTGCCCGCGCTGTTAAGCGGCTTTGCCGGCGGTAAAGCCAGCAGCGCTCAGGTGAACAAAGCGCTGCGCCAGACGTCATTTATTGCCGCCGCGCTGGCCCAGTTCGTCAGCGATAAAAGCGGGCAGGATGTGCTGGACGACGGTGATATCGCCGCTTTCCTCGCGAAGTTAACCACCGGCTTCGGGAAGCAATATCTCAGCCGCCAGAATCCGTTTGCGGATATTAAGGCCGATGGTGCCGCCGCGATTTCTTCGGCTCTCTCAAACCTTGGTTTGGGGGATGGGTCTGCGAGTTTGTCTACCAATGGATGGCAGAAGCTTTCTTCCGGGCTTATTTTACAGTGGGGATACAATGTAGTTGCTAATGGTGTAGTCAGTGTAACTTTCCCTATTCCATTTCCAACTTCTTTCTTTTGTATATCAGGTAATCATGGATTTCTAAATACGACAGCTGGCCCAGCGATTGTAGTAAAAACAAGCGCAGGGATGGACCGAAATAAAGTTACACTGTTAGTAACCAACAGCTTTGCAACGATTAATACTGTTGATGGTTGGGGATGCTTCTGGATTGCTCTGGGGTGCTAAAATGAAATATATATACAGTAAATCACAAAATGCATTTTATCCTTTCTCTCTCCGTGAATTATATGAATTAACGGGTACCTGGCCTTCCGATGGTGTAGAGGTCTCTATGGAGGTTTTCGAAACTTATACATCAACGCCTCCAGTTGGTAAGCACAGAGTCACTGGAGTTGATGGATTGCCTGCATGGGAGGATATCCCATTGCCGACCAAAGAGCAGGTAGTCAGCATGATGGAAAATGAGAAAAAATCCAAAATTAATTATGCCAATGATTTTATCAATAATAAGCAATGGCAAGGAAAAGCCGCTGTTGGACGTTTAAATAATGATGGGTTGTTGCAGTACAATATATGGTTAGACTACCTGGATGCACTGGAAGCCATTGATACTTCCAGCGCACCAGATATTGAATGGCCTACGCCGCCGGTTTATCCGGCCAGCTAACATCAGGGGCGGTGGAGGTGTCTGTCGCTTTCACCGCTTTGATATAGTCCATCCAGGCAATAAGTTTTTCTTTATCAGAATCGCTGATAATACCGAGGGCAAGCTCAGTTCGCCAATCGGCTGTGACATTGTTTGCATCACTGAGCAATGTTTGCCGTTTTAGTTCCGCATCAGAAATATCACCTGCTTTCTTCGCAACGACATCGGTTACCCATTTTTCGCCGTCCCATTTATCATACGGTGATGTAGGGGCTGTGAAGGTCATACACTCGGGACAATCCCCCAGTGTCGTCACTTGAACTTGTTGCATTGTCTCTGTGTTATAAACGGTTCGACCTCTATGGTCGGATATATATTCCCATGATGTAAGATCAGTAGTACGGCAAATAGCAAAGCCGCTTTTACTTTCTCCCGGCGCGTCAATGCACGAATTTGCAGGAATACCGACACCCGCGCAGAGGTATTCAATGGATGAAGAAAGGTATTCGCGGCTCCCACCATCATAGTTAAATACTGTGACATTACCGGCAACCGTTGCGATCAGCTTTTGATTCAATTCAACTTTCGACATTATGCGGCCCTCACTATGTAATTAAAGGCCACGTTGCGCGGCCGAATAGATCCTGCATAACGATATAGCGCCGTCGCCCTAATATCTGGATCAATTGCTAACCGTCCCCAGGCAACATTCCTGCTCATCGTTTCAATTGTTTCAGACTCCCAAAAATCATGAGAAATATCTTGATCGCAGTACCATGCATTACCTGTTCCGGCTCCATCGTTACCAAAAAGCTGCCCGTTAATTTTTGTTGCCTGTTGAGTGGACGACACGGCTCTACCAGTATCAATCCCTCTCCCATCATCCCAACCACGAATAAACTCCCCACGTAAATCAGGAAGCACAAGCGCTGGGTATACCTGTGCAAGCTTTGGATATTGAGCTGCTGAAAATGCCGCACCATTACATTTCAACCATCCTATAGGTGCTGCCGACAATGCCCACGGCACAGGCACACCCACTGGTAGAGCACTCCCATCCCCCAAACCAACCTTTAAGAAAATGCACATCCTGCCGCGCCGTGGCATGCTTCCAGCCTTTTATGAGGCAAAACGTCATGCTGGTAGGCTACGTCAGGGTGTCAACAAATGACCAAAACACCGCGCTACAGAAAAATGCGCTGGAGTGTGCAGGATGTGAGCTGATTTTTGAGGATAAAATCAGCGGTAAAACGGCGGACAGGCCAGGGTTAAAAAAAGTGCTCAGGACGCTCAGCGAAGGCGACACGTTGGTCGTCTGGAAGCTGGACAGGCTGGGGCGCAGCATGCGCCACCTTGTTTCGCTTATTGAGGAACTGCGTTCGCGCGGGATTAACTTCCGCAGCCTAACGGACAGCATTGATACCTCTACGCCAATGGGGCGATTTTTCTTTCACGTGATGGGCGCGTTAGCCGAGATGGAGCGCGAGCTTATCGTCGAAAGAACCCGGGCTGGACTGGCCGCGGCCAGAGCGGAAGGGCGAATTGGCGGGCGGCGGCCTAAACTGTCGGCAAAGCAATGGGCGCAGGCCGGGAGGTTAATTGCGGCCGGAGAAACAAGGCAGCAGGTGGCAATTATTTATGATGTCGGCGTCTCTACGCTGTATAAAAAATTTCCGGCAAATGCGAAACCCTAAACAAGCTTCTTCACCAGCGCCTCGCTCTGGCGGATCCGCTCCGGCGCGTTTTCCAGGTCCTGTTGCACCAGGGCCATAAACAGCAGGTCGGTGAGCATCATTTGGGCGCTGGTAGAGGAGATAGCGGCGCTGCGCGTGGCCTGTTCTTCCGCGATGGTATACAGGCACAGACTGGCGCGCTGCTGTAGGGCGTTGGGCGTAAAACCGGTAATGGCGAGGATTTTCGCCCCGGCGTTCAACGCTTCATCGGCTGCCAGATTGATCTCACGGCGCTCGCCCGAATAAGAAATGGCTAGCAGCACGTCTTCCGGCGTCATCGCCTGCACGGTTGCCAGCAGGGCATGCATATCCTGCTCGGCGACGGCGTGAATACCAATCTTCATTAACTTCCACGAAAAATTCTTCGCTACCAGGCCTGATGCGCCTATTCCAACCAGCAGCACGCGCCGCGCATTGCGCAGCAGCGAAACGCTCGCCAGCAATTTCTCTTCCGCATTAATATCCAGCGTGGCGTGCATCGCCGCGATATTCTCTTTGATCAATTTTTCCCCAACAAGCCTCAGCGGATCGTCACCTAAAATTTGGTTGTGAACCGGGACGGAGTTAGGATTCTGGCCGCTCGCCAGCGCTTCACTGATGGCCAGTTTCATCGCAGGAAAGCCCTTGAACCCCAGTTTCTGCGCGAATTTGACGACGCTGGACTGGCTGACCCCGGCTTCTTCCGCCAGCTGTTGTGAACTGAGATGGCGTGCGCGTTCGGGCTCAGCGAGCAAAAAGTCGGCCAGCTTGCGGTCACTCTGGGCAAGCATGGCGTAACGGCTTCGAATGCGCAGTAAACAGTTCATTTCACCTCCGGGGCGGCACTTCTGATAACGACTTACTCTGGTAAGCATCTGAGCGAATTATAAATTCCATTATAGAGCAATGTTGCCGAATTAAATATTCTGTTGTGTTCAACCTGCCAGCCAGGAAGGCGCGCGGAAAACCACGAGGCTATCTGTTAGGCTTTAGTTTGCGTCGTTTTGTGAACGCGAGTCCTAAAGGAGCCTGAATTGACACCTCATCACCCGCGCCGCGTCATCTTTTTTGACCTGGATGGCACCTTGCATCAGCAGGACATGTTCGGCAGCTTCCTGTTTTATCTCCTGCGCCGCCTGCCGCTTAACGTGCCGTTGGTTATTATCTTGCTGCCGTTGATTGGCGGCATGATGCTGATCAAAGGGAGCGCAGCCCGTCAGCCAATGAGCCTGCTGTTATGGGGCATTACGTTTGGGCGCAGCGAGACCCGGCTTCAGCGGCTGCAAAGCGAATTTGTCGCCTGGTTTCGGCAGAAGGTGAGGGCATTCCCCGTCGTCCAGCAGCGCCTCACGGATTACCTGCACAGCCCGGATGCTGACGTCTGGCTGATTACCGGCTCGCCGCAGCCGCTGGTGGAGAAAGTCTACTTTGATACTCCGTGGTTGCCGGAAGTGAAGGTGATTGCCAGCCAGATTGCACGGGCTCACGGCGGGTGGATCCTGACCCTGCGCTGTCTCGGTCATGAAAAAGTGGTTCAGCTGGAGCAGCATCTCGGCGCGCCGCTGCGGCTCTACAGCGGCTATAGCGACAGCCATCAGGATAATCCCTTGCTGTATTTCTGCGAGCACCGCTGGCGCGTCACGCCTCAGGGAGAGCTGCAGCAGCTCGAGTGAGGCGTTTTGAATCCGTTAAGCGGTGTGTATAATGCGCCGCCCACTTTTGCCGCGGAGAGCATTGTGTCAGACACAGAATTTACCCATGAACACTGGATGCGCCACGCTCTGACCCTCGCTCAGCGAGCCTGGGATGAAGGGGAAGTGCCCGTCGGTGCGGTGCTGGTACACAATAATCAGGTCATAGGTGAAGGCTGGAATCGCCCGATAGGTCGCCACGATCCTACGGCGCACGCGGAGATCATGGCGCTGCGCCAGGGCGGGCTGGTACTGCAAAATTACCGTCTGTTGGATACCACGCTCTACGTCACGCTTGAACCCTGCGTCATGTGCGCAGGCGCGATGGTGCATAGCCGCATTGGCCATTTAGTGTTTGGGGCGCGTGACGCTAAAACCGGGGCGATAGGCTCGCTGATGGACGTGCTCGGCCACCCCGGCATGAACCATCAGGTGCAGGTCAGTGAAGGGGTGCTCGCGACAGAGTGCTCAGCCATGCTGAGCGATTTTTTTCGCGCTCGTCGCCTGGAGAAAAAGGCCCTAAAGGAAAAGGCCCGTAAGACGGACTAGCCAGTTCAACCGGGGCAACCGCAGGGTAAGCCTCGGCAAACTTGTCTGCCTGGAGCGCCTTCTTCTGTTTCTCCTGCAAATACCCTTCCAGACTTAGCTGATACTTGCGAATGTTCTCCACGTACGCGTAAGCCTCGTGTCCACGAGCATATCCATAGGTTGTTTTGCTGTAATAAGGCTTCAGGCTCAGCAACGGCAGACGTGTTTTCACATCGGCCCAGCTGTCCGGGTTGCCTTTCTGTTTGGCCGTCAGCTGGCGGGCATCCAGCATGTGGGCATAGCCCATGTTATAGGCCGCCAGCGCGAACCAGATGCGCTCGTATTCCGGTACCGTGGCCGGTACTTTGCTCATCATATCTTTCAGATACCGGCTGCCGCCGCTGATGCTCTGTTCGGCGTCCAGCCTGTCGGTGATGCCGAGGCTTTGGGCCGTATTTTTTGTCAGCATCATTAACCCGCGCACGCCCGTCGGCGAAGTCGCGTGGGTATCCCAGTGGGATTCCTGATAGGAAATCGCGGCCAGCAGCGGCCAGTCAATGTCATCGGAGTACTTTTCAAACAGTGGCTGGAGTTCCGGCAAAACGGCATCCACCGCATTCAGGAAGGTTCGGGTATCGACGTAATCAAAATCGCCGATATGCCCCAGGTATTTTTCCTCAACCCTTGCCAGCGTCCCGTCACTGCTGATCTGATTATAGAAATCGAGCAGCGCGGCGCTCATGCTGTCGTCGCCATCGCGTTTGGAGAACCAGGTCACCGGCTGTTCATCGGTGACGTCCAGAGCAACGGCCAGTTGAGGATGTACGCGCTGGAAAAGGCTGATGGCGATGGAGTCCGAGACGGTAAATGCGATATTGCCATCCACCACCTGCTGTAAGAGCTGGTTGCTGGTTTGTTTGGCGTCGATGCTCCAGCTCAGGTCGGGGTACTGACTCTCTTTTAACTTTTGCAGATCGCTCACCACGGCCTGGCCGGAAGAGAGCACCAGTTGTGAAGGTTTGACGCCGCCGAGAGATTTAGGGCGCGGGCTACCCACGCGGTAGACCATCTGCTGTGAAACTGAATAATAGGTTGGTCCCGCTTGGTAATCGCTGCTGCGGCGAGAGTTGTACACCAGGCCTGCGGCGAGCAGGTCGGCGTTGTCATTATCCAGGTCATCAAACAGTGCATTAATGTTTGGCCGCACGACCACTAATAGCTTTACGCCCAGGTAGTCTGCAAACTGTTTCGCGAGCTCGTAATCGAGACCCGTTGCCTTGCCGTTAATCATCGTCCAGGTGAGCGGCGATGAAATGGTACTGACGCGCAAAACCCCCCGCGCTTTGATCGCGGCGATACGGTTTTCGGCTTGATTGAAACCTGGAATGGAGGGCCATAAAGCCACTGCCAGCAACAAGGTGACGATACCGATAAGCAGATAATTAATCTTTATTCTTTTCAAATAGATAACATTCTGCAGCAGGATGAGCCTTAGCCAACAATAACCATGATTTGTCTGAACCCCGTCAGTGAATGAGGCGCATTTTGCGTAAGAAAACGCCAGTAAGCAACTTTTAAGAATATATCGTTTACTTTTCGTGCAATAAAAACTTCTGCTGTTATTTCTACGCAAACGGTTTCGTCGCGGCGGAGGATTCTCTATAATGACGCCCGTTTTCCCCCCTTCGCCCTGAAGACGAGAGATCTTTAATGATGGAAATTCTGCGTGGTTCGCCTGCTCTTTCGGCATTTCGTATTAACAAACTCCTGGCCCGTTTCAACGATGCTAACCTCCCGGTAAGCGATATTTATGCCGAGTATGTTCATTTTGCCGACCTCGAGGCACCGCTGAACGCCGACGAGCTTGCCCGCCTGCAGCGGCTGTTGAAGTATGGTCCAACCCTCGCAGAGCATGCGCCGGAAGGCTCCCTGCTGTTAGTGACCCCGCGCCCTGGCACCATCTCCCCCTGGTCTTCTAAAGCTACCGATATCGCCCACAACTGTGACCTGCCGCAGATTAAGCGCCTTGAGCGCGGCGTGGCCTGGTACGTTTCCGGCAGTACGCTGACTGCTGAGCAGTTGCAGGACGTGGCAGCCCTGCTGCACGACCGCATGATGGAGAGCGTGTTTACCTCTCTGAACGATGCGCAGCAGCTGTTTACCCAGCAGCAACCGGCTCCGGTGCAGAGCGTTGATCTGCTCGGGAAAGGGCGCGATGCGCTGGTAGAAGCGAACATTCGCCTTGGCCTGGCGCTGGCGGAAGACGAAATCGACTACCTGCAGGATGCGTTCAACAAGCTTGGTCGTAACCCGAACGACATCGAACTGTACATGTTTGCTCAGGCGAACTCCGAGCACTGCCGCCATAAGATCTTTAACGCCGACTGGATTATTGACGGGCAGAAACAGCCAAAATCGCTGTTCAAAATGATCAAAAATACCTTCGAGAAAACGCCGGATTACGTGCTGTCTGCCTATAAAGACAACGCCGCGGTGATGGAAGGTTCCGCCGTCGGCCGCTTCTTCGCCGATCGTGAAGCGGGGCGCTATGACTTCCACCAGGAAGACGCGCATATCCTGATGAAGGTTGAAACCCACAACCACCCGACGGCCATCTCTCCGTGGCCTGGCGCGGCAACCGGCTCCGGCGGTGAAATTCGCGACGAAGGCGCGACCGGACGCGGTGCCAAGCCAAAAGCGGGCCTGGTGGGCTTCTCCGTGTCTAACCTGCGTATTCCGGGCTTCGAACAGCCGTGGGAGCAGGATTTCGGTAAGCCAGACCGCATCGTTACCGCGCTGGATATCATGACCGAAGGCCCTCTGGGCGGGGCGGCGTTTAACAACGAATTTGGCCGTCCAGCGCTGACCGGCTACTTCCGTACTTACGAAGAGCAGGTGAACAGCCACAATGGCGTGGAGCTGCGCGGCTACCACAAACCTATCATGCTCGCGGGCGGGATCGGCAACATCCGTGCCGACCACGTCCAGAAGGGCGAAATCACCCCTGGCGCCAAGCTGATTGTGCTGGGCGGCCCGGCAATGAACATTGGCCTGGGCGGCGGGGCGGCTTCGTCGATGGCTTCCGGCCAGTCCGATGCGGATTTAGATTTTGCTTCCGTGCAGCGCGACAACCCGGAAATGGAACGCCGCTGCCAGGAAGTGATCGACCGCTGCTGGCAGATGGGCGACGACAACCCAATCCTGTTTATCCACGACGTTGGCGCGGGTGGCCTGTCCAACGCCATGCCTGAGCTGGTCAGCGACGGTGGACGTGGTGGCCGCTTCGAGCTGCGCGATATTCTTAACGACGAACCGGGTATGAGCCCGCTCGAAGTCTGGTGTAACGAATCTCAGGAGCGCTATGTACTGGCCGTTGCGCCAGAGCAGCTGCCGCTGTTTGATGAACTTTGCCGCCGCGAGCGCGCGCCGTATGCGGTGATCGGTGAAGCTACCACCGAACAGCACCTGACGCTCAACGACAGCCACTTTGATAACCAGCCTATCGACATGCCGCTGGACGTGCTGCTGGGCAAAACGCCGAAGATGGAGCGCAACGTCGAGACGCTGAAAGCCAAAGGCGATGCCTTCAACAGCAGCGAAATTTCTATTGCCGATGCGGTGAAACGCGTTCTGCACTTGCCAACAGTGGCTGAAAAAACCTTCCTCGTGACCATCGGCGACCGCACGGTAACCGGTATGGTGTCCCGCGATCAGATGGTTGGCCCGTGGCAAATCCCTGTCGCCAACTGCGCGGTGACTACCGCCAGCCTGGACAGCTACTACGGTGAAGCGATGTCTATCGGTGAACGTGCGCCAGTAGCGTTGTTGGACTTCGCGGCATCCGGCCGTCTGGCCGTGGGCGAAGCCTTAACCAACATCGCCGCGACCCAAATTGGCTCGCTGAAGCGCATTAAGCTGTCCGCAAACTGGATGGCCGCAGCCGGTCATCCTGGCGAAGACGCCGGTCTGTATGAAGCGGTTAAAGCCGTGGGCGAAGAGCTTTGCCCGGCGCTGGGGATCACCATTCCGGTGGGCAAAGACTCTATGTCGATGAAAACCCGCTGGCAGGAAGGTAACGAGCAGCGCGAGATGACTTCTCCGCTGTCGCTGGTGATCACTGCGTTTGCCCGCGTGGAAGACGTGCGTGGCACCGTGACGCCGCAGCTGAGCACCGAAGACAACGCCCTGCTGCTGATCGATTTAGGTAAAGGCCATAATGCGCTGGGCGCGACCGCTCTGTCTCAGGTATACCGCCAGCTGGGCGACAAGCCTGCGGATGTTCGCAGCGTTGAGCAGTTGAAAGGCTTCTGGGACGCGATGCAGGCGCTGGTGGCGGATCGCAAACTGCTGGCCTGGCACGACCGCTCCGACGGCGGGCTGCTGGTGACCCTGGCTGAAATGGCCTTTACCGGCCACTGCGGCGTTGAGGTTGATATTGCCGGTCTCGGCAACGATCGCCTGGCCGCATTGTTTAACGAAGAGCTGGGCGGCGTGATCCAGGTTCGCGCGGAAGATCGCGAGGCCGTTGAGGCGCTGCTGGCTAAGCACGGCCTGGCAGACTGCGTGCATTACCTCGGTAAAGCTGTCGAAGGTGACCGCTTCACCATTAGCGCTGACGGACACGCGGTGTTCAGCGAAAGCCGCACCACGCTGCGTATGTGGTGGGCAGAAACCACCTGGCAGATGCAGCGCCTGCGCGACAATCCAGACTGCGCGGATGAAGAGCACAACGCCAAGGCGAACGATAACGATCCTGGCCTGAACGTGAAGCTGAGCTTCGATATCAAAGAAGATATTGCGGCGCCGTTTATCGCGACGGGCGCGCGTCCTAAAGTGGCCATCCTGCGTGAGCAGGGCGTTAACTCCCACGTTGAGATGGCGGCTGCCTTCCACCGTGCGGGCTTTGACGCCATCGACGTGCATATGAGCGACCTGCTGGCGGGCCGTACCGGGCTGGAAAGCTTCCACACGCTGGTGGCGTGCGGCGGCTTCTCTTATGGTGACGTGCTGGGCGCGGGTGAGGGCTGGGCGAAGTCCATTCTGTTCAACGCTCGCGTGCGCGATGAGTTTGAAACTTTCTTCCATCGCCCGGAAACCCTGGCGCTTGGCGTTTGTAACGGCTGCCAGATGATGTCTAACCTGCGTGAGCTGATCCCAGGCAGTGATTTGTGGCCGCGCTTCGTGCGTAACCAGTCCGATCGCTTTGAAGCGCGCTTCAGCCTGGTTGAGGTGACCTCCAGCCCGTCGCTGCTGCTGCAGGGCATGGCCGGTTCCCATATGCCTATCGCGGTTTCTCACGGCGAAGGTCGTGTGGAAGTGCGTGATGCCGCTCATCTCGCCGCGCTTGAAAGCAAAGGGCTGGTGGCGCTGCGCTTCGTGGATAACTTCGCGAACGTGACCGAAACCTACCCGGCTAACCCGAACGGTTCACCGAACGGGATCACTGCGGTGAGCAACGAAAGCGGGCGCGTCACCATCATGATGCCGCACCCTGAGCGCGTGTTCCGCACCGTGAGTAATTCCTGGCACCCGGCAGAGTGGGGCGAAGACAGCCCGTGGATGCGTATTTTCCGTAACGCGCGTAAGCAACTGGGCTGATTACCCTCACCCCGACCCTCTCCCTAAAAGGGAGAGGGGGAAAATAGGGGAAAGGCTCCGATCCAATCCCTTGCTTTCATAGGGTAGGAAATAGCAGACAGGCTCCGATCCAGTTCCTTGCTTTCATAGGGTAGGAAATACCAGACAGGCTCCGATCCAGTTCCCTCTCCCCTTTGGGGAGAGGGCCAGGGTGAGGGGCTTTTTTTGTCACTAAACCCCGACACTCTTGTTTTTAATGTGTCGCCAAAAAGAGACATTTAACTCATTGATTTTTAATGGGGTGATTGAGATGGTTTAAGAGTGTTGTGAAATGGCGACACTCAGAACAAAAATTACGCATAATATATCTTCTGTCTATTGTCATTAACTATAATAAAAACAATGGATTAAATAGTTTCTCGCAATATTGGCACGATATCTGCTTAATAAGACTCAGTGGCTCATTCAATCTCTTATGTCAGCGTCTTTTCAGACAGACTACATAAACCGCCGAATGACGCACAAAAAGGTGCCTGCCGTCCGATTTTTTGATAAATGCCTTGCGGCTTATCATGCTCCGGGCGAAACGTTGAGTAAGGCGCCGCCTAATTCCTAAACAAAGGCAGGGTTTTTGACCCTGCCTTTGTTGTTTCCGGGAATCGCACCTTTCCACCACGCGCAATCGCGGCTAGCATCGTGTCATACAGGTAATGTGAGATGAAGCTATTGAACCAGTGGCATTTTTTCCCCCGATCTTTGCGCCAGCTTGTCATGATGGCCTTTTTACTGGTGCTCGTACCGCTGCTGGTGCTTGCGTGGCAGGCGTGGCAAAGTCTTAACGCCCTGAGCGCTCAGGCCGCGTTGACTAACCGCACCACGCTAACCGATGCCCGCCGCAGCGAAGCGATGACCAATGTCGCGCTGGAAATGGAGCGTAGCTACCGCCAGTACTGCGTGCTTGATGACTCGCGCCTTGCTCAGCTGTATCAGGGGCAGCGTCAGCGCTATGCTCAAATGCTTGAAGCCCACGCCTCCGTATTACCCGATCCGAAACTCTACCAATCGCTCAGCCAGTCTTTAAGCGATCTGGCTGAACTGAAATGTAAAAACAGCGGGCCGGAAGCAGCGGCTGCAAATCAACTTGAGCAGTTCGCCTCAACCAATGCTGAAATGGTGCAGGCCACGCGAACGGTGGTGTTCTCTCGCGGACAGCAGCTGCAGCAGGAAATTGCCGAACGAGGCCAGTTCTTCGGTTGGCAGGCCCTGGTGCTGTTTCTGCTCAGCCTGGGGCTGGTCATCATCTTCACCCGCATGATTATCGGCCCGGTTAAAGGCATCGAACGGATGATCAACCGGCTGGGGGAAGGGCGCTCTCTCGGCAACAGCGAAGTATTTAAAGGGCCACGCGAACTGCGCTCCGTTGGGCAGCGTATTGTCTGGCTCAGCGAACGCCTGTCCTGGCTTGAATCCCAGCGCCACGAGTTTCTCCGCCATCTTTCTCATGAGTTAAAAACCCCGCTCGCCAGTATGAGAGAGGGGACGGAACTGCTTGCTGACCAGGTTGCCGGGCCGCTCAATTCTGACCAGAAAGAGGTCGTCGCCATCCTGGACAACAGCAGTCGCCACCTGCAAAAGCTGATTGAACAGCTGTTGGACTATAACCGCAAGCTGGCAGACGGCGTGGTAACCCTGGAAAGGGTCGAGGTGGCTCCGATCGTGGAAATGGTTATCTCTGCCCACAGCCTCCCGGCAAGGGCTAAAATGATGCATACCGAGATGCAATTAAGCCCGAAAGCTTGCCTCGCAGAGCCGACGCTGCTGATGAGCGTACTGGATAATCTCTACTCCAATGCGGTGCACTACGGCAGTGAATCCGGTACCATTTACCTCCGGAGTTCGCAGGTGGGTGCGATGCTTTACATTGAGGTCGCGAACACAGGCGAGCCGATTCCGGCCACGGAACAAGAGATGATTTTTGAGCCTTTCTTCCAGGGCAGCCACCAGCGGAAGGGTTCCGTCAAGGGAAGTGGCCTGGGGTTAAGTATCGCCAGGGATTGCATTCGCCGTATGCACGGAAAACTTAGCCTGATTAACGCTAACAGCGCGGAAGTATGCTTCCGTATCGAATTACCGGTTTTCCCTGAGAATGATTAAAACGATGAAAGTACTTTTATTGCGTGAACCACGCCGCGGGTCTTTGGCTCGCCTTATTGGCTGGGTATCCGGGGCGCTGGCCGGTGCGACATTGTTGACAGGATGCGCACCATCAAGCGTGTCCAGCAGCCTGGATGAAGCCCACAAACCACATATCCCGGAACAACAAATTCCTGATTACCTGTCCACGGACTGCACCGAAATATGGGCGCTGACGGGACATGACGTTAGCAGTAACCCGCTTTACTGGCTGCGCGGTATGGATTGCGCGCAGCGCCTGCCACCGGCAGAAGCCCGTGCAGAAGCTCGCCAGTGGCCAGCAGAAACCTGGCAGGACACATTTAAGCGCGGCATTTTGCTGTCCACGGCTAAAATTACCCCGACCGAGCGCCGCCGTTACATGACCCAGCTCGACACCATGACCAGCGAAGTGCCTGTACAGGTACGTTCCCTGTTTGAGATTTGGCGTGACGGGCAGTTGTCACAGCTCAAGCTTTCGGATGAGCGCACGCGCTATAGCAAGCTGCAGCAGTCAACGGACGGCGAGCTGGATACGCTGCGGGAACAGCAGCAGCGCTTGCGTGGCCAGCTCGATCTCACAACACGCAAGCTGGAAAATCTGACTGATATTGAGCGTCAGCTTTCCAGCCGCAAGCCGGGAAGTAATCTGGTGCCTGACACACATAGTTCGGAAGATAACGACGACGACGATAGCGGTACGCCAAACAAATCGCAGCCGGAGGCAAAACCATGACGCAAAGGAAACCCGCGCGCTTACTCTTAGTGGATGATGATCCCGGCCTGTTAAAACTGCTGGGAATGCGCCTGTCGAGCGAGGGGTATACGGTCACCACGGCTGAAAGCGGGGCTGAGGGACTGAAAGTCCTGGCGCGAGAGAAAATCGATCTGGTGATAAGCGATCTCAGAATGGACGAAATGGACGGCATGGCGCTGTTCGCGGAGATCCAAAAAGGCCAGCCGGGGATGCCGGTGATCATTCTGACTGCGCACGGCTCTATCCCTGATGCCGTGGCGGCAACCCAGCAGGGTGTATTCAGCTTCCTCACCAAGCCGGTGGACAGAGATGCGCTTTATCAGGCCATCAACAATGCGCTTGAGCACACGATCATCGCTGGCGATGATATGTGGCGCGACACCATTGTGACCCGCAGCCCGATTATGCAGCGTTTGCTCGAGCAGGCGCGCATGGTGGCGCAGTCGGACGTCAGCGTGTTGATTAACGGCCAAAGCGGCACCGGGAAAGAGATTCTGGCTCAGGCAATACATAACGCCAGCCCTCGCAGCAAAAAAGCGTTTATTGCGATTAACTGTGGCGCGCTGCCTGAGCAACTGCTGGAATCCGAGCTGTTTGGTCACGCTCGCGGGGCCTTTACCGGCGCGGTCAGCAGCCGTGAAGGGCTGTTCCAGGCGGCGGAAGGTGGAACGCTGTTCCTCGATGAAATCGGCGATATGCCAATCCCGCTCCAGGTTAAGCTGCTGCGCGTTTTGCAGGAGCGGAAAGTTCGCCCGCTGGGCAGCAACCGCGATCTGGACATTGACGTGCGGATTATCTCCGCCACGCACCGGGACTTGCCGAAAGCCATGGAGCGCGGGGAGTTTCGTGAAGATCTCTTCTACCGCCTCAACGTTGTGAACCTGAAAATTCCTGCGCTGCATGAACGCGCCGAAGATATTCCGCTGCTGGCGAATCATTTGTTACGCCAGTCCGCCGACAGGCACAAACCTTTCGTTCGGAGTTTCTCCACCGACGCCATGAAGCGGCTGATGACCGCAAGCTGGCCAGGCAACGTGCGCCAGCTGGTGAACGTGATTGAGCAGTGCGTGGCGCTGACCTCAGCCCCGGTGATTGGCGAAGCGCTGGTGGAGCAGGCGCTGGAAGGCGAAAACACCGCCTTGCCGACATTTGTCGAAGCGCGTAACCAGTTCGAGCTAAACTATTTGCGTAAGCTGCTGCAAATTACCAAAGGAAATGTCACCCATGCCGCGCGCATGGCGGGGCGTAACCGAACCGAATTCTATAAATTACTGGCCAGGCATGAACTCGAGGCCAATGACTTTAAAGAGTAGGCTGTGGTAGTGTGAGCAACCGATTACTAACAGTACAAAACGCCGCGCGGGGACACCGGTAATACCATGAAAAAAATTGATGCGATTATTAAACCTTTCAAACTGGATGATGTGCGCGAAGCGCTGGCTGAAGTAGGCATTACCGGCATGACGGTGACGGAAGTGAAAGGCTTTGGCCGTCAGAAAGGGCATACCGAGCTGTACCGCGGTGCCGAGTACATGGTGGACTTCCTGCCAAAAGTAAAAATTGAAATTGTGGTGACCGACGATATCGTTGATACCTGCGTGGACACCATTATCCGCACGGCCCAGACAGGCAAGATTGGTGACGGTAAGATTTTCGTGTTTGATGTAGCACGCGTGGTGCGTATTCGTACCGGCGAAGAAGATGACGCGGCGATTTGATTTAAGTTTTTACCCTCACCCAGGCGGACATTGCCTTTACTCCCTCGCCCCTTTGGGGAGAGGGTTGGGGTGAGGGGAAATCGTACTAAACTACATCACCTTGTGCGGGCCAAAGCACTCGTAGTGAATGCTGTCTTTATTCACGCCAATCTTCACTAACTGTTCCGCCGCAAAACGCATAAAGTTGATCGGGCCGCAAAGATAGAACTGCATCGCCGGGTCGCTTAACTTCCCTTCGATTTCCAGCAAATTCATCAGTCCTTCGCGATTAAAGCGCGGCAGGGCACGATCCTCTGCGGAGGGTTCACGGTACCAGACGTGGCTTTCAAATTTCGGCAGCTTCGCGCCAAGTTCGGCCACTTCTTCGCTAAAGGCGTGTACATCCCCGTGTTCGGCGGCGTGCAGCCAGTTGACCTGCGCCTGGTGGCCGCTGTTCGCCAGCGTGTCCAGCATCGAGAGCATCGGCGTCTGGCCGACGCCTGCGGAAATCAGCGTCACCGGCGTGCCGGAGTTGACGTCCATAAAGAAGTCGCCTGCCGGTGAAGCCAGATGCACCCGATCGCCAGCCTGAGCATGATTATGCAGCCAGTTTGAGACCATACCTTTCTCTTCACGCTTCACGGCAATGCGGTAGCTTTTTCCGTTCGGCTGGCGGGTCAAAGAGTACTGACGAATTTCCTGATGCGGGAAACCAACAGGCTTCAGCCAGACGCCGAGATATTGCCCCGGCTGATAATCCGCCACCGGGCCGCCGTCCAGCGGGACAAGTTCGAAGCTGGTGATCAGTGAACTTTGCTCTTTTTTCTCTACGATAGTGAAGGGACGCGTACCTTCCCAGCCACCCTGCTTAGCGGCGTTATCCTGGTAAATTTCTGACTCGCGGTTAATAAAGACCTGCGCCAGAACGCCGTAGGCTTTTCCCCAGGCGTCCAGCACTTCCTGCCCCGGGCTGAACAGCTCGTCTAACGTGGCCAGCAGATGGCTGCCCACGATGTTGTATTGCTCTGGCTTGATCTGGAAGGTGGTGTGCTTCTGGGCGATTTTCTCTACCGCTGGCAAGAGGGCAGCCAGATTTTCGATGTTGGAAGCATACGCGCAAATGGCGTTGAACAGCGCTTCGCGCTGGTCACCGTTGCGCTGATTGCTCATGTTAAAGATCTCTTTCAGCTCCGGGTTGTGGCTGAACATGCGCTCATAAAAATGGGCGGTAAGTTTAGGCCCGGTTGCGGCCAGCAGAGGGATGGTCGACTTAACAACGGCGATGGTTTGTGCGTCTAGCATGGCGGTCTCCATAAACGGCGTAATGTATAAATTGCATTTTAAATGCATCTTATAGAAATGGCCTTATGTTGTAAATGGGTTATTGTTGTTAACGACTGAGTTCACAGAACATGAAAAATACGCATAGCGCTGATGAAGAAATATCCGGCAAAAAGAGGCAGACTTTATTGCATGGAAGCCTTATTTCATGCCTGGGTAATCGTTTGCGTAAAAACCTCTGTCAAGCCCTATCACCCGAAAGGGTTTCGGTTTACACTGTTGCCCGTCGCCCAAATGGGCCCCCTCATTGCAGTAAAATTTTTACCGTTAGCTGAGTCAGGAGATGCGAATGTTAAAGCGTGAAATGAACATTGCCGATTACGATGCCGAACTGTGGCAGGCCATGGAGCAAGAGAAAGTACGTCAGGAAGAGCACATTGAACTGATCGCCTCCGAAAACTACACCAGCCCGCGCGTGATGCAGGCTCAGGGTTCTCAGCTGACAAACAAATATGCTGAAGGTTACCCAGGCAAGCGCTACTACGGCGGTTGCGAGTATGTGGACATCGTTGAGCAGCTGGCTATCGACCGTGCGAAAGAGCTGTTTGGTGCAGACTATGCGAACGTGCAGCCACACTCCGGTTCCCAGGCTAACTTCGCGGTATACACCGCGCTGCTGCAGCCGGGCGATACCGTGCTGGGCATGAACCTGGCGCAGGGCGGCCACCTGACTCACGGTTCCCCGGTTAACTTCTCTGGCAAACTGTACAACATCATTCCTTACGGTATCGATGAGTCCGGTAAAATTGACTACGAAGACATGGCGAAGCAGGCTAAAGAGCACAAGCCGAAGATGATCATCGGCGGCTTCTCTGCCTACTCCGGCGTGGTTGACTGGGCGAAGATGCGCGAAATCGCAGACAGCATCGGCGCTTACCTGTTCGTTGATATGGCGCACGTTGCGGGCCTGATTGCCGCAGACGTTTATCCGAACCCGGTACCACACGCTCACGTTGTGACCACCACCACCCACAAAACCCTGGCGGGTCCACGCGGCGGCCTGATCCTGGCGAAGGGCGGCGACGAAGATCTCTACAAGAAACTGAACTCTGCCGTATTCCCAAGCGCGCAGGGCGGCCCGCTGATGCACGTTATCGCGGCTAAAGCCGTTGCGTTGAAAGAAGCAATGGAGCCTGAGTTCAAGGTTTACCAGCAGCAGGTTGCTAAAAACGCCAAAGCGATGGTGGAAGTGTTCCTGAACCGTGGCTACAAAGTGGTTTCCGGTGGCACTGAAAACCACCTGTTCCTGCTGGATCTGGTTGATAAAAACCTGACCGGTAAAGAAGCTGACGCTGCCCTGGGCCGTGCCAACATCACCGTGAACAAAAACAGCGTACCAAACGATCCGAAGAGCCCGTTCGTGACCTCCGGTATCCGTATCGGTTCTCCGGCTGTGACTCGCCGTGGCTTTAAAGAAGCGGAAGTGAAAGAACTGGCTGGCTGGATGTGTGACGTTCTGGACAACATCAATGACGAAGCGGTTATCGAGCGCGTCAAAGGTAAAGTGCTGGATATCTGTTCCCGCTTCCCGGTTTACGCATAATCGTTAAGCTGAAATGTTGAAAGGCTCCCAGGCGGGAGCCTTTTTTATTTCTGCTGGCTTAACGTCAGCCCGACATCCCCACCGGGATGAACGGCGAGCAGCGTCTCTTTCGAATAACCGCTCTCGCTCATCAGGCAGGCGCAGGCGGCATCAAAAATCGCCAGCGCCAGGATTATCGACGTGGTCGCCAGCATATTCAGCGGATCCATTTCCTGCTTCACGCCGGTAGAAATCACCAACCTTGCCGACTGGGCGATGGCCGAATCCGGGTTTTCGGTCACGCTAATGAGCGGGACGTTTCTGGCCGCGATGCCCGGCAACAGGCGCGTCAGTTCGTCGGAATTCCCACCCCGGGAAAGCATGATCATCAGATCGTCCGCACGTAAAAAGCCCAGATCGCCATGCGCCGCGTCCGTCGCGCTGAGATAAATGGCCGGGTGTTCGACGCAGGCCAGCATATGGGCAATTTTCCTCGCGGCGATGCCGGAAGTGCCGACGCCGGTGACCACAATCTTGCCTTTGCAGTTTCTCAGTTCGGCCAGCAAGGCGAGCCACTGCGGCTCGCTCAAGTGCTGTTCCAGAGCTGCAAGTTCGCGACTACAGGTTTCCCATGCGTTTACGGCCTGCTGCCAGGAGGCACTCATGCTTCCTCCTGCATCAGCTGGCGGTATTTCATGTGGTCGAGGTACATCTCGTGGAACACTTTGTATTTGCGGTCGTAGTACTGCTTGATGCGGTTAGTCTGCGGTGTGACCGTTTTGCCAATGCGGCTCATGACCGACATCGCTTCCGGGAAGGAGTCAAACACGCCCGCCGCCACCGTGCCCATCATCGCGCTGCCCAGCAGCATCGCCTCGCTCTCTTCCGGCAGCAACATCGCGCAGCCGGTGGCGTTGGCGTGTTCCTGAACGAAAATTGGGTTTTTGGTGCCGCCGCCGCTCGCCATGATGGTGTCGATGGTGTAGCCGCTGTGGTTCATGGTTTCGATAATATGGCGGGTACCAAGCGCGATAGCCTGAATCGTCGCCAGGTACTGCAGCGCCATATCTTCCGGCGTGCGGGAAAGCTTCAGCCCGCTGATGACACCGGTTAGCGTCGGATTGGCGCGCGGGGAACGGTTGCCGTGGAAGTAGGGCAGGATGTGCATATCCTTCGTCAGGAAGGCGATGTTTTCCGGCTCCCCGGCCATTTTACGCAGCAGGGCGTTCAGCAGTTCATAAATGGTTTGCCCCTGAGTTTTCGCCTGGGCAAGCAGCGTCTCATAGCAAGGGTGAGACTGAATAATATGGTCGATAAGCGCCCCGGTGGCCGACTGGCCGCCTTCGTTTAGCCAGTAGCCCGGCAGCACGGCGGAGTAATAAGGCCCCCAAATGCCGTTAATAAAGCGCGCTTCTTTTGAAATGGCCATATGCCCGGTAGAAGTGCCGCCGATGAGCGCCACGCGGCGGTCAAAATCTGCCACTTCGCCTGAAACACCGCAGGCGCCGAGCGTACCGAGCGTGCCGGCATGGGCATCAATAATCGAGACGCTGACGGCGGTGCCGGCAATCAGTCCCATCTCGCTTGCGGCGCGCTGCGTCAGGCCGTGGCCCAGAGGCTCGCCCATGGTTTTCACATAGCGGCCAATTTTTTCTGCATCGTGCTCCAGCAAATCTTCCAGCCCAATCTGGCGGAAATAACTGCTGTCCCATTTGTCTTCGTGGCCCATGTAGGTCCATTTACAAACGGTGGAACAGAGTGAGCGGGTATCATCCCCGGTGGCGCGCCAGGTCAGGAAGTCCGGCAGGTCAAAATAGTAGCCCGCGTTCGACCAGGTATTCGGCATGTGCTGTTTAAGCCACAGCAATTTTGGCGTCTGCATTTCCGGGGAAATAATCCCGCCCACGTAGTCCAGCACGCGGTGGTGCAGGGCGTTAATTCTGTCGGCCTGGGTGATGGCGCGGTGATCCATCCACACAATGATGTTTTGTTCGCTGCGCCCAGAAGGGCTGATGGTCAGCGGCTTGCCTTCTTTATCCAGCACCACCAGGGAACAGGTGGCGTCGAATCCCAGCCCTTTTACCTGAATCGGATTAATGTCGGCCTGGTTAACCGCATCCCGCACCGCGTTGCAAACCGCCTGCCAGATATTGTCCGAGGATTGCTCAACGAAGTCCGCCTGAGGGCGGTAAATCTCAATCGCCCGGCTTGCCTCGCCGACCATTCTGCCATTCAGGTCAAAGACGCCCGCGCGGGCGCTTCCCGTCCCTACATCCACCCCAATGAAGTAACTCGCCATAATGATTCTCCTGAACTCAGGCTTTACGATTCTGTAATGCAATAAAGAGGATCAGCACCGCGCCCCAGAGCGCCATGGTCAGATAACTGCTGATCCCCAGCAAATTAAAGCCGCTTTCCAGCATTTGCAGCACGATGAGCGCCAGCACCAGGCCGATAATGCGGCCAAAGCCGCCGTCCGGGTTTATGCCGCCCAGCACCGAGGCAAGAATGGTGACCAGCAGGTAAGACTCACCGTACCCGGCTTTGGCGGAGTTAAACTTGGCCATCATCAGAATGGCCGCCACCCAGCCGAGCAGGGCGGAAATCACGTATACCGATATCTGCACCCGCACGGTGTTAACGCCGCTGTAGCGAGTGGCCTGTTCGTTGGAGCCAACCAGATACAGGCTGCGCCCCAGCGTGGTGTGCTCCAGCAATACCCAGAGCAGAACGGCAACCAGCAGGAACAAAAGCAGCGCAACCGGAATGCCAAGCAATGTGGCGTTGCCCAGGTACTGAATCGCCGCGGGGAAGCCGGAAATCACCGTGCCGTTGGACAGCAAAATATTGAGGCCGGAAATCAGCGTCATGGTGCCGAGCGTAGCCAGAATAGGCGAAACGCCGACCCAGGCGACCAGCGCGCCGTTTAGCGTGCCGATAGCCACCGCCACGGCAATACCCGCCAGCAGCGCCAGCGCGAAGAACAGCGGGTTATCCGGGTGGCTGACGATAATGGCCGCCATCACCAGCGAACAGGCGTTCGCCCCGGCAATGATCGACAGGTTGATCCCGCCGGTCAGCATCGTCATCCCCATGCCCAGCGCCAGCATGCCAAGAATAGGTAACTGAGAGCCGATGGACTGGAAGTTGGCGAGGCTAAAGAAGCGCCCGCCCAGCAGCAGCGAAAATGCCACGGCAACCACCACAATAATCACGCACTGCAGCCGGATGATGGCATCACCGGGTAAAAATCTGGCGAAGGTTTTCATCTCAAAGCTCCCTTGCGAGTTTGCGTTTTTCATTCCAGGCCGTGGCGCTGATGCTGACCAGGATAATCACGCCGCTGAACACGGCGTGCCAGTAGGAGGACACGCTGAGTAGCGTCAGGCCATTTTGTAAGAATGCCAGCAGGATAACCCCGAGCAGCGTGCCGGTGAGCGTCCCGCGCCCGCCGCTCATGCTTGTCCCGCCGAGTACCACTGCAGCCAGAACCGTTAGCTCAAAGCCCAGCAGCGAGTTTGGCGCGACAGACTGGGTGATCTGTGCCTGAACGACGGCGGCAATACCCGCCAGAATGCCCATATAGCCGTAGACATAGAAGTGCAGCTTAAGCAGGTTCATCCCCAGACGGGACGCCGCCTCGCGGTTGCCACCCATGGCATAAATCTGGCGGCCAAGGCGTGTGTAGTTCATCAGCACGGCGGTAAAGATAATCACCGCGGCCAGGCACAGCAGCGGCAGAGTCAGTCCGTACTGGTAACCGTCTTTGGCGGTGAAAGAGAACCAGTTAATGCCGTTCATAAACCAGTCCGGGAAACCGTACAGCCAGGTACCTTTGGTGAGATAAACCAACAGGCCGTAGTAAACGTTGAGGGTGGCAATGGTGATGATAATCGCCGGGACCCGCAGCCAGTAAACCAGGAAGCCGTTGATAAGCCCGAGCAGCAGTCCGACGGCAATCGAAATCACCAACGCCAGCGCAAAATTACCGCCGTGGGCGATCACCCAGCTTGCCATTACGTACTGGGCAATGGCGGTCATCGCCGGGAACGAAATATCAATTCCCCCGGAAATAAGCACGACGAACAGCCCGCAGGCCAGAATGCCGAGAATGGCGTAGCTGGTGGCAACGTCCGTCAGGTTACCGAGGGACAAAAACTCATCGGTGCTGATGCTCAGGCCAACGGCCAGCGCCACCACCAGAAGACCCAGCCAGAATTCATGTTGCCCGGCCAGGCGGGAAAGACGAGGGTTATTCATTGACCACCTCAGCAATGTCCTGCTCGCTACTGCGATGAGGATTAAACTCTGCGACCAGTTCACCCCGACGCATCACCAGCACGCGGTGGCTGTTGTAATACGCCTCAGGGATTTCATCGCAAATCATCAGTACCGCCAGCCCCTGTTCCGCCAGAGAACGGGCGATTTGGTAAATGCCTTCTTTGTTGGCGATATCCACGCCCACCGTGGGTGAGTCGAGGATCAATATTTGTGGGTTAGTCGCCACCCATTTGGCGATGGCAATCCTTTGGGCGTTGCCGCCAGAAAGGGTTTTTACCGGCAGCCCGGCATCGGAGACTTTGATGTTTAGCTCACGAATAAGATCGGCCACCAGGTTGCGGGCTTTGGCGTGATCGAGCAGGCCGCTGCGGGTATGAAGCTTGTCGAAGACCGTGACAATCGTGTTGTCGTAGATCGACTGCTCCATGATCAGGCCTTGAGTCAGGCGATCTTCAGACACATAGCCGATGCCGTGTTTGATCGCATCGTGGTTATTGCGAAACGTCACCGGCACGCCGTCGATCAGCATTTCACCGCTTTGCGGCTGCGTCATGCCGAACAGGCTCATGCACAATTCGGTGCGGCCCGATCCGAGCAGGCCCACGATGGAAACAATCTCTCCGCTGCGCAGTGATAGATTGATGTTGTGGTATTTGCCTTTGCGGCTGAGTCCACGCAGCTCCAGCATCGGCTGTTTTTCTACCGGCGGCTTTTCCGGTAGCGGGCTGTAGTGGAAGCGTTGCCCGGTCATCAGGAAAGCAAGCTCGTTGCTGTCCAGCTCGCTGGCCTGCCAGGTGCCGACCAGCTTCCCGTCGCGCATCACGCTAATGCGGTCGGCGACTTCCATCACTTCATCCAGGCGGTGGCTGACAAACACCACGCAAATCCCGTCCGCTTTGAGTTCATTCACCACCCGGAGCAGGCCGTTCACCTCCTGGCGGGTAAGCGACGCCGTGGGTTCGTCCATAATGACTAGCCGGGCGTCGGCGGCAATGGCGCGGCAAATAGCTACCAGCTGGCGATCGGCTATCGAGAGTTTTTCGACTTTTTTGTCCGGGTCGAGCGTGACGCCAATGCGCTGCATGGCCGCCAGCGCCTGAGCTTTCATCGCGCTGCGGTTAACCCACAGGCTCCCGCCGGGCTGGTAGCGGTGCACGGCGATATTCTCGGCCACGCTGAAATTGGGGAACAGCGACAGATCCTGGTAGATCACCTGGATGCCGTAATGGGCGGAAAGCGTGGGCGTCAGGTTGTGAAACAGTTTGCCGTCGAGGGCGATTTGCGCCCCTTTTTCCGGGTGATAGACGCCGGAAATCACTTTGATGATCGTGCTTTTACCGCAGCCGTTTTGCCCGGCCAGGCAATGAACTTCGCCTTTTCTGAGCGTCAGATTGACGTTATCCAGCGCCCGCACGCCCGGGAATTGCTTGCTGATATTCTCAAGAGTGATAAATGCGGATGTGTCGGTCATGGGTAATGCCCCTGCCGGCGCCCGACGTGGGCGCCACAAAATAATCTTGTTGGAGAATGCCGGCCGGCTGACCGGCATTCCGGTTTCCCTGGTGTTGGCGGAGTGCCTTAGAAACCGAGTGACTGAGCGTTATCTTTGGTGACTTCGAGGATCTTGTTAAAGCGGATCACTTTCTTATCCATGTCGACATCGGCTTTGCCCAGACCGTCAATGGTCAGGTCTTTGGTCACGGCTTTGCCCTGCAGCAGCTGATCGGCCACGGTAACCAGCGCGTAACCTGCGTCTTTAGGATCCCAAAGCAGCGCTTTTTTAATGTCGCCGCGCATCAGGTAAGGTGCCGCCTGGCCCGGCATGGCAATGCCGACAACCGCCAGTTTGTCCTTCGCGCGTTTCTTCTGCACCGCCTGGCCCGCACCGATTGGGCCGAGGGAACCAAAGCCAATCACGCCTTTCATCTGCGGATACGTTTTCATCAGATCAAGCGTGGTGGAATAGGATTTGTCGATGCTCTCTGCGACTGGCAGGCGCGAAGTTACCTCAAACATATCCGGGTATTTTTCTTTCTGGTATTTAATGGCGGAATCCGCCCAGGCGTTGTGCAGCGGCACGGTCAGCGACCCGACGTAAATCGCATAGCCGCCTTTGCCGCCCATGTCTTTCGCCAGCTCGTCCATGTTGGCCTGAGCATATTTTTCGCTGTCGATGGTTTCGATATCCCACTGGCCGATCTGCTGATCAGGGGATTCATGCGTCAGCACCACGATGCCCTGATCGCGCGCTTTTTTCAGCACCGGCTCCAGTACTTTGGCATCGTTAGGCACCACGATAATGGCGTTCACTTTCTTGGCGATCAGATCCTCAATCACCTTCACCTGCTGAGCCGGATCGGGCGTTGAAGCCCCGGTCTGGTAAGCATTCACGTTGAGTTTTTTTGCGGCTTCGTTGACGCCGGTTTCCATACGGTTAAACCATGGGATCCCGGTGACTTTCGCCACCACTGCGATTTCATACTTATCCGCCGCAACGGCCGTACCGGACAACATGCATGCAGAAATCAGGGTTGCACTGAGTAATGCGAGTTTGAATTTCATAGGTGTACCTTTTTTATTAGGGACTGAGGCATGTCACGGAGAGGAGACTAGCAACGAAGGGAAGAGGGAATGAATCGCAGTTTTTCTAAATGTGATGCACGCCCATAATTGTTTATTTTTAGATCTTATTTGGTTAAAAAACGGTTAAATATATGATGTTTTTTCAGACTGGACGGACAGGGTAGTGTTAATTGATGGTCAAAAATGAAACATATAAATAACAATTTATAAACAATTTGCCGTTCAAAGGATGTTTGGGGCACCAAAGAGGCCGTCAGCCAGCAAAAAAATGTTACGAAATTGTGAGCTGAAGCGTATCAAGCAAAATGGGCGGGAAACGAATGAAAAAGGCCGCATACGCGGCCTTTGAATGAGGAAGGAATTTAGCGCTTGTCGACGGATATCGCGCCAGGGCCGGTGACCGCCAGCAGCAGGAACCCGCCAGCTATGCTGATGTTTTTATAGAAGTTAATCATGTTAGGCATCACGGCGTCCCCGGTCATACTCCAGTAATGGTGGCCGATAAGTGCCGTGCCGAGGGTATAAAACACAAACAAAATGGCCAGCGGACGGGTAAAGAACCCGATGATGACCAGGATCGCAGCAACAACTTCCATAAACACCGCAATCGCGGCGGCAAGCGTAGGCAGTGGGGTGCCAAGATGTTCCATATACGCCACGGTGCCGCTGAATCCGCTGATCTTCGGCAAGCCGAAAATAATGAACAGCAGAATCAACGCAATACGGGCAATAAGCAGGATCAGGGCACGAGATTGACCAAAATCGAAATAGCGTAGTGTGTTCATAGCGGGCTCGCCTGTAGTGGACTCAATTTAAAGTTAATACACAACATCCGAGCCTGCCATTGCCGCTGCGCCTCTACCACGTTGTTTGTGTTAATGAATGTTTTTTATTGATGACGCCCGACGCCATATCGTTATTCCATCAGTGCAGTCTCGGCATATAAATAGCCTATCCCCATCACCTGCTGGGCGCGGGTGAGCTGGCCGAAGTTTATTTGCGTGGCGTGACTCTGCAGGCCATCGCCGTGGTCGAACGGATTAAAGCCAATCCGCTGTTTAATCGCGTTTAGCCAGTTTTCGCCAAACTCGCAGCTGCGGCCATAGAACCAGATCTGGTTAATATTGAGAATATTAAGGAAGTTATACAGGCTAAGCCCAATCGCATTGGCCGAATCTTCTACCCAGCGGGCAACTCTCTCATCCCCGGCATGTAATGCCTGAACCAGTTGCCGGGAAGTGAGCTTTTCCGGATCGTTCTGCTGCGCCTCCGGGTGCGTTTTGAGCCAGATACGGGCGTGTTTTTTCAGCGCGCTGAGCGAAGCCACGGTTTCCAGGCAGCCATAGCGCCCGCAGTCGCAGGCCATGCCGTCCGGGTTGACGATGGTGTGGCCAATTTGCCCGCTGCCGTACAGACTGCCTCGATAGATTTGCCCGTTGATCACAAACGAAGAGCCGATGCCGTAATCCACGTTAAGCACGCAGAAATCTTCCCGATTGCCGTTGTTTTGCCACTTCTCCGCCAGGGCCAGCATCACGCAGTCGTTATCCAGCCGGACTTCGACGTTCAGCTTCTCTTCCAGCAGGTATTTAATTTCCACCGCTTCCCGCCATGGCGCCTGCGGCATGGTTTGCGACACGCCGGTTACGGGATCGACCTGCCCATGTATACCCAATGCGAGGTTGATGGTTTTTTTCGGCCAGCTTTTTCGCTGCTGCTGCCAGACAGCTTCAATGGCCGACAGCAACGCCTGCGGAGAAGGGGCCACAATAGCACGGCGTTCAAAGTCGGCTATCGGCGAAAGCTGGGCGTTGCACAGCTGGCTCTCAATGCTGGTGGGGGTGACGTTCATACAGAGGATGTAATCCCCTTCAGGCGGGATCTGGTAGCTGCCGCTGTTCAGCCCCCGGCTGCTGAGATTTTCGCTGGAATGGCTGAGTTTACCCTCATCGACCAGCTCCTCAAGGATGTTGCTGACGGCGGGAATGGACAGCCCGGTGTAGCGGGCAAACTGCGATTTACTCAGTTGCTTGTGCCGCCATACCAGCGTCATCAGCGTTTGTCGGTTGAGCTGGCGTACCCGCTGATTATTGAGACCTGACTCCTGCATTTTTACTAAACCTCATTAACTGTATTGCGTGAGCTTTCAGCGATTAAATCATAATCAGCTGCTTCAAACTGTCGGCAATCCCCCATTCACTGTTATTTGTTTACTGGAGAGTTGCTATGTACGGAGCCGTTAAAGTCTGGCAGGAAACGATCTCACTCCCGACCTGGACCACCGGAGCAGAAGATCCAAACCCGATGTTCCTGGAAAACCGTGTCTATCAGGGATCTTCCGGCGCGGTTTACCCCTATGGCGTGATCGACACCCTGACCGGTAAACGTGAGATGCGCGAGTACCAGGCGGTTTGGCTGGAAAACGATTTTATTCGCGTAATGCTGCTGCCGGAGCTGGGCGGGCGTATTCACCGCGCCTGGGACAAAGTAATGGAGCGCGACTTCGTGTACTACAACGAAGTGGTCAAACCCGCGCTGGTGGGCCTGATCGGGCCGTGGATCTCCGGCGGGATCGAATTTAACTGGCCGCAGCACCACCGCCCGACCACTTTTCTGCCAGTGGACGTGACTTTCCAGCAGCACGAAAGCGGGGCGCAAACCGTCTGGCTGGGTGAAGTGGAACCGATGCGCGGTCTGCAGGTGATGACCGGCTTTACTCTTTACCCTGAAAAAGCGCTGATTGAAATTACCGGCAAAGTCTTTAACGGCAACGCCACGCCGCGCCACTTCCTGTGGTGGGCAAACCCGGCAGTGAAAGGCGGCGACGACCATCAGAGCGTATTCCCGCCGGACGTGACCGCGGTGTTTGACCACGGCAAACGCGACGTTTCCGCCTTCCCGATTGCCCACGGCACCTACTACAAGGTGGATTATTCCGCGGGCGTGGATATCTCGCGCTACAAAAACATCCCGGTGCCAACCTCTTACATGGCTGATAAGTCGAATTACGATTTTGTTGGCGCCTACCACCACGGTGAACAGGGCGGGCTGCTGCACATTGCCGATCACCATGTATCACCGGGCAAAAAGCAGTGGACCTGGGGCAACTGCGACTTTGGCCTGGCCTGGGATCGCAACCTGACCGACACCAACGGCCCGTACATCGAGCTGATGACCGGTGTGTTCACCGACAACCAGCCGGACTTTACCTGGCTGGCGCCGTTTGAAGAAAAAGTGTTTGTGCAAAACTTCCTGCCTTACAGCAAGCTGGGGACGCTGCAAAACGCCAGCACCGACGCGGCCATCAAGCTTGAGCGTCAGCAGGGCAGGCTGGAACTCGGCCTCTACGCCATTTCCCCGCTTGAAGCAGTGACGTTGCGCCTTGAAAGCGACGGCGTAGTCCTGTGGCAAGCGCCACTCAGCCTGAAGCCGGCGGAAGCCTGGCAGCATCAGTTGACTGACGACTGGCCGCAGCGGCTCACGCTGAGTTTGCTCAATGCGCAAGGCGAAGTGGTGCTCAGCTACCTGGAACACATCGCGGAAGAGTTGCCTCTGCCACAGGCGGCGCAGGCCCCGGCTAAGCCCGAAGAGATCGATAACTGCGACGAACTTTATTTCATTGGCCAGCATCTGGAGCAGTATCTGCACGCCAGCCGTTCAGCCTTCGACTACTACCGGCGTGCGCTGGACATTGATCCGCTGGACTCCCGCTGTAACGTCGCCCTGGGCACGCTCGAATTCAACCGGGGTAACTGGCAAAAAGCCAAAGAGCATGCCGACGCGGCGCTGCAGCGCGCCCATCGCCTGAACAAAAACCCGCAAAACGGCGATGCCAGCCAGCTTCTTGGCTCAGCAAAAGAACGCCTGGGGGACTACGACGGCGCTTTCGATGCTTACTACAAGGCCAGCTGGAGCGGCAACTGCCGGGACGCGGCATTTTATGCCCTGGCCCGCCTGGCAATGCGCAAAGGCGAAACCGCTCGTGCTTTAACGCTGGTGTCCCAAAGCCTGCAGTTCAACGCCTCTAATAACCTTGCGATGGCGCTAAAAGCGCTGGCGCTGTCTCAGCAAGGGGAAAAAGCTGAGGCGCTGGCGTGGATTGAACAACAGCTTGCCGCCTGGCCGCTGAGTTATGCCCTGCACTATGCCCGCTGGGCGATCACCCAGAACGCAGATGACAAGCAAAAGCTGCGGCAGGTGACAGGCCAGCGCGGCACTAACGCCAGCGTTTTAGCCGGCTGGCTGATGAGCTTTGGGGCAGAGCATGCCGCGCGTGAACTGCTCTCCGTCCTGAATGCGCAGGAAACGATGCCGCTGCTGTGGCAGGCCTCGCTGGAATCTGACCCTCAGCGGCAACAGAGCTATCTTGTACTGGCTCGGGAGCAGTTTACCGCCCGCGTTCGCTTCCCTAACACCCTGGATGAAGTGCAAATGCTGATGCGCCTCCCACAGGATGGTTTTGCACAGTATCTGCTGGGCTGCTTCTGGTACAGCAAACGTCGTTATGCAGAAGCGCTGACCTGCTGGGCATTCTGCGCTAAACAGATGCCGGAGTTTGCCTCCGTGCAGCGCGTGCTGGCGATTCATGCCTGGAACAAAGAGCAGGACGTTCAGCGAGCTGAAACGCTGTTGCTGCGCGCGGTGGATCTCGAACCCGATAATGCGCGCTTCCTGTTTGAACTCGACTTCCTGCTGAAGCAAAACGGCCGCTCACCGGAGGAACGTCTTGCCCGCCTGGAGACGAAGCGTGACGTCGCGCTAAAACGTGACGATCTCACCGCCGAGCTGCTGAGCCTTTGGAACCAGCACGGTAAGCATGACGCTGCCGCGAAAGTGCTGGCCGAGCGCAAGTTCCACCCGTGGGAGGGGGGCGAGGGCAAAGTGACGGGGCAGTACATTATCAGCCAACAGCGCCGCGCCCTGGCCTGCATAGCTACCGGCCAATACGGCCAGGCGGAGGAGTTGTTACAACAGGCGCTGCGCTATCCGGAAAATCTCGGCGAAGGCCGCCTGGTCGGGCAAACCGACAACGATATCTGGTTCCTGCTTGGCCGCTGTGCGCAGCTTCAGCAGCGTAGCGAACTGGCTAAATCCTACTTCCAGCAGGCGTTGAAAGGCGGGAGTTCCCTGGCGGCCGGGCGCTACTACAACGACCAACCCGTAGACTACCTCTTCTATCAGGCTATGGCCCTCAAGCAGTTGGGAGAGCTTGAGGCGGCCCACCAGCACTTCAAAGCCTTTGTTGACTGGGCACAGGCGCACCGTGACGACGGGGTTGAGGCCGATTTCTTCGCCGTTTCCCTGCCGGACCTGATTGCGCTCAATGGCGACCCGCGGAAACAACATCAGCAGCATTGCCTGTTCGTGGAAGCGCTTGGGTGGTTTGGCCTGGGGGATATCGCCTCCTTCAACCAGCGGTTGGAGGAGTTATTAACCCTTAATCCGGCTCATGACAAAGCCCATCTGCTGCGTCAGGCCCTTAGCACCGGCGTACTTTAACAATAACTGGCGGGCGACGATGAGCGCCCGCTCCCTTACCCTACAAATACAAGATGAGGATCGACCATGGAACGTGTGCAATCGCAACTACGCATGGGTTACGTCTGGACCATCTGTCTGGTGGCCGCCTGTGGCGGGCTGTTGTTTGGTTATGACTGGGTGGTTATCGGCGGGGCAAAACCGTTCTACGAAGCCTATTTTTCTATTACCGACCCGGCCGTTTCCGGGTGGGCAATGAGCTCTGCCCTGGTGGGATGTATTATTGGGGCGATACTCTCCGGCTGGTGTGCCGACAAGTTTGGCCGCAAAATTCCCCTTATTCTTGCCGCAATCATGTTTACCGCGTCTGCCTGGGGCACCGCAGTGGCAAGTAACTTCGATATGTTTGTTGTGTGGCGCATTGTCGGCGGGGTGGGAATTGGCCTCGCTTCGGCGCTTAGCCCGATGTATATCGCAGAAATCAGCCCGGCGGCACAGCGCGGGCGTTTTGTGGCGGTCAACCAGCTTACCATTGTGGTTGGGGTGCTGGCGGCGCAGCTGATTAACCTGATGATTGCCGAGCCGGTCGCCAGTCAGGCAACGATGCAGGAAATCAGCGCCAGCTGGAACGGGCAGGTTGGCTGGCGCTGGATGTTTGGCTTTGAAGCCTTCCCGGCGGTGGTTTTTTTGATCCTGATGTTCTTTGTGCCTGAGTCACCTCGCTGGCTGGTGCGCGCCGGGAAAAACGAACGCGCTCACCAAATGCTGAGCCGCATCGGCAGTAAAAGCTATGCCGATGCAACGCTGAAAGATATTCAGGAAACGTTAAGCAAAGACAATCAAAAAGTGTCGTGGTCTGCCCTTTGGGCGCCGAAGGTTCGCCCGATCATTGTGATTGGTATGGTGCTGGCGGTGTTCCAGCAGTGGTGCGGGATTAACGTTATCTTCAACTATGCGCAGGAGATTTTTGCCTCCGCCGGGTTCGACATTAACAGCACGTTGAAATCAATCGTGGCGACCGGCCTGATTAACCTGGTGTTTACCCTTGCCGCACTGCCGCTGGTGGACAAAATTGGCCGCCGCAAATTGATGCTGTTTGGGGCCGCCGGGCTGACGATTATCTATGCGCTGATTGGTGCCGCCTATGGTCTGGGTATTCTGGGTCTGCCGGTGTTGATTCTGGTGCTGGCTGCAATCGCCACCTATGCGCTGACGCTGGCCCCGGTAACCTGGGTGCTGCTGGCGGAAATCTTCCCGAACCGCGTTCGCGGCCTGGCGATGTCGCTGGGGACATTAGCGCTGTGGGTCGCCTGCTTCCTGCTGACTTACACTTTCCCGCTGCTCAATGCAGGCCTGGGCGCATCCGGCAGCTTCCTGTTGTACGGTGTTATCTGCGCCGCTGGCTTTATCTACGTGCGCCGCTTCGTGCCGGAAACCAAAGGCGTGAGCCTTGAAGCGCTGGAGCAGCAACTGGCTGAAGGCCGCGTGAATGCTTCTCCCGCCCAGGCTGCAAAGGCGCTACGCTAATGGACGCCCTGCACCTGCAAAATGCTTTTCTTAGGTTGACTGTTGCCCCGCAAGGGGCCTCAGTTATCAGCTTTGAATCTCTCAGGCACGGAAAACCGATTTTTCATCCGGCAAACCCGGCGCTGTTTCCGATGCTGCCGCTGGCTAATCGGGTGGCCGGGAACGCTTTCCATCTGCACGGCAAGCGGATCCAGCTGCCAGACAGCCCCGTCGATGAGCACTTTTTTCTGCACGGGGATGGCTGGCAAAAGCTTTGGCACGTTAAGCAGCACGAAGCTGAGTCTGTCACCTTGAGTCTGCGCAGCCAGCATCCCTGTGGTTTTCACTATCTGGCAAATCTGACTTATCGCCTGGCGGGCAACAGGCTGTTAATCCGGCTGGAACTCACGCACATTGGCGAGAAACCGATGATTTACGGGCTGGGTTTACATCCCTATTTTGCTCTGGAGGCGGATAGCCGGGTGCAGTTTTCCGCCAGCGGCTACTGGCCCGAAGGCGAGCAGCACTTGCCTTTGGCCTGGGAAGGGACGTTCAGCCCGCAAACGGATTTTTCACGCACTAAAACGCCGGAGAACGAGTGGCTAAACGTAGGGTATTCCGGCTGGAGCGGCAGGGCGGTTATTACGCATTCGGATATGAACGTTTGTTTGCGCAGCCCGGCGGCGTGTCTGATGGCGTTTCGCATCGAGAACCAGCCGTTTATCTGCCTTGAGCCGCAAACGCATCCGGTCAACGCGCATAACATGGCGGGAATGCCGGGGTTGGTTATGCTGGAAACGGGCCAGACTACGCATCTGGAGATGGAAATTGAGGTGAGCTAACGTGCAATAGCCATTATTTTGATGTGTGTTATTACGCTGTTAATGTTTGCTTGCATGCCAGCCGGCTATCCCCGACACTATCGCCTCCAAAACGGGAGGGATCATGGTTTTGCATTCCACGCGCTGGCTGGCGCTCAGTTACTTTACCTACTTCTTTAGCTATGGCGTGTTTTTGCCGTTCTGGAGCGTCTGGCTCAAAGGCGTCGGGCTTCCCCCCGAAACAATAGGATTGCTGTTAGGCTCAGGGTTAATCGCCCGCTTCCTCGGCAGTTTATTATTAGCCCCACGAGTGACCGATCCTTCCCGCCTTGTTTTTGCCTTACGTCTGTTAGCCCTTGCCACCTTAATTTTTGCCGCCGGTTTCTGGCTGGGCCATGCTGCGCTCTGGCTACTGCTGACGATGGTGGGCTTTAACCTGTTCTTCTCGCCGCTGGTGCCGCTGACCGATGCGCTGGCGGGTACCTGGCAGCGGCAAATGCCGCTGGATTATGGCCGGGTGCGGCTCTGGGGATCGCTGGCGTTTGTTATCGGCTCAGCTATTACCGGCAAGCTGGTGAGCGAGTTCAGCTATCAGGCTATTCTGGTACTGCTGACCGTTGGCGCGGCGTCGATGCTGATTGGCATGATGCTGCGGCCTTCTATTATGCCGCAGGGCGAAACCCGGCATCAGGCTTCGGCGGGCTGGCCCGCCTGGAAAGGGCTGATTATCAGCGCCTGGCGTTTCCTGGCCTGTGTGTCTCTGCTGCAGGGCGCACACGCGGCTTATTACGGCTTTAGTGCGATTTACTGGCAGGGAGCAGGTTATTCCGCATCCGTTGTGGGCTATTTATGGTCGCTGGGCGTGGTGGCGGAAATCGTTATCTTTGCCCTCAGCAACAAATTGTTCCGCCGCTGGAGTGCCAGGGATTTGCTGCTGCTGTCCACCGTGACCGGCATTATTCGCTGGAGCCTGATGGCAAGCACTACCGAACTTCCGTGGCTGATTGTGGCGCAGATCCTGCACTGCGGCAGCTTCACGGTTTGCCACCTGGCGGCGATGCGCTATATCTCTGCCCGCAAAGGCGGCGAGGTGATCCGCCTGCAGGCCGTTTACTCCGCTGTGGCGATGGGCGGCGGTATCGCCGTGATGACGATTTTCTCCGGCTTCCTCTATCAGCATTTACAGGGCGGAATGTTCTGGGTCATGGCATTGGTCGCGGCCCCGGCGCTGTTCCTGCGGCCAAAAGTTGCCGCAGTCAGCCCGGTTGCGGAAAGCTAAGCTTCGAGTAGCGCTTTGATACGCTGCTGCTGGTGCTCTCCCAGCGGCAGCGTGGCGTGAATGAGCGGGGGTGAAAACAGCGGCAGCGAGGTCGCGTAGGGCGTAATGACCAGCACCACTTCACGCGGCGCGCCCTGGCTTTGGAACTGCTGCACCGCGAGGTGCTTAATGTTGAGCGGCAGCAGGGTCAGCTCGCGCAGCTGTTGCTCAATGTTCTGTTCCAGCTCCCGATCGTCGGCGGTCAGCAGTAACACCTGTTTTTCCTGAATGTCACTTTCCTGCATCAGCCAGGCACCAAAAATCACCGCAACCAGGCCCCTTTCCGCGTCTGAAAACTGAATCCCGTAATGCTGTTCAAAATCCGCAAGCACTTCTCGTGAGGTTCGCATCAGCCTCGGATAGAGACGAGTGATCTCTTCGGGCAGGCTGTGGTCGATGCCGATATTAAAGTGGCAGCGGTTCAGCGCCTGGGCGAGGTGGATATAAAGCTGATCGCTGAGCCCTTGTTCATCACTAAAGGAAAGCCCGGCCTGGCGGCGGAAGCGCTCAATCATTCGCGCGATTTCGTTGTGTAAGCGGGCATCCTGCTCGTGTTCGTCATTAATCGGATCGGGGATCCTGAGCAGTTGAAAGAGCAGGGCCAGGAAATGTTGTTCATCGACATCTGCGGGTTGCATGACGCGGCGCTTCCAGTGGCGGGCAATTTCCTGGGCGACAACAAACTCAGGCCGCATCTGGCTCCATTCGCGCTGCTGCGGCGTAAGCACTGGCGCATTGCCGGAGTGATGCTGGTGCAGGCAATACTGCAGAAAGAGCGTCAGGAACTGACTGTCCCGGCTGTCGTACTGTCTTTTTAAACGGCGGCCACACAGATTAACCAGCGCACGTAAGTTGGTTTCATCATACAGCGCTTTGATAAGCCCCAGCTGGCTTAGCTGCGATTTTAGCGCCGGGCTAAAGTGGTGTTGCACAAACTGCGGGCAAAGGCGCAGCGAGCGTCGCAGCCAGTGCAGCAGGCACAGGCGGCGATCAAGGACTGTGCCTTCAATCCGGTAGCTGCCGTCCTGCTGCTGAGTCAGGGAGAGACGGTGATAACTCTGGATCTCATGGCCCGTGTCGGCTATATCTTGCAGGGTTTGCCTCTGGTCCACGCCGTTGAAGGTGGCAATCACCTCCGGCGTGACGATTTGCTCCGGGAGATAAAGCATCAGAAGCAGGTGACAGCGGCGCTGCGAACTGGATAGCACAGAGGGTGGCGGCGTCAGTAAAGTCATCATCTGGCTGTCCCAATGTGGTGTCAGAAGTTAAGAATAGCTAAAGGTTTCGGCCAATATATTGCCCTTTTTAGTTTTTCATCACGGAATTACGGCTGGCTCACAGAATTTAAATCTTGAGGGAAGCATGAGCGACAAAAGAATCAGCCTGAAAGGAGTAGCCATACTGCTGGCAGGGCTTTCAGCGGCGAGCGTGCAGGCGCACCCCCACAGTTTTATCTCCATTGTCACCACGCCGGTGGTGGATCAGGGACAACTGACGGGGCTGAAAATGCAGTGGACGATGGACGATATTACTTCAGCAGATCTGTTGTATGACGCCGGCGATGCAAAGCCAGGGTCTACCGTATGGAAGAAGCTGGCGGCGGAGGTGATGGCTAACGTGCTGGGCCAGCATTACTTTACCGAGTTCTGGCATAACAAAGAGAAGGTGAAGTTTGGCAATTTGCCGCCGGAATATGGCCTGAGCCGCAGCAATCATCAGGCGGTGCTGACGTTTGTTCTGCCGCTGGCGCATCCGCAGCCGCTCAAGGGGCAGACTTACCGTTTCTCGACCTTCGATCCGACCTATTTTGTCGACATGAGTTATGACCACGATGGGGACGTGCATCTGCCGCAGGAGCTGGCCTCAAGCTGTAAAGTTTCGGTGCATACGCCAAAACCCAGCGAAGAGACGCTGCTGTTCGCGCAGTCGCTGGATAAAGCTGACGCTCCGCCGGAGGACATGGATTTAGGGAAGCAGTTTGCTCAGGAGGTGACGCTGGCATGTCAATAATCACTGCTTCTTCTCCCGTCCGCCGTTGGGGCCATCTGTGGCCGCTGGCGCTGTTTATCCTGCTTGCCGCCGCCGGGCTTTATGCTTTGTGGCTTTACTGGCCGCAAATCTTGCTTAGCTCCGCCGTGTGGCAGCGTTCAATCAATCAGGAACTCAGCGGGCTGCTGCGTCAGGTGGCGGAT
This sequence comes from Cedecea neteri, assembly GCF_000758305.1. Taxonomy (NCBI): domain Bacteria; kingdom Pseudomonadati; phylum Pseudomonadota; class Gammaproteobacteria; order Enterobacterales; family Enterobacteriaceae; genus Cedecea; species Cedecea neteri. The sequence continues at coordinate 4,921,830 of NZ_CP009458.1, read as the reverse complement.
AACCCCGCTCGCGCAGGTTTATCGCTGCTCTCTTTCAGTTTTGTTTATGGCGTGCTCCATGCGTTGGGGCCGGGGCACGGCAAAATCGTCATCAGCACCTGGCTTGCGACCCATCCCTCAAAAATTAAAAGCAGTCTCGGTTTGACCTTTGCCGCCTCTTTATTGCAGGGGCTGGTCGCTATTGCGCTGGTCGTCGTGGTGCTGGGCGTCCTGGCTTTGCCCTCGCGCCAGCTTCATCTCAGCAGTTATTGGATGGAGAAGGGCAGCTACCTGCTTGTCGGGTGCCTGGGCCTTTTGTTGAGCTGGCGGGCGCTGGGGCGTTTACGGGTTCAACTGCGGCGCAAACCTAAATTCACCTCGTTTACGCCGCATCATGTACATGATGCTCACTGCGGCTGCGGGCATCAGCACGTCCCGGACGAAAAACAACTGGCAGCGGGAAGCGACTGGCGAGCCAGGCTGATGATTGTTCTGTCTATGGGCATGCGCCCTTGTTCTGGCGCGATTATGGTACTGCTGTTCAGCAAGGTGATTGGCGTCTTTAGCTGGGGCGTGCTGTCTGCGCTGGCGATGGCGGCGGGCACCTCAATCACCATTTCCGGCCTGGCGCTGCTGGTACATAGCTTTAGAACGCTGGCGGTTCGCTTAAGCGGGAATCGGGCCCCGGCACTGTGGCGGCAGGTTGGCTGGTCAACGCTTGCGCTGGCGGGGGGAATTATTCTGGTCGTGGCCGCGCTGATTATGTGGCTAAGCGCGCAGCCGATGGCGAGAGGTATTCGGCCTTTCTGAACGGACAGCTAAATACGGACATAAAAAAATCCCCTCGCCGTAAAGCTGAGGGGATTTTTGTTTTTGCCTCTTCTTTATTAAAGAAGGTCAGGCAAAAAAGCTTAGCGCTTCAGCGCTTCGCTCAATTCATCACGCATGGTTGCCAGCATGGCTTTCACAACGCGTGGGTTACCGGCGACGATGTTCCCGGTCGTCAGGTAGTTATGGCCGCCGGTGAAATCACACACGATGCTGCCGGATTCACGCGCCAGCAGTTCACCTGCGGCGAAATCCCATGGCTTCAGGCCAATCTCGAAGAAACCGTCCACGCGGCCAGCGGCAACGTAGGCCAGGTCCAGCGCAGCGGAACCGGTGCGACGGAAGTCTGCACACTGGGTGAACAGTTTGCCAACGATGTTGATATAAGGGGTCGCGTGCTGCTTCACTTTGAACGGGAAGCCGGTCGCCAGAACGGTACCGTCCAGGTCGCGAGCGTTGCTGCCGCGCAGGCGGTAGCCGTTAAGCTGGGCGCCCTGGCCGCGAACGGCGCTGAACAGTTCGTTACGCATTGGATCGTAAACTACCGCGACTTCGGTGCGGCCTTTGATACGAACAGCGATAGAAACGGAGAAATGCGGCAGACGTTTGATGAAGTTGGTGGTGCCATCCAGCGGATCGATAACCCATTGCACATCCTGATCTTCCCCAGCCAGTTCACCGGACTCTTCGGTGATGATGGTGTGTTTTGGGTAAGATTTACGAATCACTTCGATAATCAGACGTTCGGCGTCTTTATCGACGTTGGTCACGAAGTCATTGCTGCCTTTCTGGCTAGCTTCTACCGCGTCTGGAGTTTCGTAATTCTTGGCAATTAAATTACCCGCCTTGCGTGCAGCACGCACGGCGATGTTGAGCATCGGATGCATCGGTCTCTCTCGCTGGATGTTAAAGAACGGAAAACGCGGCGAAGTATAGCAGAGCGTTCGGAATATGTCTCAGGGATATGATAAGATATTGCGATATTCTTCCCAGGCTATGAATGATAATGCTGCAAAACGTACGAATCGTGCTGGTCGAAACTTCGCATACCGGCAACATGGGCTCCGTGGCTCGTGCTATGAAAACCATGGGCTTAACTAACCTTTGGCTGGTCAATCCACTGGTCAAACCGGACTCCCAGGCCATCGCCCTGGCGGCGGGTGCCAGCGATGTTATCGGCGATGCCCACATCGTCGATACGCTTGATGAAGCGCTGGCAGGATGCAGCCTGGTGGTCGGCACCAGCGCGCGCTCCCGGACTCTGCCGTGGCCGATGCTTGACCCGCGTGAATGCGGTCTAAAAAGCATTAGCGAAGCGCAGCACGCGCCGGTGGCGATTGTGTTTGGTCGCGAACGCGTGGGCCTGACCAACGAAGAGCTGCAGAAGTGCCATTATCACGTTGCTATCCAGGCTAACCCGGAATACAGCTCCCTTAACCTCGCCATGGCGGTGCAGATCCTCGCCTATGAAGTGCGCATTGCCTGGCTCGCCACGCAAGAGCAGCCGGAGGCACCTAAAGAAGAGGAAGATGCGCCTTACCCTCTGGTCGATGACTTAGAGCGCTTCTATGTGCACCTCGAAAAAGCGCTGCAGGAAAGCGGCTTTATTCGCCCAACCCATCCGGGTCAGGTGATGAATCGCCTGCGCCGTCTGTTTACTCGCGCACGCCCGGAAAGTCAGGAATTAAACATCCTGCGCGGCATGCTGGCATCGCTGGAAAACCCGAAAAAATCGGGCCAATAATACTTGAGTAAAATGGTAGGTTAAATAGTTGACCATTTTACTCAGGAATGTCAGACTTGCCTCCTGCTATGTGACAATCACACTTTTAAAAACCCCCGGCTCGAGGGGCTATTTGAGGTTAAGTAAGACATGAGACTGACATCAAAAGGGCGCTATGCCGTAACCGCGATGCTTGACGTTGCGCTGAACTCTGAATCGGGCCCGGTTCCGTTGGCTGATATTTCTGAACGTCAGGGGATTTCACTCTCCTACCTGGAGCAGCTGTTCTCCCGCCTGCGTAAAAATGGCCTGGTGGCCAGCGTACGCGGTCCTGGCGGTGGTTATCTGTTAGGTAAAGACGCGAGCAGCATTGCCGTGGGCGAAGTGATCAGCGCCGTTGATGAGTCCGTAGACGCCACCCGTTGCCAGGGTAAAGGCGGCTGCCAGGGCGGCGATAAGTGCCTGACTCACGCGCTGTGGCGCGACCTGAGCGATCGCCTGACCGGCTTCCTGAACAACATCACCCTGGGTGAACTGGTTAACAACCAGGAAGTGCTGGACGTGTCCGACCGTCAACATAGTGAAAATCATCGTAGCACCCGTTCTCAGGACGCTATTGACGTCAAACTGCGCGCATAAGCAGAAGAACAAGAATTTTAGAATCAGGTTCGGGGAGCGGTGCTCCCTGTCTATAACGGCAACATATTTTAAGCCTGATTCTTCGCATTGAAGTGATGTACGGAGCTTAAGAGCAATGAAATTACCGATTTACCTCGACTACTCCGCAACCACGCCGGTAGATCCGCGTGTTGCTGAGAAGATGATGCAGTTTTTAACGATGGACGGCACCTTCGGTAACCCGGCCTCTCGTTCCCACCGTTTTGGCTGGCAGGCTGAAGAAGCTGTTGATATTGCCCGTAACCAAATCGCTGAACTGGTTGGCGCGGACCCGCGTGAAATCGTCTTCACCTCCGGTGCGACCGAGTCAGACAACCTGGCCATCAAAGGTGCGGCTAACTTCTACCAGAAGAAAGGCAAGCACATCATCACCGCCAAAACCGAACACAAAGCCGTGCTGGACACCTGTCGCCAGCTGGAGCGTGAAGGGTTTGAAGTGACTTATCTGGCGCCACAGAGCAACGGTATCGTTGACCTGAAGCAGCTGGAAGCCGCTATGCGTGAAGACACTATTCTGGTGTCCATCATGCACGTGAACAACGAAATCGGCGTGGTGCAGGATATCGCGGCTATCGGCGAAATGTGCCGTTCCCGTGGCATTATCTTCCACGTTGATGCTACCCAGAGCGTGGGCAAACTGCCTATCGACCTGAGCCAGCTGAAAGTTGACCTGATGTCCTTCTCTGGCCACAAAATTTACGGGCCGAAAGGTATCGGTGCGCTTTACGTGCGTCGCAAACCGCGTATCCGTATCGAAGCGCAGGTTCACGGCGGTGGTCACGAGCGCGGCATGCGTTCCGGTACGCTGCCTGTGCACCAGATCGTCGGCATGGGCGAAGCTTACCGTATCGCAAAAGAAGAGATGGAGACCGAAATGGCCCGTCTGCGCACGCTGCGTAACCGTCTATGGAACGGCGTGAAAGATATGGAAGAAGTTTACCTGAACGGTGACCTGGAGCACGGCGCGCCAAACATCCTCAACGTCAGCTTTAACTATGTTGAAGGCGAGTCGCTGATCATGGCGCTGAAAGACCTCGCGGTCTCTTCAGGCTCAGCCTGTACTTCCGCTAGCCTCGAGCCATCCTACGTGCTGCGCGCGCTGGGCATGAGCGATGAACTGGCACACAGCTCTATCCGTTTCTCTCTGGGTCGTTTTACCACTGAAGAAGAGATCGATTACACCATCGAGCTGGTACGTAAATCCATTGGCCGTCTGCGCGACCTTTCTCCGCTGTGGGAAATGTTCAAACAGGGCGTGGATCTTAATTCCATCGAATGGGCTCATCACTGATCGTTCGTCAGGACGTCGATTTCAGATTCTGGAGAAGTAAAAATGGCTTACAGCGAAAAAGTAATTGATCACTACGAAAACCCACGCAACGTTGGCTCTTTCGACAACAGCGACGACAGCGTAGGTTCCGGCATGGTGGGTGCACCGGCCTGTGGCGACGTGATGAAGTTGCAGATCAAAGTCAACAATGACGGTATCATTGAAGACGCGCGTTTCAAAACCTACGGCTGCGGCTCGGCGATTGCCTCCAGCTCGCTGGTAACCGAGTGGGTGAAGGGCAAGTCCCTGGACGAAGCGCAGGCGATCAAAAACACCGATATCGCAGACGAACTCGAACTGCCGCCGGTGAAAATTCACTGCTCAATCCTGGCTGAAGACGCTATTAAAGCGGCTATCGCGGATTACAAAAGCAAACGTGAAACAAAATAACTCTAACTAATTCGAGCTTGCTGCCCGGCAGCGGCTCGAAGTATGACGAGTTAAATATCTGATTGAGGTTGTTGTATGTCGATTACCCTTAGCGACAGCGCCGCTGCCCGTGTAAGTGCCTTCCTGACCAACCGCGGAAAAGGGTTTGGTCTGCGTCTGGGCGTGCGCACATCAGGCTGCTCTGGGATGGCTTATGTTCTCGAATTTGTTGATGAACCGATGGCGGATGACACCGTGTTCGAAGACAAAGGCGTGAAGGTGGTTGTCGATGGTAAAAGCCTGCAATTCTTAAACGGGACCGAGCTCGACTTCGTCAAAGAAGGCCTTAACGAAGGGTTTAAGTTCACTAACCCGAACGTGAAGGATGAGTGTGGCTGCGGCGAAAGCTTCCACGTCTGATCCCGCGCAATTCCCCACTGGCTCTGGTCCGTGGGGATTTTGCTTTACCACACAGCACTTACCTGACCTGAACCCGAGTCTGTTATGGATTATTTTACCCTGTTTGGGCTGACGCCAGGCTACACCCTGAACACCGAGCAACTGGCCAGCCGTTACCAGGAGCTGCAGCGCCAGTTCCATCCGGACAAATACGCCAGTCGCCCTCAGGCAGAACAGCTTCTGGCCGTGAGCCAGTCCGCCACCATCAACCAGGCCTGGCAGACGCTGCGTCACCCGCTTGCCCGCGCCGAATATATCCTGTCCCTGAACGGTTTCGACCTTGCTAATGAACAGCACACTGTGCGCGACACCGCGTTCCTGATGGAACAGCTGGAGCTGCGCGAAGAGCTGGACGATATCGAGCAGGCGAAAGACAGCGACAAGCTTGAAAGCTTTGCCTCGCGCGTAAAAACGATGGTGAAAAACCGCAGCGCGCAGATGGTACAGCAGCTGGATGACCAGCAGTGGGAACAGGCGGCGGACACCGTGCGCAAGCTGCGTTTCCTCGACAAATTACAGAGCCAAATTGAACAACTAGAAGAAAAGCTGCTCGACTTTTAACGCCTGAACTCAGGCCCGATTTTTGGAAGCGATACATGGCCTTATTACAAATTAGTGAGCCTGGCATGATGGCTGCACCGCACCAGCGCAGGCTGGCCGCGGGCATCGACCTTGGTACCACCAACTCACTGGTGGCTACCGTTCGCAGCGGCCAGGCCGAAACCCTTGCCGACCATGAAGGCCGTCACCTGCTGCCTTCAGTGGTGCATTATCGGCAGCAAGAGCATATCGTTGGTTTTGATGCTCGTGCGCTTGCCGCGCAGGATCCCGCGAATACCATTAGCTCAGTAAAACGCATGATGGGCCGCTCTCTGGCGGACATCCAGACCCGTTATCCTCATCTCCCGTATCGCCTGCAGGCCAGTGAAAACGGCCTGCCGATGATTGACACGCCTGCCGGTTTGCTTAACCCGGTGCGTATCTCCGCCGACATCCTGAAAACGCTCTCCGCGCGAGCCAGCGAAACCCTGGAAGGGGAACTGGATGGCGTGGTGATCACGGTGCCAGCCTATTTTGACGATGCGCAGCGTCAGGGCACCAAAGACGCAGCTCGCCTCGCCGGGCTGCACGTTCTTCGTTTGCTGAACGAACCTACTGCCGCAGCGATTGCCTACGGCCTGGATTCCGGCAAAGAAGGCGTAATTGCCGTGTACGATTTGGGCGGTGGGACGTTTGATATCTCCATCTTGCGCCTGAGCCGCGGTGTGTTTGAAGTGCTGGCCACCGGCGGTGATTCCGCGCTGGGCGGCGATGATTTCGACCATCTGCTGGCCGACTGGCTGCGAGAGCAGGCCGGGATTGCCGACCGTAGCGACGACCGCGTGCAGCGCCAGCTTCTGGACGCCGCCATCGCCGCCAAAATCGCGCTCAGCGATGCTGCCACCGCCAGTGTAGAAGTGGCAGGCTGGCAGGGCGAAGTCACCCGTGAGCAATTCAACGAGCTTATCTCTTCTCTGGTTAAACGGACGCTGCTGTCCTGCCGTCGCGCGTTAAAAGACGCGGGCGTGGAAGCAGAAGACGTGCTGGAAGTGGTGATGGTCGGCGGCTCAACCCGCGTACCGCTGGTGCGCGAGCGCGTAGGCGAATTCTTTGGCCGCACGCCGTTGACCTCTATCGATCCGGATAAAGTTGTTGCCATCGGCGCGGCCATTCAGGCTGACATTCTGGTGGGCAATAAGCCGGACAGCGAAATGCTGCTGCTGGACGTCATCCCACTGTCCCTTGGTCTGGAAACAATGGGCGGCCTGGTCGAGAAGGTTATCCCGCGTAACACCACTATTCCGGTGGCCCGCGCGCAGGAATTCACCACCTTCAAAGACGGCCAGACAGCGATGGCTATCCACGTGCTGCAGGGCGAGCGTGAACTCGTTCAGGACTGCCGTTCTCTGGCGCGCTTTACGCTGCGCGGGATCCCGGCAATGTCCGCGGGCGGAGCACACATTCGCGTCACCTTCCAGGTAGACGCCGATGGCCTGCTGAGCGTGACGGCGATGGAAAAATCCACCGGGGTTGAATCTTCAATCCAGGTGAAACCGTCTTATGGCCTGAGCGATGGCGAAATTGCCAGTATGATTCAGGACTCCATGAGTTACGCCGAGCATGACGTGCAGGCACGCATGCTGGCCGAGCAAAAAGTCGAAGCTGCCCGTGTGCTGGAGAGTTTGACCAGCGCGTTGACGGCGGATGCCGCGCTGCTAAGCGCCGCAGAGCGTGCCGACATTGATGCCGCGATGGCCGCGTTAAGCGCTGCCGCCGCAGGCGAAGATGCCGACGCTATTCAAAATGAAATCAAAAACGTAGACAAGCAAACCCAGGAATTCGCTGCACGTCGTATGGATCAGTCGATCCGTAAAGCGCTGACCGGCCATTCCGTGGACGAGGTTTAATATGCCAAAGATTGTTTTTCTGCCTCATCAGGACCTGTGTCCGGATGGCGCAGTTCTGGAAGCGAAGCAAGGTGAAACTATTCTCGACGTTGCGCTGCGCAACGGTATTGAGATTGAACACGCCTGTGAGAAGTCCTGCGCCTGCACCACTTGCCACTGCGTAGTGCGTGAAGGTTTTGATTCCCTCGCGGAAAGCACCGAAGACGAAGACGATATGCTGGATAAAGCATGGGGTCTGGAGCCGGAAAGCCGCCTGAGCTGCCAGGCTCGCGTCAGCGACGAAGACCTGGTGGTTGAGATGCCGCGTTACACTATCAACCACGCACGCGAACACTAACGGGAGCCGCCATGGGACTGAAGTGGACCGACAGCCGTGAAATCGGCGAAGCGCTGTACGACAGCCGCCCGGATCTCGATCCTAAGACGGTGCGTTTCACCGATATGCACCAGTGGATCTGCGAGCTGGAAGAGTTTGATGACGATCCGAACGCTTCTAACGAGAAAGTACTGGAAGCGATTTTACTTGTCTGGTTAGATGAAGCTGAATGATACACGGGCTGCCTTGGGCGGCCCGTTTTTGCATTTTGCCTGTGCTGAATAATGAAGGATTGGAAAATGACTGAAGCCATGAAAATCACCCTTTCCACGCAGCCAGCGGACGCACGCTGGGGCGAAAAGGCGACGTATAGCATCAATAATGACGGCATTACCCTACACCTGACCGGCAAAGACGACCTCGGTCTGATCCAGCGCGCGGCGCGCAAAATTGACGGCCAGGGGCTGAAGCACGTCCAACTGGCCGGTGAAGGCTGGGACGTTGAGAAAAGCTGGGCGTTCTGGCAGGGCTATCGTGCCCCAAAAGGCACCCGCAAAATCGACTGGGCGGTGCTGAGCGAAACCGAGCAGAAAGAGCTGGATAACCGCCTGAAAGTTATCGATTGGGTTCGCCATACTATCAACACCCCGGCTGAAGAACTTGGCCCGGAGCAGCTGGCTTCCCGCGCTGTCGACCTGCTGTGCGATGTCGCCTGCGACCACGTTTCTTACCGCATCACCAAGGGCGAAGACCTGCGTGAGCAGAATTATGCCGGTATCCACACCGTTGGCCGTGGCTCAGACCGCGCCCCTGTGCTGCTGGCGCTGGACTACAACCCAACTGGCAATCCGGATGCTCCGGTTTACGCAAGCCTGGTCGGGAAAGGCATTACCTTTGACTCCGGCGGCTACAGCATCAAACAGACCGCGTTTATGGATTCCATGAAGTCCGACATGGGCGGGGCCGCGACTATCACTGGCGCACTGGCTCTGGCCATTACCCGTGGCCTGAACAAGCGCGTTAAGCTGTTCCTGTGCTGCGCGGATAACATGATCAGCGGCAACGCCATGAAGCTGGGTGACATTATCACCTACCGTAACGGCAAAACTGTTGAAGTGATGAACACCGATGCCGAAGGTCGCCTGGTGCTGGCCGATGGCCTGATTGACGCCGCCGCACAGAAACCAGAGCTGATCATTGACTGCGCGACCCTGACCGGGGCAGCAAAAACGGCCCTGGGTAATGACTACCATGCGCTGTTCAGCTTTGATGACAAGCTGGCTGCCCGCCTGCTGGCAAGTGCGGCGGAAGAAAACGAGCCGTTCTGGCGCCTGCCGCTGGCTGAATTCCACCGCAGCCAGCTGCCATCTAACTTCGCCGAGCTGAACAATACCGCGAACGCTTCTTACCCTGCGGGTGCGAGCACGGCGGCAGGTTTCCTGTCTCACTTTGTGGAAAACTACCACGAAGGCTGGCTGCACGTTGACTGTTCTGCGACCTACCGCAAAGGTGCCGTTGAGCAGTGGTCTGCTGGTGCGACTGGTCTCGGCGTGCGTGCGATCGCCAATCTGCTGTTAGCGAAGTAATATTTGCCCCTCACCCCGGCCCTCTCCCCATGGGGGAGAGGGAGAAAAAGTTCGGGGGAAGATAACACCGGACAGTCTCTCTCCCTTTCAGGAAGATGGACTCAGAACGCTCCTCCTCTCCCTGGAAGGGGGATGCAATCAGAACGGTCCCCTCTCCCTGGAAGGGAGATGCGCTCAAAACGGTCCCCTCTCCCTGGAAGGGAGATGCACTCAGAACGGTCCCCTCTCCCTTCCAGGGAGAGGGTTAGGGTGAGGGTAAAACCTCTTAAGCTTTATCCCGGAATCACAATGTCAGAAACAAAAAACGAACTAGAAACCCTGCTTGAGCAGGCGGCAACCGAGCCGGCTCACCGCCCGGCATTTTTCCGCACCCTACTGGAGTCCACCGTTTGGGTGCCGGGCAATGCGGCAGAAGGTGAAGCGATTGACGCCGATAGCGCGGTTGAACTGCAGCACTGGGAAAAAGAAGACGGCACTTCGGTGATCCCTTTCTTCACCTCCCTGGAAGCTCTGCAGGAAGCGGTCAGCCACGAGCAGGCGTTTGTGGTGATGCCCGTGCGTACCTTATTTGAAATGACGCTCGGTGAAGCGTTGTTCCTCAACGCCAAACTGCCGACAGGCAAAGAATTTACGCCAAACGAAATCAGCCATCTGGTCAGTGCGGAAAGCGATCCGCTGAGCCAGCAGGAAGTACTGGAGGGCGGGACTTCACTACTGCTTTCCGAAGTCGCCGAACCGCCGGCGCAAATGGTTGACTCCCTGACCACGTTGTTTAAAAACCTGAAAACGGTCAAGCGTGCGTTCATCTGCTCCATCAAAGAACAGGCTGATGAAGAGCCAAACCTGCTGATTGGTATTGAGGCGGACGGTGACATTGAGGCGATCATTCGCCAGGCTGGAAGCGTGGCTACCGATACATTACCGGGCGATGAGCCGGTTGATATCTGCCAGGTTGTTGAAGGCGAGAAGGGCATCAGCCACTTTATGATTGCCCACATCACGCCGTTCTACGAACGCCGCTGGGGCAGCTTCCTGCGCGACTTCAAGCAAAACCGCATTATTTAACGGCCGGCTATACGTATTCTAAGGGAGGCGCTATGCCTCCCTTTTTTATTTATTGCGCAGGCTCAACGGGCAGATCTGGGCGAGCACCCCACTCACTCCACGAACCATCGTAAAGCGACACGCCGTTCACGCCCAGCGTGGTCAGCGCCAGAACCACAACGGCGGCGGTAACGCCTGAGCCACAGCTGGCAATAATGGGCCGCTCGAAGCTCACGCCCTGGCGTTCGAAGATCTCACTCAGTTTGTCCGTGGTCTTCAGTTGGCCATTTTCAACCAGATCCACCCACGGCACGTTAAGCGCCCCTGGAATATGACCACGCTTCAGGCCCGGGCGCGGCTCATCGGCCAGCGCGTTGAAACGCGGAGCAGGGCGGGCGTCCACAATCTGCGCAGTGCCTTCGTGACTGACCAGCAGCACGTCCGTCAGGCGCTTAATTACCAGCGGGTCAAAGTTAACCTCGAACTCACCTTCCGGCAGCTCCGCATCCCCTTGCTCCAGCGGCAACGCCTCACGCTGCCACTCTGCCAGCCCACCGGCCAGAATGGACACTCTCTCGACGCCGAAGGTGCGCAGCATCCACCAGGCGCGAGGCGCGGAGAACAGGTTGCCTTCGTCGTAAACCACCAGATGCTTGTCACTGCTGACGCCAAGCTCGCGCATAGCAACGGCAAACGCCTCAGCTCGCGGCATCATATGAGGCAGGGGGCTGGTGTGATCGGAGAGCGCTTCGATGTCGAAATAGGCCGCGCCAGGTAGGTGCCCGCTACGGTATTCGCCCGGCAGGTCACGATGCTCTTGCCCTGGTGGCGCCATACGGGCATCTAAAATCTGGATATCGTCATCGTTAATATGTTCTGCGAGCCAGTCGCTCGCGACGAAGAAAGAGGTGGACACAATGAGCCTCCGGTTCATCAAAGAAAAATGGATTGTCGGTGTTTTTCTATTACCCGGCAAGCGGCCTTGCCCGACACCGCGAGATACTTCGTAAAACTTAATGAATACTGCCGCAAATTTACTGCCGCCTGCGAGGCATCGCGCAAGGCAGAGTATTCCGACTTTCGCTTTTCTGGCTAATCCGCATAATACTTGCTCTACGTAATGTTTAGCGGCCCTTATTGGCCAGGGATGAAAGAATGAATGCACTACGTTTGACGAGCCTCGCCGTGCTGGTTTGCGGCCTGCTGGCCCTTTCCGGCTGTGACGATAAAAACAATCAGCAAGCCGTGCAGCCCACCGCCTCTGCCACAGTGGAACAAAACAGTAAGGCTGAAACTAAGCCAGATGCTGCTCAACTGGAAAAACTGGCACAGCAGTCTGCGGGCAAGCCGCTGAAGCTGCTGGATGCCTCTGAAGTGCAGTTAGACGGTGCCAGTACGTTAGTGCTGACCTTCTCGATTCCGCTCGACCCCAATCAGGACTTCAATAAGGTTGCCCATCTGGTGGATAAAACCAGCGGCAAAGTGGACGGCGCCTGGGAGCTTTCCAACGATCTAAAAGAACTTCGTCTGCGCCACCTGGAGCCTAAACGTACGTTGATTGTGACCGTTGACAGCGGGCTGCTCGCGCTCAATAAAGCGACGTTCGACGACAGCTTTGAAAAGCAAATTGCCACGCGTGATGTTCAGCCGAGCGTTGGCTTTGCCAGCCGGGGCTCCTTGCTGCCGACCAAAGTGATTGCAGGGCTGCCGGTGATGGCGCTTAATGTCGATAACGTTGACGTTAACTTTTACCGCATTAAAGACAGTTCCCTAAGCGCGTTTGTCAGCCAGTGGCAGTACCGTAACTCGGTCTCTAACTGGGAATCTGACAATCTGCTGAAGTTGGCCGACCTGGTTTACACCGGGCGTTTTGACCTCAACCCTGCACGCAACACCCGCGAGAAGCTTATGCTGCCGCTCGGTGATATCAAACCTCTCCAGCAGCCCGGCGTCTATCTAGCCATCATGAGCCAGGCCGGGCATTACGCCTACAGCAACGCTGCAACCTTGTTCACGCTGAGCGATGTGGGCGTTTCGGTGCATCGCTACCACGACAGGTTGGACGTATTCACCCAGAGTCTGGAGAACGGTGCCGCGCAATCGGGCGTAGAGATCGCGCTGCTGAACGAAAAAGGTCAAACGGTAGGGCAAACGAAAAGCGACGGTGACGGGCATGCCACGCTTGAGAAGCTGAACAAAGGCACGTTACTGCTGGCGCGTAATGGTGAGCAAACTACGCTGTTGGATCTCAGCCGCCCGGCGCTGGATCTGGCGGAGTTTGATATTGCCGGAGAGCAAGGTTACAGCAAACAGTTCTTCATGTTTGGCCCGCGGGATCTTTATCGTCCGGGAGAGCCAGTTATCGTGAATGCCCTGCTCAGGGACGGAGACGGCAAACAGCTCCCGCCTCAGCCGGTGAAGCTTGAGGTTGTAAAACCGGACGGCCAGGTTGCCCGTACCGAAGTGTGGCAGTCTGCCAACGGACTTTATCAATTTACATATCCTCTGAGTGAAAGCGCGGCAACCGGTAACTGGCAAATGCGGGTCAACACCGGGGATAACCAGCCGCGTATCTGGTCATTTAAAGTTGAAGATTTCATGCCGGAGCGTATGGCGTTGAATCTCACGGCGCAAACTGCGCCGATAGCCCCTGAAGATACCGTCAATTTTGATGTTGCCGGGCGCTATCTCTACGGTGCGCCAGCCGCGGGTAACAGTCTTCAGGGGCAGCTCTTCCTGCGCCCTTTACGTGATGCCGTTGCAAAGCTTCCTGGGTTCCAGTTTGGCGATATTAATGAGCAAAACCTTTCCCGTAGCCTGGACGCCGTTGAGTTAACGCTGGATGAGCAGGGGCATACGACCGTCAGCGCCGAAAGCCAGTGGGGAGATGTGCATTCACCGCTGCGTCTTATTTTGCAGGCAAGCCTGCTGGAGTCCGGCGGTCGCCCGGTGACTCGTCGCATGGAGCAGGCTATCTGGCCTGCTCAGGCTATGCCGGGGATCCGCCCTCAGTTTGCCAGCAAAGAGGTCTATGACTACCGGACCGACACTACCCGCACTCAGCCGATTGTCGATGAAGACAGCAGCGCAGGTTTCGACATTGTGTATGCCGATGCACAAGGCGAGAAACTGGCGGTGAAAGACCTGGATGTCCGCCTGATTCGCGAGCGTCGGGACTATTACTGGAGCTGGGAAGAAAGTGAAGGCTGGCGGTCTCAGTACGATCAAAAAGATCTGGTGGAAGCCGAGCAGAAGCTGACGTTGGCTGCCGGGGAAACGGGTAAAGTGGCCTTCCCGGTGGAGTGGGGCTCGTACCGTCTGGAAGTTCGCGATCCAGAGAATAACCTCGTCAGCAGCCTGCGCTTCTGGGCCGGCTACAGCTGGCAGGATAATAGCGATGGCACCGGTGCAGTGCGTCCGGACAGAGTGACGCTAAAAATAGATAAACCGTCTTACAAAGCTGGCGATACCATCAATCTGCATATTGCCGCGCCTGCCGCAGGTAAAGGTTATGCGCTGGTGGAATCCAGTGACGGGCCGCTGTGGTGGAAAGAAATAGATGTTCCAGCAGACGGCATGGATCTCGCCATTCCGGTGGATAAGAGCTGGCAGCGGCACGATCTTTACTTAAGCACCGTGGTTATTCGCCCTGGAGACAAGGCGCGTTCCGCCACGCCTAAACGCGCGGTTGGTATCCTTCATCTGCCACTAGGAGACGAGAGCCGCCGTCTCGATCTGACGTTGCAAAATCCAGCCAAAATGCGCCCTAACCAAAACCTGACGGTTAAGGTAAAGGCCAGCATGAAAAATGGTGAAGTACCGAAGCAAATTAACGTGCTGCTGTCCGCCGTGGACAGCGGCGTACTTAATATCACCGATTACAAAACGCCGGATCCGTGGGACGCCTTCTTTGGGCGCAAGCGTTATGGTGCAGACATCTACGACATTTACGGTCAGGTGATTGAAGGCGAGGGGCGGCTAGCTGCTTTGCGCTTCGGCGGTGACGGCGATGAAGGTGATGAGCTAAGCCGTGGCGGTAAAAAGCCGGTGAATCACGTCACTATCATCGCTCAGCAGGCCCAACCTGTTGCGTTGGATGAAAACGGCGAAGGAACGGTGACGCTGCCAATTGGTGATTTCAACGGCGAGCTGCGGATTATGGCGCAGGCCTGGACCGACGATCGCTTTGGTAATAGCGAAGAAAAAGTCACGGTTGCCGCGCCGTTAGTGAGCGAACTGGCCGCACCGAGATTTATGGCGAGCGGTGATACCAGCCGCCTGGCATTGGATCTCACTAACCTGACGGACAGGCCTCAGCAGCTTAGCGTGGCGCTTAGCGCTCAAGGGCTGTTAGCGCTCAATGGCGCGTCGACGATGGATGTGAAGCTGGCGCCAGGTGCTCGCGGCACGCTGTTTATTCCCGTACGTGCGCTGGAAGGTTTCGGTGACGGTGAAATCAAAGCCGTGATTAACGGACTTGCTCTGCCAGGTGAAACGCTGGCTGATCCAATCAAACAGTGGAAAATCGGCGTTCGGCCTGCATTCCCTGCGCAGACGGTGAACAGCGGTGCTGTGGTTAAACCCGGCGAGACATGGACGCTTCCGCCTAAGCATCTGTCCGGCATTGCTGAATCAACCCTGGAAGGTCAGCTATTGTTGAGCGGCCGTCCGCCACTGAACCTGGCGCGTTACATTCGTGAGCTAAAAGCGTATCCGTATGGCTGTCTTGAGCAAACGACCAGCGGGCTATTCCCGTCGCTCTACACCAACGAAACTGAGCTGAATGCACTGGGCATCAAAGGTATTACCGACCAACAGCGCCGGGCAGCCATTGATGTTGGCATTGCCCGCCTGCTTGAAATGCAAAGCGATAATGGCGGTTTCGGGCTATGGGATAAAGCAGGGCCGGAAGAATACTGGTTGACGGCCTACGTGACCGACTTCCTGGTGCGAGCTGGCGAACAGGGTTACAGCGTCAATGGGGATGCACTTAACAACGCCAATCAGCGCCTGTTGCGCTACCTTCAGGATCCTGGTTTGATTGCCTTACGCTACAGTGATGACGCTCCGGCCAGCCGCTTCGCCGTTCAGGCTTATGCCGGGCTGGTTCTGGCCCGTCAGCAAAAAGCACCGCTTGGGGCATTACGCGAACTTTGGCAACGTCACGAGCAGGCTCGAGCCGGGCTGCCACTCGTGCAGTTGGGGGTTGCCCTGAATCTCATGGGGGATGAACCTCGCAGCCAACAGGCGATTGCTTTGGGGCTCAAAACTCAGCGAAGTGATAAACAGATCTGGATGGCGGATTACGGCAGCGAACTGCGGGATAAAGCGATGATGCTCAGCCTGCTGGAAGAGAACAAGCTGCTACCTGACACCCAGAATCAGTTGTTGCTTGAGCTATCGGACATGGCCTGGAGTCAGCGTTGGTTATCCACTCAGGAAACCAATGCATTGTTCATTGCCGGTCACGGTCTGCAAAACGTGAAAGGTGACTGGCAGGCGCAGACCTCGCTTGGTGCGCAGCCACTAGCTTCCAGCCAGTCGGTAACGCGTAATCTTAGTGCGCAGCAGCTTTCTGGTCTGCAGGTGACCAACACTGGGATGGCCAGCCTCTATTTACGCCTCGACAGCGCGGGGTATCCGCAGCAGGCGCCGGCTGCCTTCAGCAATGTGCTGCATATTGAACGTCACTTCCTTGATGCGAAAGGCAACACCCGGTCGCTTTCTTCACTGAAAAGCGGTGAGCTGGTTATGGTGTGGCTGGATGTTTGGGCAGACAAGAACGTACCGGATGCGCTGGTTGTCGATTTACTGCCGGCCGGGCTGGAGCTGGAAAACCAGAATCTGGCTAACAGCAGCGCCAGCCTGGGGGACAGTGCGAGTGAAATACAGACTCTGCTCAACCAAATGCAGCAGCAGGATATCCAGCATATGGAGTTCAGGGATGACCGCTTTGTGGCCGCGCTGCCGCTGAATGAGGGCCAGCATGCAACTCTTATTTACCTGGCCCGGGCCGTCACGCCGGGAAGCTACACTGTGCCAGTTCCGCAGGTGGAATCCATGTACGTTCCGCAGTGGCGGGCAACCGGTAGCAGTACCGGCACGTTGACCGTTGTGCCGTAAGCAGAACGTCGGTGCTTAACGGATCAAGGCTACGCTGGCGGCGGGGTTATCTCTGGCTGATAGCCCCGCTGCTGGCTGCCTCTTTTGTCTGGCTGGCGGATAAACTCTGGCCGCTGCCGCTGCAAGAGGTCAATCCAGCCCGGGTGGTGGTCGCGGCAGATGGCACGCCGCTTTGGCGTTTTGCTGATGCCGAAGGGATCTGGCGTTATCCCGTGGTGTTGAACCAGGTTTCTCCCCGCTACCTGGAAGCGCTAATCGGCTATGAGGATCGCTGGTTTTGGGATCATCCCGGCGTCAATCCTTTCTCAATCTTGCGTGCGGCCTGGCAGGATCTTCGAAATGGAGAAGTGATC
This sequence comes from Cedecea neteri, assembly GCF_000758305.1. Taxonomy (NCBI): domain Bacteria; kingdom Pseudomonadati; phylum Pseudomonadota; class Gammaproteobacteria; order Enterobacterales; family Enterobacteriaceae; genus Cedecea; species Cedecea neteri. The sequence goes on along the minus strand of NZ_CP009458.1, from coordinate 4,904,595 downwards.
TCCGGCGGCAGTACGCTGACGATGCAAGTTGCGCGCTTATTGGATCCTCACCCCCGAACTCTCGGAGGTAAAGTTCGCCAGGTCTGGCGAGCCTTTCAGCTTGAGTGGCATCTTTCAAAAACGGAGATCCTGACGCTCTACCTTAATCGTGCCCCCTTTGGCGGTACCTTACAGGGGATCGGCGCGGCAAGCTGGGCCTACCTTGGAAAAGCGCCCGATCGGCTAAGTTATTCAGAAGCCGCCTTGCTTGCCGTGCTGCCTCAGGCTCCCAGCCGCCTGAGGCCCGATCGCTGGCCTGAACGGGCACAGCAGGCGCGGGATAAGGTATTGCGCCGCATGGCGGAGCAGGGCGTGTGGTCACATAAGCAGGTCGAAGAGGCTTTGCAGGAGCCGGTCTGGCTGGCACCGCGGCAGATGCCGCAGTTGGCTCCGTTACTGTCGCGGGCGCTGGTAGCGAAAAGCAAGTCAACGTTGATTACGACCACGCTGAATGCACCTTTACAGCGCCAACTGGAAGAGCTGGCGCTGAACTGGAAATCACGCCTGCCGTCTCGCTCCTCGCTAGCCATGCTGGTTGTTGATCACACAACTATGCAGGTTCGCGCGTGGGTTGGCTCAGCGGATATCAACGACGACAACCGTTTTGGACACGTTGATATGGTCACCGCGATTCGCTCGCCGGGGTCCGTGTTAAAACCGTTTGTTTACGGCATGGCGATGGATGACGGGCTGATTCATTCGGCGTCGTTGTTGCAGGACGTCCCGCGCCGGTTTGGCGATTATCGCCCTGGGAACTTCGACACCGGTTTTCACGGGCCGGTAAGCATGAGTGATGCCCTGGTGCGTTCGCTGAATTTGCCAGCTGTTCAGGTGCTTGAGGCCTACGGGCCGAAGCGTTTTGCCGGGCAGATGGCTAACGTGGGGCTTAATCTTCGCTTCCCTCAGGGCAGCGAGCCCAACCTGTCGCTTATTCTTGGGGGCGGCGGTGCCAGGCTGGACCAGATAGTGGCTGCCTACAGCGCGTTTGCCCGTCATGGCAAGGCCGCTCAGTTGCGGGTGCTGGAGAGTGATGCCCTGCGAGAGCGCCCACTTATGTCGCCTGGTGCGGCCTGGATTATCCGCCGTATTCTTGCCGGAGAAGCCCAGCCTCAGTCAGATGCTTCTTTACCTCCCGTCGTCCCTCTGGCGTGGAAAACCGGGACCAGCTACGGGTATCGTGATGCCTGGGCCATAGGCATTAATTCGCGCTATCTGATTGGCATCTGGACCGGCAGACCTGACAGCACACCGGTGGCGGGGCAGTTTGGGCTGGGCAGTGCCGTACCGCTGCTGAATCAGGTGAATAATTTGCTGCAGGCTAATTCGCGCGTACAGCAGCTCCATTTGCCGGCCGATCCCCGGCCAACGTCTGTCACAGCCGCAGAGATCTGCTGGCCTGGCGGGCAGGCATTACCCGTCGGAGATGTAAACTGCCGTCGCCGTCTGGCAACCTGGCTTCTGGACGATGCTCAGCCGCCCACGCTGCTGGCACCGGGGCAAGAAGGCTTGCAGGGCACGCGCCAGCTTATTTGGGTTGACGCGCAGGGGAAGCGAGTGGCAGCCGATTGTCCTGGGGCTATTCAGCAGACAGTTGCTCTCTGGCCATTGCCCCTTGAACCCTGGCTACCCCCGGCTGAGCGCCGTGCTGCTCGCTTGCCTGTCGTTTCAGCCAGTTGCCCACCTCTACAGAAAGAGAGCGCAACGCCGCTGTTGTTGCTTGGCGTGCGTGATGGCACTATTTTGAAACGCTTACCGGGGCAGATGCAGCTCCCGCTGCGGCTTTCCAGTCAGGGTGGGCAGGGCCAGCGGTGGTGGTTTATCAACGGGGAAAGTGAAGAGAGCAAAGGCGATGGCCTGGCCTTAATGCTCAATAAACCGGGCGACTATCAGGTCGTGGTGATGGATGAGTCCGGGCAGGTTGCCAGCGCGGCCTTTACCCTGCAGTGACGCCAAAACGTGAAATTTCGCCCGCTGCAGCAATAGTGTTGCCAAAACTAATCTTATTTTAAAAAAATGTTATCTCCATCCATAGGCAACGACAAACTTGCTCTTTATAATCTGCGCCAATTTCATAACCGGGTTTCCCGGACACACAGAACATCTACAGAGGTAATCATGGCTATTGAACGTACTTTTTCCATCATCAAACCAAACGCGGTGGCAAAAAACGTTATTGGTAACATTTATGCTCGTTTTGAATCTGCAGGGTTTAAAATCGTTGGCGCAAAAATGCTGCACCTGACCGTTGAGCAGGCTCGTGGTTTCTACGCTGAGCACGACGGTAAGCCGTTCTTCGACGGTCTGGTTGAGTTCATGACTTCTGGCCCAATCGTTGTTTCTGTGCTGGAAAGCGAAAACGCAGTACAGCGTCACCGCGACCTGCTGGGCGCAACTAACCCGGCTAACGCACTGGCTGGTACTCTGCGTGCAGACTACGCGGACAGCTTCACCGAAAACGGCACCCACGGTTCTGATTCCGTAGAATCCGCAGCCCGTGAAATCGCCTACTTCTTCGGCGAAGGGGAAGTGTGCCCACGCACACGCTAAAATATCCGTCATCCTTTGAGCCGCAGGGGTGTTAGCTGCAGGAACTCATCCCAGTCACTTACCCAAGTAAGCTCCTGGGGCTCATTCCCTTGCTGCCTACCTGCAACTCAAATGATTTTGGATATTCCCGACGTGAAAGCTTATGTGACATTTTTTAATCGTTGTTCGCTTTCAGTCGTGGCATCTATGCCATAGAATTTGTACAATGCAACGCCCCCGGAAGAGCCTGCTCACCGGGGCGTTTCTTTTTCTAACCCTCCAGGGGCCATAACGTGTAACAACGAGGCCGGAAAACATTATGTCTGAAATGAACACGCCTGAAGCAACACCTGTTGTTGTTTCCAATAAAGCCGAAAAAATTAACCTGCTCGATCTCAACCGCCAGCAGCTGCGCGAGTTTTTCGCCGAGCTGGGTGAGAAACCTTTCCGTGCGGATCAGGTCATGAAGTGGATGTATCACTACTGCAGTGATGACTTCGACGAAATGACGGACATCAACAAGGTCCTGCGCAATAAGCTGAAAGAGATCGCCGAGATTCGTGCACCTGAAGTTGCTGAAGAGCAGCGTTCTGCCGACGGTACCATCAAGTGGGCAATCAAAATTGCCGACCAACTGGTGGAAACGGTGTATATCCCGGAGGAAGATCGCGCCACGCTGTGTGTTTCTTCTCAGGTTGGCTGTGCGCTGGAATGTAAATTCTGCTCAACCGCGCAGCAGGGCTTTAACCGTAACCTGCGTGTGTCTGAGATTATTGGTCAGGTCTGGCGCGCGGCGAAGATTATCGGTGCGCAGAAGAAAACCGGCGTGCGCCCTATCACCAACGTGGTGATGATGGGCATGGGCGAACCGCTGCTGAACCTGAACAACGTGGTTCCGGCAATGGAAATCATGCTCGACGACTTTGGCTTTGGCTTGTCCAAACGTCGCGTAACGCTTTCCACCTCTGGTGTGGTACCCGCGCTGGACAAGCTCGGGGATATGATCGACGTCGCGCTGGCTATTTCCCTGCACGCGCCGACCGATGATATTCGCGATGAAATCATGCCGATCAACAAAAAGTACAACATCGAAACCTTCCTGGCGGCCGTTCGTCGTTACCTGGAGAAATCCAACGCCAACCAGGGCCGCGTTACGGTGGAATACGTTCTGTTGGATCACGTCAACGACGGCACAGAGCACGCGCATCAACTGGCCGAATGCCTGAAAGATACGCCATGCAAAATCAATCTGATTCCATGGAACCCGTTCCCGGGTGCGCCTTATGGCCGTAGCTCCAACAGCCGTATCGATCGCTTCTCTAAAGTTCTGATGAGCTATGGTTTTACTACCATTGTTCGTAAGACTCGCGGTGACGATATCGATGCTGCATGTGGTCAGCTGGCAGGTGAAGTGATTGACCGCACCAAGCGTACTATGCGTAAACGTATGCAGGGTGAACCTATTGCCGTGAAGGCCGTCTGATAAGAGATAGCTATTTACCGCGCTGAGCGAGGGTGCTTCGCGCGGTATAAAAAACGGGCAAAAGTGTATGTGTCGTCAATAACGTGGCCTAATACATCATTCAGGATAATAATTACGGTGCGTTTCTGGCGGCTTTAAGGCAGTATGTAGCGTCGCAACAACAGTTTAGTTGTGCCCATTTCGTAAAGTTAACGGACAACCTGTCAAAGGGTGACTATGGTTAACTCACCGGCGGGTCCGGCAACCCACTAAAATACCAGCTAGCGCTAACAGCATGGCGGGTATCGGGTTTTTTTACTGAGGGGTAGCCTTCAGGTATCAGATTTGTTTCGCGGTGCGAGTCAATCTGACGTAGCGGAGACGCTGCGGTACAGGACTTGTGCCAAATTCTTTAATTTGAACAGTACCAGCAGTTGTAGCTAATGAATACTGAAGCCACTAACGAATCAAATGCAGCACAAACCACAGGCCAGCGTTTACGTAATGCACGTGAGCAAATGGGGCTCAGCCAGCAGGCTGTAGCCGAACGCCTGTGCCTGAAAGTTTCCACCGTCAGGGATATCGAAGACGACAAGGCGCCTGCCGAGCTGGCGTCGACTTTCCTGCGTGGCTATATCCGCTCTTATGCGCGACTGGTTCATATTCCTGAAGAAGAGCTGTTGCCGATGATGGCGAAACAGGCGCCGATTAAGGCAGCCAAAGTTGAGCCGATGCAAAGCTTCTCTCTTGGTAAGCGTCGTAAAAAGCGCGACGGCTGGCTGATGAGTTTTACCTGGCTGATTCTGTTCGTAGTGATTGGCCTGACGGGCGCATGGTGGTGGCAAAACCACAAAGCTCAGCAGGAAGAGCTGTCTACGATGGCCGACCAGTCAACCACCGAACTTTCTGCAAGCAGCGGCCAGTCTGTGCCGCTGAACACCGGCAGTGATACTTCTACCGATGCAGCATCTACATCAACCCCTGCGCAACCTGTTGAACTGCCTACGCCAGTGGAGAGCACCGCTTCTTCTTCTGCGCCAGCCCAGCAAACGGCTGCTACAGATGCGGCTCAGCAATCTGCCGTTGTGGCGCCAAGCCAGGCACCAGTTGATAACGCCCAGACAACGCCAGCGCCAACTGCAGGCCAACTGCCAACCGACCAGGCTGGCGTAAATCAGAGCGCGGATGCCTCTCAAGGGCTGTCCATGCACTTCACCGCTGACTGCTGGCTGGAAGTCACCGATGCCAGCGGCAAAAAGCTGTTTAGCGGCCTGCAGCGCAAAGATGCGAAGCTCGATTTAGCGGGTAAAGCACCTTATAAACTGAAAATTGGCGCCCCGTCAGCAGTACAGGTTCAATATCAGGGTAAACCTGTGGACCTGAGTCGCTTTATCAGAACTAACCAGGTTGCACGTCTCACTGTCGGTGCTGAATAATCAGCGCCAGTTCAGACGCGTAATTGTGGAGATTTACCATGCATAATGCCGCACCCATCCAACGTCGCAAATCCAAGCGGATCTACGTCGGTAATGTGCCAATCGGCGATGGTGCCCCTATCGCCGTTCAGTCGATGACCAATACGCGTACCACCGATGTGGAAGCTACGGTTAATCAAATCAAAGCATTAGAACGCGTGGGTGCCGATATTGTTCGTGTATCCGTGCCGACAATGGACGCCGCAGAGGCGTTTAAGCTTATCAAGCAGCAAGTCAGCGTCCCGCTGGTCGCCGATATCCACTTCGATTACCGTATTGCGCTTAAAGTCGCGGAATATGGCGTTGATTGCCTGCGTATTAACCCCGGCAACATCGGCAACGAAGAGCGTATTCGCTCGGTGGTTGACTGCGCACGCGATAAAAACATTCCTATCCGTATCGGCGTGAATGCCGGTTCTTTGGAAAAAGATTTGCAGGAAAAATACGGAGAGCCGACGCCTCAGGCGCTGCTTGAATCCGCTATGCGCCACGTCGATCATCTCGATCGCCTCAACTTCGATCAGTTTAAGGTGAGCGTAAAAGCGTCGGACGTATTCCTGGCCGTTGAGTCTTATCGCCTGTTGGCGAAACAGATCGATCAGCCTTTGCACCTCGGGATCACCGAAGCGGGCGGCGCGCGCGCGGGCTCTGTAAAATCTGCTATCGGCCTCGGGCTGCTGCTCTCTGAAGGGATCGGCGACACGCTGCGCATTTCCCTGGCAGCGGATCCGGTGGAAGAGATCAAAGTGGGCTTCGACATCCTTAAGTCGCTGCGCATTCGCTCCCGTGGGATCAACTTTATCGCCTGTCCAACTTGCTCACGTCAGGAGTTTGACGTTATCGGAACGGTAAACGCTCTGGAGCAGCGTCTGGAAGACATTATCACCCCGATGGACGTTTCCATTATCGGCTGTGTGGTGAATGGCCCGGGCGAAGCGCTGGTTTCCACCCTTGGGGTCACCGGCGGCAATAAAAAAAGTGGTTTCTACGAAGATGGCGTTCGCCAGCGAGATCGTATGGACAACGACGACATGATTGCGCAGCTTGAAGCGCGTATTCGTGCCAAAGCCAGCATGCTGGATGAAAAACAGCGTATTGATATCCAACAGCTGGAAAAATAATGCGAAGCATGGGAAGCACAAGGCTTCCCGTGTATGATTGAACCCGCACGGCCGTTTACCTGAGTAAGTGGCCTGATTTCGGGTTCATTTTTTGTATATAAAGCAGAGAACAAACGTGGCAAAAAATATTCAAGCCATTCGCGGCATGAACGATTACCTGCCGGGCGAAACCGCCATCTGGCAGCGTATTGAAGGCATTCTTAAGCAGGTGCTCGCGAGCTACGGTTACAGCGAAATCCGTTTGCCGATTGTAGAGCAGACCCCGTTATTCAAACGCGCTATCGGTGAAGTCACCGACGTGGTTGAAAAAGAGATGTATACCTTTGAGGATCGCAACGGCGACAGCCTGACCCTGCGTCCTGAGGGCACCGCGGGCTGCGTGCGTGCCGGTATCGAACATGGTCTTCTGTACAATCAGGAACAGCGTTTGTGGTACATCGGGCCGATGTTCCGCCACGAACGTCCTCAGAAAGGGCGTTACCGCCAGTTTAATCAGCTGGGTGTGGAAGTGTTTGGCCTGAACGGCCCGGATATCGACGCCGAGCTTATCATGCTGACCGCTCGCTGGTGGCGCGCGCTCGGCATTGACCAGCACGTAAGCCTGGAGCTCAACTCCATTGGTTCTCTGGAAGCACGCGCTAACTACCGTGATGCGCTGGTGGCTTTCCTGGAGCAGCATAAAGAGAAACTGGACGAAGACTGCAAACGCCGCATGTACAGCAATCCGCTGCGCGTGCTGGATTCCAAAAATCAGGACGTTCAGGCTCTGCTGAACGATGCGCCTCAGTTGGGCGATTATCTTGATGAAGAGTCCCGCGAGCACTTCGCCGGTCTGTGCCAGTTCCTGGATGCTGCAGGCATTGCTTACACCGTTAATCAGCGCCTGGTTCGCGGCCTGGATTACTACAACCGCACCGTATTCGAGTGGGTGACCAATAGTTTAGGTTCCCAGGGTACCGTGTGTGCCGGTGGCCGCTACGATGGTCTGGTGGAACAGCTTGGCGGGCGCGCGGCGCCAGCAGTTGGCTTTGCCATGGGCCTCGAACGCCTTGTTTTACTGGTTCAGGCGATTAATCCTGAATTTAAAGCCGAATCCGTTGTCGATATGTACCTGATATCTTCAGGTCAGGGAACGCAGGGCGCGGCAATGCTGCTGGCTGAAAAGCTACGTGACCAGGTGCCGGCCCTGAAATTGATGACTAACTACGGCGGCGGTAACTTCAAGAAGCAGTTCGTTCGTGCCGACAAGTGGGGCGCTCGCGTTGCACTGGTGCTGGGTGAAGATGAAGTCGCTAAAGGCGAAGTCGTGGTTAAGGATTTACGCACAGGTGAGCAACAAAACGTCGCGCAAGCCGACGCTGCCGCCCATCTGCAGGCGTTACTGGGTTAATTACCCGGTGATTATTCGTTAAGGAGAAGGACTGCGTGGAAGTTTACGAGAACGAAAACGATCAGATGGAAGCGGTTAAACGCTTCTTTGCAGAAAACGGCAAAGCGCTGGTAGTCGGGGTTGTGCTGGGTATCGGCGCTCTGGTGGGCTGGCGTTACTGGAACGGCCATCAGGACGACTCCATGCGCGAAGCCTCCCTGGCATACCAGAATGTGACCAGTGCGGTGAAAGCTGATCAGCCACAGACGCTGGAAGCGGTTGAGAAATTTGCCGCTGATAACAAAAATACTTATGGCGCGCTGGCGGCATTAGAGCTGGCGCAGCAGTTCGTGGATAAAAACGATCTGGATAAAGCGGCAACGCAGCTGCAAAACGGCCTTAGCAGTACCAAAGATGCGAACATGCAGGCGCTGATCAATCTGCGTCTGGCTCGCGTTCAGATTCAGCAGAAACAGGCTGATGCCGCGCTGAAAACCCTGGATAGCGTGAAAGGCGAAGGCTGGGTAGCGATGGTTGCCGACCTGCGCGGCGAAGCGCTGCTCAGTAAAGGGGATAAGCAGGGTGCTCGTGATGCGTGGAGCAAAGGTTCACAGACCAATGCTTCTCCGGCCCTGCGTGAAATGATGCAGATGAAAATCAATAATTTGTCCAGCTAAGAGGGACCCGATGCAATTGCGTAAACTATTTGTGCCTGGGCTGCTCTCTTTGACGCTGCTCAGCGGCTGCTCCCTGTTCAGCGGCGAAGAAGATGTGGTTAAAATGTCCCCGCTGCCAACGGTGGAAAACCAGTTCACTCCGGAAAAAGCGTGGAGCACGTCCGTGGGTGATGGAATCGGTGATTTCTACTCTAACCTGCATCCGGCGTGGCAGGGCAGCACCATCTATGCTGCTGACCGTCGCGGTACTGTGAAAGCGCTGAATGCGGACGATGGCAAAGAAGAGTGGAAGGTCGATCTCTCTGAGAAAACCGGCTTCTTCTCCAGCAATATTCCTGCTCTGCTGTCTGGCGGCCTGACCGTTGACGGCGGCCACGTTTATGTCGGCACCGAAAAAGCGAAAGTCTTCGCCCTGAATACCTCCGACGGTAGCATCGCCTGGCAGGCAAAAGTAGCTGGTGAAGCGTTATCTCGTCCGGTCGTGAGCGACGGCGTGGTGCTGATTCATACCAGCAACGGTATGCTGCAAGCACTGAACGAAGCAGACGGTGCTGTTAAATGGAGCGTTAACCTCGATATGCCTGCGCTGTCACTGCGCGGCGAATCGGCTCCGGCCACCGCCTTTGGTGCCGCTATTGTCGGCGGAGATAACGGCCGCGTTAGCGCCGTGCTGATGCAGCAGGGCCAGCTTATCTGGCAGCAACGTATCTCCCAGGCTACCGGCGCGACAGAAATCGACCGCCTGAGCGACGTTGATACAACGCCGGTTATCGTTAACGGCGTGGTTTACGCGCTGGCTTACAACGGCAACCTGACGGCGCTGGATCTGCGTTCAGGCCAGATCATGTGGAAACGTGAGATGGGCTCGGTGAACGACTTCATCGTGGACGGGAACCGCATTTACCTGGTGGATCAGAATGACCGCGTTGTGGCGCTGAACGTCGACGGCGGCGTAACGCTGTGGACGCAAAGCGATCTGCTGCACCGCAACCTGACCGCGCCAGTGTTGTACAATGGCTACCTGGTTGTTGGCGACAGCGAAGGCTACATGCACTGGATCAACAACGATGATGGGCGCTTTGTTGCCCAGCAGAAAGTGGACAGCTCCGGCTTCCAGACGACGCCAGTAGTTGCCAGCGACAAACTGCTTATCCAGGCAAAAGACGGCACGCTGTACGCCATCAAACGCTAAACTTGTCGGATAATCGTCACGTTTGAAACGGTTCCCGTAGTTCGGGAGCCGTTTTGGCTTTTTAAAAACAGCCGAAAATTGACGCTGTTTTATTAATAAATTTTGAGTAATGAGGCTTTTATAATGGTACCTGTGGTCGCGCTTGTTGGGCGCCCTAACGTCGGTAAATCGACCCTGTTTAACCGCTTAACGCGTACCCGCGATGCGCTGGTTGCGGATTTTCCGGGGCTGACTCGCGATCGCAAGTACGGTCGTGCGGAAGTCGAAGGCCGTGAGTTTATCTGTATTGATACCGGCGGTATCGATGGCACCGAAGATGGTGTGGAAACGCGTATGGCCGAACAGTCGCTGCTGGCGATTGAAGAGGCGGATGTTGTGCTGTTCATGGTGGATGCGCGTGCGGGCCTGATGCCTGCCGATGAAGCCATCGCTCAGCACCTGCGCTCCCGCCAGAAGCCAACCTTCCTGGTGGCGAACAAGACCGACGGTCTTGACCCGGACCAGGCGGTGATTGACTTCTATTCCCTTGGTCTCGGCGAAATCCACCCGATTGCGGCTTCCCATGGCCGCGGCGTGACCAGCCTGCTGGAACACGTTCTGGTGCCGTGGATGGACGATATAGATCCGCGTGAGCAGCCGGAAGAGATGGACGAAGACGAAGCCTACTGGGCCGCGTTTAACGCCAAAAACGGTATTGTCTCCGAAGACGAAGAGTTTGAGGAAGAAGAGGAAGAAGAAGCCTTCAACCCTCAGGATCTGCCGATCAAGCTCGCGATTGTTGGCCGCCCTAACGTAGGTAAGTCCACGCTAACTAACCGTATCCTCGGCGAAGAACGCGTTGTCGTGTATGACATGCCGGGCACCACCCGCGACAGCATCTACATCCCGATGGAGCGCGACGAGCGTGAATTCGTGCTGATCGATACCGCGGGCGTGCGTAAGCGCGGGAAAATCACCGACGCGGTGGAGAAATTCTCGGTAATCAAAACCCTACAGGCGATTGAAGACGCTAACGTTGTACTGTTGGTTATTGACGCCCGCGAAGGCATTTCCGACCAGGATCTTTCCCTGTTGGGCTTTATCCTGAATAGTGGGCGCTCACTGGTTATCGTGGTAAACAAGTGGGATGGCCTGAGCAACGAAGTTCGTGAGCAGGTGAAAGAGACGCTGGACTTCCGTCTGGGCTTTATCGACTTCGCCCGCGTGCACTTCATCTCCGCCCTGCACGGCAGCGGCGTGGGTAACCTGTTTGAATCCGTGCGTGAAGCCTACGACAGCTCCACGCGCCGCGTAAGCACCGCGCTGCTGACCCGCATCATGAATATGGCGGCAGAAGACCATCAGCCACCGTTGGTGCGTGGCCGTCGCGTTAAGCTCAAATACGCACACGCCGGCGGCTATAACCCGCCAATCGTGGTGATTCACGGCAACCAGGTGAAAGACCTGCCGGATTCCTACAAACGTTACTTGATGAACTACTTCCGCAAATCGCTGGACGTTATGGGGACGCCAATCCGCATTCAGTTCAAGGAAGGGGAAAACCCGTTCGCCGGGAAACGTAACACCCTGACGCCGAACCAGATGCGTAAGCGTAAGCGTCTGATCAAGCACATCAAGAAAGGTAAGTAACGATTCACTAAAAATCGTTAGTGATTGAATAAACCAGAAATACGCATTATGGACTGCACCCCAAAAGTTGGATACCCAACTGAGTAAGGTGCAGTTTTTTTATGGAAAGACAAAAACATTTTCATGAAACCCGGTGTCATTATGGGGAGTGAGCAGTCTTAATCGATCTTAGGGTGTGATAGAGCTCATCCCGGGAATAAAACAAAAGCCTCTATGATTACTTTCCACAAAGCTGCAAAGGGATTTAATAGTGGATACTGTTGAGGAGCTAAACGGAACGTATTTCTATGCAGGGCGCTCTAATCTTACCGCCAGTGAGCTTTTTTTCATGATTTTTTGCGAGACAACAGCGGATCATTTTGGGATTGATGATGTGGTGGCGGTGGCAGCTCTTTATAGCGGAGTGAATAACCAGAAGACCAGAACGAAGCCGAAGGGGGCAAAAGAAGGTACTTCACGAGTTTCTAAAGTGATGAGGAAGTATTTTAAAACAGCAAAATTTCCCTTTGGGATCAAACTACCTACCTGGGTTGGTGGTTACACTCCCTGGACTGCGGAGCGCCGGATGGTAGCAAAAATCAGTACTTTTGTGGGGAGGACAATTCCCCTTGTAGGGGAGGTGATTTTACTCGCTGATGTATCTCAAATTGCTTACTGCTCAATACGTGATTACAACCGTATAGCGAGGGGTAAAGATAAATTATGGTAAATGACATTGAGCAACGTATTTTCGCGTTGGCAAAGCGCTATAACGGTGTTTATTTATTTAATAATGAAAAGAAGCAAAGGTTATTAACAGCAGATACAGATTTTGACACTGATATGCTTTTAGATATTGGTGAAGCCGAAGATTTAATGGATGAATTTTTCAAAGAATTTCAGGTTAGCAGAGAAAATTTCAAGATAGAAACTTACTATCCTGATGAGCCTTTTTCATGGAATCCGTTCAAGAAATGTCCACCAATCCCCGTTCCTGATTTCACTATCGGTATGTTGATTGAATCAGCAAAAGCCGGGAAATGGTTATACGACTAATCGTAAGCAAGGAGCTTTAGACATGGCTGTACCAGTACACTTATTTTTGACCGATGACGGTGGTGCAATAATCAGTGGCTCTTGTGATGTACAAGATCGTGAAGGAAGTGTCGAATTACGAGGCTTGCACCACTGCTTAACTATTCCTACCGATCCTATGACTGGAAAAGTTACCGGAACACGGCAGCATTCTCCATTCCAGTTTACCAAAGAGCTTGATAGTGCATCCCCGTACCTGTTCAAGGCGGCAGCGACCGGTCAGACGCTCAAATCAGCCGAATTCAGGTTTTATAACATTGATTACGCCGGGCAAGAGGTTGAGTATTACCGTATCACTCTGGAAAATGTGAAAGTTATTTCTGTCAGTCCAGTTATGCATGATACGCGGGGTTGCCCGGGAAGCGGTCATATGGAGGAGGTCGCCCTGAACTATGAAAAGATTACCCATCTGTACAAAGATGGTAATTTACTGGCTCATGATGCCTGGAATGAGCGTCCTGGTGCGTCGAATTTTTAATATACGCATGGGGGTACATAATTTGGTGTTTCAGGTCATTTATTTAAAACAAACGTAAAGCGCTCTATTTGCCATTCCTGTCAAATAGAGCTTGATAGCTAATGCGTTCCCCGTTTGAAGTGGAATGCATTGGTTCTGGCGTTAAACTTCCATCACTAACCTACGATGACTCAATCCTTCCAGTAATACCTCTGAACTCGCCACTGCCCCAAAAATCCCTCCCTGCATATGAATCATGCTCAGTGCCGCTTCGTGATGTTTTACTTCCGTTGCTGCACAGCAGTCGGTCAGGACCAGGCATTCAAAACCTCGGTCGTTGGCTTCGCGTAGCGTGGTATGCACGCAAACATCTGTCGTAATACCGCTCAGAATCAGATTGCGGATGCCCCGGCTGCGCAGGATCAGCTCTAAATCGGTGGCATAAAACGACCCTTTTCCCGGCTTATCAATAATCACTTCTCCCGCAAGCGGCGCCAGTTCCGGAATGATTTCCCAGCCCGGTTCCCCGCGCACCAGGATACGGCCGCAGGGACCATCGGCACCGATCTCGGCATTCATGCGTTTTGAACGCCAGCGCTTATTCGCTGGCAGGTCGCTTAAGTCCGGGCGATGCCCCTCGCGGGTATGAATAATCGGAAAGCCAAGCTCCCGCATCCGGGCCAAAACACGTTGAAGCGGTTTTATTGGCGCGCGCGTGAGCGCAATGTCATAACCCATGCTGTCGACATAGCCGCCTTTACCGCAGAAATCGGTCTGCATATCGATGACTATCAGCGCGGTGTCGCTGGCGCTATAGTGGCCATTAAAGGGCCAGGCGTAGGGCGTTGAATTTAGAGTGTAATCAGGCATTTTTTCCCTCCATGATGCTTGCTGGAGCTTCGCTTTTGACTTTCATTATCAGGGTGTAACTGATGGCCGCTGTCACCAGGCCAATGACTGCTTCGCCAAACTGTGGGAACAGCTGGTGGGCGATAACGGCGCACAGGCTGCCGATAGCCCAGGCCGCAAAGGCACTGCCGCGCATACGGCTTGTTTTACGGCTTTGGCTAATTTTGGCCATAAAAATCAAATCAACGATCATCACCGCGCCAAACGGCGGCACGACAATACCAAGCAGGCTCAGCCATTCCAGGAAATAAGACCACACGCCCGCTAACGCCAGTGCGCCGCCCGCCACGCCCAGGATAAGCGTCCAGAGCCGCATTTTGCTGTGGAACAGATGGCTGTAGCCAACCGCCCCGTTGTAAAGGCAGTGGGTACACACGGAGCCGAGATTAATAAACACAAACAGGCAGGCGATGGCCGACAGTAATTCTCCGTGCCCCATCAGAATCGGCAGGAAGTTTCCGCCGTTGCTGGCCGGGTCAACGGCCGCGCCGACCGCCACGATAACTACGCCAAAAAGATAAGAAATGACGTTGGCGACGGGGAAGGCTGAGAAAGCGGCTATCACGGCAGATTTCCCGTTTTTTGACCAGCGAGTGAAATCTGCGGTCATGGTGCCGGAATCGGCAAAGCCCGCCACCACCATGGTAACGGCAGTGCCCATGCTCATGGTGCCCACGGCGGCAGGGCTGCCGTGCCATTGCAGGGCGGCGCTGAAATCATGCTGCTGGCTAATCAGCCAAAGTGCGACCAGGCCAAGCACCACAAACAGCGGGGCGGCAATCATTCCCAGAATCGACAGGGCCCGCACGCCGAGGAACGTGACCCCGGTGTAGAGCACGATGGAGAACGCCGTCACCGCCAGCGCGTTCCAGCCGAACGTCTGATTGATCACGGTGCCGGTCAGGCCGGTCTGGAAGGCGTACCAGCCAATCACCACCGTAGAAAGAAAACCAGAGACCAAAATGTAGCCTTTAGTGCCGAAGGTGCGTTTGGCCTGCAGGGCGAAATTCATGCCCGTTTGCCCGGCAAACCAGCTGAGGGAACCCACGTAGGCAAACAGCACCAGGTTGCCGAGCAGAATAGCGATGATGGCCGGCCAGAAACCCAACGACCAGGTGATGATGCCGCCAAACAGCGCGTTGGTGAGGATCATCGGGAAGCCAAACCACACTGCCGAAACTGACCCGGTGGAGTGGCGATGGCTCAGCGGCACAGGTTCATGCTCAAATTCCTGCTCCAGGGCAGGGGATGATTTCTTATTCATGGACAACTCCGAGTGAAGCAGGGCTGATGTGGTTCCATGGTTGAATGCGCTCGAACGCGGCGCTTGCCGCGAGCACCAGGCCATCATCCAGATGACGACCCACGATTTGCAGTCCGACGGGCAGGCCGTCAGAGGTAAAGCCTGCGGGCACTGAAGCAGCCGGCTGGCCGGTAAAGTTGAAAGGGAAGCAGAACGAGAGCCAGTGGTCGCTTCTGACCATGCGTCCGTCTATGATTTCCGGCCCCTGCATGTTGAGCGGGAACGGCGGCACGGCGAGTGTGGGGGAAAGCAGCAGATCGTAGCGCTGCATAAAGCGCCAAAGCTGATTGCAGATTTTTTTACGCTGCGTGTTGGCATCGGTGAATGTTTCGGCCCGCCATGCGTGCTGTAGCATGGCGCTCAGGTGCGGCGACATGCGCGGCCCCAGTTCGGCCTGCATTTTACGCATGCCTGTCAGGTCGCTTTCAAAGGCGACAAGCGCGGCAAACGTCGAGACTTCATCGGCGATACCGGGGTCAACTTCATCCAGCTCAGCGCCCAGCTCACGTGCAAAACGATGCGCCGCTTCCGTCGTGACCCGGCGAACTTCGCGGTCAACCGCGACGTAACCAAAATCGGCGCTAAAAGCGATACGCAGGCCGCTCAAGGGCTTTTCTACCGAGGCCAGCCAGTCAACGTCAGAACTCGGGATTGAGTGGCGGTCGCGCATATCCGGGCCTGCCAGCAGCGACATCATCAGCGCGGCATCGCGCACGGTGCGCGTCATGGGGCCTATGTGCTCCAGTGACTCCCAGCTGGAAACGCCTGGATAGCGATCGTCGCGGCAGCCGGGCCAAAGCGGGACTCGTCCCATAGAAGCTTTCAGGCCATAAACGCCGCAGTGGGCGGCAGGAATGCGAACCGAGCCTCCGCCGTCGCTGCCAAGTGCAATCGGGCACATCCGGGCGGCGAGCGCGGCACCGGAACCTGCGCTGGAGCCGCCCGGTGTTTTGCTGAGATCCCAGGGGTTGCGCGGGGAGGGAAACAGAGGATTGTGCCCCACGCCGCTATAGCCGAATTCGGGGGCAGTGGTTTTACCCAGCAGGATGGCGTCTGCCGCCAGCAGACGCTCCACGGCGATATCGTCCTCTTCTGGCACAAAGTCCTGATAGGCGACAGAGCCTGACGTGGTCTTTACCCCGGCAGTACAAATCAGGTCTTTCACCGCCAGAGGAACACCCGCCAGCGCGCCTAAGGGTTGCCCGCTGGCACGCTTAGCATCAACGGCGCTCGCCTGAGCCAGAGCCAGCTCCGGCGTCGGGGTACAAAACGCCTGAATCAAGGGCTCACGCACCTGCTGGCGGTCAATGGCCGCCTGAGTGACTTCACGGGCTGATACCTCGCCACAGCGAATCAGTGTGGCCAGCGCAGTGGCATCTTTATCTAACAGCTCATCAAACATGAAAATCCTCCCCGATTGACCACGTAAAGGGAGTGATTCAATTATCATGCCAATGACTTCAAAAAATTGAAGGTGCCAGCTACGGCGCTATCTGGGATACCAGTTTGGATACAAGTGCTCATCCACGAAGGAAGATGCTGGGCAAAAACGGTGCATTAATGCGCTAACTTTGCCAGTCTTTTGCCCAATGCCGGAATGAATCCATCTTAACGTTATGGGTATATAATGGGGCACATTAATGATTTAGCGGGAGGAAAGGATGATGGTGAATTGCCCGACGTGTAAAAGCGAACTGAAACAAACGGACGATGGGGCGCATTGCGATGCCTGCGGGAAGGACTTCCGCCTGGAAGCGCTTTGCCCGGACTGTCACAAGCCGTTGCAGGTGTTGAAAGCGTGTGGGGCGGTGGATTATTTCTGCCAGCACGGCCACGGGCTGATTTCTAAAAAGCGCGTAGAGTTTGTACCCTCCGCGCTTTGAATGGCTTATTCGTCTTTCGCCGCGGGCTTACGCTTACGCGGCGCTTTCACCGGCTTAATGCCCGTCACCTGACTTTCGACCCAGCCGTCATCCAGGCGCGTGGTTAGCGTGTCCCCGGACTTCACCTGTTTGGTTTTCTTCAGTACTTTGCCGTCCTCAGCTGTTGTTACGCTGTAGCCGCGAGCGAGCGTCGCCAGCGGACTAACGGCTTCCAACTGAGCCAGCGCGGTGCCAAAGCGTTGTTTCGTCTGGCTGAGCTGAGCGCTTACTAACTGCGACAGCCGGTATTCCAGCTGCTGTAAGCGGGACTGGGCGCGGTGGATGCGGGGCTGAGGCTGCTGCTGGTTAAGGCGCTGGCTGAGACGCAACTGCTGCTGACTTGCCCGGCGCATTTTGCCGTCCATTGCCACGGTCAGGCGCTGGCGCAGGCGCTCAAGGGTGGTTTGCTGGCGAGCTAAACGTAGCTGAGGATGCTGCTGCTGCAGGCGGTGGTGCAACTGGGTAAACCGCCGCGAGCGTTGGGCGAGATAATAGTCCATCGCCATTTCCATACGCTGCTGCTGGGACTGGATTTGGCGCAGTAACTCCGTCTGATTGCGGCTGACGATTTCCGCCGCGGCGGACGGCGTCGGTGCACGTAAATCCGCGACAAAATCGGCGATCGTGACGTCAGTTTCATGCCCTACGGCGCTAACAACCGGGATCTTGCTTGCAAATATTGCCCGCGCAACCCGCTCATCGTTAAAGCTCCACAAATCTTCCAGCGAGCCGCCGCCGCGCCCGACAATCAGCACGTCACATTCGTTGCGCAGGTTGGCCAACTCAATGGCGCGCACAATCTGCAGCGGGGCGTCGGCGCCCTGAACGGCAGTCGGGTAGATGATGACCGGCAGGGACGGATCGCGGCGCTGTAAAACGTGCAGCACATCGTGCAGGGCCGCCCCGGTTTTAGAGGTAATTACACCGACCTGGCGAGCCGGAGCGGGCAGGGGCTGCTTGTGCAATGCGTCGAAAAGCCCTTCGGCGCTTAGCTTCTGCTTAAGCTGCTCGTACTGCTGTTGCAGCAGCCCTTCACCGGCGGGCTGCATACTTTCGACAATGATCTGGTAGTCGCCGCGCGGCTCGTAAAGGGTGATGTTAGCGCGTACTAACACTTGCTGCCCGTGCTGCGGGCGGAAGGTTACGCGGCGGTTGCTGTTGCGGAACATCGCGCAGCGCACCTGGGCGGTATCGTCCTTTAGCGTGAAGTACCAGTGGCCCGATGAAGGCTGGCTGAAGTTAGAGATTTCACCGCTGATCCAGACCTGCCCCATTTCCTGCTCAAGCAGCAAACGCACCGTCTGATTCAGGCGAGAAACGGTAAAAATTGAGGGGGAATTTTGTGTCGACATGTGAGCTGGATCAAATTCTAAATCAGCAGGTTATTAGGTCGATAGTACCTTCCGTTTCGCTATTAGCAAGGAGTTTTGCGAAAAAAGTGTGGATGCAATCGCTTACGCTCTGTATAATGCCGCGGCAATATTTTATCTGTTCTCATTCACCCCCAGGTTGAGATATTGCCATGCTACGTATCGCTAAAGAAGCACTGACGTTTGACGACGTTCTCCTCGTTCCCGCTCATTCCACCGTTCTGCCGAACACGGCCGACCTCAGCACTCAGCTGACCAAAACTATTCGTCTGAATATCCCTATGCTGTCCGCAGCAATGGATACCGTGACGGAAGCGCGTCTGGCTATCGCTCTGGCGCAGGAAGGTGGCCTTGGTTTCATTCACAAAAACATGTCCATTGAGCGCCAGGCTGAAGAAGTTAAGCGCGTGAAGAAACACGAAAGTGGCGTGGTAACTGACCCGCAAACCGTGCTGCCAACCACCACCCTGCGTGAAGTGAAAGAATTAACCGAGCGTAACGGCTTTGCCGGCTACCCGGTCGTCACCGAAGACAACGAGCTGGTGGGTATCATCACCGGTCGTGACGTGCGCTTTGTGACTGACCTGGCCCAGCCAGTTAGCGTGTACATGACCCCGAAAGAGCGTCTGGTTACCGTGAAAGAAGGCGAAGCGCGCGACGTCGTGCTGTCTAAAATGCACGAAAAACGCGTTGAAAAGGCGCTGGTTGTGGACGCGGGCTTCCACCTGCGCGGCATGATCACCGTAAAAGACTTCCAGAAAGCAGAGCGTAAACCTAACGCCTGTAAAGATGAGCAGGGCCGTCTGCGCGTTGGGGCTGCGGTTGGCGCAGGCGCAGGCAATGAAGAGCGTGTTGACGCGCTGGTCGCTGCTGGCGTTGATATTCTGCTGATTGACTCCTCTCACGGCCATTCCGAAGGCGTTCTGCAACGTATTCGCGAAACCCGTGCTAAATATCCTGACCTGCAAATCATCGGTGGTAACGTAGCAACCGCCGCTGGCGCTCGTGCCCTGGCTGAAGCTGGCTGCAGCGCGGTTAAGGTCGGGATCGGTCCTGGCTCCATCTGTACCACACGTATCGTTACCGGCGTAGGTGTACCGCAGATCACCGCCGTGGCTGACGCAGTTGAAGCGCTGGAAGGCACCGGTATTCCGGTCATCGCTGACGGCGGCATTCGCTTCTCTGGCGACATCGCGAAAGCCATCGCCGCTGGCGCAGCTGCCGTTATGGTTGGCGGTATGCTGGCCGGTACCGAAGAATCTCCGGGCGAAATCGAACTGTACCAGGGCCGTGCGTTCAAATCCTACCGCGGCATGGGTTCTCTGGGCGCGATGTCCAAAGGCTCTTCTGACCGTTACTTCCAGACCGACAACGCTGCAGACAAACTGGTGCCGGAAGGTATCGAAGGCCGCGTGGCGTATAAAGGCCGTCTGAAAGAGATCGTTCACCAGCAAATGGGCGGCCTGCGTTCCTGCATGGGCCTGACCGGCTGTGGTACTATCGACTTGCTGCGCACCAAAGCAGAATTCGTACGTATCAGCGGCGCGGGCATCCAGGAAAGCCACGTTCACGACGTGACGATCACCAAAGAGTCCCCGAACTACCGTATGGGTTCTTAATCTTTATGCACCCGGCTTTATGCCGGGTGTTTTTGTTTTGTATCACTTGCCTCGGAATTAACGTCAATGACGGAAAACATTCATAAACATCGCATTCTGATCCTCGACTTCGGCTCTCAGTACACTCAGCTGGTGGCGCGCCGCGTCCGTGAGCTGGGCGTTTACTGCGAACTGTGGGCCTGGGATGTTACCGAAGCTCAAATTCGTGAGTTCAACCCAAGCGGCATCATCCTTTCCGGCGGCCCGGAAAGCACCACCGAAGCAAACAGCCCGCGTGCGCCTGAGTACGTGTTCGAAGCCGGTGTGCCGGTGTTCGGCGTTTGCTACGGCATGCAGACCATGGCTATGCAGCTGGGAGGCCACGTTGAAAGCTCCAACGAGCGTGAATTCGGCTACGCGCAGGTTGAAGTGAAAACCGACAGCGCGCTGGTTCGCGGCATCGAAGACTCCCTGAGCGCAGCCGGTCAACCGCTGCTGGACGTCTGGATGAGCCACGGTGACAAAGTCACCGCTATCCCATCTGACTTCGTGACCGTTGCCAGCACCGAAACCTGTCCGTTTGCCATTATGGCCAACGAAGAAAAACGCTTCTACGGCGTGCAGTTCCACCCGGAAGTGACCCACACCCGTCAGGGTCAGCGTCTGCTGGAGCGTTTTGTGCTGGAAATCTGCGGCTGCGAAGCGCTGTGGACCCCGGCAAAAATCATTGAAGATGCTATCGTTCGCATCCGCGAGCAGGTGGGTGACGACAAAGTTATCCTTGGCCTGTCCGGCGGCGTTGACTCTTCCGTGACCGCGATGCTGCTGCACCGCGCCATCGGCAAAAACCTGACCTGCGTGTTCGTGGACAACGGCCTGCTGCGCCTGAACGAAGCTCAGCAGGTAATGGACATGTTCGGCGACCACTTCGGCCTGAACATCGTTCACGTTGAAGGCGAAAACCGCTTCCTGACCGCGCTGGCGGGCGAGAACGACCCGGAAGCCAAGCGTAAGATCATCGGCCGCGTGTTCGTGGAAGTGTTCGACGAAGAAGCGCTGAAGCTGGAAGACGTTAAATGGCTGGCGCAGGGCACCATCTACCCTGACGTTATCGAGTCTGCGGCCTCCGCGACCGGGAAAGCACACGTCATCAAATCTCACCACAACGTGGGCGGCCTGCCGAAAGAGATGAAGATGGGCCTGGTTGAGCCGCTTCGCGAGCTGTTCAAAGACGAAGTGCGTAAAATTGGCCTCGAGCTGGGCCTGCCGTACGACATGCTTTACCGCCACCCGTTCCCGGGCCCAGGCCTCGGCGTTCGCGTGCTGGGCGAAGTGAAGAAAGAGTACTGCGACCTGCTACGCCGTGCCGACGCTATCTTCATCGAAGAGCTGCACAAAGCCGACCTGTACAACAAAGTGAGCCAGGCGTTCACCGTGTTCCTGCCGGTCCGTTCCGTGGGCGTGATGGGCGATGGCCGCAAGTACGACTGGGTTGTTTCCCTGCGTGCGGTAGAAACCATCGACTTCATGACCGCGCACTGGGCGCACCTGCCGTACGACTTCCTCGGCCGCGTGTCCAACCGCATCATCAACGAAGTGAACGGCATCTCCCGCGTGGTTTACGATATCTCCGGCAAGCCACCTGCTACGATTGAGTGGGAATAAGTTTTTAGTTTCGACTACAAACCGTTAGCTTCAAAATCGCCAGCAAAATCAAAGGAATTTCTGGCGATTTTTTTTATCCCTCATATTCAAACACCTCCACGTAATCCCTTCCTCTTAACATCCCCAGTATCTTAAAAAATTAACGCATGTGACTCATAGTCCGTGGAGTATGCAGTGAACAAAGGCGATGCTTATCCGTGTTGAAACATCAAACACGGGAGCGAAAGTATGAAAGCACAGGACTGGCATCCGGCGGATATCATCGCTGGCATCAGGAAGAAAGGCACGTCGCTGGCGGCGTTATCCAGGGACTCCGGGCTGGCGTCATCGACGCTGGCGAATGCCTTAACCCGGCGCTGGCCGAAGGGCGAGCGGCTTATCGCCGAAGCGTTGGGCAAGCAGCCGGAAGAGATTTGGCCTTCTCGCTATGAAACCTCGAATGCGGAAGTGGAGGCGGCGGACGGATAAAATACTCTTCTTACGATGGCTGAATCCTGTTCGGGTATGATGTATCTGGCACTCAAAATACATAAAGGGCGGAAGGATTCCCTTTATGTACAGGCTTTATTCTTCTGGCGGATAAACATAATCCCAACGGAAAAATCCACATAACTTGAAAGAGTCATCATCTGCGAGAGATTTTTTCTTCGACTTAACATAGTTTGGCGGCGGGCAGGTGACGTTGCATAACCAATATCCCGGCTCTTCAATGCCTTCTAAAGTGGCCATTTCCTTTGCCAGGGGATTGAGTTCGCTTAGAGAGAAATAAATAAACTCGCCAATCGATATCTTTATCCATTCCTCAGGTGATTGATCGGCTTTTAACGGCGTGGCATGTAGAGGGGATTTCGCTAATTCAACGAAGTCATGTATCTGTTTCATCGACCAGTCGCAGAACTCAAGTGTCGGTTTTTCGCCAAGAAAAATGTCGAATAATTTTTCCTGTGTGTGGTCTGGGGGAGAAGAATACCGTTCAGCAAAATGAACTTCGTTCTGCGCTATAGCATGGAGAAGATAGGCTGCAACGAGTGATTCAAGGTTATGAAGGACAAGCGCGGGATGTTCACCTGCTCCACCCCCAATGATAAGATTGGCCGGAGAACAGGAAAAATCATAACTTTCCCAAGATCCCTCTTCCACGGTTTCAAGAGGATGATAAACAGGAAGCCCATTAAAGAAACCAACAAGCTCATGTTTGATTAAATCGATGTAGCTCATATGTACTGCTTTGTCCTTATTAATCTATTGCCGCCAGTAAGCCTCTGATTCGCTCACTACGGCCTGAGTGTGCCAGTGATTTGCAGCGCGAAGTATATCTGCTGTCTGCGTATCATTGGCATTTAATGGCCGCCAGTCAGAAGCACGGCAATAACCCGAAGCTGAATTTAGAGTAAGAGGGTATTTTTTTAGTGCATTGATTTGAGCATCGGCAAGCGAAATTTTATTTGCCCCGCCTGCAGAGGTCGGGTTTGCGAGCTGTACGCCATCATCTTCCCAGCCACAGACACAGCAAATATTGAATGAGCCATAATACTCTTCAAATGTTAAAAAGCCGCAGCAGGGACAGGGGATATCAATCATGAAATTTATCTACGTAATATTAATCGGCTTCAAATATAGAGCTTCTTTGTGCTTGTGTTGTACAGATCTTTTAGCTTACTCACTTTCTTCATCGTAACGCTTCTGGCTGCGCTGAATGGTGTCTATATTTTCCAGCGTCCAGTTAAACAGAATCGAGAAAGTCTCCTGCAACGATTGCCCGAGCGGGGTCAGTGAATATTCCACGCCGAGTACCCGGCCATCCAGGACTTTGCGTTTGACCATGCCGTTGCGCTCCAGCTTGCGCAGCGTCTGCGTCAGGACTCGCTGCGTCACGCCCTCCAGTCTTCGCTTAATGGCGTTAAAACGCTGCGGCTCGCGAAGGACTTCCAACACCATCATCGACCACTTATCGGCTATTTGATCCAGTACGATACGGCTTGGGCAGTCTGCCCGGTAAACAATGTCACTCTTGCTCATAGATATCCTCCAGCATCCCTGGGATGGTTAAGGTGCGTAATTGACGCCAGGTATCCAAAATATACTATCCAGGGGCTGGCGAAAATACCGGCAGACTATTTTCCAAATGATAAAGGAAGCCCCGATGAGAAATACAAATTACAGCAAGATCCTGCTTACTCAGCGCGATGGCGTTATGACGGTAACGATCAATAACCCCCCGGTGAATGTACTTGATGTGGCGCTTATGTCCGAACTCACCCAGGTTCTGCTTGCAGTGCGTAGCGATCCCGCTATTAAGGTTTTAGTTTTCGACAGTGCAATCCCTGAATTCTTTATTGCGCACGTGGATATGACGCTGATTGATGAGCCTCACGCCTTCGACGAATTAGCGAAGGCGGCTCCTGATGGGCTAAATCCTTTCCAGTCTTTTGGCGAACTCTTACGCAGTCAGCCGCAGGTTACCCTCGTGAAACTGGCTGGCCTCGCGCGCGGCGGAGGCGCGGAGTTTGTTGCCGCCGCAGACATGGTGTTTGCTGCAGAAAAACGGGCAGGTCTGGCGCAGTGTGAAGCATTAATGGGTATTGTTCCCGGCGGAGGGGCGACACAATATCTGCCCGACAGAATGACGCGAGGCAGGGCGCTTGAAGTGGTGCTGGGTTCGGAGCTGATAGATGCCAAACTGGCGGAGCGATATGGCTGGATCAACCGAGCATTACCTGATGACGAACTGGACTCTTTTGTCGAGAGACAGGCGTACAACATTGCCAGCCTGCCTGACGGCGTGATTGAGGCGGCGAAAAAAGCCATTCCGGCTTCGGATCTTAGGGAAGGGTTCCACCGCGAACACGAGGCCTGGGCTGGACTCTTTGCCCGGCCTGCGGCAGAGAGGTTGATCCGTGGCGGACTGAAGGCCGGGGCGCAAACCGTAGAGGGAGAAACAAGGCTTGAAAGCCTGCTGCGCGACCTCAGTATCTGACTCAAAAGCCCGCTATATAAATCCCGATTGATCTGCTAAAACATCTGGCGGCCTGACTACGGCAAAAGTTAAACAAGACTGAGGTAACGAACACCATGAATAAAGCAGATCATCTCCAGGCGGTCACGGCCAAAGCCCGGGCGATCATGGCCCGGAACAATATTGAGGCTCTGGTAGTGACCACCCCGGACAACTTTTGCCATGTCACCGGGTTTGCCAGTTTCTTTATGTACACCTTCCGCCACACCGGCGCGGCGCTGGCGGTTATTTTCCGGGATGAGAAGCTGCCTTCGTTGATCGTGATGAATGAGTTTGAGGCGGCTGGTCTGCAGTTTGATCTGGCGAATTATGAGCTGAAGACCTTCCCGGTTTGGGTGGATGTCGATGAGCCTTTTAACCCACAGCGAGTGGTGAAAGAGCGGCCGATTGGCCCGCCGGTGGAGGCGGTTTTCACGCTGCTCAAGTCCACATTGGCGGACGCGGGCGTGCTGGATAAAAACATCGCTATCGAGCTGAATGCGATGAGCAACGGCGGCAAGCAGACGCTGGATAAGGTGATCCCGAATCTACGGCTGGTGGACTCCACGGCAATTTTTAATGAGCTACGGATGGTCAAAAGCCCGTGGGAGATAGCTTTCCTGCGTAAAAGCGCGCAGATAACCGAGTATGGCATCAGTGAAGCCTTTAAGGCGATTGGCGCGGGCTGCTCGGCCTGGGATCTCACTGCTGCCTATAAAGCAGCCGTGATGCAACACCCGGAGACCAACCTTTCGCGCTTCCATTTGATCTCGGTCGGCGATGACTTTGCCCCTAAATTACTCCCGAGCCGTGAACCCGTTAAACCGGGGGATTTAATCAAATTTGACTGCGGCGTGGATGTCGCCGGTTACGGGGCGGATTTGGCGCGAACCGTGGTGTTCGGGCAGCCAACGGCCATGGCAGAGCGAATCTACCAAACCATTCTGCTGGGCCACGAGCATATGCTCAGCCTGATTGGCCCGGGCGTGAAACTTAGCCACGTGTTTAACGACACGATGAGTAAAATCAAGGCCAATGGCTTGCCGCACTATAATCGCGGCCATTTAGGGCATGGCGATGGGCTGTTCTTAGGCCTGGAGGAGGCGCCGTTCGTGAGTGCTGCGGCAACCGAAACCTTTGAACCGGGTATGGTCTTTAGCGTGGAAACGCCTTACTACGGTATCGGCGTCGGGGCTATCATGCTGGAAGATATGTTGCTCATCACCGACGACGGCTATGAATTGTTTAGCCAGTTACCGAGGACGCTACAGCGTTTTGAGTAAGCTTAATTCGGGGCAATGAGTTGCCCCGTTAATCTCTTAATTAAGGTATTATTGCGAATGCGTGTTGCCAGCTTTGCTAAATTGAATATCTTAATTTTGGCGTGGTTGGATAGTACATTGCATTATTAAAAATAAAGGAACCGGCGAGTTTAATTTGTGTATTAAATTGTTATAAATAATGGTGGGTTATAGCAGGCGGGTTCCTTTAGCGAAAAACTAACGGATTTTAGTATAAACGGCTTACATCTACCATTTTTGCATGGGCGAGAGTATATTCAGCAGGCCTCAGTCTCATTCTTTGTTTAGCTAAATTCATCGCCTGCTGGCTGGCGCCAGAAAAATCCTTCGGGTTTTGCCCCTCAGAGATGCCGCACCCTTTTTGATAGTGAAAGTTGAATGTTTTGGGAATAACGCCAGAGTAATATTCATTGGAATACTCGGCGCTGCCACCCTGCGCTTTGATAAAGCTGACAATGTCATTCCCTATATGGCTGCTGGGAGGGGAACACCGCACGTAGCTTTGCTTACCGTCACCGCCAAAGACCGTTGCTTTAAGGCTGCTCATATTAATGTTTTTAGCTTCTAAAGTATTCTTAATTTCTCTTAAGTTTTGCTGCAACCCGATATCTGAATCAAAATGCGCGCAGAGAAGATAATCATGTTGCTCTGATACAGCATAAAGCCCCAGGCAGGTTTGTATTGCCGGCATGGAAAGATCAAGCCCTTCTTTTTTGAACAGACCATATTGGCCCTGAAATACGACGACTCTCATATAATTAATTTCCTTATTAGATGGAATACCCGCGCAAAGAATATAGCAATCTAAAAAGAATGACACGTAACCATTAGTGAGATATTTCTGTAAAACGCCAGATGCCGAATCAGAATAATTGCAGTGCAATCGGGCGTAAATACTTGTCCGGCCTCAGCTAAAAAATGCCAGCTTCACCGCAAATATCGCCAGAAATAGGCCGGTAGCTTTCCCCAGCAGATAAACCATGCCTGGCCGCGAACGCACTTTCTCGGCAAGCGAAGTGGTCAGGAAGATCATTATCGAACAGTAGATAAAGGTGAGCGCGGCGGCAGTACCGGCCAGAATAGCGAACGTCGGGATCCCCAGACTGCGAGCCGGGTCGATAAACAGCGGCAGGAACATCACGTAAAACAGAATGGGTTTGGGGTTCATCAGGGTGATGACCATGCCCTGCAAAAACGGCGTTCTTTTGCCGGTCACTGGCGGCGGCGGGGCGCTGGTTTTGGCCTTCATCAGCAGCTGTGCACCCATCCACAGCAGGTAAGCTGCGCCCAGCCACTTAATTATCTGGAAAACATGCGGCGAGGATTCGAGCAGCGCCGCCACACCCGCGATAGCCAACCACAGCAGCACCTGGTCACCCAGAATAATCCCCATCAGGCAGAGATAGCCGCTGCGCGCGCCGCCTTTGCTGGCGCTGGTGATCAGGATCAGATTCCCGGGGCCGGGAATGATTAACAGCAGGATGAAAGAGACAACAAAGGTGCCGTAATGAATGATGCCGGGCATGCTCAGGTTTTCCTTAAAAGTACTTAGTTCAGGTGATGCGTTCTTGCTTTTTATTCGCCGTACTGGCTGGCTTTATGATGGGAAGGAAGGCCGGTAGGCGGCAACCGAAAAGCGTGATATGTTTTCCTTATCTATGAAGAATTTCGATTTGTCGAAAGCTGCCCTTTCCAATAACTGACTGAAAATATGGCCGGAATAAAGCTAAATCAGCTGGAAATGCTGATAGCCGTAGTGGAAAACAATGGTTTCAGCGCCGCAGCCGCAGCATTGGGCTGTACGCAGTCGCGCATCAGCCATGCGATTGCCGAACTGGAGCAGCATCTGAATGTGCGCCTGTTACACCGCTCGCGCAGCGGCTGTGTGCCGACAGCCGCCTGCACGCAGATCCTAAAAGATGCGAAAAAAATCATGCAGCTTCTGGACGGCATTGAGCAGACGGCGGCCGAAGCGCCGCAGCTTGCCGGGCGTGTGCGAGTGGCCTGCTTCCGCAGCGCGACGGCGAACCTGTTGCCGCCTTACTTTGAGGCGCTGGCCACGGCTCTGCCCGATATTCATCTGGATATTGATGACAGCGCGACGGAATACCATCACCTCAACGACGCGGTGGTGTCCGGGCGGGCGGATATCGGCATTACCATTCAGGGCTACCCGGATTCGCTGCACGGCGTGCCGTACATCAGCGATCCTTACGTGCTGATGCTGCCCCGCAGCTTCCGCCTGCGGCAGCCTTTTAGCTGGCAGCAGCTGGAAAATCTGCCGTTTATCCAGCCGAACGCCAACACGTTAAGCCCCGCCGTGGAGCGCTGCCGTGAGATGGGGCTGCGTAATGAGGTGGTACATAAACTGGCCAGCGACAGCGGGATTGTCGGGCTGGTGAATCAGGGCCTGGGGTTTTCCATTATGCCGTGGCTGTCGGTGCTGCCGGTGCCGGAAAACATGCGTATTCTTGATTTGCCCCAGCCGCTGCGCCGCCATTTGTTCATCGTCACTCGTCCCGAGCTGCGCCATGACAAAGTGATCGCCACGTTGATTAACTTCCTGCGCGATAAGGCGCTGATCCGCACGACCAGCGTCTGGCGCTCGGGCATGCTGGCTTTCGATTACTGACTGGTTTTTGCCAGGCGCTCTTGCAGGCTCGCAAGATCCGGTAAAAACCAGCAGCTTTTGCCCCGATTGCATTCCACGATCAGCGCTTCGAGCGCCTTGCTCTTCCTTTGCCAGGGTTCAACGTCCCCGAGGATCGCCAGCCCAAGCCGGTAATTCACCAGCTTTTGTAGCCAAAGTCCCGCCACGCCGGTACGCAAATCGAAAAAGCTGTCGGGTAGCCGCTTGATGGGAAGAGCGATCCACTCCGCCTGCAGCTCAATGGCCTGGCCGATGCCTTCCCGTACCGCTTCGTCATCAAATGTGGAGCCTTGCTCAGCAAAACAGAGCACTTTGATTTCCCCTGTCTGGATGAGTTCTTCCGTCATCATTGCGACTCCTTCGTTTTATGCCAGCCACTGGCTGGTCAGTGACATGGTCTGGGTGTCAAAGTCGATACGCATCCGCACGCCGAGCGGGAGCGTCAGCATCGGGTGCGTGTGGCAGCAGTCAAAATCAGAGACGATGGGGATCTCGCGGCCATTCAGTACTTCCCTCAGGATGTGCAACGGCGTTTTTCCGCTGCCCTGATCGTCAAACAGTTCGTGCCTGCCGAGCACAATGGCGGCGATGCGGTCGAACACGCCGCACAGTAAAAGATGGGAAAACTCTCGCTCCAGCTCCGCCGCGCTGTGCAGGCTGTCTTCAATAAACAAAATATCGCCCCGGTTGATATCGGGCATGTATTCGCTGCCCCAGATGCCGTAAAGCGTATTCAGGTTGCCGCCAATGACGCGGCCTTCTACCTTGCCTGTGCCCTCGAAGCACCAGCTGCCCGGACGCAGAGTTTTCGCCCGGGATTGTGTTTCCCAGTCGAGCATTTCCTCGGTCCACGCTGCCGGCTGGCTCAGCGTGTACGGCAGTTCCTGAGGCCGGCTGAGAATATTGAGGAAATAGTCAAACGTGCTGTCGACCAGCGGAGGGAATTCCCCCAAAGAAGCCACCACCGCCGGGCCATAAAAGGTAATCAGCCCAATCCTCTGATAGATACCCGCCAGCAGCGCGGTCACGTCCGAATAGCCGATGATGATTTTGGGATCTTTCATCAGTTGCGCGTAGTCGATATAAGGCAGCAGCGAGTTGCTGTTTAAGCCGCCGATGGCCGAGATAATGCAGCGCACGTTCGGGTCATGCAAAAGGGCATTAAACTCATCTGCCCGCTCGCGAATGGAGCCAGAACGCCAGAAATCTTTTTTGCCCGTCAGGCTGCCTTCCTGCAGGTAAAATCCCTGTGACTCAATAAACGCTTTTGCCCTTTGGTAGCGATGTGGGGCAAACGCGGTGGCCGCCGATGAAGGGGAAAACACGGCGATGGTGTCTCCCGCGGTTAATGGGCGAGCATAAATTTGCGGCATGGCGGCTTCTCCCCGTGGGTCAGTTAGCGGCTGGCGGTAGCCGGGAAAACAAACGCAAACTCTTCCTGTTCAAACTCATCGGGCGCTTCCCACAGGCTGCTGGCGACTTCAAATATCTCGTCCGGCACCACCATCGAGAAGGTTTCGCCTTGCTCGGTATTGCGACGCTGCACGCGCTCACGGCGAACGCTTTTGGGCGCATCGAGTACGTGTACGCAAAACGGAATACCTTCCTCCTGCAACTGGCGGAGCAAGGCTAACCTTGGGCCTTGCTGAATTAGCCCCAGTTCCAGCGCAATGCTGTTGGTGGCCAGCACGGTGCGGGCATAGCTCAGGATCAGCTCAATAAGCCTATCTTTGCGCTCCACATACCAGGGCACAAAATTCCCGGTCGGGCGGTCTGGGCTGTAAAGCCGCACGAACCACTCGTCCAGCGCGATATGGGTAAAGCCGTCGGTTTTGGCCAGGGCTTTAGCGTAGGTTGATTTACCCGCGCCAACCGGGCCTTCAATAAAGTGTATTTGGTTCATCATGTAAGCTTTTTGTCGGAGGAATTATCAGGCGCGTTTTGGCGCATCCAGCCTGATAGTAGCGGGAGAAATGGCTTTTAAATAGCTACCTTATTTGTTGTTTTTATAAGAAATAACCCGATGATTATTGATAGTTATTTTCCGGCAATTCTTAGCATCATGTTGAATTTGTGAACGCTTTTTCCTCTGCAATACTGCCCTGGCGTGTGCTGAAACGTATAAGCCCGAAGGGCAAAATTGCGCGGTATGAGGAAGTGCAGAAGCATCATGATTCAACTAGAAAACATCAATAAAACCTATCCGGGCAATGTGCAGCACGCGATTAACTCGCTGAATATGACCATCAACGAAGGGGAGTTTTGTACCTTTGTTGGCCCCAGCGGCTGCGGGAAAACCACCACGCTGCGAATGATAAACCGCCTGGATATCCCGGACAGCGGTGAGGTCTATATTCAGGGGGAACCGCTTTCCCGTGCCGATATCATTCAGATTCGCCGTAAAATTGGCTTTGTGATGCAAAGCCCGGCGCTGTTTCCTCATCGTACAGTCGCAGAAAATATTGCTACCGTGCCGCGTCTTTTAGGCTGGGACAAGCGAGCCATTTCACGCCGCATTGACGAGCTGGTGGCGCTGATGTCCCTCAACCCGCTGGTGTTGAAGCGCTATCCCCATCAGCTTTCTGGCGGGCAGCAAAGCCGGGTGTCTATCGCCCGCGCCCTTGCGGCCGATCCGCCGATTTTGCTGATGGATGAGCCTTTTGCCGCCATCGACCCCGTCGTGCGTGACAGGCTTCAGGGCGAGCTTCTGGCACTACAGGCCCGGCTGCATAAAACCATTATTCTGGTGACACACGACATCAACGAGGCAATTCGCCTTGGCGACCGCATTGCCATTTTCCGTGAAGGCGGACACCTCGAGCAGTTCGACACCCCGGACAACATTCTCTCCTGGCCTGCCAGCGACTTTGTGCGCGACTTTATTGGCCCCGAGCCCAATCTCAAGCGGCTGGGCATGATGCGCGTGGGCGATCTGCCGCGCCGGGATGTGCCGGTCTTCACGCACGATGCGCCTGCATTCGCCGACCCTGCCTTGCTTCACGGGCAGCGAGCGCTGATCCTGGACGCCGAAGGGCGGCCTCAGCACTGGCAGGAAAACGGGCAGCAGTTGCCGGTTCGTATCGCCAAAGAAAGTGAGTCGCTGCGCCACGTTTACAGCGCCTTGCTGGATGTCCCGCAGGGCGTGCTGGTGCGCGTCACCGCTGAAGGGCACTACGCAGGTGCCGTGGACAGCGCTCTGTTGAGCGATGCGCTTAACCGGCACCAGGAGCTGCACCGCAATGATTGACTGGCAATGGGTGACCGACAATCTCGACATGATAGGCGAGCTGATGCTGCAGCATTTGCAGATGGTGCTGCTGTCTCTGGCGATGGGGACGCTGCTGACCGCCGGGATGCTTTTACTGTCCATCGTCTGGCCGGCGCTGTCCGGCCCGCTGATTTCCCTGAGCGGGGTGCTTTTCACCATCCCGTCGCTGGCGCTGTTTATTCTGCTGCTGCCGTGGACCGGGCTGTCAGTGACCACGGCGGTGATTGGCCTGACGCTTTATTCGCTGCTGATCCTGCTGCGTAACGTGCTGGCGGGCATGCAAAAACTGCCCGCCGACGTGCTGGAATCGGGCCGGGCGCTGGGCTACACGCGCTTTGGCCGCTTTATCGATGTGGAGCTGTTTCTGATTCTGCCCGCGCTGTTTGCCGGGCTACGCATCGCTTCCGTGACTTTGGTGGGCTTAGTGATCGTCACCGCGCTGATAGGCCAGGGCGGGCTGGGGCAGCTCATGATCCTGGGGTTCAACCAAAACTTTTTAACGCCGATTCTGGTCAGCCTGGTGCTGAGCCTGGTGCTGTCGCTGGTGCTTGACCTGCTGATCGCGCGTCTCGGATACAGCCTGACGGGGTGGACGCGCTGATGGAGATCGTACAGCAAACCTGGCTTTGGTTTTTGCAGGCCGACCACTGGGGCGGCGATCTCGGCATCTGGCACCGCTTTGGCGAGCATCTTTATTACGTACTGATAAGCCTGCTGCTAGGGGCGCTAATTGCCCAGCCGCTCGGCATTCTGCTCGGCTACTGGCGGCGCGGGGCGTTTTTCGCCATCAACCTGTTCAACATCGGCCAGGCGTTCCCTTCGCTGGGGATCATCTTGCTGTGCATCATGCTGCTGGGTTTTAACGATGTACCGGTGTTTATCGCCCTTGTCGCGCTGGCGATTCCGCCGATGCTGACCAATACCTACGTCGGCATCAGCCATGCCGATCAAACGCTGTGCGATGCGGCCAAAGCGATGGGCATGACGCCGCTGCAAAGCCTGATCAAAGTGCGTATTCCGCTGGCGATGCCGCTGATTTTTGCCGGGATCCGTACCTCGCTGCTGCAGCTAATTGCGACGGCGGTGGTTGCGGCCTACGCCGGGCTGGATGGCCTCGGGCGCTTCCTGATCGACGGCCTGGGGCAGCGCGACTACCCGCAGGTGATCGCCGGTTCGGTGGTGATTTCCCTGCTGGCCGTTGGCTGCGAGCTGCTGATGTCGCAGGTGGCTAAACGCTGGCTCAAGTTTGCAATACCAACCGCAGGTTAACGCCTGCGCACAACACAACATAAAACAGAGAAAGGTGATGATGATGAAAAACTGGCTGACTACGGCGAGCAAAAGATTCCAACTGACTTTACTGGCGGCAGGGCTGGCAAGCGTAGGGTTTGCGGCGCATGCGGAAACCGTCACGATTGGCGGCGCGAACTACTCAGAACAAACGATCCTGGCCAACATCTACGCCAGCGCATTAAAGCAGCAGGGCATCGAGGTGAAAACGCGCCTCAACCTCGGTAACCGCGAAATTATCATTCCGGCGCTGAAATCTGGCGAGCTGGACGTGGTGCCGGAGTATCTCGGTGCGCTGCTGAACTATTACCACGGCGGCAGTAAAGCGACGACCGAACAAGAAGTCTCTGCCGAACTGCAGCAGGCACTACCGGCCGATCTGGCGCTGCTAAAACCGTCCTCGGCGGCCTCCATTACTGCATGGGGCGTGCGCGAAGAGACGGCCAAAAAATATAACCTGAAAACCCTGTCCGACCTGGCGAAGGTTGCCCCTGAGCTTGTGGTCGGTGGCCCGCCGGAAGTGGCGACCCGCGCCCTTGGCCTGCCGGGGCTGGAGCGCGTGTACGGCATCAAATTCAAATCCTTTAAGTCGCTGGATATCGGTGGCCCGCTGAGCCGCCTGGCGCTGAATTCCGGCAAAATCGACGTGGCAACGCTGGTGTCGACTCAGGGCGATCTGCTGAAAGAGAAGTGGGTGGTGCTGGAGGATGACAAACACGAGCAGCCGGCTCAGAACCTGGTCCCGCTGGTGCATAAAGGCGCCGTTTCGCCAAAAGTAGAGGAAGTGCTCAACGATATCTCCGCCAAATTGACCACCAAAGATTTGATCCAGCTGAACAAGCTGGTGGACGTCGATCATAAAGATCCGGCTAAAGTTGCCGACCAGTGGGTAAAAGAAAAACTGGCCGCTAAATAATGAGTCCCCGGCCAGGGAGGGCCATTTCACAACGAGTATCCCGCCATGCCGCAAGCTACCGCCATTTTTAATCTGTTCTTCTTCAATCCGCAGGGCGATTATCGCTTTTCCTGGCGCCACCCGAACGCGCCGGGCAAAGAGATTTTCACCCTGAAGTATTACGCCGACCTGGCGCGCAGAGCCGAAGCCGCCGCGCTGGATAACATTTTTATCGCCGACCATGTCGCCATCTGGGACACGGTGCCGAGCGGCGTGCCGCATTACGCGAACCCGCGGCTTGAGCCAATCACCCTGCTGGCTGCGCTGTCGGCGGTGACCGAAAACATCGGCCTGATGGCGACGGCTTCGACGTCCTACACCGAGCCTTATAACCTGGCGCGCTACTTTGCCTCGCTTGACCATTTGAGTGGGGGGAGGGCGAGCTGGAACGTCGTCACGTCCTGGTTACCGGAAGAGGCGGCCAACTATGGACTGAACACCTTGCCGGAGCACGGCAGGCGCTACGAGCGCGCCGCCGAGTTTATCGCAGTGGTAAGAAAACTTTGGGATTCCTGGGAAGAGGAAGCCGTGCTGATCGATAAGCAAAGCGGCTATTTTGCCGATCCTGAGCGTGTACATCCGCTCAACCACGCAGGCGAGTTCTTTAAGGTGCGCGGCCCGCTGAACGTGCCGCGCCCGCCGCAGGGGCACCCGATTGTGGTGCAGGCTGGCTCCTCCGAATCCGGTAAAGCGCTGGCGGCGGCCCAGGCCGATATTCACTTTGTGTTTATGAGCAATATCGAGAAAGGGCTGGCCTATCGCGAGGATATGAATAAACGCCTGCGTGAGAATGGGCGCGAGCCGGAACACTTTAAGATCCTAGGCGGCGTGCTGCCGGTGGTGGTGAATACGCCGGAAGAAAAGGAGCAACGTCGGGCGCTGATTCAGACTCTGATGAACGACCAGATGGCACTGGATCTCCTCAGCACCTACCTGCGGATGGATATGGGGGAATACGATCGCCATGCGCCTCTGCCGCCTTTACCGGATGAACAGGGCTTTGACGGGCTGAGAACCGCGCTGCAGATCATTAAGGGTTACGATCCTGCACTGACGGTGCTGGAATTGGGCAGATTATTGCTTCAAAGCTCCGACAGCTGGCTGGTTATCGGTACCGCGCAGGAAGTTGCCGACACGCTAAGTGAGGCGTTTCATGCCGGGGCTGTGGACGGCTACAACCTGATGTTCCCGTTCTTGCCGGTGGATTTCGATAATTTTGTCGACCAGGTGGCGCCGATTTTGAAAGAAAGCGGGGTGATGCAGCAGGCTTATCGGCCTGGTACGCTGCGCGAGAAGTTGGGGTTGCCGCCGGTGGGGAACCAGTTTAAGCGGGGGTGACAGGTTCGCCCCTCACCCTAACCCCCTCCCCACGGGGGAGAGGGGACTAAAAACGAAAGGAATAACGAATACTCCCTCTCCCTGAGGCAGAGGGGACTAAAAACGAAAGGAATAATGAATACTCCCTCTCCCCCTGGGAGAGGGCCGGGGTGAGGGTAAAAAAAGCAGTAACCTAAAGCGTCACCAAACCACTAGTCGCAGCTTTCTGCGCCGCATCGCTAATCGTCTGATAATCATCCCGGTCGGTCGCGGTAAAATCCTTTATTAGCAACGCATCCCTCACGGCTCGCCACTCAGGCTCGCTCACCAGCCGTTTCAACGCGCGACGCAGCTGCGCCAGTTCCGCCGCCGAAGTTTGTGCCGAAGTGATCATCGGCAAACCTGGCGCCAGCGCCGTTGTGCCAATAGAAACCAGACCTGCAACGCGTTCCGGTTCGTGGTGAGCCACCAAAGCGAAGGTAACGGCATCAATGGCGGCAATATCACTTGTGCCGGCCTGTACCTCCGCCAGCGACTGGCGGTGGCTGCCGCTAAAGGTGATGTCTGAGAAGAACTTCCCGTCTTTTTGCAGCGGGGCGACCAGGCTACGCAGGCCGTGATAGCCGGACTGCGAATCGTCACTGTTACAGACGACGCGTTTGCCCCGAAAATCTGCCAGCGTTTTTCCTGCGTCGGCTTCACGAACAATCAGCAGGCTGCTGTAGTGAAATCCTTCGCAGCCTGCCGTCTGATAATGAAACGTACCGACGACCTGCACGTTCGGCAGCAGGGCGCGGAGGGGATAACCGCAGGTCTGGCTGAGCAGCAGCCGCGAGTCTTGCCAGTGGTTCAGGCGGTCTTCGGGTTCGCTATAAATCAGGCTATCGCCGTCCAGCCCTTCTTCGCTCAGCAGTTGGCGTAAAGCAGCTAACAGCGCTTCGGTATCCGGGTGATGCACGTCGTACATTGGCAGCGAGATAAGCTTACTCATGGGCTTTCTCCTGCGGCACCGCATCCTGCGCCAGGCGGCCGTCCGGGAAGAACGGGTTAATTTCCACCTGGATCGGTTTAATCAGGTGCTCGCGCATCAACTCGCCGTAGCCGTTCACAAAGAAGCCCTGGTTCCGTTTCAGGTATTCCTCTTTATAGGCACGGTAAACGGTTGGCAGCCCGTACCACGGAATCCCTGGGAGATCGTGGTGCACGGAGTGATAGTTCAGGTTTAAGAACAGCAGGCGCCAGAACATGCCCGCTTCGTTAATTACCGTCCGGGCCTCAGGATCTTCCGCGGCGCGATGTTCGAAGAAAGAGCGGACTTTGGTCATCGCCAGCATCGGCCAGGTGACGACCAGCAGGTAGTAAACCACCGAGAAATCATGCTTCACCAGCCAGCCGAGCACCGGGATTAGCAGAAGAATATGTACCGTCCACATCGCCATTGCCGGGCGATTGCCGCTGCGGAACGTTTCCCAGATATTGACCACCGTCCAGCGCATGGTCAGCACCGGCGTCAGCAGCAGCCTGCCGGGGAAGGTGTTACGCAGGCGCACCAGCAGGCGTTGAACGCCGCTAAAATGCTGCCAGCGGCGGCGGGTAAAGTAGTAACTTTCCGGGTCAGTCTCCGGCACGGTTAAATCTTCATCCTGGTGATGTTTAAGATGCAGGTCGCGATAAGTGCCGTACGGATACCAGATAGAAAAGGGCATTAACCCGAACAGCTGGTTCAGGCGCGGGAAGCGGGTTGGATGGCCGTGCAGAAGTTCGTGCTGCAGCGACATATACCAGGTGGCTAACCAGATGAGCAGAAGCGTTGCCGGGAAGAGGCCAATAGTTTTCCACCACGCCACGGTGGCAAACCAGCCGCCATAAATCGTGATAATCAGCAGCCAGGTGGGCAGCTCCGTGCGCCACAGCCACGAACGCCGCAGTTTACTGACAAATTCTCGCTGTTCTTCATGTAAATAGACCGATGCTCTGCCACTCATTTAACTTATCGCTGCCCGCAATTAATCGTTGATTTGAGCAGAGAGTAAATCGTCGCCGCTAAAGCCCATAGGAATATAAATAGCTATGCTTAGAACATAAAATGCTTAAACAAGAAGAGGAGATAAAGGGCGAAAGACGAAGCGGCATAAAGGAATAAAAAGGCGGCTTTTGGCCGCCCAGGGGCATTACATTGATTCAATGCCAACCCGCTGACCATAGGAGAGTTCAAGTGTATTGCCGTCCGGGTCGGCAAAGAACACGAAGTAACCCACCGGATCGCCGAGCTGCTCTGGTTCTCTGCGCAGCACGCCTTCAGCTCTCGCCATTTCCGTCTTGTGATCAATCTCTTCTTTGGTTGCGCAGGCCACGCCCAGGTGACCAAAATTCCCCAGCGGCGTGTCGGTGTTGTTGTCCGCCTGTACCAGCACCAGCGCAAAAGGCCGGGTGCGATCGCTTAGCCAGGCAACCTTGCGCGCGTCCGGCAGGTTGGGTTCACGCTGGTGAATCACCTGCATAGCGGTATAGCGGAGGTAAAAATCGACGCTTTTATCCAGATCCTTCACCATAAAGGCGACGTGGGTAAAGCCGACATCAATCTGTTCCATACTGTGCCTATTCAGCTGTTTTTGATGGCGTGACTTTACAACCTCAAGTTAACTTTAGGTCAAGGCGAGGGGCCAGCAAACGGGTCGCTTGAGCATTTTTGAACAAGTGATAGGAAACGGAAAGAGCGCGCGGGGGAACCGACGGACTAGCGGTTAGCGCTGTCCACCTGCTGGCTGCTTTGTTGGGTTTCTGCTTTTTTATCCTGATGGTGGTACCAGGCCCCGATAGAGGAATAAATAAAGCGACCAAAAAAGAACAGGAAACTGATGAGCAGAATAATGCGGGTCATGCGATTATTGAAACGGTTTCGTCTTTGCATAGTCGTAACCTGTGTCACGCAGGGGTCCTTGAAGTTGGCCCGGCAGTGCGGGCGACGGGGCTATTTAGTCACACTGAACCACTCAGGTCAATTATTCATCATGTAAAAACGGCCTGAATGAATGATTCATGGGCATTTCATTCATGAGGTGAATTTGTTGTGAACTAATATGAATCATATTCAGTCTGAATTTTACCTCAGCAGTGATTCATTGAATTGATACTGATATGCATCAATTATTCTTAATGTTAGCGAACTAAAATTTGCCCCCCGTACAAACGGAAGATGGGCCGTAACTAACCGGAAAGGATATCCGGGAGATACCCGAAGAGGAACAGGGGTTTTGGCGAAGAAGTATGCAACTGGTTAGCTGGTATAAAAAATCAAAAAATAAATGGTGGGCACTGCCCCTGATTCTCCCCAGCCTTCTATTGCCGCTGGTGGCAACGTTCAACGCGCAAACGGTGTTGGATGGCGGGAGAGTTTTTCTGCTTTATATGTCGCTCCCGCTGCTAACTGCATGCATCGTACTGTTTGGGCGCGCGGCTATTCCGGGCATTGTTCTGGCGCTGCTGATTCGCTATCTGCCCTCGGAAGGCGGGTGGGTTGCGCTGCTGGCAGTCTTACACTTTATCGTGCCGATTACGGTCAGTTGGAGCTGTTACCGCTATTTTGTGCCGCGACGCAACGCGGTGACCTTTGGCATGATTCAGCTCACCGCTCAGCGTATGTTTTGGCTGGTGCTGGTAAACGCTGCGCTATTTCTGGTGTTCTATGAACTGGCGTTATTTTTAGGCTGGTACGATCGGAGCTTTTCTATTCTGTCCGCCACGCCGTGGAGCGCCCGGACATTAATTAATTTCCAGGCCGTGCTGGTGGGGGGATTAACCGGGCTGCCGTTCTTCTATTTTATTTTGCGAATGATAGTGCATCCGCGCTTTATCAAAAGCTTCTGGTCCCGTATGCGGGGGCAGCGGCAGAAGGGCGTGACGCGAAGTGAGATGTTGCTGTGGGCGGCTCTCGTCGGTTTGCTTATTTGGCTGCTGTTGTACCCGATTAGCCAGAACAAAACGATTTTTAATACCGATTACACGCTGACGCTTATTCTGCCCGTGATGCTATGGGGGGCGATGCGTTTCGGCTTTCTGTTTATTACCAACGCCTGGAGCGTGGTGCTGATTATTCTCTGCGGTGGTTTCCACAATTACTTGCCGCCGGATATGGGCTTTCAGCTGCATTTGGCCATTGCGTCGTCCTGTTATGCAGTGTTCTCCATTACCATCTATTTAATGGCGTCGGTCACCACCCGACAGCGCTTCTTGCACTATAAAGCCCGCCGCGTGGCGTTTATCGATCCGATGATGCAGATGCCGAATCTACGCGCGTTATCTCGCGACCTGGGGAATACGCCCTGGTCAGCGCTAGGATTTGTGTCGATTCCCGAGCTGGAGCTGCTGGGGCGAAACTACGGCGTTTTGCTACGCATTCAATACAAACAGCAGCTGGCAGAGTATTTGCGCGGCCAGCTGTCGCCCGGCGAGAGGGTGTACAACCTTTCCGGGCACGACCTCGCCCTGCGCCTCAATTATGAATCCCATCAGGCTAAAATTGAGTCCCTGTACGCCCACGCCCGAAGATTCCGCTTTATGTGGGACGGGATGCCGCTACAGCCGCAAATCGGCATTAGCTACTGCTTTGTGCGTCATCCGGTGTCCCATCTCTACTTGTTGCTCGGTGAGTTAAGCACCATGGCCGGCGTGTCGCTCTCCACGCAGCAGCCCGAAAGCCTGCAGCAAAAAGGCTCCAATCACATTCAGAATGCGGTCAAACGCAAAGTTGAAATGATGAACCGCCTGCAAGACGCGCTCGACCGGGACCTGTTTGTGCTGATGGCGCAGCGCATTGAAGGGCTGCGGGGCGACGCCTACTACGAGGTGCTGCTGCGGATGCGTGGCGACAAAGGCGAGTTGCTGTCGCCGGATCTCTTTTTGCCCGTCGCCCATGAGTTTGGGCTTTCATCCCGCATTGACCGGTGGGTGCTGAATGCCGCCCTGCAGTTTATGGATAAGCACCGCGACAGTTTGCCTGGCTGCCGACTTGCCATTAACCTGACGCCCGCTTCAGTGTGCCAGGCCCAGCTTCCGGATGATGTCCAGCATTTGCTGACGAAGTACCGCATTGAGCCGTGGCAACTGGTCTTCGAAGTCACAGAAAGTCACTCTTTAACCAATCTTGAACAGGCCAATGTGACGTTGAAAATGCTGCAGCGCATGGGTTGCCGGGTGGCTATCGATGACTTTGGCACCGGCTATGCCAGCTATGCACGTCTCAAAGAGCTGAGCGCCGATATCCTTAAAATCGATGGCAGTTTTATCCGCAATATTTTAACCAGCAGCCTGGATTATCAGGTGGTGAGTTCGATATGCCAGCTGGCAAGAATGAAGAAGATGCAGGTCGTGGCGGAATATGTGGAAACGCAGGCGTTGAAAGATGCCGTCCGGGCGATGGGCATGGATTATGTTCAGGGGTATTTGATTGGTCGCCCTCAGCCGCTGGAGAGCCTTGTAGAAGAACAAAGCCCCCCTGCGCCGGAAGACGCCAGGGGGCTGATGGAGTGAATCAGGCGGAGAGCGCCTCTTCGGCCTCTTCCTCAATGATCAGCTTCCACCCGGTCATACTTTCCCAATAGAGCTGTTCGCGCTCCAAATCCAGCTGTACCAGCGTGTTCTGGCTGAACCAGTCGTGCGGGAAGCGCAGCGTCCAGTGGTTGTCGTCGGTTTCCAGCACCAGCGTTGGCGGGGTGGTTGTCGCCTGGCGCTGGTTATTCAGCAGCGTAGCCAGGCGAATCAGCTGAATCAGCGGCAGGAACTGTTTCTTTTTAAACAGCGTGAAGCGCGGCAGATCGTCCAGCTTGATGGCCTTACGATGGTAGCGCACCAGGGAGGCCATCAGCACCTGCTGTTCCTGGTTGAAGCCCGGCAGGTTGCTGTTTTGCAGAATATAGGCCGAGTGGCGGTGCATCCCGCTGTGGTTGATGCTCAGCCCGACTTCGTGCAGCATCGCGGCCCATTTCAGCAGCGCGGCCATCTGTGGGTTTGCCAGCTTGTGGTTCTGTGTTTCCCACTGCTGGTACAGCAGCTCAACGGTTTCCAGTACCCGGCGGGCCTGATCGCTGTCGATGTGGTACTGCTCCGCCAGGCTTTGCGCGGTGCGAATACGAATATCCTGATGGCGGAAGCGGCCTTCCATTTCGTACAGCACGCCTTCGCGCAGCGCGCCGTCAGAAAGACGCAGCTCGCGTATGGCGAGCGCATCAAACACACCGCAGAGAATGGCCAGCCCAGGCACAAACACCGCTTTACGCTCTTCGGACAGGCCCGGCAGGCTCAGGGCGTCGAAGGTTTTAAACTTCAGCACTTCCTGCTGCAGCATCTCCAGGCGTTCCGGGGTGATCATCCCGTCTTTTTCGCCCATCTCAATCAGCACTTCATGCGCCGCTTTGATGGAGCCAGAGGCGCCCATCGCGACTTTCCAGCCCTGCAGGCGATATTGCCAGGCAAGGGTTTCCAGTTTTTGGATCGCCGCCATGCGGGCGCGCTTGAAGCTTTCCGGGCTGATGATGCCGCCGGGGAAGAAGTTTTGCGCGAAGCTGACGCAGCCCATACGGCGGCTTTCCACCAGCATCGGCTCAAAATCTTCGCCGATCACCAGTTCGGTGGAGCCCCCGCCGATATCAATCACCAGCTTGCGGCCTTTCTCCGGCTGAGTGTGTTCCACGCCCATAAAAATCAGACGGGCTTCTTCGTTCCCGGGAATGATTTCAATGGGGTAGGGGATCACTTTCTCAGCGCGTTTCAGAAACTCGGCGGCATTGGTGGCCTCGCGAAGCGAGTGGGTGCCCACAATGCACACGTTGTCTGCTGCAAATCCCTGCAGGCGTTCGGCAAACAGCGCCAGGCAGGAGAGCCCACGCTCCATGGCCTCCTCGCTTAATTTGTTATCGGGCCCGAGGCCATCCGCGAGGTGCACGCGCTGCTTCAGGCGGCCAATGATTTGCATGGCGCCATCCACCACACGGGCAATGACCATGTGGAAGCTGTTCGAGCCGAGGTCGACCGCAGCAAATTCCTGCGGCCGTGGAGCATGGTTTGATATCGGCATAATTTTATCTTCGCCTGAGAGCGTTAGTCAGGTTGTTCCAGAGTTTTAATATAATCGTAGATCGCCAGTTGCGAACGCACTTTCCGGCGGTTGCCGCGCGGCACATAGCGATTACTCAGTTCTTTGTCGATGATGCGCGCTTTCACCGTGTCGTTCAGCTGGATATCGATAATATCGAGCATACGCTGCTTCAGGCGCGGATCGAGGACCGGGACGGCCACTTCAATGCGGTAGTCGATGTTACGGGTCATCCAGTCGGCTGAGGAGAGGAAGACTTTTTTATCGCCACCGTTTTCAAAAATATAGACCCGGTCGTGCTCGAGGTAACGGTCAACGATACTCTG
This sequence comes from Cedecea neteri, assembly GCF_000758305.1. NCBI lineage: Bacteria > Pseudomonadati > Pseudomonadota > Gammaproteobacteria > Enterobacterales > Enterobacteriaceae > Cedecea > Cedecea neteri. The sequence goes on along the minus strand of NZ_CP009458.1, from coordinate 4,861,615 downwards.
CACGCGGATATTATCGCTGATCCCGTCGAGTTCTGGAATCAGCGAACACATGCCGCGTATCAGCAGGTTCACCTTCACGCCCGCGCTGGAGGCCGCATAAAGTCTGTCCACCAGGCCTTTATCCACCAGGTTATTCAGCTTCAGCGTGATCCCTGCAGGTTGCCCGTTTTGGGCATTTTTGATTTCGCGATCGACCAAATCGTAAAGCAGGCGGCGCGAGTTCTGCGGCGACACCAGCAGATAGTCGAAGGTCACCGGGCGATACGGGTTTTCGATAAAGTTAAACACGCGACGCACTTCGTTGGTGATACGCGCATCGGCGGTTAACAGGGAATAGTCCGTATAAAGACGGGCGGTTTTCTCGTTAAAGTTACCGGTCCCGATGTGCGCGTAACGCACAATCTCTTCGCCTTCCATCCGCGAGATCAGGAACAGCTTGGCGTGAATTTTCAGCCCCGGCGCGGAGAAGATTACGTGGACGCCCGCCTCGGTAAGGCGCTTCGCCCAGTGGATATTCGCTTCTTCGTCGAAACGAGCTTGTAGCTCAACCACCACGGTCACTTTCTTGCCGTTATGCGCGGCGTGGATCATCGAATCAATAATGCGCGAGTCTTTTGCCACGCGGTAAATATTGATTTTAATCGCCAGCACGCTCGGGTCGAAGGAGGCCTGGCGCAGCAACTCAAGGACGTGTTCGAAGGTGTGGTACGGGTAATAAAGCAGGACATCGCGTTCGCGAATGGCGTCGAACCCGTTACGGAATTTATCGAACCAGATGTGGCGCAGGCGAGGCAGCGGCTTATTCACCAGGTTAGCTTTCCCGACGTTCGGGAAGCCAATAAAGTCTTTGAAGTTGTGGTAGCGCCCGCCGGGAATGATTGAGTCGTAGTTGGAAATGGTCAGCTTGTCGCGCAGCATTTCCACCATCGCATCCGGCATATCGCGCTGATAAACAAAGCGCACCGGCTCGGCGGTCAGGCGCTGTTTCAGGCTGGAGGACATCAGTTCCAGCAGGCTGGATTCCATTTCGGTGACCAGGTCGTACTCGGCGTCACGCGTCATCTTCATTGAATAGGCGTTGAGCGCGTCGTAGTCGAAGAACCCTTTGAAGATCTCGTCCAGGCAATAGCGCAGGATGTTATCCAGCAGGATCATCGGCTTGCGGCGACGTGGCGCTTCCGGCGGCAGGTTCACAAACCGCGGCACTTTGTCTGACGGGATCTCCAGCAGCGCGTAGCGAATGCTGTCCCCGCGAATGATTTCGACCGCCAGATAGGTGTAGTCATCCTTCAGGAACTGCACCAGGTCGGTATCGCGGTTGATCAAAATCGGCGTGATGTGCGGGCGAAGCTGATGCTTGAAGTAGCTGCGCAGCCAGCTTTGCTGATTTTCGGAAAGCTGGCGTTCGTTAATCAGGAAGATTTGGTTGCGCGCCATCTCCAGCAGCAACTCGTTATACAGGCTGTCAAATTCCTGATCGGCCTTCAGCACCCGGGCCTGAATTTTATTCAGCAGATGGCGCTGGTTGGAAGGAGAACCCTGTTCTTCACTGATTAAAATGCGGCGCTTTAGTTCGGCGAAACGCACTTTATAGAATTCATCGAGGTTATTGGAATAGATGCCGAGAAAACGCATCCTTTCAATCAACGGGTTGAGCTTGTCCGCCGCTTCCTGCAGAACGCGTTCGTTAAAAGACAACCAGCTCAGTTCTTTTTCGATATACAGCTTATCCTGACCCATTAGTCCTCACACTCCGTTTTCGTGGACGTGGCAATGCCGTCACCGTCACGTCAGTTATTATGGCGAGCTTTAGCGGAGAATGTCCAACTATGCAGATGAAACTCTCTCATCTGACCATGACAACTTTATGAGAGACAGACACAAAAAAAGGGCCGAAGCCCTTTTAAGTTTAATTATTCAGCAGCGTGGCCCTGCGGGGGCAGCTGCACGCCATCAAGCCAGGCGGCGTTTTGGCGCATTTTTAGGCGATCGTCGAGGAACCAGCTGACGACCAGCGGGTAAATCGCGTGTTCCTGATGCTGAACGCGAGCGGTGATTTCGTCCTCATCATCCCCTTCAAATACCGGCACTTTGGCCTGCAGAATGACCGGGCCGCCGTCCAGTTCGTCAGTGACAAAATGCACGGAGGTGCCGTGCTCTTCGTCGCCGTTTTCCAGCACCTGGCGGTGGGTATGCAGACCGGGATATTTCGGCAGCAGGGAAGGGTGAATGTTGAGTAAACGACCGCTGTAGCGCGCTACAAAAGCAGGGCTGAGAATGCGCATATAACCTGCCAGCACCACGACGTCCGGCGCGTAGGCGTCAATCTCCTGCATCAGTTGGCGATCGAACGCCTCGCGGCTGGCAAACTCGCTTGCCGCCAGCGCGTGAGTCGGGATCCCGGCTTCGCGGGCTCGCTCAAGGCCGAACGCGTCGGCCTTATTGCTGAACACCGCGCTAATGGTGCCGTTAATCTTCTTCTGCTGGCAGGCGTCAATGATCGCCTGCAGATTGCTTCCGTTACCGGAAATCAGCACCACAATGTGTTTCATTACTCAATAACCACGCGCTCTTCGGAATCAGATGCCTTGATGATACCGATTTTCCACGCCTTTTCACCTTTGGCCTGCATCAGCGCAACGGCTTTATCCGCTTCTGCTGCCGGCAGCGCAATGACCATGCCCACGCCGCAGTTAAAGGTGCGGTACATTTCGTGGCGGCTGATGTTGCCGGCCTGCTGCAGCCAGTTGAAGACTGCTGGCCACTGCCAGGAAGATTCGGCGATCACGGCCTGGGTGTTGTCCGGCAGCACGCGCGGGATATTTTCCCAGAAGCCGCCGCCGGTCAGGTGGGCGATGGCGTGAACATCCACGTTTTCAATCAGTTCAAGGATGTTTTTCACGTAAATGCGGGTTGGCTCGAGCAGGTGGTCCGCCAGCGGTTTCCCTTCCAGTTCGGTGGTCAGCGGGTCGGTGCCGCTCACTTCCAGCACTTTGCGCACCAGCGAGTAGCCGTTGGAGTGCGGGCCGCTTGAACCCAGCGCAATCAGGACATCGCCATCGGCAACTTTAGACCCGTCGATGATTTCAGACTTCTCAACCACGCCGACGCAGAACCCGGCCACGTCGTAGTCTTCCCCGTGATACATGCCCGGCATTTCAGCGGTTTCACCGCCAACCAGCGAGCAGCCTGACTGCAGGCAGCCTTCGGCGATGCCGGTGATGACGCTGGCGGCGGTATCCACGTCCAGTTTGCCGGTGGCGTAGTAGTCAAGGAAGAACAGCGGCTCGGCGCCCTGGACCACCAGGTCGTTCACGCACATGGCGACGAGGTCAATGCCGATCGCATCGTGGCGTTTTAAATCCATGGCCAGACGCAGCTTGGTGCCCACACCGTCGGTGCCGGAAACCAGGACCGGTTCGCGATATTTCTGAGGCAACGCGCACAGCGCACCGAAACCGCCCAGTCCACCCATTACTTCCGGGCGGCGGGTTTTTTTCACTACGCCTTTAATTCTGTCGACCAGAGCGTTACCAGCATCAATATCTACACCGGCATCTTTATAGCTGAGAGAGGTTTTATCGGTCACTGCTCGTTCCCCACGGGTGGTATATAAGAAAAACGCGGCAATTCTAACAGTGCAGGCAAACGTTTGCGAGCCTCTTATCATCGGCAAGAAAAGAATTCCTGAGATAGACTCAATCCAGTCCGGTTGATCTCGATCATCCCATTAGCTGTAGCGCAGCGGCAAAAAAGCGGTATAATCCGGCGATTTTTTTTGTGGTAGCCAACTATCTCGGGGGAGAAAGAGTATGAAGATCGTGGAAGTGAAACACCCACTCGTCAAACACAAGCTGGGCCTGATGCGCGAGCAAGACATCAGCACCAAGCGCTTTCGTGAACTCGCCTCTGAAGTAGGCAGCCTGCTTACCTATGAAGCCACTGCGGATCTGGAAACCGAGAAAGTCACCATCGAAGGCTGGAACGGCCCGGTGGAAGTCGACCAGATCAAAGGCAAGAAAATTACCGTTGTGCCAATTCTGCGTGCCGGTCTGGGTATGATGGAAGGCGTTCTGGAAAACGTACCAAGCGCGCGTATCAGCGTCGTCGGTGTTTACCGCGATGAAGAAACCCTGCAGCCGGTGCCTTACTTCCAGAAGCTGGTTTCTAATATAGAAGAACGTATGGCGCTGGTGGTTGACCCGATGCTGGCGACCGGCGGCTCTATGATTGCCACCATCGACCTGCTGAAAAAAGCGGGCTGTACCAGCATTAAGGTACTGGTGCTGGTTGCCGCGCCGGAAGGCATCGCCGCGCTGGAAAAAGCGCACCCGGACGTGGAGCTGTACACCGCTTCTATCGATCAGGGCCTCAACGAGCACGGGTACATTATTCCTGGCCTCGGTGATGCGGGCGATAAGATATTCGGAACCAAATAAGATTCATCAGCCGACTTTGAAAGTCGGCTTTTTTTTGATTTCAGCAAACACCGTTCGTTAAAAATAACACTTAGAGGAAAACAACATGACCCGCCGCGCCATTGGGGTAAGTGAACGCCCGCCCTTACTGCAAACGATTCCGTTGAGCCTGCAGCATCTGTTCGCCATGTTCGGCGCGACCGTGCTGGTGCCGATTCTGTTCCATATCAACCCGGCCACGGTGCTGCTGTTTAACGGCATCGGCACTCTGCTTTACCTGTTCATCTGTAAAGGCAAAATCCCGGCTTATCTCGGCTCCAGCTTCGCGTTTATCTCTCCGGTCTTGCTGCTGCTGCCGCTGGGATATGAAGTGGCGCTCGGCGGATTCATTATGTGCGGCGTGCTGTTCTGCATCGTGGCGCTGATTGTGAAAAAAGCCGGTACAGGCTGGCTGGACGTGATGTTCCCTCCGGCGGCGATGGGCGCGATTGTTGCGGTTATCGGCCTTGAGCTGGCGGGCGTGGCGGCTAACATGGCTGGACTGCTGCCTGCGGAAGGCGCATCCCCGGATTCCACCACCATCATTATCTCGCTGGTCACGCTGGCGGTGACGGTGTTTGGTTCCGTGCTGTTCCGTGGTTTTATGGCCATTATCCCGATTCTCATCGGCGTGCTGGCGGGCTACGCGCTCTCCTTCGCTATGGGCGTGGTAGACGTGACGCCAATCCGCGAAGCGCACTGGTTCGCGCTGCCAACCTTCTATACGCCTCGCTTTGAATGGTTCGCTATCTTCACCATTCTGCCTGCGGCGCTGGTGGTTATTGCCGAACACGTAGGCCACCTTGTGGTCACTGCGAATATCGTGAAAAAAGACCTGATTCGCGACCCGGGCCTGCACCGCTCAATGTTTGCCAACGGCATTTCAACCGTGTTCTCCGGCTTCTTTGGTTCCACACCAAACACCACCTACGGTGAGAACATCGGCGTCATGGCGATCACCCGCGTGTATTCAACCTGGGTTATCGGCGGCGCGGCAATTATCGCCATTCTACTTTCCTGCGTCGGTAAGCTTGCGGCGGCGATTCAAATCATCCCGGTGCCGGTGATGGGCGGCGTTTCTTTGCTGCTGTACGGAGTGATCGGCGCCTCCGGTATTCGTGTGCTGATCGAATCCAAAGTGGATTACAGCAAAGCACAAAACCTGATCCTGACCTCCGTGATCCTGATCATCGGGGTGAGTGGGGCGAAGGTACACATCGGTGCGGCAGAGCTGAAAGGCATGGCGCTGGCGACCATCGTCGGCGTTGGCCTGAGCCTTATTTTCAAACTTATCAGCATACTGCGCCCGGAAGAAGTCGTGCTTGACGCGAAAGACAACGACGCGCAGGCCTGATCGTTTCCTCGCCGGGCGGATCCTCGCCCGGTTCTAAACCTCAGCCATTCTGTGTTAGACTCGTTTCGATTTTCTGCCTGTTATGGTTGAGGTACTTCTGAATACGCCGGCACAGCTCTCACTGCCACTCTATCTTCCCGACGACGAAACCTTTGCGAGTTTCTGGCCGGGTGACAACCCTTCTTTATTAGCCGCCCTGCAGGCGGTACTCCGTCAGGATCACAGCGGGTACATCTATTTCTGGTCGCGTGAAGGCGGCGGGCGCAGCCATTTGCTGCATGCGGCCTGCGCAGAGCTTTCCCAGCGCGGTGAAGCCGTGGGCTATGTGCCGTTGGATAAGCGCACCTGGTTTGTGCCGGAAGTGCTGGACGGGATGGAGCAGCTGTCGCTGGTTTGCATCGACAATATCGAATGCGTGGCCGGGGATGAGCCGTGGGAAATGGCGATCTTCAATCTTTATAATCGCATTCTGGAATCCGGGAAAACGCGCCTGCTGATCACCGGCGACAGGCCGCCTCGCCAGCTAAATTTGCAGTTGCCTGACCTGGCTTCCCGCCTCGACTGGGGGCAAATCTACAAGCTGCAGCCGCTTTCCGATGACGACAAGCTGCAGGCGCTGCAGCTGCGTTCCAGGCTGCGGGGGTTTGAGCTGCCGGAAGACGTGGGGCGTTTCCTGTTAAAACGCCTCGATCGCGAAATGCGTACCCTGTTTATGACGCTCGATCAGCTCGACCACGCTTCTATTACCGCCCAGCGCAAGCTCACTATTCCGTTCGTCAAAGAGATCCTCAGCCTGTAATTTTCCCCGTCCGCCGACGGGGAATGTCGCTTTATACCTGACGTAACCTTTCTGCTGCGGCGTCCAGCGTCGCTTCCTGCTTGGCAAAGCACAGGCGAATCAGCTTATGCGGGAAAGCATCCGCGCAGAACACCGACAGCGGGATGGCCGCTACGCCCACTTCTTTAGTCAGCCACTGGCAGAAACTCACGTCGTCGAGATCGGAGATTGCGCTGTAGTCGGCCAGCAGGAAATAAGTCCCTTCGCAGGGCAGAATTTCAAACCGACTGTCCGCCAGCGCTTCAACAAAGCGGTTGCGGCGCGCGCGGTAAAATTCCGGTAGTTCACGATAATGTTCCGGTTCGGCACGTAGCATGTCGGCAATCGCAAGCTGCGCCGGGGTATTCACCGCGAACGTCAGGTACTGGTGAACTTTGCGCAGCTCCGCGCTGATGGCCGCCGGTGCCACGCAGTAGCCCACTTTCCAGCCCGTCATATGGAACGTTTTGCCGAAAGAGGACACAGAGATAGCGCGCTCTCGCAGCTGTGGGTGAGCCAGCACGCTGGCGTGGCCTTCTTCGTCGAAGCAGATGTGCTCGTACACTTCGTCGCTCAGCACGTAGACTTCGTGCTGCTCAATGGCCTGCCACAGCGCGGCAAAATCACTTTTTCGCCAGACGGTAGCGGACGGGTTGTGCGGCGTGTTAAGAATGACGAGGCGGGTTTTGTCGCTCAGCAGGGCAGTAAATTCTTGCCAGTCAACGCGGAAGTGCGGCGGCTGGAGGGCAATACGTTTCAGAATGCCGCCGGAAAGCGTCACGGCTGGGGCATAGCTGTCGTAGCTCGGGTCAAAGCAAATCACTTCATCACCAGGGCGAACCAGCGCGGTGATGGCGGCGTAAAGCGCTTCAGTGGCGCCAGCGGTGACCGTAATATCGGTATTGGCATCCGGCTTGTGGCCATACAGGGCTTCGGTTTTCTCGGCGATGGCTTCGCGCAGGGCCGGCACGCCGGTCATCGGTGCATACTGGTTCGCGCCCTGGCTGACGTGAAACGCCAGACGTTCCTGTAGGTAGCGCGGGCCATCGAAATCCGGGAATCCCTGGGAGAGGTTAATGGCGTTGTGTTGCTGCGCAAGGGCGCTCATTTGCGTGAAAATGGTGGTACCGAGCGCCGGCAGTTTGCTTTCTGGAATCAAAGGGGAGTGGCTCATTATTCTTCGACCTTAACGTGGTGCGTGTGTTTCCCTGTGTTGCCGGGACTATAACACGATGTTAAGATTTAGCAATCAAGACGCTTAGACGTCTAAATAATAATGACCTCAGTTGCCAACATAACGCAGCGCTAACGGCTGGAGAGATGATGATTCGCGCCATTGTTACCGATATTGAAGGCACCACCAGCGACATTCGCTTTGTGCACAACATCCTGTTCCCGTATGCCCGCGAACGCCTCGCGGGTTTTGTTCGCGAGCAGCAAAATGAAATAGCCCCAATACTCAACGACCTGCGGACGGAAATTAATGAACCGCAGGCGGATATTGAGCGGCTGATTGAGACGTTGTTTAGCTTCATGGATGTAGATCGTAAATCTACCGCGCTAAAGGCGCTGCAGGGCCTTATCTGGCGGGATGGCTACGTGAATGGAGACTTCACCGGCCATCTCTATGATGACGTTCTGCCCGCGCTGAAGGCCTGGAAACAGCAGGGTATTGCCCTGTATGTCTACTCATCTGGCTCGGTGGCGGCGCAGAAGCTGCTCTTTGGCTACAGCGACGCCGGGAATATTACTGATTTGTTCAGCGGCTATTTTGATACCCACGTTGGGGCCAAGCGTGAAGCGCAGTCTTACCGCAACATCGCGGCGGAGATCGGCGTGGCACCAGAAGAACTGCTGTTCTTGTCAGATATTCACCAGGAGCTGGATGCCGCACGGGAAGCCGGCTGGCAAACCGTGCAGCTTATTCGCGGCGAGGCGGATGACGTCAGCCGTCATCGCCAGGTAAACCGTTTCGACCACATTAATCTGGAGTCGTTTTCTTCATGAGCGCATTGACCATTTTTACCGATACCGAAGCAAAGGAGCCGGTATGGCACAGCACGGACGCGCAAGAGATTCGCGAGCAGTTGAACGCCAAAGATGTGCGTTTTGAACGCTGGGAAGCGAACCAGGATTTAGGCAACGACCCAACGCCGGAAACGGTGATTCACGCTTATCAGCATGCTATCGACAAGCTGGTGGCGGAGAAGGGCTATCAGAGCTGGGATGTGATCAGCCTGCGTGCGGATAACCCTCAGAAAGACGTGCTGCGGACCAAATTCCTGTCCGAGCATACCCATGGCGAAGATGAAGTGCGTTTCTTCGTAGAAGGCGCGGGGCTGTTCTGCCTGCACCTGGACGACAAGGTGTATCAGATCCTCTGCGAGAAGAACGACCTGATTTCCGTCCCGGCCGGGACACCGCACTGGTTTGATATGGGTTCCGAGCCGCATTTTACCGCGATTCGTATTTTTGATAACCCGGAAGGCTGGGTGGCGCACTTCACCGGCGATGCGATTGCCGATGCTTATCCACGTCTGCCGTAGTTGTTGAGTTGAGCCTTCCTTCGGGAAGGCTTTTTAATTCAGCTGTTGTGCCGTTCACTTCCCGATCTTTTTTATCTCCCAGTTCTGGGTCGGCTGAGATGCGTTCCCGACGTTCTCAGCCACCGAGCCGCTTCTGGTTTTTACCCTCACCCTAACCCTCTCCCAGAGGGAGAGGGAATAAACAATATTGGATGTCGTTTTTTCTCCCTCAGTCCAGAGGGAGAGGAAATAAACAATATCGTATGTCGTTTTTTCTCCCTCAGCCCAGAGGGAGAGGGAATAAACAATATCGCATGTCGTTTTTCTCCCTCAGCCCAGAGGGAGAAGGAATTAACAATATTGCATGGCGTTTTTCCTCCCTCGCCCCCTTGGGGAGAGGGCCGGGGTGAGGGGAATTATTTCTTCGGCAAAAATACGCCATCCCGAACCTGTTCCGGCGTCACCACGCCCGTATCCAAAATCCAGCCGCTAATTAATTCTGCCGGGGTGACATCAAACGCCGGGTTATACACGCTTGCGTTTTCGGGCGCCCACTGCACGCTGCCAAAGCTGCCCGCTACGCCGGTCACTTCCCTGGCGGCACGCTGCTCAATCGGAATGGCTTCACCGTTCGGGCAGTTTCTGTCGAGCGTGGTGTGCGGGGCGGCAACGTAGAACGGAATACTGTGGTAATGCGCCAGCACGGCCAGGCTGTATGTGCCGATCTTGTTGGCCACGTCACCGTTCGCGGCGATGCGGTCCGCGCCCACCCAAATGGCGTCCACCTGCTTTTTCGCCATCAGGCTGGCGGCCATGGAATCGCAAATCAGCTGGTAAGGAATGCCCAGTTCCCCTAATTCCCACGCCGTCAGCCTGCCGCCCTGAAGCAGCGGGCGGGTTTCGTCCACCCAAACGCTGGCGACATTACCTTCGTTAAATGCTCGCTGGATAACGCCCAGCGCGGTGCCGACGCCTGCGGTAGCCAGCCCACCGGTATTGCAGTGGGTCAGCAGGCGGCTACCGGGCTTAACCAGCGCTGCTCCGGCACGAGCGATGTTATCGCACAGCACTTTATCTTCCGCCACCAGCCGCAGCGCTTCTTCTTCGAGAGCAGCCACAACGTTTTCCTGGGCCAGCGCCTGCTTCATGCGGTCGAGGTTATTCATCAGGTTCACCGCCGTCGGGCGGGACGCCCGCAGGGTTTCCAGCGCTTCAGCGAGCTGAGCTTTTGTTAGCCCTTGCTCTGCCAGCAGCGCCAGCAGCAGGCTGGCGGAAAGGCCGATCAGCGGCGCGCCACGCACGCTAAGGGCGTGAATATGGGCGACTAACTGCGACACGGTGTGCGCCGGGAGCCAGTTTTTCTGCTGCGGTAGCGCCTGTTGATCAAGGATCCAAAGCTGGTTATCACGCACTTCAAGGCTGGTGGTTTTTAAATTATGCATTCGTGTTAATTCCATGTTGCGTTGTTGCGGTATATTGTGCCAACATGACTTCCAGATGTATAGACGTCCAAACGTCTTAATTAACTTTATTTTCTGAGAGGATCGCCATGTCGCACTACCGCACTTTTACCGCCGCTGACGCAGTGGCCTATGCTCAACAGTTTGGCGGGCTGCAGACGCCGTCTGAGCTGGTGGAGGCGCAGGAAGTGGGCGATGGCAACCTCAATCTGGTGTTTAAAATCTTTGATACTCAGGGCGTCAGCCGAACTATCGTGAAGCAGGCGCTGCCGTATGTACGCTGCGTGGGGGAGTCCTGGCCGCTGACCCTGGACCGTGCTCGCCTTGAGGCGCAGACGCTGGTGGAACACTACCAGCACAGCCCGGAGCATACGGTCAACGTGGTGCATTACGACCCGGAGCTGGCGGTGATGGTGATGGAAGATCTCTCCAGCCATCGCATCTGGCGCGGCGAGCTGGTGAAGGGCGTTTATTATCCTCAGGCGGCCAGCCAGCTTGGGGAATATCTGGCCAAAGCGCTGTTCCACACGTCAGATTTTTATCTGCACCCGCACGATAAGAAGGCGCTGGTTGCCCGCTTTATCAACCCGGAAATGTGTGAAATCACCGAAGATCTGTTCTTTAACGATCCGTATCAGATCCACGAGCGAAATAACTACCCGGCCGCGCTGGAACAACAGGTTGCCGGGCTGCGAAGCGACAGCGACCTGAAGCTGGCCGTGGCGTTGCTGAAGCATAAATTCTTCTCAAGCGCGGAAGCGCTGCTGCACGGCGATATCCATAGCGGGTCGATTTTCGTCGCGGAAGGCAGCCTGAAAGCTATCGACGCTGAATTTGGCTACGTGGGCCCGGTCGGATTTGATCTCGGGACCGCTATCGGCAACTTGTTGCTGAACTACTGCGCGCTGCCGGGGCATTTTGGTCCGAGGGATGCCGCCAGCCATCGAGAACAGCGTCTGAAAGATATTCAGGAACTGTGGCTGAGCTTCTCTGAGCGCTTTACGGCGCTTGCCCGCGAGAAAACACGCGACGCCGCACTGGCAACGGAAGGCTACGTTCAGCACTACCTGCAAAAAGTGTGGGTTGATGCGGTGGGCTTCTGCGGCACTGAGTTGATTCGCCGTTCTGTGGGGTTGTCTCACGTCGTCGATCTGGAAAGTATCGAAGATGAGGCCACTCGTTTGGCCTGCGTCAGCCACGCGATTGAGCTGGGCAAGTTCCTGATTCTGATCGCCGGGCAGGTGGATTCGGTGGATGAGTTTATTGCCAGGGTTCGTCAGAAGGGGTGAGTTTTCCGCTGCGTTCACTTTGAATTGTATTCACTGCATCACTTCTGGTTTTTTTACCCTCACCCTGACCCTCTCCCTAAAAGGGAGAGGGTATAAAGAATGTTTTATGTTTTCTCCTTCTCCCTGTGGGGAGAGGGATAAAGAATGTTTTTATGTTTTCCCCCTCTCCCCTGTGGGGAGAGGGCCGGGGTGAGGGGCAAACTACCCCAAATACTCAATAATCGACAACCCGCCGTTATAATCCGTGCTGTACACAATCCCCTGAGCGTCGACAAATACATCACAGGACTGGATCACCTGCGGGCGGCCAGGGCGAGTATCCATCATTTTTTCCGGGGCGGCAGGTACCAGCGCCCCCGTTTCTACCGGGCGGTACGGGTTCGAAATATCGTAGGCTCGCACGCCAGCATTCTGATACGTCGCGAAAATCAGCGTATCGCTGATAAAACTGCCGGGGCGGTTCTCATGCAGGTTATGCGGGCCGAAGTGCGCGCCTTTCGCCACATAATCAATCTCATCCGGCTGTGGGAAGGTGGAGATACTGACCGGGTTTGACGGGTCGCGAATATCGAACAGCCAAATCAGCTTCTCGCCGTCCTCCTGATTGTCCAGCACCGCTTCGTCAAGCACCACCAACAGATCGCGATTTGGTAGCGGCAGCGCCGTATGGGTGCCTCCGCCAAACGGCGGGCTCCAGTTGCGGTGGCTGATGAGCTGCGGCTGCGCACGGTCGGAAACGTCCAACAGCGTCAGGCCGCCGTCGCGCCAGCTGGCATACGCCGTGTCGCCGCTGATAATCGCGTGGTGAAGCGCATAGCGTTTGCCTTCCGGCCAGGTGGGCTGCTCACCCGCGGCGGTGTTCATGCCCGGCAGCCACCAGTTACCTGCCACCTGCGGATTGCGCGGGTCGGCGAGGTCGATAGTCAGGAAGATATAATCGCTAAACCCATCGATCAGTGCGGATACATAGGCCCAGCGGCCGCCCACGTACCAGCAGCGGTGGATGCCGATACCGCTCAGTGACAGAAAGCTGATTTCTTTGGGCTTATCTGGCGTGGAGATATCGAAAATGCGTAACCCGGCGCTCCAGCCTTTGTCCTGCACGTCGCGGACCGTTTCGCCAACCGATTTGGTGTAGTAAACCTTCTCATCGGCGAAACGCACGTCGGCGAACAGATCCCGGGCGTTAATCACCAGCAGCAGATCGTCGTGCGCCTGCAGGTGAATATTCCAGGTACCCGGCGGCGCGGGCACGAAGCCCGCCGCTTTTGGGTTTTTAGGATCGCGGACGTCAACAATCGAAAAGCCCTGCGACACCATATGGCCGATATACGCATAGCCCCGGTGCACCATCAACTGCACGCCGTCCGGTTTTCCCCCCTGATCGCTATGGCCGATCAGCCGCATATTGCGGCTGTATTCGGGTTGTGGCAGTGCCATTGCGCGACTCCTTATTTATTTTTCGCTTCGAGCGTGGCGAACCACGGCGCGATAAAGTCGTCGGTCTGGCCCCAGCCTGGAATGATTTTGCCCAGCGAAGTGACGTTGACCGGGCCAGGCTGGCTGGCCAGCAGCGCCTGAGGAATGGCTGCGGCTTTAAAGTCATAGGTTGCAGGCGTTTGCTCCCCGGCGATCTTGTAGGCCACCAGGCGCACGTTTGTGGCGCCAATCAGCTTCGGATCGACCGCCACGCTCACTTTCCACGGGCTGTTGGCTTCGCGCATCAGCTGGATGTCCTGGTTCGAAACATCGATGCTGTAGAGCTTAATTTCGGTGCGGCCGTTTTCCTGCAGCGCTTTATAGGCGCCCTGGCTGAAGGCATCCCAGGTGCCCCAGATAGCGTCGATTTTGCCTTTCGGGTACTTCGCCAGCACCGCGCCCACTTTGTTGGCGGTGTCGCCCTGCACGTCAGAAGAAACCGCGCCGATGGACTCCAGCTCTTTAATGCCCGGATTGGCTTTCAGCAGTTCCTGATAGGCGGCCTGGCGGCGTTCCATTGGAGGGAAACCGGCCACCCACAGCTTGATAATGTTGGCTTTGCCGTTGAAGTCTTTGACCAACTGGCCGAAGGAGAGGCTGGTCAGCGAGGCGTCGTCCTGCTGGGTGACGGTCACGCCGGGAATGGTGCCGTTTACGGCGGTATCAAAGACCGACACCGCAATGCCTGCGGCCACGGCTTTTTTCACCAGTTCGGTGGAGTAAGGATCGCGACCCTGAGAAAGAATAATCCCGTCATACTTCTGGCTGATCGCCTGGTTCACAAAGTCCTGGAAGCGGGCGTCGTCGCCGTTGCTCAGGAACGTGCTGACCTTGAAGCCCAGCTTTTTAGCCTGTTGAACTGCGCCGGCGACAAACTGCGTGGTGTTGTCGTCGGAGCCCAGGTTGCGGATCACGGCGATGCGGATTGGGCCGTCGTGGGCGGCGATTTTTTCCGGCACCGGCGATGGCGTAGCGGCGTGGCCCGGCAGAGCGGCAAGCAGGCTAAGCGCCAGCAGTGAAGTAGTCAGTTTTTTCATGGTCGTTACCCTGTGTGAAGTTGTTGTTTTAGCGTCGTTGTATGTAAGTAATCGCCAGCGCGGCAGCCAGCACCAGGCCTTTAATAATGTCCATCGCGTAATACGGCACGGAGAGCATCACCAGCCCGTTTTGCAGCACGCCCAGAATCACCGCGCCCACCAGCGTGCCGAGCGCGTTAGGTTTACCGGAACCTGCCAGAGAGAAACCAATCCAGGCGGCGGCCACGGCATCCATCAGGTAGCCGCCGCCGGCGTTGACCTGTGAAGAGCCAATACGTGAGGCCAGCAGAATACCGCCCAAACCTGCCAGCAGCGAGGCCAGCACGTAGGCCGCCACGCGGTAACGGGTAGTGCGAATGCCGGACAGGCGAGCCGCCTCCGGGTTACCGCCGATAGCGTACATCCGGCGGCCATGTTTGGTCAGAGAGAGCGCGAGCTGTGCGACCAGCGTGACTACCAGCATGATGATGACGATGGTCGGCACCTGCCCGAGCAGGCCAAAGGCGGCCGGAATCGTCCCTTCCGCCATGTCGCCGCTCGGCAGTACCATGTTTTCGGTGATCGAGCCGCCGTAGCTGTAGGTCATCGCCACGCCCTGAATCACAAACAGGCTGGCCAGCGTAGCGAGCATGTCGGGAATTTTAAGCACCACGATCAGGAAGGCGTTGAACAGCCCGACCAGCGTGCACAGCACCAGGGTGATAAGAATCGCTTCGGTGGTGCCGAAGCCGTGCCAGACGAACAGCGAAATAACCAGCGCGTTTGCCAGCGAGGCGGTCGAGCCGACGGACAAATCAAATCCGCCTACGGTGAGAGAGATAGACACGCCGATGGCAATCACCGTCACGATGGCGATGGAGCGCAGAATATTGATGATGTTATTCGGCTCAAGGAAACTGTCGGACGCGATGCCGAACAGCGCCACCAGGGCCACCACGGTGAGCAACATCCCCCATTTGTAGAGAAAGTCAAAAAACTGCTGGCGGCCGGACGCGCCGACCTTAAGGGATAATGCTTTGCTCACGCGGGGGTTCCTCCAGTGGAGTAGAGTAATAAGGTTTCTTCGGTGGCCTGGTGGCCGTCCAGTTCAGCGACGATGCGTCCGTCCCACAGCACGCAGATGCGGTCGCACAGCCCGACCAGTTCGGCAAATTCGCCAGAGGCGTAAATCACCCCTTTGCCACGGCGAGCCAGTTGGTCAATCAGTACGAAGAGGTCGGTTTTGGCTTTGATGTCCACGCCTTTGGTTGGCTCATCAAAAATCAGCACGTCGGCTTCGTTGCGCAGCCATTTGCCGATGGCCACTTTTTGCTGATTGCCGCCGGACAGGCGGCGCAGCGTTTGCGCCGGGCCGCTGGTGCGAATGCCCAACTGCTGGATGGTCTCCTCCGCCCAGCGTCTTGCTTTGCGGTAGTCGAACAGCCCCCAGCGGGTAAACTGGCTGTCTGCGCTGACGGCGAGATTCATGGTGACCGACTCGTCGATAAAAATGCCTTCTTTGCGGCGCTCTTCCGGCACCAGCACAACGCCGCGTGTGACGGAGTCCGCCGGGTCGGTCGGGCGCCAGGCCTTGCCTTTCAGTTCGCCGCGCTCAAGCGTGCTGCGAGTGGCGCCGAACAGTGCTTTGCAAAGCTCGGTTTTTCCCGCCCCGGCGAGGCCCGCAATGCCCAGAATTTCGCCTTTGCGCAGGCGCAACGAGATGTCGCGGAGCAGCGCATCGTCATGCAGACCTTCCACCGCCAGCAGCGTGTCGCCCGCAACCGGCGGGCGGTGAGGGGGATAAATATCGTCCAGCTGGTGGCCCAGCATTTTCTCGACAATCTCTTCGCCGCTGAGATGCCCCATCGGGCCGCTGTCCACCAGCTTGCCGTCGCGCAGCACCGTCATCTGGTCGCAAATGGCTTTCAGCTCGTGGATGCGGTGGGAGATAAACACCACGCCGATGCCGCCGCTTTGTAGCCGCTGCACGACGCGGAAAAGATGTTCACTTTCCTGGCTGTCCAGCGGGGCGGTGGGTTCGTCGAGGATCAGAAAACGGCAATGATGTGAGAGCGCCCGCGCCAGCAGGATTTGCTGTTTTTCTGCCAGGGTGCATTGCTCAATGCGCTTTTTGATATCGATGTTCACGTCGAGCTGCGCCAGCGCTTCGCGAGCCTGCCGGTAAATTTTCGACCAGCGGTAGACATGCCCCGTTTCGGCCAGCTTATCGAGCATGATGTTTTCCGCCACGCTGAGGCCCGGCACCAGGGCAACGTCCACTTCCTGCTGCACCAGATGGATCCCCAGCAGTTTGGCGTCACGCGGGTTGCGGATCGTCACCGTTTCACCGTCGATCAGCACTTCGCCCTGGTAATGATCGTGCGCGCCGGAAAGCACCGCCATCAGCGTGGATTTACCCGCGCCGTTTGCGCCGGTTAAAGCATGTACCGAGCCGCCATTCAGCCGGAAGTTCACCTGACTCAGCGCGTTAAAGCCCGCGAAGGCGATAGAGATTTCTCGCATCTCAAGGCGGTTAAGCGTGGTCATAGCGGCGGTAGCTTCCGGGTTTAATGAATTGATCTGTCGAATTTTTAACGGCCTTCTGGGTTGCGGGCAATGAACGAAAAGACATAAGATAAAGCAAAATGATATTAGCCGTCCAGATGTCTGGACATATCATCGGCATAGAATATATCCCGCCAGCGAAGAAAAGGAAATGCATCATGACCAGCACCGCTATCCGCGTGGTTACCGGCCCCGCGAATTACTATTCACACCCCGGCAGCCTTGCCCGTCTGACTGAGTTTTACAGCGAAGATCAGCTGAATAACGCGGTCTGGATCTACGGTGAGCGCGCGTTTGAGGCGGCCCGGCCCTTCCTGCCGGAGGCTTTTGAGTTGCCCGGTGCGAAGCATATTCAGTTTGGCGGGCACTGCAGCGAAACCGACGTGCAGAGGCTGGTGGCGGAGTCTGGTGAACGACAGGTAGTGATCGGTATCGGCGGCGGGGCGCTGCTGGATACGGTCAAAGTGGTGGCGCGTCGGCTGAATGCGCCAGTGGTGGCGATCCCGACCATCGCGGCAACTTGCGCAGCCTGGACGCCGCTGTCCGTGTGGTACAACGACGCCGGGCAGGCGTTGCGCTTCGAGATTTTCAACGATGCAAATCACCTGGTGCTGGTGGAGCCGGAAATTATCCTGCGTGCGCCGCAGGAATATCTGCTGGCCGGGATCGGCGACACGCTGGCGAAGTGGTACGAAGCGGTGGTACTTAGCCCGCAGCCGGAAAATCTGCCGCTGACCGTGCGCCTCGGCATTGGGGCGGCGCTGGCAATCCGCGATGTTTTGCTGGAGAGCAGCGAGCAGGCGCTGGAAGATCAGCGGCAGGGCAAGTTAAGTCAGGCGTTTCTGGATGTGGTCGAGGCGATTATTGCCGGGGGCGGGATGGTGGGCGGCCTGGGCGAACGTTACACTCGCGTTGCCGCCGCGCATGCCGTGCATAACGGCCTGACGACGCTGCCGCAAACCGACCGCTTCCTCCACGGCACGAAAGTGGCCTACGGGATTCTGGTGCAGAGCGCACTGCTAGGGCAGGACGATGTTCTGGCGCAGCTGACGCAGGCCTATAAGCGTTTCAACCTGCCAACCAAACTGGCGCAACTGGATGTGGATATTCATCACCGTGCCGATCTGGATAAAGTGATTGCTCGTACTTTACAGGCCGGGGAGTCGATTCATGCGCTGCCGGTGGCGCTGTCGCCGGAGAGTTTGCTGGCGGCGCTGGAGAAAGTGGAAACGTTGTAAGGTTTGCCCCTCACCCCATAGGGGAGAGGGGATAGATTACCGACTGTTCAGCTCTGTTGTTTTCTCCCCGCCCCACAGGGAAGAGGGAAAAACAGGATTGCATGTCATTTTTTCTCCCTCGCCCCCCTGGGGAGAGGGCCGGGGTGAGGGGAAAAATGGCTCCCTGCGCTCATTT
This sequence comes from Cedecea neteri, assembly GCF_000758305.1. Taxonomy (NCBI): domain Bacteria; kingdom Pseudomonadati; phylum Pseudomonadota; class Gammaproteobacteria; order Enterobacterales; family Enterobacteriaceae; genus Cedecea; species Cedecea neteri. The sequence goes on along the minus strand of NZ_CP009458.1, from coordinate 4,843,240 downwards.
TCCTTCAGCCTAACTGCAGCTCCCGCACCAAACTAAACGCCTGCTTCATATGATCCTCGCTGACGATAAACGCCCTTAGCTGCTGCTCGGCGTCCATCCCTTTGGCAATCAGCCCTTGCGGACTGGCGGTAATCTGCCAGATCAGGTCGCGGCGCTGGGTTTCTCCGGCCAGGTGCAGCGGCATCTCCGGCGTTTTCACCTTGACCAGCATCGCCGGAAGGGAAAGCGTGTCGCTCGCACCGAGCAGGTTTTTTGCCAGCGTCATGGCGCTGAGCTGAATCGGCTGCAGGAACGGCAGCACTTTACCGTCTATTTCTGCGCAGTCGCCGAGGGCATAAATGTCCGGGTCAGACGTTTGCAGCTGGCTGTTCACCTTGATGCCCCGGTTAACCTCAAGCCCTGCATGCTGCGCCAGCCCAACGTTCGGGCGCAGGCCGATGGCAGAGACTACCGCATCGACTTGCAGCTCACGTCCGTTGTTGAGCGTGGCGCACAGCCCTGACTCCATCTGGCTCACCGCTTCCAGACGCTGGTTGAATAGCAGCTCGACGCCCATCTCGTTCAGGCGGGACTGCAGGCGGCCGCTAACCTCTGCCGGAAGCAGCGATGCCATCAGGTGGCTGGCGTTATCCACCAGCACAACTTCTTTGCCCGCGCGGCAGAAGTCCATCGCCAGCTCGCTGCCGATCAGCCCTCCGCCGAGGATCATCACCCGCCGGGCGTCACGCAGCCGGGCTTCGCAGGCCTGATATTCTTGCTGGCTATTGAGCGTCGTCATCAGCTCTTTGCCGGCGACGGGCGGCAACAGGGCGGAAGAGCCGGTCGCCAGCACCAGTTTGTCGTAGTGCCATTGTCGTTCGCCGCAGTTGACCAGTTTGTTTTTGGGGTCGAGGCTGCTGACCCAGCTATTGGCGTGCAGGGTCAGGTTGAACTGCTCCGCAAACGCGCCAGCCTGCTGGCGGGTCATCGCTTCGGCTCCCTGATTTAAACTGATGACGTGGCTCAGATCCGGTTTGTTGTACTCGTCGGCGCTGTCGGCGGCAACCAGCCGGATGGGCACCTCTGCGCTGTGTTTGCGAATATTTTTCACCAACTGGCGGGCGGCAAAGCCCGAGCCGACTATCACAATGCCATTGTTCATTTGGCCTCCGTTGCCAGTTCGTCGAAGACATCTTTGCCCAGCGAACATTCAGGGCACAGGAAACTGTCAGGCACTTCGCTCCACGGCGTGCCTGGCTCAACGGCCTGCATTGGTTCACCCTGGACCGGATCGTAAATCCACTGGCAAACGCTGCACTGCATGCAGGGGCCGAGGTCGGCGCCGGTGGATTCTGCTTTTGCTTCTTCGGCTATCGAATCGGCGGTGATTACAGCCTGAGCCACCGGCAGCGGGGAGAGCGCCCACTGGCGGGCGATTTCGCGGCCATGTTCGCGGCAAAGTTCCAGCGCGTTGCCGTCCGGGCGCCATTTCGCCTTCAGGCTGAGGGACATTTCAAACCCCGCGTCCTGCAGGCGGGTGGAAAGACGATCGACCGCGCCGCCGCTCCAGCCGTGGGAGCCGAAGGCGCTGGCGCGTTTGTTGCGAAAGCGCAGCCCTGTGATCTCTTCCACCAGCCCGGCGATTTTCGGCATCATCACGTTGTTCATGGTGGAGGTGCCGACCAGCACGCCTTTGGAGCGGAACACGTTGGTCAAAATTTCATTTTTATCGCTGCGGGCCACGTTGAAGATTTTCACCGCCACGCGCGGGTCAACTTCGTGAATGCCCTGGGCAATGGCGTCCGCCATCATGCGGGTATTGTTCGACATGGTGTCGTAGAACAGCGTGATACGGTCTTCCTGGTAATCGGCCGCCCATTTCAAATACAGCTCAACGATTTGCGTCGGGTTGTCGCGCCAGACCACGCCGTGGGAGGTGGCAATCATCTCCACCGGCAGGTTGAAGCCGAGGATTTCGGTAATTTTTGGCGTTACCAGGCGGCTGAACGGCGTCAGGATGTTGGCATAGTAGCGCTGGCACTGTTCGAACAGCTCAGTCTGATCCACTTCGTCGTTAAACAGGTGTTCATCGCAGTAATGCTGGCCGAAGGCGTCGTTGCTGAACAGCACCGCATCGCCGGTCAGGTAGGTCATCATGCTGTCCGGCCAGTGCAGCATCGGAGTTTCAACGAAGATCAGCTGTTTGCCATTGCCGATGTCCAGGCTGTCGCCGGTTTTCACTACCTTAAAGTTCCACTCCGGGTGATGGTGGTGGCCGTTAATAGAATCGATGCCGTTGGCGGTGCAGTATATTGGCGTGTGCGGGATGCGTGACATCAGCTCGGTCAGCGCTCCCGCATGGTCTTCTTCCGCGTGGTTGATAATGATGTAGTCGAGCGTGTTAAGGTCGATTTCACGCTCGAGGTTTTGCACAAACTCGCGGCTGAACTTGTGGTCGACGGTGTCGATTAGGACAGTTTTTTCTTCGCGAATGAGGTAGCTGTTGTAGCTGCTGCCGCGCAGCGTTTTATATTCCGTGCCGTGAAAATCACGCACTTCCCAGTCACGCTGCCCAACCCACTGAATGTTGTTTTTAACCTGAATAGCCATTGAGAACCTCATTGATGTCATAGCGTTAAGTGCTTCAATGACTGTGTTATTGCGAGTATCGTGCCAGTTTTTTAATGCTTTGATTTTTAATGTTTTGTTGTTTTGTGGGGGTTGTGGTGTTGTCATAATGACATTGTTGTTTTTAGTCATAATGACTCTGGTGTTTGTCATTTTGACTACTCAGGCGTAAGCTGAACGCCCCGCGTTTCCGGAGCCTCCCCATGAGCCTGTCGATGTCTTCTCTCGCCGCCATTGCAATCGAACTGCAGAGCGGCATCAGCCATTCCGATCGCTTTACCCGCGTTATCCGAACCCTGAGGAAGCTGCTAGGTGGCGATGCCACGGCGCTGTTGCGCTACGAGTCGCGACATTTCTATCCGTTGGCGATAGATGGCCTTGCCATCGACGTGCTGGGGCGGCGCTTTGCCGTGGATGCCCATCCGCGGCTGGAGGCCATTGCCCGCGCAGGAGACGTGGTACGTTTCCCGGCCGACAGCGAGCTACCCGACCCGTATGACGGCCTGATTCCAGACCATGAAGAACTCAAGGTTCACGCCTGTCTGGGGCTGCCATTGTTTGCTGATCAGACGCTTATCGGCGCGCTGACCGTGGACGGCATGGATCCTTATCAGTTCGACAGCTTCAGCGATGAAGAACTCAGGCTGATTGGCGTGCTGGCGTCCGGGGCGCTGAACAATGCTTTACTGCTGGAACAGCTTGAAAAGCAAACGCCGGAAGGTACGGTGCAGCCCGCTATTGCACGTGAAGCAGCCGGGGAGATGATTGGCCGCTCAACTGGCATCATTCAGCTGAAAAAAGAGATCGAGATTGTTGCCAGTTCCGATCTGAACGTGCTGATTACCGGCGAGACGGGCGTGGGGAAAGAGCTGGTGGCGCGCGCGATTCACGCTGGATCGGCCAGGGCGGCAAGTCCGCTGGTTTACCTAAACTGTGCCGCGCTGCCGGAAAGCGTGGCGGAGAGTGAACTGTTCGGCCATGTGAAGGGAGCTTTTACCGGGGCGATTCATCACCGCACCGGCAAGTTTGAAATGGCGGATAACGGCACGCTGTTTCTCGATGAAATCGGTGAATTACCGCTGGCGCTGCAGGCCAAGCTGCTGCGCGTGCTGCAGTACGGCGATATACAACGAGTGGGGGACGATCGCAGCCAGCGCGTGGATGTGCGGGTACTGGCCGCGACTAACCGCGATCTGCGCCAGCAGGTACTGGCTGGCGAGTTCCGCGCCGACCTGTTTCACCGCCTGAGCGTTTTTCCGCTGCACGTTCCGCCGCTGCGCGAGCGTGGAGATGATATTGCGCTGCTGGCCGGTTTTTTCTGCGAGCAAAGCCGCGTGAAGATGGGCCTGAAACAGGTTGTGCTTAGCGAATCGGCTCGGATACTTCTGGCGCAGTATGGCTGGCCGGGGAATATTCGCGAGCTGGAACACGCCATTTATCGCGCGATTGTGCTGGCCCGCGCTGCTTATCCGCAGGGCGAGCTTGTGCTTCAGCCTCAACATTTCCAGCTTTCTGGCCAGATGGATGCGGTAGCCCACGAGCCAGAAACTCCGCCTGTAGAAACCCCTTTTGTCAGCCTGCGGGAAGCGACCGATGAGTTTCAGCGCGGCCGAGTTGTTGAAGCGCTTGCCCGCAATGGCAATAACTGGGCGGCCAGCGCCCGGCAGCTCGGCGTCGACGTGGCCAACCTTCACCGACTGGCGAAGCGGCTGGGGGTTAAGTCACCCCAAGGGAGTACCTCTTAACTTCAACCGCAGATAAATTCATCATACAAACTCGTTGTTTAGCGGCGAAGCGGCGCGGATAATCGCTGTGTATTTTTATATATAACGAGGATGCTATGGCTTTGACTTCAGCACGCAGCGCGGGCGCCCTGGCGCTTTGCTCACTTCTTTTCAGCGCCCCGGCGCTGGCTTCATCCGATATTCGCGTCACTTATGCAGGTTCGATGGGCAAGGTGATGGACCAGTCTCTCGGCCCGGCCTTTGCCAAAGAAAACCACGGTGATTACCAGGGACAGGGGCAGGGCGCTTACGGGATGGCGCGGCTGCTCGCCAGCAAGAAAATTACCGCCGATGTGTTTGTCTCTATCACCCCTGGCCCTATGCAAATTCTGAAAGATGCCGGGCTGATTGACGATGCCGTGCCGGTGGCCAGCACCAGCATGGTTATCGCTTATAGCCCGAAAGGGAAATACGCCCCGCAGTTTGCCGCCGCGAGCGGGAAAGATGCCAGCTGGCTGAAAGTGCTGGCGACGCCGGGGCTGAAGTTTGGTCGCACCGATCCGTATAACGATCCTAAAGGGCAGAACATTGTCTTTACGCTGCTGCTGGCGGAAAAATATTACCAGCATCCTGGCGTGGCGAAGCAGGTGATGGGGGAAGTCCAAAACCCTGCCCAGGTCAGCCTGGAGGGTGGCTTGCTGACGCGGCTGGAGAGCGGGCAGGTTGACGCCGCCGCCGGGTATGAAAGTGAAGTGATTTCCGCCAAACTGCCGTACATCGCGCTGCCGGATGAGATCAACCTCAGCAACCCGGATGAAGCCAAACAGTGGTACGACACCGTGAGCTTCACCATCAAGGACAGCGCCGGGAAAGATCAGGTGCTGCATACCCAGCCGCTGGTCTATTACGCTGCCGTGCTGAAAAACGCCCCGAACGGCGTGCAGCAGGGGCAGAAGTTTATCGACTTTATGCGCAGTGCCGAAGGTCAAAAGCTGTTTAAAGCGAATGGCTATGCGGCACCTAAGGGCCAGGCGATTTACGCGCAATGATGCGTAGCCCGGCAATGTGGCTGTCGCTCCCGGCACTGCTTCTGCTGGCGATTCCGTTTGCGACTTTGCTGGGCGTCACGCCGTGGCACGGTTTTCATTTGGCCTGGGGAGACGGTGGCGCGATTGCCGTTTCCCTTGGGCTGGGCGGCCTGGCGCTGATGATTGTGGTGGCGCTGGGGTTGCCGGTGGCCTGGTGGCTGGCCTGGGCCAAAGGACGGCGTCGGCTGCTGGTTGAGGTATTGGTGTTGCTTCCCCTGCTTACGCCGCCGCTGGCGATGGGGATTTTGCTGATTTCCGCCTGGGGGCCGTATAGCCTGGCGGGGGAGTGGCTGTCCCGCTTCGGGCTAACGCTGGTGAACAACCCTGGGGCTTTTGTGCTGGCTCAGGTTTACGGCGCGCTGCCTTACTTTATTACCGCCGCCCGTTCCGCGTTTGCCGCGGTGCCGAAAGAGATCCTTGAAGCCGGACGCACGCTCGGGGCCTCGCCCTGGCAGCGCTTCCTGCGCCTTGCTTTGCCGATGTCCGCCCCGGGGCTTGCGTCGGCGCTTGCCGTGGCCTGGGTTCGGGCCATCGGCGAATTTGGCATCGTGATGATTTTCGCTTATTTCCCTCAGGGGATCCCCGTCAAGCTGTATACCAATCTGCAAAACGACGGCGTGGATGCGGTTTATACTTTGGTATGGCTGCTGCTGCTGTTCACTTTGCCTCTGCCGATTATCTGCTTTGCTTTTGCCCGGCGAAAAACGGCGCATTAGGGCTGTCAGGTTGCTGTCGGGTTGATGTCGTGTCGCTGTCGTGTTGAAGTGGCGCGGGCTGAGCCATAGTCAGGGCGGGTTAAATCATTTGAGGATCTCCAGCCATGAGTAACAACATTAAAGCGTTGCGTTTGTCCCGCGCCTGGTCCCAGGAGCAGCTGGCCGAACTCTCTTCCCTGAGCGTCAGAACTATTCAGCGTATTGAAAATGGCGGCCAGGCGAGCCTGGAAACCATGAGCGCGATCGCGGCGGCGTTCGATCTCAATGTGACGGATTTGTACGATGACAATGAGCCAGACGGTGAACCAGAGGATGCGCTGAATACCCGCATTCTCGAAGCTAAACGGCGGGTGGCGCGCGAATATCGCTTCTACCGTTCGGTATTGGTGTGGGCGATTGTGTGCACCGGTCTGGCCGTCATTAACTGGCTAACTTCGCCGGGCCATTACTGGTTCCAGTGGGCAACGCTGATTTGGGGCGCGCTGCTGGTGATGGGTGGCCTGCGCCTGTTCCTGCTGAAGGGCTGGCTGGAGAAACGCCAGCAGCAGCGCCTCCAGCAGCTGTTGCGGAAGTGATCAGTTCACAATGCGGTTGCGGGCAATCCAGTCGATAAAAGCCTGTTTCGGCAGGGCTTTGCTGTAAAGCCAGCCCTGCCCCCAGGCGACGCCGTGTTCCCGCAGCCACGCCGCCTGCGCCGCCGTTTCAATCCCTTCGGCCAGCGTCGCCAGATGCAGCGTTTTCGCCATTTCAATGATGTACGGCGTGACGTTTTTGTACTCCAGCGCGTCAACGAACGATTTGTCTATTTTCAGGATATCGACATCGAGATCCTGCAGGTAGCTGAGGCTGGAGTAGCCTGTGCCAAAGTCATCCAGGTAGATTGGGTGGCCCGCTTCGCGGTATTTCGCCACAATTGGAGCGCTGACTTTCGGGTTAGCGAAGCCGCGTTCGGTGATCTCCAGCGCTATCTGCTCCGCTTTGATTTGGTACTTCAGCAGCAGGGGCTTAATAACCTGCAAAATCTTGTCGTTTAGCACATCGGCAGGGGCGAGGTTGATCGAAACGTGATAGTGAGGGTGGGCGTGCAGCCAGTCGCCGAGGTCTGCGAAGGTCTTTTTCACCACCAGTTCGGTTATCTGGGAGATAAGCCCGGCCTGTTCGGCGATGGGGATAAAAACGTCCGGGCTGATAAAGCTCCCGTCCGGCAAACGCCAGCGGATTAACGCTTCGGCCCCTACGCCTTCGCCAGTTTTTAAATCAACAATCGGCTGATATTCGAGGGTAAATTCCCGATCGCGAATCGCATCCTGAATGCGCGCCTGGGGAGATTCAAGGCGGCGCAGCAGGCGGGTGATAAACCAGCCGGCGCTCAGGCTAAAGAGAATGCCAATCGGTAGCCAGAGGAGCATTTGCTTATACCAGGCCGTTTGCAGCGGGGCGCTGGGTGCCCAGGCTATCATCGCCAGCCCGAGCTCTGACGAGCGGCGGATCACGTAATCGTTTTGCCCGTCTGAATACGCCTCCGTGCCTCTACCAATTTCACTCTCCCAGCTGCGATTAGGCAACGGGGCGTTGCTGGCGATGAGCCGGTTGTGCTCCATGCCGACCATTGCCACGTCAACCGGGTTATGGCCAAACGGGATTACATCAATAAAGGCAATCGGGTCAATCACCACAACATGCTGCAATTGACCGATGTACATCATCGGGCGCTCGAAGCCCAGGTCGGTGACGTCGGTGTACCAGGCGAAGAAGCCTTTGGTGCCGCTGGTGTCGGGCGGGCCCAGCTTCGCGCCGTCGTGGGTTGCTTCAAGCGATGAGCAAACGGTACGGTTGTTGACGATATAAACCACTTCCTGGATGTAACGATAATTGAAAGCGACGCGGCGCATCGCATCCAGGTGGCTGCGGGAGCAATACTGGCCGCTGAAGCTGTTGATCTGCGTGAGCGCCGCGGTGGCCTGGTTGATCACTCTGTCGCTGCGCAGCAGCGCGCGGTCGGCGTAATTTTCCAGCTCGCTGTGGAAGGTTTTCTCAGCTTTGTTATGCGCCAGATAGATGCTAAGCAAGACCGGCAGCAGCACGGCCACAATCAGCACGCCATTGACGAGACTGACCATTTTTTTGCTTGTCATAAATGGGTTCCGGCGTAAGGGGGCAACGTTTGGGGTAATTTACCTGCCAGCATAGTTCACCGGGCGCAGGAATGTTATGTTTCAGCGCAAAGGTTAGGAGCCCGCGATGAAAAAAAAAGACTTTGTGACCCAGGATTTACTGAGCAAAATTTATCAGCACAGCGAGCCTGGCCCGCGCAAACTGCCCCCGGAGCGGCAGCTGGCTGAAGAATATGGCGTTTCGCGCTTCACGATTCGCCAGGCGCTGGAAAAACTGGTCAGCATTGGCGTGGTCTCCATTATTCAAGGGTCCGGCATCTGGATTAATGAGCAGGCCCGCAACAGCCCGCTGGTGTATAACTCGATTACCGAAAAATCTTTCGACCGCATTACGTTTCGGCTGGTCAGCCTGCATAAAAAGCTGCCCGACCGCGACGAGCAGCAGGTTTTTGGCCTCGGTGCCGAGGAGTTTATCTGGCAGTTTTGCCGCCTGCGGCTGGTAGATAATCAAAAAGTACAAATTGAAACGTCGCGCATGCCGGCTAAAGATTTCCCCGATCTCAACCAGAAGGTGATTGAAAGCTCTTTGCAGCAGTATGTCCTGAGCAAGGGATTTCATATTTCGCATTTGCTGACCCGCTATCAGGCCGTGGTGGTCAATAAAGAACAGGCCCAACTGCTCGAATGCAAGAAGGGCCTGCCCGCGATGCAAATCAGTAACCGCGGCATTCTGGAAGGAGGGCGGGTGTTTGAAATCAGCGATATCGTCGATATCAATTATTCCTGCACCTACGTCATCCCCTTTAATCACGCTAATCTGGCACGGCGTAAAACGTCTTAAGGCGTGTGGATCGCGCCGTTGGGCAGGCGGCTTTGCGTCCATTCGTGCGGCCGATACTCCACCGGGAAGCGTTCCGCCTGCTGTTGGTCAAAGCCCACGCCAATGCCCGGTTTTTCCAGCGGATACATATAGCCTTTTTCCGCCGATGGAGCACCTGGGAACACGGCGGCGGTGTTTTCTTTGACGGGAATAAACTCCTGAATCGCCGCGTTATGCAGGTGAATGTTCAGGTGAGTATTCACCGCAACCGCAATCGGCGTCATGTCCGGTGGCCCGTGCCAGGCGAGGCGCACGCCAAAGGCCTGGCAGAGCACCGCCAGTTTTAACGCCGGGGTGATCCCGCCGATTTGCGATACATGACAGCGAATGAAATCGATACGGCGGTTCACAATCAGGTCATGCCATTCCGCCGGGTTGTTGAACAGTTCGCCCATCGCCAGCGGCACGGAAGAGTGTTGGCGCACCTGCTCCAGCCATGCGCTTTGCTGCGGCGGCAGAATGTCCTCGATAAACCACGGCTGGTAAGGCTCCAGTGCTTTCGCCAGTTGAATGGCCTGCTGGGGAAATAACCGTTCATGAACGTCGTGCAGGATATGGAAGCGGTGGCCGTATTTCTCACGCAACGCGCGGAACATTTCCACCGTGTTTGCCATGTACTCGTCCTGGTCGTAGTACGCGCCGGGCGTGGGATCTTTGGTCTGATGCATACTCTGGGGAGTGCCGCCGTAGAACCCCAACTGGCAGCGGATGTAGCGGTATCCTTGTGCCAGAAGTTTATCCACTTCCTGATAAAGCCCTTCGAGCGTTTCGCTGGCGGCGTGGCTGTAGACCGCGATGGCATCCTTCGATTTGCCGCCTAAAAGCTGGTAAAGCGGCATATTCGCCAGTTGGCCTTTAATGTCCCACAGCGCCATATCCACGCCAGCGATGGCGTTGTTCATGACCGGGCCGTTTCGCCAGTAGGCGTTGACGGTCATCATCTGCCACAGGTCTTCGATGTGATTGGCGTCGCGGCCCATTAACAGTGGTTTGAGGTATTCGTCGACCAGGGTTTTTACCGCCAGCGGCCGCTGCTGGAAGGTGGCGCAGCCGAGGCCGGTCACGCCTTTGTTGGTGGTGACGCGCACGGTGACCAGGTTATGTCGGTCCGGTTTAGTAATAAAACATTCAATATTTTCGATAATTGTGGGTAGCACGAGAAAGCTCCACCGTCAGGCTGAGATAAACGCAGTGAATTAAGTTCTGCTATTACTATCACCCTATTTTTCCCCGGCGGTAAACGCTTTTTTTGACTCTTTTTTATTGGTCAGTTATTTCACTTCTAAAGGCGATAAAACCGTACCAATTGTTGTTATTGTTCTTTTGTTTTGGCTATCTGTGACGCTTGTCATGTTTCATTGGTTTGTTTTTAATTTTTTGATTCTCTACCATCGGCGGCAGCAACACATAACAATAAACCAACACCGGGGAGTTATTCATGGGGAGTCGTGACGTCATTGCTTCTATTATTCGTCTGGTCGGCGGGACGGATAATATTAATAAAGTCTGGCACTGCATGACGCGTCTGCGTTTCGATTTAATTGATGATAATAAAGTGAACCAGCCGGAGATCAAAAAGCTGCCCGGCGTGCTGGGCGCGCAGACGCAAAGCGATCAGTTTCAGATAATCATCGGCCCGCAGGTGAACAGCTGGTACGAGCAACTGACCGCGCTGCTTGGCGGCGCAAAAGAGGCACCTGCCGCCTCTGCTGGCAAAAAAGAGCGTAAGAGCCTGGTGTCGCTGTTTATGGACACGGTTTCCGGCGTTTTTGGCCCGATTGTACCGGCGATTGCAGGGGCAGGGATGATCAAAGGCCTACTGGCCGGGCTGGTGGCGCTCAAGCTTATCTCGGCCAAAAGCGATACGGTGATCGTTATCGATCTCATCGCCAGCGGCGTGTTTTATTTCCTGCCGTTTTTCCTCGCGATCTCGGCAGCCAGAATATTCAAAACTAACGAATACCTCGCGGCGGCGGTGGCGGCCTGCTTCATGTATCCGTCGCTGATTGAAGCGGCGAAAGCGCTGGCCGCGCATCAGGCTGGTGCGGTGGATGCTTTCTATTTTCTGAATGCGATCCCGGTTTCGGTGTTTAACTACGCCTCCAGCGTGATCCCGGTTATTTTCTCGGTGCTGGCGCTGAGCTATATCCACCGCTGGGTGGACAGCATCATGCCTGACGTGCTGAAAACGGTGTTCACCCCGACGCTGACGTTATTCATCTCCGCGCTGGTGGCGCTGGTGGTGATTGGCCCGTTGGGGATTTATCTGGGGAAAGGGCTAGCCTGGTTTATTGAAGGGCTGTTCGGGATTTCCGCGAGCTTTGCCGGACTGGTGGTAGGTGCGATCCGCCCGATAGCCATTTTGACCGGGATGCACCACGCCATGACGCCAATCGCGCTGCAGAACTTTACCGATCGCGGCTATGACATGCTGATGCCGATGATGTTTATGGCCAACATGGCTATCGCCGGGGCGACGTTTGCCATCTGGCGGCAGAGCAAGTCCAGGGCCGATCGCTCGGTGGTGCTGTCTGCTGGGATTTCCGCGCTGCTGGGGATTACCGAACCGGCGCTGTTTGGCGTGTTAACTCGCTACAAGAAAGCGTTTATTGCTGCCACGATTGCCAGTTCGGTTGCTTCGGCCTTCATCGCGTTCTTCGGCGTGCGGCTGTACGGCTATATTCTGTCGAGCATTTTTAGCCTGCCCGCTTACATTGGCCCGTACTTTATCTTTGCCCTGCTGGGCGTGGCGCTTGCGCTGGGGCTTTCTTTCCTGCTGACCACCGTGCTGGTGCGTGAGAAAGCGTAATGCTTAAACGCAAACGGGGCTGCAATACGCGCCCCGATTGTGTTCTGAATGCCTGTTAACGGCGGTGGGCCAGGCGGCGAACTAAATGGTCACCGAGGCTTTGCACCAAATGCACCATCACAATCAGGATGATGACGGTTCCGACCATGACCTGGTTGTTAAAGCGCTGGTAGCCGTAACGAATGGCCAGGTCGCCCAGACCACCGCCGCCGATAACACCGGCCATTGAAGAGAAGCCGATCAGCATGACTATCGTCAGCGTGATGCCCGCCAGGATGGCAGGGAGCGCTTCGGGCAGCAGCACTTTACTCACCACATGCCAGGCGTTGCCGCCCATCGACAGAATGGCTTCAATCCGGCCTTTGTCTACCTCATCCAGCGCGCTTTCGACCACGCGGGCGAAGAAGGGGAAGGCGCCGATGGTGATGGGCACCACCGCGGCGGTGCTGCCGAGCGTGGTACCGACGATAATGCGGGTCAGTGGAATAAGGGCGATAAGCAGGACAATAAATGGCAATGAGCGCCCCACGTTAATGATGCTGCCAAGTACCTGATTCAGGCGGGGCGCGGGCAATACCGCATCCCGGCGAGTCAGGAACAGCAGGACGCCGAGCGGCAATCCAATCAGTACGGTAAACAGCCCGGCCAGGCCCACCATGTAAAGCGTATCAAGGGTGCCGTCCAGCAGCAGCGGCCACAGATCTTCCCAACTCATGCTACTTCGCATAAAACTCTCCCTTCCACGCCGTGACGACGTAAGAACTCGCGTTCGGCCTCTGCATCGTGCAGCAGCGAAGTGCGTAATTTGGAGAACGGGTCCACTAATCGTTCAGACAGCGGGCCGCTTTCGATTAACCTGCCGTGCTCCAGCAGCGCCGCGTGATCGCAAATGGCTTTGACGACTTCCAGTTGATGGGTGATCAGCACGATCGTCAGCCCAAGCTGGCGGTTAATGTCCGCCAGCAGGGCCAGGATTGAGGCGGTCGTGTCAGGATCCAGCGCGCTGGTGGCCTCATCGCAGAGCAGGATTTCCGGATGGGCGGCCAGCGCCCGTGCGATGCCGACGCGCTGTTTTTGCCCGCCGGAAAGCTGGGATGGAAAGGCTTTGGCTTTGTCGCTCAGACCCACAAGGTTGAGCAGCTCGGCAACGCGCTTTTGGCGAGCCTCACGCGGCGTGCCGGAGATTTCCAGCGGCACGGCAACGTTGTCTTCCACGCTGCGGGCGTGAATCAGGTTGAAATGCTGGAACACCATGCCGGTGCGCTGGCGGTGCTGGCGAAGCTCGCGTTGATTAAACGTGGTGATGTCCCGGTCATTCATGATAATGCGGCCCGAGGTAGGCCGCTCCAGCAGGTTGAGACAGCGAATAAGCGTACTTTTCCCGGCACCGCTGCGGCCCAGAATGCCGTAAATGGCACCATCCGGGATCGCAAGGTTAATGTCATCCAGCGCCGGTCGGCCTTCTCCGGCGTACACTTTGCTCAGCCGCTCAAGGGCGATCATGACTTAGTCTCTACCGGGATCACCGAGCCGTTGTACTGCTTGCGAATGAACTCGGCCACCTGAGGGGATTCGAGGTCTTTCGCCAGCTGTTTGATGCGCGGGTCGTTTTCCAGATTCGGGTTGGTGACCAGAATATTGGCGTAGGGGTTATGGGTCGCGCTTTCCAGGCCAAGGGAGTCTTTGGCCGGGCTGAGTCCAGCTTCGAGCGCATAGTTGCCGTTGATCACGCCCAGGCCTACGTCATCCAGTGAGCGGGGGATCTGCGGGGATTCAACTTCCAGGATCTTCAGCTTCTTCGGGTTGCTGGCGATGTCTTTGGGCGTTGCCTGGTTGGTGGCGGCGTCTTTAAATTCTGGTTTGAGGGTAATCAGGCCTTTGTCCTGGAGCAGGAAAAGAGCGCGGCTGAGGTTGGTGACGTTGTTCGGTACCGCGATGGTCGTACCTTCCGGGATGGATTTCAGGTCTTTGTATTTGTGCGAGTAGATGCCCAGCGGTTCGATATGTACCGTGGCGGCAACAACAAATTTCTTGCCGAGCGCTTTCTCCTGGTCACGCAGATAAGGCACATGCTGGAAGTAGTTGGCGTCGACGTCGCCGTTCGCCAGCAGTTCGTTGGCATTAACGCCGTTGCTCAGTTCGACGACCTTCAGCTTGAGGTTAGGATCGAGTTTCTGCACAAAGGCGAGGATTTCCGCATGCGGAACCGGGTCTGCCGCGACGCGCAGCGCATCTGCGGCCTGTGCCGCGAAAGCCAGAGACAGTGACAGAGCAACGCCAGCCAATTTAAAAGCGGTCTTTTTCATCGTTATTTTCCTTTTATTTTAATGTGTTATTAAGCGATCAGTTCACTGCTGTTACGAAGGACGTCCGGGTAATAACGTTCCGCTACGTCGGGATGTGAGCGCAGGCGGCCTTTCAGGTAGTTCCAGCCCACGTCGCGCAGCAGCGGGTTTTGCGGGTCGCTTTCTGGCCCCTGAGCTTCGCGGGCCAGCGCTTCCGGGAGCTGATAAACCGGCACCACTGCGTTGAGCTGTGCGCCCAGGAAGAAGGCGATGGACAGACGTTCTTCATCCTGAGGCGGAGAGACCACGCGGTGAACGGTGGCGCGCAGATAGCCGTTGGTGGCCAGCTCCAGCAGCTCGCCAATATTGACCACAAAGCTGCCCGGCAGCGGCTGGGCATCGACCCAGTTGTCCGGCGAGACTTCGACCTGCAGGCCTTTTTTATCGTCCTGCAGCAGGAAACTCAGGAAGCCGGAGTCTTTGTGAGCGCCCACGCCCTGGTTGCTCTGCGTGGCAGACTGCCCCGGATAGCGAATCAGCTTGATGTGCTCGTTGGGCAGATTGCCGTAAAGGTCGTCAAAGGCATCGGCCGGCAGGCTCAGGGCTTCGGCAAAGGTGCGCAGCAGTTTTAACGCCACGGCGGTCATTTCGCTTTGCCACTGTAAAAGCGTGGGTTTGAGTTCAGGTCTGGCGGTCGGCCAGAGGTTTGGTCCCTGCAGGCGACGCCACGCCGGGGCATATTCATCCGGCGGCAATGCCTGGCGTTCTGCGCCGAGGTCAAACTGCTCGCGCCAGTCGGGCTGGCCGCGGGTAAGTTCGCTGGCGGCGCGGTTGTAGCCACGGAAATGTGGCGAATGGATCATTGCCACCTGCTGTTTTTCATCGTCGGGGAGGGCAAAGAAGCTGCGGGCTTCGTCCTGGACCGCCTGCTGCAGGTCAGGGCTGATGCCGTGGTTGATCAGGTAGAAAAAGCCAATTTCTCGCGCGGCGTAGCGCAACTGGCTGAGGAAGGCAGAACGGTCAGTTTCGCTGCCGTTAAGCTGGGACAGGTCAAGAATCGGCAGTGCCAGGCCAGGATTGGTGCTCATAGTTTACTCCGGTCAATAAAGTCTTAGAAAAGGCGGTCGGGTTGAGTTCGGCACAACAACGGCACAGCATCATGGCAATGTCCTTCTGAATACGGTCGGGTAGCGTTAGCGCTTACCTTGCCGTAATCAAAAATCCTCGCCCAATATTGTTATCTTCTAAGGTATGACCCGGTGGGGTTCTAAGCATTTGCGGAAACGAGAAAAGTCTAATCATTGCAAAATATTTCAACGCATAGCGGTAACTTATGGATTTCACTGAGGCTTAATTACATTTAGAAATAGTTAACGAGCAGTTAAGTTATGGCGACAGTTAAGTTTATGGGTTTTATGCCGAAGAGGTTGCTAAGCGTTTCGCTTTCTACCACCAGGTGTCTTCATCATGCTAAAAACTACACAATCCCGATTTATTACCTCTTTATGTTTGTTTTTCATGTTGTTAATTGCGGTTACTTCGCTGGTGATTCACTTTTTTGTGACGCCGCAGCTTAAGCGCAATGAAACCCAGCTGATTCGCTTCGAAGTGGATAACGTGGCGGTCAATATCACCGAGCAGATGAACCGCGTGCAGGCGCAGATGCGCAGCATTACCCAGTCCGTGGCTGCGATGCAAAGCGATGATATTAATAAGTTATTACCGACGCTGGTGGATCAGTACCAGGATGTGAACGTGTTTGGCGGCGGCATCTGGCCTTTGCCGGAAAAACGCGAGGCGGGGCGCAATAAGTTCAGCACTTTCTTTGCCCGCAACGGCAGCAATAAACTTGAAGAAAACACCTACTGGAACTCGGATGCCGCGCCTAACTACTACGAGCAGGTGTGGTACAAAGCCGGACTGGCTTCTCCGGCCGGGCAATGTGCCTGGGCGAACGCCTACCAGGATGACGCCAGCCCGCAGCCGAGGACTAACTGCGCCATGGCGATTACCAAAGAGGGGCAGCCGTGGGGCGTGGCAACAATCGACGTCACGCTGGGCTTCTTTAATCAACTGGCCAAACAGATGAGCGAGGCGGTGAAAGGCCAGGTGCTGATCATCGAAGCCGACGGGAAAGTTGTCGGTAACGCGGATCAGATTGGCAAAACGGCGGGCTTAAAGAATCTTTCTGAGCTGAGTGGCTCGCTGCCAATGGCGAAAGCGGTTCAGGGAATGTTGCCCGGTTTTAATGCCAGCCAGAGCAGTGAGAATGAATACGATAACGACGGTACTTCACACACCGTTATTTTACAGACGGTAAAAGGCAGCCCGTGGATTCTGGCGGTTGACCTGCCAACCGCGCTGTTGACCAAACAAACGGACGCGATTCTGCTGCGCCTTGGCATGGTGCAGATCCCGATGGCGATCGTTTTACTCGGGATCCTGGTGCTGTTTGTTCGCAATATGATGCGCCGCCTGGGTGATCTTAACCACAACATCAGCCGCCTTTCCGCTGGCGGTGCCGACCTGACGCAGCGCCTGGAGCCAACCAGCAGCCCGGAATTTAACGCCATTATCGACAGTTTTAACGGCGTGATTATTTATCTGCAAACCATGCTGCGGCAGGTGGGGGACAGCGCCCGAGCCATTTCTTCGGCCTCTCATCAGATTGCGACGGGCAACCAGGATCTGTCCGCCCGCACCGAAGATCAGGCCAGTTCGATTGAGCAAACGGCGGCCTCGATGGAGGAGCTGACCAGCACCGTTCGCCAGAATGCCGACAACGCCGCCCATGCCAACGAGCTGGCGCGTGAAGCGTCCAGCGTGGCGGTGAAAGGGGGAGAAGTGGTGAAGCAGGTCGTCAGCACGATGAATGCTATTCAGACTTCTTCCGGCAAAGTGGTGGATATTATCAGCGTGATTGACAGCATCGCTTTCCAGACCAATATCCTGGCACTCAACGCCGCCGTTGAGGCTGCCCGAGCCGGTGAACAGGGCCGTGGTTTTGCGGTTGTGGCCTCTGAAGTTCGCAGCCTGGCTCAACGCTCCGCGCAATCGGCACGGGAAATTAAAGCGCTGATCGAAAATTCGGTGAGCAATGTGAATCTGGGGACTGAGCTGGTTACTCAGGCTGGCAGCACGATGGAAGAGCTGACTCAGGGCGTACGTAACGTGACGACGCTGATGGCCGAAATTATGTCTTCCAGCCGCGAGCAGAGCACGGGCATTGAGCAGGTGAATCTGGCCATTAATCAGCTGGATAGCACCACTCAGCAGAACGCCGCGCTGGTCCAGGAAGTCTCTTCCGCCTCGCATTCGATGGCGGAACAATCCACCCAGCTTGAGCGAGTCGTCGCTGGATTTAAACTCTAACCCCAGCGGGCACCCAGGCGGTGCCCGTTTCTTTCTGATCCTTTTTCCCGCTTAAACCCCGCTTGCAATTTACCCAATCATCTTTTATTTTATTGTTACGTTATAACATATCGGGATAATTTTTATGCAGCGCGATATCCATCCGTTTTACCGGACCGTGGTGTTTCACGACACCAGCGTAAATGAATATTTTAAAGTGGGCTCGACGATCAAAACCGACCGCGAGATTGAGCTGGATGGGGTGACTTACCCCTACGTGACGATCGAAGTTTCTTCTGCTTCGCATCCTCATTACACCGGCAAACAGAAAGTCTTCGTCAATGAAGGCGGCCCGGCGCGCTTCCAGCAGCGTTTCGGCAAGTTCTTTGGCGGGAAGGAGTCTTAAGAGATGCAGGTATTGAATTCACTTCGCAGTGCAAAACAGCGCCACCCCGACTGCCAGATTGTGAAGCGTAAGGGGCGGCTGTATGTGATTTGCAAATCTAATCCGCGCTTTAAAGCGGTGCAGGGACGTAAAAAACGTCGCTAGTGGTTATCGCTCACCCGCAGGCTGCTGGCGGGTGAGTGAAAAAACGTCATAAAACGACAGTTCCCCTTTTCGGCTGAGCATTTTGTGTAACAACGATTTTTGCTCTTCATCCACGCCAGGAGAACTGAGAATTTCATCGATTAGCGCCGTGGGTACATTGCGGGTGTTGTACCACTCGCCGTTATAGCAAACGCGCAGATCGAGCACGTCAATATCGCTGTAGCGGTAGCGAGGGTTGACGTCAAAGAAGAAAAACGCGTTCATCAGCGCGAACAGCACGACCAGCAGCCATACTGAGTCCGCCAGGGTTTCTGATTCCAGCATTACCCACATTGTGGCAAACCAGCCGATATACATGCCGATAAACAATCCGGGATGCTTGCGGATAAAACTGATACTGAAGCGCGGGCGATTATCGCGCTTTTCAGTTTCATTCAGATGTTCGATGGTATTGGTAAGCAGGCGCTGAATTTCTGACATGGTGTGCCTTCTAAGTTCTCTGTTATCGGTTGTACGCATGACCAGACTATTTTAAGAACCACAGGCCAGGCAAAAAAGTAACAGATAAGCCAAAAATAACCATAACAGTTAACTGGTCTGCCCGTCTTAAAGCATCTTAATAATACGGGCTGGATTACCCGCGACAACGCAGTTGGCCGGAATGTCTTTGGTGACGACAGAACCTGAGCCTACCACGACATTATCGCCAATGGTGACGCCCGGATTAATAACCGCGCGTCCACCAATCCAGACGTTATTGCCAATTGTCACCGGCTTGCCCAGTTCGACGCCGCTATTTCTTGTTTCGGCATCAAGGGGATGGGTTGCGGTATAAATATGAACGCCGGGCGCCAGCATACAGTTGTCACCAATGCGAATAGGGCAAGGGTCCAGCATGACGCATTCGAAATTGGCGTAGAAGTTTTTACCCAGGTAGATGTTGTAGCCGTAGTCGCAGCGGAAAGTGGGTTCGATGTAAGCCCCTTCGCTCTGGCCAAGCAGCTCGGAGAGGATCTCATCGCGGTATGCCTGCTCGTCCGGCGAGCTTTGGTTGTAGCGATGCAGCAGCTGACGCGCTTTGTGGCTTTCTCGCTGCAGGGTTTCGTCTCCAGGCCGGTATAGCTCTCCGGCAATCATTTTACGCTTTTCTTCACTCATCACGGGTTCCCTCTTCAGTGGCCTGCAAGGCTACCTGAATTTCGAAAGAAAAGAGTGGGTATCGTTCCCTGAGCGTGATGAACCTCACGTCGCAGAGTGCGGCGCGGCAAGGTTAGCGTTGAGGAGTGCTTGCGGTATTTCGCTGGCTGGTTAACGGCTGTTAATCCAAACCTGTGCAACATCGACTGAGACAAACCAGACAATAACAGGAGATAAAATGTGATTTTAAATATTATTTAATAAGACAACTATTAACGAATAAATTTCCACACTGAAGGTGGGATTTTATCATACAGTTTATTCATCGTCAGTTCTGCAAGACGGTGGTCGGCTGCTGAATAAAATACCGCCAGTTCATTATCTGATAATTCATATTTATTTTTTTCTATTACGCGTTCCAGCGTATCAATTGTCTGACAACGCCGCAGGCGCATCAAATAATCGGTCTTAGTGAGCTTGGTAGTCATAAATTCGCCTTAAGTATTTTAATATTTTTAGAACGAGTGGCTTACTGGGTTAGCGCGACTCTCACTGATGAAACATCTGAACAAGCGATTCCCTGATTTACGCCACCGCTGCAAGTCCTGTGCGTTAATGCCGTAATTGCTAAATAACATGAAAGTATCGTCCAGGTATTCATCAATCTGTTCAATCAATTTGCTCTCATCTGGATACTTAATCTTATAATTAAGCGCCGATGCAGCAATGTGCTCAATCAATTCATTCAACTGTAGATTAATGGCCGATGTAGGATCATTAACCCACCCATGATTGCTCTCACCAAGATTGGTCAGACAATCGTGATACAGACTCTCACAGAGGAACTTAAGCTGCGCGATGTCGTGCCGCTTTGGTGAGTATTCGTCCATAGTGCTGCCCCTTTTATCGGTAAACCAAATGATAAACACAACGGGTTGGGGTGGACACACCTGATGAGGTGAAGAACTGTTGCCACGATTATTACATGTGCTGTAACTATAAATCAATATTGCCTGGATTTCATGCGGCTCTAACGAAAAATTACAATTAAGTTAAAAAAAGAGAATACGTTACTAAATGTGAATTAAAACTTTCGTATGAATTTTAACTTAAATTCTCAGGGATACATTAACCCATAATGGGTAATATTTATAACTTTCAGCTGGTTAATCAATCTATAAGACTATTCTGTATCCGGCTAAAAACCAGGCGTTAATTTGTAAGAATATTCCCAAATAAATGTAACACTTCGGTTTTTGTTGTTTCGTTAATCATGGATTAACGAGCATTTAAGCGTTATTTTCTCCGAAATGAGGTGGCATTTATGTTGAAGATAATGCGGGAGAGAGAAGTGAATGTGGAAATAAGAAATCCAAAATAACAATGCTGAAACCGGTTTCTGTATTTATAAAAAAGGCCGCATTACGCGGCCTTTTGTTATGTGATTGAACGGCTTACTGGTGATGCTCTACCGCATGCGCATGTTCAATATCTTCACTCTTGCGGCTGAAGCGGCGGCGTACCACCACGAAGAACACCGGAACGAAGAAGATAGCCAGCACGGTCGCGGTCACCATGCCGCCCATTACACCGGTACCTACGGCGTTTTGCGCGCCACTGCCCGCACCGGTACTGATAACCAGCGGCATTACCCCGAGGATAAATGCCAGAGAAGTCATCAGAATCGGACGCAGACGCATACGCACGGCTTCCAGCGTTGCTTCAATCAGGCCTTTGCCTTCTTTCTCCATCAGATCTTTGGCGAATTCAACGATAAGTATCGCGTTCTTCGCCGACAGGCCAATGGTTGTTAGCAGGCCAACCTGGAAGTAAACGTCGTTGGTGAGGCCGCGCATTGTTGCGGCCAGCAGGGCACCGAATACGCCAAGCGGAACAACCAGCATGACCGAGAACGGAATTGACCAGCTCTCATACAACGCCGCCAGACACAGGAACACCACAATCAGCGAGATGGCGTACAGGGCAGGGGCCTGGTTACCGGACAGACGTTCCTGGTAGGACATGCCCGTCCAGTCAAAGCCAATGCCGGTTGGCAGTTTCGATGCAAGCTGTTCCATCATGTCCATTGCCTCACCGGTACTTTTACCCGGTGCTGCCTGGCCAAGAATTTCCATGGACGGCAAGCCATTGTAACGTTCCAGACGTGGCGAACCGTATTCCCAGCGTGAGGTAGAGAACGCGGAGAACGGTACCATCTGGCCGGAAGAACCACGCACGTACCAGTTGCCGATATCGCTTGGCAGCATACGGTATGGCGCTTCGGCCATGACGTACACTTTCTTCACGCGGCCACGGTCGATGAAGTCATTGACGTAGCTCCCGCCCCAGGCTGCCCCCAGCGTGGTATTGATATCGCTAATGGACACCCCCAGCGCCTGTGCTTTTTCCTGATCGATATCGATTTTGAACTGCGGTGTATCTTCCAGACCGTTCGGACGTACGCCAACCAGTAGGTCAGGGTGCTGGGCAATCATGCCGAACAGCTGGTTACGAGCCTGTGTGAGCTGCTCGTGGCCAAGGTTTGCCTGGTCAATCAGCTGGAAGTCAAAGCCGGTTGCGGTACCCAGCTCGACAATCGCCGGCAGGTTAAAGGCAAACACCATTGCATCTTTAATCTGCGAGAAGGTACCCATGGCGCGGCCAGCAATGGCCGGAACCTTGTTCTCTTCCCCTGAACGTTCACTCCAGTCTTTCAGCGAAACGAACGCCAGGCCGGTGTTCTGACCACGACCGGAGAAGCCGAAGCCGTTAACGGTAAACACGGAGTTAACGTTGGCTTTCTCTTTCGTCAGGAAGTAATCCGTGACTTCATCCAGCACTTTCTGCGTACGTTCCTGGGTTGCCCCCGCTGGCAGCTGCGCCATGGCTAACAGAACGCCCTGGTCCTCATCCGGCAGGAACGAGCTTGGCAGACGAACAAACAGAACCGCCATGCCAACCACAATCATCAGATACAGCAGCAGGTAACGACCGGTGCTACGCAGAATGTTACCGACGCTGTCGGTGTAGTGGTGCGTGCTCTTGTCGAACATTCTGTTGAACCAGCCGAAGAACCCTTTCTTGTCATCGTGATGACCTTTCGGAATTGGCTTAAGCATGGTTGCACAGAGAGCGGGAGTCAGGATCATCGCGACCAGTACTGACAGCACCATCGCCGAAACGATAGTAATCGAGAACTGACGGTAGATGGCACCGGTAGAACCGCCGAAGAACGCCATTGGGACGAATACCGCAGACAGTACCATCGCGATACCGACCAGCGCGCCCTGAATCTGACCCATGGATTTGCGCGTGGCTTCCTTCGGTGGCAGTCCATCTTCCACCATCACGCGCTCGACGTTCTCAACCACAACGATGGCGTCATCCACCAACAGGCCTATCGCCAGCACCATGCCGAACATCGTCAGGGTGTTTATCGAGTAGCCAAAGGCGGCAAGGATAGCGAACGTGCCCAGCAGTACCACCGGTACCGCAATGGTTGGAATCAGCGTTGCCCGGAAGTTCTGCAGGAACAGATACATTACCAGGAACACCAGCACGATAGCTTCGACCAGCGTTTTCACCACTTCGTTAATGGAGATTTTAACGAACGGCGTGGTGTCGTACGGATACACAACCTTCAGGCCCGCCGGGAAGTAAGGCTGAAGTTTTTCTACCGTGGCGCGTACCGCTTCGGCGGTATCCAGGGCGTTAGCACCGGTGGCCAGTTTAACACCCAGACCGGCAGCAGGCTGGCCGTTATAGCGAGCGATAACGTCATAGCTTTCGCCGCCCAGCTCAACTTTTGCCACGTCTTTAAGCAGAACGCGAGAGCCATCCTGATTCACTTTCATCAGGATTTTGCTGAACTCTTCTGCTGATTTCAGACGGGTTTGCGCAATGATGGAGGCGTTCAACTGCTGGCCTTTGACCGGCGGTGTCCCACCGAGCTGGCCTGCGGCTACCTGGGCGTTTTGTGCCTTGATAGCGTTGATCACATCCACCGGCGTCAACTGGTAGTTGTTCAGTTTGTTCGGATCCATCCAGATACGCATCGCGTACTGAGCACCAAACAGCTGAACGTCACCTACGCCGTGAGTACGGCTGACCGGGTCTTTAATGGTGGCGCCAACGTAGTCCGCAATATCCTGCTGGTTCATAGAACCATCGGTGCTGATCATACCGAGCACCATCAGGAAGCTGCTTGAGGACTTCTCGACGCTAACCCCTTGCTGCTGTACTTCCTGCGGCAGCAGCGGCATGGCCAACTGAAGTTTGTTCTGCACCTGAACCTGTGCGATATCGGCATCGGTGCCGGAATCGAAGGTAATGGTGATTTGAACGGTACCAGAGGAATCACTGGTAGAGGACATGTATAACAGGCCATCGATACCGTTCATATTCTGTTCGATAACCTGGGTTACTGAATCCTGTACCGTTTTCGCATCTGCACCCGGGTAGTTGGCCGAGATCTGAATTGCCGGTGGCGCGATCGTTGGATACTGCGCGATAGGCAATTTCATGATCGCAAGCGCACCCGCCAACATAATAATGATGGCGATTACCCAGGCAAAGATGGGGCGATCGATAAAAAACTTAGACATGTCTTAACGGCTCCTGTTTGAGTTAAGACTTCGGTTGTTCTGACTGCGCGCCTGCGGCGGGTTGCTGTTGGCCTTTATTGTCTTCCGCAACTTCCTGCGCTTTTACCTGAACACCCGGTTTTACTTTCTGTAGGCCGGTAACAATCACGCGATCGCCTGTTTGTAACCCATCGGTAACCAGCCATTTGTCGCCGATCGCCTGGCTGGTTTGCAGCTGGCGAACTTCAACTTTGTCATCCTTCCCTACGACCATCGCGGAGGCATCGCCGCGTGGAGTACGAGTGACCCCCTGCTGCGGAACCAGGATGGCATTTGGGTTAACGCCTTCTTCCAGCTTGGCGCGAACAAACATCCCTGGCAGCAGGGTTTTGTCCGGGTTAGGGAAGATAGCGCGCAGGGTGATAGACCCGGTGGTCTGGTCAACGGTCACTTCAGAGAATTCCAGTGAGCCTTCCTGAGGGTAGGCAACACCGTTGTTCATCATCAGTTGGACTTTGGCTTTGCCGTTTTCCTGTTTCAGTTTGCCGTCGGCCAGCTCCTGCTTAAGACGCAGGAAATCATCGCTGGACTGGGTCACATCCACGTAGATAGGGTCAAGCTGCTGAACAGTGGCGAGGGCGGTGGTTTGCCCGCTGGTAACCAGCGCACCTTCGGTGACCGCGGATTTCCCGATGCGGCCGCTAATAGGCGAAGTTACTTTGGTGTACGCCAGGTTGATACGTGCAGTTTCAACCGCAGCTTTTGCAGCGACGACGTCAGCGTTTGCCTGCTGCGCGGTTGCTGCCGCAGTATCGTAGTCAGACTGGCTGATGTACTTGGTACCCAGCAGTTTCTGATAACGTTTAACGGTCAGCTGTGCGAGATTAGCGCTGGACTGGGCCTTTGCCAGGTCGCCCTTTGCGCTGTCGTACGCAGCCTGATAGGTTGCAGGATCGATCTGATACAGCGAAACACCGGCCTGAATGTCGCTCCCTTCGGTAAAGTTACGCTTCAGAATAATGCCGCTAACCTGAGGACGAACTTCTGCGATGCGGAAGGCGTTGGTGCGTCCTGGAAGCTCAGTAGTAATCTGTAATGGCGCGCTTTTCAGAGTCACTACACCCACTTCCGGGGCGTGCGGCGCACTCTGCTGGGTCTCTTTCTCGTTACATCCTGTAAGCGCTAAGCTGCCTGAGAGCATCAGAACGGCCGCCAGAGGCGTAAACCCTCTGTTTTTGTTCATATGTAAACCTCGAGTGTCCGATTTCAAAGTTGTTCAATGGATCAAATGTCCACAAACCCATTGCTGCGTTTATATTATCGTCGTGCTATGGTACATACGTTCACAAATGTATGTAAATCTGACTAAAGTAAATTCACCCACTTATGGCACGAAAAACCAAAGCTCAGGCGCTTGAAACCCGCCAGCACATCCTCGACGTTGCGATTCGCCTGTTTTCACAGCAGGGCGTCTCTGCGACTTCGCTCGCGGATATCGCGCAGGCGGCCGGGGTAACACGTGGTGCGATTTACTGGCATTTCAAAAATAAGTCGGAATTGTTTAGTGAGATCTGGGAGCTAACCGAATCCAGTATTGGTGACTTAGAGATTGAGTATCGGGCAAAATATCCAGACGATCCACTGTCTGTGATAAGAGAATTACTCATTTATATCCTACAGGCAACGGTGACAGAAGAGCGCCGACGCTTAATGACGGAAATCATTTTCCACAAGTGTGAGTTTGTCGGTGAGCTTGAAGTTTTGCAGCAGGCCAGGCGCACGCTATATATGGAAGGCAACGAACGCATTGAGGCCGCTTTGCAACGCTGCATCGACGCCGGGAAATTGCCTGCGGGTCTGCGTCTTTCCCTTGCCGTCACGCTGATGCGCAGCTACATTACCGGGCTGATTGAAAACTGGCTGGTTGCGCCGGAAACCTTTGATCTCCATGCTAAAGCGCCAGACTTTATCGCCGTTCTGCTGGAAATGTTCCAACTGAGCCCAACGCTGAACAAACCGGCGTAATTTTCGGCTTACTTTCACCCTGAAAATGATTTGAGATTCCTCCGAGGGCGATTGCTATTCTGCGCCCTGAAGCCGTGCTATTCTGCGCATCTTCCGTGGCCTTTTACTTTTAGCTGGCACCCACATGCGCAGCACCGTAATGACTCAACCATGACTACGCAGCACAACGCTCTGTCGCGGACTTCCCGTTCCGCATTCATTTTTTTCCTGTTTTTGTTTGTTTCCATCCTGCTGCCTTTTTCCGCGGCTCAGGCGGCGCAAAGTAATGGCGATCTGCCGACCAGAGCGGAGGTGCAGTCGCAGCTGGACACGCTGAACAAGCAAAAAACGCTGACCCCTGACGATAAGCTTACCCAGAAAGATCTCACCGAAACGCTTGAGATGCTGGACAAACTCGACCGCGTGAAGCAGGAGACGGCGCAGCTTAAAACCACGGTTGCCCAGGCCCCGGACAAACTGAAGCAGGCGACTGACGCGTTGAATTCGCTGAGTACGCCTGCCGATGACGAAGCGACGCGTAAAACGCTCGGCTCGCTTTCCCTTCGCCAGTTAGAAACCCGGCTGACCAGCGTGCTGGATCAACTGCAGTCGGCCAACAACGATTTATCAACCCTGAACAGTCAGTTGGTTTCTCTGCAAACGCAACCCGAGCGCGTGCAGAACGCTATGTACAGTGCCTCCCAGCAGCTTCTGCAGGTGCGTAACCGGCTGAACGGCACCACGCCAGGGGAAGCCGCTTTACGTCCAAGCCAACAAAACTTGCTGCTGGTGCAGCAGGCGCTGTTGAATACCCAAATTGAGCAGCAGCGGAAAAGTCTGGAAGGCAACACCGTCTTGCAAGATGCGCTGCAAAAACAGCGTGATTACACCAACGCCAATATCGGGCAGCTTGAGCATACGCTTCAGCTGCTGCAGGAAGCGGTGAACAGCAAACGCTTAACGCTGACGGAAAAGACCGCTCAGGAAGCCGTTACGCCGGACGACGCTGACGCCAGCGCGGTGCAGAATAACCCACTGGTGCGCCAGGAGCTGGATGTGAACCACCAGCTCAGCCAGAGGCTGATCAACGCCACTCAAAGCGGGAATGAGCTGGTTCAGCGGAATATCCGCGTCAAAAACTGGCTGGATCGCGCGTTGCAGTCCGAGCGTAATCTGAAAGAGCAAATCTCGGTACTGAAGGGCAGCCTTTTGCTGTCGCGCATTCTTTATCAGCAGCAGCAAACGCTGCCGTCTGCCGACGATCTGGAAGACCTCACCAACCGCATTGCTGACCTGCGCCTGGAGCAGTTTGACATCAACCAGCAGCGCGATGCGCTGTTCCAAAGTGACAGCTACGTCGACAAGATTGTCGAAGGGCATAAAAACGAGGTTAACGACGAAGTTCATGATGCGCTGATGCAGGTCGTGGACATGCGCCGCGAGCTGCTGGATCAGCTCAACAAGCAGTTGGGTAATCAGCTGATGATGGCGATTAACCTGCAAATTAACCAACAGCAGCTGATGAGCGTCAGCACCAGCCTGCAGAAAATGCTGACCCAGCAAATCTTTTGGGTGAACAGTAACAAGCCGATGAACTGGGAGTGGATCAAATCCTTCCCACGCGCGCTGCATGACCAAATCAAAGGCATGAAGCTGGATATCAGTTGGAATAAAGTGCTGGACGGGCTGTTTATGTCGCTGTTCACCGCGCTGCCGTTGATGCTGCTAGCTGGGCTGCTTCGCTGGCGCTACAAGTGGATCGACAAGCAGTTGGCTAAGCTGGCGTCGGAAGTCGGGCAGTTGCGGACGGACACCCAGCTCAACACCCCGAAAGCGATTTTGCTTAACTTCCTGAAAGTGCTGCCGCTGACGATGGCCATTCTCTCTGTGGGACTGGTACTGCTGTTTATGCAGCTCAACATCAGCGGACTACTGTGGGCGTTTGCCAAAGAACTGGCGCTGTTCTGGCTGGTGTTTGGCATGGCCTGGCGCATTCTAAGCAGCCGCGGGCTGGCCGTGACCTGGTTTAACATGCCGGAGCACCTGACCCGCCATTATCGCCGTCAGATTGTACGTATCAGCTTTGCCTTGTTGCCACTGCTGTTCTGGTCGGTTGTCGGTGAGCTGTCACCGCTGAACCTGATGGACGATGTGCTCGGGCAGTTTATGATCTTCCTTAACCTGCTGCTGATCACCGCGCTGGTTATCCCGATGTGCCGCGACAACTGGCGGGACAAAGAATCTCATCCGATGCGTCTATTGACCATCACCGTGCTCTCTATTGTCCCGGTCGCGCTGCTGGTGCTGACCGCGACCGGCTATTTCTATACTACGCTGCGCCTTGCTAACCGCTGGATAGACACAGTTTATCTGGTAATTATCTGGAACCTGATTCACCAGACGGTGATCCGTGGCCTGAGCGTTGCGGCACGCCGTATTGCTTACCGCCGCGCGCTGGCTCGCCGCCAGAATATGGTTAAAGAGGGGGCGGAGGGCGCAGAGCCGGTCGAAGAGCCGCCGCTGGCGCTGGATCAGATCAACCAGCAGACCATGCGTTTAACCATGCTGCTGATGTTCGCCCTGTTCGGCGTGGTGTTCTACGCCATCTGGTCGGATTTAATTACCGTCTTTGCCTATCTCGACAGCATCGTGCTGTGGCACTACACCGGCAGCGAAGCCGGCGCCACGGTGATGAAAAACGTTACGATGGGCAGCATCTTGTTCGCGATAGTGGCGACGATGGTCGCCTGGGCGCTGATTCGAAACTTGCCGGGCCTGCTGGAAGTGCTGGTTCTGTCGCGGCTGAAAATGCGCCAGGGTGCCTCTTACGCCATTACGACCATCCTCAACTACGCCATTATTGTGATTGGAGCTATGACGGTGTTTGGCTCGCTGGGCGTGTCGTGGGACAAACTGCAGTGGCTGGCGGCGGCGTTGTCGGTGGGCCTGGGCTTTGGTTTGCAGGAAATCTTCGGTAACTTCGTTTCCGGCCTGATCATTCTGTTCGAACGCCCGGTGCGCATCGGCGATACCGTCACCATCGGGACGTTCTCAGGCAGCGTCAGCAAGATCCGTATCCGTGCGACGACAATCACCGACTTTGACCGTAAAGAAGTGATCATCCCGAACAAGGCGTTTGTGACCGAACGACTGATCAACTGGTCTCTGACCGACACGATCACCCGCGTAGTGATCAAGCTCGGCGTGGCGTATGGCTCCGATCTCGATAAAGTGAAAGAGATCCTGCTGAAAGCCGCGATGGAACACCCACGGGTGATGCACGACCCGGAACCGGCGGTGTATTTCACGACATTTGGTGCCAGCACGCTTGACCATGAACTGCGCCTGTATGTTCGTGAACTGCGCGACCGTAGCATCACTGTGGATGAGCTGAACCGCGCCATTGACAGACTGTGCCGTGAAAACAATATCAACATCGCCTTCAACCAGCTTGAAGTGCATCTGCACAATGAAAAGGGCGATGAACTGACGGAAGTGAAGCGAGATTTGGGCAAAAACGGCGGTCTGCTGCCGCCGTCTCTCTAAGCGTGAAAATCAGCGGGAAGCTTTTTCTTCCCGCTGCTTACGGAGAAAATCTTCCCGAACGATCTCCAGCGCCGCGAGGGCGGTGTCCGTTGGGATCTGGTGCTGCTCCAGCAGCATGATTAAATCGACGGCCAGTTTGACCTCGTCCGGGGCGTTATCCAGCGACATTCTTGCTCCTTATTGGGGGTTAACTTAGTCCGCGCTCGCGTCTTTCAATGGCTTTTTCTATACGGGCCAGCGCCTGGCGGCAGCGCTGCAGGCGGCCTTCCAGCGCGGCCAGTTCTCGCTGAAGCTTTTGCTGGCCAGCAAGCGTGGCTTGCAGGGTAAGCTGACTTTCTCTATCGCTCACCATCGCCAGCAGCCTGCGTTCGTAATCCTGATGGGTGGCCAGTTTTTCGTACAGATTTTCCTGCACCTTTTGCTGCGGTTCACTTTTACGTAAATGCGCGGTGGCTAATTCCCGCTGCAGCGCGGCAATCTGCGCCACCAGCTTTTCGGCGATAAACGCCACCTGGTCCGTTTTACCATGGCTGACGCTGAGCTGAAGCTGGGCGAGATTAGCCTGAGCTTCCTGGAGGTAGTCTTTCAGCTGCGTGCTGTGGGTATGGAACAGCTTGCGGTCGAAGCGCGCCTGGCTTGCCCGAAGCAGGGCGACCGGCTCAACGGCGGCGGCCAGCTCGGCGACCCGGGTTTCCAGGGCTTGTAACAGCGAAGCGGTTTTCACAGAATAGCTCTCCAGGGATTGTCAGAGGTTACAGCATGAAGCGTCTTATTCTACTCATCATCGGCTGGCTGGCGGTAGTGCTTGCGACGCTGGGCGTGATATTACCGCTGTTGCCGACCACGCCATTTTTGCTGCTGGCCGCGTGGTGTTTTGCCCGTTCGTCGCCGCGTTTTCACCACTGGCTGCTATACCGTTCGTGGTTTGGTAGCTATCTGCGGCACTGGCAAACGCACCGCGCAATGCCCCGCGGTTCTAAGCCAAAAGCTATTTTGTTTATTCTCGTTACCTTCGCGCTTTCGCTATGGCTGGTGAAGATAGTGTGGGTTAGAATTTTGCTGTTGGTGATACTTTGTGCGCTGCTTGCATTTATGTGGCGCATTCCGGTGGTTGATGAAGCACAACAAAAGCGATAAACCGCAGCAGAAGCTGTTGCAATTGTCGCGCCCAGCCAGTAAATTCGAGCGTTTTCGAGCACGGGTACAGCTGGTTAACCGTTAACCAGTGGTTCACATTTGAACCCACAGGTACTCTGTTTAGTATCATGTTTTTAGCAGGCATAAACCGATGACCGCGACTGCGCAGCAGCTTGAATATCTCAAAAACAGCATTAAAAGCGTTCCTGATTACCCAAAACCAGGAATTCTGTTCCGTGACGTGACCAGCTTGCTGGAAGATCCGAAAGCATATGCCACCAGCATTGCGCTGTTAGTTTCTCGTTTTAAAGACGCCGGTATCACCAAAGTGGTCGGTACTGAAGCGCGTGGCTTCCTGTTTGGTGCTCCAGTTGCGCTGGAGCTGGGCGTGGGGTTCATTCCTGTGCGTAAGCCTCGTAAGCTGCCGCGCGAAACCATCGCCGAAAGCTACGAACTGGAATACGGCACCGACAGCCTTGAAATCCACGTAGATGCCATCAAACCAGGCGATAAAGTGCTGGTGGTGGACGATCTGCTGGCCACCGGCGGCACCATTGAAGCGACCGTAAAACTGATTCGTCGCCTCGGCGGGGAAGTGACCGACGCTGCTTTCGTTATCAACCTGTTTGACCTCGGCGGCGAGCAGCGTCTGGAAAACATGGGCGTGAAAAGCTTCTGCCTGGTGCCTTTCCCAGGTCACTAAGTTCACCGTATTGCCATACAGTGACAAGCCTCGCTCGCCCATCGGGCGGGGCTTATGTTAGCATTACCCCCTCGATTCACCTTTCCCGCGAACCAGAGCCTAACTCCAGATGAGCTACCAGGTCTTAGCCCGCAAATGGCGTCCCCAAACTTTTGCTGATGTTGTCGGCCAGCAACACGTACTGACCGCGCTGGCTAATGGTTTGTCGCTGGGCCGCATCCATCATGCGTATCTTTTTTCCGGCACTCGTGGGGTGGGGAAAACCTCAATCGCCCGTCTGCTGGCGAAAGGGTTGAATTGTGAAGCCGGTATTACCGCGACCCCTTGTGGCGTCTGCGATAACTGCCGTGAAATAGAACAGGGCCGCTTTGTCGACCTGATTGAGATAGACGCCGCCTCGCGCACCAAAGTAGAAGACACCCGCGATCTGCTGGATAACGTGCAGTACGCCCCCGCGCGTGGCCGCTTTAAAGTCTACCTTATTGACGAAGTGCACATGCTCTCGCGCCACAGCTTTAACGCGCTGCTTAAGACGCTGGAAGAGCCGCCTCCGCACGTAAAATTCCTGCTGGCCACTACCGATCCGCAAAAGCTGCCGGTGACCATTCTTTCCCGCTGTCTGCAATTCCACCTGAAAGCGCTGGACGTCGAACAGATCCGCCATCAGCTGGAGCACATTCTCGGTGAAGAGAAGGTCGTGAGCGAACCCCGTGCGCTGCAGCTGTTAGCCCGTGCGGCGGACGGCAGCCTGCGTGATGCACTGAGCCTCACCGACCAGGCGATTGCCAGCGGCGACGGGCAGGTTACCACTGCCGCCGTCAGTGCCATGCTCGGCACCCTTGATGATGACCAGGCGCTGTCGCTGATTGAAGCTGTCGTCCAGGCTGACGGGCAGCGCGTAATGGCGTTGCTGAACGACGCTGCCGCGCGCGGCGTGGAGTGGGAAGCGCTGCTGGTAGAAATGTCCGCGTTGCTGCACCGCGTGGCCATGGTTCAGCTTTCTCCGTCTGCTCTTGGCAGCGATATGGCGGCCATTGAACAGCGTATGCGCGAGCTTGCCCGTGTTGTTCCACCTGCCGACGTGCAGCTTTATTACCAGACATTGCTGATTGGCCGCAAAGAGCTGCCTTGGGCGCCGGATCGCCGCATGGGCGTAGAAATGACGCTGCTGCGCGCGCTGGCTTTCCATCCGCGCAAGCCGCTGCCTGAGCCGGAAGTACCGCGCCAGGCGGCAAGCATTCCGGTAGTGAATCCGGTGTCGCATCAGCCAGCGGCAAGACAGCAGCAGGCGGCGCCGCCGCCAGACAGGGATGCCCCTCCGCTGCCGGATGCCACCAGCCAGATCCTCCAGGCGCGCAGCCAACTGATGCGCCAGCAGGAGGCTGATAAAGCAAAAAAGAATGAGCCGGCAGCGCAACGACTAGCGCGGCCGGCAAAAAGCTCCGCGCTGGAACGTTTGGCTTCGGTGACCGAACGCGTTCAGGCGCGCCCTGCGCCGACGGCGCTGGAAAAACCAGCGAAGCCAGAAGCCTATCGCTGGAAGGCACAAAACCCGATAGAAGTTGCCCCTGAGCCGGTCGCTACGCCCAAGGCGCTGAAAAAAGCGCTTGAGCATGAAAAAACGCCTGAGCTTTCGCAGAAGCTGGCCGAAGAGGCTATCGAGCGGGACGAATGGGCGGCGGAAATCAATCAGCTGGTGCTGCCAAAGCTGGTGCAGCAGCTGGCGCTTAACGCCTGGAAAGAGGTGGACGGCAACCGGGTTTGCCTGCATTTGCGTCCTGGCCAGCGGCATTTGAATTCGCCATCGGCGCAAAAAACGCTCTCAGATGCCCTGAGTTCGCACCATGGCGAAGCGATAGAACTGACTATTATTGAAGATGAGAATCTGGCTCGCCGCACGCCGCTGGAGTGGCGTCAGGCTATCTACGAAGAGAAGCTGGCGCAGGCGCGCGAGGCGATGAGTAACGACAGCAATATTCAGACTCTGCAAAGGTTCTTTGATGCAGAGCTGGATGAAGATAGTATTCGCCCTGTTTGATATGCCTCGTTTGACGCGGCATAGTGTGAAACCCTGATAGCCACTCTCGCATTCTGCGAGGGCTGGCCCGATGAAAGAGAGAAGATTATGTTTGGAAAAGGCGGTCTGGGTAACCTGATGAAGCAGGCCCAGCAGATGCAGGAAAAAATGGCCCAGGCTCAGGAAGAAATCGCCAACATGGAAGTCACCGGCGAGTCCGGCGCGGGCCTGGTGAAAGTGACCATCAACGGGGCGCACAACTGCCGCCGTGTCGAAATCGACCCAAGCCTGATGGAAGATGACAAAGAGATGGTTGAAGACCTGGTTGCTGCAGCCTTCAACGATGCCGCTCGTCGTATCGGCGAAGCGCAGAAAGAAAAAATGGCTGGGGTTTCCAACGGCATGCAGTTGCCACCGGGCTTCAAAATGCCATTCTGATGCTTTTCCGCCTTCTCCCGCCCGGGAGAAGGCTGTTTTCTTACTCCTCGTCCAGCACCTGATAGCTCTCTGCCAGAAAATCAATCAATGCCCGCACCGCTGGTAACTGCCCTCGACGGGAAGGGAAGACCGCATGCACGATCTCCATTCTTGCGCGCCATTCTGGCAAGACGTGAACCAGCTTGCCCTGCGCCAGCGCATCGTTAAGCATCAGCTTCGGGAGCTGCACGACGCCAATCCCGTTCAGTGCTGCGGTACGCAGCGCGATCATATCTGTCGTCACAAAGCGGGGCTTGTGGTGAACAATCACCTCCTGCTGTTCGGGCCCAAACAGGCACCAGCGATAAGTCTGCTGCGGCCTGTCCAGCGCCAGGCTTGGCCAGTGGGCGAGATCTGTAGGTGCCGCAGGCATACCCAGGCGAGCAACCAGCTCCGGGCTGGCCACCAGGCACATGCTGCGGGTGGCCAGCTTGCGCATCACCAGATCACTGTCTTCCAGCGGTAAAGGGCGCACGCGAATCGCTAAATCAACGTTTTCGTTCAGTACGTCCACGCGGCGGTTGGTTTCCTCAAGCTGAATCACAACCTGCGGATACAGGCGCATAAAGCGCGCCAGCATTTCGCCGACATGGACATGCAGCAGTGCTATCGGGCAGGTGAGACGGATTAACCCTCTCGGCTCTGACTTTAGCGTGTCGATGGCCTCCTGCGCCGCTTCTGCTTCAATCATCATCGCCTTGCAGTGGCGGTAGAAGATCTGCCCGGCTTCGGTGACCGTAAAGCTACGCGTCGAGCGCTGCAGCAGGCGGGTTTCAAGCCGCTCTTCCAGCAGCGCAATGCGTCGGCTGAGGCGGGATTTCGGAATGCCGATAACCCGGCTGGTGGGGGAAAAACCGCCATTGTCCACCACCTGCACGAAGTACCACAGGTCGTTTAAGTCCTGCATTTCTATTGTCCTGTTAATGGAACACTGAATCCATTTTAGCACTCTACCGGGCTGAGCGTCTGACGGGTAAGCTTTATCCCATCAGAAACAACCCTTGTGGAGAGAATCATGAAATCAATTCTTGGCGTTTATACCGCACCAGCTTCCCACTGGGTGGGGGACGGTTTCCCGGTTCGTTCGCTGTTTTCGTACTCAAAATTTGCCGAGCAGCTTAGCCCGTTCCTGCTGCTGGACTACGCTGGCCCGGCGGAATTTAAGCCGAGCAATAAAGGCCAGCGCGGCGTGGATCAGCACCCGCATCGCGGCTTTGAAACCGTGACTATCGTCTACAAAGGCGAAGTGGCGCACCGCGATAACGCGGGTAACGGCGGCGTGATTGGCCCGGGTGACGTGCAGTGGATGACCGCCGGGAGTGGGATCCTGCACGAGGAATATCATTCTCCGGCGTTCAGCGAGGCGGGTGGCAGTCTGGAAATGGTGCAGCTGTGGGTTAACCTGCCTGCAAAAGACAAAATGACCGCGCCTGGCTATCAGCCGATTACCGACGGCGATATTCCGGTGGTCGATTTGCCGGACAATGCCGGTAAGGTTCGCGTGATTGCCGGTGAGTTTGACGGAACCAAAGGCCCGGCCAGAACCTTCTCGCCGATCAGCATTTGGGATTTGCGTCTTAACCCGCAAGGCGTCACGCAGTTGGCGGTGAAAGACGGCTGGAACACGGCGCTGGTGGTGCTGAAAGGCACGGTGCTGGTCAATGGCGAAGAGGTGGCGCGCGAAGCGCAGCTGGTGGTGCTGGATGCCAAAGGCGAAAGCGTGACCCTTGAAGCCAATAATGACGCGGTGGTTCTGCTGCTCAGCGGTGAGCCTCTGAATGAGCCGGTGGTGGGTTATGGTCCGTTTGTGATGAACACCAAAGAGGAAATTCATCAGGCTATCGATGATTTTAATCAGGGCCGTTTCGGCAAAGACATTGCGTAAATTTTTCCCCCGGCGAGTCATCGTGCGGGGGATATCTTTTCCTATACCCATCCGAGGGGCTAATGTTAGGCTATAGCCCACTTTTTTCTCACAAGCCCGAGCGATGCAAACCAGTCCTTTACTCTCAGCCCTTATGGAATCCCTGCGCTGCCTGCCCGGCGTTGGCCCGAAATCCGCCCAGCGTATGGCGTTTGCCCTGTTACAGCGCGACCGCAGTGGCGGCATGCGTCTGGCTCAGGCGCTGACCCGCGCCATGTCCGAGATTGGCCACTGTGCGGATTGCCGTACCTTTACCGAGCAGGAAGTTTGCTCCATTTGTTCCAACCCGCGTCGCCAGGAAAACGGCCAGATTTGCGTGGTGGAAAGCCCGGCGGATATTCACGCCATCGAGCAAACCGGCCAGTTCTCAGGCCGCTACTTTGTCTTAATGGGGCACCTCTCGCCGCTGGACGGCATTGGCCCGAACGACATTGGACTGGATCGCCTTGAGCAGCGCCTTGCCAGCGAGCCGATGAAAGAAGTTATTCTTGCCACCAACCCGACGGTGGAAGGCGAGGCGACGGCAAACTACATTGCCGAGCTGTGTGCGCAGTACGGCGTTGAAGCCAGCCGTATCGCCCACGGTGTGCCGGTGGGCGGCGAGCTGGAAATGGTGGACGGCACCACGCTCTCACACTCGCTGATCGGTCGTCATAAGATTAATTTTTAATCGGTTGGGGGAGGTTTTTGCCTCCTCCTGCTTGAAAAGGCACAAATCGCTACCATATCCCCCTCAACGTTTTCTTCATCCCGTATGATTTTGTTGAGGTATCAATGACCATGAAAGGACAAGAGACCCGCGGTTTTCAGTCAGAGGTAAAACAGCTTCTGCACCTGATGATCCATTCTCTCTATTCAAACAAAGAAATCTTCCTGCGTGAGCTGATCTCCAACGCCTCCGATGCGGCAGACAAGCTGCGCTTCCGCGCCCTGTCTGACGCCAACCTCTACGAAGGTGACGGTGAACTGCGCGTTCGTGTCTCTTTTAACAAAGACAACCGCACCCTGACCATCGCCGATAACGGCATCGGCATGACCCGCGATGAAGTCATAGATCATCTGGGTACCATTGCAAAATCCGGCACCAAAGCTTTCCTCGAGTCTATGGGCTCTGACCAGGCGAAAGACAGCCAGCTTATCGGCCAGTTCGGGGTAGGCTTCTATTCTGCGTTTATCGTGGCGGACAAAGTCACCGTTCGCACTCGCGCCGCCGGCGCCAGCGCGGAGCAGGGCGTGTTCTGGGAATCTGAAGGCGCGGGTGAATACACCGTGGCCGACATTGAGAAAGCCGATCGCGGGACCGAAATCACGCTGCATCTGCGTGAAGGCGAAGATGAGTTCCTGGACGACTGGCGCGTTCGCTCCATCATCAGCAAATATTCCGACCATATCGCTCTGCCGGTTGAGATTGAACAGCAGGAAGAAAAAGACGGTGAAACCATCGTTAGCTGGGAAAAAATCAACAAAGCTCAGGCGCTGTGGACCCGCAGCAAGTCCGAAGTCAGCGATGACGAATACAAAGAGTTCTACAAGCACATCGCCCACGACTTTACCGACCCGCTCGCCTGGAGCCACAACCGCGTGGAAGGTAAGCAGGAGTACACCAGCCTGCTGTACATCCCTGCGCAGGCGCCGTGGGATATGTGGAACCGTGACCACAAACACGGGTTGAAACTCTACGTACAGCGCGTGTTTATTATGGACGATGCCGAGCAGTTCATGCCGAACTACCTGCGCTTCGTGCGTGGCCTGATAGATTCTAACGATCTGCCGCTGAACGTTTCCCGTGAAATCCTGCAGGACAGCCGTGTAACCCAGAACCTGCGCAGCGCGCTGACCAAGCGTGTGCTGCAGATGCTGGACAAGCTGGCGAAAGACGATGCCGAGAAATACCAGACCTTCTGGAAAAACTTTGGCCTCGTGCTGAAAGAAGGCCCGGCGGAAGATAACGCGAACCAGGAAGCTATCGCTAAACTGCTGCGTTTCGCGACCACGCACAACGACTCCTCCGCACAGACCGTGTCACTGGAAGAGTATGTCTCCCGCATGAAAGAAGGTCAGGAGAAGATTTACTACATCACCGCAGACAGCTACGCGGCGGCGAAGAGCAGCCCGCATCTGGAACTGCTGCGTAAGAAAGGCATCGAAGTTCTGCTGCTTTCCGATCGCATCGACGAGTGGATGATGAGTTACCTGACCGAATTCGACGGGAAGGCATTCCAGTCAGTCAGCAAGACCGACGAATCGCTGGATAAGCTGACGGACGAAGAGACCGAAGAAGCGAAAGAAGCCGAGAAGGCGCTGGAGCCGTTCGTGGACCGCGTGAAAACCCTGCTGGGCGAGCGCGTGAAAGAAGTGCGTCTGACTCATCGTCTGACCGATACCCCGGCGATCGTGACCACCGACAGCAACGACATGAGCACCCAGATGGCGAAACTGTTTGCCGCTGCGGGCCAGGAAGTGCCGGAAGTGAAGTACATCTTCGAGCTTAACCCGGAGCATGCGCTGGTCAAACGCGCTGCGGATACGCAGGATGACGCGCAGTTCGGCGAGTGGGTTGAGCTGCTGCTTGACCAGGCGCTGTTAGCCGAGCGCGGTCAGCTGGAAGATCCTAACCAGTTCATCCGCCGCATGAACCAGCTGCTGGTTTCTTAAGCCTTTTACCGATCGCTTCCCTCCGCTAAAAACGGGGAGGGGACGATCGGTTCTTCTTTGGACAAGGGCCGGATAAATGGCTCGATTCAGCCCGGGAAATTTCCGTTAAAGCCGCTCCAGCCGCCTCCCTTCCTTGTGATGATACCGCCTTTAGTGGTATGGTTTTCGCCTCAAATTCGATTGAATAATTAAATGTATGGGGAATTACGCAATGCGTATCATTCTGCTCGGCGCGCCGGGCGCAGGTAAAGGGACTCAGGCTCAGTTCATCATGGAGAAATACGGTATTCCGCAAATCTCCACCGGTGATATGCTGCGTGCTGCGGTTAAATCTGGTTCAGAACTGGGTAAACAGGCCAAAGACATCATGGATGCTGGCAAACTGGTGACCGATGAGCTGGTTATCGCCCTGGTTAAAGAGCGCATTGCGCAGGAAGACTGCCGTAACGGTTTCCTGCTGGACGGTTTCCCACGCACTATCCCGCAGGCAGACGCCATGAAAGAAGCGGGCATTAAGGTTGACTTCGTGCTGGAGTTCGACGTTCCGGACGAGCTGATCGTTGACCGCATCGTGGGCCGCCGCGTGCACGCTGCTTCCGGCCGCGTTTACCACATCAAATTCAACCCGCCTAAGGTTGAAGGTAAAGACGACGTGACCGGCGAAGAGCTGACCACCCGTAAAGACGATCAGGAAGAGACCGTACGTAAGCGCCTGGTGGAATACCATCAGATGACCGCGCCGCTGATCGGCTACTACTCTAAAGAAGCGCAGGCGGGTAACACCCAATACGCTAAAGTTGACGGCACCCAGGCCGTGGCTGACGTGCGCGCTGAGCTGGAAAAAATCCTCGGATAATTTCCCGCTGCGACAATCAATACCAGGGCATGCCCTGGTATTTTTTTGCCCCTATTTTCCCCTTTCACTGTAATCGGTTCTCGTTTCGCTCTTTTACGTTACAATTGACGGCAATTTATAGATAAGGGGTGGGAATGAATCAGGAAAAAATTGGCATCTTACTGGCTAACCTTGGTACGCCGAGCGCCCCGACGCCGGCGGCGGTCAACCGCTATCTTCGTCAGTTCCTGAGCGATAAGCGCGTGGTGGATACGCCCCGCCTGCTTTGGTGGCCACTGCTGCGCGGCGTCATTCTGCCGATCCGTTCACCGCGTGTCGCTAAGCTCTACCAGTCCATCTGGATGGAAGAGGGCTCGCCTTTGATGGTCTACAGCCGTCGGCAGGAAAAAGCGCTGGCGCAGCAGCTGCCGGATACGCCGGTTGCGCTGGGGATGAGCTATGGCGAACCGTCGCTCAAAAGCGCCGTGGACGACCTCCTGGCGCAGAACGTGACGCACATTGTAGTGCTGCCGCTTTATCCTCAGTTTTCCTGCTCAACCGTGGCGGCGGTATGGGACGAGTTGGGGCGAATCTTTGCCAATTACCGCAGCCTGCCTTCTATTTCTCTGATTCGCGACTACGCGACAGAGCCGGCGTACATCAACGCGCTGGCGGCATCGGTCAAGCGCTCTTTTGCCGAACACGGTGAGCCGGATGTGCTGCTGCTTTCCTATCACGGTATTCCGCAGCGCTATGCCAACGAAGGGGATGACTACCCGCAGCGCTGCCGCGACACCACGCGTGAACTGCTAAGCGCCCTCGAGCTGCCGCCGGAAAAAGTGATGATGACCTACCAGTCCCGCTTTGGCCGCGAGCCATGGCTGATGCCGTATACCGATGAAACATTGAAAATGCTGGCCGAAAAGGGCGTGAAGCATATTCAGGTAATGTGCCCGGGCTTCTCCGCTGACTGCCTGGAAACGCTGGAAGAGATGGCGGTCCAGAACCGGGAAGTGTTTATCGAGGCAGGCGGCACGAAATATGAGTACATTCCGGCGCTGAACGACGATCCGGCCCATATCGCGATGATGATGAATCTGGTGGATCGGTATCGCAAATAGAATCCTGAGGCGGGGAATGTTACTATTCTCCGCCTTATTATTCAGCCCCGTAACGACACCATGAAATTTCCCGGTAAACGCAAATCCAAACACTACTTCCCCGTCAGCGCCCGCGACCCGCTCTTACAGCAAACTCAGCCTGAGGCCGAAAGCGGCTCTTCCTGGGTGGTCGGTATCGACCAAACGCTGGTCGACATTGAAGCCAAAGTGGACGATGAATTTGTGCAGCGCTACGGGCTGAGTTTTGGCCATTCTTTGGTGATTGAGGATGATGTGGCCGACGCGCTCTACAAAGAGCTGGTGGATAGCAACCTGATTACCCACCAGTTTGCCGGGGGCACCATCGGCAATACCATGCACAATTACTCGGTGCTGGCCGATGACCGCTCGGTGCTGCTCGGCGTGATGTGCCGAAATGTCGAGATTGGCAGCTACGCCTATCGCTACCTCTGCAATACCTCCAGCCGGACCGACCTTAACTATCTGCAGGGCGTTGATGGCCCGATTGGCCGCTGCTTTACGCTGATTGGCGACCAGGGAGAGCGTACTTTTGCCATCAGCCCGGGCCATATGAACCAGCTTCGCGCGGAAAGTATCCCGGAAGAGGTGATTGCTGGGGCATCCGCGCTGGTGCTGACCTCTTATCTGGTGCGCTGCAAGCCAGGCGAGCCGATGCCGGACGCCACCATGCAGGCCATTGCCTGGGCGAAGAAACACAACGTGCCGGTGGTGCTGACCCTGGGCACCAAATACGTGATTGCCGAGAACCCGGCCTGGTGGCAGGCCTTCCTGAGCGAGCACGTTTCGATCCTGGCAATGAACGAAGAAGAAGGTGAGGCGCTAACCGGTGAAAGCGATCCGCTGCTGGCCGCCGACAAGGCGCTGGACTGGGTGGATCTGGTGCTTTGCACCGCCGGGCCTGTGGGCCTTTATATGGCTGGCTACACAGAAGAGACCGCGAAG
Organism: Cedecea neteri; assembly: GCF_000758305.1. NCBI lineage: Bacteria > Pseudomonadati > Pseudomonadota > Gammaproteobacteria > Enterobacterales > Enterobacteriaceae > Cedecea > Cedecea neteri. The sequence goes on along the minus strand of NZ_CP009458.1, from coordinate 4,802,014 downwards.
CGCAAAACTCAGCATCCACTTCTGCCGGGTGCTATCGCCGAATTTAACCAGTTCGAATTTAGCCGCGCAATGCGTCTGAAAGACTGCGCTGAGCCGCTGCGAATTTACTCCCACATCGCGCCATACATGGGCGGTCCGGAGAAGATCATGAACACCAACGGTGCGGGAGACGGGGCGCTTGCGGCCCTGCTGCACGATATCACTGCGAACAATTACCACCGCAGTAACGTGCCGAATTCCAGCAAACATAAGCTGACCTGGCTGACATATTCCTCGCTGGCCCAGGTGTGTAAATACGCCAACCGCGTGAGCTATCAGGTCCTGAATCAGCATTCACCACGCCTGACGCGCGGCCTGCCTGAGCGGGAAGACAGCCTCGAAGAGTCTTACTGGGAACGTTAGTTTTTTGCGTAAGATATTATAAAAAAGCCGGAAGCTATGCTTCCGGCTTTTTTATACGCTAGTACCGGTAAAACTGATTTTACACGCTAGTACCGGTAAAACTGATTTTACACGCTAGTACCGGTAAAACTGATTTTACACGCTAGTGCCGGTAAAACTGATTTTTACACGCTAGTACCGGTAAAATTGATTTTACACGCTAGTGCCGGTAAAGTTGATTTTACACGCTAGTGCCGGTAAAAATCAGTGAGGTACATAATGAAAATCACTTCCCCGGATCAATTGGCTATTTTCCTGAAGGATGCTCGCAAACAGGGTAAGCAAACACAGGAGTCAGTGGCAGAGAAAGTCGGTTTACGGCAGGATACCGTCTCAAAATTTGAGAACAACCCAGCCAAAACTCAGATTGATACATTATTTAAAATACTATCGTCTATGAATATGGAGCTTCATATTGAGGCGAAATCCAGCCAGGGGAGCTCTGAAGTCTGGAAAGAGGAGTGGTAAATGAAGCGTTTATCTGTGTATATGAATGGGTATTTGGTGGGGCAATTAGTACAGGAGAATAGCGGTTCTAATATTTTTCAGTACGATCATCAGTGGGTTAAGATGCCGGGTGCGCGTCCAATATCACTTTCCATGCCGTTACGCATAGCAGAATATACAGGTGAAGTTGTTTTTAACTTTTTCGACAACCTGCTGCCGGATAATCGTGACATTCGTGAGCGGATCGCCAGCCGTTATCACGCTGACTCTCTACAGCCCTTTGATTTACTTTATGAAGTGGGTCGTGACTGTGTCGGGGCATTAATATTACAGCCGCCGCAAGAAGCCATTCAGAACATAGAGCAGATAAACAGTGAAATGCTTGATGCGGAAAAGTTGGACGCCATTCTTATGGGCTATTTAAATCCTTCCCGGTATCTTCAGCAAGAAACGTATGACTTTCGTATTTCAATTGCGGGTGCACAGGAAAAAACGGCATTACTGCGTTATCAGAATGACTGGCAATTGCCTAAAGGCATTACACCCACTACACACATATTTAAGTTGCCGGTTGGCGAAATCCAGGGGCACAGTTTTACGTTGGATCTTCGTGATAGCGTGGAAAATGAATGGCTTTGCATGCAGCTGGCAGGGTTGTATGGTCTGAAAGTTCCAACATGCGAAATCATCACAACCCGTAACATTAAGGCTCTGGCCGTGGAGCGTTTCGATCGCCGTTTTGTGGATAATAACCGCTGGATTGCCCGGCTTCCGCAGGAGGATATTTGCCAGGCTTTAGGTTTTCCATCGACGAAAAAATATGAAAGCGACGGCGGGCCGGGCATAGAACCTATTATGAAATTTCTGCTGGGTTCAGATAATGCGGAGCAGGACCGGGAAAATTTTATGCGCAGTCATATTCTTTTCTGGTTACTGGCGGCAAGTGATGGCCATGCAAAAAACTATTCTGTTGGTATTATGCCAGGTGGTGGATATAGCCTGACGCCTCTATATGACATTATGTCCTGTTATCCACTTATTGGCGGGCGTGGACTTGCGAAACAAGATATAAAAATGGCGATGTCGCTGGCATCCACCGAAAAGGGCAGAAAATATGAGTGGAATACTATTTTTCCCCGCAACTTTCTCGCAACGGCTAGAAAATGTGGTTTTAGTGAAACAAGAATGTCGGAACTTATAGACGAGTTTTATCAAAAAACGCCAGCAGTCCTGAGTGAAGCGAAAGCATTACTGCCGAAAAACTTTCCAGAGTCTATCAGCGATGCCATCTTTAATGGCGTGGAAAACGCCAGCCGACGACTGGCATTATAAAGAACAGGGTGGCGTGGATATCTCCACCCTGGTATTGATTAACCCGTTACCGCTTCCTGTGCTACCGGCGGCACCAGCAGCCCCAGCATGGTATTGGCAATTTCCCTTTCTCCCATCACAACCTGATTAGCGCCACGCTCGGTGATGTAATCCACTTCGTCGTCGTAATGCGCGCGGGCGATGATTTCGATATCCGGGCATTTTTCTCTGGCCGTCGCGACGATTTCACCGGCTTCGTAGCCGTTAGGGATAGTCAGCAGCAGCCAGCGTGCGCAGTCCAGATGCGCCAGATTCATGATCTCTTCGTTTGCGGCATTGCCCAGCACGGCACGGATGCCTCGCTCGCGCAGCTCATCCACGCGGCTACGGGAGGTTTCAATCACTACCAGCGGTACGCCTTCGGCCAGCAGCTTGTCGCCCAGCAGGCTGCCGACTCGGCCATAGCCGACCAGCAGCGCGTGGTTGCAGATATCCACCGGGATTTGTTTTTCTTCCTCGATGGCCTCTTCCAGAGTTTGCTCGTCCAGCGTTTCGGTTTTCTCGAGGTAGCGCTCAAGAATGGCGAACAGAATCGGGTTCAGCATGATCGACAGAATTGCGCCCGCCAGCACCAAATTCTGCCCCGTTTGTGGCAGCAGGTTCAGCGCCATGCCGAGACCGGCCAGGATAAAGGCAAACTCACCGATCTGCGCGAGGCTGGTGGCGATGGTCAGCGCGGTTCGTTGAGAGTGGCCAAACATGCGCACCAGCAGGAACGCGGCCAGGGATTTACCGAAGATGATGATGGCCAGCGTGCCCAGCACCGCCAGTGGTTCCTGAATCAGAATCAGTGGATCAAACAGCATGCCGACGGAAACAAAGAACAGCACCGCAAACGCATCGCGCAGCGGCAGCGTGTCGTGTGCCGCGCGGTGACTTAGCTCGGACTCATTCAGCACCATACCGGCAAAGAAAGCACCCAGCGCAAAGGAGACATCAAACAGCTCAACCGCGCCGAATGCGATGCCCAGCGCCAGCGCCAGTACGGAAAGGGTAAACAGCTCGCGGGAGCCTGTTGCTGCGCTGCGAGCCAGAATCCACGGCACAAGGCGGCGGCCTACCAGCATCATCAGGGCAATAAAGGCGGCGACCTTCCCAATGGTGATCGCCATATCCAGGCTCAGGGAAACCAGCCCAACGTTGCCTTTTTCCATCATGCCAGCGACGGCTGGCAGCAGCACCAGCGTCAGCACCATCACCAGGTCTTCAACAATCAGCCAGCCGATGGCAATTTGCCCTCGCTGAGTGTCAATCAACTGCCTCTCTTCAAGCGCACGCAACAGCACGACGGTACTTGCCGTTGACAAACACAGCCCGAAGACGATACCGGTCATCAATGACCAGCCCATCAGCCAGGAGAGCGCCATGCCCAGCAGCGTCGCGACGCCAATCTGCGCGATTGCGCCGGGGATGGCGATGGCCTTTACCGCCATCAAATCCTTCAATGAAAAATGCAGCCCGACGCCGAACATCAGCAGAATCACGCCTAATTCCGCCAATTCAGGGGCAAGTTTGGTATCAGCAACAAAACCTGGAGTAAAAGGTCCAGCCAGCACGCCAGCTAATAAATAGCCCACCAGCGGAGATATGCGCAGCTTGTTAGCCAGCATACCCAGTAAAAAAGCGAGCACGAGACCACCAACAATGGTGGTGATAAGCGGTGTGGCGTGATGCATTCCGTCTCCTTTGGTTGGCCGATGTTCCAAAACGTTCTGTTACACAGTTTATGACAAATTCTTTATCGGCGTTTATGAATAATTGTTGAATTTTGAATAAAAAGCGCATTTCGATAAAAAAAAGGCCCTGAGTAGCATTTAACTCAGTTATGTGGGGCGACTACCAGAGGGGTGTGGTGACAGGAGGCGGCCAAAGCAATACTTTGGCCGCTAAAATCTACGCTTTGTGGCGATTATCGGGCAGGAATATTGTCATAATGCCGAGTAGCGGCAGGAAGGCACATATTTTGTAGACCAACTCGATGCTGGTGTGGTCAGCAATTAACCCGAGTACGGCTGCACCCAGGCCACCCATCCCAAAGGCAAATCCGAAAAACAGCCCGGAAACCATACCGATACGGCCAGGGAGTAGCTCCTGGGCATACACCAGAATGGCGGAGAACGCGGAGGCTAAAATAAAACCAATGATCACCGTCAGGACGCCCGTCCAGTAAAGTGATGCGTAGGGTAAAACAAGGGTAAATGGCGCGACACCGAGGATAGAGCCCCAAATCACGTATTTTCTGCCAATTTTATCCCCCACGGGGCCACCGATCACCGTGCCTGCCGCGACGGCAAACAGGAAAGCGAACAGGTGGATCTGGGCGTTTTGTACCGATAATCCGAATTTTTGCATCAGGTAGAAGGTGAAGTAGCTGCTGATGCTCGCCATATAAAAGTACTTAGAGAAGATCAGCAGTAATAAAATCGAGACCGCCAGAATCACTTTGTTGCGCGGCAGCGGGTTGACCACCGGCACAGCAGGGCGGTTTTTGGCGATTTTATGCTGAGCGGCGTACCAACGGCTAATTTGCAGCAGAACCACGATAGCCAGCAGGGCGGCGAGCACGAACCACGCCACGTTACCTTTGCCGTAAGGCGCGATAATAATAGCTGCCAGCAATGGCCCAAGAGAGCTGCCGAAGTTACCGCCCACCTGGAACAGCGACTGCGCAAGCCCGTGACGGCCACCGGATGCCATACGCGCCACGCGTGAGGACTCAGGGTGGAATACCGACGAACCGGTTCCTACCAGCGCGGCGGCGACCAGAACGGCCGGGAAACTGCCCGCCAGCGCCAGCAGCACCAGGCCGCAGAGGGTAAAGCACATGCCAATCGGCAGCGACCACGGCATCGGGTATTTATCGGTGTAGTAGCCCACCAGCGGCTGCAACAGCGATGAAGAGAGCTGGAAAGTCAGGGTGATCATCCCGATCTGCATAAAGCTGAGGGAGAATTCGGCCTGAAGTAGCGGATAGATAGCCAGAATCAGCGACTGAATCATGTCGTTAAGCAGGTGGGAGAGGCTGATAGCGCCGAGGATCCCAAATGCGGTGCGCGCTTTTTTTTGCTCCGGGGGCGTACCCGGCTGCGTGAGGGTTTGAGAGCTTGCCATAATTACCTGTACGAACGGTTATTGTTTTTAGAGCGGGCGACGCAGGAAATCGCCCGGAAGAAATTCTTACCCTGCTAACATACTCGCGCAGGGGATTTGAAGAAAGTCGCATTTCGGAAAAGATAGCTGTCTATCCTGATAGCTATCTGTTATTTCTGCGCAGTTACATTTTGACATGGAGATTTGCAATGCGGTTTGCTGCTAAAACAATAACCACGGCGCTGCTGGTGGCATTGAGTTTAACCAGCGCTTCAGCGCTGGCCTGGGAAAAAGACAAGACCTATAAAATTACCATTCTTCATACTAACGATCATCACGGTCATTTCTGGCGCAATGAGTACTCTGAGTACGGCCTGGCTGCGCAAAAAACGCTGGTAGACAGCGTGCGTAAAGAAGTCGCGGCAGAAGGCGGCAGCGTGCTGTTGTTATCCGGCGGCGATATCAACACCGGCGTGCCGGAATCAGACCTGCAGGATGCTGAACCAGACTTTCGCGGCATGAGCCTGATTGGCTATGACGCCATGGCCGTCGGCAACCACGAATTCGACAATCCGCTGTCCGTGCTGCGCCAGCAGGAAAAATGGGCGAAGTTCCCGCTGCTGTCCGCCAACATTTATCAAAAAAGCACCGGCGAGCGCCTGTTTAAGCCCTATGCGATTTTTAAACCTCAGGGCATTAAGGTGGCGGTTATCGGCCTGACCACCGACGATACGGCTAAAATCGGCAACCCGGAATACTTCACCGACATCGAATTCCGCAAACCTGCAGAGGAAGCCAAACTGGTGATCCAGGAGCTGCAGGGCACCGAAAAACCGGACGTGATTATCGCCGCGACCCACATGGGCCATTACGATAACGGCAACCACGGCTCAAATGCGCCGGGCGATGTTGAAATGGCAAGAAGTCTGCCGGAAGGCGCGTTGACGATGATTGTGGGTGGTCACTCACAGGATCCGGTCTGCATGGCGCAGGAAAACCAGAAGCAGAAAGATTATGTGCCGGGTACGCCGTGCGCGCCGGACAGACAAAATGGCACCTGGATTGTGCAGGCGCATGAGTGGGGGAAATACGTCGGGCGGGCAGATTTTGAGTTCCGTAACGGCGAGATGAAGCTGGTGCACTACCAGCTGATCCCCATCAATCTGAAAAAGAAAATCACCTACGATAACGGGCAAAGTGAGCGCGTACTTTACACGCCAGAAATCGCCGAAAATCAGCAGATGCTTTCCCTGCTGACGCCGTTCCAGAACAAAGGCCAGGCCGCGCTGAAAGTGAAAGTGGGCAGCGTGAACGGGCATCTGGAAGGGGACCGCAGCAAAGTGCGCTTTGTGCAGACCAACCTGGCGCGCGTATTGCTGGCAGCACAGATGGCTCGCACCAGCGCGGACTTTGCGGTGATGAGCGGCGGTGGCGTGCGTGATTCTATCGAAGCCGGGAATATTACCTATAAAGATGTGCTCAAGGTGCAGCCGTTCGGCAACACCGTGGTTTATATCGATATGAACGGCAAGGACGTTGAGGAATACCTGACGGCGGTGGCGCAGAAGACGCCGGACTCCGGGGCTTACCCGCAGTTCTCTAACGTCAGCTTTACCTCTACCGGCGGCAAGCTGAGCAACCTGAAAATCAAAGACCAGCCGATTGACCCGGCCAAAACCTACCGCATGGCGACGCTGAGCTTCAACGGTACCGGCGGCGACGGTTACCCGGAAATCGATAAAAAGCCGGGCTACGTCAACACCGGGTTTGTCGATGCGGAAGTCCTGAAACAGTACATCGAACAGAACTCCCCGCTGGACGTAAATGCTTACCAACCTAAGGGCGAGGTAAGCTGGAACTAAACGTTAATCGCGGCGGGCGATATCGGCGAAGCTGGCATCCAGCAGTTTCGCCAGATCGCTTGCCGCGAGCTCGATATCCAGCCCGCGCTTGCCGCCGGAAATGTAGATGCTGGCAAACTCTTGTGCCGGGGCATCAATCACCGTCGGCAGGCGTTTTTTCTGCCCCAGCGGGCTGATGCCGCCCACCAGATAACCGGTGATCCGCTGTGCGACCATCGGGTCCGCCATTTCAACTTTCTTCACGCCCAGCGCCTTAGCGACCTTTTTCAGGTCAAGCTGCCCGGCAACCGGCGTCACCGCCACGGCCAGGTGTTTCATGTCGCCATTCAGCGCCACCAGCAGCGTTTTATAGACCTGGTCGGCATTCAGCCCCAGCTTACGGACCACTTCGTCGCCAAAGTTGGTTTCCAGCGGATCGTGCTCATAGGCATGAATTTGAAAGCTGATTTTGTTTTTTTCGAGGAGTTTTACCGCGGGAGTCATGGTTTCCTTCTTTATTCGTTGTTTTGAAAACGCACAAAATAGTAATCATAGTGATATACTTGACGAGTAATATAGCGCTACACAATAGTGATGGCGTAAACCATCACATTGAGCGACAATTCAGCTTCGGTTGCTTCGGCAGCCGGGATAAACAGAATAATAAATGAAATTCCTCTTTGACGGGCCAATAGAAATATTGGCCATTTTTTTACCCTTTTTTCAGCATTTCTGGCAGGTTACCTTCGCCGTAAAGGTGCAATGCTCCCACCGCAACCACATAGCGCCCGGCGGGTAGCTGCTGTAGAAACGCCTGCCACTGGCGGTTTCGCTGATGCATCAACACGTCATACAGCGCATCGCCAAAGGTGTTCGGCAGCGCGATATTGCCCTGCTGCGGCGGCGTTTCCAGCCACCAGCCGATCATGATTTGCAGCAGCCGCGCGTTGGTGTGCCAGTGTTCCAGCGTGTCGTTCAGCAGCGGCAGCCCGCCCTCAGGCAACCCCTTCAATAACTCTATCTGGCTTTGTGCGCCTTCAAGCTCGGTGACCGGCACGCCGTAGCGCTGCGCGGCTTCCAGCAACTGATAGTCGATACCGTAGTCAGGGCGAAGGCCAAGGCGCTGGGCCTGATGCGCCTGTAAAATCAACGCCACTTGCCAGGCGGGCTGGTGCTCAATGCTGCTCAGCGAAATACCCAGCTCGCTGCACAGGCTCAGCACCTGCTGGTAATCGTCGGGAGCCAGACGCGCCTCCAGTTCGATGTCCTCCGCTATTTCGCTGAACGGCGAATCGCCGGAGCGGATATCTGCCTCGACGATCAGCGCATCTGCCTCACGAAGTTTGTCCACCAGGCGGGCGGAAAGCGGAGCCATGTCCCGGGTGCCCATATGAATGCTGCCCACGAGGTGCAAATAGCGCTTGCCGGGGAGCGTGATATCAAGGGCAGGCCAGGGATAAGTAGAGGCTGTCAGGCTGGAAAGCAGTGCGCTAAGACGTTGGAACAAACCCATATCGCGATTCCCTGGCTAAAAAGCCATGCTAACGTCCTGGGCTGGAAGGGGAAAGGAAAAAGTCGGCCTTCCGCTCAAAAGGAGAAGGGAAGGCCGCAGAGAGGTTAGTCTTTCGGTTTAAAGCGCAACAGGCGGTTGGCGTTGCTGACCACGGTGATGGAAGACAGCGCCATCGCGGCCCCCGCAACCACCGGGTTGAGCAGCGTACCGGTCAGCGGGTAGAGCACGCCCGCGGCAATCGGAATGCCAAGCGAGTTGTACACGAAGGCCCCCATCAGGTTTTGCTTCATGTTCCGCAGCGTGGCTTTGGAAATGGCCAACGCATCGGCAACGCCCACCAGGCTGTGGCGCATCAGGGTGATGGCAGCGGTTTCAATGGCGACGTCGCTGCCGCCGCCCATCGCAATCCCCACCTCGGCCTGAGCCAGCGCCGGGGCATCGTTAATGCCGTCACCCACCATCGCCACCTGGCGGCCCTGCTGCTGCAACTGCTTGATAGCGTCAGCTTTGCCGTCCGGCAGCACGCCCGCAATCACCTCATCAATGCCAACTTCTTTGGCAATCGCGTTGGCGGTTACCGGGTTATCGCCAGTGAGCATAACCAGGCGGTAGCCGTTGCGGTGTAGGCGCTGGAGCGCGCTGACGCTGTCGCTGCGAAGCGGGTCGCGTATGGCTAACAGCGCCATGAGCTGGCCGTCTACCGCCAGCAGCACCGGGGTTGCGCCCAGGCGAGCCTGAGCATCAATGCTGTCGGCAAGCGGCTGAGTATCCACACCCTGCTCGTCGAGCAACGCTTTGTTGCCCAACAGCAGTTTGTGCCCGTCCACATCACCGCTGACGCCAAGCCCGCGCAAAGTGCGGAATGACGTCACTTCCGGCAGCGTTGAACTGCCTGCTTTTTCAATAATGGCGCGAGCCAGCGGGTGGCTTGAACCCTGCTCAAGCGCGGCCGCCAGCCGTATCGCCTGTACTTCATCCACACCGGAGCGGGTTTCCACGGCAACCACCTGCGGTTTGCCTTCAGTCAGCGTGCCCGTTTTGTCAAAGACCACGGTATCCAGCGTGCTGGCGCGCTGCAGGGCATCGGCATCACGAACCAGAACGCCAAACTCGGCGGCACGGCCCACGCCTGAAATAATCGACATCGGCGTGGCAAGGCCCAGGGCGCAAGGGCAGGCAATAATCAGCACCGTGGTGGCAATGACCAGGGTATAAACAATTTGCGGTGCAGGGCCGACGAAGTACCAGATGGCGGCGCTGATCAGCGCGATAGCGACGACGACCGGCACAAACACGGCAGAAATTTTATCGGCAAGCTGGCCGATTTCCGGCTTGCTGCTCTGCGCCTGGCGAACCATGCGGATAATACGCGACAGTGTGGTGTGGCTGCCGGTGGCGGTGGCGGTGAACAGCACGCTGCCGTCCTGCACTACGGTACCGGCGTGAATGCCATCGCCGTTTGATTTTTGCATCGGCACCGGTTCGCCGGTCAGCATCGCTTCGTCGAACCAGGCTTCACCCTGGGTAATTTCACCGTCAACCGGCACCCGGTCGCCGGTGGTCAGGCGCAGCGTCATTCCGGCGGTGACTTCCGCCAGCGGCAGCGTTTTTTCGCCTTCTTCCGTCACCACTCGCGCGGTCGGCGGCGTTAAGTCCAGCAGGCGTTCAAGCGCTTTAGAAGAGCGCTGACGTGCGCGCTGCTCAAGCATATGGCCGAGGTTTATCAGGCCGATGATCATCGCGCTGGCCTCGTAGTAGAGGTGGCGGGCTTCCATCGGGAAGTGCTGCGGCCAGATATTCACGGTAATTGAGTAGAGCCAGGCCGCGCCGGTGCCGAGGGCGACGAGCGTGTCCATGGTGGCCGCGCGGTTCATCAGGCTGCGCCAGGCGCTACGGTAAAAATGACCGCCGGCAAAGACCATCACCGCAAGGGTAATAATACCGATGGTCAGCCACAGGGAGCGGTTGCTCTCGGTGACCATCATGTTGTCGCCGATCATGCCCCAGACCATCACCGGGATCCCGACGGCGAGGGCGACAATCGCCTGCCAGCGGAAGCGCTTCATGGCGGCGTTCGCCGTTTCTTGCTGGCGCTCGCGGCGTTTCTGATCGTCTTCGATCGCTTCGGCACCGTAACCGGCACTTTCCACGGCTTTGACCAGCGATTCTGCGGAGGCGGTGCCCATCACCAGCGCACTGCGCTCCGCAAGGTTAACCCGTGCCTGGCTGACGCCCGGTACATTTTGTAAGGCATTTTGCACCCGGGAGACGCAGCTGGCGCAGCTCATACCGTTGATCAACAGCTGCTGGCTGTCATCGTCGGTAGACGCTGCCGGAAGCGAAGGGGCGACCGCTGTCAGTGCTTCCGACGGAGTTGATGACTCTGCCAGCGGTTCAGCCTTTGGGTGGCTGGCGACTTCTGCGCCGTATCCCGCTTGTTGGACAGTTTCCACTAACGCTTCCGGCGTGGCGCTGCCGGTGACGCGGGCGTGGGTTTGGGTGACTTCAGCCTGCTCAACGTCTGCACGCTGTTCGAGGCTCTCTTTGACGCGTTTAACACAATGGCCGCAGGTCAGGCCATCCAGATTCAGATCCACAATGTGTGACATCGCAAGACTCCTGTATGATGGTGAGGTGAAATATTGACCGAAAGGATGATTCGGTTAACTATGAAAGAGGTTAAACCTTCCATCAAGGGGAAGGTCAAGGAGCAAAAATGAATATTAGCGATGTGGCGAAAAAAACCGGGCTAACCAGCAAAGCGATTCGTTTTTACGAAGAGAAAGGGCTGGTCACGCCGCCGTTTCGCGCCGACAACGGCTACCGCAGCTATACGCAAAAGCATCTCGATGAGCTGACGCTGCTGCGCCAGGCCCGTCAGGTCGGATTTAATCTGGAAGAGTGCAAAGAGCTGGTAAGCCTGTTTAACGATCCGGCCCGGCACAGCGCGGACGTAAAAGCCCGCACCTTGCAGAAGGTCGCGGATATCGAGCGGCACATTATTGAGCTGCAGAATATGCGCCAGCATTTGCTGACGCTGGCAGAGGCTTGCCCGGGCGATGACAGCGCCGATTGCCCGATCATCGACAATCTTTCCGGCTGCTGCCATCGCCACGAGATAAACTAAACCGCCTTAATTTTGAGCGTAATGCCTTCCACGGCCAGTACCACTACCTCACAGCCCGCCGGGAGATCTTCATCGGCGATCACTGGCCAGCTGCTGTCGGCCACGCGAACATGCCCCCGGCCGTTGACCAGAGCGGTTTCCAGGCGGAAGCGGCGGCCAACCAGCTGCTGCCCGCGCTGATTCAGCACTTCACCCGGAATTTGTTGCTTACGGCTGGACAGCCAGCGCCACCAGAGAAAGGCGGCGACCAGCGTCAGCAGGGCAAAGCAGACGCCCTGTGTTTCCCAGCCAAGCGGCAGCAGCCAGACCAGCAGGCCGGTGATCACTGCCGCCACGCCGCTCCACAGCAGATAGCCGCTGGCGCCGAGCATCTCCGCCGCCAGCAGCAGTCCGCCAAGCGCAAGCCAGAAGACGTGTGGATGCGCGAGAATGCTGTCGATCATTTTTTACGCTCGGTGCCGCTCTGGGCGATAAGTTCGCTGATCCCGGCGATGGAGCCCATCAGGCTGGAGGCATCCAGCGGCATCAGCACCACTTTGCTGTTATTGGCCGACCCGATTTGCTGCAGCGCGTCGGTGTATTTCTGGGCCACGAAGTAGTTCACCGCCTGAATATCCCCTTTGGCGATAGCTTCGGACACCATTTGCGTGGCGCGGGCTTCTGCTTCAGCGCTACGCTCGCGGGCTTCCGCCTCAAGGAACGCAGACTGACGCTCACCCTCAGCTTTCAGGATCTTCGACTGCTTCTCACCTTCGGCTTTGACGATTTCCGCCTGGCGGATCCCTTCGGCCTCAAGAATATAGGCGCGCTTGGTACGCTCGGCTTTCATCTGGGCGTTCATCGCATCAATCAGCTCAGCCGGTGGGCGCACGTCACGGATTTCGATACGGGTGATTTTAATGCCCCACGGGTTGGTGGCTTCGTCGACGATGTGCAGCAGGCGGGTGTTGATGTTGTCGCGCTGGGACAACATTTCATCCAGCTCCATCGAGCCGAGCACGGTACGGATGTTGGTCATCGTCAGGTTGATGATCGCCAGCTCAAGGTTGCTGACTTCATAGGCGGCGCGAGGGGCGTCAACCACCTGAATAAAGCACACGGCGTCAATGGCGACGTTGGCGTTGTCTTTGGAAATGACTTCCTGAGAAGGGATGTCGAGCACCTGTTCCATCATATTGATTTTGCGGCCCACGCGATCCATAAACGGCACCACAAGATTCAGGCCCGGCATCAGGGTGTTGGTGTAGCGGCCAAAGCGTTCAACGGTCCATTGGAAGCCCTGGGGCACGATTTTTACCCCGGCCGCCACAATCACCAGCGCCACGAGAATTAATACGGGGATCACGATAAGCATTAAAAAAACCTCCTGTTTGTTTTGCATTCAGTCTAACTGCTTAACCTGAAACATTCAGCAACATCCCCGTGCCCGATGAGAATTAATTGCTGCTTTCCTTTTTATTATTCCTTAATGGAATGATTTTCATGGATTAAGTTCATTTCACGCATGGTGCCAGCAGGCGTAGTATCGGATGCTTCGGCAGCTCGCGCTATCGGGCGGGCGGTATTCGGCAAGAACACTTATCCCGGTGAGGAAGCAATGGGAACAATAATAGCTGAGCAGCATCAGGCGAATAACAACCGCTGGCAGAAAATCGTGGAAGAATTAATTTCACCCATGGCGATTGATATTGACGGCAACGGCCCGGCAGATATTCGGGTGAACAATCCAGACTTCTTCAAGCGAATATTACAGGAAGGTTCTCTCGGCCTGGGAGAAAGCTATATGGACGGCTGGTGGGACTGCGACCGGTTGGACATTTTATTTACCCATATTTTGCGCCACGGCCTGGACAGCAAAATGCCAAAACACTTTTCCGACCTGCTGCGTATTGCCGGGGCCAGAGTTTTTAATTTGCAGTCTCGCAAACGCGCCTGGATAGTTGGCAAAGAGCATTACGATATCGGTAACGATCTGTTTGCGGCGATGCTCGATCCGTATATGCAATATTCCTGCGGCTACTGGAAAGACGCGGGCAATCTGGAAGAAGCTCAGCGTAACAAGCTGCATATGATCTGCGAAAAACTGCAGCTCAAAGCGGGCATGAAGCTGCTGGATATCGGCTGCGGCTGGGGCGGACTGGCGCAGTATGCGGCGCAGGAATATGGGGTTTCCGTTGTCGGCGTGACTATTTCGGCCGAACAGCAAAAAATGGCTCAGGATCGCTGCCGGGGCCTGGACGTGGAGATCCTGCTGCAGGATTATCGCGACCTCAACAGCAAATTTGATCGCATTGTTTCCGTGGGTATGTTCGAGCACGTCGGGCCAAAAAACTACAATACCTATTTTGAAGTTGCTGCCCGCAATTTAAAACCTGATGGCCTGTTTTTGCTGCATACCATTGGTTCGAATGAAACGGATTTAAACGTCGATCCGTGGATCAACAAATACATCTTCCCTAACGGCTGTTTGCCCTCGGTGCGCCACATTGCCAGCGCCAGTGAAAAACATTTCATTATGGAAGACTGGCACAATATCGGGGCGGATTACGACAGAACGCTGATGGCCTGGGACGATAATTTCCTCCGCTGCTGGCCTAATATCTCGCGTAATTATGACGAGCGGTTTAAGCGGATGTTTAGTTATTATTTGAACGCCTGCGCGGGCGCATTTCGCGCGAGGAATATTCAGCTTTGGCAGGTGCTGCTGAGCCCCAATGGAGTGGACGGCGGGATCCGCGTGTACCGATAAACAAAAGGCCGGAATATCCGGCCTTTTTCGTTCTCACTGATTAATACATCAACGCATAAATCTGACGGCGGTATTTAGACGCCAGCGCGTCGCCGGTGCCCAGTGCGGCCAGAATCTCCATCATCATTTTGCGTGCCTGGCCGTCGGCGGCACCCAGGTCTTTTTTCAGGTGGGTATAAAGCAGCTCCAGTGCTTCTTCGTTCCGGCCAACCTGATGCAGCTGCAGCGCGAGCTGGCTGGCAAGCTGGGCATTGTCCGGCTCGTTTTGCACCTGCTGCTGCAACTGTTGAATTTCCGGCGTGTCGGCGGCTTGTTTCAGTAGTTCAATCTGGGAAACCAGCGCCTGATAGCGGGTGTCCTGGTCCTGCAGAGGCACGGTTTTCAACACCGCTTCGGCGTCTTCGCTGCGGTTCAGGGCAATCTGCACTTCCGCCAGCAGCAGGCCAATTTCGCTGTTCTGGCCGGACAGCTGCCACGCATCTTTCAGCAGCGGCAGGGCTTCGGCGTGCTTGCCTTCCTGCATCAGTTCTACGGCCTGCTGGGCTTTCAGCTCTTCTTCACGCGGCAGCACTTTGTCGAGCAGGGCGCGAATCGCTTCTTCCGGCTGCGGCCCCTGGAAACCGTCCACCGGCTGACCATTCTGGAACAGATAGACGGTAGGAATGGAGCGCAGGCCAAACTGCGAAGCCACCATTTGCTCGGCGTCGCAGTCAACTTTAGCGAGAATAAACTGGCCGTTGTATTGGGCCGCGAGCTTGTCCAGCACCGGTGTGAGCTGCTCGCAATGTTGGCTGCGGGCAGACCAGAAATAAAACAGCACCGGCTTAGCCATGGACTGTTCCAGCGTCTGGTGCAGGTTCGCTTCGGTAATGTTGATAATGTTTTCTGCGGACATGGGCGATTCTCTGTTAAGCATTTGTTTTTTTACATGGGGGCTGAGGCCGGGACTTCAACTCAGCTCCGTAAAATTTTGTCCATTGCGCACGCTGGCAGCAGGCGGCGCAGCACGGTAATCACGTGAGTCACCACGGTCACCGGGTAGCGTAGCTTCGGCCTTGGGCTTTCAAAAGCATGGCGTACTTTCGCTACCACCGCCTCCGGGCCGAGGGTAAACCGTGCGGCAATCCCTGGATTCTCTACCGGCTTGTCGCTTTGGGTTTGATTGACGTTATCGGTAAAACGGGTGCGGATTGGCCCCGGCTCAATCAGGCTGACTTTAATCCCGCTGTGGCGAAGCTCCATGCGCAGCGCGTCGGACCAGGCTTCCAGCGCGTATTTACTGGCGGCATAAGCCCCGCGCCCCGGCGTGGAAATCAGCCCCATCACCGAACTTGTCATCACGATGCGGCCTTCCTGATGAGGCTGCATGGCCGGCAGCAGCAGCATGGTGAGCTGGTGCGTGCCGAAGAAGTTGGTGGAGAATTGCTGTTCAAGCTGTTCGCGGGAAATGGCGTTCAACGGGCCATACACGCCGTAACCTCCGTTATTAAACAGCCCGTACAGGCGGTTGCCGGTGATGGCAATCACTTCGGCGGCGGCGCGTTGGACGCTTTCCGCATCGTCAAGATCGAGTTCAATGCCGGTAAAGCCAAGCTGATTCATGCGCTCTACATCGGCCGGTTTGCGGCAGGCGGCGAGAATGTTATAGCCAAGCTTCTGTAACTCCTGCGCGCTGGCTAAGCCAATCCCGCTTGAGCAACCTGTAATTAAAACGGATTTTTGCATAACTTTACCCGAAGGGCGCCCCGATTATTGATCAGTCGTGTTTAACTATCTCGTCATGTCTGACGCGGCAGCGCCGGTTATTTAGAGAGTAACGGAGTCAGCCGCGTCGCCATCCAGTCGGCGATAAACGGCTGAGCATCCCGATTAGGGTGAATGCCGTCATCCTGCATCCATTGCGGTTTCAGATACACCTCCTCCATAAAGAACGGGAGCAAAGGGATATCAAACGTTTTGGCAAGTTGCGGATAAATAGCGCTAAACGCCTCATTATAGCGGCGTCCGTAGTTGGCGGGCAGGCGAATTTGCATCAGCAGCGGTTGGGCATTGGCAGCTTTCACGTCGGTGATAACCTGGTTAAGGGTTTTTTCTACCTCCTGAGGCTGGAACCCACGCAGGCCGTCGTTACCGCCAAGCTCCACTAAAACCCAGCGGGGCTGGTGCTGTTTTAACAGCGCCGGCAGGCGAGCCAGGCCCTGCGCTGCGGTATCGCCGCTGATGCTCGCATTCACAACTTTTGTACCCTGCGGTTGCCATTTGGCATCCAGCAGAGCGGGCCAGGCGCTGGTGGCCGCCATACGGTAACCGGCGCTCAGGCTATCGCCTAAAATCAATAACGTGTCCGCCGCAGCGGCGCGGAAAGTCATCAAAGCCAGAAACAGGAAGGGCAAATGCCAGCGGAAAACATTGTTGAAGTTCATCATCTTAGTAAGTCCGTGGGTCAGGGTGAACACGAGCTTTCCATCCTTACCGGAGTTGAGCTGGTTGTCAAACCGGCCGAAACCATCGCCCTGATTGGCGAGTCAGGATCGGGCAAGTCCACGCTGCTGGCGATTCTGGCCGGGCTTGATGACGGCACGGACGGCGAGGTCAACCTGTGCGGGCAGCCGCTGCACAGCATGGATGAAGAGGCCCGGGCGGCGCTGCGTGCAAAGAACGTCGGCTTTGTGTTTCAGTCCTTTATGCTGGTGCCCACCCTTAATGCTCTGGAAAACGTGGAGCTTCCTTCGCTGCTGCGAGGTGAAAACAGCTCGGCCAGCCGGGCGCAGGCCAAAGCGCTGCTGGAACAACTGGGCTTAGGTAAACGCCTCGATCACCTGCCAGCCCAACTCTCCGGGGGCGAGCAGCAACGCGTGGCGCTGGCTCGCGCGTTTAACGGTAAGCCGGGCGTGCTGTTTGCCGATGAACCCACCGGTAACCTCGACAGGCAAACCGGCGACCGCATTGCCGACCTGCTGTTTTCCCTCAACCGTGATTTCGCCACCACGCTGATCCTCGTCACCCACGATGAACAGCTGGCGGCACGCTGCGACCGCCGCCTGCGGCTGCGCGAAGGCAAACTGTGGGAGGAAGCATGATAGCCCGCTGGTTCTGGCGCGAGTGGCGCTCTCCCTCGCTGCTGATTGTCTGGCTGGCGCTTAGCCTGGCGGTGGCCTGCGTACTGGCGCTTGGCAGCATCAGCGACAGAATGGAAAAAGGCCTCAGTCAGCAAAGCCGCGAGTATATGGCGGGCGACCGGACGTTGCGCAGCGCCCGCGCCGTTCCGGACGAATGGCTGACTCAGGCCCAAAGTGATGGCTTAAAGGTCGGCAAACAGCTGAGCTTCGCCACCATGACTTTTGCCGGGGATACGCCTCAGTTGGCTGATGTGAAAGCGGTCGACGGCGTGTACCCGATGTACGGCGAGCTGGAAACCAACCCGCCGGGCCTGAAGCCTGAGCCGGGCACCGCGCTGCTGGCACCGCGCCTGCTGGAGTTGCTCAACCTGAAAGTGGGCGACAACATTGACGTGGGCGACGCCACGCTGCGTATTATCGGGCAGGTGATTCAGGAGCCGGACGCCGGGTTTAACCCGTTCCAGATTGCGCCGCGCCTGATGATGAACCTGGCTGACGTTGAGAAAACCGGGGCGGTGCAGCCGGGCAGCCGCATTAGCTGGCGCTACAAGTTTGGCGGCAACCCTCAGCAACTGCTGCAGTATGAAAACTACCTGCTGCCGAAGCTGAAGCCGGAGCAGCGCTGGATCGGCATGGAGCAGGACGAAGGTGCGCTGGGCAAATCCCTGGAGCGTTCTCAGCAGTTCCTGCTGCTTTCCGCCCTGCTGACATTGCTGCTGGCCGTGGCCGCGATTGCCGTGGCGATGAGTCATTACTGCCGCAGCCGCTATGACCTGGTGGCGATCCTGAAAACGCTGGGCGCGGGCAGGGCGGCGCTGCGTAAACTGATTATCGGCCAGTGGCTGATGGTGCTGGTGCTCTCGGCCATTGCCGGAGGTGCCGTTGGGCTGCTGTTCGAAGCCGCGCTGATGCAACTGTTGAAGCCGGTGCTGCCTGCCGCGCTGCCGCCAGCGAGCCTGTGGCCGTGGGTGTGGGCTATCGGCGCGATGGTGACAATCTCCGTGTTGGTGGGGCTGCGTCCGTATCGGTTACTGCTGGCCACTCAGCCATTGCGCGTCCTGCGCCGTGACGCCGTGGCCAACGTCTGGCCGCTGAAAATTTATCTGCCGGTTATCAGCGTGGTGGTGGTGTTGCTGCTGGCGTTGCTAATGGGCGGCAGTTCGCTGCTGTGGGCGGTGCTGGCGGGCACGCTGGTACTCGCGGCGCTGTGTGGCCTGGTCGGCTGGGGCGTCCTGAAGCTGCTGAAAAAGCTGACGCTGAAAAACCTGGCCCTGCGCCTGGCGGTTAACCGCCTGCTGCGCCAGCCGTGGGCGACGCTCAGCCAACTGGCGGCGTTCTCGCTGTCGTTTATGCTGCTGGCATTGCTGTTAGTGCTGCGGGGGGATTTGCTGGACAGATGGCAGCAACAGCTGCCGCCGGAAAGCCCGAACTACTTCCTGGTGAACATTGCGCCGGAGCAGGTTCAGCCGGTGAAAACCTTCCTTGCCGACCATCAGGTGATCCCGGAGTCGTTCTATCCGATTGTGCGGGCGCGCATGACGGCGATTAACGGCCAGTCTACCGAGGGCAACCCGGATGAGGCGCTGAACCGTGAGCTAAATCTGACCTGGCAGAGCCAGAAGCCGGATCATAACCCTATCCTGGCGGGAAGCTGGCCGCCGAAGGCCGGGGAAGTGTCGATGGATGACGGCGTGGCGAAACGCCTGAACATTAAACTCGGCGACAGCGTGACCTTTATGGGGGATACCCAGGACTTCACCGCGAAGGTCACCAGCCTGCGCAAAGTGGACTGGGAAAGCCTGCGGCCAAACTTCTACTTTATCTTCCCGCCGGGCGCGCTGGACGGGCAGCCGCAGAGTTGGCTCACCAGCTTCCGCTGGGAGGGGAATAACGGCCTGCTGACCCAGCTTAACCGCGAGTTCCCGACCGTCAGCCTGCTGGATATTGGGGCCATCCTGAAACAAATCGGCCAGGTGCTGGAGCAGGTCAGTCGTGCGCTTGAAGTGATGGTTGTGCTGGTGACCGCCTGTGGCCTGCTGCTGTTGCTGGCTCAGGTGCAGGTGGGTATGCGTCAGCGCCATCAGGAACTGGTGGTTTACCGCACGCTGGGCGCGGGTAAAAAGCTGCTCAGAACCACGCTGTGGTGCGAGTTTGCCGTGCTGGGGCTGGTGTCCGGCCTGGTGGCGGCCATCGGCGCGGAAACGGCGCTTGGCGTGCTGCAAACGCGAGTGTTCGATTTCCCGTGGGAGCCGGATTTGCGCCTGTGGATCGTGCTGCCGGTCACCGGGGCGGTATTGCTGTCGCTTTGCGGCGGGTGGCTGGGCGTTCGGTTACTGAAAGGGAAGGCGCTGTTCCGCCAGTTTGTCGTCTGAGGAGGTCGGGCAGGGATGCCCGGCTACCGCTATAAACTCTGTTATATTTCGCTATTTATTGCGTTAGAACATATTTTCTGCATTTATTGATGTTTTTTTAATATCTATTAAGAAAAGACTGATAGATAACCGCACGAATTAATAAAAATCCCTCAGAAATCGGACTTAATAAGCGTTAATATGCCCCCGCTTATAATAAATATGGTTACTAGGGATCCACATGAAAGCAAATTTGCGCGCTTTACCATTACTGATTGGGGCTGGCCTGCTTGCAGGTATGGCATCTTTCGCTGCTAACGCAGAAATCACCGTCCTGAAGCAAGATCCGCAGGCCGGTAACCCGCTCAGCCGCCTCAATTTCACCGTGGGCGGCAGTATTCGTCCACAGTTTAATATGATGTCCGGCGACGGCGATAAAGGCTCTTACAAACGTAATGGCTTTGACGGCGGCACCCGTTTCCGCTTCGCGGCTGATTATTATCTGTTCGATGATATTAGCTGGATCAGCTATTACGAGCTGGGCGTGAATATTCCGGCGGTCTTCGAGTGGGACAACCACTATGCAGAAGGCGCGAACAATACCACTCGCCGTATGCTGTACACCGGTCTGAAAAGCAAAACCTGGGGTCAGCTGACCTACGGCCAGCAAAACAGCATCTACTATGATGTGGTTGGCGCGAAAACCGATATCTGGGACTACGACATGATCGGTCAGGCTCCAGGTAACGGCATGAACGGCGACTACGACGGTTCTTACCGTTCCCGCAACATGCTGAAGTACAAAAACACCTTCGGCGATGCGGACGTGTATGCTTCTTACCTGTTTGAAGATCACGACATCCGTGCCACCAACGGCATGCGCTACAAGCGTAAAGGCGGCGGCTCTCTGGGTGTGGATTACCACATCACCAAAGACCTGACCTGGGGTACCGCATGGAACTACACCCGTGCCGATATGCGTAACCCGAACGACGGCGACAGCAAGTCTTACAACCAGAACATCTACGGTACGGCGCTGAGCTGGAAACCGGACAACTGGACGTTCAGCTTCGGCGGCGGCTGGTACCAGAACTTCCTGACCACCAAGCTGAAAGACGTGAACAACTACTTCTCCGGCGACGCGTGGGGCATCGAGTACTTTGCGGGTTACACCATCCCGGTTGGCCAGTACGCGGTGAAATCCGTACAGCCATACTTCATGGGTGACCGTCTGCAGTACGTGACCGGCCGCAGCTACCAGCGCATCGACAACGGTGTGGGCGTGAGCTTCAAGCTGGATTACGGCTTCCAGGTGGACTACGAGCACGTCTTCACCTCCAGCACCGACAACCTGGGCGACATGAACCTGGTTCGTCTGCGCTACGATTTCTAATCGTGCCTCTGGCGGGTGGCAGCCTTGCTGCCCGCCTCATTCAGCGTTTCCTGCCTTATTTTTTATCTATTCAGAAACGGGTAAGCATGTTCGGGCCTTGAAGGCTTTGCGCCACTGTGTGGGCGTGGTTTTAAAACGCAGCCTGAAATGATGCCGGAGTGTTTCCGCAGAGCCGAATCCAGACTGTTCTGCCACCTGGTCAATGCTGAGTTTCTCGCTTTCCAGCAGCGCACAAGCCTTTTCCAGCCGGAGGCTGAGCATCCACTCGCCCGGCGTGGTGCCGGTGGCATCTTTGAACCGGCGGATGAAGGTTCGGCGGCTCATGCCCGCTTGCCTGGCTAACTGTTCAATCACCAGGGGCGCATTGAGATGGTGGCGCAAGTCGTCCAGCAACGGCGCCAGACTTTTGGTGCTGCGTTTAGGAACGGGCTGTTGGACCCACTGTGCCTGGCTGCCTTCCCGTAACGGGGGCGTAATCATGCGCTGTGCAGTCCGGTTGGCGATTTCAATCCCGTAATCACGACGAATAAGATGCAGGCAGAGATCAACCCCCGCGGCGCCGCCTGCGGAGGTGATCAGGCTGCCCTCATCGACGTAGATCATGCTGTGCTCTACCTGCACCGCAGGGAACCTGCTCGCGAGTATCTCGGTGCTGTTCCAGTGGGCGGTGGCTCGCTTGCCGTCCAGTAATCCTGTTTCGCAGAGAATAAAGCTGCCGGCGCAAATCGACACTATGCGGGAACCGTTTTGATGAGCGCGTTGTAAGGCGGCAATCAGCGGCTCCGGGGCCGGTTCAAAGACATTGCGCCAGCCGGGGATGACAATTGTTCCGGCGTCTTCCAGCAGCTCCAGTCCGCCATCCACCACTAAACGTACGCCGCCCTGAGCGTCAAAAACGCCCTTTTCTAACGACGCGACGCGCAAGTCATAGAGAGGCTGGCCGAGCACTTCGTCCACGCGGCCAAAAGCTTCGACGGCAATCCCGAACTCAAATGTGCAGAGGCACTGATAGGCCAGCACAACCAGCCGTCTATTTTTAGGTCTAAAAGCGCGGTCTTGATCTGAAGAGATGCCTGGCATGGTTGTCCTGTCTCTAAAAATGGCACGATCTTGACGATATCTGACCTGAGCGTCGATTTCTACTCCACCCGGAATCTTTCATGCTGGCATCTTCTTAACGTTTTGCAGGAAATCAGTATGAAAAATCTCTTAGCGCTGATGGCGGTTTGTTTAGCCGCGTTGATGTCGGGCCTGGAAATATCCAGCGTCCCGGTCATCCTGCCGGTGCTGGAAAAGCAGATGCAGGCCAATTTCCGTGAACTGCAGTGGATCATGAATGCTTACACGCTCTCCTGCACGGCGGTGCTGATGGCCACGGGGACGCTGGCGGATAAATATGGCCGAAAGCGTATTTTTATTATCAGCATTGTTGGGTTTGGCCTGACGTCTATCCTCTGTGGCCTGTCCCGGACACCCGAATGGCTTATTGTGGGGCGGTTTTTGCAGGGACTGAGCGGCGGGGCGATGTTAACCAGCCTGATTGCCATCCTGTCGGTTCAGTTCCCGGCAGGAAAAGCGCGCAGCCGGGCGTTTTCCGCCTGGGGGATCACCTTTGGTTTTGGACTGGGCTTTGGCCCCGCCATCGGCGGCGTGCTGGAGGCGTGGTTTAGCTGGCAATGGGTATTTCTGATCCACGGCGTTATTGCGCTCCTCACCCTGGCCCTGACGCTGAAAAATGTCGTCGAGTCGCGTGAAAACACCACGAAACCGCTGGATGTCGCTGGCCTGATGACGTTGAGCGTGGGCGTGGTGGGGGCGACCTGGCTCATCACCCAGGGCGGGAACATCGGCTGGACCAGCCATGAAGCCCAGTTCATCCTGCTGGGCACGTTTATCAGCCTGGCGCTGTTCGTCATTATTGAGCTGCGCCACCCGCATCCGATGTTTGATTTCTCCGTCTTTCGGATCAGGCCTTTCTCCGGCGCGCTGATGGGCTCTGTGGGGATGAATTTCAGCTTCTGGCCGCTGATGATTTATCTGCCGGTTTATTACCAGATCGGGAAGGGCTACAGCATCATGGAAACTGGCATGGCGCTGCTGGCCTACACCTTGCCCACGCTATTAATGCCGCCGGTCGGTGAAAGGCTCGTGCTGCGCTACGGGGCCGCACGCATCATCCCGCTGGGGCTGCTTGCTATCGGCCTGGGATTTGTGCTGATGAGGCTGGGCGTCATCTATCACGTCAGTTTGCTGCCCGGTGCAATTCTCTCGGGCATGGCGCTGGGGTTAATCAATACTCCGGTCACCAACACTACAACGGGTTCCGTGGGTGCTAACCGCGTGGGCATGGCTTCCGGGATTGATATCAGTTCGCGCTTAATTACCCTCGCCATCAATATTGCGTTAATGGGGAGCCTGCTGGTGGCGGGGATAGCCGAAAGCTTACAGAGCCAGATCGACAGCGTGAGCGAAAGGTATGCCCTGGCAGAACAAATAGCTGGCGGCACCAAAGCCACGCTCAACAGCGACATGATTATTCAGGCGCTGAATAACGGTTTTTCCGGCGTGCTGGCCTACGGTGCTGTGGGCGTCGGCTGTTTGTCGCTGGCGAGTTATTTGCTGTTCAATGTCAAAACAAACGTTAAGCGCAAACGGGCGGCATCCTGCGCTGATTAAGCTCATCCTAATGCAAAGCGGGTTTTCCGCTTTGCTTGGTTGTTATTCGCAAAAGCCCTGTTCATGCCCGTCGCGCCTTCTCCCGCGAGCAAGATGAAATATTTTCAATTAACCCTGTTAACGGAATGTGCCATCTTATTCTGTCCAGTTGGATCAACAACTTAGTAAGCGGCCCGTGAAAGAGGCTCGCCTCAGGACACCACACATCATTCTGTAAGGGAGAATACCCATGGGAAATCATTTCGGCTGGCGCGTGGCGGCCGGCGCTTTACTTCTGGCCAGCGGCCTGCAGCTTGCTCAGGCCAACAGCGACCCGCACACCATCGTCTTCGGCGTAGCGCCGGGGCCATACGGCGACATGGTCAAACAGGCCATCGCCCCGTCGTTAAAAGAGAAAGGCTATAAAGTCGTGGTGCGCGAGTTCAGCGACTACGTGCAGCCCAACATGGCGCTGGCCAACGGCAGCATCGACGCCAATCTGTTCCAGCACTCGCTGTACTTCGACAAATTCACCGCCGACAAAAACCTCAAGCTGACGAAGCTGATCGCCGTGCCAACCGCCGGGATGGGCATTTATTCCCATAAAGTCAAAAGCCTGGACGAGCTGAAGAAAGGCGACATTGTCACCCTGTCTAACGACCCGACCAACCTCGCCCGTGGGCTGCGCTTCCTGCAGTCGATGGAGCTTATCACCATCAAAGAGAACATTGACCCGACCAAAGCCTCCGAGCGCGATATCGCCACCAACCCGAAAGGCCTGGTGTTTAAATCGCTGGAAGCCGCACAGCTGCCGCGCACGCTGGACAGCGCCAGTGCCGCGCTGGTCAACGGTAACTTTGCTATTGCGGCCGGGCTAAAACTTTCTTCCGCGCTCAAACAGGAACACCTGGACGAGAACCTCAAAAACATCATCGCGGTACGTGCCGAAGATGCGGATAAACCGTTCGCCAAAGACATCGTGGAGACCGTGAAATCCCCGGCCTACGAAAAAGCGATCGACGATCCGCAGAATATTTTCAACGCCTTCCAGAAACCGGACTGGATGGTTGCCGCCGATAAAAAGTAATAGAGCAAAGCGGGCAGGCGGGATGCCTGCCTTTTGTCGCTGATTTGAGGTTGTCATGATAGAGATTGAAAAGGTCTGCGTGGACTTCCCCACGGGCCGGAGCCAGACCAGCCGGGCGGTGAACGATGTTTCGCTGCACATTGGCGCGGGGGAGATTTTTGGCATTGTCGGCACCAGCGGAGCCGGAAAAAGTACCTTATTACGTACCCTGAACGCGCTCCAGCGCCCGAGTGAGGGCCGCGTAAAAATCGGTGGGACCGAGATCACCGCGCTGCAGGGGGCCGAGCTGCGCAAAGCGCGTCAGCGCATCGGCATGATTTTCCAGCACTTCAATTTGATGCACACCCGGACGGTCAGGCAAAACGTGGCGTTCAGCCTCAAAGCCGCAGGCTGGGAACGCAGTAAAATCGGCCCGCGCGTGGCCGAAATTCTTGAGCTGGTGGGCCTGGCCGACAAAGCGAACCGCTACCCGGTGCAGCTGAGCGGCGGGCAGAAACAGCGTGTGGGCATTGCGCGCGCCATCGCTAACCACCCGGATGTTTTGCTCTGTGACGAACCGACTTCCGCGCTGGATCTGGAAACGTCGGCCACCATTCTGGCGCTGCTGAAAAAGATCAACCAGCAACTGGGGATCACCATCGTGCTGATCACCCACGAGATGAACGTGATCAAAACGATTTGCGACCGCGTGGCGGTGATGTCCGGCGGGGAAGTGGTGGAATCCGGCGAGGTGTTCGACATCTTCGCGCATCCTCAGCATGAATTTACCCGCCAACTGGTGTCCCACACGCTGAACCTGACGCTGCCGGTGCGCCTGCTGGACAACATGCGCGGCGCACTGCTGAAAATCATGTTCGTTGGCGACTCGGCTGAACAGCCGGTGCTCTCCTTCGCGGCGGTGAAATACGGCGTGGCGGTGAACATTCTGCACGGCAAGATTGAGTACATCAGCGACCGCGCGCTGGGCATTCTGGTGGTGGCCATCACCGCACCCGGCAACCCTGCGGCGGTGGGGGATGCCATCGACCATATTCGGAAACATACGGCCTGTGTGGAGGTGCTGAATGGATGATTTAGTCGCGGACCTGACGATCGCCTTTGGCGAAACCTTCCAGATGCTGGGCATTTCCACGCTGCTGGCGATCATCGGCGGTCTGCCGCTGGGCTTTTTGATTTTTGTCACCGACCGCAATCTGTTCTGGCAGAACCGCTCGCTGAACATCATCAGCTCGGTGCTGGTGAACATTGTGCGCTCGGTGCCGTTCGTCATTCTGCTGGTGCTGCTGTTGCCGCTGACGCAGTTCCTGCTCGGCAATACCATCGGGCCGATTGCGGCTTCTGTGCCGCTGTCGGTGGCGGCGATTGCGTTTTACGCCCGCCTGGTGGACGGCGCGCTGCGGGAAGTGGACAAAGGCATTATTGAAGCGGCAGAGGCCTTTGGCGCCAGCCCGATGCGTATCATCTGCACCGTGCTGCTGCCGGAAGCCAGCGCCGGTTTGCTGCGCGGGTTAACCATAACCCTGGTCAGCCTGATCGGCTACTCGGCGATGGCGGGGATTGTCGGCGGCGGCGGCGTGGGCGACCTTGCGATCCGCTTCGGCTATTACCGCTACGAAACCCAGGTCATGGTAGTCACGGTTGTGGCGCTGATTGTGCTGGTGCAGATCGTGCAAATGTTTGGCGACTATCTCGCCAAACGCGCGGACAAGCGCGACAGGCATTAACCTTCTTTCTGGCCGGGCATCCGTTCGGCCAGCATGATTTTTAGCTGCCGGCGAGGCTCATTTCCGGGCGGCTTTCTTCCAGATAAACCCCCAATCTGCAATTCGCCAAAGCGTTTCATCATTCCTGCTAGCCGCCTCGAAGTTTGCCAATCTGTCTGATTTTTCATCTGGGTTACTGTGCAGCCATCCAGTATGATCGGAGGGATGAGCAAGAGATAAACCCGGTCAAAGCCGGAAAAAGAAGCGCCCCCGAAGGGTGGTGGAACACCAGACGGGGGCTGACCACAACGTAACTTAGCAGGAGTCACATCATGGCTAACGAAGATAGTACCACACAGGCTCGCCCTGAAATCACCCCGCACGACCCGGCATTTGCGGGCGATCTCGCAACCTTGCTAGAAAAGCCGCAGGGCGCAGCGATGGATCTCTTCCAGGTGCTCGGTATCTGCGAGCAATACGCCGAGCATTTGCTTGAAAACAAAAATCAAACGGAACGCATGGCGCTCTGCGGCCGCCTGCTAGCCGGGCTGGAAGTCCTGAAAAGCGTGCTCAAAGCCCCGCTGCCGGACTACCTGATAGAGAAGTTGACGCTCAAAGAGCGCGAAGCCAGCATTTGCTACAACCCGCTAGCCACCGACTCCGAACCGCTCCGCGAATACTGTGTGGCGCTAACCATCGTCCTGCTGAATCAGCAAGAATCCCCGGAGCAAAGGCAGCAGATGACCGGGCTGCTGTATGAGCTGATCGTTGTGCTGGCTGAAGATTTAAAAGCGCCAAGGTTTGTTCGCTCGGTGGATGGTGATTTAGGGATGATTCAGGGCGGGGCTTTGAATTTGGTTCATTGATTATTGTTGCATGACCGCCTTCCCCTGGTGGGGGAGGCGGTTTGTTGGGGAAGCGAGAAGTGGAAGTCGGCAATTGTTAAAACCGTCAATGCGAACATTACGTGCATTAAATTACTGCTAGAAAGTCAAAGTGAGTGAACAGGAAATGAGTGTAGGTGAATTATATTTGGATGGAGCGCATGTCCTATCTGAAAAAGAGTTTCATTCCATTATATCTGCATCATTAGGCTTTGGGCCTTACTATGGTAGAAATCTCGATGCATTGTGGGATCGCCTTAGCACCGATGTCGAAAGACCGGTGAAAATAATATGGTTAAACTCTGATCTATCCAGAATATATCTTGGAAGTTATTTCGACGAAATCATCAAGATTTTTGAGAGGGTAAAACAGCAAGACGTGAATTTAAATTGGGAAGAAAAGTTCGAGTATGTATTGAAATAACTCGTGCCTGCTGGACAGTTCGAACATTTTACCCAGTGCCAGATGGAGACGATAGTATTTCCATCTGCAGGTCGGGTCAGCGTTTGGCTGACTCCGTTTTAAGGCACTTGAATGGCAGCTTTGATCGATGAGCTGACACAGGAACTGCACACATCATTCAACGACAGCCATGATAAGTATTATGCATTCGGTATGACTATTTTACTCGAAAACTCACCAAAATATGGGCTGAGAGCCCTTCTCATTGACTCTCCACTTTCATTGTTAACCATTCTAATAACTAATTCAGCAAGTTGACCATTAGCTAGCCCTAGATGCTTACTCACTTGGGATGAAAGGCTCTTCCTGTTATAAAGTTTTAATGCAAGAAGATAATCTTGTTTCTCAACTGCATTTTTATACAGAAATAAACTTTCATTATAAAGCTCCTCAATATTGATTTCTGAAGTCAACAAGTTAAGAGCTTTATTAAGGCCATCGATCCCTTTTGCTTTTTCATCGAAACAATTAAGCATGAATTTAATTTCGCCAGCCACACGCAGTGAAATCTGAGTATCCAGCTCTGAGGATATTGCACGGAACACAAAATCTTTAACTGATTGTAGATCTTCATCTGGATTTCTTACTAATCGTTCGCTGACTAAAGTTATAACTTCCGGGACGCAAAAGAGATTTTCGACTTCTGCTACGCTTAAAGTATAAATACCATATCTTAGCAGCGATTGAATTTCCCCTTCAACACGTCTATCCCTATCAATAATACCTGAAACTTCCATATAATGGAGTTCTTCACTGGTTCTTAGAGCTTTAACATTTTGTATCACTTGGCTACAAGAGCCAGATGGTATCACGAGGTAATTATTTAACACGGCACGGTAAAGGGATACATCATAGCTTCCATTTTCCCCCTCTACAAAAACAATTGGTTTCCTACTGCCCAATATTTCAATTAGTAAACTTTCTGGTAAGCCTTCTACATCGGGAACGTCTTCCCAATCCCAACAGGAACCATCATAACCTTTTAACCAGATTTTCTTCGCTTCATGCAGAGCTGCTGCAAAATCAGTATCATGAGTCATATATACAAACAGACAATCAGGTCGGAGTTTTTCTATATCCTTCCATAATGGCACTTGCACAGATTTGTGAAGATGAATTTCTGGCTCGTCTATGATAATAATTCCATTTTCAGGTGCTGCAAGACATTGCCCAATTAGATAGAAAATAACTCGTTCACCGTCGCTCATTTCTGAGGAGCTATAGACAAGATCGTTATTTCCTCTTACGCGGGTTTGAATATTCAAACCACCTAAAACAAGCTCTCGGTGAGGTAAGTTTTTTTCCCAAATGTATTTGACCTTATCTAGTTTAGTTGTCAGTGGAACAATTCTTTCGTCTGAATTCTTTACTAGTTCAATATATTTCGAGTTCACTTCAACTTTGTCTGAAAAGAGATACACCATCAATTTATCATAATCATTTAATGATGATATGGTAGGTTTTCTTGCCCAACGTGTATGCTCTTTATACCAAAGTGGCTCCGTGTTTCCCAAATTCTCACTTCCATAGAGTAAATTATTCTGTGCTTGTTTAATCGAAGTAGGTGTTGTATGGTCAGGCATCGCTAAAGCTCGTTGAGCGGAAATGCGATGAACCATATTTTTCTGAGGAGATTTAAGATCCATCCATGCCCCAAGTCGAGACTTTCCAGAACCATTTGCACCGATAAAGAGCACACTCTGATTAGTCTCTATTTCCTCAAGTTCATTATCTTTTTTAGGTAGTGTAATTGAGAATGAATTGCTCATTTTTTACTTGCCTTATTTGTATGAGGTTTGATTAATGATTAACACCCTATTAGATGCCACTATTTTTCTTATCAGGTCACAATTGGTCGAAAATAACCTTTGTTTGCATTTTTAGCAATATATTAATATGAAATAATTTCATAATAATCATATCCAATAGTGATAGGAATTTACGCAAAGTGTTCGCTCTTGGCACCAAGCAGACAGAAAAAACTACCCCAATCCCCCCACCACCAGCCCCCAAAACTCACAGTTGCCCTTTTCCCGGCGATTGGCTAGTATCGCTCCAGCTTCTCGCAAGTCGTAAACGTTAACGTTATCCAACGTACATATTCTCCCCGGCATTCGGGGTAATTGTACTTGGGTAATATCATGGCACTATTCGCATCCCCCGTTGTTTCGTACCGCAAGCCCCACGTTCTGGGCTTTATCCTCTATTTCATTGTCGGCCTGGTCGACGGCGCGATTGTTCCTTTTTTCCCGCTGTGGGCGCAGCAGTCTGCCGCTATCCCGGTGGAGTTTATTGGCCTGCTGTTCGGCTGCTATGCCGGGGGCGAGCTGCTGGCCGCGCCGTTTATCGGCGGCATTGCCGATCGCGTGGGCAGAAGGCCCGTCTTGATTATTTCGGCGACAGGCGTTGGGGCGGGGTTTATCGCGCTGTTCTTTGCGCACGGCGTCTTTGCCGCCGCCGCAGTGCTGATCGTCATTGGCCTGTTTGAATCCGTGCTGCACCCAACTATCTACACTGTTGTGGCGGACGCCACGCCAGCCTCGGAGCACCGCCGCCAGTTCAGCATCATGCGCGTGTGTTCCGCCGCGGGCGCGATTGCCGGGCCGCTGCTGGGGACGGTGCTGGTGCAAGAGGGGCTGGGCTACGTTTTTCTGGCTGGAGGTTCGGTGATGGTGACCGGCGGCCTGATGCTGGCGATCTCTCTGGCGGAAACGCGTCCGCTGGCCGCTGGAATGGACGATGAGGCCGACGATGAAGAGGGGCTCAGCGCGCTGCTGCCCGCGTTTCGGGACCGCCGTCTGGCCGGGCTGTTGATTTGGGTGCTGCTGCTGGGCGTGGCCGGGAGCTGGGTGGAGGCCGTTATGCCGCTGTACGCCAGCAATCAGATGGGGATGAGCGCCGCCAGCATAGGCTATCTGTTCGCGTTCGGCGCAGGGATTAATACGGTCGGCCAGTTGGCCTTAACAAAGCTGTTTGCCCGTCGCTCTGCGTTGTTCATCACTCTCAGTGCGGGTTTGGCGCTAATCACAGCCTTTGTTTTGCTATTGGCACATCCACACGTCGTCACGCTGGTGATGGCGGTCTGCCTCTATTCGCTGTCCCAGATGATGACCGGTCCGCTGATCCCAACGGCGGTGAACAAATTAGCCCCGGCGCGGCTGCGCGCTACGTACATGGCGGCACTTTCGGTGGTGAGCGATCTGCAGGGCTCGGTGGGGCCAGCCACCGGCACGGCACTGTTCGCGCTGGCGTTTACGTTGCCGTGGGCGGTTGGCATTCCGCTGGTCGGGCTGGCGGTGACCGGACTCGGGTTGACGCTCGCCGCTGGGGAAAAGTCGGCTACTCGTTAACGCTGCGCAGCCAGGCTTCGACCTGCTGATAATCCCCCCGGAAGACGATCTGGTCGGCCTTCTGGCTGAGCTGATAGCGATACATCGGGTCGTAATACTCTTTCAGCAGCGGCGACAGCCAGGCCAGATGACCTTCGCAGGAGCCGGTTTTTCTCTGGGTTAACAAGGCTTCGTCCAGCCTGGCGGTGAACTGCTGGAAGCGTTCCATGCCCAGGCGGCGGCGGATGGCAAACAGACCGTGGTGCAGATACTCGGCGTAATCGCGCCACGCGGTATCTTCCTCGCTGACGGATAAAAACGCCTCGCTCATCTGCCGGAAATATTCGTTTTTAAGACGCTCCAGCCGCAGCTCGAACGGATCGTCGATCGCCACAATCGGCGAGCGCAGCATCTGTTCTCTGAAGGCTTCGGGGATATGGCGGGAGCCAATCATCCGGCCTTCATCTTCCACAACCAGCTTTTTTGGCTCGGTCGGGCTGATTTTGAGCAGGGTGACGGCGAGATTGTTTTCGAAGCTGGCCTGAGAAGGCTGGGCGACAATCGTGCGGCCAAACGACGAACCGCGATGGTGCGCCAGCCCTTCAAGGTCAACACCCGTCGGCAGCGAGCGGATCAGGATAGTTTTACCGCAGCCGGTGTTGCCGCTGACGATAATCATCGGCCACTGAGAACGGGTGTCGATTACCTGCATGGCATGCTGGCGAAGGGCTTTGTAGCCGCCGGTGACCAGCGGGTACTCGAGGCCGTTCTCTCGCAGCCACTGCTGCACGATGTGGCTGCGCATCCCGCCTCTGGCGCAGCATAAATAGCCCTCGGGCTGCTGGCGGCAGCTTTCCAGCCAGCGTTCGATTCGGCTGGCTTTTCGCTCACCGCTGACCAGTCGGTGCCCCAGGTCGACGGCGGCCTGCTGGCCCTGCTGCTTATAGCACGTCCCGACCTGCGCGCGTTCATCGTCCAGCATCAGCGGTAAGTTATGGGCGGCGGGCATTGAGCCCTGAGCGAACTCTACCGGGGCGCGAACGTCAATCAGCGGAATGTCGTTGAGCAGCAGGCGGTCGTAGTCCTGCGTGTTGGGGCGTTTTTCCATGGCATAACCTTAGTCTGAAGCGGCGAAACGGGGGAATTGTGCGCTTCTGGTCGGGCAAAGGAAAGGGGAAGGAGGGAAATGGTCTGACCCTCTAAAGCCATAAAGAGGGTCAGACGAGGTGCGGTTTTATTTCACCAGCTTGCTCTGCGCCCAGGCGATGCCGCTGGCGTATTCGGCCGGGAGCAGCGGAACCAGGGCTTCCAGCGAGGCGCTCAGACGGCCGGTATCGCTGTCGTTCAGGTTGAGGTGCCCGACCTTGCGGCCCGGACGAACTTCTTTGTCGTACCAGTGCAGATGCACCAGCGGCAGCTTCAGCCAGGCATAGTTCAGGTCGGTGCCGATCAGGTTCACCATCACCGACGAGGCATTAACGACAGGCTGCGGCAGCGGCAAATCAACGATGGCGCGCAGGTGCAGCTCGAACTGGCTGATGGAGGCGCCGTTTTGCGTCCAGTGCCCGCTGTTGTGCACGCGCGGGGCCAGCTCGTTGATCAGCAGACCGGCTGGCGTGACGAAGCACTCCATCGCCATCACGCCGACGTAGCCCAGCTCATGCATGATGGCGGTGAGCATGGTTTCGGCCTGGCGCTGCTGTTCGGCGTTAGCCTGCGGGAAGGCAACGCTGGTGCGCAGAATGCCGTCCTGATGCAGGTTGTGGGTCAGCGGGTAGAACACCGTGCTGCCGTCGTGGCCGCGCGCACCTACCAGAGAAACTTCGCCGGAGAAGTTAATGCCCTGCTCGACGATGCATTCGCCGTAGCACTCTTCCGGCAGCTGGTCGGTTTCATCGGCACGTAAACGCCACTGGCCGCGGCCATCGTAGCCGCCTACGCGGCGCTTCACGATAGCCAGAGAGCCCAGCTGGCTGAACACGTCCTGCCATTCATGGCTGCCGGAAAGCAACTGCCACGGCGCGGTGGCCAGGCCGAGCTTATCGAACAGCTGTTTTTGCGTCAGGCGGTCGGCGATGATCGGGAAGATATCGCGGTTAACGAAGGCGTTGTGGCGCGCCAGTTCGCGGGTCAGGGCGGTTTCCGGCCAGCGCTCAATCTCGGCGGTGATCACGCTCTGGGCGAACGGCACGGCTTCCGGCTCGGCGTCCAGCCCGACAGGGTAAACGGCGATGCCCAGCGGCTCACCGGCCTGGCGGAGCATGCGCCCCAGCTGGCCGTTACCTAAGACACAGACGCGCTTCATGCTTCGCTCCGTGGATCCGGGTTGTCCAGCACTTCGTCGGTCTGAGTTTGACGCCAGGTTGCCAGACGCTGGTTCAGGTTTACGTCATGCAGGGCCAGGATCTGCGCGGCCAGCAAGGCGGCGTTGGCGGCCCCGGCTTTACCGATAGCCAGCGTGCCGACCGGAATGCCGCGCGGCATCTGGACGATAGAATAAAGGCTGTCCACGCCGCTCAGAGCAGCGCTTTGAACCGGCACACCCAGCACCGGGACCAGGGTTTTCGCAGCCAGCATCCCCGGCAGGTGTGCTGCGCCACCGGCTCCGGCGATGATCACCTGATAGCCATTGGCTTCGGCCTGCTCGGCAAAGCTGAAAAGCTTATCCGGCGTGCGGTGGGCGGAGACGACTTCGACATGGTGAGGGACATTCAGGGCGGTAAGGATTTCCGCGGCGAACTGCATGGTGGCCCAGTCACTTTTGGAACCCATAACAATGGCGATACGCGCCGGGGTGTGCTCAGAAGACATGCGTCTCAAAACTCCTGTGGGTGTGCAGACATCATCGGGCGACGGGCGCCCGTATCAGAAGGGCTCAGAGAATAGCACGAACTTCCGGCAAGGAAAACGGTTGCGTGGTTAACGAATCGGCAAAAAAGCGGGCTTTTAGCTCAGAAAGGAAAATGAATCAGCTCGACGTTTTCCGGCGTGACTTTGATCATCGACCCTTCTTTATGCCACGCGCCTAACACACAGCGGAAAGCGGGTTGGCCGTTAGCCTCAAGTTCGTGAATCGCCGGGCGATGGGTATGCCCGTGAATCAGCCATTGAACATTGTGGCGGGTGAGGGTGTCGATCACCGCCTGCGGGTTCACATCCATGATCTCCAGCGACTTCATATTATTCGCCGCCTGGCTGTCGGCGCGCATACGGTCGGCGATACGCTGACGAATAAACAGCGGCAGGGCAAGGTAGAGCTTCTGCAGCCACGGCTGATGCACCTTGCGGCGAAACGCCTGATAGCCTTCGTCGTCGGTACACAGCGTGTCGCCGTGCATGATCAATATTTTGCGGCCATAAACATCGAGGAGCTTTTCTTCCGGCAGCAGCGTCATGCCGCTGGCTTTGGCGTAGCGCTTGCCGAGTAAAAAGTCCCGGTTGCCGTGAATGAAATAGCAGGGAATACCGGCATCAACCACCGCTTTAATCGCTGCGGCGATTTGCTGGTAGAGCGGCTCCGGGGCGTCGTCGCCAATCCAGGCTTCGAACAGATCGCCAAGGATGTAGAGTGCATCCGCCTGACGGGCTTCACCGGATAAGAAACGCAGAAAACCGGCGACGATCGCCGGTTCTTCTGGGCAGAGGTGTAAATCTGCAATAAACAGCGTCGACATTATTCGCTGACGGTCACGCTTTCGATAATAACGTCTTCTTTCGGTACATCCTGGTGCATACCGCTGCGGCCGGTGGAAACGGCTTTGATTTTCTCAACCACGTCCATCCCTTCGACCACTTCTGCGAACACGCAGTAGCCCCAACCCTGCAGGCTTTCGCCGCTGAAGTTCAGGAAGTCGTTGTCGGCAACGTTGATGAAGAACTGTGCGGTAGCAGAGTGCGGAGCCTGGGTACGAGCCATTGCCAGCGTACCGCGGGTGTTTTTCAGGCCGTTATTCGCTTCGTTCTGAATGGTGTCTTTGGTCGCTTTCTGCTTCATACCCGGTTCAAAACCGCCGCCCTGGATCATAAAGCCGTTGATCACACGGTGGAAAATGGTGTTGTTGTAGAAGCCTTCGCGGCAGTAGTCCAGGAAGTTTTTAACGGTAACAGGCGCTTTATCATCAAAAGTTTTGATGACGATGTCGCCGTGATTAGTGTGAAAAGTAACCATGCTTGCATCCTATGAGTGTCAGAGAGTACGGCGGCAAACGGTGCCGTCGTACCAGCACGCTGTTATAGCATAACGCTACATCATAGTCAGTAATGCAAAGCAGACTGCCGTCGGGGAAAATAATCGGGTAAGATAACCGGGAGTATTCTTCCACACGCTTACATGGAATCCCCTGATGTTAAAAATATTTAATACACTGACTCGCCAAAAAGAGGAATTCAAACCTATTCATGCCGGAAAGGTAGGCATGTACGTGTGTGGTATCACCGTTTACGATCTCTGTCACATCGGCCATGGCCGTACTTTTGTTGCGTTTGACGTGGTGGCGCGCTACCTGCGTTCCCTCGGCTATGAGCTGAACTACGTGCGTAACATCACCGACATCGACGATAAAATCATTAAGCGCGCCCATGAAAATGGCGAAGACTTTGTAGCGCTGGTCGACCGCATGGTCGTCGAAATGCACAAAGATTTCGACGCGCTGAACATTTCACGTCCGAACAGCGAGCCGCGTGCGACCAAACACATTCCGGAAATCATCGAAATTGTTGAACAGCTGCTGGCCCGCGATCACGCCTATGTGGCGGAAAACGGCGATGTGATGTTCTCGGTGCTGACCGACCCGAATTATGGCCTGCTGTCTCGCCAGGATCTGGATCAGCTCCAGGCGGGTGCGCGCGTGGACGTGGTTGACGTTAAGCGCAACCCAATGGACTTCGTGCTGTGGAAAATGTCCAAACCAGGCGAGCCTGCATGGGCGTCTCCGTGGGGTGAAGGCCGTCCGGGCTGGCATATCGAATGTTCCGCGATGAACTGCAAAGAGCTGGGCAACCACTTTGACATTCACGGCGGCGGCTCTGATCTGATGTTCCCGCACCACGAGAACGAAATCGCGCAGTCTACCTGTGCCCACGACGGCGAGTACGTCAACACGTGGATGCACTCCGGGATGGTGATGGTTGACCGCGAGAAGATGTCCAAATCCCTGGGCAACTTCTTTACCGTGCGTGACGTGCTGAAGTATTACGACGCGGAAACCGTGCGTTACTTCCTGATGTCCGGCCACTACCGCAGCCAGCTCAACTACAGCGAAGAGAACCTGAAACAGGCTCGCTCTGCGCTGGAGCGCCTGTACACCTCGCTGCGCGGTACCGACAGCAATGTCGCGCCGGCCGGGGGCGAAGCGTTCGAAGCCCGCTTCCGTGAAGCGATGGACGACGACTTCAACACCCCGGAAGCCTACTCCGTGCTGTTCGATATGGCTCGCGAAGTGAACCGCCTGAAAGCGGAAGATCTGGCGGCAGCAAACGGACTGGCGGCGGCGCTGCGTAAGCTCTCTGCAATTCTGGGTCTGCTGGAGCAGGATCCGGAGCAGTTCCTGCAGGGCGGTGCGCAGGCGGACGACGGCGAAGTGGCGGAAATCGAAGCGCTGATCAAGCAGCGTAACGATGCACGTCAGTCGAAAGACTGGGCGCTGGCGGACCAGGCGCGTGACCGTCTGAATGAGATGGGCATTGTGCTGGAAGACGGCGCGGGCGGCACAACCTGGCGTCGTAAGTAAGATTCAGAACGTGAAAAAGCGGCTCAATGAGCCGCTTTTTTTATGGCTGGCCGCTGTGGCGCGGCCTTATTGCAGGTGCTTTATTCAGGTGCTGAGGTGCGAATCAGGTAATCAAACGCGCTCAGGGACGCTTTTGCGCCTTCGCCGGTGGCGATGATGATCTGTTTATAAGGCACGGTGGTGCAGTCGCCTGCGGCGAACACGCCCTTCACGGTGGTTTCGCATTTCGCGTCGATGATGATTTCACCCATGCGGTTGCGTTCCACGCTGCCTTCCAGCCAGGTGGTGTTCGGCAGCAGGCCGATTTGCACGAAGATGCCGGCCAGGGCAACGTCATGCACGCTTTCGGTCACGCGGTCTTTATACTGCAGGCCGGTCACTTTGCTGCCGTCGCCTTTTACTTCCAGCGTCTGAGCGTTCAGCACGATGTCGACGTTTTTCAGGCTGCGCACTTTGTTCTGCAGAACCTGGTCGGC
Source organism: Cedecea neteri (assembly GCF_000758305.1). Lineage (NCBI taxonomy): Bacteria > Pseudomonadati > Pseudomonadota > Gammaproteobacteria > Enterobacterales > Enterobacteriaceae > Cedecea > Cedecea neteri. The sequence continues at coordinate 4,764,246 of NZ_CP009458.1, read as the reverse complement.
CTTCATTTCCGGGGCAAATTCCAGCAGGGTGACGTGCTCGACGATGCCCGCCAGGTCAATGGCCGCTTCCACGCCGGAGTTCCCGCCGCCGATCACCGCCACGCGCTTGCCTTTGAACAACGGGCCGTCGCAGTGTGGGCAGTAGGTCACGCCTTTGGTGCGGTACTGATCTTCACCCGGCACGTTCATGTTGCGCCATTTCGCGCCGGTCGCCACGATAATGCTGCGCGCTTTCAAGGTTGCGCCGGACGCAGTTTGAATTTGGTGCAGGCCGCCTTCGGTTTTCGCAGGGATCAGTTTGCTGGCGCTTTGGGTGTCGATCACGTCCACGTCATAGTCGTCCACGTGGGCTTTCAGCGCGCCCGCCAGCTTCTGGCCTTCGGTTTTCGGCACGGAAATGTAGTTTTCGATATCCACGGTATCCAGCACCTGGCCGCCGAAGCGTTCGCCCATCAGGCCGGTACGGATGCCTTTACGCGCCGCATAGACCGCCGCCGCCGCGCCCGCAGGGCCGCTGCCGACGATCAGCACGTCATAAGCCTCACGCTGGTTCAGCGCTTCCGCCGCGCGTTTTTCTGCGCCGGTATCAATTTTGCCCACGATTTCAGCCAGCGTCATGCGGCCCTGACCAAACTCTTTGCCGTTCAGGAACACGGCAGGCACGCCCATCACGTTGCGTGCCTGAATTTCATTCTGGTAAACGCCGCCGTCGATAGCGGTATGGGTGATGCGCGGGTTCAGCACGCTCATCAGGTTCAGCGCCTGCACAACGTCCGGGCAGTTGTGGCAGGAGAGGGAGTAATAGGTTTCAAAGTGGAAGTCGCCGTCGATCTCACGGATTTGCGCCAGCAGATCCTGAGATTCTTTGGACGGGTGACCGCCGACCTGGAGCAAGGCCAGCACCAGGGAAGTGAATTCGTGACCCAGCGGGGAGCCGGCAAAGCGCGGGCCCTGGCTTGAGCCTGGGTTAGTGATTAAAAACGACGGTTTGCGCACCGGCAGGTCGTTATTAATGCTGAAAGAAACTTTGTCGGATAACTCAGCGATGTCTGCCAGCAGTTCTTTTACTTCGGATGATTTCGCGCCGTCGTCCAGCGTGGCAATCAACTCAACAGGTTTCGTTAGTCTCTCAAGATAGGCTTTGAGCTGGGTTTTCATTGTTGTGTCGAGCATGGTCAGTCTCCCTGGTGGCGAGAAAAAACGGCTGCCGTAGCAGCCGTAAAATAAAAGAGGGTAACGCGGGTAAAACTTAGATTTTGCCGACCAGGTCCAGAGATGGAGCCAGAGTCGCTTCGCCTTCTTTCCATTTAGCCGGGCAAACTTCGCCTGGGTGAGAAGCTACGTACTGAGCCGCTTTCACTTTACGCAGCAGGTCAGACGCGTCGCGGCCAATGCCTTCGGCAGTCACTTCGATAGCCTGGATGATGCCCTGTGGGTCAACTACGAAGGTCGCGCGGTCTGCCAGACCTTCATCTTCACGCATGTTTTCGAAGTTACGGGTCAGCGCGCCAGTCGGGTCGCCGATCATCGCGTATTTGATTTTAGCGATGGTTTCAGAGCTGCCGTGCCACGCTTTGTGGGTGAAATGGGTGTCGGTAGAAACGGAATACACGTCTACGCCCAGTTTCTGCAGTTCTTCGTAATGGTCAGCCACGTCGCCCAGTTCGGTCGGGCAAACGAAAGTAAAGTCAGCCGGGTAGAAGAAGAAAACGCTCCAGCGGCCTTCGGTATCTTTTTCCGTAACTTCAACGAATTCGCCGTTTTTAAAAGCCTGGTTTTTGAATGGTTTGATTTTGGTATTAATTAAAGACATCTAAACTTCCTCCGTTTTGCGATGGGAGAAAGGTACCGAATTTTGAGCTGCGTCACTAATGGGTAGGCTTTATTGAATCAAGAGGTATTTCCTAACAGCTTTGCTGCGGGCATAAAAAAGGCCACCCGTTGCGGGGGTGGCCGGTGTTGCGCGTTACAATTCCACTTTAAAAAATTATAACAGCGGCGAAATTACAGCACTTTAGCGTTAAAAAGGTCAATTCCCCGATTCGTTGTAGTAGCGATGGTTGTAATCGTTGAAAACTATTAAAGGCCATCAGTCCTAAAGTTCGTGGGATATTCTGAAAAGTCGAGGTGGTGCGCAAAGTAATGTCAGGAGAATTGCAGCTATATGACGGTAAGGTTAAATTACCGGCTGTTATTTTTCCGCATGAATAATCGCGCCATGCTGCGCGAGGGTTGAGGTATTGGCGTTGTCCGAATTGCTTTCTTTGGTGCTGTTTTTGGCGGCGATTGCCGTGTACGCGGTAAAGGCCGGTCGAAATATCTGGTGGCTGTCGATCATCCTGCTGATGCTCGGCCTGTTTATCGTGCTCAACGTTACGTTGCTGGCCAGTAATTATTTTACCGGCGAAGGCATTAACGATGCGGTGCTCTATACGCTCACCAGCAGCATGACCGGCGCGGGCGTCGGCAAATACATTCTGCCAGGGCTGGGCCTCGCCGTCGGGTTGATTGCCATTTTTGGCGGCCTGACCTGGATTTTACGCCGAAAGAACCATCCGCATCATTTGGGCTACAGTGCTCTGGCGCTGTTCCTGGCCCTGTTTTCAATCAAAACAACGCCTGCCTACCAGCAGGTGGTGTCGCTGATTAAATCCCAGACCCGCACCGGCACGTCTGACTTTGCCGACTGGTACAAAGTGCCGGAAGGCACCATTAAGCAGCCGAAGCTCAACCTGGTTTATATCTATGGCGAAAGCCTGGAACGCACCTATTTTGATGAGCAAGCGTTTCCCGACTTAGCGCCCGAGCTGAACGCCCTGAAAAGCCAGGCAATAGATTTCAGCCATACCGGGCAGATGGCGGGGATGGACTACACCATTGCCGGCATTGTGGCCTCGCAGTGCGGGATCCCGCTGTTTGCGCCTTTCGAGGGGAACTCCTCGGCGTCGATGTCGAGCTTCTTCCCGAAGAACATCTGCCTCGGCGATATTCTTAAGGCATCCGGCTATCAAAACTACTTTATCCAGGGCGCGGACCTGCGCTTTGCCGGCAAAGATATCTTCTTGCAGTCCCACGGCTTCGAGCATATGTACGGCGCGCAGGAGCTGAAGGGAATGGTGGCCGACCCGAATTACCGGAATAACTGGGGTTTTTACGACGATACGGTGCTGGACGAAGCTTATGACAAGTTTATCGAGCTTTCTAAGGCCGGGAAGCGCTTCTCGCTGTTTACACTGACGGTGGACACCCATCATCCCGATGGCTTTATCTCGCGAACCTGTAACCGCCGCAGCTACAGCTACGAAGGCAAAGAAAACCGATCTTTCAGTGCCGTTTCCTGCAGCCAGGAGCATATCGCGGCGCTAATAGACAAAATCAAAGCCTCGCCGTATTTCCGTAACACGGTGATCGTGGTCTCTTCCGACCATCTGGCGATGAATAACACGGCATATAAATACCTGACCAAGCAGGACAGGCAGAACCTGTTCTTTGTGATCCGCGGCGATAAACCGCAGGCGGAAATAAAGGCCGTGAAGCGTAACACGATGGATAACGGTGCGACGGTGCTGGATATCCTCGGCGGAGGGAATTACATCGGTCTGGGGCGCAGCAGCCTGTCGGGCGAGTCGCTGTCGATGGTCTTTACCAACCTGAAAGAGAAGGTTACCGAGTGGAAGCCGGACGTGATCGATCTGTGGAACTTCCCGAAAACCATCAGCCGCTACAGCATCGATCAGAAGAAGAACACGTTCAGCTATTCAGGTGCGCACTTCAAGCTGCCGCTATTGCTCAAAATTGGCAAAGGCAAAATTGAACCGTTGCCGGAAAGCGAGTACTCCGCGCCGCTGCGCTACCAGCTGGCGGATTTTAAAAGCGACGACCGGTTTATCTGGGCCGACCGCTGCTACAAAATGGCGCGTCTGTGGGAGCCACAGCTCGCGCTTTCTACTGGTTTGTGCGTAGCCCAGGGCCAGCTTGGCGGGGAGCCAACGGTGCGGCTGGTGGACAAACCGCTGGATGAATATAACGTGCAGTTTGACGAGCAAACGCTGAGTAACGAGCGTTTCAAAAATAATGTGGCTCTGCTGAAGGCGGATGAGAACAGCATTCGCTACCAGGCGGACAGCTTTATCTTTAACGTGGCCGGGGCGCCGCAGAGCGTGAAGCAGTTCAGCGGCATTTCGCGCCCGGAAGCCTGGGGCCGCTGGTCAAACGCCAACATGGCGCCTGTGGTGACCATTGAGTATCAGGATCCGCTGCCGACCACGTTTGATCTGGTGCTGGTGGCCAAAGCCTTTGGGCCAAACGTCGGCGAGCCGGTTTCGGTAAAAGTCGGTGATGAAGAGCAAACTATTACTTTTGGCGACCAGCTTTCTACCGTCACGCTACGTTTTGATAACCCGGCTGGCAGCAAAGTGCTGACTATTGAGCCGCCTAAGCCGCAGTTGTCCAACGAAGGTAATATTCTTGGGCATGAGCCGCGTAAGATTGGCGTGGGGCTGGCGGAGCTGAAAATTGTGCCGGTGAGCGGCTAACCCGTTCCCGGAGAGGGAACGGGCGGGGCAGGTCAGAGGATCTCGAGCACCTGTCCCGGCGGGCGACCAATACGGGCTTTGCCGTTGGCGAGAACTATAGGGCGCTCGATAAGTTTCGGGTGCTCAATCATCGCCTGAATGAGCGCTTCTTCGCTGAGACTGGCGTCGTCCAGCTTCAGTTCTTTGTACAGGTCTTCTTTGCGGCGCATCAGTTCCCGTGCGCTGGTAAAGCCCAGTTTTTTCAGCAGCGATTTGACCGTGGCTGCGTCCGGCGGCGTTTCCAGGTAAAGCACTACTTCTGGCTCAACGCCTTTTTCCTTCAACAGGTTCAGCGTTTCACGGCTCTTGGAGCAGCGTGGGTTGTGATAAATTTCGACCTTCGTGGACATACGGACTCCTGTTACATCTTCATATAAGGTTTAAAGCGCTGCTGCAGCTGGCGCAATTGATCGATCCGGGCGTCGTACCTGGCCTGCTGCAGACTGCCGAGTTTGACCTGCGAGCTGGCGCTGCTGAGCATTGAAATAGCCTGATCCAGACGGCCATTGAGCGCCATGACTTCGGCACGTGCCGCTAATTCTTGATCGCGGTTGCCGAGTTTCCCCTGTGCCTGAGCCAGTAAATCCCAGCCGTTGGTGTCGTCAGGGTGGGCGAACGTGTAGCGATTAAGCTGCGTTGCTGCCTCGGCGGTCTGCCCGCCTTCAAGGTAAGCATTGGCGAGGTTCAGCTGCAGCACCGGGTTATTTTTCAGGTCCGGGGCGTTTTTCAGCCGGTTGATCGCGTCGTTGGCTTTGTGCTGGCCGAGATCGATATCGGTGGCCAGATCGAGATACCATGGATTGCCCGGCTGGGCGCTAATCAGTGGCTGCAGCGCTTTTCTGGCCTCGTCGTATTTATCCGCCTGCAAAGCCTGCAGCGCGCGGCCATATTGCGCCGCGTTTTGCTCGCGCACGTTGCCTTTTGACCAGGCGTCCAGCAAGTCAGGGGTTAGCTGATTGCGGCCCGAGTTATACATCCCCAGGGTGCGAACCTTCGCCATGTAGAAACTTTCCGAGGACTGAACCACCACCGGGCGCATTTGGTTGGCGCGGTTGCGGGCATCTGCGAGGCGGCTTTCCGGCAGTGGGTGAGTCAGCAGAATTTCCGGCGGGCGAGAGGAGTAGCGAGCCTGGTCGAGCAGTTTTTCGAGGAAGCCAGGCATCGCCTGAGGATCAAACCCCGAGCGCTGCAGTACCTGAATACCGATCCGGTCAGCTTCCTGCTCATTCTGCTGCGTAAAGCTGATGATGCCTTGCTGCGTCCCGGCCAGCGTCCCGGACAGGGCGGCCATCCCGGCCTGAGGGCTGGCCATTGCCAGCAGAATTGAGCCTAAGGCACCGACCCAGGTCAGCGGCGCATTTTTCTTTTGATCTTCCATCGCACGCGCCAGGTGGCGCTGAGTGACGTGGGAGATTTCGTGGGCCATAACAGAAGCCAGCTGGCTTTCCGTATCGGCATAACGGAACAGCGCCGAATGCAGTACCACATTGCCGCCAAAGAAGGCGAAGGCGTTGATTTCGTCGTTGTTGATCAGGAAGAAATGGAACGGGGTCTTCACCGAATTAGCATGGCTAACCAGCCGCATGCCCAGCGAGTTAATGTACTGCGTCAGCAGCGGATCGTTAATCAGCGGGGCGCTGCCACGCAGCTGACGGACGTAAAAATCGCCCATCTGCATTTCTTGCGCAATAGAGAGCGTGCTGCCCGCGGAGGTTCCCATATCAGGGAGTTGGTCAGCCACATCTGCGCGCGCTGGCAGTAGGGTTCCTACCAGCAGCGAGGCCGTAAGTGTTGCAATCAGGGTCTTTTTCAACTGCCTAACCATAACTACTGTCCCGTTGAGTCGTTGTCAGATTTTGACACGATGAGTACAAGTTTGTTCGCTTAAAGAAGTGTACTGTAGGGCGTTGAAGCTGCGAAGATTTTATTTGGTGGATTCTCCTTTGTAATCCGCCGTAAAAAGCAAAGTCTTTGCGGTGACATTTCGATACAATTCGGCATCAAAAAAAACTTCACGGAAGGGATGTATGCTCGACATGTTGTTGCAGTGGTATCGCCGTCGTTTCAGCGACCCGGAGGCGATTGCCCTGTTGGTTATTCTGGTGGCGGGTTTTTGCATCCTGTTCTTCCTGCATGGTCTGCTGGCACCGCTGCTGGTTGCCATCGTTCTGGCCTATTTGCTTGAGTGGCCTACGGTGCGCCTCGAGCGTATCGGTTGTTCCCGAACGTGGGCCACCACCATTGTGCTGGTGCTGTTTGTCGGCATTTTGCTGCTGATGGTGCTGTTTGTGGCGCCCGTTGCCTGGCAGCAGGGCATCAACCTGATTCGCGATATGCCAGGAATGCTTAACAAGCTTTCCGATTTTGCTGCCACATTGCCGAAGCGTTATCCGGCGCTGGTAGATGCGGGCATCATTGACGCCATGGCCGAAAACGTTCGCAGTCGGCTTTCCGGCATGGGCGACCAGGTGGTGAAGTTCTCGCTGGCGTCGCTGGTTGGGCTGTTGACGCTGGCTATTTACCTGATCCTGGTGCCGCTGATGGTGTTCTTCCTGGTGAAGGACAAAGAGCAGATGCTGAATGCCGTGCGCCGTGTTTTGCCGCGCAACCGCGGTCTGGCCGGGCAAGTCTGGCTGGAGATGAACCAGCAAATCACCAACTATATTCGCGGTAAAGTGCTGGAGATGATCGTCGTGGGCGTGGCGACCTACATCGGCTTTATTGTCTTCGGGTTGAATTATTCGCTGCTGCTGGCGGTGCTGGTTGGCTTCTCGGTGCTGATCCCTTACATCGGCGCGTTTGTGGTCACTATTCCGGTTATTGGCGTGGCGTTGTTCCAGTTTGGCCTGGGCACTGAGTTTTGGACGCTGTTTGGCGTGTACCTGATTATTCAGGCGCTGGATGGCAACCTGCTGGTGCCGGTGCTGTTCTCGGAGGCGGTGAATCTTCATCCGCTGGTGATTATTCTGTCAGTGGTGATTTTCGGCGGGCTGTGGGGATTCTGGGGCGTGTTCTTTGCTATTCCGCTGGCAACGCTGATTAAAGCCGTGGTTCATGCCTGGCCGGATGCTTCGGTGGTGGATGACGCGGTGAATCGCGAGTAGCGATAAGGGATTGGCGGCGGTATTTAGATATCCTCCGTCGCCGGTCGCCCCTCCCGTCAGGCGGCCTCTTTCTGCCTGATGCCTTACTGCATGACCCTTCCCAAGCTTCAAATTCTCACGCGCTATTCGTGTTCAGTTCCTGCCTACGGGGGCGACTACACGAAGGCGTCTGTAATCTTCCCCTGGAAAACGATCGATGGACTATTTGTTTCGATCCCTCTTGTATTCCGTTTTTTTGCTGCATAGTATTATGATCATAATGTAATCATTATTAAGGCTACGCGAATCGACCGTGACTGGGTTAATGAGCGGCGGCAGAGAGGGCAACATGAAGATTCAGAACGATCGTGAGAATGCCAAACGGCACATGCGGGAACAAATGCTGAGTGGGCCAGTGTTTTCAACAATGATGCGCCTTGCTCTCCCCACCGTTGCTGTGCTGGCGGCACAAACTCTGGTCAACGTGGCTGAGACCTATTATGTCTCTTTCCTCGGAACGTCAGCTTTGGTTGGCGTGTCGATGGTGTTTCCCCTGTGGATGTTAATGACAATGATGGCTGCCGGGGGCATTGGAGGAGGAGTGGCTTCTGCGGTTGCACGGGCGGCTGGTGCTGGCCGGCATGATGATGTGAATGCCCTGATCCTGCATGCGGTCGTGGTGGCAGTGGCCTTTGGCCTGCTTTTTACTGTGAGCGTTATCGGCTTTGGGCCGGTGCTTTATGCTGCTCTCGGTGGGTCCGGCGAGGCGCTTCATGCCGCGCAGACATACTCAATATTTGTTTTTATTGCGGCGGTACCGATTTGGATAGTTAACCTGCTTTCTGCTGTTCTCAGGGGCGTCGGGAACGTGAAAGTGCCGGCCCTGGTGACGTTTATCGGCGCTATTGTGCTGGTTCCTCTCTCGCCGCTGTTTATTTTCGGCCTTGGCCCGATCAAAGGCCTTGGCATCGCGGGGGCCGGTGTGGCCGTGAGCCTCTACTACTGGCTGGCTGCCCTGGCATTGCTGCGCTACATGGCCAGCGGGCGTTCCGGGCTACGTTTGAGGCTCTCTCCTCTGCGTGGTCGGTTATTCGGCGACATTCTCAAGGTGGGCGTGCTGGCCGCGCTTGGGACACTGCAACTGAATGTCATGGTTCTGCTCGTGACCGGCGCTGTCGGGCGGTTTGGCCTCGATGCTATCGGCGGTTATGGCACAGCATCCCGACTGGACTACGTTCTTATCCCTGTTTTATTCGCAATGGGAACCGCGATCCTCACTATGGTCGGGACGAACGTGGGCGCAGGTCAGATTGCCCGCGCCAGAAAAATTGCGTGGGTTGGGGTGGCGGTAAGCGTCACGATTGTCGAAGTCATTGGTGTAATTGTGGCTCTTTTCCCGGCGCTGTGGATGGGGCTGTTCACCCACGATCCGGCGATTATGAAAACGGGTTCGCTCTATCTGGAAATTGTTGCCCCATTCTATGCTGCGAGTGGGATTGTTTTCGCGCTGAGCTTTGCCGCGCAGGGAAGTGGCTATATGTGGCGTATTTTCCTGGCCGGCACGGCGCGCTTGTTGATTGCAGCCGGTGGCGGGTGGCTGGGCGTCACGTATTTCCATCTCTCTTTGGTGGGGGTGTTCTCGATTGTTGCAGTGGCCATCGTGGTTTCAGCGGTGATTTGCGTAATGACCGAGTTGTCTGGCGCCATGTGGCCGCGAGTTTCTGACAGTACGTCAGCCACCGCCAACGTGGTTCAGGGCTGAGGCTGTTGCCGGTTTTCTCCCTTTTGCAGGATAACGGATAACCCGACATCAAAAGAGATGTTGGCTGTGCGACGAGTGGTTATATTATAAATATAATTTAATGCTGACTAAGCACGCTAAAAAGAGGGCAGTTTCATGCGTTATGCAAAAGGGCATAAAGAGGAAACGCACAAGCACATTGTTAAGGTTGCTTCACAACGTTTCCGTGAGGAAGGCATTGAAAAAGTTGGCGTCGCTGCATTGATGGAGCATGCAGGGCTGACCGTTGGTGGATTTTATAGTCACTTCAAATCTAAAGAAGAGTTGATTCAGGAAGCGGTGGGGATTGCCGCAGATGAAACTTTTTGCAGCATTTTTGCTGAAGGGGACGGCAGTTCGCCGGTCAGTCTGGAGCATATTTTGTCGCGCTACCTGAGTCCAGGGCATCGCGATAATCCCGACAAGGGATGTGTGTTCGCCTCGCTTGCATCGGAATTGAAAAATCGACCGGAAGACACCCGGTCAATGATAACGAGAAAAACGCTCAGCTTTATTGAGCGTATAGCTGATTGTCTGCCGGTTGAGGCCGGGGCTGAGGCCCGAATGAGAGTCGCCGGTGCTGTTTGGGCCGTCATGGTCGGCACGCTTCAGCTTTCTCGTATTGTTACCGATGAGGCTTTGTCTACGCAGTTGCTCAAGGACGGCATTTCCAATGCGTTACGGCTTGCCTCTGAAATAGAAACGAAGCGTACAGGATAAATTCTGCGCGTATGAAGACATCACCAGAAGGTGAATTAACCCAAAAGGTCATTGATATGAATATTCAAGGCAAAACAGTTTTCGTTACCGGTGCAAACCGGGGGATTGGCGCTGAATTGGTGAGTGCATTTCTCAGGCACGGAGCGGGCAAGGTTTATGCTGGTGCTCGCGATCCTCAAGCGCTGCGGGACTATGGCGACGATCGTGTGATTGCTGTGCAGCTGGATGTGACGAAGCCGGAGAGTGTTCATGCCGCGGCTCAGAAAATCGGTGAGCTTGATATTTTGGTTAATAACGCCGGGGTGATGAATGACAATACGATTTTGACGGCGACTTTTGCCGAGCTGATGACTGATATGGATGTCAACTATTACGGTACGGTGCGGGTTCTTCAAGCTTTTGCGCCGTTTATGGGCAAAAAAGAGGTGGGCGTGATTGCCAATGTGCTGAGCGTGCTGGCGCTGGCGCCTATGTCCCAAACTGCGGGGTATTCCGCCTCTAAGGCCGCACTGCTTTCAGCAACCCAGGCCGCGCGCGTTATATTGAAATCCCAGAATATTAACGTGGTGGGTATTTTCCCTGGCCCTATTGATACCGATATGGCGTCCGATCGGCATGCGGAAAAAACATCGCCAACCGTTGCCGCAGAAGAGATTGTGAAAGGCCTGCTTGAAGAGCGGGAAGATATTTATCCTGATCCTGTTTCGGTGCAGGTTTCACGCTTCTGGGAAAGCAATCCTAAGGGGCTGGAGCACCATTTCGCCACCCTGTAATCAGGGCTGTCCACATCTGGTTTACCGGGCAACGCGCCTGGACTTTCGGAAAGAAAAAATGAACACATTTTTGGTTACCGCTGCGGCAGGTGATACGGGATCCCCTACGGTAAAATTCCTGCTTGAAAAGGGCCATAAAGTTCGGGCTTTGGTTCGCCGTGAGGATGAGCGTGCCGCAAAATTACGTGCGTCAGGGGCTGAAGTCGTGGTCGCTGATATGCTCCAGCTTCGGCAAATGCGCCAGGCGCTGGAGGGCGTGACAGCAGCCTATTTTTGTTACCCTTTAGCGGAAGGGCTTGTGGAGGCGACGGCAATTTTTGCCCAGGCAGCCAAAGAGGCAAAAATTAAACTGATCGTTAATATGTCTCAGAAGCAGTCGCGACCTGATGCCACGAGTCCTCAAACCCTCAAACACTGGATTGCGGAGCAGGTATTAGACTGGTCGGGCATTCCGACGGCTCATCTCCGGGTCACCCTTTTTGCCGAGTGGCTATTATATTCAGCCCATTTAATTCGCGGTGGCCGCTATGTGACGCCGTTTGATCCAGACAGCCGTTTTGCCCCTATCGCTGCTGCAGATATTGCCCGCGTTGTCGCCAGTATGCTGATAGAACCCGGAAAACATGTCGGAAAAATTTATTCACTTCATGGGCCTGTAGAATACAGCCATGCCGAAATAGCGCAGGTATTGGCAGATACCTTAGGCAAAGATATTCAATTTGAACATGTTTCGGTGGATGAATTCTTAACGCAGCTCGGCATACCCGAGAATGATTTTCTGCGTTTGCATTTCCTGGCTATCAAACAGGATCAGCGCGAGAGATTGCTTGAGGGGCTGGATGAGGTGGGGATAGAAATTATTGGGCAACCTTTAACGACTTTACCCCAATTCATTGAACAGCATTATGACCTACTTGCTTCATAACTGAGAAAATCGCTGCCTTACGAAGCGGAATACTCGATAAGAAAAAAGCCGACGGAGATGTCGGCTTTTTTATCTGTTCTCAGGCGTTTTCGGTCAGCCAGTTCACAACGATATCGTGGTGATTGCTGGTTTTGAAATCGTCAAACACCTTCTCCACTTTACCGTCGCCGTCCAGCAGGAAGCTGATACGGTGAATGCCGTCATAGGTTTTGCCCATAAAAGATTTCTCGCCCCACACGCCAAACTGACTGCAAACCTGGTGGTCTTCATCAGAAAGCAGGGTGAAGTTAAGCAGCTCTTTCTCGGCAAAACGGGAAAGTTTTTCCGGCTTGTCGGTGCTGATGCCCAGCACTTCCACGCCACGCTTTTTCAACTCATCCATGTTGTCGCGCAAACCACATGCCTGCACGGTGCAGCCTGGTGTCATTGCTTTTGGATAGAAATAAACCAGAACTCTCTGTCCCTGGAAGTCGGTTAAATTTACTTGTTCGCCGTCCTGATCGGGCAAGCTAAATTTCGGTGCAATATCACCGGCTTTCAGTGGGCTCATCACTACTCTCCGTCTTTAATCATCTTGCTGTGGGTTAACCACGTTAATAGTGCCTTCTGCTTTCAGTTCTGTACATAGGGCTTTAAACGCTTGCTCGATAATTGTCGCATCCTGAGAACCGGGGCTGTGGGCCGTTATCTGAATATATAGGCGCGGCCCCACGCCGTTCTCCGCAGGCTGAGTGCGGGAAACAAGCTCGGCAATGTTCATCTGATGGGTATCAAACAGGTGGGTAAATCGCTCAATCAGGTGCGGCGAGTCTGCCACTTCAACCTGCACCCAGACCGTGGCCGGCGTGGCCGGTCTTTCCTGCGCGGTTGTGCGTTTCATCACAATTAACAGATCGAGTTCGGCGCCCTTCAGCGGCAGAGTGGATTCGATCAGGGTTATCGCGTTCCAGGTGCCGGAAAGCAGCATGATAAAGGTGAACTCTTCACCCAGCATCGCCAGACGGCTGTCTTCGATATTACAGCCGCAGCTGCTTACGTGACGAGTGATGGTATTGACGATACCCGGACGGTCCGCCCCCAGGGCTGTGATAACCAAATAATGGTGTGATGAGGGTGTCAAACGTGTTCTTCCTGTCAATCGGTGAGATTCACATTAGGAAAGCATAAAAAAAGTAAGCTGCCAACCGCTTAGCGCCTTCTGGCGGCTTGCTTTTGCTATGGCACCAAACGTAACATTGGAGAACATGTTTGCACAGAGGGTGGCTAATGTTTACGGGAAGTGTTGTCGCGATAATTACGCCGATGGATGAGAAAGGTAATGTCTGCCGGTCCAGCCTGAAAAAACTGATTGATTACCATGTCGCCAGCGGAACATCGGCGATTGTCTCGGTAGGGACTACCGGCGAATCGGCTACCTTAAGCCACGACGAACACGTCGACGTAGTGAAGCTTACCGTGGAACTGGCGGACGGGCGTATCCCGATCATTGCCGGTACCGGGGCTAACGCCACCTCCGAAGCAATTTCCCTGACGCATCACCTGCAGGACAGCGGCATTGTGGGCTGCCTGACGGTCACCCCGTATTACAACCGTCCTACTCAGGAAGGGCTGTTCCAGCACTTTAAAGCGATTGCTGAAAGCACCCATCTGCCGCAGATGCTGTATAACGTGCCGTCGCGTACCGGCTGTGACATGCTGCCGGAAACTGTTGGCCGCCTGGCGAAAATCAAAAATATTATCGGTATCAAAGAAGCCACCGGGAACTTAAGCCGCGTAAACCAGATCAAAGAGCTGGTTGAAGATGACTTCATCCTGGTGAGCGGTGATGACGCCAGCGCGCTGGACTTCATTCAGCTTGGCGGCCACGGCGTGATTTCCGTAACCGCAAACGTAGCCGCGCGTGAAATGGCAGAAATGTGTAAACTGGCCACCTCAGGGCAATTTGCACAGGCTCGCGAAATTAACCAGCGTCTGATGCCGCTGCACCATAAATTGTTTGTAGAACCTAACCCTATTCCGGTGAAATGGGCCGCGAGGGAGTTGGGTCTTGTGGCAACCGATACCTTACGCCTGCCGATGACGCCGCTGACCGACGCCAGTCGCCCGGTGATTATCAGCGCGCTTAAGCATGCCGGTCTGCTGTAAAGCTTAGGGAGATTTGATGGCTTACTCAGTACAGAAGTCGACGGTGGCAAAAGTTGCTGTTGTTTCGCTCGCCATGCTGTTAGCGGCGTGCAGTTCCGATCAGCGTTACAAGCGTCAGGTTAGCGGCGATGAGTCCTACCTGGATGCAACCCCACTCGCGGAAATTCACTCTCCGGCCGGGATGATCCTGCCGATTCAGAATGGCGACTACAACGTTCCGGTCACCAACGGCAGCGGTGCTGTAGGCAAGCAGCTGGATATTCGCCCACCGGCGCAGGCGCTGGCATTGGTAAACGGGGCTCGCACTCAGTTCACCGGTGATACCGCCACGCTGCAGGTTGAAGCTAACAAGGCGAGCGGGCTGTGGCCTCAGGTGGTGAGTATCCTGCAATCAGGGAACTACGCTATTGCGCAACGCAACGATGCCAGCCAGACCCTGACAACTGACTGGGTTCAGTGGAACCGCGCTGACGAAGACGTGCAATACCGTGGGCGTTACCAGATTAGCGTGCAGCCTCAGGGTTACCAGCAGTCCGTTGTCGTTAAGCTGCTGAATCTGGAGCAGGGCGGCAAGCCAGTGGCGGATGCTTCATCTCTGCAGCGCTACAGCGCGCAAATGCTGAATATCATCAGTGCCGGTCTCGATAAGTCTGAAACGACCCGCCAGAATGCGCAGGACAACCGCAGCGCAGCGCAGCTTGATGTGCAGAGCGCCGCGGATGATACCGGGCTGCCAATGCTGGTTGTTCGCGCGCCGTTTAACGTGGTGTGGAACCGCCTGCCGGCTGCGCTTGAAAAAGCGGGCATGAAAGTCACCGATACCACCCGTTCTCAGGGCAATATCGCAGTGACCTATAAAGCACTGTCTGACAGCAGCTGGAGCGACCTGGGGGCGAAAGACCCAGGTTTAACCAACGGCGACTATAAGCTGCAGGTTGGCGACCTCGATAACCGCAGTAGCCTGCAGTTCATCGATCCGAAAGGGCACCCGCTGACGCAGTCTCAGAACGATGCGCTGGTCGCTGTCTTCCAGGCAGCATTCAGCAAGTAACACAGAAGGGCCGGTTAATTCCGGCCCTTCTTATTTAGGCCTATGTAGATACCCTAAATAATTCGAGCTGCAGGAAGGCGGTAAGCCTGGAAATCTCCGGGAGCATAGCTAACTATGTGACCGGAGTTAACAGGTGCAACCAACGCACATGCAGCTTGAAGTATGACGGGTAAACCCCTTCGATTGCGCAAGCGATCGCTATACCTGGAGTAAGAAAGATGCAAAAGCAAGCTGAGTTGTATCGCGGCAAAGCGAAGACCGTTTACAGTACGGAAAACCCGGATCTGTTGGTGCTCGAATTCCGTAACGATACGTCAGCAGGTGATGGGGCGCGCATCGAGCAGTTCGACCGTAAAGGCATGGTAAACAACAAGTTTAACCATTTCATTATGGCCAAGCTGGAAGAAGCGGGCATCCCAACCCAGATGGAAGCGCTGCTGTCTGATAACGAAGTGCTGGTGAAGAAGCTCGACATGGTGCCGGTAGAATGCGTGATTCGTAACCGCGCCGCGGGTTCACTGGTTAAGCGCCTTGGTATTGAAGAAGGTATTGAGCTGAACCCACCACTGTTCGATCTGTTCCTGAAAAACGACGCCATGCATGACCCGATGGTCAATGAATCTTACTGCGAAACCTTTGGCTGGGTGAGCAAAGAGAATCTGGCCCGCATGCGTGAACTGAGCTACAAAGCTAACGACGTGCTGAGCAAGCTGTTTGATGACGCTGGCCTGATCCTCGTTGACTTCAAGCTGGAGTTTGGGCTGTTCAAAGGCGAAGTGGTGCTGGGTGACGAGTTTTCCCCGGACGGCAGCCGCCTGTGGGACAAGCAAACGCTTGATAAAATGGACAAAGACCGTTTCCGCCAGAGCCTGGGTGGCCTGATTGAAGCGTATGAGGAAGTTGCTCACCGTCTCGGCGTTAAATTAGACTAACCACGCAATCGTTTACGTTGCGCAATGGGGTGCGTTTTTGCGCACCCTGTTTTTTCGCTGCCTGTTCTTATGGTAATCCTGCCGGTAACCACCTACGATCTATACTCTAACTAATTCAAGTTGCAGCAAGGCGGCAAGGCCGTGAGTCCTCAGGAGCATAGCTAACTATGTGACTGAGGTGAACGGGTGCGGCCAACGCAGCTGCGGCTTGAAGTATGACGAGTATTCCATTACACGTTGTGAATTGTGAGTGAGGACGAGCGTATGCGTTGGCAAGGACGTCGCGAAAGCGACAATGTAGAAGACAGGCGCAATGACGCCTCCGGCCCCGGCATGAGTATGGGCGGTGGTGGTTTCCGAATCCCACGCGGAAAAGGTGGCCTGGTGCTGCTGGTCGTGGTTATTGTGGCAAGCTATTACGGCGTCGATCTTACTTCCTTCCTGTCCGGCGAGCCGCCGGTTTCTCAGCAGTCTTCCCAGCAGCGCTCCATCAGCCCGAAAGATGATGAAGCGGCAAAGTTTACCTCGGTCATTTTGGCGACAACCGAAGATACCTGGGGTGAGATTTTCCAGAAAATGGGACGCACCTACCAGCAGCCTAAGCTGGTGATGTACCGCGGGGCAACGCGCACCGGCTGCGGTACCGGTCAGTCCGTGATGGGGCCGTTCTATTGCCCGGCGGACAGCACCGTCTATATCGACCTCTCTTTCTACGACGACATGCGCGACAAGCTTGGCGCGAGCGGGGATTTCGCTCAGGGCTACGTCATTGCTCACGAAGTCGGCCACCATGTGCAGAAGCTGTTGGGCATTGAACCGAAAGTACGCCAGCTTCAGCAGAATGCCTCTCAGGCCGAAGCTAACCGCCTGTCGGTGAAAATGGAACTTCAGGCCGACTGTTTCGCCGGTGTCTGGGGTAACAGCATGCAGAAACAGCAGGTGCTTGATTCAGGTGACCTGAAAGAAGCACTCAATGCTGCCGAAGCCATTGGTGACGACCGCCTGCAGCAGCAAAGCCAGGGCCGGGTGGTGCCAGACAGCTTTACCCATGGTACTTCCGAGCAGCGCTATACCTGGTTCAAACGGGGTTTTGACAGCGGCGATCCTGCCCAGTGCAACACCTTCGGCAATACGCTCCGTTAATCGATGACCGCAGCAACTTTCATCGCGCCGATGCAGCAGGCGACGGCGCATATGCAGCTGGCGGGCATCCGCCGGTTGATGGTGCTGGCCGGTCATAGCCAGTGGAGCAGCGAGCAGGTTGTTACGCTATCGGCTTCTTTGCCCGGAGACTGGCTGTGGGTTGGCCCTTCACCCGAGCTGCCTTTGCATTGCGCGCCCTCGGCTGTTCGCAGCATGCTTGGGCGTGAGTTTCAGCATGCCGTTTTTGATGCCAGGCGAGGGCTGGACGCTGCCGCCTTCGCTGCGCTTTCCGGGATGCTCAAAGCGGGCAGTTGGCTGCTGCTGCTGACGCCGGACTGGTCGCGCTGGGCTTCGCTGCCGGACGAAGATTCCAGCCGCTGGAGCGATGTGCCGCAGGCGATTCCGACCCCCCATTTTGTTGCCCATCTTCAGTACTGCATACACCAGGACTCAGAAGTCGTACTCTGGCAGCAGCATGAGTCACTCTCCCTGAATCCTTTTGCTCACCGCCCGGTCTGGCAGCCCGCCAGCGGTGCGCCGGAGCAAGAGCAGGCCGCTATTCTTGATAATTTGTCCGGGATGCTGAGCGGCGTAGCGGTGGTGACGGCGGCCAGAGGCCGGGGGAAATCGGCTCTGGCGGGCATGCTGGTTGGCCGGACACCAGGTGCTTGTCTTGTGACAGCGCCTGCGAAGGCTGCCACCGACGTGCTGGCAAGCTATGCGGGCGAATCATTTCACTTTATGGCCCCGGACGCGCTGGCCGCAGAGCGTGAATTAGCGGCATATGACTGGCTGATTGTGGACGAGGCCGCCGCTATTCCGGCCCCGTTGCTACGCCAGCTAATTGAGCGTTTTCCTCGCGTTTTGCTGACCACGACGGTGCAAGGGTATGAGGGAACCGGGCGAGGTTTTTTACTGAAGTTCTGCGCGGCGTTTCCGTCACTCAAGCGCTTCACGCTGAATACGCCGATCCGCTGGGCGCTGAACGATCCGCTGGAGCTGATGGTTGACAGGATCATGCTTTTCGATGAGCCGGATCTGGATCAATTCCCGCAAGGCGATCCTGTTTTACAAGTTGTTGAGCAGGCCGACTGGCGGCGAAAGCCTGAGCAATTAAAGAAGATGTACCGGCTGCTTTCAGGCGCGCATTACCGTACCACGCCGCTCGACTGGCGGCGGATGCTTGATGCGCCCGGCCAGAGTTTTATCGCGGCCAATATCGAAGAACAGTGCGCAGGTGCCTTGTGGTTGGTCGAAGAGGGCGGGCTCGATAAAAATCTAAGCCGCAGCGTGTGGGCCGGGTTCCGGCGCCCGAGAGGTAATCTTGTGGCGCAATCACTGGCGGCGCACGGTGGCAGCCCGCTGGCCGCCACTCTGCGTGGATTGCGCGTCAGCCGCATTGCGGTTCACCCTCTGCGCCAGCGCGAGCATATTGGGGCCAGCATGATTGAACATGCACGGCAGGCCGTAAATCATTGTTATGATTATCTCTCGGTCAGCTTCGGCTATACCGATGAACTGTTGCGTTTCTGGCAGCGCTGCGGGTTTGAGCTGGTGCGAATCGGTAGCCACAAAGAAGCCAGCAGCGGTTGCTACAGCGCCATGGCGTTATTGCCGCTGACGCGAGAAGGCCAGTCGTTGATGGAAAATGAGCAGCAACGGTTACAGCGAGACTGGCCGTGGCAGAAAGCGTGGCTCGAGCTGTCTTTGCCTTTGCCTGAGTGTTCTCCGCCTGCTTTGCTGCCAGAGGACTGGGAAGAGTTATCCGGTTTTGCCTTCGCCCATCGTCCGCTGGAAGCCTGCCTGGGGGCGTTGAATCGCCTTTTGCTGGCGTCCGTTTTACCGCTGCATGCGCTTCGAGGGCGGCTGCAGCAACATGAAAACAACGAGGTACTCAGCCAGCGTCTGGGGCTTTCCGGTAAAAAAGCCTTGCTTGCGCTGATGCGTCAGGAAGCCCAAAGCGCGTTAGAAAATCTCGATCGGGATCGCACGGCTGAGCTGCACAACGGCATTATGCAATTGCAAAAATTCCACTAACTTGTTCAATGAAACGGCATGGTCATCCCCATGCGTCGGCGTATAGTTGTCTCCATTAACCAGGAGAAAGCCATGAAACATGACCATTTTGTTGTCCAAAGCCCCGTAGCGCTGGCCAGCCAACTGATACTGCTGTTCCACGGTGTAGGCGACACGGCTAAAGCCATGGGCGAAATCGGGAGCTGGTTTGCGCCAGAGTTTCCTGACGCACTGGTGGTCAGTATTAGCGGCCCTGGTCTAAGCGGTGCAGGTCGGGAGTGGTTTTCCGTGGCTGGCGTAACGGAAGAAAACCGTCAGCAGCGCGTGGATGCCGCGATGCCGGGATTTATTGAAGCAGTGCATGACTGGCAGCGGCAAAGCGGTGTACCGCCAACGGCTACGGCGCTGATTGGCTTCTCGCAGGGGGCCATTATGGCGCTGGAGAGCATTAAGACTCAGCCTGGCCTTGCAGCACGAGTTATCGCCTTTAGCGGGCGTTACGCGGAACTGCCGCAGCAGGCCTCGACCAGCACCACGATCCATCTGATTCACGGCGACAACGACAAAGTGATCCACGCGACACACGCGGTGGACGCCGCCGAGAAGCTACTTAGCCTGGGCGGGGACGTAACGCTGGATTTGATTGACGATCTGGGGCATGCGATCGATGACCGCAGCATGAAGGCGGCGCTGGATCACCTGCGTTACACCGTGCCGAAGCACTATTTCGATGAGGCTTTGAGCGGTGGCGCGGCACCGAAAGATGATGATTTGATAGAGCTGCTGTAAATATTCGCCTCACTCCGGAATCGCCCGGAGTGAGGCATACTGCTATTTCTTCTTAGGCCAGTCGTCCTCGTCATCCCACTTATCGTTAAAATCACGATGTGGCGGAAGTTCAGGCTTGTCTGCCATGTACTTCTTCGGATCGATTCGGTTCAGGTCTTTAATGACGTTAATAAAAATCCCCAGCAATAACACCAGGACGATAATCCACCAGTAATGCGATAGCCATTCCATGCTGATACCTCTTCAGTTGGCTGCCCGTCAGGCGACAAGCTGTTCCATAATGCGCTGATACATCCGGGCCAGCAGCTGCAGGTCGGCGGCGTTGACGCATTCATTGATTTTATGAATGGTGGCATTCACCGGCCCCAGTTCAACAACCTGAGCCCCCATGCGCGCGATAAAGCGCCCGTCTGATGTACCGCCCGTGGTTAACAGCTGCGGTTTAATTTCATTATAGTGCTCAACGGCGTTCACTACCGCATCGACCAGCTTACCGCGTGACGTCAGGAACGGCTGGCCGGAGAGCCACCATTCAACGGTATAGCGCAGATCGTGTTTATCCAGCAGGGCGACGACGCGCTGCTTGATGTCCTCATCGGTCAGCTCGGTGCTGAAGCGGAAGTTAAACTGAACAAACATGTCGCCCGGAATAACGTTGTTGCTGCCGGTGCCAGCCTTCACGTTGGCAATCTGCATGCTGGTGGCCGGGAAGAACTCATTGCCCTTATCCCACTCAATGCCCGTCAGCTCTGCCAGCATTGGCGCTGCGCGATGCACCGGGTTATCTGCCAGATGCGGATAAGCAACGTGGCCCTGGACGCCATGAACGGTCAGGTTACAGGTCAGGGAACCGCGACGGCCGTTTTTCACTACGTCGCCAACGACTTCGGTACTGGACGGCTCGCCAACCAGGCAGTAGTCCAGACGCTCGCGTCGCGCCATCAGAGCTTCAACAACCTTCACGGTGCCGTTGGTCGCGCTGGCTTCTTCATCGGAGGTGATCAGAAACGCCAGGCGGCCTTTATGATTGGGGTGCTGGGCGACAAAACGTTCAGCCGCCACGACCATCGCCGCCAGCGAACCTTTCATGTCCGCCGCGCCGCGGCCAAAAAGCATCCCGTCGCGAATCGTGGGTTCAAACGGCGGGTTGATCCAGCGGTCGGCATCCCCTGATGGCACCACGTCGGTATGCCCGGCAAACGCCAGCGTCTCACCCTGCCCACGCCAGGCCCAGAAGTTCTGGGTGTCGCCAAAATCCATGTGTTCAACGGTAAAACCAATCGCGCGCAGGCGCTCAATCAGCAGCGCCTGGCAACCGGCATCATCGGGGCTCAGGGAAGGACGACGAATAAGCTGTTGCGTCAGCTCAATAACCGGGCAGGACATAAGACTATACCTCGTTGATAAACTGCTGATAATGAGTTTCGTTGAAACCCAGCAGCATAGGCTGACCGGGCGCGCAGAGCAATGGGCGTTTGATGATTGCCGGCATCTCCAGCATCAGCGCCGCCGCGCTTTGTGCGTCATTAATGGATGCGCGATGGGCTTCATCCAGCTTGCGCCATGTTGTACCACGCGTATTTAGCAGCGCTTCCCAACCAAGCTCAGCGATAAAACTGTTCAGCAGCGCTGCATCCAGCCCGTCAGCTCGATAGTCGTGAAACTGGTAATCCACGCCATTAGCTTCTAAAAAGCGGCGCGCCTTTTTGATGGTGTCACAGTTTTTAATACCGTACATGGTGATCATAGTGGCGGTCGGTTCCGTTTTAGTTTGCCAGAGGGCAACCATTTTGCCGCAGGTGAGGGGAATTATCGAGCCACGATTCAGCGCTAAACCGTTATTCTGCTAACGATATATTTGTGATGTTGCTCAACAGTTGACCGCTCAAAAAAAGTTCAACTGCAGGATATATCCGCGTATACTTGCGCCAACATCAAGAGAGGCGGTTATGATCGAGCACGAATTAGGGCAGTGGAAAGACTTTATCGAAGGTATGTTGCGCAAATAAGCGTTCCGGCATAAAAAGCAACGGCGCGATATTCTGGTACTGAATACTCTGCGAACATCAGCAAAAAGGCGACCTGAAAAGGCCGCCTTTTTTGTGGCTTATTGCCCGCGAGTTTAGTCGTGGTGCTCTTTGAGCGGGAAGCGTCTGCGCACCAGCACAAAGAACAGCGGCACAAAGAAGATGGCCAGCACGGTGGCGGAGATCATCCCGCCCATCACGCCGGTGCCTACCGCATGCTGGCTGCCGGAGCCCGCCCCGGTGCTGGTTGCCATCGGCAGAACCCCGAAAATAAACGCCAAGGACGTCATTAATATCGGGCGGAGTCGCTGGCGGCAGGCCTCAAGCGTGGCGGCAACCAGGTCCTGGCCTTTGGCGTTCAGGTCGTTGGCAAATTCGACGATCAAAATAGCGTTTTTTGCCGAAAGCCCGATCACCGTTAGCAGCCCGACCTGGAAGTAAACATCATTCTCAAGGCCCCGCATCCAGGTAGCGAACAGGGCGCCAATCACCCCAAGCGGCACGACCAGCATGACGGAGAACGGTACGGACCAGCTCTCGTACAGCGCCGCGAGACACAGGAATACCACCAGCAGTGAAATAGCATACAGGGCAGGTGCCTGTGCGCCGGAGAGGCGTTCCTGGTAGGACATGCCTGTCCACTCAAGACCGAAACCGTTAGGCAGCTTGCTGACCAATTGTTCCATAATGTCCATCGCGGTGCCGGTACTTAACCCAGGTGCCGCTTCACCGACAATTTCCAGCGCGGAATAGCCGTTGTAGCGTTCCAGACGAGGCGAGCCGGTTTCCCAGCGGGAAGTGGCAAAGGCGGAGAACGGCACCATGCTGCCGGTTTTATTACGGACATACCAGCTGTTGATATCGTCCGGCAGCATGCGGTATTTGGCCGCGGCCTGGACATACACTTTCTTCACGCGGCCGCGATCCATAAAGTCATTCACATAGCTTGAGCCCCAGGCGGTTTGTAGGGTGTTATTGATGTCGTCAATGGAGACACCCAGCGCCTGAGCCTTACGCTGATCGATATCGATTTGCAGCTGCGGGCTGTCGTCCAGACCGTTGTGGCGGACTCGCGTCAGCTGCGGGTTGTTGCCGGCCATCTCCAACAGCTGGTCACGTGCCTGCATAAGTGCATCGTGCCCCGCGCCGCCGTGATCCTGCAGTTCCATATCAAAACCTGCGGCGTTACCGAGACCGTTAATCGCTGGCGGGCTGCTGGCAATGACGCGCGCTTCTTTGATCTTATTAAAGGCTTTAGTTGCCCGTTCGATGATGGCAAACGAACTGCCGTCGGCGCTGCGTTCGTCCCAGTCTTTCAGGCGAATAAACATGCGCGCCACGTTTTGCCCGTTCCCGCCAGGGCCTGCGCCAATGGTGGAGAACACCGACACGACGTTGTCTTTTTCTTTGGTGAGGTAATACTGTTCTACCTGCTGCACCACTTTGGTTGTCTGCTGCTGCGTTGCGCCACTCGGAAGCTGCACTGAAGTGGTGAACACGCCGCGGTCTTCCTGGGGCAGGAATGACGTCGGCAGTTTGAGGAACAGGAACACCATGCCGCCAAGCAGCAGGGCATAAATCAGCATCCAGCGCAGGCTGCGGGCGAGGATTCTGGCCACGCCATTTTCGTAGCGTTCGGCGCTGCGGTTAAAAGTGCGGTTAAACCAGCCAAAGAAACCTTTCTGGCCGTGATGTTCGCCTTTATGCAGCGGTTTAAGAATGGTTGCGCACAGAGCTGGCGTAAGGATCATCGCCACCAACACTGACAGCACCATGGCGGCTACGATGGTGACCGAGAACTGACGGTAAATCGCCCCGGTTGTGCCGCCGAAGAAGGCCATCGGCACGAACACGGCGGACAGCACCATGGCGATGCCGACCAGCGCGCCCTGGATCTGCCCCATCGATTTACGCGTTGCCTCCCGAGGGGAGAGGCCTTCCTCGCTCATAATTCGCTCGACGTTTTCTACCACCACGATGGCGTCATCCACCAGCAGGCCGATAGCCAGCACGGTGGCAAACATCGTCAGCGTGTTAATGCTGTAGCCGAAGACATACAGCACGGCAAAGGTGCCGAGCAGCACCACCGGCACGGCAATCGTTGGGATCAGCGTGGCGCGGAAGTTTTGCAGGAACAGGTACATCACCAGGAACACCAGCAGAATCGCTTCCAGCAGCGTTTTCACTACGTCGGTGATTGAGGCTTTAACAAACGGGGAGGTTTCGTAGGCGATTTTGGCTTCCAGGCCATGCGGGAAAAACTGCGAAAGTTCTTCAATTTTGGCGCGGGCCAGCTTGTCGGTTTCCATTTCGTTGGCACCGGAAGCCAGCTTAATGCCCAGCCCGGAAGCGGGCTGCCCGTTGTAGGTGCTCAGGAAGTCATATTTCTCCGCACCCATTTCTACATCTGCCACATCCCCCAGCGTGACCAGAGAGCCATCCTGATTCACCCTCAGCGTAATGTCTTTGAATTGCTGCGGTGTTTGCAGGAGCGACTGGGCGTTGATAGTGGCGTTCAGCGCCTGTTTGTCCAGCGCCGGGGTGCCGCCAAGCTGACCCACGGCAATTTGCGCATTCTGGGATTTGATGGCGGTGACTACATCCTGGGTGGTCATCTGGTAGTTGATGAGCTTATTCGGGTCGAGCCAGATACGCATGGAATACTGCGAGCCGTAAGCATCAACGCTGCCGACGCCGTTCACGCGGCTCATCGGGTCCTGCACGTTACTGGCGACGTAGTCGGCGATGTCCTGCTTATCCATGCTGCCGTCGGTAGAAACAAAGGCCACCATCAGAATGTTGGTGTCGCCGGTTTTGTTCACCGTGACGCCCTGAGTTTGCACGTCCTGCGGCAGTTTTCTTACCGCAGACTGCAGCTGGTTTTGCACCTGCTGTACCGCAGAATCCGGGTCTGTCCCGGCCTTAAAGCTCAGGGTAATGGTGGCCTGACCGGCGCTGCTGCTTTGGGACGACATATACATCATGTTGTCCAGGCCGGTCATGCTTTGCTCTATCACCTGCGTGACGGTGTTTTCCAGTGTTTGCGCGGAAGCACCCGGATAGTTGGCGGTGATCCTTACGTTGGGCGGCGCAAGGTCGGGATATTGCTCGACGGGCAGTGAAAAAATAGCCAGTGCCCCGGTCAGGCAAAGCAAAATTGCCAGCACCCAGGCAAAAATGGGGCGAGAAATGAAAAAATTCGCCATGCGGTCAGGACCCCTTAAAAGCTTCTAATTGTTATCAATAACCGCATCACTGTAGCTTTAACCGCTTAGTCAAACGTGGAGAAATTTAGGAGATAGTGTAAATATGCTTTGGAATTGGCAGGATTTGTAACCATACCGTTTATTGGGTCGTTTTAACCCCGACTTTCCAAAAATAGCACCGTGGCCGCGACGCGTGACCTCACCTGCAGCTTACGAAGCAGGTTACGGATATGCACTTTTACCGTCTCTTCAGAAATATGCAGCCCGCTGGCGATTTGCTTATTCGACAGCCCGCGGGCTACCTCAGACAATACGTCCAGCTCACGCTCAGTGAGAATAGCAAACGGATCGCTGCTCTGCCGCTTGCTTCCACGGTCGTTCAGGTACTCGCGTACCTGCTCGCTAAATGCTTTCTCACCCGTCAGGCAGCGGTGAATGTCCTGCAGCAAAACCTCCGGATCGCTGTCTTTCAGCAAATAGCCATCAGCCCCGGCATCAATCAGCGTGAAGATATCGCTGCGGGCGTCGGACACGGTCAGAATAACCACGCGGGCGCTGATCCCGTCCCGGCGCAGGGCGTTGAGCGTATCGAGGCCGCTCAGGCCTTTCATGTTCAGGTCGAGCAGAATCAAATCCGGCGACAGTCGATTCGCTAAACTGATGGCTTCCGCACCGCTACTGGCTTCACCTACGACCGTAAACGTGCTGTCCAGTTCAAGCAACTGACGCACTCCACGCCGCATCAGCGGATGATCGTCCACGATTAAAACCTGGTATACCGTTTTCTCAGACATTGCTAACTCCTGAATAAAGCTAATTATTGTTATGGCTCCCGGCGGCAGCCGAAGTCGCAGAGGTAAAGTGGACTTCTACTCGCGTTCCGCCCTCTGGCGGGCGGGATATCGTCAGTTGGCCGCCAAGCCGCTCTGCGCGTTCGTGCATGATATTCAGCCCGTAGTGACCTTCGGGTTCTTCAAGGCTGGCAATGCCGTACCCGTTGTCAAATACCGAAGCGTAATGCCCGCCGTTTTCTGAGCGGCAAACAACCTCAATGTGGCTGGCATTGGCATGTTTAATTGCGTTCAGTACCGCCTCCCGGATGATTTGCAGCAGGTGGATTTGCTGGGAAGCGTCCAGAACCTGAGTCGGCAGGCTGCATTTCAGGCTAATCTCTGCCTGGGTTTGCTCGCGCAGCGGCTCCAGCAGCTCGTGTAGTGCAGCAGGTAAATCCGCCTGCTGCAGCGTCAGGCGGAAGGTGGTGAGCAGCTCGCGTAGCTGGCGATAGGCGTCGTTTAAGGCCTGGGAAAAGTCCCCGACAATTCGCTGCGCAGGCTGGTTTTCTTCGGGCACCGCGCGCTTAAGCAGCGTCAGCTGGATACGAAGATAAGACAGAACCTGCGCCAGAGAGTCATGCAGCTCCCTGGCAATCGTCGCTCGTTCTTCCATGAGCAGCAGTTGCTGGTAGTGTTTTTGCGCCTGATTAAAGTACACGCCTCGCCCCAGCATGGTGGCCACGCTTTTCATCAGCTGTGGGGAAGGGGAGCTCCCCGGTGACTGCCAGCGCAGTGTGCCAAAAGCGCTGTCCTGCTGAACCAGCGGCAGGGCATGCCATTCCTCGCCAGCTACCGGGGAGCCTTCCGTCAGACGCCAGTTTTCCCCGACCTGCATTTCCAGGGCGCTGACTTCCTCATTCTGATGGATGATTTGCAGGATCTGCACGAAGCAGTCGCGATTGATGGTGCTGACGTTCAGCGCCTTAGAGCAGCTGTACAGCACTTCGAGCATGCGGTTAGCTTCCTGCAGGCGTAGGGTTTTTTGCTCCACCTGCTGCTCCAGGGAGCGATAGAGTTTTTGCAGTTCATCCGTCATGCGGATAAAGGCCTGCGCCA
The DNA here is from genome assembly GCF_000758305.1 of Cedecea neteri. Classification (NCBI taxonomy): domain Bacteria; kingdom Pseudomonadati; phylum Pseudomonadota; class Gammaproteobacteria; order Enterobacterales; family Enterobacteriaceae; genus Cedecea; species Cedecea neteri. The sequence continues at coordinate 4,737,193 of NZ_CP009458.1, read as the reverse complement.
GGGCACCCAGCTCATTGGGTAATGAGCGGTCGAGCCTGGGCGGCGTAAACTCGCCGCGTTCAATGGCTTTGCTCGCCTCCACCATGGCATTGAGCGGCATAACCACCTGCTGGCGGATGCGACGCAAAGCGAAGAAAACCAGGGTGAAAATAGCCATAAAACCCACCACCGAAGCCGCGACAACCTGCATCATTTTTCGCTCGGCATAATGCTGCAGCGCCAGCACAAACAGGTCGATTTGTTCCACGTAGGCGGCGATGTTGTAGCGATACCAGTCGATGTCTTCGTTCAGAATATGCTGCTGCATTTGCTGCCAGGCATGCTGCAGAGCGTTATAGCGGTTTTTTACCTCATCGGGCACCCAAAACCGATTAAGCTGCTGCAATGTTGGGGAGTCCAGCGACTGCTGATACTGCTGTAAATGGGCCGCAATAGCTCTTGGGTTACTTTGAAGATCGTAGCCCAGACGGTAGCTCTGCATACGCAGCGAGCCCGCAATATTCACCGCTTCCGCATCCTTCAGGCTGCTGGCGAGCGTCAGCATCGCGATGCCGGTGGAAAGCAACGACAGTAAAACGATCGAAAAGAAAGCGCGGGCAAGGCTGGTGGAGACCGAGCGTTTGACTGTCACTGGGGAATAACCCTTTAAAGTATGCGGTGGAGCGAAACCTACCAGAATCTGCCCTGGACGCAAACGCCTGGCGGTGACTTTTTCGCCCCGGCGCGAAAAATGCTGCCGTATTTAACGCAAGCTTTGCCACATCATAACGTCTGCCTTACATCTTCGGACTTATCTCCGTCGTGCCGAAACCGTTCACCTCTTTGATCCAACAACAGCATTTACTCCTTTATGGGGATGCTTTTGTAACCCCTCGTCGCATACCTTAAGTGCCGTATAACCGCAAAGAATACGCGGATAAAAAGAATAACGTTTCTACCCGGTGGCGATCTTGCCGGGCATTTTGAGCAAGGATCTGCCCAATGGCTAAACTGACCCGTCGCGGCCTGCTGACCGGGGGCTGGCACAGTTCTACTCCCACCATTCGCCCTCCGTGGAGCGGCGATGAAAACCATTTTCTTCTGGACTGCACGCGCTGCGATAGCTGCGTTACAGCCTGTCAGAGCCGGGTGCTTCGTCGTGGCCAGGGCGGCTATCCTGAAATCGACTTTAACCGGGGTGAGTGCACCTTCTGTTATGCGTGCGCGGACGCCTGCCCACAGCGGCTTTTTGCCCCGCAATCAGCTCAACCCTGGGCACTGACATTACAGCTCGGCGAAAACTGTCTGGCCTGGCACCAGGTGGAATGTCGCAGCTGTGAAGATGCCTGTGAACCGCAGGCCATTCGGTTTATCCCCACTCTGCAGGACGTTTCCCGTCCACAGATCTTTTCGTCTGCCTGTCACGGCTGCGGCGCTTGTGTTGCCGGTTGCCCAACGTCAGCCATCACCCTGAGGCCACAAAATGCACACTGACTGGCACGTATGCGGCCTGGTGGTTCAGGCCAGACCTGAACATGTTGCTGCCGTACGCAGCGCGATCAACTCGCTGCCGGGCAGCGAGGTTGCGGTTGACGATATCGACAGCGGCAAACTTGCGGTGGTTATTGAGGCCGCCGAAAGCAACACGCTGCTGGAACAAATTGAGCGGGCACGCAATATCTCCGGCGTGCTGGCGGTGTCGCTGGTTTATCACCAGCAGAATGAACAAGGTGAGGAAGCACCATGAAACTCAGTCGTCGTAGCTTTATGAAAGCAAATGCCGTTGCCGCAGCTGCCGCGGCGGCGGGCCTCAGCGCACCGAGCGTGGCTCGTGCAGTGGTAGGTAAACCTGATGCCATTAAATGGGATAAAGCCCCGTGCCGCTTCTGCGGTACCGGCTGCGGCGTGCTGGTAGGGACCCAAAATGGCCGCGTCGTTGCAAGCCAGGGCGACCCTGAAGCACCGGTCAACCGAGGGCTGAACTGCATTAAGGGCTACTTCCTGCCAAAGATCATGTACGGAAAAGATCGTCTCACTCAGCCGCTGCTGCGCATGAAAGACGGGCAGTACCACAAAGAGGGTGAGTTCCAGCCGATAAGCTGGGAAAAAGCCTTCGACGTGATGGAAGAGAAATTCAAAGCCACCCTGAAAGAGAAAGGCCCGGACGGCATCGGCATGTTTGGTTCCGGTCAGTGGACGGTCTGGGAAGGCTACGCCGCCGCCAAGTTGTTTAAGGCGGGCTTCCGTTCTAACAATATCGATCCGAACGCGCGCCACTGCATGGCGTCTGCCGTTGTGGGCTTTATGCGCACCTTCGGCATGGATGAGCCGATGGGCTGCTATGACGATATTGAGCAGGCTGATGCCTTTGTGCTTTGGGGCTCCAACATGGCGGAAATGCACCCGGTGCTCTGGTCGCGCATCGCTAACCGTCGCCTCTCCGATGAAAACGTCAAGGTTGCCGTACTGTCGACCTTCCAGCATCGCAGCTTCGAGCTGGCGGACAACGGTATGGTCTTCACGCCGCAAAGCGATCTGGCCATCCTGAACTACATCGCCAACTACATCATTCAGAACAATGCGGTGAACGAGTCGTTCTTTAAGCAGCACGTTAACCTGCGACGCGGCGTGACGGATATTGGCTATGGGCTGCGCCCGACGCATCCACTGGAAAAGGCCGCGAAGAATCCGGGGTCTGATGCATCCGAGCCGATGAGCTTCGACGAATACAAAACGTTTGTCGCCGAGTACACGCTGGAGAAAACCGCTGCAATGAGCGGGGTGCCGAAAGACCAGCTTGAAGCGCTCGCGAAGCTCTACGCTGACCCGAACAAGAAAGTGATCTCCTACTGGACGATGGGCTTTAACCAGCACGTGCGCGGCGTCTGGGCGAATAACCTGGTTTACAACCTGCATCTGCTGACCGGGAAAATCTCTCAGCCGGGCTGCGGGCCGTTCTCGCTGACCGGGCAGCCATCCGCCTGCGGCACTGCGCGTGAAGTGGGCACTTTTGCACACCGCTTACCGGCAGACATGGTCGTCACCAACGAAAAACACCGGGCAATCGTCGAAAAAACCTGGCAGCTGCCCGCCGGTACTATTCCAGCCAAAGTGGGTTTGCACGCAGTGGCGCAGGACAGGGCGCTGAAAGACGGCAAGCTCAACGTGTACTGGGTGATGTGCAACAACAACATGCAGGCCGGGCCGAATATCACTGAAGAGCGTATGCCGGGCTGGCGCGATCCACGCAACTTCATCATCGTTTCCGATCCTTATCCAACCATCAGCGCGCTGACGGCGGACCTGATCCTGCCGACGGCAATGTGGGTGGAGAAAGAAGGGGCCTACGGCAACGCCGAGCGCCGCACGCAGTTCTGGCGCCAGCAGGTTAGCGCACCGGGCGAGGCGAAGTCGGATCTCTGGCAACTGGTGACCTTCGCGAAACGCTTCAAGGTAGAGGATGTCTGGCCTGCCGATCTTCTCGAGAAAAAACCAGAATACCGGGGCAAAACCCTGTTCGACGTGCTGTTCGCCAGCGATGCAGTGCGTCAATACCCGCTGACCGAGCTGGCAGCGGAGCAGCTAAACGACGAATCCCGCGAGCTGGGCTTCTACCTGCAAAAAGGCCTGTTTGAGGAATATGCCAGCTTTGGCCGCGGGCACGGGCACGATCTGGCCCCGTTTGATGAATACCACAAAGCCAGGGGATTGCGCTGGCCGGTGGTTGACGGGAAAGAAACCCAGTGGCGCTACAGCGAGGGCCACGATCCGTACGTTAAGGCCGGGGAAGGCTTCAAGTTTTACGGCAAACCGGACGGAAAAGCGGTGATCTTCGCGCTGCCGTTCGAGCCTGCGGCAGAAGTCCCGGACCAGGAGTACGACCTGTGGCTGTCTACCGGGCGCGTGCTCGAGCACTGGCATACCGGCAGCATGACGCGTCGCGTGCCGGAACTGCATCGTGCTTTCCCTGAGGCCGTCACGTTTGTGCATCCGCTGGATGCCCAGGAGCGCGGTCTGCGCCGTGGCGACAAGGTGAAGGTGATTTCTCGTCGTGGGGAAGTGGTTTCCATCGTCGAAACTCGTGGCCGTAATAAGCCGCCCCGGGGCCTGGTCTACATGCCGTTCTTTGACGCCGCGCAACTGGTGAATAACCTGACGCTCGACGCCACCGACCCGCTCTCTAAAGAGGCGGATTTCAAGAAGTGCGCCGTCAAGCTGGCGAAGGTGTAACGCGCAATACCCTTCGGTCGCGGCATAGCTAAATGTCCGAAGGGTGTTTTCAGAATAACAATTCGATGGAGCCTGGGAGCTAAATCATGAATAACCAAGGCCTGATGAAGGCGTTGTTTCAATGGGGAGCGGCATTCACTCTGGTTGTCAGCGGGGCGCTTTGGGCGGCAAATGGCGTGGATCTCAAGCAATCGCCTGAAGTGTCCGGCACGCCGGAAGGGGCCGTGCTGATGCCAAAGCAGCAGCAACGTATGGCGCTGAACTACGTTAACCAGCCGCCGATGATCCCGCACAGCGTGGACGGCTACCAGGTGACGCCGACCAGCAACCGCTGCCTGCAGTGCCACGGCGTTGAAAGTTACCGTACCACGGGGGCTCCGCGCGTCAGCCCAACGCACTTTATGGACAGCGACGGCAAAGTACTGTCGAACGTGGCACCTCGCCGCTATTTCTGTCTGCAATGCCACGTGCCTCAGGCAGATGTTGCCCCGATTGTTGAAAATACCTTCGAGCCATCCAAAGGGTTTGGGAAATAAGTTATGGATAAATCAACTCGTCAACCCGGCATCATTAAGCGCGTGTGGCAGTGGTGGCGCAGGCCGAGCCGGTTAGCGCTCGGCACGTTGCTGCTCATCGGCTTTGCTGCCGGGATAATTTTTTGGGGCGGTTTCAACACCGGGATGGAAATGTCCAACCGCGAAGAGTTCTGCATCGGTTGCCATGAAATGCGCAATAACGTGTATGAGGAGTACATGGGCACGGTGCATTACAACAACCGCAGCGGCGTGCGCGCCACCTGCCCGGATTGCCATGTGCCGCACGAATGGGTGCCGAAAATGATCCGTAAAATTCAGGCCAGCAAGGAACTGTACGCTAAGGCTTTTGGGTTGATAGACACGCCGCAGAAGTTTGACGATCACCGCCTGGCGATGGCGCAAAACGAGTGGCGACGGATGAAAAACAACAACTCCCAGGAGTGTCGAAACTGCCATAACTTCGACTATATGGATTTCACCGCGCAGAAAACCGTGGCGGCCAAAATGCACGATGAGGCGATCAAAGACGGAAAAACCTGTATTGATTGTCATAAAGGGATAGCGCATAAGCTGCCGGATATGCGAGAGGTTGAGGCGGGGTTTTGAGAAAACTGAGGCGATTTAAGCCGGAACGGTGCCTTGCTTTATGTTCAGCACTGTTTTAAACCGCAACATCGCTGCTGGTTTTTTTTACCCTCACCCTAACCCTCTCCCTGGAAGGGAGAGGGGAAAAAAACTCTCTGTCACCTGTTTTCTCCCTCTCCCTTTGGGGAGAGGGCCGGGGTGAGGGGGGCTGAGCGATAAGTGAACGGAACCACTCCTGGTTAACATAAAGAAAATCACCCCACTAAAAACACACCTAACGCCGCGCGACAACGCTCACAGAACATCATATGATTATCGGCTCCCTTACCGCCTTGTGGAGACCGTATGTCGTTACGTATTGAAGTCATCAAAGATAAAGTCCTGTCTGATAACTACTTCATCCTGCGCAATATTACTTATGACCTGTCTCGTAACGGGGCTGAAAGCGTGCGCCATAAGCGCGAGGTTTATGATCGGGGCAACGGGGCGACCATTCTGCTTTATAACCGCGAAAAGAAAAGCGTGGTGCTAACACGCCAGTTCCGCGTCGCGACCTGGGTTAACGGGAATGAAGACGGCATGCTGATAGAAGCCTGTGCCGGGCTGTTGGATGCCGATGAGCCGGAAGTCTGCGCCCGCAAAGAGGCGATGGAAGAAACGGGCTTTCAGGTGGGTGAAGTTGAGAAAGTCTTTGAGCTGTATATGTCTCCCGGCGGCGTGACCGAAATCGTCTATTTCTATCTGGCGGAATACAGCGAGGCTCAGAGAGAAGGGGCCGGCGGCGGCGTGGAAGATGAAGATATCGACGTGCTGGAAATTCCGTTTAGCCAGGCGATGGCGATGGTGAAGAACGGTGAGATTCGCGACGGTAAGACCGTGATACTGCTGCAACAGCTACAGTTACGCAATGTTATGGGGTAAAACTCCATAAAATCAGGTTATTGTGATTTTTAATATTGCGATAAAGCTATCCGACAAATCCGATTGAGCAGGCTGTCTCGTGGGCCGAATATACGTCGCACCATCGTACGTTTTTCACGCTTCGCTTCTTAGGGCAGCCTTCAATGTTCTATCGGATATCCTCCTTACTCATGCTTGCACTGCTGGTGGCGAATGCTGCATTTGCAGCCCCGGCACAAAAGCAGTTTTCCGACTGGCAGGTAACCTGCAATAACCAGAACTTTTGCAGCACTCGTAATACTGGCCTGCATCAGGGGCTGGTGATGACGATTACCCGGGGAGCCGGAGCTCGCACTGACGCTAGTTTGCGCATCGACCTGGGGAATATGGAGAGTGCGGATGTCAAAGTCCCGCCTGTAGCACCGCGGCTGCGGCTCGACGATACGCCCCTCGTTATCCAGCCCAACGAATGGAAAGTGTCCCCTCACCATTTGATGACCAATAATCCGGAGGCGATTAACGCTCTGTTAAACGCTATTGTGAACGGCGATAAAATTACGCTTGCCGACGGCATGGGCATCATTTCACTCAGCGGACTCAAAGCGGCGCTGCTGTTTATCGACAGCCAGCAAAAACGTATTGGCAGCGAAACCGCGTGGATTAAAAAAGGTGACGGGCCTCCGCTTAGCGTGCCTCCGGCTCCGCCGCTGAAAGAAGTGGCTGCAGCAACGGCCGCATCAACGCCGCTTTCACACGATGAACTGAACGACTTGCTGGATTACGGCACATGGCGAATGAATAACAGCCAGTGTTCACTCGATCCACAGCGCCGGGAAGTGCGCGTTTTCCCTCTGACCGACGACAAAGCGCTGATGCTGACCAGCTGTGAAGCAGGCGCCTATAACGTGGTGTCTCTGGCCTGGGTCATCTCCCGGCAAAAGCCGTTTGTCGCCAGGACGATTCACCTGCGGTTACCCTTTATGCCGGACAGCGGTAGCACCGAACTTGAACTGATGAATGCTGGATTTGATGTGCACAGCAAAGAGCTAACGACTTTGGCAAAAGGGCGCGGGCCCGGCGATTGCGGGGTGGCCACGCGCTGGCGCTTTGATGGGCAGCGTTTTCGACTGGTTCGCTATGCGGAAGAGCCCGCCTGTGATGGCTGGCATAAAGCGGGCGGCTGGCCGACGCTGTGGGTCACCAAATAGGTTGGCTCATTGAAAAAAGAAAACCCTCTCCCGGAAGGAGAGGGCTGGCAGAGTAAGGCTATTTCTTGCCGAGTGATTTTTTCGCCGTGGCTACGATGTTTTCTACCGTAAAGCCAAAGAACGGGAACAGCTTCCCAGCAGGGGCGGATTCGCCGAAGGTTGTCATACCTACAATCCCGCCTTTGAGGCCGACGTATTTGTACCAGTAATCGGCAATACCGGCCTCTACCGCAACGCGGGCACGGACGGCATAAGGCAGAACGGATTCCTGATACGCCTCATCCTGAGAATCGAAAACGTCGGTGGATGGCATCGACACGACGCGCACTTTATGCCCTTCTTTGCTCAATGCTGCCGCGGCTTCAACGGTAATTTCGATCTCAGAGCCTGTGGCAATCAGGATGAGATCCGGCTTGCCGTCGCTGTCCTTCAGAATATATCCGCCGCGGCTGATGGCTTTCAGTTGCTCAGGCGTACGATCCATCTGCGCCAGGTTTTGGCGAGACAGGATCAGCGCAGTTGGGCCGGTCTGGCGCTCAAGCGCGGATTTCCAGGCCACTGCGGCCTCAACCTGATCGCAAGGGCGCCATGTGCTGAAGTTTGGCGTCAGGCGCAGGCTGGCTAATTGCTCCACGGCCTGGTGAGTCGGACCATCTTCCCCAAGGCCGATGGAGTCATGGGTATAAACCATGATCTGCCGCGCTTTCATCAGCGCCGCCATACGCGCCGCATTACGGGCGTACTCCACAAACATCAGGAAGGTGGCGGTGTAAGGGATAAAGCCGCCGTGCAGCGCGATACCGTTGGCAATGGCGGTCATGCCGAATTCACGTACGCCGTAGTGGATATAATTCCCGGCGGTGTCCTCTTTAATCGACTTCGAACCTTTCCAGATTGTCAGGTTGCTTGGGGCCAGGTCGGCGGAGCCGCCCAACAGTTCCGGCAGCGACGGGCCGAAGGCGTTAAGAGTATTTTGCGAAGCCTTGCGGGTCGCGATTTTGTCCGGGTTCGCCTGCAGTTGTTCAATGTAGCTTTGGGCCGTTTTCTGCCAGTTATCCGGCAGCTTACCTTCGGTACGGCGTTTAAATTCGGCGCTGAGGGTAGGGTGTGCCTTTGCGTAAGCGGCAAATTTCTCTTTCCAGGCGGCTTCTGCTTTTTCGCCAGCCTCTTTGGCATCCCAGGCGTGATAAACCTCTTTTGGGATCTCAAACGGTGGGTATTTCCAGCCAAGCTGCTTGCGGGCCAGGGCGACTTCTTCTTCACCGAGCGGCGCGCCGTGAGCCTCTTCTTTGCCCGCTTTGTTTGGCGAACCAAAGCCAATCACGGTGCGGCAGATAATGAGGGACGGTTTGTCCTTCACGCTCTGGGCTTCTTTAATGGCTTTTTTCAGCGCCGCCGGGTCGTGGCCGTCAATCTCATGGATCACGTGCCAGTGATAGGCCTCGAAGCGTTTGGCCGTGTCGTCGGTAAACCAGCCGTCGGTTTCCCCGTCGATGGAAATCCCGTTGTGATCATAGAAGCCAATCAGTTTGCCCAGGCCCAGCGTCCCGGCCAGGGAAGAGACTTCATGGGAAATCCCCTCCATCAGGCAGCCGTCGCCCATGAACACATAGGTGTAGTGGTCAACGATGTCGTGGCCCGGCTGGTTAAACTGCGCGGCCAGCGTGCGCTCGGCAATCGCCATCCCCACGGCGTTGGCTAACCCCTGGCCCAGTGGGCCGGTGGTGGTTTCCACGCCGGGGGTATAGCCCACTTCCGGGTGACCGGGCGTTTTGGAGTGAAGCTGGCGGAAGTTTTTCAACTCCTCCAGCGGCAGGTCATAGCCGCTCAGGTGCAGCAGGCTGTAAAGCAGCATCGACGCATGGCCGTTCGACAGCACGAAGCGGTCGCGGTTGGCCCAGTGCGGGTTAGACGGGTTATGGCTGAGGAAATCATTCCACAGCACCTCGGCGATATCGGCCATGCCCATGGGCGCTCCGGGGTGGCCGGAATTGGCTTTCTGGACCGCATCCATACTGAGGGCGCGAATGGCGTTGGCAAGCTCTTTACGTGATGACATGTTTCACTCCAGGTCTTGTTAAAGTTTGGCGGCGAGCAGGTCTTCCAGTTTGCGTTGATCTATGGCGAACAGGCGGATCCCTTCGGCCAGTTTTTCCACGGCCATAGCATCCTGGCTATGTTCCCAACGGAATTCCGCTTCGCTCATTGGTGCCGGGCGACGGAAGCCCTGTGAGAAAGGAATCAGTTTACGGACAACCTCTTCTTCGCTGTCCTGCAGCTGTTGTAGCAGGTTAGGGGCGATGGTCAGTCGGTCGCAGCCCGCCAGCGCAAGGATTTGTTCTTTACGACGGAAGCTGGCACCCATCACGATGGTTTCATAGTTATGTTGCTTGAAGTAGTCGTAGATATTGCGCACGGATTTCACGCCCGGATCTTCTTCAACGATATACGGATCCATCGGTTTACGTGCCTGATACCAGTCGTAAATGCGGCCCACGAACGGGGAGATCAGGAAAACGCCCGCTTCCGCACAGGCACGCGCCTGAGCGAAAGAGAACAGCAGCGTCAGGTTGCAGTTGATGCCTTCTTTTTGCAGCTCTTCCGCCGCGCGGATGCCTTCCCAGGTTGACGCCAGCTTGATGAGAATGCGCGATTTATCGATCCCCTGCTCGGCGTACAGCTCCACCAGGCGACGAGCCTTGCTGATGCTCTTTTCTTTGTCGTAGGAGAGACGGGCATCCACTTCGGTGGACACGCGACCCGGAATGCTTTTCAGAATTTCCGCACCGACATTGACCGCCAGTTTGTCACTGGCTTCGGCCACAATTTGCTCCCTGTTGCCGCCACGCTGTTTGCCGTAGGCCAGGGCATCATCAATCAGCGGCTGATATTGCTCAAGCCCTGCGGCTTTTAACAACAGTGAAGGGTTGGTGGTGGCGTCTTCAGGCTGGTAGTGGCGAATAGAGTCGATATCACCGCTGTCGGCAACCACGGTGGTGTACTGTTTAATGCTGTCTAACTGATTCATTACTATCTCCTTGAAAAAGCAACGTCTTACCTGAGCGTTCCGTGTCGCTCGCCGTGAAAATTAATGCTTTGCATAACCCAAAAGCATAGCAGATGGGGGCGATGACGGGGCAGCCGCTAACATTGGTTCTATAGTTAGCTAACAATAATCACGCCTAATCTTAATAGTATGGCTACCTTCAAAGTTTGCGAAACGTGCCCGCGTGATACTAGGCGGCTAACGTAACAATAAAGAAGACCCAAAAAGGAACGATGCAATGGATGAACAACTGAAGCAAAGTGCCCTCGATTTCCATGAGTTTCCAATTCCGGGGAAAATCCAGGTTTCTCCGACCAAACCCCTTGCTACCCAGCGTGACCTGGCGCTGGCGTATTCGCCTGGCGTAGCGGCACCTTGTCTTGAAATTGAAAAGGACCCGCTTGCCGCTTACAAATACACTGCACGCGGCAACCTTGTGGGCGTGGTTTCTAACGGCACTGCGGTACTCGGGCTGGGCAATATCGGCGCGCTGGCGGGCAAGCCGGTCATGGAAGGTAAGGGCGTCCTGTTTAAAAAATTCGCCGGTATCGACGTCTTCGATATCGAAATTGATGAGATGGATCCGGACAAGCTTATCGACGTGGTAGCCGCGCTGGAGCCAACCTTTGGCGGCATCAACCTGGAAGATATCAAAGCGCCTGAGTGCTTCTATATCGAGCAGAAGCTGCGCGAGCGCATGAACATTCCAGTGTTCCACGATGACCAGCACGGCACCGCGATTATTTGTACCGCCGCGGTGCTGAACGGCCTGCGCGTGGTTGAAAAGAATATTACCGATGTGCGGCTGGTGGTTTCCGGCGCAGGGGCTTCGGCAATCGCCTGTATGAACCTGCTGGTTGCGCTGGGAATGCAAAAACACAACATCGTGGTTTGCGACTCGAAGGGCGTTATCTATAAAGGCCGTGAAGAGAACATGGCCGAAACCAAAGCTGCCTATGCCGTCGAGGACAGCGGCAAGCGGACGCTGGACGACGTGATTGAAGGCGCGGACATCTTCCTTGGCTGCTCCGGCCCGAAAGTGCTAACCCAGGAGATGGTGAAGAAAATGGGCAAAGCGCCACTGATTCTGGCGCTGGCTAACCCTGAGCCGGAAATTCTGCCGCCGCTGGCGAAAGAAGTGCGTCCGGAAGCCATTATCTGTACCGGCCGGTCGGACTATCCGAACCAGGTGAACAACGTGCTGTGCTTCCCGTTCATCTTCCGTGGCGCGCTGGACGTGGGCGCGACGGCTATTAACGAAGAAATGAAGCTGGCTGCGGTGCATGCGATAGCCGAGCTGGCTCACGCTGAACAAAGCGACGTGGTGGCCTCTGCTTACGGCGAGCAGGAACTGACGTTCGGCCCGGAATACATCATTCCTAAACCTTTTGACCCACGCCTGATTGTGAAAATTGCCCCTGCGGTAGCTAAAGCGGCGATGGACTCCGGCGTGGCCACGCGCCCGATTCAGGATTTCAATGCTTACAGCGAGAAGCTGGAAGAGTTTGTCTACAAAACTAACCTGTTTATGAAGCCGATCTTCTCCCAGGCGCGCAAAGAGCCGAAGCGCGTGGTGTTAAGTGAAGGGGAAGAGGCCCGCGTGCTGCATGCCACGCAGGAGCTGATCACTTTGGGGCTGGCGAAGCCTATCCTGATTGGTCGCCCAAGCGTTATCGAAATGCGTATCAAAAAGCTGGGCCTGCAAATTCAGCCGGGCAAAGATTTTGAGATCGTGAATAACGAGTCCGATCCGCGTTTCAAAGAGTACTGGCACGAGTATTACAACATCATGAAGCGCCGTGGGATTACCCAGGAGCAGGCGCAGCGGGCGGTGATCAGCAACACCACGGTGATCGGGGCGATCATGGTGCATCGCGGTGAAGCGGATGCGCTGATATGCGGGACAATTGGCGAATATCACGAGCACTTTGACGTGGTAGAGAAGCTGTTTGGCTACCGTGAAGGCGTGAAGGCTGCCGGGGCGATGAACGCGCTGCTGCTGCCGAGCGGCAACACCTTTATCGCGGATACCTATGTGAACGATGACCCAACGCCGGAAGAGCTGACGGAAATCACCCTGCTGGCGGCGGAAACGGTGCGTCGCTTCGGCATTGAGCCGAAAGTTGCGCTGCTGTCCCACTCCAACTACGGTTCCTCCAACAGCAAAGCGGCCTGCAAGATGCGCAAAACGCTGGATCTGGTGCGCGAGCGTGCGCCTGACCTGGAAATTGACGGGGAGATGCACGGGGATGCCGCGCTGGTAGAAAGTATTCGCCATGAGCGTATGCCGGATAGCCCGCTGAAAGGCTCTGCCAACATCCTGATCATGCCGAACGTTGAGGCGGCGCGTATTAGCTACAACCTGCTGCGCGTGTCGAGTTCTGAAGGGGTGACTGTAGGGCCAGTCCTGATGGGGGTGGCGAAGCCGGTTCACGTGTTGACGCCGATTGCTTCGGTGCGCCGCATTGTGAATATGGTGGCGCTGGCGGTTGTGGAGGCGCAAACCGCACCGCTGTGACTGAACGCCCCCTCACCCCAGAGGGGCGAGGGGGAAAACAACAGGCAGCACAGTACGGAATCTGTTCCCTCTCCCTTTTAGGGAGAGGGTTAGGGTGAGGGTAAAGAATCTAAAGCTACACCCACTCCTTCACCGGCAGGAAATCACGATACAGGGCAGCCTCCGGGCTGCCTTCTTCTGGCTGGTAGTCATACTCCCAGCGCACCAGCGGCGGCATCGACATTAAAATCGATTCGGTTCGCCCGCCGGTTTGCAGGCCAAACAGCGTGCCGCGATCCCACACCAGATTAAATTCTACATAACGCCCACGGCGGTAGAGCTGGAAGTCCCGCTCGCGCTCGCCGAACGGAGTATCTTTGCGGCGTTCAACAATCGGCAGATAGGCGTCCAGATACCCCTGCCCAACGGCCTGAATAAAGCGGAAGCCGTAGTCAAAGTCTGGCTTATTCAGATCGTCGAAGAACAGCCCGCCAATGCCGCGCTGCTCGTTGCGGTGTTTGATAAAGAAGTAGTCGTCACACCACTTTTTATAACGAGGGAAGACGTCGTTACCAAACGGCTGGCACAGGTCGCGCGCTGTGCGATGCCAGTGCACCGCATCTTCTTCGAAGCCGTAATAAGGCGTTAAGTCAAAGCCGCCGCCAAACCACCAGACCGGATCGGCACCTGGTTTTTCGGCAATAAAGAAGCGCACGTTGGCGTGGCTGGTTGGCACATAAGGGTTGTTCGGGTGTACCACCAGCGAAACGCCCATCGCCTGAAAGCTTCTGCCCGCCAGCTCCGGACGGTGGGCCGTGGCCGACGCCGGCATGGCGTCGCCGTGAACGTGAGAAAAGTTAACGCCAGCCTGTTCGAACACCGCACCGCCGCGCAAAACCCGACTGCGCCCGCCGCCGCCGCCTTCTCGCTGCCAGTTGTCTTCCTGGAAGACAGCGCCATCAAGGGCGGAAAGCTGCTGGCATATCTTGTCCTGCAGGGAGAGCAGGAACTGTTTTACGGCGTGGATATCGGGCTCAGTCATAAAAATTAACGCTTCTTACCGTGGACTTTATGGTTATCAAACCAGTTGAAATAGCTCATCACGCCGGAGGCAATGGCGGTGGCAATCTTCTGGCGGAAGGCGGTGGTGCCGAGCAATTTTTCTTCGCCCGGGTTGGTGATGAACGACGTTTCAACCAGCACGGACGGAATAGACGGCGACTTCAGCACCACGAAGGCTGCCTGTTCCGTGTTGCGGCTGTGCAGCTTATGCACCGGCTTTATCTGCTTCAGGATATGCGAGCCGAGCGTCAGGCTGTTTTTAATCGTGTCGGTCTGCACCAGATCAAACAGCACCTGCTGCAGGTAGTGATCTTTGTCTTTCACTTTGCTGCCCGCTACATCATCCGCGGCGTTCTCTCTGTCTGATAGATATTTCGCCATGGCGCTACTTGCGCCGCGGTTAGACAGGGCGAATACGGAAGCACCTGCGGCGGTTGGGCTGGTGAAGCCATCCGCGTGAATAGACATAAACAGATCTGCACCGTGCTGGTGGGCTATCTCAACGCGATCGTACAGCGGAATAAATTCGTCCGTGGTGCGTGTCAGCCTGGCGTCGATCCCGTTGCTGCGCAGGATGCTGCGCACGTTTTTAGCAATAGCCAGCACTACGTGTTTTTCTTTCGACCCGTTGTGGCCGATGGCACCGGTATCAATCCCACCGTGGCCCGGGTCGAGCATAACAATGCGTTTTGCCCCGGATTTTTTGGCCACTTTACTGTGGGAATTGGTGGTTTTCAGCGATTTGGCTTCTTCCTTTGCCAGCGCTTTGTTCATACCGGTTAGCGTCAACGCTGCCAAACCCGTGAGCAGGACCTGGCGGCGCGTCGTAAGTTGCGTTAGCGATTTAATTTTGCTCATGCGGATGAATTATTTATCTTATGGAGTCCAGATGGGAAGTTATAACGTATCGGCTTCATGCAAACGACACTCTGGCGTCAGAAATGTATATCCATTCGTTTCATTTCATGACTGGTCGGAGATTATGCCATTTTTTTCGTGCTTTTGCGGCAGTTATTGGCTTAACGGACGGTTAACGCCATAATCAACCTTTTACGGCTTAAGGTGGCTAATACCATGGAAATTCGCGTTTTTCGCCAGGAAGATTTCGAAGAGGTCATTACCCTTTGGGAGCGCTGCGATTTACTGCGCCCATGGAATGACCCGGAAATGGACATTGAACGTAAGCTGCATCACGATGCAGACCTGTTTTTAGTCGCTGAGGTAGGCGGTGAGATAGTCGGTTCGTTGATGGGCGGGTATGACGGCCATCGAGGTTCAGCCTATTACCTGGGCGTGCACCCGGAGTTTCGGGGCCGTGGCATTGCTAACGCCTTGCTGAACCGGCTGGAAAAGAAGCTGATTGCCCGCGGCTGCCCGAAGATCCACATAATGGTGCGCGAAGAGAACGATCTGGTTATCGGCCTCTATGAAAAGCTCGACTACGAGCATCAGGACACTATTTTGCTCGGCAAACGGCTGATAGAAGATCAGGAATATTAATTTTCAAATGTGTTCATGCCATGTATTTGCCTGCTGATTATGATTCGCAGGGCAACTTAAAAGCACCGCTGCTGTTCTGGGCGGTGTTGTTGTTACAGGCCCGCACCTGGGTTTTGCTGGTGCTGGCGGGGGCTTCTCGTCAGCAAGGCGATGCGCTATTGGGCCTGTTTTATCCCGACCGCGATAACTTCTGGCTGGGGTTGATCCCCGGTATTCCGGCTGCGCTGGCCTTTTTGCTTAGCGGGCGTCGACACCTTTGGCCCCGGTTCTGGCGGGCGTTTCGCTGGATATTGATTGCGGCTCAGATTGGGCTGCTGGCGTGGCAACTGGTGCTGTTGGCCGGGGATGAAACGCTGACCGGTACCACCCTTGTTCTGCTGATTGTCGATCTGTTCGCGCTTTGGTGGCTGCTGGCTAACCGCCGGCTGCGGGATTACTTCGCCCTGAAAAACGAGTTAAGCGGCACTTTTTGACATCCCCGGACTCCAAAGGCCGTTACCATTTTTTGAAAAGGAATGATCAATGAAATCTCTGCGCCTGATGATGCTAGGCCTGCCGCTGGTTCTGAGCGGATGCTCCACGCTGTCTTCCGTTAACTGGTCTGCGGCTTATCCGTGGAACTGGTTTGGCTCTTCCGTTGAGGTGAGCGAGCAGGGCGTGGGGAAACTGACTTCAGCTACCGCGATGGATGAGAAGGCCGTGAGCGAGGGATTGAATGACAATTACCGCCTGCGCAGCGGCATGAAAACCGAAAACGGCACTATCGTGCGTTACTTTGAGGCGATGAAAGACAAAGACGTGAAGCTGGAGGTGAACGGTGAAAAAGGCACAGTGAGCCGCGTGTATGTGATGGATGATGACATCAAAACCGCCAGCGGCGTGAAAATTGGTACGCCTTTCAGTGAGCTTTATCAGAAAGCGTTTGGGGTTTGCGAAAAAGGCACCGGCGATGATGCGGAAGCTGTTATCTGTCAGGCACCTGACAGCCAGCACATCAGCTATCTGTTTACAGGTGAATGGCACGGGCCGGAAGGCTTGATGCCGTCGGATGATACGCTGAAGAAATGGAAGCTTAACAAAATTATCTGGCGTCGATAAAATCTGCGCCGGGTTTGCGCCGCCGCAAGTCGGCGTGAATGAATCAGGTTAAAATAGCCCGATAAATGCCACCTCCGGTGGTACGTAACTATGATGCCACCCTGGGTGGCATTTTTTCAGGAGGAATCATGTCTCGGGTTCAAAGCGGCATTCTGCCGGAACATTGTCGTGCCGCCGTTTGGCTGGAAGCTACTGTGCAGGGCGACTTCAGCGCGGTTAGCGCAGGGTGCAAAACCTTTATTGAAGCGTTGAACGCTTTCCAGGAACAATTTCCTGACGCGATGCTGGGGGCGACCGTTGGCTTCGGGCACGATCTGTGGCGCGATCTCAGCAAAGGCGAAGGTGCCGCAGAGCTGAAAAACTTTACGCCATTAGGCAAAGGCCTGGCGCCCGCAACCCAGCACGATGTGATGATCCACATTCTTTCTCTGCGCCATGACGTGAACTTCTCCGTGGCTCAGGCCGCGCTGGCCGCGTTTGGCGATGCGCTGAAAATTGAAGAAGAGATTCACGGCTTCCGCTGGGTAGAAGAGCGCGATCTCAGCGGCTTCGTTGACGGGACCGAAAACCCGCAGGGCGAAGAGAATCGTCGCCAGGTGGCGGTGATCAACGAAGGCGTGGATGCCGGGGGCAGCTATGTGCTGGTTCAGCGCTGGGAACACAACCTCAAGCAGCTTAACCGCCTGAGCGTGCACGACCAGGAGATGATCTTCGGCCGTACCAAACAGGAAAACGAAGAGATCGACGGCGACGCGCGGCCAGCCACTTCTCACCTGAGCCGGGTCGATCTGAAAGAAGACGGCAAGGGGCTGAAAATTGTGCGTCAGAGCCTGCCTTACGGCACCGCCAGCGGCGTGCACGGTCTCTATTTCATCGCCTATTGTGCGCGTTTGCATAACATTGAACAGCAGCTGCTGAGCATGTTTGGCGACGCTGACGGCAAGCGTGACGGTATGCTGCGCTTCACTAAGCCGGTCACCGGCGGCTACTACTTCGCGCCGTCGCTCGATAAATTACTGAGCCTGTAATCCCCTCCGGCGTAGCGTTTGCTACGCCGCTTTCTTATATCCCTTTCTTCTTGTAAATCGCCAAACGGTATATAAAAGCGTTACAGCTTTATCGCTCGTTATAAATACACTGACTGTCATGACTTTATGGCATTCATCACATTTATAAGGGCGAAGCATGGCAATCAGGTCAGTTAAAAAAGTATGGAACGCGCTTGCGGTCTCTCTGCTGCTGGCAGGCTCTGCCCACGCAACAGAGTTGCTGAATAGCTCTTATGATGTGTCCCGCGAGCTGTTTGCCGCGCTTAACCCGCCGTTTGAAAAACAGTGGGCGCAGGAGAATAACGGCGACAAGCTGACGATAAAACAATCTCATGCCGGGTCATCAAAACAGGCGCTGGCCATTTTGCAGGGCTTAAAAGCTGACGTTGTAACTTATAACCAGGTGACCGATGTGCAGATCCTGCACGACAAAGGCAACCTAATCCCGGCGGACTGGCAGAGCCGCCTAGGGAACAACAGCTCGCCTTTCTACTCCACCATGGCTTTCCTGGTGCGCAAGGGCAACCCGAAGAACATCCACGACTGGAGCGACCTTGTGCGCCCGGACGTGAAGCTCATTTTCCCGAATCCGAAAACTTCCGGTAACGCCCGGTATACCTATCTGGCGGCCTGGGGCGCGGCAGACAAAGCTGACGGCGGCGATAAAGCCAAAACCGAGCAGTTCATGACGCAATTCCTGAAAAACGTCGAAGTGTTTGATACCGGCGGCCGCGGGGCGACAACCTCTTTTGTCGAACGTGGGCTGGGCGACGTGCTGATTTCATTCGAGTCAGAAGTGAATAACATCCGTAACCAGTACGCCAAAGACGGCTATGAAGTGGTGGTGCCGAAGGTCAACATCCTGGCTGAGTTCCCGGTTGCCTGGGTGGATAAAAACGTGAAGGCAAACGGCACGGAAAAAGCGGCCAAAGCCTACCTGAATTATCTCTACAGTCCTGAGGCGCAGACCATCATTACCGATTACTACTACCGCGTGAATAACCCGCAGGTAATGGACAAGCTGAAAGATAAATTCCCGCAGACCGAACTGTTCCGTGTGGAAGATGCCTTCGGCAACTGGCCGGAAGTGATGAAAACGCATTTTGCTACCGGCGGGGAGCTGGACAAGCTGTTAGCGGCGGGGCGTAGTTGATGTTTGCCAGTCGTTCAAAACGCGTATTGCCGGGGTTTACGCTTAGCCTCGGCACCAGCCTGCTGTTTGTTTGCCTGATCCTGCTGCTGCCGCTGAGCGCGCTGGTGATGCAGCTGGCACAAATGTCGTTCTCCCAGTACTGGGATGTGATTACTAACCCGCAGGTGGTGGCCGCCTATAAAGTCACGCTGCTTTCCGCCGCGCTGGCTTCCGTGTTTAACGGCGTGTTCGGCCTGCTAATGGCGTGGATCCTGACGCGTTACCAGTTTCCGGGGCGCAGCCTGCTAGATGCGCTGATGGATTTACCTTTTGCGCTGCCCACTGCGGTGGCGGGTTTAACCCTCGCCGGGCTGTTTTCCGTCAACGGCTGGTACGGCGAGTGGCTGGCGCAGTTTGGCATTAAGGTGACCTACACCTGGCTGGGTATCGCGGTGGCGATGGCGTTTACCAGCATTCCGTTTGTGGTGCGTACCGTTCAGCCCGTGCTGGAAGAGCTGGGGCCAGAATACGAAGAGGCCGCTGAAACGCTCGGCGCGACTCGCTGGCAGAGTTTCCGCCGCGTAGTACTGCCGGAACTTTCTCCGGCGCTGATGGCGGGCGTGGCTCTCTCCTTCACCCGCAGTCTGGGGGAGTTTGGCGCGGTTATCTTTATTGCCGGAAACATCGCCTGGAAGACAGAAGTCACCTCGCTGATGATCTTCGTGCGCCTGCAGGAGTTTGATTACCCGGCGGCCAGCGCCATTGCGTCAGTGATTCTGGCGGCGTCGCTGCTGCTGCTGTTCACCATTAATACGTTGCAGAGTCGCTTTGGTCGACGCGTGGTAGGTCACTGATGACGGACGTCACTGCTTTGAAAAACTATAACCGCTCCCGCATTAACTGGGGAAAATGGGCGCTGATTGCTATCGGCGTGCTGGTCTCTTTCCTGATTCTGGTGGTGCCGGTCGCTTCTATTTTTGTTGAGGCTTTTTCTAAAGGGTTGATGCCCGCGCTGCAAAATATCGCTGACCCGGACATGCTGCACGCTATCTGGCTGACGGTGATGATTGCGCTGATTACCGTGCCGGTAAACCTGGTGTTCGGCACGCTGCTGGCCTGGCTGGTGACGCGTTTTAACTTCCCCGGCCGCCAATTGTTGCTGACGCTGCTGGATATTCCGTTTGCCGTTTCCCCGGTCGTTGCGGGCCTGGTTTATCTACTGTTTTACGGCTCTAATGGCCCGCTGGCAGGGTTCCTGGATGCCCACAACCTGCAGATTATGTTTGCCTGGCCGGGCATGGTGCTGGTGACGATCTTCGTGACCTGCCCGTTTGTGGTGCGCGAGCTGGTGCCGGTGATGCTAAGCCAGGGCAGCCAGGAAGATGAAGCCGCGATTTTACTGGGTGCTTCTGGCTGGCAGATGTTCCGCCGCGTGACGCTGCCCAATATTCGCTGGGCGCTGCTTTATGGCGTGGTGCTGACCAACGCCCGCGCTATAGGCGAGTTTGGTGCGGTTTCGGTGGTATCCGGTTCGATTCGCGGCGAGACATTCTCGCTGCCGTTACAGATTGAGTTACTGCAGCAGGATTACAACACCGTCGGTTCGTTTACCGCCGCGGCGTTGTTGACCCTGATGGCAGTTCTGACCTTGTTCTTAAAGAGTGCGGTGCAGTGGCGTCTGAATAATCAGGAAAAGCGCCTGAAGCAGGAGGAAAATCATGAGCATTGATATTGCCAATATTAAGAAGTCATTTGGACGCACCCAGGTGCTGAACGATATCTCGCTGGATATCCCTTCTGGTCAGATGGTGGCGCTACTTGGGCCATCCGGTTCCGGTAAAACCACGCTGCTGCGTATTATTGCCGGGCTGGAGCACCAGAACAGCGGCCGCATCAGCTTCCACGGCACCGACGTGAGTCGGATGCATGCCCGCGACCGTAAAGTCGGTTTTGTGTTTCAGCACTATGCGCTGTTCCGCCATATGTCGGTATTCGACAATATCGCCTTTGGTTTAACGGTGCTGCCGCGTCGCGAACGGCCTTCTGCCGCCGAGATCAAACAGAAAGTGACGAAACTGCTGGAGATGGTGCAGCTTTCCCATCTGGCCGATCGCTACCCGGCACAGTTGTCCGGCGGCCAGAAGCAGCGCGTTGCCCTGGCGCGTGCGCTGGCGGTGGAGCCGCAAATCCTGCTGCTGGATGAACCGTTTGGGGCGCTTGATGCTCAGGTTCGTAAAGAGCTGCGCCGCTGGCTGCGTGAGCTGCATGAAGAGTTAAAGTTCACCAGCGTGTTTGTGACGCACGACCAGGAAGAGGCGATGGAAGTCGCCGACCGCGTGGTGGTGATGAGCCAGGGTAATATTGAGCAGGTCGATACGCCTGAGCAGGTCTGGCGTGAGCCCGCGACTCGCTTCGTGCTGGAGTTCCTCGGCGAGGTTAACCGCCTGAAAGGCGTGATTCGTGGGAGCCAGTTTCACGTTGGCGCGCACCGCTGGCCACTGGGGTTCACTCCGGTCCATCAGGGTGACGTTGATTTGTTCCTGCGTCCGTGGGAAGTGGACGTTAGTCGCCGCACGAACCTTGATTCACCGCTGCCCGTGCAGGTGCTGGAAGTTAGCCCGCGCGGGCATTACATGCAGTTAGTTGTGCAGCCGCTAGGCTGGTATGACGAACCGCTGACGGTGGTTCTGAAAGAGCAGCAAATTCCACAGCGCGGCGAGCGCCTGTTTGTGGGGCTACAAAACGCGCGCCTGTACGAAGGGGTTAACCGTATTCAGGGTGTAGACCTGGCGCAGTCCGCCTGATAATTTACCCCGACAGGACACGCACTAGCGGCCCACCGAGGCCGCTTTTTCATTTATTGCGGGCAGGCAAGTGATCACTTTAGAAAGCACAATTGGCAATACTCCTCTGGTCCGGCTGCAGCGCAGCGGGCTGACTAACGGCAGCGAAATTTGGGTCAAGCTCGAGGGCAACAACCCCGCTGGCTCGGTAAAAGACCGCGCAGCGCTGTCGATGATTGTTCAGGCGGAAAAGCGTGGAGAAATTCAACCCGGTGATACGCTGATTGAGGCAACCAGCGGCAACACCGGTATCGCACTGGCGATGATCTCTGCGCTCAAAGGCTACCGCATTAAGCTGCTGATGCCGGACAACATGAGCATGGAGCGCAAGGCGGCGATGCAGGCTTACGGCGCGGAGCTGATTCTGGTCAGCAAAGCTCAGGGCATGGAAGGCGCGCGTGAACTGGCTCAGCAAATGGCCGACCGAGGCGAAGGCAAAATCCTCGATCAGTTTAATAACCCGGATAACCCGCTGGCGCATTACACGACAACCGGGCCGGAGATCTGGCGGCAGACCGAAGGGCGTATCACGCATTTTGTGTCCAGCATGGGCACGACGGGCACGATTACCGGCGTCAGTCGCTTTATGCGCGAGCAAAGCAAGCCGGTGAGAATTGTCGGGCTGCAGCCGGAAGAGGGCAGCAGCATTCCGGGGATCCGCCGCTGGCCTGAAGAGTGGTTGCCGAAGATATTCAACCCGACGCTGGTGGATGAAGTCATCGACATGGCGCAGACGGAAGCCGAGCAGACTATGCGCCGCCTGGCGATGGAAGAGGGGATTTTCTGCGGCGTGAGCTCTGGCGGGGCGGTGGCAGGTGCGCTGCGCGTAGCCAAAGCTAACCCGGGGGCCGTAGTGGTCGCTATTATTTGCGACAGGGGAGACCGCTATCTTTCTACCGGCGTGTTCGGGGAAGAGAGCTACGTTCAGGGCGCGGGCATCTGACACTGTAAGCCAGGAAAAGGTCGCCTGAGGCGATCTTTTCCTGAGAGCAGGCTTACTTCACAACTGGGTTTTTATGCAGACTCAACGCCTTCATAAAGGTATCATCCAGCTGTAAATGTTGCTTCACCAGCTCAGGCGGCGTGCTGGCCAGCCACTGGTTGAGTGAAATATCCGCGTAATAGTCGCTTTTAAACAGTTCCAGGAAGCGCAGGGTCGTGGTGCCGGTATTCTCGATATAATGCCCCATCGCAAAGGGAACGTAGCCGACATCACCGGCGCGGTAATCAAAGGTTCTGGCCTGGCCCGAAGAGGCAAACACGCCCATTCTGCCTTCCCCTTCAAGATAGTATTGCCATTCGTCGTTATTTGGATGCCAGTGAAGCTCTCTCAGTCCGCCGGGTTCTATTTCTACCAGGGCAGCGGCAATCGTTTTCGACACCGGGAAATTAGATGAGTCCGTTATTCTGACCGTGCCGCCAGGGGCTTTAATCGGATCCTGCGCCAGCATATGGTGGGTGAAATTAATTTCTGATTTAGCCGCGCTATTAATACTGTCTGAGGCAAGGCTGCCTGGCACCGTACCCGCGAAAATATATTCATCGGCAGGTGAAGGCAGTTTAGAAAATGTAGAAACGGGAACCTGGAAATTTTTGGCTAATATCTCAGGGGGGATATGTTTAAACCAGTCGGATAACAGGAACGTGCTGTCTTCATCAAATCCACCGTCGTCGAAGGCCAAAAGAAATTCACAGCCGTCAGGCCCTATACCTTGAATCGAGTGAGGGATGCCCGGCGGGAAATACCATAAATCACCGACGCCGATATCATCCACAAACCAGCCTCCCTTTGCGTCGAAGGCCGTTACCCGCGCATTGCCGTAGGTCATATAAGCCCATTCCCCCTCTTTGTGCCAGTGAAGTTCGCGGATGCCTCCGGCATTTAGGCGCATATCCACCCCGGCGATGGTGGTTGAAATCCCCAACTCACGTTTGGTCACCTGCCTTGTCCAGCCGCCGGTGCCTTTTCTGACATGAGCGTCACTGAAGGAGTAGCGCAGATTTGGCAGTGTGCCGCTGTCGGTAGAGGGGGGATTGACGATATCAGGGTTTTCGGCTTCCCGGATGGGGTCGTGAGGGCCAGGATCGCGCACGCTTGCCGGGTAAGATTTTACTTTGTCATCGTGGGCATGGGCCTGCCCGGCCGCTAATACGACGGTACCGCCTGCGGCAAATGCCATGAAGCTTCTTCTGGATATATCTTTCATATAATCGCTTCCTTTTATTCATGCAGAGTGAGGTTTATCCTCCGGAGGGAACTTTTGTTATAGGTGAGGTTATGATATTTGACCTGGTGAAATTGTAAGGCTGGCAGAATTCAATAATGTTAAAAATGAGGGCTGAAGATATATTATCCAGCGATGATGAAGATATTGTTGATGAAATGTTTATGTGGATGTTATTAGTTTTCAGGCATCCAGCACTAATCGGTAATAATGTTTTCGTTCATCATTCAGGTGATACATTTTCAAAGTGTAACGACGGAAAGAAAATATTACTTTTGCCATTGATTCGATAAATCTGAATGATGGCAGCCGCATGTGGGTCATTGTCGAAATAAAGCGACCGTACTTATCGTGGTTGTGTAGCCCTGGTCTGGTTATAATGGCCGCTCAGCAATTCGGGCCTCAACGGTCTGGCGGGCAAGGGGAAAAAATGAGTCAGGATAGCGATATACAGTCGGTATTGTTTCACGATGCAGGCCGGGCGCTGCAGACAGATATTGTGGCGGTACAATCTCAGGTCGTTTACGGCAGCGTCGGGAACAGTATCGCGGTCCCGGCGATCCAGCAGCATGGCTGGCGGGTTATGGCCGTTCCTACGGTGTTATTCAGCAACACGCCACACTACGATACGTTTTATGGCGGTGTGATCCCGGCTGACTGGTTTAGCGGTTATCTGCAAGCGCTAGAAGAACGGGATGCGTTACGTGAACTGAAGGCCGTGACGACGGGTTATATGGGCAGTGCGGAGCAAATCCATCTGCTGGCGGAGTGGTTGCGTCAGAGGCGCGACAGCCATCCTGAGCTGTTGATTCTTGTCGACCCGGTAATGGGGGATACCGACAGCGGTATTTACGTCAAGGCGGGTATTCCTGAAGCTTATCGCACGGCGCTGTTGCCCCATGCGCAGGGGATCACGCCCAATCTCTTTGAGCTGCATATTCTGACCGGGATGCCCTGCGATACGCTGGAACAGGCGGTGATCGCGGCCAGAAGCCTTCTCTCTGAAACGCTGCGCTGGGTGGTGATAACCAGCGCGCCGGGGAATAGCGCGGAGACGATTTCCGTGGTGACGGTGACCGCTGATGAGGTTGATGTGACCAGCCATGCGCGTGTGGTGACCGACCTGAAAGGCACCGGGGATTTGTTCTGCGCCGAGCTGGTAAGCCGAATGTTGGAGGGCAAGGCAGTAGCGGTTGCCGCAGGAGAAGCTGCGCACCGGGTGTTTGACGTGATGACCTGGACTCAGGCGCAGCGCTCAGATGAACTGATTCTTCCTCGCTGAATCGCAGCCAATAAAAAAGGCACCCTGAGGTGCCTTTTTTCTGCATGAATCTTACTTCTTGATGCGGATCACCGGGGTTTCGCCCACGGTTACGCTACCTGTCAGTTTGATCAGCTCTTTGATTTCGTCCATGTTGGAGATAACAACCGGGGTCAGGGTAGACTTGGCTTTCTCTTCCAGCAGCGGCAGGTCGAACTCAATAACCACGTCGCCTTTCTTCACGCGCTGGCCTTCTTCAGCGATGCGCTTGAAGCCTTCGCCTTTCAGCTCAACGGTGTCGATACCAAAGTGAACGAACAGCTCAATGCCGCTATCGGATTCGATAGAGAAGGCATGGTTGGTTTCAAAGATTTTACCGATGGTGCCGTCAACCGGAGCAACCATTTTGTTGCCGGTTGGTTTGATAGCGATCCCATCACCAACGATTTTTTCAGCAAACACGACGTCCGGCACGTCTTCAATGTTAACGATTTCGCCAGACAGTGGAGCAACGATCTCAATGGTTCCGGTGTCGCTATTGCTTTTGTCACCGAACAGTTTACTAAATAACCCCATTAGCCTTCTCTCCTAAGCAGTAATTTGGGCAGCATCTCGTGAATTAGCAGATTGTTTTTTCTTCAATGAACTTGTTAACCAGCGTCATTAACTCGTCCGTTGTCGGTTGAGCAAGAGCCTGCTCTGCTAACACTTTCGCATCTTCGAAGTTCGTGTTACGAATAATCTTCTTGATGCGTGGGATAGAAATGGCGCTCATACTGAATTCGTCCAGGCCCATCCCAAGCAACAGAAGTGTAGCACGTTCGTCGCCCGCAAGCTCACCACACATACCGGTCCATTTACCTTCTGCATGAGAAGCATCAATAACTTGCTTAATCAGAGTCAGTACGGACGGTGACATCGGCTGGTAAAGATGTGAAATCATATCATTACCGCGGTCAACTGCCAGGGTGTACTGAGTTAAATCGTTGGTGCCGATGCTGAAGAAATCGACTTCTTTGGCCAGATGACGAGCAATCGTCGCGGCCGCAGGGGTTTCGACCATCACGCCGATTTCGATAGATTCATCGAACGCTTTGCCTTCGTCACGCAGTTCCTGCTTGAAGATCTCAATCTCTTTTCTCAGTGCGCGCACTTCTTCAACAGAGATGATCATCGGGAACATAATGCGCAGCTTGCCAAATGCAGAGGCGCGCAGGATGGCACGAACCTGGTCACGCAGGATCTCTTTGCGATCCATGGCGATACGAATAGCACGCCAGCCCAGGAACGGGTTCTCTTCTTTAGGGAAGTTCATGTACGGCAGCTCTTTGTCGCCGCCGATGTCCATGGTACGGACGATAACCGCCTGAGAGCCACAGGCTTCAGCCACGGCTTTGTACGCGGCAAACTGCTCTTCTTCGGTTGGCAGCGAGTCACGGTCCATGAACAGGAATTCGGTACGATACAGACCCACACCTTCGGCGCCGTTACGCTCAGCACCGTCGATGTCACGCACGGTACCAATGTTGGCACACACTTCGACCTGGTGGCCGTCGAGGGTGATGGCCGGCAGATCTTTCAGCTTAGCCAGCTCTGCTTTCTCAGAGGCAACCTGCTGTTGAACGGCGCGCAGCTCTTCGATCTGCTCGTTGGTTGGGTTAACGTAAACTTTGTTGTTAACCGCGTCGAGGATCAGATAGTCGTCGTTTTTCACGTCGGAAGTGACGCTACCGGTGCCCACAATCGCTGGCAGCTCAAGAGATCGCGCCATGATGGAGGTGTGGGAGGTACGTCCGCCGATGTCGGTGATGAAACCCAGCACCTTTTTCAGGTTCAGCTGTGCGGTTTCAGACGGCGTCAGATCTTTGGCAACCAGGATAACTTCATCCTTGATTGCGCTTAAATCGATAATGTTCAGGCCGAGAATATTCTGCAGCAGACGCTTACCGATGTCACGCACGTCAGCCGCACGCTCTTTCAGGTATTCGTCATCCAGCTCTTCCAGAGCCGTTGCCTGGCCTTCAATCACTTCGTACGCCGCGGCGTCCGCCGTGACCAGCTTGTCTTTGATAAGGGCTATGATTTCCTGCTCGAGCTCTTCGTCTTCCAGCAACATAATGTGGCCTTCGAAGATAGCTTCCTTTTCTTCACCGAAGGTCTCGCCAGCTTTAATTTTGATCGCTTCTAACTGCTCGGATGCTTTGGCGCGCCCGCTGAGGAAACGTTCAACTTCCTGCTCAACTTTGTCGGCAGAAATTTTCTTCCGGTCGATGACAATTTCATCTTCTATCAGCAAAAGTGCTTTGCCAAAAGCGATACCCGGGGATGCTAAAATGCCTGAAATCATAACCCTACCTTACTTGTGACTGATATTTACGAAGAACCCAGAACTTACTCGAGTTCAGCCATCAGTTTTACTAAATGCTCAACGGCTTTCTGCTCATCTTCACCTTCGGCGGAGAGAGTCACTACGGTACCCTGAGTCAGGCCCAGAGTTTGCAGTTTGAACAGGCTCTTAGCGCTGGCGCTTTTGCCGTTGGAAGTCACAGTGATTTCGGAAGTGAAGCCTTTAGCTTCTTTAACAAACTGAGCAGCAGGGCGGGTATGCAGACCGTTCGGAGCGGTAATAGTTACTTCTTGCTGGAACATTGTATTTCCCCAACTTATAGGTTTAGTGTTGTGGAACTAAAGTCTAGCCTGGCGGCCACACTTTAGCCTGTATCGTTAGCGCCATCATCAAAGGAACGAGGCACCGGATGCATGGGAATCGTGAAAAAAACGCCAACAGCGTTTCACAGATTCTTCATCATTATGCCGTGAAAAGCAGATAGGCACCAAATCGTTAAATCGATTCAGCAGGTGCATCTCACAGCTTGATTAATTTCGCGCATCAAAATAATTGCTGGTTAAATACCAGACCTGCGGGGGTAAGCGCAATGCCGATGAGGGTGAAAGTTTGATGTAGGCCACAAAAAAGCACCCTCGCGGGTGCTTTTTTAAGCATGTATCAAATACTGGCATTACTGTTGCAGTTCTTTCTCAGTGAACAGATCGGCAAACAAAGCAGTACTCAAATAGCGCTCCCCGGAGGACGGAAGGATAACCACAATATTCTTATTGGTAAAGGCTTCGTCTTCCTGAAGTTTCAGCGCGGCGGCAACGGCGGCACCGGAAGAGATACCCGCGAGAATACCTTCTTCATCCATCAGGCGGCGGGCGGTCGCAATGGCGTCGTCGTTGCTGATAGTGACCACTTTGTCGATAAGCTTAAGGTCGAGGTTGCCAGGGATAAAACCGGCCCCGATCCCTTGAATTTTATGCGGACCAGGCTTCAGTTCTTCACCCGCCAGCGCCTGAGTAATCACCGGAGAATCCGTTGGTTCCACCGCCACGCTAATTAGCGAGGTTTTGCCTTTGGTGTTTTTGATGTAGCGGCTGACACCCGTCAGCGTACCACCGGTACCGACGCCGGCGATAAATACATCCACTTCACCGTCGGTGTCTTCCCAGATTTCCGGGCCAGTGGTTTTTTCGTGAATTTCTGGGTTTGCCGGATTGCTGAACTGCTGGAGCAGCAGGTATTTGGCCGGGTCGCTGGCAACGATTTCTTCAGCTTTCTGAATAGCGCCTTTCATGCCTTTAGCGCCTTCGGTCAGCACCAGATTTGCACCCAGCGCTTTTAACAGCTTACGGCGTTCGATGCTCATGGTTTCCGGCATGGTCAGCGTCAGCTTGTAGCCGCGCGCGGCCGCAACGTAGGCCAGAGCGATACCGGTGTTGCCACTGGTAGGTTCGACTAACTCCACGCCAGGTTTCAGCACGCCGCGTTTTTCGGCATCCCAAATCATGTTGGCACCAATACGGCATTTGACGCTAAAGCTTGGGTTACGGGACTCCACCTTAGCCAGAATGCGTCCATTGCCGATACGGTTCAGGCGAACCAGCGGCGTGTGGCCGATTGTCAGGGAGTTGTCTTCATAAATTTTGCTCATGGCTCGTCCTTAACTGTCTGAATTTTGGGATACCGGTCCAGCATACCCGCTCAGGAAATATGCGGAAGTAAGGAAATAGCATATCTATATGTGGAAGGGAAATAAGCCAATGCAACATGGAATAAGCAATGGCATAAGCGTCTTTCCCTTCCTGAGGTCGTTATTTCCACATGGCGTGTTTTTCCCGATAGCAGTCCACCCACATGGCCGTCGCACCGCAGACGGCAACCGGCATGATAAACAGGTTCAGGACAGGGATCAGCGTGAACAGGCTTACCAGCGCGCCAAACTGCATGTTGACAACTTTTTTCTCGCGAAGCGCCACACGCATCTGTTTGAATGGCACTTTATGGTTATCAAAAGGGTAGTCGCAGTATTGAATGGCCAGCATCCATGCGCTGAATAAGAACCACAAGACCGGGGCGACGGTTTGGCCGATACCCGGAATAAAGTAGAGCAGGAGCAGGACTAGCGCGCGCGGCAGATACCAGGCCAGTTTTTGCCACTCGCGCTTCATGATGCGCGGCAGATCTTTCATTATATCGAGCACGCCTGTATCCGGCGGTGTTGCGCCCGTGAGGCGAGCTTCAAGCTGCTCTGCCAACAGGCCGCTAAACGGCGCGGCAATCAGGTTTGCGATTGTCGAAAAGAAGTAACCAAACACCAATAACACCGAGAGCGTTACCAGTGGCCAAAGCACGTAACTCAGCCATTGTAGCCAGTCCGGTACGTGGCTCATCATCGACGGGATCCAGACATCAAGACGCGTGAAAAGCCACCAAAAAGCGCCGCCAAGCAGGATGATATTGACCAACAGAGGCAGCACAACGAAACGCTTGATGCCAGGTTCGCGGACCAGTTTCCAGCCCTGGGAAAAATAATACACGCCACTACGCGGCGGGGTTCCGGAAGATGAAACCATAATCTGAGCAGACTCCTTATCAGGTCAATGCAGTTAGCTGCCTCGCTATCATAACTGACTGCATTCAGAAAAACTTGCCAGGAATTGGTCGAAAAATCAGCAAAAAGGTGCGCTTACGCTATCTTTATGGTGAGAAAACCGTGCTCGCACTTGCACTTGAGCAGATGGGCAAATACTCTTAGTGAGTAAATGTTTGCCGCGGTGGCAAGGTGTTAGAACAACAGAGAATATAATGATGCAGGATTTGCGTCTGATATTAATCATTGTTGGCGCAATCGCCATAATAGCCTTACTGGTACACGGTCTGTGGACCAGTCGTAAGGAACGCTCGTCCGTGTTCCGCGATCGCCCTTTGAAACGTATGAAGTCGAAGCGTGACGAATACGAAGAAGAGGACGATGAGGAAGAGGAAGGCGTCGGTGAAGTGCGCGTGCGTCGTACTGCGCCAGTGCCAGAGTCTGCCTCTCGTGAAGCGAGTTCGCCACGTCAGCCTCAGGCGCCCCAGCACAACTATGAGCCGCCGTATGCGTCAGCAGAACCTCGTCCTGCTCCGCAGCCGCGCCAGCCTGAGCCGGTTACCCCGCGCCACGTTGAGCCCGTTCCTCAGCATGTTGAACCTGTGCGTCCTGTGGCACCTTCTGCACCAGCTCCGGCAGCAGTGCCTGAGCCGCAGCCGGCTGCACCCGTTCAGCCTGCGCCACAATTCACTGCAGAACCTGTGCCTGAGCCTGTTGTTGCTGAACCAGCCCCGCAGCCTGCACCGGTGAAAAAAGAAACGGTGATCGTGATGAACGTCGCTGCCCATGCTGGCACGATGTTAAACGGTGAGCTGCTGTTGAACAGCATTCAGCAGGCCGGTTTCAAGTTTGGTGAAATGAATATTTTCCACCGCCATCTCAGCC
This sequence comes from Cedecea neteri, assembly GCF_000758305.1. Classification (NCBI taxonomy): domain Bacteria; kingdom Pseudomonadati; phylum Pseudomonadota; class Gammaproteobacteria; order Enterobacterales; family Enterobacteriaceae; genus Cedecea; species Cedecea neteri. The sequence goes on along the minus strand of NZ_CP009458.1, from coordinate 4,706,226 downwards.
CGGATGGCAGCGGCCCGGTTCTGTTTAGCCTTGCGAATATGGTTAAACCAGGGTCCTTTGATCCTGAAAATATGGCCGATTTCGCCACGCCAGGTGTGACCATCTTTATGCAGGTGCCTTCCTACGGCAATGCAGCGCAAAACTTCAAGCTGATGCTGCAGTCCGCGCAGCACATCGCCGATGAAGTCGGCGGCGTAGTGCTCGACGATCAGCGTCGCATGATGACTCCGCAAAAGCTGCGCGAGTACCAGGACAGGATCCGTGAGGTTGTTGAAGCCAACGCCTGAATCTTGGCCTGAATCTTCCCCCTAAACCCCCGCCTGTCGGGGGTTTTTTATCATTGATGGTGCGATATGGACTCAATCGAACAACAACTTAACCACCTGCGAACCACGCTTCGCCATCATGAATATCTGTACCATGTGCAGGATAATCCCGAAATTCCCGATGCGGAATACGACAGGCTGATGCGCGAACTCCGTGCGCTTGAAGAAGCGCATCCGGAACTGATTACCCAGGATTCACCGACCCAGCGAGTTGGGGCTGCTCCGCTGAGTGAGTTTACTCAAGTGCGGCATGAAGTGCCGATGCTGTCCCTCGATAACGTTTTTGATGAAGCAAGCTATCTGGCGTTTAACAAACGCGTGCTGGACAGGCTCAAAAGCAGCGATGCTTTGACGTTTTGCTGTGAATTAAAACTGGATGGCCTGGCGGTAAGCCTGCTGTATGAGGATGGGATTCTTGTGCGGGCTGCAACGCGCGGCGACGGTACAACCGGTGAAAATATCACATCTAACGTCCGGACTATCCGCGCGATACCGCTCAAACTTCACGGGGACAATATTCCTCGTCGCCTTGAAGTGCGTGGCGAAGTTTTCTTGCCGCAGGCTGGCTTCGAAAAAATCAACGAAGAAGCTCGCCGCACTGGCGGGAAAGTGTTTGCCAACCCGCGCAATGCGGCGGCAGGCTCGCTGCGTCAGTTAGATCCCCGCATTACTGCTAAACGCCCGCTGACCTTCTTCTGCTACGGTGTGGGGTTGCTGGAGGGGGGGGAACTGCCCGCCAGTCACATGGCGCGTTTACAACAGTTCAAAGCTTGGGGATTGCCGGTCAGCGACCGCATCCGCCTGTGCAACACGCCGGAAGAGGTACTGGCGTTTTATCACCAGGTAGAGGCCGATCGCCCAACTCTGGGTTTTGATATTGATGGCGTGGTTATTAAAGTCGATTCGCTTGCACTGCAGGAAACGCTAGGCTTTGTGGCGAGAGCTCCACGCTGGGCCGTTGCGTTTAAATTCCCGGCACAGGAACAGATGACCACAGTGCGTGACGTGGAATTTCAGGTAGGGCGTACTGGCGCAATTACGCCTGTCGCTCGTCTTGAGCCGGTGCAGGTTGCCGGGGTGCTGGTGAGCAACGCGACGTTGCACAATGCCGATGAAATAGAGCGTCTTGGCCTACGTATTGGTGACAGAGTCGTCATCCGTCGCGCCGGGGATGTTATCCCGCAGGTTGTTGGCGTAGTGGAGTCGGAACGCCCGGAAGACACTCAGGAAATTATCTTCCCAACGCAGTGCCCGGTTTGCGGGTCAGACGTTGAGCGTGTGGAAGGCGAAGCCGTCGCCCGCTGTACCGGTGGCCTGATCTGTGGCGCCCAGCGCAAAGAGGCGTTGAAGCACTTTGTGTCCCGCCGGGCACTGGACGTTGATGGCATGGGCGACAAAATCATCGATCAACTGGTGGAAAAAGAGTACGTCCACACTCCGGCAGATCTGTTTAAGCTGACGGCGGGTAAGCTCACCGGGCTGGATCGCATGGGGCCTAAATCGGCACAAAACGTTGTTGATGCGCTGGAAAAAGCCAAAGAGACAACGTTTGCACGTTTCCTGTATGCCTTAGGTATTCGCGAAGTCGGAGAGGCCACCGCCGCAGGGCTGGCCGCGCACTTCGGCACGCTGGATGCGCTTATCTCTGCCAGCATTGAGGAGCTGCAAAAAGTGCCGGATGTCGGCATTGTTGTGGCGACACATACCTTTAACTTCTTTGCTGAAGAGAGCAATCGGGATGTTATCCGCCAGCTTACCGAAGAGGCCGGGGTTCACTGGCCCGCGCCTGTGGTTGTCAAAGCCGAAGAAATTGACAGCCCGTTTGCCGGTAAAACCGTGGTGCTCACCGGCTCGCTGAGCATTCTTTCCCGTGACGAAGCCAAAGACCGGCTGACCGCGCTCGGTGCAAAAGTGGCTGGAAGCGTGTCGAAAAAAACCGATCTGGTCATTGCCGGGGAAGCGGCCGGCTCCAAGCTTGTTAAAGCGCAGGAGCTGGGCATCCAGGTGATCGACGAGGCGGAAATGATTCGTTTGCTGGGTGACTAAATGGACAAAGAACAGCTCATTGAGATAGCCAACACGGCCATGCCGTTTGGTAAATACAAAGGCCGGATGCTGATTGATTTACCGGAGGAGTATTTACTGTGGTTTTCCCGCAAAGGTGAATTCCCCGCGGGTCATCTCGGTGAGCTGATGGCCCTGACGCTACTGATTAAAGTGGAAGGGCTGGACAACCTTGTCCGGCCCCTCAAGCGGCACTAAGTTCTGATGGCTGCGGCCTGTTTTTCCCCGGCTGCAGCCGCTTTTCTTTGGTAGCGTCGGGCCATACCGGCGCACACCATCAGCTGGATCTGGTGGAAAATCATCAGCGGCAGCACCATCATTCCTACGGCAGCCACCGGAAACAGAATGTTAGCCATCGGGATCCCGTTGGCCAGGCTCTTTTTCGACCCGCAGAAAACAATCGTAATTTCATCCGCTTTGCTAAAGCCAAAGCGCCGCGCCACAAAAATATTCACTGTGATCACAACCGCCAGCAGCACAAGGCTGGATATCACGATAAACAGCAACGAACCCGCCCCAACTTTATGCCAGATGCCGTGCGTCACGGCTTCACTGAAGGCGGAATAGACCACCAGAAGAATCGAGGTCTGGTCAGTTTTGCCGATCCATTTTTTGTTTTTCGCCACCCAGGCGCCAATCCAGGGCCGCATCAGATGTCCAGCTACGAACGGGACCAGGAGTTGCAGCATAATACTGCCCACCTGATGCAGGCTGCCGCTTGCCCCCTGAACGTGCATCACCAGGCCGACCAGTAACGGCGAAAGAAAAATACCCAGAAGACTTGAGGCAGAGGCCGAACAAATGGCCGCCGCCACGTTGCCGCCGGCAATAGAGGTAAAAGCGATGGCGGATTGTACCGTGGCGGGCAAAATGCAGAGATAAAGGAACCCGCTGTAAAGCTCAGGGCTGACATTGACCGGTTTCCACCAGCTAAATAACACGCCAAGTACCGGGAACAGGACGAACGTGCTGCACATTACCCACAGATGCAGCCGCCAGTGACTGCCGCCGGAAATTACCGCCTCGCGAGACAGTTTTGCGCCATGCATAAAGAACAACAGCGCAATGGCGGCGGTGGTCAGCCCTTCAAAGAAGCCGACAAAGCTCCCTTGTGCCGGGAAGAAAGAAGCTAGCAGGACGGTACAAACCAGCGTTAACGTAAAGGGGTCGACAATGCGGAGCAATTTCATAGCGATTCCTCAAAGGTGAAGGGCGCTATTGTGTTTCCGCTGATTTCAGAAATAAAATTGATTTATTAAATGCATTAATGAAGAAAATAGATGAATTATTCCCTGCGTCAGCTTCGTGTGTTTGTCGCCGTGGCCCATGCCGGCAGTTTCAGCCGGGCAGGGGAGAGCATTGGGCTGAGCCAGTCGGCCGTCAGTCACAGCCTGAAGGAGCTGGAGGCCGAGCTGGGCGTTAAGCTGCTTGACCGTACCACGCGGGAAGTGGTGCTCACGCCTGCGGGAGAGTTGCTGGCTCCTCGCCTGGAACGGCTGCTTGAAGAGCTGACCACAACGCTGCTGGATACGCGCGTGGTCGGCCATCAGCTTAGCGGCACGGTTCGCGTGGCTGCCAGCCAGACGCTATCCGCGCACCTTATGCCGCAATCTATCGCAGCCAGCGCGGAGGCTTATCCGAATATTCGATTTATGCTGCATGACGCTTCGCAGCAGTGGGTTTTGCAGAGCATCCGCCAGGGCGAAGTTGATTTTGGCGTAGTTATCGATCCGGTGCAGGCCAGCGATCTGGAGTGTGAAACGGTGTTGTCTGAGCCTTTTCTGCTGCTTTGCCGCAGCGATCATCCGTTCGCGAAGATGGAGCAGATTGACTGGCATGTTCTACAGGGGCAAAAGCTGGTGCTGCAAGATTATGCCTCGGGCAGCCGCCCATTGATTGATGAGGCTTTTGTCCGGCAGGGGATCGAGGTGAATGTTGTCCAACAGATTGGCCACCCCGCAACGCTGTACCCGATGGTAGAAGCGGGGATAGGTTTAAGCGTGTTGCCCGCGCTGGCGTTGCCGTTGCCCGAAGGAAGACCGCTGGTGGTCAAGCGATTAACGCCGGTCATAAACCGACAGTTAATGTTGGTCAGAAGGAAGAACCGATCGCTTTCCCGTGCGGCGGAAGCTATCTGGCAGGAGGTGCGGGAGCAGGCCAGGCTGTTAACCCTGGCCCGTATTGGCGATCCGCTATTTAAGGACGACTAGATATAAATATCAATCTGGTGGTCGTCGGAAGGGTTGTTTACGCCAGTGGCCTTGATCTGCTGTTGTTCCTGCTTCTGCTGGGCTTCTTCTGCCTGTTTGCGCTGAAGCTGTGCCAATTGGGCCTGCAGCATTTTAATTTCGGCCTGAATGATCTCGACTTGTTTTTTCTTCTCTTCAGCAGAGCGATCTGGCGTGCCGGAAACTTCTTTCAGTTTCTCCGTCAACTGAGTAATTTTTTTGCTGATTTGGGCAATCTGCGCGGCTGTGCTGTTATCAGTGCTGCCGGAAGCAGAAGAGCCTGTCGACGTACTGGTTGTCAACTGAGAGCCCTGCAGAGCATTGCTGGATATTGTTGTCATCATAACTCCTTTGATGGAATGGTAAGGGAGTTATCGGCCTGGCAGCGGGGAAGTTGATAATTTTTTGACGATGGGATTTTCAGATATTGCAGATAGCAAAAAGGCGCCTTTAGGGCGCCTTTCTACATTGGTGGGTCGTGCAGGATTCGAACCTGCGACCAATTGATTAAAAGTCAACTGCTCTACCAACTGAGCTAACGACCCGATGGTGGGTGATGACGGGCTCGAACCGCCGACCCCCTCCGTGTAAAGGAGGTGCTCTACCAACTGAGCTAATCACCCAAACTTCGGTACTGCTAATTTTGTAAGAGGAGATGGTGGGTGATGACGGGCTCGAACCGCCGACCCCCTCCGTGTAAAGGAGATGCTCTACCAACTGAGCTAATCACCCATCTCTAAATCTCTTACTTCACATTCCGGGTCACTCTGAAGAGTGGTGGGTGATGACGGGCTCGAACCGCCGACCCCCTCCGTGTAAAGGAGATGCTCTACCAACTGAGCTAATCACCCCCGGTTTGTGGAGTCGCATTATAGGGACAGTTGAAAATGAGTCAACGCATTTTCTAAAGTTTTTATTCGTTCGTCTTAAAATTAAACGATGCGATCAAGAAACAGACATTGGCGTTTGATTTATCATCAAATTCTCTGCTTTCCGGCTATCTACAGGCATCAACATTGAGGAATTAGCGCACAGTGATAGAATGTTGCCTGTTAATTTTCCCTGGCAATTGCCGCTTTGCCGGCAAATATGTGTAACTAAGGCCGTTTAATGAAAATCAAAACTCGCTTTGCGCCAAGCCCAACAGGCTATCTGCACGTTGGCGGTGCCCGTACTGCTCTCTACTCCTGGCTGTTTGCTCGTCATAACAAAGGCGAGTTCGTGCTGCGTATAGAAGACACCGACCTCGAGCGTTCAACCCCGGAAGCCATCGAAGCAATTATGGACGGGATGAACTGGCTGAGCCTGCAGTGGGATGAGGGCCCGTACTATCAGACCAAGCGTTTTGATCGTTACAACCAGGCCATCGACGAAATGCTGGCCGCGGGCACAGCGTATAAGTGCTATTGCTCTAAAGAGCGCCTTGAGGCCCTGCGTGAAGAGCAAATGGCCAATAACGAGAAACCTCGTTATGACGGTCGCTGCCGCCACAGTCATGAGCACCACGCCGATGACGAACCGTGCGTTGTGCGTTTTGCCAACCCACAGGAAGGCTCCGTCATCTTTGATGACCAAATCCGTGGCCCGATCGAATTCAGCAACCAGGAACTGGACGATCTGATCATTCGCCGTACCGACGGTTCTCCAACCTATAACTTCTGCGTAGTTGTGGACGACTGGGATATGGAGATCACCCACGTGATCCGCGGTGAAGACCATATCAACAACACGCCGCGTCAGATTAACATCCTGAAGGCGCTGAACGCGCCGGTTCCGCTTTATGCCCATGTTTCCATGATCAACGGTGACGACGGTAAAAAGCTGTCTAAGCGTCACGGGGCGGTGAGCGTAATGCAGTATCGCGATGACGGCTACCTGCCGGAAGCGCTGCTCAACTACCTGGTGCGCCTGGGCTGGTCCCACGGCGATCAGGAGATCTTCTCTCGCGAAGAGATGATTGAGATGTTCAGCCTGAACGCGGTAAGCAAGTCAGCCAGCGCATTCAATACTGAAAAGCTGCAGTGGCTGAACCACCATTACATCAATACGCTGGAGCCGGAGTACGTGGCAACGCACCTGCAATGGCATATCGAGCAGGAAAATATTGATACGCGTAATGGCCCGCAGCTGTCTGAGCTGGTGAAACTGCTGGGCGAGCGTTGTAAAACCCTGAAAGAGATGGCGCAGACGTGCCGCTACTTCTACGAAGATTTCAGCGAGTTTGACGCTGATGCCGCGAAGAAGCATTTACGCCCGGTTGCACGTCAGCCGCTGGAAGTGGTGCGCGACAAACTTGCCGCGCTGAGCGACTGGACTGCAGAAAACGTTCACCACGCTATTCAGGCCACGGCCGATGAGCTGGAAGTTGGGATGGGTAAGGTGGGGATGCCGCTGCGTGTCGCCGTGACCGGCGCAGGCCAGTCTCCAGGCCTTGACGTAACCGTACATGCTATTGGCAAACAGCGTTCCGTGGCGCGCATCAACAAAGCGCTCGAATTCATCAGCGAGCGTGAAGCTCAGCAGTAAACGTCGTAAATGTAAAAAGCCGGTGCTGAGTCACCGGCTTTTTTTATTTCTTCTTTTGGATTCCAAGGCGTTTAAGCAAACCTTCGCTGCCTTCACGCTCGAGGATCGCGGTCACTTTATGCTGTTCTTCTTCGGATAGGGTACGCAGGGCGTTCAACATCAGCTGTTCTAATGGCGTCCGAAGGACGCTATAAGAGGCCACTTTTTCGCGCATATAGCGAGTGTTGTAGATAAACGTTTTTACCTGCTCAGAGATATAAATAAATCTTGCTTTACCGCCGGGGACGCCTCGTTTTTCAGTGGTTTCCCAGTCATGTTTTCGTACCCATTGATTAATCGTCTGGGGGGTGTAACCCGTCATTGCTGCGAGTTCATCGGCGGTCATTTTTTCCTTGAACATCTGCAATCCTTTATTCTTCCTGGCACCGACAGGAAATAGCCGGACAGCTACTCGTTGTCGCGGATACCCAGCCGTGTCAGTAAGCCGGCAATTCCGTCCCGCAGCAGCATGGCTGACATCTTTTTCTGCTCGCTGTCGGACATTTGCTGGACTGAGTTAATCAGCAGGTTTTCCAGTGAGGCGTCGGTTGCGCTGTAGCGGGCTGTACTCTCCGTCACCCGCCTGGTGTTGTTGATAAATTCCCTGACCTGCTCGTCTATATGGATAAGCCGCGCTTTGCCTCCCTGAACGCCGGGTTTAGGTGAGGTTTCCCAATTTTCTTTACGTACCCACTTATTGATGGTCTGGCGGCTGTAGCCGGTGATAACGGCTAATTCTTCGGGTGTCATTCTTTCCTTGAGCACAGTGATTCCTTTTCATTGCGGCCGAAACGGCTTTATTAGCGGTTCATTTTATTGAACTGACTAACGCGAAACTGTGACAGAATTAACTACAACGGGATGATATGCAACCGAGAATTGCCGGAGGCGATGGCTTTTTAGGCGATTGATCGCGGAAGAACAAATTGCCGTTGACACGCTATGTGGGGTTTCATATTATGCCGCCCGTCAACACGACAAGGTCTTTACGGTTTGGGGCTATAGCTCAGCTGGGAGAGCGCTTGCATGGCATGCAAGAGGTCAGCGGTTCGATCCCGCTTAGCTCCACCAAATCTTCACCAGCAGATTTGGTACCGTAAAATCAGCACCTGTCTGTGGGGCTATAGCTCAGCTGGGAGAGCGCTTGCATGGCATGCAAGAGGTCAGCGGTTCGATCCCGCTTAGCTCCACCAAAATTTGAAACCCTCGCTTCGGCGGGGGTTTTTGCTTTTCAGAACCCAACCTTTCTGCTTTTGGCTACTTCTCAGTAAAAAAGTCTCTACTTACGTCTGCTTGTTCTAATATTTCTGCTGTACGGTAAGATCTGCTTTTGTGCAGGTTCGAAACTTGATTCGCTCAATAAATAAACGTACCCTAATTGCCGAAAAATACTGATTCAACAATCACATAAAGTTTACATCAGGGCCTATGATCATTTACAAGACGATAAAGAAAATAGCGATTGCCCTGGCATTGTGTTTACTTTTTATTCCGTTTTCTCGTTATATTTCACCGACAACCCTTGTTGATGGACATAAAACCTATCTCGCCTATCTGCCATTAAGTTTTATCATGGCAATGATTATTATTTATGGCCGGTCTGCGATTATTCCACTCACGATAGGGTCGCTGATTATTTACAGCTGGTTGCTTGATTTAGCCGCTGTACCCCTTGTTGCTTTCATTTTCTGCCTGCTATTTCCTTTACTGATTGCCAGTTTTATTACCCGCAGCTATGTGGGGCGGCGCTGGCGTTTTGGACTCCCCAATAAAGGCATGGGGCAGCGCATTTTTTGGCTTGGTTTCGCGGCACCGCTGACCATTAAGCTGCTGATGTATCTTACAGGCAATGCTATTGCGTATCCGCCTGAGCTGGCGCCGTTCTTCGGTGGTGGTTCGGTTATCTATATGATTGTCGATGTGCTGAATCTTGTCGTGGCCTCGCTCATCTTTACACCCCTTTTCTATTACCCGCTGCGTATGGCATTGAACCCGCATTTTGCCGTCGGTTTTTGGCGGCGCTGCATGCGCCACTACAAGCAGGATAAGCACCGGCTCTATACCCCATGCTGGCTGGTTGCCTGGGTGTTGTATCTGGTGCTGATGTGTTCGCCGTGGCATAGCGAACTGATTTCCGGCTATCTGGTTCCGTTGGTCTTTGTGTTGTTTACGCTGGGAATACGTCGGCTTGACGCAAGGCTGGTATCTCTACTTTGGGGGATTTCGGCATGGGTGTTATTAACTTATAACACCGGTTTTTTGCAGGGTGTTAATACGCAATACGCCCTGTCCTTTATTTTATCCGTCTTTATTTCCTTTACCGTTTGCCTGTTGTATATGGCCATTTCCTACCATAAGAACGAATGGATGAAGCGCGTGTATCACCTGCAGGCGCAGACGGACCCTTTAACAAAATTACCGAATTTACGCGCGCTTGAAGAACATATTCTGACCTATCCAACCGGTGCGCTTTGCTGCCTGAGGATGGCTAACTTTGAGTTTCTTAGCCGACATTACGGCATGATGATGCGAATTTATTGCAAGAAAACCATTGCCAGAGAATTACAGCCCTGGCTGCTGGAGGGGGAAAAAATATTTCAGCTTCCGGGCAGTGAGCTGCTCTTGTTTTTACGCGAGGGTGAAACAGAAGCCCGGCTGACCTATTTTGTTGAGCACTTGAATAATAAAAAAATCCCCTGGCACAACGCTGTCCTCGAGATTGAATACGGGGCTTCCTGGGGCATTGTGGATTCTCCGAAAGAACTGCAGCGTATGCTCGGGCAACTCAGCTATCTGGCTGAAAAAGCCAGCGACACGCAGCGTGTGCTTGGGCTTGATTCCCGGCTGCAGGCTGTTTCCGGGCAAACAACCGAGCGGGTATTGCTGCTGCAAAAGATTAAGCAGGCCATAGACGAAGAAGCCTTTCAGCTCTACGCGCAGCCCATTGTCGACGGTGAAGGGAAGGGCTATCACGAAATCCTCAGTCGGCTGGTGATTGGCGGGCAGAACATTACCCCGGATAAATTTATTCCGATTGTCGCCGAATTTAACCTCAGCACCCGTTTTGACATGATGGTGATGAAGATGCTGCTGGCCTGGCTTGCAAAGCATCCAGGAGACGAGCAGCAGGTGCGTTTTTCTGTCAATTTAATGCCGCTCACGCTGATGCAAAAAGAGATTGCTCAACAGATTGTTGACCTGTTTGAGGTTTACAAGGTGCCGACCCGCGCTGTGGTCATAGAAGTCACGGAAGAACAGGCGTTTTCCAACTCGGAAACCTCTAATCAAAATATTGCTCTGCTGCGCGAGAAAGGTTTTAAGATTGCCATCGATGATTTCGGGACAGGCTACGCTAACTATGAGCGTCTGAAGAAGCTGCAGGCGGATATCATTAAGATAGATGGTTGCTTCGTCCGCGACATCACCAGCGATGTGATGGACAAGCTTATTGTGAAGTCCATTTGCAAACTGGCGGCGGCCAGGTCGCTCAGTGTTGTCGCAGAGTATGTTGAAACACAAGAGCAGCGCGATATTCTGCTGCAGCTTGGCGTCCAGTACCTGCAGGGGTATCTGGTGGGTAAACCCGAGCCTCTGCAGAAACTGAAGCACTGACGCTCTCCTTTGCACCCTAAAAAGGAATCACCGTGAGCACGTCGTTGATAAGCCATATTCGCCTGCCGATGGTAAAAACACTGCGCATTACCCATGTGTGTTTTCTGTCACTCTTTCTGCTGATCACCTTCCTTTTCTGGCAGCAGGGAGAACTGTTCAACCATGGCTATCGCACCAGCCAGCTTAGCCACCTGGAAAGCGTTATCGCCCGGCTTGAAAGCAAATCTGAATATCAGATGGATAACCTGCGTTATCTGCGGCGGATGTTCATTGAAACGCTAAATGAGCCGCAGTTCACGCCGATTTCGCAGCTGGCTTCCCGGGCCAGCAATAAAGAGACACTGTCGCCGCTGCATATTCAAAGTCTGCCGATCCCCGACAGCGTTCAGCCATTTAAAAACAAGCCAAAAGAAGAAAGGGAAAAACTTACGCAGCGGGAATACCAGGCGCTGCGGGACATTCAGGATCTCTTTCCTCTGGCGGGCGGGAGCAACCGCCTCTCGTCCAGCATTTACTACATGTCGCGCTCTGGCGCATTTATTGCGTCGCTCTCTCCTGATGTGAACAAACTGCTTATCGAAAGCGCTAACCCGCTGGCAATGCAGGGATCGTTTGTGCTTGGCTCGCCGCTGTTAAATCCGCGCCGCGAACCGTTCTGGACGCGGCAAAATATCGCGGATACCGGTAAGACGCTGATTAATGGCTCCCTTCCGGTGGACTTTGACGATAGATGGATTGGGCTGTTTGGCATCGCGGTTACCACCGAAACGCTTCGACTGTTTCTCTCCAGCGCCTTGCCGGACGACACGCAAAGCGCTTATCTGCTTTTTGATGAGCAGATGAACCCGCTCACTCGCCCCGTTGGCTCACAGAATGGCTATCAGCTCAGCGAGAAGCAGCGGCAGGCGATTCTTGAAAAGCTGGCCGATGAATCCCGGGGCACGCTTCGCTTTGGCTATGCTTATGCCACTTTCGGGCACGTCACCGGGACGGGGGCAATCCTTGTCAGCGTCCAGACAATCCGGCAGGGGCTGCATGAGGACTTTGGGCGTTTTAGCGTGCTGCTGGTCGTGATGTGGCTGACCGTGATTCTTATTCTGTTTGGTTCACACCGCATGATTTGCCGGCTGATTCGCAACATGGGCCAGTTGCAGCAGGAAATGCACCGGCATGCGCTGTACGATGACCTGACCGGCGTCTTAAATCGCCGTGGATTCTTTGAAACAACCGGGCGTATCAGCCCGCAGTACGTGGATTACTCTCTGATTCAGCTCGATCTAGACCATTTCAAAAAAGTGAACGATCGCTTCGGACACCAGGTTGGGGACCGGGTGCTTATCCATGCCACGCGCTGCATCCAACAGGCGATCCGCACCCAGGATATCGTCGGGCGTATCGGTGGCGAAGAGTTTTGTATCTACCTGCCCAATACCGATCTGCATGCGGCGATTGCCGTAGCGCAGCGGGTGCGCAAGATGCTGGTGAACACGCCGCTCAGGCTGGAGGACGAATCTTCACTCCTGGTGACGGCCTCGCTGGGTGTAGCTTCCCATGAGGAAGCGCCTGAGGGTAGCCTGGAACACATCCAGAGTCAGGCGGATATTCGCCTGTACAGGGCAAAAGAGCAGGGGCGAAACAGAGTGTGTTGGGGCGGAGAAGCTGAATCGCAGGCATAAAAAAAGCCGGTGACCAGCACCGGCTTTTTAATACGCAGAAATTAGATAACCAGTGCGGCGATAGACGCGGACAGGATACTCACCAGTGTAGAGCCGTAAACCAGCTTCAGACCAAAGCGAGAAACCACGTTACCTTGCTCTTCGTTCAGGCCCTTAATGGCCCCGGCGATAATACCGATAGAAGAGAAGTTAGCGAAGGACACCAGGAATACTGACAGGATGCCTTCCGCGCGTGGAGACAGGGAGCCGGCAATCTTCTGCAGATCCATCATGGCAACGAATTCGTTGGAAACGAGTTTGGTCGCCATGATACTGCCGACCTGCAGGGCTTCACCGGACGGCACGCCCATCACCCAGGCAACCGGGTAGAAGATGTAGCCCAGAATACCCTGGAAGGAGATACCCAGCACGGCAGCGAACAGCGCGTTCAGGCCAGAAATCAGGGCGATGAAGCCAATGAGCATGGCGGCAACGATAATCGCCACTTTGAAACCTGCCAGAATGTACTCGCCGAGCATTTCGAAGAAGCTTTGACCTTCGTGCAGGTTAGTCATCTGCAGATTTTCTTCTTTCTCATCCACGCGGTACGGGTTGATCAGCGACAGCACGATGAAGGTACTGAACATGTTCAGCACCAGCGCGGCAACCACGTATTTTGGCTGCAGCATGGTCATGTACGCACCCACGATTGACATGGACACGGTAGACATAGCGGTCGCCGCCATGGTGTACATGCGGTTGCGCGACATCTTGCCGAGAATATCCTTATAGGCGATGAAGTTTTCTGATTGTCCCAGAATCAGCGAGCTTACGGCGTTAAAGGATTCCAGCTTACCCATACCGTTGACTTTAGAAAGCACGGTACCGATGGCGCGGATAACAATCGGCAGAATGCGAATGTGCTGCAGAATACCGATCAGCGCAGAAATGAACACGATAGGGCACAGCACCTTCAGGAAGAAGAAAGCCAGGCCTTCGTCGTTCATTTTGCCGAAGACAAAGTTTGTCCCTTCGTTAGCGAAACCGAGCAGTTTCTCGAACATCTCGGAGAAACCTTTCACGAAGCCCAGGCCGACGTCAGAGGTCAGGAAGAACCAGGCCAGTAACACTTCGATCACTAACAGTTGAATGACAAAGCGAATACGAATTTGCTTGCGGTTAGGGCTAACCAGCAAAGCCAGCAGCGCGACCACAGCAAGCGCTAAAACAAAGTGCAAAACGCGGGACATATTTGCTCCAAATATGAGGCAGGTTTAATTTCGTTGCACATTCTATGTAACAAGCAATAAGAAAACGAGATCAATTCCACACTATAGTGATGACCTGTGACGGAACGCAAAAATAGTGATCCACCATACATTTCTGCTATGTTAAGTAAAGAAGCTAAAAGTTACGTTAAGATGGCTTGTCGACAGTTTACACGTTGGTCAAATGTTAATCCGTTAACCGACATCCAGATTCACCATCTCACGCCTCCTGCACATCGTTTTCAGCTATCAGAGAAATCAATTTCCCCGCACTAAATGAACTTGATAACCATTCTCATTTTGATAGCATAAAACATAGCAAAGGCTATATCTCAGAGGCAGAAGATGACAAGCAGTCGCATTGACAGCAATACCGGACGCACCGCGCGCAAGCTGCGGCTGGCGTTGATGGGGCCAGCGTTTATCGCCGCTATCGGCTACATCGACCCCGGTAACTTCGCGACCAATATCCAGGCCGGGGCGAGCTATGGCTATCAACTGCTGTGGGTGGTGGTGTGGGCTAACCTGATGGCGGCGCTGATTCAGGTGCTCTCCGCTAAGCTTGGGATCGCCACCGGCAAGAACCTCGCCGAGCAAATCCGCGATCATTACCCGCGTCCGCTGGTGTGGATTTACTGGGTTCAGGCGGAAATTATCGCCATGGCGACGGATCTCGCGGAGTTTATCGGGGCGGCCATTGGCTTTAAGCTGATTCTGGGTGTCTCTTTGCTACAAGGGGCGGTGCTGACCGGGATAGCCACTTTCCTGATTTTGATGCTGCAAAGCCGTGGGCAAAAGCCGCTGGAAAAAGTCATTGGCGGGCTGCTGCTGTTTGTGGCCGCGGCCTACATCGTTGAGCTTATTTTTTCCCAGCCGAAGGTGGCTGAGCTAGGCAAAGGGATGCTGATCCCAAGCCTGCCGACGTCCGAAGCGGTCTATCTTGCCGCTGGCGTTCTGGGCGCGACTATCATGCCGCATGTGATTTACCTGCACTCTTCTCTGACTCAGCACCTGCACGCGGGCAACCGGGCAGAGCGCTATTCCGCTACTAAATGGGACGTGGCGATAGCGATGACCATTGCCGGCTTCGTCAATCTGGCGATGATGGCCACCGCCGCAGCGGCGTTTCATTTCACCGGGCATACCGGCGTCGCCGAACTGGAAGATGCCTATAAAACGCTGGAGCCGTTGTTGAGCCATGCCGCAGCGACGATTTTCGGGCTTAGCCTGGTGGCGGCCGGTTTGTCATCCACGGTGGTGGGTACGCTTGCCGGGCAGGTGGTGATGCAGGGCTTTGTGCGTTTTTATATTCCGCTTTGGGTACGCCGCGCTATTACTATGGCGCCGTCCTTCGTGGTCATCATGATGGGTCTCGATCCAACGCGGATTTTGGTCATGAGCCAGGTCCTGCTGAGCTTCGGTATTGCGCTCGCGCTGGTGCCGCTGCTGGTGTTTACCAGCGACAAAAAGCTGATGGGTGATTTGGTTAACGTGCGCTGGGTTAAGCTGGTTGGCTGGGCGATTGTCGCGGTGGTGGTGGCGCTCAACCTTTGGTTAATTTTCAGTACGCTGTTTGGCAACTAACCTTGCCATAGAAAGTAAAAGGGCTGGATAATCCAGCCCTTTTTTATTAATGACGGTGTCCGTGGCCTCTGCCGCGATGGTCATCGCGATCGTTCCAGCCTTCGCGATAGCCTCGTTCATAGCTATTGCGACCGCGGTCCCAACCTCTATCCCAACCACGGTGGCGATGCCAGCCGCGATCGCGCCATTCATAGTTGCGGTGCCAGTAATCACGGTCGCGCCATCTGCCGCCGTCCCAGTAATTACCGCGATAATCTTGATCGCCAATCTGTAATTTCACCGACGGCAGCAGGGTGATTTCACCCGCGTTAGCAACCATCGGCGCCGCGGCCAGTAAGGCAAGGGCAAGCATTAGTGACCTGAACATACTTTCTCTCCCTGGTTCTCATAGCCGTGTTGCGGCTTGTTAACACAATATTACAAACCGACAAACGGGCCGATGAACTACACAATTCCTAAATCATCGGTCGCAGCACTTTTTGCACAAATGCTGGTGTGAACCAGGAGAGAAAGTTAAACGTTTACACTAAGATCGCCTCGATTTCCGCTCGTTCCTGTTCGCTGAAATGGCGCTGGTTTAGCATGCCCACGGCGTCCTCTATCTGGCTGGTTTTACTCGCGCCAATAAGCACCGAAGTGACCTTCTCATCGCGGAGTACCCAGGCCAGCGCCATCTGCGACAGTTTCTGACCACGTTTCTCCGCCATTGCGTTGAGCTGACGTACTTTGGCCAGCTTCTCTGCCGTAATCTGGTCAGGGTTCAGGAAACGGCTGCCGCTGGCAGCACGTGAATCCGCAGGGATACCGCTCAGATAGCGGTCGGTTAGCTGGCCCCCGGCAAGCGGGGAAAAAGCGATGCTGCCGACGCCTTTTTCCTGCAGCAAATCCAGCAGGCCACCTTCAACCCAGCGTTCAAACAGGGAATAACGCGGCTGGTGGATCAGGCAAGGCGTACCGAGATCGTTCAGGATATCAATGGCTTTTTCAGCCAGATCTGCCGGGTAGTTAGAGATCCCGACATACAGGGCTTTGCCCTGGCGCACCACATGGTCGAGGGCACGCATGGTCTCTTCCAGCGGCGTGTCAGGATCCGGGCGGTGATGATAGAAAATATCGACATACTCAAGCCCCGTGCGCTTCAGACTTTGGTCGAGGCTCGAAATCAGATACTTGCGTGAACCCCAGTCGCCGTAAGGCCCATCCCACATGGTGTAGCCCGCTTTGGTGGAGATAATCAGCTCGTCGCGCCAGGCCTGAAAATCTTCCTGCAAAATGCGCCCAAAGTTTGCTTCCGCTGAACCAGGCGGTGGCCCGTAATTATTGGCAAGGTCAAAGTGGGTAATGCCCAGATCAAAAGCCTTTCTCAGCAGCTGGCGGCTGGTTTCCAGCAGCGTTTCATCGCCAAAATTATGCCAAAGGCCAAGGGAGATGGCGGGCAGTTTCAGGCCGCTGCGGCCGCAGCGACGGTACTCCATAGACGAATAGCGTTCAGGGTTGGGCTGCCAGGTCATTATTGTCATCCTTATAGGTAACAGAGAAATCAGTGTATACGCTTTCACAACCCAGAATACGCCGTATTCCACTGTAAATTCCACGTGCCACCCCTTAAATCGGATATATTCTCGACACCGATCCCGGTTACTTAATACTCACAGCAAGCCCTCATAGAAGGAAAATCCTATGCGCTACTGTGTGGCAGACTATCTTGTTGACCGGCTTAACGAAGGTGGGATCGACCACCTCTTCGGTGTCCCCGGTGACTACAATCTTGTTTTCCTGGATCACGTTATTGCGCATCCGAGGCTTGCCTGGGTGGGCTGTGCTAATGAGCTGAACGCGGCCTACGCCGCCGACGGCTATGCCCGCTGTAAAGGTGCAGCGGCGCTGCTGACCACGTTTGGCGTGGGTGAACTGAGCGCGCTGAACGGCGTGGCGGGCAGCTATGCTGAACATCTTCCCATCATTCATATTGTTGGCGCACCCAATAGCCGCGCCCAGCAGCGCGGAGAACTGCTGCATCACACGCTTGGGGATGGGGATTTCCGCCATTTCCTGCGTATTGCCGAAGAAGTCTCCGTGGCGCAGGCTTCGCTCACGCCCGCCAATGCCTGTAGCGAAATTGACCGCGTAATTCTGGAAGCGCTCAAGCAGCAGCGCCCCGGTTACCTGTTACTGCCGAGCGACGTTGCGGAAGCACCGGCAACGCGGCCCTCAAAACGGTTAATAGCTCCTGTAACGGCGGCTGAACCGGCAACGCTGGAAGCGTTTCGTCATTGTGCGCAGGCAAAAATAGCCGAAAGCCGAAGCGTGGCGCTGCTGGCTGATTTTCTGGCTCTGCGTTATGGGCAGCAAAAAACGCTCCAGCAGTGGATGGCGAGCACGCCCATCCCTCACGCTTCGCTGCTGATGGGGAAAGGGTTGTTCGATGAAAGTCAGCCTGGTTTTCTGGGCACCTACAGCGGAGCGGCCAGCCCGCCGCAGGTGAAGCAGGGGATTGAAAGCGCGGAGCTGGTTATCTGCGTGGGCGTGAAGTTTACCGATACCATCACCGCCGGTTTCAGCCAGAAGTTAAACCAGCAGCAGACGATTGAGGTTCAGCCGGAGGCTGTGCGGGTTGGCGATCGCTGGTTTAGTGGGATCTCTATGGCGCAGGCCATATCTATTTTACAGCCGCTGTGTGCTCAACAGGCTGCCTCGTGGCCCGAGGCCACGCAAAGGCCACCTCAGCTTCCAGCCTGTGACAGTGACCGGCTGGACCAGCATGCTTTCTGGCAAACCTTGCAGGATGCCTTACAGCCGGGCGATATCATTCTGGCCGACCAGGGGACGGCGGCCTTTGGTGCCGCAGCCTTAACGCTGCCCGCAGGCGTGACCTTTATCGTCCAGCCGCTGTGGGGATCGATTGGTTTTACGCTGCCTGCGGCGTTTGGGGCGCAAACCGCATGGCCGAACAGGCGTGTACTTCTGCTGATAGGCGACGGCTCCGCCCAACTGACTATTCAGGAACTGGGCAGCATGCAGCGCGACGGTCAGAAACCGGTGGTGATGGTGCTGAATAACGATGGCTACACGGTTGAGCGCGCGATCCATGGCCCTGAACAGCGCTATAACGACATTGCCGCGTGGGACTGGACCCGCCTGCCGCAGGCGATGAACGTGGATAGCCTGGCCGAATGTTGGCGTGTCACCGAAACATCACAGCTTGCTGCCGTGCTGGAAAAACTGGCCAGCCCGGAGAGGCTGGCGCTTGTGGAAGTGGTGCTGCCTAAGCAGGACATTCCCGAGCTGCTAAGGGCGGTCACCACCTCGCTAGGTAAACGCAACTCGGAAATGGAACACTAATTAGCGGTTTGGCCGCCCGGCCATCATCAACGGTTTACCCGCCAGCAGGAGCCAGGCGGGTAACATCACGATGCACAGCAAGGGCAGGAGTTTGACGTCCGGCACCACGGCCATCGCCATAAACAGGCTCAGCCAGCCGTCGCGCGTCACTACCAGCACCATGCCAAGGACGGCGCAGGAGAGCGTAATCGCGGCAGGAACCGCCTCTACATGCTGGTGCAGCATCATGCCCAACGCCACGCCCACAAACACTGCCGGAAAAATACGTCCGCCCCGGAAACCGCTGGCTGCCGCGATAATCAACGCGGCCAGCTTCACCACGGCAAACAGCAGCAATGATGAAACGGAGAAGTCGGAAATAGCCAACTGCTGCATCTCATCCAGGCCTTTAAACATCGTCACCTCACCGCCGATTACCCCCAGCAGGCCAAGCAAAAATCCGCCAATGCCGAGTATAAGCACCGGATGTTTTAGCTGGTGCATCAGGCGGTGCAATCTTGGCAAACACCAGACGCCCACCATGCCCATCGCAATGGCGATAGCCGCGACAACCGCCCCGCTGAACAGATCTTCAATGTGCATTTCGGGGTAGCTGGCAACGGGCAGAGCAAAGTGCGGCTGAAAGAAAATGCTGGTGGTTAACGCCCCGGCGGAGGCGGCCATCAGCGGTGCGAACAGCCTGTCCCACAGCGGCACTTCATTATTTCCGCCCAGGGTTTGCGAAAAGATCAGCGCAGCGGCCACCGGCGTGCCAAATAACGCGCCGACGGTGCCTGCAGCGGCGAGAATAGTCCAGTCGAGCGGGCTGACCTTCGGCAAAACCCGTGCACCAAGCGCCACTGCGAGCGCAATGTTTACCGCCATAATCGGGTGTTCTGGCCCCAGGCTCACGCCACCCGCCAGGCCAATCACCAGCGCCATCACCAGGCCTGGAATAGCCATCGTTGGCACGGGGGCCCCAATAAGCGGTTCGGTCGCGGGATCCGGCCCGCCGTGGCCCGGTAAATAACGGATAACCAGCCCAACCGCGACGCCGGTCAGGGTTAAAATAAGAAGTATCCAAAACGGAGACTGGGGATCGTAACCACGCGCCGCGGGCAGCGTTGCCCACAGGTATTCCTGCAGCGCAGCGGCAACCTTCATCACGACAATTAACACCAGGCTGGATAAGACGCCGATAATCAGAGCCGGAATGGAAAGTACCAGCATTGTTCTGGCTCGCGGATGGAGCATAGTCAATCCTTACAATAGGGAGTCGCACGGCGCAAAAACGGAAAGTCTTAAGCCGCATTGCAAATAGAGCTGAAACGGTAAAGCCAGAATGTGACCTGGTTCAACAATCGCACCGCACCTGAATGATGGTCGTTGTTGTTTCGGCTGGCTAATTTTACAGTGTTGCCAGAACTTATTCTGACTTTAGCGGAGCTGTTTGAGAATGACAAAATATGCTTTGGTGGGAGATGTCGGCGGCACCAATGCACGTCTGGCGCTATGCGATTTGAACACGGGTGATATTTCACAGGCAAAGACTTACTCCGGCCTTGATTTTCCAAGCCTGGAAGCGGTGATTCAGCACTACCTCAAAGAACATAACATCAGCGTGCAGTCGGGCTGCGTGGCCATCGCCTGCCCGATAAACGGGGACTGGGTGGAAATGACCAACCACACCTGGGCGTTTTCCACCGCTGAAATGAAGCAAAACCTGGGCTTCGATCATCTGGAAATTATCAACGACTTTACCGGCGTTTCCATGGCCATTCCGGCGCTGAAAAAAGAGCATCTGATTCAGTTCGGCGGCGGCGAGCCTGTGGCAGGCAAACCGGTGGTGGTGTATGGCGCGGGCACCGGACTGGGTGTTTCTCATCTGGTGCACGTCGACAAGCGCTGGATCAGCCTGCCGGGCGAGGGCGGCCACTCAGATTTCGCGGCGAACAGCGAAGAAGAGGGCATTATCCTGGAGCAGCTGCGCAACGAACTTGGGCACGTCTCCAACGAGCGTATTCTCTCCGGGCCTGGCTTGCTGAATCTCTACCGCGCCATCGTTAAGGCCGACGGTCGTGAGCCGGAAAACTACCAGCCGAAGGACATTACCGAAAAAGCCGTGGATGACACCTGTACCGACTGCCGCCGCGCGCTGTCGCTGTTCTGCGTGATCCTGGGGCGTTTCGGCGGCAACCTGGCGCTGAACATGAGCACGTTTGGCGGCGTGTATATCGCCGGCGGTATCGTGCCGCGCTTCCTGGAGTTCTTTAAGGCTTCGGGCTTCCGCGGTGGGTTTGAAGACAAAGGTCGCTTCAAAGAATTTGTGAAGGGTATTCCTGTGTATCTCATTGTGCACGATCAGCCGGGGCTGCTGGGTGCCGGGGCGCACCTGCGTCAGACGCTGGGTCACGTCCTGTAATACCGTGCGGGCGCACTGCGCCCGCCAGTTTCCCTTCTCTACAGGCGCATTAGATGCCTGAACTCTTTCACCTTGCTGCGGCTCACCGGCACCTGAAAATCCAGGTCGCGCAGGCGCAGAATATAGGTATTGTTAAACCACGGTTCTATTTCACGAATTTTGCTCAGGTTCACCACATAAGAGCGGTGGCAGCGGAAGAAGTGGCTCTCCGGCAGACGGCTGCAGAATTCGGTGATATTCATCGGCATGACGTAAGACTCGCGGCGCGTATAGACAAATGTCATCTTCTCGTGGGCTTCCGCGTAGTAAATATCGTTGATGTCGGTAACGATAATTCGCTCGTCTTTGATCAGGTTAATCGTCGTGGCATCACGGTTTTCATGGCTGACGGCAGGCTGCGAGGTCTGCTGCTGATAAGCCGCCTCGAGTTTTTGCAGCATGCCAATAATGCGTGACTCCTGATATGGCTTCAGAATGTAGTCAAACGCCTCCAGCTCAAAGGCTTCCACCGCATGCTCTTTCCAGGCGGTAATAAACACGATGAACGGCCTGTGGGCAAATTTGCTGATGTTCTGCGCCAGCAGCACGCCGTCCAGCGACGGAATATTGATGTCGAGGAAAATGGCGTCGACTTCGTGATGCTGCAAATACTTCAGCACGTCCATACCATCGTCGAAGGAAGCGACAATCTCCATTTCGCTGTGGTTTTTGATAAGCCAGCTCAGCTCCTGCTGCGCCAGAAACTCATCCTCTACGATAATGACTTTCATGCTTCTCTCCCTTCCAGTGGGCGGTGGGCGGCGGTGGGTACGTAGCGCGGCACGTAAAAGGCGATTTCTGTCCCCGGCTCCAGGCGGCGGATGATCAGCCCTTCGCCGTAGAGCAACTGCACGCGGTGATGCACGTTCAGCAGGCCAATTTTATTCCCCGGCATTTCGTTATTCTCCACGCGCTCGACTACTTTAGGATCGATCCCATGGCCGGTATCACGCACGGCAATACGCACCCGGTTGCCGCTCTCTTCAATACTTATCGTCACCACGCCCTTACCTTTACAGGGCTGAATGCCGTGCACAATCGCATTTTCCACCAGAGGCTGGATAAGCAGGCTGGGAATCCGGCAGTTGACCTCTTCATCAATGTTATAAATCACCGTCAGCTTGTCGCCAAAGCGCGCCTGCTCAATGGCAATGTAATCCTTGATTTGATACAGCTCCTTGCGGATATCAATCTGTTCGTCGTCGTTCAGCTCGATGTTATAGCGCAGGTAGCGTGACAGGTTGACGATAAGCTGGCGCGCGGTGTCTGGATTCATGCGGATTGAGGACGATATCGCATTCAGCGCATTGAACAAGAAGTGCGGGTTTATCTTGCTTTGCAGCGCCCTTAGTTCGGCTTTGTTAGCCATTTCGCGGAGCTGCTCTGCGCGGGAAACCTCAAGCTGGGTAGAAATAATTTGCGACAGGCCAACCGCCATTTCCTGCAGCGTGGAGGTGATCTGGTGGGCATGGCGGTAATAGATCTTCAGGGTGCCGGTCACCACGCCTTTTTCCCACAGCGGGATGATGATTAAGGAGTGAATTTCCGGCGTTCGCCAGGCTTCGTCATCGTTGCGAATGATGATGCGCCCCTCGTTCAGTGCCTGACGGGTGCGCGGGCTGAAAGCCTGGTCGTTCTCGTGGTAGTTATTTTCCCCCAGCCCGACGTAGGCCAGCACTTTTTCGGTATCGGTAATGGCCACCGCATCCGCATCGATATCGTGGCGAATAATCTGGCAAACCTGGCGCAGCGACTCACTGTTCACCTTGCGGAACAGCGGCAGCGTTTTGTTGGCGATATCCAGCGCCAGTTTGGCCTGGCGGGCGGCGCTGGCCTCTTTCTCACCCTCAACGCTTTGCACCAGCAGGATAATAAAGCCGATAGAGACCGAACCGAGGATCATCGGCACGCCGATTTTGGAGACGATATCGAGGCCGAGCGCGGTGCTTGGTGCCCAGAGCACCACCAGAATCATGGTCATCGTTTCGCAGAGCATGCCGCCGATGATACCGACCCGCCAGTGCTTCTCTTTCGGCACCTTGCGGTTGATCCAACCGGACATTATCCCGGCAAGGATGCTGGTGATAAAGCAGGGGATAGCGGTAATGCCACCGATATCAATCAGGTAGCGGTGCGTCCCGGCGATAAGCCCGGTAATAATCCCCACCCAGGGGCCAAACAGGATCCCACCGGACATCACCGCGATAATACGCACGTTAACCAGCGAGCCTTCAACCGGCACGCCTGACCAGGTACTGAACAAGGCAAACATCGAGAAGATAGCGGTGACTGCCAGCAGTTCTTTAGGCGTATGGGCGCTTTTGTGCAGCAATTCGCGGAACAGACGAATGCGAATCAGGAAGAAAAGGCAAATAAGCATCAGCGCCGCACGATCGAACACCGCCAGCAGCATAGTAAAAATTTCGTGCACGGGTCACTCGCGTGGCTCAGAAGGGAAGCGTCAATGATAAGGAAATTTGGCGGGGGTTTCCAGTTGAGGGAGCCCCTCACCCCGACCCTCTCCCCAAAGGGGCGAGGGAGAAATCAGTGGTGGAAGAGATTGTTTATTCCCTCTCCCTTCCAGGGAGAGGGCCAGGGTGAGGGGCATTAATTCCCGCCAAGCTGCTCTTTTCCGGCGGGCGTCAAATCCTGCTCTGTCGCGCGGCCAACAAAATCCACCTCAAAATCATCGGCGGCGAAATCCGGCGGCGTTTTGCCCTCAACAAACGCGTCCCACTGGCGCGGCAGATACCCGGCGTTCTTCTCGCACCAAGGCGCGGCGGCGATGTACATCACGTTGCTGTCGAACTCGCCGAGGTGTTCGTTCTCGACGGCATGAATCACATCGCAATGCCAGAAAACGGTATCGCCCGGCTCCATATCGGGAATTGAGGAAATCCCAGTCAGTAAAAGGGGATGCCACTCTTTGTTAATGGATAATGCTCTGCCTGGCTTAGCTTCGCACAACGATTCCTCTGGTACATCGTCCTGCAGCGCCCGCAGCAGGATCCAGGCCATGGCGTTAGCCACCGGCAGTAAATTCAGCGTGCCGCCGTGTTTTCGCTGGGGCGTTAGTGCCGTCCAGCCCTGGAAGGTCCGGAACATCGAGCAGACCGCAGGGGACGGGAATTCTCTTACTTCCGTTCTGCCCTCGGCGGCAAACGGGTCGTAATCCTTCCAGTTGCCGGAAAAAACGTGGCGATATACGTGGCGGAAGTTCTCGTCCAGCCAGCGTTCAACCGAGCCGCCGTCAACGTGTGGGGAAAGCCCCAGAGAGCTTGAGCGGGGCGGGCGGCGGCGAGTACGGTCCGCGTAGGATACGACGCGGTTTGGATCGAAGTGTTGCCTGCCGTGGCTCTCCGTTTGCCACAAATTATTGAGGAACACCTGCACCGCTTTGATACGCTCATGCTGGCGGGCCTCGGTTTGCGGTTTAGACCAGTAAATGCCGTAAATTTGCGGCTTACTGTCTGCAAGAGTGCCGAAGTAGTTATCTTCCGCCGCATTTTTCAGGCGTTCAACAAAATGATTTCGTGCCAGATAATTGCCGATTTCTTCATTCCAGCCGCGAGCTTGCTCCTGTGGGAAAACGCCCCGGATCGTGCAGCAGCCGCGCTGGCGAATCAGCGCTTTTTGTTGCTCGCTCACGCGGCCCTGAAGAATGTCGTCGGCGTCGAGCTGCGGGACAGGATTCTCGCCGCGCGCCATTTCTTCGCGGATCGTTTCGATCTGCTGGCGAATATTGGCTTCAAGCTCGGCAAAGACCGATTGATAGTTGGGCAGATCGCGGCGCAGCTTTTGTTTTATCTCACGGATAGCTTTTGGCAGATCGTTAATGTCCAGGTGCATAGGGGACTTCCTCTTTCAGAGAGTAGGTTACTGAGTTGTTGCTACCTGGTTAATGTATGCCTGAATCATGAAATGAAATAGAGATGTATTTCATTCGAAACTTCCCATTTTATACCACGGAAAAATATTTTCATTTCCCCCTCGACAGGCGATTTTTATTCAGGCTATTTTCAAAACAGGCCACATCGCGTGGCAGCGTCGCTCGGACGGTCCGGGCGCTCACGTTACTCTGAGGAATTTATGGCTGACTCCAGTCCAAAACGTCGTTTTTCGCGTATCGATCGCTTACCCCCTTACGTTTTTAACATCACTGCCGAGCTGAAAATGGCTGCGCGACGTCGCGGCGAAGACATTATTGATTTCAGCATGGGCAACCCGGACGGGGCGACGCCGCCGCACATCGTTGAGAAACTTTGCACCGTGGCCCAGCGTGAAGACACGCACGGGTATTCCACTTCGCGAGGTATTCCTCGTCTGCGCCGCGCCATTTCTCGCTGGTACAAAGATCGCTACGACGTGGATATCGACCCTGAAAGCGAAGCCATTGTGACTATTGGCTCGAAGGAAGGGCTGGCGCACCTGATGCTGGCGACGCTGGATCACGGGGATACCGTGCTGGTGCCAAACCCAAGCTACCCGATTCATATTTACGGGGCGGTGATCGCCGGGGCGCAGGTTCGTTCCGTGCCGCTGGTGGAAGGCGTGGACTTCTTTGCCGAGCTGGAGCGAGCCATTCGCGAAAGTTACCCGAAACCGAAGATGATGATCCTCGGCTTCCCGTCTAACCCAACCGCGCAGTGCGTGGAGCTGGAGTTTTTCGAGAAGGTTGTTGCCCTGGCGAAGCAATACGACGTGCTGGTGATTCATGACCTGGCCTACGCCGATATTGTCTATGACGGCTGGAAAGCCCCTTCCATTATGGAAGTGCCCGGGGCGCGCGACGTGGCAGTGGAGTTCTTCACGCTGTCAAAAAGTTACAATATGGCGGGCTGGCGCATCGGCTTTATGGTCGGCAACCAGGAGCTGGTCAGTGCGCTGGCGCGTATCAAGAGCTACCACGATTACGGCACCTTTACGCCGCTGCAGGTGGCGGCGATTGCTGCCCTGGAAGGCGATCAGCAGTGTGTGCGTGATATCGCCGAGCAGTACAAACGCCGTCGGGACGTGCTGGTTAAAGGGTTACACGAAGCGGGCTGGATGGTGGAATGCCCGAAAGCGTCCATGTACGTTTGGGCAAAAATTCCCGAACACTACGCGGCGATGGGCTCGCTGGAGTTCGCCAAGAAGCTATTACAGGAAGCGAAAGTTTGCGTTTCACCGGGGATTGGCTTCGGTGACTACGGCGACACTCACGTTCGCTTCGCGTTGATTGAAAACCGGGATCGTATCCGCCAGGCCGTGCGCGGTATTAAGGCGATGTTCAGGGCTGACGGGCTGCTGCCACCGCTGCCGAAAAACGCGGCGGAAAACGCAGAGTAATGAAACGAAAACAGGAGCCTTTTGGCTCCTGTTCTTTTTGCGCTGCTGTTTGTGAAGGCTTATTCAACCATCAGGAAGAAGGTACCGGCCCACAACACAACAATCACAGAAATACCCATCAGAAAATATTTCACTTCACATCGCTCCGCGCTGACGCGCATCTCAACAGGTACATAATAAGCTGAAGCCGCAACCTGCTTTTAAGATGCCGCTTCATCTGATATTCGGAGGTAAAACCTTACCCGGACGGCGCTAATGTACTCCCAAATTAAAAATGAAAACAAGTGTCTCAAAATTGTGACAGTTGTCTATTTTTTGAACTTTAATTGGGTGGGGGTGATGCCTTATTTACTTCATTAAAAACATTAGGATATATCGCTTTTTCGGTGATGTTTTTCGTCTAAAAATAAGTATTTTTGCTTACGCTAAATTTTATTAATTTTTTCGCTGAACAGGAGGAAAGATGATCGTTTCAAAAGAAAATGCGGAACACTATCTGTGGGGAACAGACTGTGATGGATGGCATCTGTTAAAAGATCCTACTTTGAGCGTGATTCATGAACGTATGCCGCCGGGCCGGACGGAACAAAGGCACTACCATTCCGTGGCGCAGCAATTCTTTTTTGTGTTAACCGGGGCATTGACGATGGAGCTGGAAGGAGAGCGCTACGTTGTGCCAGCGGGGAAGGGGATCCCGATTCCGCCGCAGGCAAAGCATCAGGCTCGCAATGATTCCGCTAACGAGGTTGAATTTCTTGTTATCTCGCAGCCGACGACCCGAGGCGACAGGGTTAATTTGCCAGTAACGGATTAAACGCGCTTTTCAGAGTTTTGATGCAGTTCAGGCGGCGGTTAAGCAGGTATCTTTACACTCTCAGCAAATCGCCAGGGCGAACGTATTCCCCTTAATGAAAACGACCATGACAACAACAGAAACTGCTTCATCTGGCTCGCCGCAAACAACCTCAGTCCGCCTGCTGTTCGCGGCACTTATGCTGGTCATGCTGCTGGCCGCGCTGGACCAGACCATCGTTTCTACGGCTTTGCCGACTATTGTGGGTGAACTGGGCGGACTGGACAGGCTTTCCTGGGTTGTTACGGCGTATCTACTGGCTTCCACGATAGTCGTGCCGCTCTACGGCAAGTTTGGTGACCTGCTTGGGCGCAAAGCTGTGTTGCAAACGGCGATTGTGGTCTTTCTTCTTGGCTCGGCGCTGTGCGGGCTCGCGCAAAACATGACGCAGCTTATTTTAATGCGGGCGCTGCAGGGGCTGGGCGGCGGCGGGCTATTGGTGGTCACCATGGCGGCGGTAGGCGACGTGATCCCGCCCGCCGAACGCGGTAAATACCAGGGACTTTTTGGCGGTGTTTTCGGCCTGGCGACGGTTATTGGTCCGCTGATTGGCGGTTTTCTGGTTGAGCATTTTTCCTGGCGCTGGATTTTCTATATCAACCTGCCGCTGGGGATTTTTGCCCTGCTGGTTATCGGCGCGGTGCTGAAATCCCAGACGGCTCGAATTCGCCACCAGATTGATTTTCTCGGCGCGGGCTACCTGACGATTTCATTGACCTGTCTGATTTTATTCACCAGCGAAGGCGGCACGGTGATGGCGTGGACTGATCCGCAGCTGTGGTGCATCTTCGCGTTCTTTGTCGTGGCGCTGATGGGGTTTATCTATGAAGAGCGGCTGGCGATTGAGCCGATGATCCCGCTAAACCTGTTCCGCAACCGCACCTTTTTATTGAGCTGCCTGATTGGGTTTATCATCGGTATGTCGTTGTTTGGCTCGATGACCTTTTTGCCCCTTTATCTGCAGGTGGTAAAGTTTTCTACGCCGTCCCAGGCGGGGATGCAAATGTTACCGCTGATGGGTGGACTTATCCTGACCTCAATCATCAGCGGGCGTATCATCAGTAAAATAGGCCGCTACCGCATTTTTCCCATTATCGGCACGTTGTTAAGTTTTATCGCGATGGCGCTGCTTGGTACGCTAAAGCTGGATACACCGCTGACCACGCTTTATCTGTATGTTGGCCTTTTAGGGCTGGGGCTTGGCATGGTGATGCAGGTACTGGTGCTGGCCGTGCAGAACAGCGTGGAAATAAAACTTATCGGGGTCGCGACCTCAAGTGCGACGCTGTTTCGCTCCATCGGCGGCTCAATCGGCGTGGCTGCGTTCGGCGCGGTATTTACCTCCGTGCTGCGCAGTAATCTTGAGAGGCTGATTCCGGAAGGGACTCAACTGCCGCGCCAGCTCGGCGCGCAGGCGGTACACGAACTGCCCGTGGCGATCCGTAACGATTATTTGCAAGCCTTTGGCTCAGCAATTCATTCCGTGTTTATCATTTCGGCGGGCGTTGTGGTGCTGGGTTTTGTCCTGGCGCTGTTGATGAAAAATGAGCCGCTAAGAAAATAGCGTTATCAGTGGGTTTGCTGATGCCGTGACCACGCCGCCAGCACCGTACGCTCCGAAAGTTCCAGATACTCGGCGAGCGTTGCGGCGGCCTGGGCATTGTTGCCGGTATTGAGCAGGGCAAGTATATGCGCATTTTTCTCAATGTACGGGGCATAGAGCATTTCAGGGTCGTTCAGGTGCCCGAACGCGAGCCTCAGCTCTGCGGAGATATTGCGGTAGAGGCGAATCAGGCGTTCGCTGTCGGCAAGTTCGACAATCGCCGTATGAAACTTCATGTTGGCCGTTCCCACGCTGCGCCAGTCGCTGATTTGGCTGTATTCTCTCGCTTCTTGCACGGCGGCTTCCATTTTTGTGACCGCGGGATGCAACGGATAAGCGTGCGCTAACGCATCGCATTCAATCAATCGGCGAATGCGGTAGATGTCGAGGATGTCTGCCATATCGGGTATCGCAACATACACGCCCCTGTTGGGCTCATAGCGCAATAATCCTTCCTGCGTCAGCATACGAAACACCTCCCGCAGCGTGTTGCGCGAAATATCTAACTGTTCGCTGAGCGCGGCCTCCGACAGACGCGTACCCGGTACAAGTTCTCCGATAATGATTTTATGGCGAACGGTTTCGGCGATTTTCTCGCTCAGCATCTGAGCGGGCAGCTCTTTTTTCATGGTTTTCCGCGCGTGATCGGGTAAGTCGCAATCTTTGCATATTCGCCTGGGGGCAGCAAGACATTGACATAGCGAGATTATTTCAAAATAAGCGGTAATTTATGCGCCATTTTGGTGATTATGTGCGTTTTTATGCACTTATTTGGTGCGCTTAGTTCTGAGAAGATGCCAAAAAGTGATCGGCGTTGGTTTTTTATCATCCATTTTTCGATTCTGTTTGTCTGTTTAATCAACAGTCATTAGCTTATTGTTCAACAATAAATTCATATTTGATTAACAATATGGCTATTTACATCAACGATGGCCTGCTTATTGCTTAACAGACAACGTCATAATTCTAATAATGGAGTGAGTAAGATGGCAGCGCATGAAACTGAAAACCAATCCTTTGTTCAGAAGCGACGCTCATCGCTGATCGCGGCAATATTTCTGATGGCGACCTCGGCCATTGGGCCTGGATTTATCACCCAGACGGCCACCTTTACCGCAACGATGGGCTCGGCCTTTGCCTTCGGCATTATGGCTTCGATTGTCATTGATTTTGTGGTGCAGCAGAACATTTGGCGTGTGGTCACGGTCACGAAAATGCGCGCGTCCGATCTTGCCAACGAAACGCTGCCGGGCAGCGGTTACCTTCTATCCATACTGGTTATTTTTGGTGGGCTGGTATTCAACATCGGCAATATTGCCGGGGCCGGTCTGGGGCTGAATGCCATGTTTGGCCTGGCGCCAAAATGGGGGGGATTACTCAGCGCGCTGCTGGCCATTTATATTTTCTCTTCCCGCCGCGCCAGCACGGCCATTGACCGTCTGATGATCGTCCTTGGCCTGGTAATGATTGCGCTCACGCTGTACGTGGCTTTCGTTTCAGGCCCGCCGGTGGGCGAAGCCCTGTACCAGAGCGTCCTGCCCGATCACATTAATTTTGCCACCATTACCACTATCGTCGGCGGTACCGTCGGCGGCTATATCTCCTACGCCGGCGCGCACCGCCTGCTGGATAAGGGCATGGGCGGCGTGGAGAATATTCAGGCCGTCTCTTCTGGCGCGACAAAAGGCATACTTGTCGTTGGGTTAATGCGTTATATCCTGTTCCTCGCCGTATTGGGCGTCGTTGCCAGTGGCGTCACGTTAGATATCTCCAGCCAGGTTGCAAACCCGGCGCTACAGGCATTTCAACATGCGGTGGGCTCCTTCGGCGTGCAGCTTTTCGGCTTCATTTTCTGGGCGGCGGCGATTACCAGCGTGATTGGTGCAGCCTACACTTCTGTGACCTTTATGACGGTATTTAATAAACAAATGGGCGAGCGCCAGCGCAGTATTGCGACGGTCATTTTTATCGCCGTCTCGCTGGTTATTTACCTGATGTTGGGCACGGCTCCTGCGGCGCTGCTGGTCTTTGCCGGCGGCTTTAACGGCCTGATTTTACCGATCGGTATGACGCTCTTTATCTACGTAGGCTGGAAGCGCGCCGATTTAATGGCGGGCTATCGTTATCCTCGCTGGTTGTTGTGGACGGGGCTATTAACCTGCGCGCTCACCTGGTATATGGGGGCGCTATCCGTCGGTGCGATTTTTGATTTCCTGAAGATTGTCTAAGGAATAAAAGATGTTGAAAACTATAGATTTAAACAGTGATTTGGGTGAGAGCTTTGGGCAGTGGAGCATGGGGGACGATGCGGCAATCCTCAGGCTGGTAAGCAGCGCTAACGTGGCCTGTGGCTTCCACGCCGGGTCTCCTGCCGGGATTTTAGAAACGCTGAACGCGGCGAAGGCACAGAATGTGGTGGTGGGGGCGCACGTTGCGTACCCGGATCTTGTCGGCTTTGGCCGCCGTAATATGGACGTGGCAAGCGATGAGCTAACGGCCGATGTCATCTATCAGATTGGCGCACTTCAGGGGCTGGCCCGTGCGGCCGGTACAGAAGTGCGGTATGTAAAGCCGCATGGCGCACTGTATAACACCATTGCTCACCATGAACGTCAGGCGCTGGCGGTGATCGACGCGATACTGGCGGTGGACCCGAGTCTTCCCCTCGTGGGGCTGGCTGGTTCTCCGGTGCTGGCATTGGCGCAGCAAAAAGGGTTGAAAACCATCTCTGAAGCTTTTGCTGACCGTGCCTATCATGCGGATGGTTCTCTGGTTTCACGTCGTGAGGCGGGGTCAGTACTGCACGACGCCGGGCTGGTCGCTAAGCGTATGCTGCAGTTAATCACCGAAGGCGGCGTGGAATCTATAGAAGGGAAATTTACCCCGATAAACGCGGATTCTATTTGCGTCCACGGTGACAGTCCCGGTGCGATTACGATGGCGGCGGAGATCCGCAAGCTGCTTGAATCCCAGGGAATTGCCATTCGCGCATTTGTCCCGCAGGCCTGAGGAGCGTTTATGTCGACGTTAATGAAAGCCAGCAAGGAAGCGTTAGCGGCCGCGCGTGAAGCCCGGTTGGCTATCCGCGAGGGGTTTGATAAACCCACGGCGGGTATGGCTCCGGGAATGACTCAGGCGAATATGATTTGCCTGCCGAGAGAATGGGCGTTTGATTTCTTGCTCTATGCCCAGCGTAACCCACAGAGCTGCCCGGTCCTGGACGTTATTGAATCTGGTGGGCATCAAACCGTGCTGGCGGGAGAGGCGGATCTGCGAACCGATATTCCGCGCTATCGTATCTGGGAACACGGTCAGCTTGTTGATGAGATAACGGATGCCCGCTCGGTGTGGCAGCAGCATCCTGACCTGGTCACGTTTTTAATCGGCTGCAGCTTCACGTTTGAAACCCCACTACGCGAAGCCGGGATTGACGTTCGCCATATTACCGACGGCGGGAATGTACCGATGTATAAAACCAACCGTTTATGCCGCCCGGCGGGTCGCCTGCAGGGCGAGCTGGTGGTATCGATGCGGCCGATTCCGGCAGATAGGGTGGCTGATGCTGTGATGATTAGCGGTCGTTTCCCGGCGTTCCATGGCGCGCCCGTTCATGTGGGGGAGCCGCACCTGCTGGGTATCAACGATATTACTCAACCAGATTTTGGCGATCCGGTGCGCATTGAGCCAGGAGAGATACCTGTTTTCTGGGCCTGTGGCGTAACGCCTCAGGCGGCGGTGATGAAATCTGGTGTTCCTTTTGCCATTAGCCACGCGCCGGGACACATGTTTATCACCGACGTGCCGGATGCGGCATGGCAGGGGAAATGACGTGAGATTTTTAGCCGTTAATCTTAGTAGTTTTTTGGTGGAACTCAGTTCGCTCGACGAAACGCTGGCGCTTTTTGATTCCCTGAGCGCCGAGCCTGAAAACGGCATCGAAGAGATGATCCCTGCAGCCCGCACTTTGCTGATCCGTTTTTGTCCCCGAGAAACCAGCCAGGCAGCGTTGGTTGAAAAAATATCGCGCCATTCTCTGACCGGGCGTACGGTGCGCAGCAGCCAGCGGGTCACTATTCCAGTTTATTACAATGGCGAAGACTTACCTTCCGTGGCCGATCTGCTGGGCACTGAGGTACAGGCTTTGATTCGCCGCCATCAGGAATCCGTGTGGAACGTTGCGTTTACCGGTTTTGCGCCAGGTTTTGCCTATATGGTTTCTGACAATGGGGGCTGGCAGACACCGCGACGCAGCACGCCACGTACCCGTATTCCCGCGGGCTCCGTGGCGCTTGCCGGTGAGTTTAGCGGTATCTATCCGCAGGCCAGCCCCGGCGGCTGGCAACTGATTGGTCAGACCGAACTGAAAATGTGGGATCTTTCCCGCGAACAGCCCGCGCTGCTGATGCCGGGCGCGCAGGTTAACTTTATCGACGCGGCAAAAAGCGCAAAAACCATCTCACTTCCTGCACGCGTCATCCCGCCAGACCTTCCTGAAAATACGGGGTCAACGCTGACGGTATTGGCAACCGGGCTGCAAACGCTATGGCAGGATGATGGCCGGACGGGAAGGGCCAGTATGGGCCTTTCTGAATCCGGGGCGATGGATAAATCTGCGCTTCATGCCGCAAACCGTATTGTAGGTAATCCCACCGGCTCGCCGTGCCTGGAGATCACGCAGGGTGGTTTCCGCGCCAGAGCGGCGGGCGAGGTGATCATCAGCGTTACCGGAGCGAAATGCCCGCTGACGTTGCTTACCGCAGAAGGTGGGCGTTATACGGTAGACGGCTATCGGCCGTTAAACCTGGCAACCGGCGATGAAATCCATGTTGGTGCCCCGGTTCGCGGGTTACGCAGTTATCTCGCTATACGCGGAGGATTTATTGTGCCCGAGAGTCTGGGCAGCGCAGCGCGCGATAGTCTGGCGCAGGTTGGCCCTGAGCCGCTGGGCGTGGGGGACATTTTAGCTATCGGGGCGCACCCACATCCGGGTGCCGTGCAGCTAAATGAGCTCCCGGCGGGTCCGTTACCCTCGGCGGAAGACACCGTTACGCTGGATATCGTGCTCGGGCCGCGTACTGACTGGTTTACTGCCGATGCGATCAAGATGCTCACGGCCCAATGCTGGCGGGTCACACCGCAATCGAACCGTATTGGCTTACGCCTGGATGGAGAGCAGCCTTTGGCACGTAGCCAGCATCAGGAGCTGCCGAGCGAAGGCACCTGCAGCGGTGCTATCCAGGTGCCCGCCAGCGGTCAGCCAGTTCTGTTTCTGCACGATCATCCGCTCACCGGTGGTTATCCGGTGATTGCCGCCGTGGCGGAATATCATCTTGATCTGGCAGGGCAAATCCCGCCGGGTGCCTCGATCCGCTTCAACGTAATCCGACCTTTTTTGGAAATAGCAGGGAGTAAAGCCAGTGACTACCGCGACGCATAAAGTTCTGATCGCCAACCGGGGTGAAATTGCCGTTCGTATTATTCGCGCCTGCCGTGATTACGGCGTGGAGGCTGTAGCGGTTTACTCTGACGTCGACGCCGATGCGCTTCATGTTCGCATGGCCGATGAAGCCTGGGGGTTGCCGGGTATCCAGTCCGGCGATACCTATTTGAATATTCCGCTGCTGGTGGACATCGCTCGCCGCAGTGGCGCAACCATGGTTCACCCTGGCTATGGTTTCCTCTCAGAGAGGGCCGAGTTTGCCCGTGCGGTACAGGCTGCCGGACTTATCTGGGTTGGCCCCGAGCCGGAGACAATTGAAAAGCTGGGCGACAAAGTTCAGGCCCGTAAAATAGCTCTGCAGGTTGGCGCGCCACTGGTACAAGGCACGCCCGATCCTGTCAGTAGCGCGAGTGAAGTGGCCGATTTTGCCTCTACGTATGGTCTGCCGGTAGCGATTAAAGCCGCATTTGGCGGCGGAGGGCGGGGGCTGAAGATAGCCTGGAAACTTGATGAGGTCGAAGAGCTATACCATTCAGCGACGCGCGAAGCATTAAGCGCCTTTGGCCGTGGCGAGTGCTATGTCGAGCAGTACCTCGACTGCCCGCGACACATTGAAGCACAGGTGATCGCCGACAAACATGGCAACGTGGTGGTGCTCGGCACACGCGACTGTTCACTGCAGCGCCGCAATCAGAAGCTGGTGGAGGAAGCGCCTGCGCCGTTTATCAGCGAGGCGCAGCGACAGGCAATCCACAGCGCCGCGCGCGATATCTGCGCTCATGCAGGTTACGTTGGTGCCGGTACCGTTGAATTTTTGCTTAGCCGCGACGGAAAATTGTCATTCCTTGAGGTTAACACTCGTCTGCAGGTAGAGCATCCGGTAACCGAGGAGACGACCGGGATTGATATCGTCGTTGAGCAGCTACGCATAGCCGAAGGTTTACCGCTGAGTATTCAGACTACGCCGGTTCCGCGTGGCCACTCGTTTGAGTTTCGCATAAATGCCGAGGATGCGGGCAAAGGCTATTTGCCTACGCCGGGTAACATAAGCGTCTTTCGTGCGCCGTCTGGCGCGGGGGTTCGTCTTGACAGCGGCGTTGAGGCCGGGTCTTCCGTGCCGGGCAGCTACGATTCTTTGATGGCAAAACTTATCGTTACCGGCAGCACCCGTGAGCAGGCCATTGCCCGCGCCCGTCGTGCCCTGGGCGAGTTTGAAATTGAGGGCGTGGCTTCCGTATTGCCGTTTCATCGCGCGGTGATAAACGAGCCTGATTTTACTGAAACCTTTGCCGTACACACCCGCTGGATTGAAACGGATTTTGCCGGGCGTATTGCGTTTGCCCCGCGTCAGGTTCCGGCTGCGGATGAGAGCCTGACGCGCAGTTGGATAGAGCTGGATGGCCGCCGCGTGAAGCTGGGGCTGCCGGCACATCTGTTCGGCGGTATTGCCCGGGCGAATACGAGCGACTCCCCAAAAAGTACACCTGAACTCACCAACGAAGCCGTAATCGAAGCACCTATATCCGGCGTGCTGCAGAGCTGGCTGAAAGCAGAGGGCGCGACGGTTGTTCAGGGGGAAGTGATTGGCGTGATGGAAGCGATGAAAATGGAGGTTCAGGTGGTGGCGCACCGCAGCGGCAAGCTCAAACCAGGTGCAGAAAAAGGGGCTTCCCTTGAGGCTGGCCAGCCTCTCGGTGAGATCGGCTAAAGTCTGCAAGAACATAAGAGAAAAGGCGGGCCAGGCCCGCCTTTTCTTTGGCAGTGTCCAGGCTTCTTCACAGCAAAATTCTTCTCATGCCTGGGACTAACTTCCTATGCCATAGCGATTTCTTTTTCATTTCTCAATTAACAATAATATAACATTATATCTAACAAAATTGTGACAAAGCACAATATACATATAACTTAATATGTTTTATAAAATGTAGCCATTGCCTGCAACTATGCCCCCTAAAGAGAAAGACATATGGAACAGACATCTGCTACAAAAAGTACCGATCCCCAGCCGGAGAAGGGCCAGCAGTTCAACCGCTCCATCGGCCTGGTATCCAACTTCGCACTCGGTTTTACCTACCTCTCGCCGTTGACCGCCGTGTATTCCCTGTTTGCGCTGGCGATAACCCTTGCCGGGCCGCCAGCTATCTGGTGGATCCTGATTGCCGCCTGCGGGCAGCTGCTGGTTGCCTTGGTATTTGGCGAGGTGGCTTCGCAATATCCCATCACCGGCGGGCTATATCCGTGGGCCAGAAGGTTGTGGGGGAAGAAATATGCCTGGATTGCCGCGTGGATTTACCTCTGGGCGCTGGTGGTCACTATTACGTCTATCGTGGAATACACTTCCACCTTCGTCGCCTCACTTTTCCATTACGGTGATACGCCGTTTGCGATGCTGCTCACTTCCGTGGTGCTGCTCACCATCATGATGGGCGTCAACATGTCCGGGACGAAAAACCTGGCGAGGGTCGCCCGCTTCGGCTTCTGGTGTGAAATCATTAGCGTGATTGCGCTCGGCATTTACCTGCTGATTTTCCACCGCAATCAGCCTTTCTCCGTGGTGTTTGACGCCATGGGCGCGCTGGCGAAAGACGGCAGCTACGGCACGGCGTTTATGTCTGCGTCGCTGATGGGCTTGTTTATGTTCTTCGGCTTCGAAGCCTGCGGCAACGTGGCGGAAGAGGTGAAAAACCCGGGGCGTAAGATCCCGGTGGCGATGATCCTCAGCATCGTTTTCGGTGCGATCTCTGCGGTGATCTCTATCCTGGGTTACCTGCTGTCATCCCCGGATCTGATGAACATTGTGAGCGGCAAAATAGCCGATCCGATCCCGGCGATTCTGAACGATGCGCTGGGCGAGAAGGGCGCCACGCTGTTTATTGTGATTGCTATCGTGGCGATGCTCTCCTGCATCCTGTCGCTTCAGGCCGCGCTGAGCCGCCTGATCTTCTCGTTCTCCCGCGACAAAATGCTGCCGGGCAGCGAGTGGATGGCGAAAATCTCGAAGCACAGCGTGCCGGACAACGCGATGTTGGTAAGCTGCCTGCTGCCGATGGTGATTTGCGTCTGGGTGTACTTCCAGCCGGATAACCTTGCCCGCATCACCGCGTTTGCCGTGATAGGGATTTATGTCTCCTTCCAGATGGTGATTCTGGCCGCGCTTCGCCAGCGCCTAAAGGGCTGGAAGCCTGCGGGAGAATGGACGCTGGGGTCATGGGGTATGCTGGTTAACGTGCTGGCGCTGGCCTATGGTATCGGCGGGATCTGGCTGCTGGCTCAGCCTGCGGACAGCGCAACCTTTATCGACCGCTGGACGGTGCTGATTGGCCTGGCGTTGGTCATCGGCTCGGGGCTGGTTTATATGACAATTGCCAGACCGTTCGGTCACTCTGATGCGCCTGAAAATGACGCTATTGAATACGCCAAACGGCTAAATCTTTCTCGCGAGTATTAATAAAAAAGGGCCTTATGGCCCTTTTTTCTGTATGTGCTTATCCACAACATTAAAGGGCCTCATGGCCCTTTTTGGATCAGCTCATATAACGTGCAGTATTCCGTGTTATAGACTTCAACCGCCTCAGCGGTATTCAGTAATTCACCGACGCGGTATTTAGGATAAGTAGAGAAAATAATGCGCTTATCTAAGTTAGTCAGCATAACTTTGTGGTTATTGAACAGCGGAAGTAATTCTTCCTCAACTTCACTGACCAGTACATCAATTGCCGCCACGCCGATGAAACGCTGGTGCAAATAAACCGGCATCGCTGACGTTAAGGTATAAGACGTATTACAGACGTAATCGACATAAGGGCCGTGAATATACGCCTGGCCATTTTCCTGAGCGTCTTTAAACCACTCAAAGGTTCTGAAATCCAGCCGCTGCTGGGTGGCCTGATCCAGGTCGAGATTCACCTTTTTCACGCCGTCGGCCTTTTTGTACCACCACTCCAGCAGCCAGTACTCTTTCTCCTCCGAGCTGCCTGCAATATGGCTGGCAAAGCCAGAGCCTGAGCAGTAAGGCGTTTCGTTCAGCGTCTCTTTGATATGTTCCTGAATGGCGCGTTTTACCGCGGGATCCAGCAGCAATTTATGATCGTCGCCGTGAAATGAGGCCAGCGTGGACTCAACCTGTGCAGCAAGCGCAATGGTTGCCTGGATGGTGGTGGTAATGATGTCGTCGATTTTACGGGTAAAAGGGATGAGGCTTGCAGGTACATTCATGGCGATGCCCGTGTTGTTGTGTCAGTTTTATTTATATTTTAATTTGTTTTCAATGAGATAGAAGGTGAAGGTGTCGATGAGTTGCGTGGCTAACCGCACCGCCTCCTGCTCGTGATGAGTTTCCAGTGCGGCGATCAATTCGGTATAAACATCAATCACTTCCCGATGAATGGCTTCATCACGGTAAAGAATAGCCACCAGTGAAGCCCATTCGGCCTGCAGCAGCAGCTCCTGGTTGGCAAGCCTTGCTGACTGAGAACTGGCAGAGAGGGCAAGCAGGCAGCGCATATCGGCCTGGGTTTTTAGCTCCGGCGTGCTGGCCGATTTCAGCGCTTCAACAAACTCCCGCAGACGGGTGATATCCGCGCTGGTCATACGCCTGGAGGCCAGTTTGGCGCTGTGGCTAATTATGGCGCAATGCATTTCGCCGAGGTCTGAAATATAGTCTGAACTGATCGTCTTAAAAGGGTGAAGCGGCGTCTGAAATTCGCCGCTATTTTCGCAAACAAAGCTACCGCCATTTCGCCCACGAATAGTGTGGATTAAATTATTCGCCCGCAGCGTATTTAAGGCTTCGCGTATTGTAATGTGGGAAACGCCCATCATTTTGGCAAGGTCGGCTTCATTAGGAAGCTGCTCATTTGCCTCGAGCAAACCAGTAATAATTGCATTTGAAAGCCGCTGCACAATTTGATCGGATCGACTTGCCTGTCCTATAGGTGCGAATATTACTGCGTGAGTAATCATAGTGCTCTCTGATTAAAATTCCCTGAATCAACGGTTATTGATAGCACAGCCCGGGCCTTTAAGAAAGGCATCGACGGGCTACCAGAAACGGCGGTTTTCAGCGCTTGCCCGGCGTTATGATGTAAAAATATTGTTAAATTGTGGGGTTGATCATGTTGCTATCAAGCGCAGATTGAAAAGTCGCCACTCAAAAGATATTACATAATATTGTTTATGTTTAATTTGAGGAGAAGGCGATGCAAACCCTGAAGCATTTTATCAACGGGCATTATGTGGCGGGCCAGCCAGCCACGCTGTTTGACCTGGTTAGCCCGGTCAACGGCGAGGTGTATGCGCAATCGCCTGACGGCGGCGCGGAAGAGGTTAACCAGGCTTACGCGGCGGCAAAAGCGGCGTTCGCGGTATGGAAGCATTCCCTGCCGTCCGAGCGGCAGCGTGCCTTGCTGAAACTTGCCGACGAAATTGAGCGTAATGCCGCCCGGATTGTGGAAGTGCAAAGCCAGGAGACGGGCCAACTCAAACACTTTATCGAACGCGATGAAATCGCCGCTTCCTGCGACGCTATCCGCTTCTTTGCCGGGGCGGCGCGTTGCCTTGAGGGCAAAGCTTCCGGGGAATATGCCGCCGGGTTTACCTCAACCATTCGCCGTGAGCCGCTGGGGATTGTCGGGCAGGTCACGCCGTGGAACTACCCTTTCATGATGGCGGTGTGGAAAATCGCGCCGGCGCTTGCGGCGGGCAACACCGTGGTGCTGAAACCAAGCGATACCACGCCGATCAGCACGCTGATTCTGGCCGAAATTGCGGCACCGTTATTCCCTCAGGGCGCATTCAACGTGGTGCTGGGCAAAGCGGGGACGGGCTCGCTGGTGGTATCCAACCCGGAAGCCTCGCTGGTGTCGATTACCGGCTCCGTTCGCGCCGGTTTGCAGGTTGCCGCCTCTGCTGCCGCCAACCTGACCAAAGCGCACCTCGAATTAGGCGGCAAGGCGCCGGTGGTGGTGTTTGCCGATGCGGACATGAACAAAGCGGTCGAGGTGATTACTGCCGCTGGTTTCTCTAATGCCGGGCAGGATTGCACCGCCGCCACGCGCATCATCGTTGAAGCCTCCGCCTACGACGCTTTCCTTGAAAAGCTGATTCAGAAAACCAAATCAATCACCTTCGGCGAGCCGGACGATCGCGAGGCTTTGTACGGCGCGCTCAACAGCCGCAACCAGCTGGAGCAGGTGACGGGTTTTATTGAACGGCTTCCGGCCCATGCAAAAATTGAAACCGGTGGCAAAAAGGGCGCGGGCCCCGGCTACTACTTTGAGCCGACGATTATTTCCGGGCTGAAGCAGCACGATGAGGCCATCCAGCATGAAGTTTTTGGCCCGGTGATGACCATTCAATCCTTCAGCAGCGAAGAAGAGGCGCTTAGCAGAGCCAACGACGTGGAATATGGCCTGGCGGCAAGCGTCTGGACCAGCAGCCACAGCCGGGCGCAGCGTTTTAGCACTCGTCTCGATTTCGGCACCGTGTGGATCAACAACCATATCCCGCTGTGCGCGGAAATGCCCCACGGCGGTTTTAAAAAGTCCGGCTACGGCAAAGATCTCTCGTCTTACTCCCTCGACGAATACACCCGCATCAAACACATCATGTGCGATATCACTGAATAAGGATCCCTGCGATGAAAAGAGTTAATGCTGCTGCGCTGTCGCTGTTTTTCTTTTCCACCCTGGCGCTGGCCGAAAGCGCTCCGCTTTCCGTCGTGAAAAATTATATGGCCGCGTGGAACGCCCATAACGCCGGACAGGCGGGCCAGTATCTTGCCAGCGACATGGTTTATTACGACGCTGCCGTCGGCACGCCGGTTGAAGGGAAAGAAAAAGCCGAGAAAGAGGTGATTGGCGCGTTTATTAAAGCGGTGCCGGACCTGCACTGGCAGATGACCAGCGAGCCGGTTTACAACCACGACACCATCGCTTTTCGCTGGACGTTCACCGGCACTAACAGCGGCGAGTGGAGCGGCAGCCCGGCGACCAACAACCCGATCAAGTTTGAAGGCGTAAGCTTTATCAAAGTCAGCCACGGCAAAATTACCTGGCAGGGCGATTACTACGACTCGAAGAAACTCGACGAAGAGCTCAAACCTCGGCAATAGCCTGCGGCACGCCGATCTCTGGTGGTTACCAGCGGGCGGCGTGCCGGCAACCCGTTACCAGAAAAGACACTATAGTTAACAGGCTTATCGCGTAGCGAAGCGGCAGGGAGTTTGTTATCATTTGGTGAATAATATGTCTAACAGACTGATAAAAAAGGTTATCTATGTCTATTACCCGACGTGACTTTCTTAACGGGATGGCAATTGCAATTGTCTCTGGTTTAACGCCTCTGGAACTGGTGAGGGCAAACGGCAAAGCACCCGGCAGTGCCGTGATCAATGCAGATTACTACCCGCCGGGCTTGACTGGCCTGCGTGGCAACCACCCTGGCTCGTTCGAAATGGCGCACGCCCTTGGGCGCGAGCACGAAAAATTCGACTTCGGTAAGCTGCCAGTAGAAGAAGAGTACGACCTGGTGGTGGTCGGCGGCGGGATCAGCGGCCTGGCGGCGGCCTGCTTCTGGCGCGAAAAAATGGGGAAGGAGGCCAAAATCCTGATCCTCGATAACCATGACGACTTCGGCGGCCATGCCAAGCGCAACCAGTTCAACGTCGGCGGCAAAACGCTGCTGGGCTACGGCGGCAGCGAGTCATTCCAGTCCCCGAACAGCAACTTCAGCCCGGTAGTTCACGGCCTGATGGATTCCCTGGGCGTCAGCATCACGCGAATGAAAAGCAGCTTTGACGCCACTTTCTACCCGGACCAGAACCTGAGTCGCGGTGTGTTCTTCGACAAAAAAAACTTCGGCGAAACCAAAATCGTCAGTGGCGACCCTGGCCGCGCGGTGTCTGATGATATTCCGCCGGACAGACTGAATGGCCGCAGTATCGAAGCCTTTATCAACGACTTCCCGCTCAGCGAGGCAGACCGCAAGGCGCTGCTGGATCTGCACGTCAACCCTGCCGATTACCTGCCGGGCATGACGGTCGAGCAGAAAAGCGAATGGCTGGATACCCACAGCTATCATGAACTCCTTGAGAAGAAAGTCGGCTTAAGCAAAATGGCGCTGATGTACTTCCAGCAGCGTACCAACGACTTTTTTGCCATCGGCATTGAAGGCGTGAGCTGCAGCGATGCACGCGCCTGTGCGCTGCCGGGCATGGAGGCGATGGGTTTGCCGCCGCTGGATGGCGAAGCGCTGGCCGACCTCGAGGAGCCGTACACTTACCACTTCCCGGACGGCAACGCCGGGCTGACGCGCCTGATGGTGCGCAAACTGATTCCTGAAGCGCTGCCGGGCAGCACGATGGAAGATTCCGTCACCGCAAGGCTGCACTACGAGCTGCTGGACAGGCCGGAAAACGGCACCCGCATTCGCCTCAACAGTAGCGTGATTAACGCCGCCAATGCCGATAACGGCGTGGTGGTGAGCTACATCAACAATCAGAGCGGTAAGCTGCACCGCGTGAAGAGCCGCAACGCTATCATGGCGGGCTACAACATGATGATCCCGTACATCGTGCCGGAAGCGCCGGAGCAGCAGAAAGAAGATCTGCGCCTCAACGTCAAAGCGCCGCTCGTTTACACCAACGTGGTGGTCAATAACTGGCGTGCTTTCAAAAACACCGGCGTGCATGAATTCTATTCGCCCGCTGCACCTTACAGCCGCGTGAAGCTCGATTACCCTGTCAGCATGGGTGATTACCATCACCCGCAGACGCCGGACGACCCGATGTGTATCCACATGGTGTATGTACCGACTTATCCGGGCAGCAACATGTCTCCGCGCGAGCAGTTCCGCCGGGGCCGTGCGTTCCTGCTGGGTTCTACCTTCGAAGCCCACGAACAGATGATCCGCTCTCAGTTGCAGGAGATG
Source organism: Cedecea neteri (assembly GCF_000758305.1). Taxonomy (NCBI): domain Bacteria; kingdom Pseudomonadati; phylum Pseudomonadota; class Gammaproteobacteria; order Enterobacterales; family Enterobacteriaceae; genus Cedecea; species Cedecea neteri. The sequence goes on along the minus strand of NZ_CP009458.1, from coordinate 4,662,990 downwards.
CTGGGCCACACCGGCTTTGACCACGAACGCGATATTGCGGCCATCACGGTCAACCGCTGGGCGCACGGTTACGCCTACTATGCTAACGCCCTGAGCGATGACATGGAGAAAATGCCGGAAATTATCAACCGTGCCCGCCAGCCGATAGGCCGCATCACGATTGCTAACTCTGACTCAGACTGGAGCGCCTACGCCCACGCGGCTATCGACCAGGCATGGCGTGCAGTCAACGAACTTGTGGCGATGGGGTAACCAAAAAATGAAACGTATTTTAGCGGCTATCTCAATCCTCTTTTCTGCCAGCGGCCACGCTGCCGTATCGCAAGGTGAGTATGTGGCACGCGCGTCAGACTGTGTCGCTTGCCACACCGTAGACGGCGGCCAGCCGATGGCCGGCGGCAAAAAATTTTCCACGCCGGTGGGCGATATCTATTCCACCAACATCACGCCGGACAAAACCCACGGCATTGGCGATTACAGCTACGAAGATTTCGAGAAGGCGGTTCGCCAGGGGATAGCCAAAGATGGCCACGCCCTTTACCCGGCGATGCCTTATCCTTCCTACGCCAAAATGACCGATGAAGACGTGAGGGCGCTGTACGACTACTTTATGAAGGACGTTGCCCCGGCGGCGACCGCCAACAAAGAGAACGATATTCCATTGCTGTTGTCGGCCCGCTGGCCGCTGCGCGTGTGGAACGGCCTGTTCGTGGATGATGTGAAATCCGGCGGCGTGGTGGTTGAAGCCCGCGGAGATAACGCGGAGAAAATTAAACGTGGGGCTTATCTGGTGCAAGGGCCGGGCCACTGCGGCGCCTGTCATACGCCGCGCGGCATGGCGATGCAGGAGAAAGGCTACGATGATTCCAGCCCAGAATTCCTGAGCGGGGCGATGATCGACGGCTGGTATGCGCCTTCCCTGCGCGGCATGAATATGTCCACTCAGGAAGTGAAAGATCTGCTGAGCAAAGGCCGCAGCCAGCATCACGCCATTGCCGGCCCGATGGGCGAAGTGGTCACCCAAAGTACCCAGTACCTGACGGATGCCGACCTGGAAGCTATCGCGCTGTATATCGCCAACTTCAAGCCGCAAAAACCAGCGGCCACGCCGGTGAATGCTGCCGTGGTTTCTCAGCCGTCCGACGGTAAAACCCTCTACATGCGCTACTGCTCAACCTGTCACAGCCCGGACGGGAAGGGCACGGACTTCAACGTGCCTTCGCTGGTGGGCAACTCGGCGGTGATGGCGAAAGATCCGTCCTCGCTTATCCGCGTGATTGCTGACGGGGCGCATACACCGCAAACCCAGGGCACCATTCCGTTCATGATGCCAGGCTATAAAGGCGTGCTGTCAGACAAAGAGATGACCGATGTGGCGAACTACGTTCGCGGTTCCTGGGGGAACGGTGCGCCTGCGGCAACGGCAGAGGAAGTGAAAAAGATAACTGGTGAGGACAAATAGTTCAGCCAGGTAAGTTTAAAGAGGGGCCTTAATGGCCCCTTTTTTGGCGCGAGAAGTTGAATTCTATTTCTTTTCAGGCCGCGTCATGAGGGCGAAAGGTTGTATCGCCGCGACCGGCGAGCAGCCCTTCAACTGAGATATCTTCATTTAGAGTATCCCAATGAATGCCGCGTGCGCTTAATTCATAATTGGCACGCTGTACCTGATCGGCATGGAGCAACTTTGGAAACCATTCCAACGGTACGCCTAACGTGCGCCCATCGCTCAGTTCAACCCACATTTTTTGCTCATCAAAGCTCAGGTGTTTAGCTGAAATAGCCATACCATGCCTCTGTAAATAATTTCCGGTGATGTTTAACTTAACCTTCCAGTTCAGTAAGTTGTCTGGAACTGAAACATTATCTCTTCCTCATTTCCATGGAGCAATAATCCGGCTGAATGGGCTGTCATAATTGAGCAATGCCTCGTGAAATTCGCTATCATCCGGCTCCACTCTCCAGCCGGGCAGCCTGATGTCTACGATTATTGATACTTTTATTGCCCCGCCTTGTTTTGATGAGATAGAGATTCTTTATCAGGACGAGCATCTGGCGTTGATCAATAAACCTTCCGGCTTGCTCAGCCTTTCAGGGAAAAACCCGCAGAATCTTGATTCGGTGCATCATCGGCTGGTGCAGATATTCCCCGGCTGCACGCTGGTGCATCGTCTGGATTTCGGCACGTCCGGGCTGATGGTGATTGCGTTGAATAAGGCGATCAATGCGTTGCTCTGCCAGCAGTTCAGCCAGCGTTCGGTTGCCAAGGTGTATACCGCGCTGCTTTGCGGGCATCTTGAAAAAGAAGAGGGAATAATCGATGCGGCGATTGCTAAAGATCCGGCACTGTTTCCGCTGATGTCGATTTGCTCTGTCAGCGGGAAACCTGCTCGCTCGCGTTACACGGTGATTGAGCGGTTTTATCGGGAATTTGAAAATGGCGTTCGGCTGCCGTTAACGAGGGTGAAGCTTGAGCCTGAAACCGGGCGAACCCACCAATTGCGCATCCATGCGCAATATCTGGGTCATCCAATCCTGGGCTGCGATCTGTATGGCGGGCTGGCGTTGCCGGGCACCGAACGAGTGCCGCGGCTGATGCTGCATGCCAGCGAACTGCATTTTGTTCACCCCGTTAGCGGCGAACCGCTAGTTGCCAGGTGCGACAGCCCGTTCTGACGGGAAACCTGTCGCGGCAGAAATTACTCGTTGCCCCACTGATTCAGAAACTCAGCGATTTCGTCAATGCGCTGTTCGGCAAGGCCAGCCTCAACGGCCATCTCGCCCTGCGCTTCCTCGCTGATTTCCTCGTTGTTCATTAAGCGGGTAATCAGCAGCTGGAAATAGTGCGCCACGGCATCACGCTCATCCTCGGCAACGGGCTTTGCCGCTTCCGTCGAGTACTCGTCCGCGATGTCGTAATATTTCAGGTCGATTTCGTTGTTCATGGTCATCTCTGGGTTTGTTAGCCTGGCCGGGATGATAGCATTGTTCAGCCAGATTCAGCGCGTTAAGGCGTGACAGAAATACTCGCGGATAAGCCTGCCACTAATTCAACGCCTGCCGGTAGCCTGTCGATATGGATGCGTACCGGCACCCGCTGCGCAAGACGCACCCAGCTAAAGGTAGGATTGACGTCCGGCAGGCCGAGATCGCCTGTTTCATCGTTGCTGTCGCCGATGCCGTGGCCAATGCTTTCCACATGGCCGGGTATCACTGCGTCAAAGCCCATCAGCGCTATCTTCGCGCTGTTCCCCACGCGAATGTGTCGCATCTTTGTCTCCTCAAAATAACCGACAATCCAGAAGCTTTTGGCATCAATGATGGCGACTTTTGTCACGCCTGCGGTGGCGTAGTCGCCGGGGCTGAGCCTGAGATGCGTCACGTAGCCCGCCACCGGGGCTTTAACGGTGGCATGGGCCAAATTGAGCTGCGCCAGTTCCAGTGCCGCCAGTGCGCCCTGGTAGTTGGCGATGGCCACGTTTGCCGCACTGCGGGTTTGCTGTAAATCTTCTTTAGATATCACGCTCTGCAGCTGCGTGCGCCGCGCGGCAGAATCCTGGCGCATCTGCATTTCGTGGCGCTTTACTTCAACTTCTGACTGGGCGCTGCTGACGGCAAGTTTTAGCCAGCGCGGATCGATAGAGTAGAGAATATCGCCGCGGTTCACCCACTGGTTGTCCTTCACGGCAACGCTGCTCACGGGGCCAGAGACGTCAGGCGCAATCTGCACCACGTCGGCGCGAACCCGGCCATCCCTCGTCCAGGGGATTTGTGATTCATGCTTCCACATCATAAAAGCGATAATCAGGGCTGCGGCAGTCGCAATGAGCGTCAGCGCGTAGCGGCTTGTCAGAGCCAAAAACGATTTCATACGATAAACCCCTGAGCGTTCAGCCCATGCAGTATCAGGAATGCGGTGAAAATATAAGCGGCGAAATCAATCAGTGGCCGACAGGGCAGGCGGCGGTAAATCCCGCTACGCATCAGTAACGAAAGCAGAAAAAGAGTGCAGAGCAGCGCAACGAGTGCGATGACCAACAGGGCGGGGAGATAAACGCCGCCAATATTCACGTCACCGACCATCGGTTCGCTCCTTACCTGAAATATTCAACGCACAATACAAGTCTATTAGCCCGTGATTAAGCCGCCGGGTCAGTGCATCCGACGCCGGAGGATGCGCGTTTAACAGCGATAAAACCTTTGCCTGAATTTTTTGAACGTCTGATTCGCTGGACAACATGCCAAGCACTTCATCTACCTGTTCGGCGCTTTTCCGCTGGAGGTGAACCAGCAACTGCCGCAGGTGCATTGTGGCCAGCCCGGCACGCAGGTAGTGCAGCATCTGGTTAAGAATCTGCTCTGCGGGCTGTTCGCTTCGCTGCAGGCGTGGCAGCAGTAACGCCGTTCTGTCTATCATCAGGTTTGTCCAGGCGACTTCATCCGGGGGGAAAGCGCCTTTTGCGCTGCGTTTAACGTCGCGGCGGCATAGCTGAAGCAGGCGATTTATTGCCGCGTCGGCCCGCACGGTTTGCAGCAGCCCCATGCCGAACACGGCAAAGCCGATCGCAATGAATAAAGCTGTGGCGGTGTTGAGCGCCACCGCGAAGTCACCGCCGTAGTGGGAGCCAAGCCCGGATAAAATGGGGAGCGTCAGCGTGATGCCCATAGCCATAAACGTCGTCGGGGGCCTGGCCTGCAGCGATCCTGCCAGCAAATAGACGGGTGCCAGCGCGGCGGCCAGCACGCTAAAAGTGGTGATTTGCGGCAAAATCGCAAAGCTATAGAGCAGACTTATCGCCACGCCGTAGAGCGAACCAATCACATATTTAATGAGATGCGGCGTGGGCGTGTCGAAACTGCCGAACAGCGTACAGCAAACCCCAATCACCGACACCGCCGTGGCCCCGTCCGGCCAGGCAGAATAAATCCATACCAGGCATCCGACTAGCACCAGAGTGAAAGCGCCCAGCGCGGTCTTAGCCGCGGTCAGACTGTCTCGATGAAGCACGTAGCCTTTGGCTGGCGGTTCGTCTGCCAGCACCTGGGGTGACTGTGAGATCGCCAGGTACAATTTCTCGCACTGCAGCAGAAGAGTGATGGCTTCACAAAGATAGGCGGCAAAACTTGCCTGCAGCATATCTTCTGGCTGGAGCGCTGCTGCAGATAACATTTTCGCTAACGCCGAGCTTTGTTTTTTCAGCGCTTCGCCCGCGATTTCAGGCTCACCGTTTAGCCAGCGTCGGACATCATCCTCCAGCCGCAGCAGCTCAGGATGCAGCGCGTTTATCGTCTGCCGGCGTTCGCTCAGTTCGCTGTTCACCACCAACAGGCGAGCAAACTTATCGTGCAGTTTTTTTCTGGCCAGGCCGATGGGGGCGGAAAGAGCAAAGTCAAAGGGAACATGGTGGTTGAGGTTCTGTAAAAGCTGTAACGGCAGGGCCAAATGCAGGTTTTTAAAGCCTGAAGGTGGCTCGTCGCTCAGCGAAGCCGCCACGGCCAGCCGCGCCGAGCTCAGCGTTTCCAGGACTTTGGCGTTAAACAGCCCAGCGATTCGCTTCGGCAAAACATAGCGGTGAACGAGGCTCGCACAGAGTATGCCCAGCGAAATCTCCTGCACGCGGGTGATGGACGTATCGAAAATTGAACCGGGATCGTGTAGGGCAGGGAAGCCGATCAGGCTTGCCGTGTAGCCTGCTAACACAAAGGCGTAGGCGCGGGGCGTGCGCTCAAGCAGCGAGAAATAAAGACACAGGGCAATCCAGCCGGTCAGTACCACGCTGCACAGAATCGGCATATTCACAAACGTCGGCACGATTAAAACGGTCGCTGCAGCACCAACAACCGTGCCCGCCAGACGATAAACCCCTTTGCTCAGCGAGGCACCCACCGTTGTTTGTGAAACGATGTAGACGGTGACGATGGCCCAGGAAGGCGTCCCCAGTCCGATAGACAAAGCGAGGTAATACGCCAGCATGGCAGCCGCGAAGCTTTTGGCTGCATAAAGCAGGGCGTTAGCGTCATTCAGCAGACTGGGTGCCACATGCTTTCCCGACAAAGGGGGAAGGTGGCAGGCGTTTATTTTATTCATGGCGGCCATTATTGCCGCGTTACAGCTATCGCTAAATATCCTATTCTGTCAAAAAATCCCTAAATGTTGCCAATTAGCATGAAGCCACTGCCCGCCACGAGCCTGTACGATCCTGATGCCGCGCAAAGCCCGGCGATAGCGCGCCGCCTCGATTTTGTTGATTACGGAGAGGAGGTGCCAGTTCACGTCCACCGGAAGGGGCAGCTCATTATTGCGCTTTATGGGGCGGTGGTTTGCCGGGCTGAAAATGAGATATGGATAGTACCGCCCGATTGCGGGGTCTGGATCCCCGATGGTGTTCCCCACAGCGCCAAAGCGACCTGGAACGCACATCTGGATTATTTGTTCGTGGAGCCGGGTGCCGTTGCGCTGCCGGCGAAATGCTGCACGTTAGCGATTTCCCCGCTGATCAAAGCCCTGGTTGGGCGCTTAACCAGCGAGAGCGAGGAATATGCCCCCGACAGTCACGCTGCCCGCCTTGCCAGAGTAACACTCGATGAATTAGCGACCATGCCGCAGCAGAATTTCAGCCTGCCCGTTTCGGCTAATCCCAAAATACGCGCAATGGCCGACGCGCTGGTCAGCCAGCCTGAGGACCGAAGCACCTTAAAAGCATGGGCAAAACGGCTGGCGCTCAGTGAACGCTCCCTGGCCCGGCTGATGGTGCATGAGACAGGACTGACTTTTGGCCGCTGGCGGCAACAGCTCCATTTGATTATTGCGCTTAAGGAGCTGGCCAGCGGCGTAGCGGTGCAAAACGTGGCGGCGCAGTTGGGATATGAATCCGTGAATGCGTTTATCACCATGTTTAAGAAGACCATGGACAGCACGCCAGCCCAGTATTTTGCAGAACGAAAATCAGAGGGACTTTAAGGTTGAGGCGGGCTGTTAACCCGCCGAAAAGAATCAGTGAGTTTCTTCCACACGCAGGGCTTCCTGCACCGCTGGCCGCGCATTTATTGCGGCCATATAGCTGGCAATAGCGGGCCACTGGTTAAGGTCGATTGATAACATTTTGCCCCAGCTCAGGACGGTATAAAGATAGGCATCAGCCACGCTAAAAGTGGAGCCGGTCAGGTAAACCGTCTTCGAGAGCGCGTCCTGAATGAAATCGAGCCGCTTGAAGAATTTTTCGCGGAAGATGGTTTTGACCTCTTCCGGCAGCGAAGCGTTGAACAGCGGGGCAGACGCGGTATGAAGCTCGCTGGTGATGAAGTTCAACCATTCCTGCAATCTCACCCGCGCCCAGCTTCCTGGCAGAGGCGCTAGCCCTTTTTCCGGCCGGAGATCCGCCAGATACTGCACGATAGCCGTGCCTTCCGTCAGGATCTCCCCGTTGTCCAGCTCCAGAGCCGCAACATAGCCTTTGGCGGTGACGGTGAAAAAGTCTCGTCCGTCGGCAGTGAGCTTGGTTTTGTTATCCACTTTGATGAGTTCGAATTCCAGCTCTAATTCACGCAGGACAATGTGAGGCGAGAGCGAGCAAGCTTTTGGGGCGTAATACAGTTTCATGGCATCTCCGAAAAATGGGGAAACAGGTATACAGCGCCTGACCCGGCGCCTGGATGCACTATGATTTAGCCCGTAATCTCTGTAAAATTAATCATCCATTAAATAACTATTAGCTGAGCTACTGATAACGATGATGAACCTTTTGCACTGGCGATTGCTGGTCGCGGTGGCCGATGCCCGCAACATTTCTCGTGCAGCCGAAGAGGTGGGCATGACTCAGTCAGGTGCCAGCCAGGCTATCGCGCAGCTGGAGGCTTCTCTGGGGTTCCCCGTTTTTACCCGTGAGCGCAGGAACATTGGTGTTACTGCGTTGGGGGAGCAGGTTATCTCTCATGCCAGGTGTATGCAGCAACATCTCGAGGCGATCCGATCGCTGACCGAGTCGTGTCGGGACTTAAGCGGGAGCCGTATTCGTCTCGGCAGCTTCCCGTCGGTGACATCGACGCTATTGCCCGGCCTGCTACGGGACTTTAGGCGTTTGCATCCCGGCATTGAAGTCGTCGTGCTCGAAGGTATTGATGAAGAGGTTGAGCAGTGGATTGCCGAGGATACCGTCGAGCTGGGCGTGGTGATGAATCCCGCTCCCGGAAGGGCTGACGTTATTCTTGGGCAGGATGCATGGATGGCGGTGTTGCCTGCCAGCCACGCTATGGCGCGTGGGGTCAGATCCCGGGGAATTACCCTTCAGGAGCTGGCGGGACTGCCATTTGTTCTGGCGACCGGGGGTTGTGTAGTAAACGGCGGTAGTTTAATGGCAGAGGCTGGTTTGCACCTGTCTGACGTTCGTGTCACGGTGAGGGACTGGGTCAGCGCCTGTATGCTGGTGCGCGAAGAAATGGGCGTGGCGATAGTGCCAGCGTCCACGCTGCCTGAAGATACGCGCGGCCTGTGCGTGGTGCCGCTGACGCCGGGGCTCCATCGCGAGTTTGGCCTGGTCTGTTCTTCCGCGGGGAAAACGTCCCCGGCGGTGCAGGCTCTGGTTACCCGGCTGCGTAAAGCGGGATGAGTTAAACGCCGAACAGCTTTCACTGCCCGGGGTTTATCTCTTTCGCCAGCGTTTGCAGCCTCGATTTCAGCCAGTTGGTCGCGCTCCGCTTCCCGCTTCGTTTGTGTGAATAAATTTTTATTTCAAACGGGCGTATTTCGAACGGTAATGAAAAAATCTTTATATTCGTGGCCGGCATCAGCTTTTCAGCGGCGAAGCGCGGCAGCGCCATTAACAGATTGCTCTCTGCCACAATAAACGGCGCGCTAAGCATGGACGGCGTCTTGATGGCTATTTGCCGCGTGTAACCCATTTGCTCGAGCTGCCTGTCCAGCACGCCTTGCTTCTCATTCCACGGCGTGACAACGATGTGGCTTGCGGCGAGATAATCCTCAAATGTCAGCCGTGCCCGGCCAGGGTGACTTATGACCACGTACTCATCTGTAAACCAGCCGATTTCTTCCAGCTCCGGATGCCGGATGTCTTCAGTCGTACTGAACCCCAGCGCCAAATCCACTTCGCCCGCCAGAAGCTCCGTCAGTGCCGGGGTATGAGGCAAGTAAAGTAACTCAAAGCTCAGGCCGGGCGCTTCGTGCTGCAGTTTGTGCATCAGGGCAGGGAAAATGCAAAAAGCGGTAAAATCCGTAATCGCAATTTGCAGGCGCTCTGTCGTCCGGGAAGCGTCAAACTCCGGCTGCTGAGTCAGTTCTTGATCCAGATATTTCAACGCCGAAGCAATAGAAGGGGCGAGCTGTGTGGCGTACACGCTGGGGCACATCCGGTGCCCTTCCCGGTAAAACAGCGGGTCATTGAGCGAGGCTCTCAGTCTCGACAGCGCGTGGCTAAGCGCCGATGTGCTCATCGCCAGTTCATCCGCCGCCATACGCACTGAACGATGGCGATAAATTGCGTCAAAAACAGGCAGAAGGTTTAAATCAAGTCGCCTTAATGTTGGATGCATAATATTCATCATCTGGTGATTTCATTGCACTTAATTCGCCTGACAATAACCTTTATGCTTAGAGCCAGCAACGTTAACGCCATCCAGAAATAACAGGAAAACCAATGAGTATGACGATTCGTCAGGCCCGCCCGGAAGACGCTCAGGCTATTTACGACATGATCTATGAGCTGGCCGTGTATGAGAAAGCCCCGCAGGAAGTGGTCACCACGCCGGAGGAGATCCGGGCGACGCTGTTTGACGCAGGCAGTAAAACCGAAGCGTTGATCTGCGAGACAGAAGGCAAAATTATCGGTTACGCCGTTTTCTTCACCAGCTACTCGACCTGGCTTGGGCGGAACGGTATTTACATGGAGGATTTATATATCTCTCCTGAGTATCGCGGCAGGGGAGCGGGAAGGTCGTTACTGAAATATATCGCGCAGTGTGCGGTGCAGCGGCAGTGTGGCCGTCTGGAATGGTCTGTTCTGGACTGGAACCAGCCCGCGATTGATTTTTATCTGAGCATCGGGGCGTTACCGCAATCGGAATGGGTTCGTTACCGTCTGGATGGCGAGGCATTATTGAAATTTGCCGAATAAAAACAGGGCGATATTAAAACTCCCGCTGCGGCGGGATTTACGCAGCTGACAGCGCTTATTTGCAAAAATGTGGTGAGTTATTTTAGGTTAACTTATTAATATCACCGGCATTAAATGGCGTGGTGTAGGGCTGAACGTTTAGACATAAATATGCACACTTTATTTCAGCTGTGGCATCTGGTGTTCAAAATCTGCCCACGTTAGAGTGATTGTCTGGTTTTTAGCGTGGGTGACAAAATGAAAGTATTAAGTATCGTCGGTGCAACGCTGTTGGCAACATCCTTCCATGCCGCGGCATTTGTTTCCAATTCTTCTGTTCACCCTGAGCAGACGGCGAATGTCGGTAATAACGCCGTCAATGGGCATGCGATTCCCTCCGAAGCCAACTACGACATCACCAAAATCATCCCGATCGCGGGCTGCAACTGCGCATTTTGCACCGCTTTACGCAGCGCGAATCTATAATCCGATCTTAGTGTTTCAGGCCCCGTTTATCATCCCGATAGCGGGCCTGAACCTGCCTTTTTGCTCGCGTCAATCCGCTAGTCGTACCACGGTTGCCGATCGCTGGTGGCAATTTCCATGCTGACAATCAGTTCCTCCGGGACGATACGCGTCAACGACAGCTCCGGCAGATCGTTAATGGCGAAGAAGCCGATATCGGTGGATTCGTGGCTGAGCGCAAGGTTGCCGCCGGTTTCTTCACACAGAAAAATGAGCTTGTAGACGTGCCAGGGCAGTGGAGGATGACCGTGCAGATTGCGGTCCCACACGCCTAACAGTTTGGTCACCTTCACTTCCAGCCCGGTTTCTTCCCTTACTTCCCGGCAGACGGCAGCGGACGGGGTATCGCCCACATCGGCCCAGCCGCCGGGTAAGCTCCACTTCCCATCCTCCGCTTCTTTGACCATCAGCACCTTGCCGTCGCGAATAACAAAGGCACGAACGTCGGTTTTTGGCGTGGCGTACCCGGACTCAGAGGCAGGATTTAAGGTTTCTGAATCAATGTTAAAACGGGAGTGGAGCAGGTCTTCGGCGATGTCACGGAGGGTTTCGTAGCGCTCCTTGTCAAACACATCTTTGGCGTATGTCAGCCCGTTCTGGGCGATAGCATTAAGTTTCTGAGCGACGATGTGGATATCGGTCTCTTTGATGAAGTCCGGCATTGTTTTCACCTGTATTGTGCAGAAAGAAAAACTCAGTCAATGCACAACCGTAGCAGTAGAATCAATGGATTAAAATGCGTGTGGCTCAGGATGTACGGGGCAATTTTCGGCTAACCCCCTCATTTCTGGCATTATCTTGTTGAGAAACTTTGCGCTATTCTGGGTCTACTTTCGGAAAATGATGAATAACGGACTTACTACCAGACACGCTGTTTCTCTGGCATAACAGCAGTCAGCTCTGCCTGGGCACGAGGAGAATTTGATTGATGGAGCATTTATCAGCACTCACTGTTAGTGACTTAGTTTCTTTTACGATCGCAATCCTGATTGGTTTCTTCATTTTCATCAGAAGACACAGAAGTAATAAGGTCAAAATCAACAGTGTTTTTATGTGGGCGATGTTGGCTGTCATATCCTTTTGCGAAGTATTTAACAGTATTTACACCACATATTCTTACCAGCATAATCGTTTATACCAAAATGATAAGTTTACGACTGTTTTTAATTATGACTTATCGAATATTATTTTTTATACAATCATTATGCTTGTAGCTGTTGTGCTTTTTATTCAGGAGTGCCGTATTCGAAAGCGTGCATATTAATATAAACCATGTATGTAAGAGGGAATAGTGCGTACTCGACCATCTTCTCGCTTAATAATTATTTCACCAGATAATCATGTCTTGCTCTTTAATTTCTGCCATACAGAGGATGCTTTGAGTGGAAAAGCATACTGGGCAACGCCAGGTGGAGGGGTTGAACACGGTGAATCGTACGAACAGGCTGCCTTACGAGAACTCTTTGAAGAGACCGGTTTAATAAGGACAACAGCAGGGCAGCAGGTGGCAGCCAGAAACTTCAAAATGATGCTGCCCAGCGGTGAAACGGTTCTGGCGGAAGAGCGTTTCTTTATCATTCATGCGGATAAATCAGATATTGACCGTGCGAGGTGGACAGACAACGAAAAGAAAGTCATTCGGGAGCATCGCTGGTGGGCGGTTGAAGAACTCAGGCAAACCAATGAAATGATCTTCCCGCTCGATTTGATCATCAATATTATTGAAAAAAGTTAACCAGGCAGCCCGGCAAAACCAGGCCGCCTTAACGCAATTAATCGTTACCACATCAAATCATCAGGTACCACGAAGTCCGCATACGGATCGTCTTCATCTTTGGCTTCTGGCGCCAGTTCGCTGCTCAGCACAATAAAGCTGGCATCGCGCTGTTTAATTTTATCGGCAACGCCTGCGGGAATAATGGCGTATTCACCCTCTGGATTTTTATCTGAAATCAGGCGGGCAATCGCCAGGCGGCCTTTGATCAGCTGAGTCTGGGTGACTTTATCGACATACACTTTTTTAATTAAGTTATTGTCCGTGAAGTTATAGCCGATATCACCCTTCGAAATAACAATGCGGTTCATTTCGATCAGTTGCTTGATCTGCGCTTTATATTCTTTGGCTAAAGTAGCCTGCTTTTGCTGTTCGCTGAGTTCTTTATCGCGCTCAACCTGAGCCTGTTTGTTGGCTTCTACGGCTTCCCGCGCTTCACGAGCCTGCACGCGTGATTTTTTTGCGGTGCGCTGCACTTTGGCCACTTTTTTGCTGCTAACCAGGCCTGCTTTGAGCATCTGCTCTTGTAACGTAAGTTTTGTCATGTTCTTTTCGACGGCTGAGGAATCATTGACGGGATTATATCCTTAATGCTTCTGCTGATTCCATTATGTGGACAGGCAAAGCTCAATGCATTGATAGCATCGGGTATTTTAATGGTGGGTTTGAAAGAGAGGGAGAGCAGAAAGGTGAAATCTAATGGCGTTCCCTGCAGGAATCGAACCTGCAACTAGCCCTTAGGAGGGGCTCGTTATATCCATTTAACTAAGGGAACGCGGCGGGCGTAGTATACCCGCTTTTCGAGGCAGGTTAAGGGGTTGGCGGTCCGTTTGCCTGGAAGATGAACAATTTACCCGTCACATTTTCCGCTCTTCGCTGAATTTCGGCTCTGTTCTTCCTGCTTTCGCTTAGCCTCGGCCTTCTTCTTGTTGCTCATATCGTTGCGGATCTGTGCGTGACTGATCAGCGCGAAAATGAACGTTCCGCCGCAGATATTCCCGGCCAGGGTAGGCAGGGCAAACGGCCAGAAGAACTCGCTCCAGGGCAGCGTGCCGTTGAACACCAGATAAAGAATTTCGACCGAGCCGACCACGATATGGGTTAAATCACCCAGCGCAACCAGCCAGGTCATCAGCACGATAACGAAGATTTTTGCCGAGCCCGCGGCAGGGAACATCCACACCATGGTGGCGATGATCCAGCCGGAGATAATGGCGTTAGCAAACATCTCGCCGGGCGGGTTTGCCATCACCTTCATGCCGATGTCGTCGAAGGCTTTGCGAGTGGCTTCGTCGAATATCGGCATAAATTCAAAAGCCAGCGCCGCCAGCGCGGTACCGACGATATTCCCGAACAGCACGATGCCCCACAGCCGCATCAGCAGCCCGAAATTAGTGGTAGTCGGGTGCTGCATCACCGGCAGTACGGCGGTGACGGTATTTTCAGTAAACAGTTGCTGGCGAGCCATAATGACGATGATAAAACCAAAGGTGTAGCCAAGATTTTCCAGCAGAAAACTGCCGGGCACGCCGACCAGGTTGACGTGAAAAATGCCTTTCGCCAGCAGCGAAGCCCCCATCGATAAACCCGCCGCCACGGCAGACCAGAACAGCGCCATGCCGTCGCGCTCCAGCTCTTTTTGCCCGTCCTGGCGGATGTGCTCGTGAATCGCCATCGCGCCGGAGGGCAGACGATCCTCATCCAGCTCGATTTTCTGGCCACTCGACTTCTCATCGCTGTCGACTTCCAGTTCATCGGTTTTGACTATTTTGTCGGGCTCGATCTTGTCCATCAGGGCGGTTTCCGATCAGAAAATGTTCACTTAAGCGTAGCGGTTTTTATCCCTGGTTTTTGACGAATGGGAATAATCGCCCCGGCTTTGATCTGAGTAAGCGGATTAACCCTAATGGAGTAGCCGCAGGCGTCGGGGGCAACCTGAAGAAAACAGGGCGATATGATATGCTTAGCGTCACCCGAGACAAGGAGCGCCTCCTGATGCTAGAAGCCCGACAACTGACCTGCCAGCGTGACGATCGTACGCTGTTCAACGCACTGTCGTTTAGCGTTGAGTCTGGGGAAATGGTGCAGGTGGCGGGCAAAAACGGCGCTGGGAAAACCACGCTGTTGCGTATTCTGGCCGGGCTGGCGCAGGCCGATGAGGGCGAAGTCTGCTGGCAACATCAGCCACTTCGCCGCCAGCGCGATAATTTCCACGGCGATCTGTTGTGGATTGGCCATCAGCCGGGCATCAAATCTGTTCTCACCCCTTTTGAAAATCTCACCTTTTTTCATGCCGATGTAGCCGAAGAGCAGCTGTGGGCTGCGTTGGAGCAAACCGGGCTGCTCGGCTTTGAAGATTTACCCGTCAACCAGCTTTCCGCCGGGCAGCAGCGCCGCGCTGCGCTCGCTCGCCTGTGGCTTTCCAGGGCAAAGCTTTGGCTTCTGGATGAACCGTTTACCGCGCTGGATACCGCTGGGATTGAACGTTTGACCCGGCGTCTGCAGCATCACGCCGAAGCAGGCGGAATAGTTATTCTCACCAGCCATCAGCCGCTAAGTTGCGCTATACGGCAGATTCATTTGCAGGAAGCTGTTTATGATTAGGCGCATTTTCTGGCGCGAACTGCAGGTGGTGTTTCGCCGCGGGGCTGAAATCGCCAACCCGCTGTGGTTCTTCCTGATCGTGATTACCCTGTTTCCACTCGGCATTGGCCCGGAGCCGCAGCTGCTGGCGCGCATTGCGCCGGGAATTATCTGGGTGGCGGCTTTACTGGCCTCTTTAATGGCGATGGACAGGCTGTTCCGGGATGACTTTCAGGACGGCTCGCTGGAACAGCTGATGCTGCTGCCGGTGCCATTGCCGCTGGTGGTGCTGGCGAAAGTGACCGCTCACTGGGTGGTCACCGGGCTGCCGTTGTTACTGCTTTCGCCGCTGGCGGCCCTGCTGCTTGGGCTGGATTTTTATGGCTGGCAGGTGATGGCCGCCACGTTGCTGCTGGGGACGCCGACGCTGAGCTTCCTCGGTGCGCCCGGTGTGGGGTTAACGGTTGGCCTGAAGCGCGGCGGGGTGCTGCTTAGCCTGCTGGTGTTGCCGTTAACCATCCCGCTTTTAATTTTTGCCACCGCCGCGATGGATGCCGCCTCGATGCATCTGCCGGTGGAGGGGTATATGGCAATTCTTGGCGCGCTGCTGGCCGGCAGCGCCACGCTAAGCCCGTTCGCTACGGCGGCGGCGCTGCGGGTAAGCGTTGCATAACTTTATTTTTTTGTTTTGTGAGCAAAACCTATGTGGAAAACATTACATCAGCTGGCTAAACCGGAGCGGCTTTACCACTTTTGTGGCCGCTTGCTGCCCTGGCTGGCTATCCTCAGCGCGGTGCTGCTGGTGGTCGGCTGCGTCTGGGGATTTGGTATTGCTCCGGCGGACTACCAGCAGGGGCAGAGCTACCGGATCATGTACCTTCACGTCCCGGCGGCCATGTGGTCGATGGGCATTTACGCCAGCATGGCGATTGCCGCTTTTATTGGCCTGGTGTGGCAGATAAAAACGGCCGATCTGGCGGTGATGGCGATGGCTCCCGTCGGGGCGGCATTTACCTTTATCGCCCTGGTCACCGGCTCCGCCTGGGGGAAGCCAATGTGGGGCACCTGGTGGATTTGGGATGCAAGGCTGACCTCCGAGCTGGTGCTGTTGTTCCTCTACGTGGGGGCCATTGCGCTTTACAGCGCGTTTGACGATCGCCGCCTTGCGGGCCGGGCCGCCGGGATTCTGGTGCTGGTCGGCGTGGTGAACCTGCCGATTATTCACTTCTCGGTGGAGTGGTGGAACACGCTGCACCAGGGCTCAACCAATATGCAGCAGTCTATCGACCCTTCCATGCGCACGCCGCTGCGCTGGACTATCTTCGGCTTCCTCGCGCTGTTTATCACGCTCACCCTGATGCGCCTGCGTAACCTGCTGTTGTTGCAGGAAAGCCGCCGTCCGTGGGTGTTAGCGCTTGCTAACGGCAAAGGAGCAAAATCATGATGTGGGCGTTCACTCACTGGGGCGAGTTTTTCGCCATGGGCGGCTACGCCTTTTACGTCTGGCTGGCAGTGGCTTTTACGCTTCTGCCTCTGCTAGGGCTGATATTTCATACCCGCTACCAGCATCGCGCCATTCTGCGGACGGTGGCTCGCCAGCAGGCCAGAGAGCAGCGTATTCGTGCCGCTCGCCAGCGCCAGGAGGAAGTTTAAGTGAATCCGCGTCGTAAAAACCGGCTTTATCTGGCCGTGGCGGTGCTGGCAGGCCTCGGGCTGACCATTACGCTCGTGCTGTATGCCCTGCGCAGCAATATCGATCTGTTTTATACCCCCGGCGAAATTATCTACGGCAAAGGCGAAAGCCATTTAATGCCGGAAACCGGGCAGCGCCTGAGGATCGGCGGCATGGTGATGCCGGGCAGCGTGAAGCGCGACAGTCAAAGCCTGAAGGTCAGCTTCAAGCTGTATGACGCGCGTGGCGTGGTAGACGTGACCTACGAGGGCATTCTGCCGGATCTGTTCCGCGAGGGGCAGGGCGTGGTGGCCCAGGGCGTGATGGAAGGTGCCACGCTTATTCACGCCAAAGAAGTACTGGCGAAACACGATGAAAACTACACGCCGCCGGAGGTGAAAGCGGCGATGGAGCAGAATCACCAGCAGGCCCCGGAAGTGTATAAGGATAACGCCTCATGATGCCGGAAATTGGTGGGTTCCTGCTTTGCCTTGCGCTCGGTTGGTCTTTGCTATTAAGCGTTTATCCACTTTGGGGCGTGGCGCGAGGTGACCAGTGGCTGATGGCCTCCGCGAGGCCGTTTAGCTGGGCGCTGTTTATCACCTTATGCGCATCATTCCTGATACTGGTTAACGCTTTCGTAGTGAACGACTTCAGCGTGCTTTACGTCGCCAACAACTCCAATACCGAGCTGCCTGTCTGGTATCGAGTGGCGGCCACCTGGGGCGCGCATGAAGGGTCGTTGATGCTGTGGGTGCTGATGATGAGCGGCTGGACGTTTGCCGTTGCTCTCACCGGGCGCAGCATGCCTAAAGAAGACCACGCCCGCGTGCTGGCTGTCATGGGGATGATTAACTTCGGCTTCCTGCTGTTTATTATTTTCACCTCCAATCCGTTTATCCGCACGCTGCCGGACTACCCGCTGGAAGGACGTGATTTAAACCCGCTGCTGCAGGACATCGGCCTGATTCTGCACCCGCCGCTGCTGTATATGGGCTACGTGGGTTTCTCTGTAGCCTTTGCTTTCTCGATTGCGGCACTGTTGGGCGGCAGGCTGGACAGCGCCTGGGCGCGCTGGACTCGCCCGTGGACGCTGGCGGCCTGGGCATTCCTGACCGTGGGGATCGTGCTGGGTTCGGCGTGGGCTTATTACGAACTGGGCTGGGGCGGCTGGTGGTTCTGGGATCCGGTAGAAAACGCCTCGTTTATGCCGTGGCTGGCGGGCACTGCGCTTATCCATTCGCTTTCTGTGACCGAAAAACGCGGCAGCTTTAAAGCCTGGACGGTGCTGCTGGCAATAAGCGCTTTTTCCCTTTGCCTGCTGGGCACGTTCCTTGTGCGCTCCGGCGTGCTGGTGTCGGTGCATTCCTTTGCCTCCGATCCGGCGCGCGGCATGTTTATTCTGGCTTTCCTGGTGGTGGTTATTGGCGGTTCGCTGCTGCTGTATGCGGTCAAAGGCAGCAAAGTGCGCTCCCGCGTGAGTAACGATCTCTGGTCGCGCGAGTCTTTCCTGCTCGGCAACAACGTCCTGCTGATTGCCGCCATGCTGGTGGTTCTGCTGGGCACGCTGCTGCCGCTGGTGCATAAGCAGCTTGGGCTGGGCAGTATTTCCATCGGGGAGCCGTTCTTCAATACGATGTTTACTGCGCTGATGGCCCCGTTTGCGCTGATGCTTGGCATTGGGCCGCTGGTTCGCTGGCGGCGCGACGAGCCGGGCAAGCTGCGCAAGCATCTGATGGTGGCGGTGGTCATCACGCTGGTTCTGTCGCTGCTCTTACCGTGGCTGATGCAGGATCGCGTGGAAGCCATGACGGTGGTCGGCCTGCTGATGGCTGTCTGGGTCTTTGTGCTGGCGCTGATGGAAGTTTATCAGCGCGCCACGCATCGCCACGGCTTCTGGGGTGGATTACGCAAAATTCCTGCCAGTCACTGGGGGATGGTTTCCGCGCATCTTGGCCTGGCGGTGACAGTGGTTGGCATCGCTTTTAGCCAAAGCTACAGCGTGGAGCGCGACGTGCGAATGAAGTCCGGCGACAGCATTGATATTCACCAGTATCACTTTGTGTTCCGCGAGGTGCGGGATATCACCGGCCCTAACTATCGCGGCGGCGTGGGCGTTATCGACGTCACCCGCCACGGCAAGCCGGAAGCCACTCTGCACGCCGAAAAGCGTTTCTATAACAGCAACCGGGCGATGATGACCGAGGCGGCCATCGACGGCGGTTTCACCCGTGACCTTTATGCCGCGCTGGGCGAAGAGCTGGACGACGGCAGCTGGGCGGTGCGCCTGTATTACAAACCTTTCGTGCGCTGGATTTGGGCGGGCGGGCTGCTGATGGCCCTCGGCGGGCTTTGCTGCCTGTGCGACCCGCGTTATCGCAGCCGTAAAGTTAAGCCGGAGGCCGCAGCATGAAGCGCCGCTATCTGTTTATTCCGCTGGCGCTGTTTCTGGGGCTGGCCTCACTGCTGCTCTGGCAGCTGGCGCGGAATGCCCAGGGCGAAGCGCCCACGGATCTTGAGTCGGCGCTGATTGGTAAACCGGTGCCGGAGTTCCGCCTGGAATCCCTCGACGAGCCAGGCAAAGAGTGGAGCCGGACAGTGCTGGCGGACGGCAAGCCACTGCTGCTGAACGTCTGGGCGACCTGGTGCCCAACCTGCCGCGCCGAGCATAAGTTTCTGAACGGGCTGGCCGCGCAGGGCGTACGAGTGGTGGGGATGAACTATAAAGACGACCGCCACAAAGCGATTAACTGGCTGCGCGATCTCGGGAACCCGTACATGCTAAGTCTGTTTGACGGCAACGGCATGCTGGGGCTGGATCTCGGCGTGTACGGCGCACCGGAAACCTTCCTGATCGACGGCAAGGGGATCATCCGTTACCGCCACGCGGGCGATCTGAACGATCGCGTCTGGCAGCAGGAGCTGAAACCGCTTTGGGAAAAATACAGCCAGGAGGCAGGCTCATGATGCGCGCAGTTTTCTTGCTTATCGGCATGCTGTTTAGCGTCCACGCGGCGGCGGCCATTGATACTTTTACCTTTAAAGATGAAGCGCAGGAGCAGCAGTTCCGCCAGCTAACCGAGGCGCTACGCTGCCCGAAATGCCAGAACAACAGCATTGCGGATTCCAACGCGATGATTGCCTCAGACATGAAGCTTAAAGTCTATGAGCTGATGCAGCAGGGCAAAAGCAAGCAGCAGATCGTGGATTATATGGTCGAGCGCTACGGCCACTTTGTGACCTATGAGCCGCCGTTGACGCCTGCCACGGTGATCCTCTGGGTACTGCCAGCGCTGTTTATTGTTGGTGGCGCAGCGGTGATTGTGCTGCGCAGCCGCAGGAGGCAAAAGATTTCGCTCGCGGAAGAAAATCCGGCACTGAGCAGCGAAATAACTGCAGGGAAAATCTCGCTTTGGGTGTTTTTGCCTGGCGCTGTACTGCTGGTGGTCGTCAGCGCTGGCAGTTATCTGAAAACGTCGGGGCTGGCGCAGGTGCAGGCCTGGCGGCAGGCGACAGCCGAGACGCCAGCGTTGTTAAAACGTGTTCTTGACCCGCAGGCCGCGCCGCTGACTATGGAAGAGATGGCGCGTCTTGGGTTAGGATTACGCACGCGATTGCAGCAACAGCCTGATAATCTTGAAGGCTGGATGATGCTTGGGCGCATTGGCATGGTGCTGAATAACGCCACAACGGCAACACAGGCTTTTGCTCACGCCTATAAACTTGCGCCCACAAACAGCGAAGCAAAGCTGGGCTATGCTGAAGTATTGACCCGCTCTGCCGACGCGCAGGATAACCAGCTTGGTGGGCTTCTGCTCCGCGAAATGTTAAAAGATGACCACACGAATATTCGCGTGCTCAGCCTGCTGGCGTTCAATGCGTTTGAGCGCCAGAACTACCGTGAGGCGATTGGGGCGTGGGACATGATGCTGAAAATTTTACCGGCAAACGACCAGCGCCGCGCCGTCATTGAGCGCAGCATCGATCAGGCGAGAGCCCAGCTTGAACCGGGCACCACTGAAAGCGCAGACAAACAATAATAGGGAGACGCTAATGAATTTCCGCCTGACCGGACTTGCTCTGGCAACAACGGTATTAGTGGGATGTGCCAGTTCTGGTAGCCAGCAGCCTCAGGGGCGTTCGGACCCGCTCGAAGGGTTCAACCGTTCAATGTTCAACTTCAACTACAACGTGCTGGACCCGTATGTTCTGCGTCCGGTGGCCGTAGCCTGGCGTGACTATGTGCCGGTGCCAGCGCGCAACGGCCTGAGCAACTTCACCAGTAACCTCGAAGAGCCCGCCACGATGGTGAACTACTTCGTGCAGGGCGACCCGTACCAGGGGATGGTGCACTTTACGCGTTTCTTCCTGAACACCCTACTTGGGATGGGCGGCTTCATCGACGTAGCAGGTATGGCTAACCCTAAACTGCAGCGCGTCGAGCCTCACCGCTTCGGCAGCACGCTGGGCCATTACGACGTGGGTTACGGCCCTTATGTGATGTTACCGGGTTACGGCAGCTTCACGCTGCGTGAAGACGGCGGCGACTTTGCCGATACGCTGTATCCGGTGCTCTCCTGGCTGACCTGGCCGATGTCCATCGGTAAATGGGCGGTCGAAGGCGTCGAAACGCGTGCCCAATTGCTGGATTCCGACGGCCTGCTGCGCCAGTCTGCCGATCCTTACGTCACCGTGCGTGAAGCCTACTTCCAGCGTCATGACTTCCTGGCTAACGGCGGCCAGCTTAAACCAGAAGCGAACCCGAACGCGGCGGCGATTCAGGATGACCTGAAAGATATCGACTCCCAGTAAGCGCGACCTGGATGTGAAAAAGCGAACATTTATGTTCGCTTTTTTATTGTCATCATACTGACATAAAATGACACATCTTTACTCACCAGCATTTTGTGTTGCTATGTTATAAGATAACAATCTAAAAATACTGCGCAACTCTTGCGCATCTCACGTTTAAAACATCATGCCACCTACCCGGTTACCCGAAGCTGAACTGCTGCCTCAGGCGCTGCCCGCTCGCTATTCGCTGGCCGCCGTGCAGGCCCGACTCGCCGCCCGAGCGGTGTTTGTCTTAACCTTCTTGCTGTTTATGATGCTCCTTCTGGCGCTGACGGTCAGTATTCTGGAGCCGGCTTCTCGCTGGGTTGCTTTGCTGTGCAGCAATGCCGCCGCGCTTTTGTTATTGGTCATTTCACTGCACGCGGCGCAGCGGATTTGCCAGTGGCGATGCCTTAAATTTTCCCCACCGGCTGAGTCTTCGGTTCAGCATGAAGAAGTGCCCAGAAACTCTCTTTTAGGCTGGTTGACGAGCCTGGTGCCGTTAAATTTTGCCCGAGCGGAAGCTTTGTTTAAGGCGGACGGCATCTGGTCCGGGGCGCTTGCCGCGCTGACGTTCTACATTACGCTTTCTGGCTGGAGTAGCCGCTACGTTCCGCTTTTGGATAACAATAACCGCTGGATTGCCATCGCCTGCCTGGCGGGATCTGTTTTCGTGCTGCTGGTGGCCGAACGACATCTCAGCGCGGTGTCGAAAGAAGCCTCCCCGGAAGCCGGGTCAATAGCGTCGCTGCTGCGCCTGGTGATGGCGGTACAGCTTCTGAGTTTACCGGGACTTGTCTGGCCTCAGCTCAACAGTTCACTGGCGATAAACTTGCCTGCTGTGCTGGTCCTGTTGGTTGCCGCCGAGTTTATGCTGCGCGGGCTGTTTTCTCTGTTCGCGCCCCCCGGAGACGGCACGACAGAACCCGGACTGATTCCCAAAAGCCAGCTGGCCGCCCAGTTAACCTGGCCGCCGCGCCCTCTCGGTTTTTTACAGCAGGAGCTGCACCAGCGTTTTGGCATCGATCTGCGTCAGGTCTGGGCGTTCACCGTCCTGAAGCGGGCGTTTATCCCGATGGTGACTCTGATGTTGATTTGCGGCTGGTTGCTGACCGGGTTGCAGCAAATCTCGGCCACGGAACGCGGCGTGTATGAGCGTTTTGGTCGATCTGTGGCGGTGCTTGAGCCGGGCTTGCATTTGGGGCTGCCCTGGCCGTTGGGGCGTGTGCAGTTGACTGAAAATGGGCAGGTGCATGAACTGGCTGCCGGAGAAGATCCGGCCAGTCAGCCGCCCGTCATACGCGCAGACGCCGAAGGCCCCGCGCCCGCCAGCGCCGACAGGCTTTGGGACGCGACCCACAACTTCGACAAAGCACAAATCATCGCCAGCCAAAGTGGGGACCAGCAAAGCTTGCAAATCGTTAACAGCGACGTGCGCTTTATGTGGCGGATTGGCCTGAGCGACAAAGCTGCACTGGCGGCGACCTACCGGGCGGTAAACCTGCCGGAGCTGGTGCGCAGTACCGCAAATCAGGTTCTGGTACATCAGTTCTCGTCTTTAACGCTGGACGATGTGCTGAGCGAGCGGCGTGACGATCTCGCCGGGCAGATTAACCAGGCCGTTCAGCAACAGCTGGATAACCTGCACAGCGGCGTGGAAATTCTTTCTACCGTCGTGGAGGCTATTCATCCGCCAGCCGGTGCCGCCGATGCCTTTCATGGCGTGCAGGCCGCGCAGATTGCCGCCCAGTCGCTGATCCTGCGGGAGCAGGGAAGCGCGGCAGAAAAAGCCGCGCTTGCCGCGACCAATGCGGCAGTGCGCGAGAACACGGCTCAGGTCAATGCCACCGACGCGTTAAGCGAAGCTCAGGCAACGGCCACCCGTTTTGCCGCGCAAAAAAATGCGTACCAGCAGGCCGGGCAGGTGTTTATTGACGAGCTTTGGTTTAAGCAGCTTCAGCTGGCGCTCAGCGGCCGTCCTCTGCTGGTCATTGACCAGCGGATTGGCGCCGGTTCGCCGCCCACGCTCGATCTTCGTGATTTCCCTACTTCTACCGATGCGGCGCGGCGTGACGCGCCCGCTAAACCCGCACAGGAGCTTTCCCGGTGAGCCATTCGCACTCTCATGGACATCATGATCATCACCACGGTCATGGCTGCAGCCATAGTCACTCTTCCATCCCAGAAGGCGGTAAAAAAGGGGCCTGGAAGCGTATTGCCGCTGCCGCAGGGTTGGTCATTATTCTGCTTTCGGCCGCGAGCCTGGTGCAGGTGAGATCGGGCGAATCACTGGTGATCACTCGTTTCGGCAAACCCGTCCGCGTACTGCTGGAACCGGGGCTTGCCTGGCGTTTGCCTGCGCCTTTTGAGACGGCAACGGTGGTAGATTTGCGCCTGCGGACGACGTCCAGCGGGCTACAGGATGTGGGCACGCGCGATGGCCTGCGGATCATTGTTCAGTCCTACGCGGTGTGGGAAGTGGACAGCACGCCTGAACACGTGCAGCGTTTCATGCGGGCGGTGCAAAACCAGCCGGATGAAGCGGCCCGGCAAATTCGCACTTACTTAGGCTCTGCGCTGGAAACTACCGCCAGCGGCTTCACGCTTTCTCAACTGGTGAACACCGACGGCAAGCAGGTTCAACTGGCGCAGTTTGAGTCCCATCTTCAGCAGCAAATCAGCCAGCCGCTGCTACAAAGTTACGGGATCAGGCTGGTGCAGATGGGAACCGAACGTCTGACGTTACCAGCCGTGACGCTGAACGCCACGGTTGACCGTATGCGTGCAGAGCGTGAAACCATTGCGATTGAGCGCACGGCAGAAGGCAAGCGCGCGGCGGCTGAGATTCGCTCGGCTGCTGACCGCGATGCCCGAATTACCGAAGCTCAGGCCTCGGTAAAAGCGGCAGATATTGAAGCCCAGGCGCAGGTGCAAACGGCGTCGATTTACGGCAAGGCCTACGCCAGCGCACCGCAGCTTTATAGCCTGCTGCGCCAGATTGATGCCCTCAGTAGCATGGTGAATGCGCAAACCCGGCTGGTGCTGCGTACCGATGCAAAACCGTTCAGCCTGCTGGTTGACGGGCCGCAAATGGATAAAGCGGCGGATAAAAAACCATGACCGAACGACAAAAACTTGAGCCCGGCGGGCCGTGGACGCAGTCGATTCGGCTGGCGTTTATCGCGATCTTTGCGCTGACGCTGTTCGCCGCCGGAGCGTGGTTGCTGTCGAATGTGCGGCAAATTCCACCGGGCAGCCGGGCCGTGGTGCTGCGCTTTGGCGCGGAGCAGCGCGTGGCTGAACCGGGTTTGCTGCTCGCCTGGCCCGCGCCGGTCAATGAAGTGGTTATGGTACCGGGGCCGGATCGGGTGGTTGAACACCGCGTGACCGCGCTGCTGCGCTCGTCCGAAGCGCAAAGCCTGGATATCAACGGTGGCCCCGGCAACGATGCTGTTTCTGGTTCTGGTTTCTTGCTCACCGGTGATGCGGGCGTTGTGCAGCTGGATATCAGCGTGTTTTATCGGGTCCGAACGCCAACCGCTTATGTCTTACAGGGCCAACATGTTCTGCCGCTGCTGGACAGGCTGGTGGAGCGTGCGGCGGTCGCGGTTTGCGCTTCCCGCGATCTGGATACCATTCTGGTTGCCAGGCCAGAAATGCCCGGCAACGATATGAACGTGGCTCAGCAGCGCGAACAGCTACGGAGCGATGTGCAGCGGAATATCGAACAAAATCTGCTGCGGCTTCAGGCATCGGGCAGCGACGCGGGGATCACTCTCGAACGGGTGACCGTGCAATCTGCTTTACCGTTGACGACCGTGGCGGCATTCAACGCGGTCTTAACCGCCAGCCAGCAGGCCTCCAAAGCGATCGCGACGGCGCAAAGCGATGCCTCATTAACACGGCAAAAGGCGGTTCAACAGGCCGACCAGATGCTGCAAACCGCCCAGGCGAAAGCGCAGGAGAGCGTGGCGAAGGCGCAGTCGGACACGGCGACAATTGCCCGTCTGGCCAGCAACCATGACGATCCTGATTTACTGGGGCGTATTTATCGCCAGCGAATAGCCGGGATCCTGTCCCAGGCCGGATCGGTGATTACCGTGTCGCCGCAGGATGATGCGCATTTGATCCTGCAGGGTGTAGCGCAACAAGAGGCGACGAAACAATGACTTCTTCAGTACAAGCCGGTGGGGCGCTGACCCGTCAGGAACAGCGGTATATTACCCGCCAACTGATGTTGGCGCTGGTGGCTAGCGGGGCGCTGATTCTGGGGGTGCTTTGGCGGTGGCTGGCACCTCAGCAGGTTGCCGTCGGCGATTTACTTTTGGGCGCTGCTTCGGTGGTCGTCGCTGTCCCGGTGCTGCGTCACGCGCTGCATAGCCTGCGCTACCCCAGCCTGCACGGATTGACCGACCAGCTTATCGCGCTGGCATTGCTGGGTGCCTGGGCAACGGGCGATCTTCTTACCGCCGCGCTGCTGCCGTTGATCATGATTGTCGGACATATTCTTGAAGAGCGCAGCGTGATTGGCTCGCAGGAAGCTATCGAAGCGCTGAGCAAGCTCACGCGCAGCCGGGCGAGACGCTTAGGTACGGACGGTGAACTGCAGGATATCGACAACCACGACCTTGAACCTGGCGATGTGGTTGAGGTGCGTGCCGGGGACCATATTCCTGCCGACGGCCTGGTGCTGGAAGGCAAAGCCAGCCTGGATACTGCGCCCATTACCGGAGAGTCAGTGCCGCAGGAAGTGGGGCCGGGCGTGGAAGTTTTTGGCGGAGCGATAAACCTTGATGGTCTGTTGCGCATCCGGGTCACGCGTACCGGAGAAACCTCGACGTTGGGTCGGGTGATCGCCCTGATGCAAAGCGCGGAACAGGCAAGCCCGCCGATCACTCGCCTGCTCGAGCGGCACGCGGCGCGTTATCTGCTGTTGGTGCTGATGATTGCCGCCAGCACCTGGTTCCTGACGCAGGATGCCCAGGCGATGCTGGCCGTTTTGGTGGCGGCTTGTCCTTGTGCGCTGGTGCTCTCTGCGCCCGCGTCATCTATTGCCGGGCTGACGGTGGCTGCCCGTCACGGCATTTTAATTCGCGGGGCGGCGTTTCTTGAGGAGCTGGCGGAGATCAATGCCGTGGTGGTCGACAAGACCGGCACGCTGACCCACGGCAGGTTGCATCTACAGGCCGTGGCACCTTATGGCGATACCGATCCCGCTTCGCTGCAAATCCTGGCGGCCAGCCTGGGTGCGACCAGCAATCATCCGGTAAGCCGTGCGGTAAGCGAGATCGTTTCGCGGGAAGCCTGGTTGCCCCTCGACAACGTGCGTGAGCATCAGGGGTTAGGCATTTCCGCCTCTACGCCGCAGGGGGAAGCGGTGCTTGGCCGACGCGAACTGCTAGCCGCCACCTTGACTGACTTACCTGAAGCCCCAGAGCACGACGGCCCGATCGTCGGGCTGGCGCTGGATGGCCGTTTTCTTGGCTGGCTGCTGCTGGCCGATAGCCTGCGAAGTGAGGCGGCAACTGCGATGGCCGATCTGCGCGATCTTGGACTTAACCGCCAGCTTTTACTGACCGGGGATCGCCAGTCGGTTGCCGACCGGATTGCGCACCAGGTCGGGATCACCGACGTAGTGGCCGGGGCGCTGCCCGCGGATAAACTGGCGCAGGTGAAACGGCAAATCGACAGCGGCTACCGGCCTATGGTTATCGGCGATGGCATCAACGATTCGCTGGCACTAAAGGCTGGCGTGGTGGGTGTGGCAATGGGGGCCGGTGGGTCCGATATTGCGATGTCTTCGGCGGATATTGTGCTGATTGGCAGCGATCTTCGTCGCTTGGGCACCTGCGTGCGCCTGAGCCGCCGCTGCCGTCGGACTTTGCAGGTCAACGTGTTTATCGGCCTGGGCTGGACGCTGGCCATTGTCGCGATGGCGGCTTTTGGCTGGCTTGGTGCTTCTGGTGCGGTAGTTGCCGCCCTATTGCATAATTTAAGTACGTTGCTGGTGCTCGGCAATGCGGGAAGGTTACTGCGGTTTGAAGAGAAGCTAAACGAGCAGGCATAAAAAAAGCGCCTTCATCAGAAGGCGCTTTACTTTTTGGGGCAGTAACTTAGAACGCGTAGTTAAAGTTAGCGCCGTACAGCCAGGCTTTACCTTCAGATTTGAAGGTGTATGGGCCTTCTTCGATGGTGACTTTCTGGCCGTGCATGTAGGAAACACCTACGTCCACAGACGCGTCTTTATTAAACGCATAGGTGGTACCGGCGCTCAGCCACAGGCGATCCTGGTCCGGAATGGAGATAGAACGCTTGTTAGCCGGCACCGGGCTGTCATCGAACGCGATACCGGTACGGAACGTCCAGTTGTCGTCCATGTAGTAGGTGGTACCCAGCGCGATGCGGTAAGCATCTTTGAAGCCTTCATCTTTATAGAACAGCGTCTGGCCGTTGCTGCCGGTTGCTTTCAGCTGCTGGAACTGGCTCCAACTGGTGTAGGTCAGGCTATAGTGGATGGCCCATTGCGGTGCCACTTTGTTATAACCGGACAGTTCCCACATTTCTGGCAGGTGCAGGCTCAGAGAGCCTGGAACGGTTTGACCATTGGTGCCTAAAGGCAGTTCAAGGCTGGACAGCAGCGGGTTATAGGCTGCCGGCAGGCTGCTCTTATAGTCGCCGTCAAAGTCGACTTTCACTTCAGAGCGGTAGGTAAAGCCGTAGCGGTTGTTTTTATCAAGTTCATAAAGGATACCGGCGTTCCAGCCGAAGCCCCATTTATCACCCTTCAGGTGGGCGATTTGGGTATTAGCAGGAATACTGCCGATAGCCTGACGCTGCTGTGGCGATAGCCCTGATGTTGGGCTACCTGCAATCAGCTGCGGCAGGTCACCGGCATAGCGGTCAATTTTTGCTTTCGCATAAACAGCATCGAAGCCCAGACCGAAGCTCCAGTTGCTGTTCAGGCGGTAGGCACCGCTCAGGTTCAGGTTCAGAGTGGTCAGGTCGGTTGTCCCTCCCACAGAGCCAGCGGTGTAGCTGTCGTTATATTCGGTGGCCAGGCCGTAGTTCGAGGTGACGGAAGCACCCCAGCCAAACTGATCGTTAATCGGCGCAACAAAGTGCAGGTTAGGAACCCATGCGGTTGGCGCGATGTTTTTCGCATCGGTGCTTTTACCCGAGCGTGATGTACCGGAGATATCAACGTCCGGGTCAACGAAGATCGCACCTGCAGAGAAAGAAGGGCGATCAAACATCATGATGGTAGCGGGGTTGCGGCTTGCTGAACCCGCATTATCCGCAACTGCACCTTCCCCCGAATACGCTCGGCCAAGGCCAGAGGAAGAGAACTCGTTTAATTGAAAGCCGGCGGCGTACGCCTGGGAGGAGACTATTGCCACTGCAACCGCGAGGGCTGACTTTGTAAACAGGTTTTTCTGGCTCATGACCAAAACCTCATTGATTTATTTTTATGCAAACAATGTTACATACCGTAACAGGAGCGCGAATAGTAGGGACTGATCGGGTACAGAGAAATCAGACCAGTGGCGTGAGTATAGGTCTGACCAGCGAGGATGTTGCAAGTTTGTTTCTAAAGTTTTTCATATTTGATCTTGAAAACGGGATCTGGTTGGCAAATTCTGGGGGAACTTCCTTCCGGATGGGGGATGTTATTTGTTTTAGATCATTTTTAAGTGTGATTTCCGTCACTTGTCGGTTTTGTGAGGATTATCAACTGGAGCAGATGCAACGGCGGGCGTAAAATAGCCACAATTATTTTAACCATTCTCCTTTTTTAAGCCGCATTACAGAGGAAAGCGTGATGAGTAAAAATACCGCCGATGAAACCCCGGTTTGCTGCTGCATTGATGTCGGTTCTATTATCGACAACACAGATTGCATTGCCTCCTACAGCCGTGTATTTGCTAGCAAAACAGAGGCTGATGATGTTCTGGCTGCGTTAACCGCTAAGGCTCGTGAAGTTGAATCCGAACCTTGCCAGATTACGCCGCGCTACACCGAAGTCGCCGACGGCGTGCAGCTGGATATCGATTTCCAGTTTAGCTGCCAGGCTGAAACGATGATCTTCCAGCTCGGTCTGCGTTAAGTTCCCCCCTCCAATTCCCCCGCATAAAGCGGGGGAGTTCATTTTGTTATGTAATAATTCGTGTCGCTTCTCCCATTTTTCTCGCCCGCCAGTTGGCTGGATGTGAATTTTTAGTTAAGACTGTGATCAGGTCAGACCACTTTTTGTCTGTATTCACTTTTTTAGCAGGGGAGCGTTATGAGTCAGGCACTGCCGTTGATTACCCGCCAGGGCGATCGTATTGCCATTGTCAGTGGTTTACGTACACCGTTTGCCCGTCAGGCCACGGCTTTCCATGGTATTCCCGCCGTCGATCTCGGCAATATGGTGGTGAGCGAGCTGATGGCCCGCAGTGAAGTGCCGCCCGAAGCAATTGAACAACTGGTGTTTGGCCAGGTGGTACAAATGCCGGAAGCGCCAAACATTGCCCGTGAAATCGTGCTGGCGACCGGCATGAGCGTCCATACCGATGCCTACAGCGTCAGCCGTGCCTGCGCCACAAGTTTCCAGGCCGTTGCAAACGTGGCCGAAAGCTTGATGGCCGGTACCATTCGTGCCGGGATTGCAGGTGGGGCAGATTCCTCTTCAGTGCTGCCTATTGGCGTCAGCAAAAAGCTGGGCCGCACGCTGGTGGATGTGAACAAAGCGCGCACGCTCGGGCAGCGCCTGAAACTGTTTTCCAAATTACGTCCCCGCGATCTGTTACCTGTGCCTCCCGCCGTGGCTGAATACTCTACCGGTTTGCGTATGGGCGACACCGCTGAGCAAATGGCGAAAACTCACGGCATCACTCGCGAACAGCAGGACGCGCTGGCGCACCGTTCTCACGAGCGTGCCGCCCAGGCCTGGCAGGAAGGGAAGCTGGCCGATGAAGTGATGACGGCGTTTATTCCTCCCTATCGCCAGCCGTTTGCCGAAGATAACAACGTGCGTAAAGGCTCAAGCCTCGCCGATTATGCAAAATTGCGTCCGGCGTTTGACCGCAAGCACGGCACCGTGACTGCGGCGAACAGTACACCGCTGACGGACGGCGCTGCGGCCGTGATCCTGATGACCGAATCCAGGGCAAAAGAGCTTGGCCTCAAGCCGCTCGGCTTCCTGCGCAGCTACGCGTTTACCGCCATTGATGTCTGGCAGGACATGCTGCTTGGCCCTGCCTGGGCGACGCCGCTGGCGCTTGAGCGCGCCGGGATCACGCTGAACGATTTAACCTTGTTTGATATGCACGAAGCGTTTGCCGCGCAGACGTTAGCCAACCTGAAAATGCTTTCCAGTGAAAACTTTGCTCGCAATGTGCTGGGCCGGGCGCACGCCACAGGCGAAGTCGATGACGCGAAATTTAACGTGCTGGGTGGGTCGATCGCCTACGGGCATCCGTTTGCGGCGACTGGCGCCAGGATGATTACCCAAACGCTGCATGAACTGCGTCGTCGCGGGGGCGGTTTTGGTCTCGTTACCGCGTGTGCGGCGGGTGGGCTTGGTGCGGCAATGGTTCTGGAGGTGGAGTGATGGCACAGCAAGGCGCATTCGATTTACACATCCGGCTGGATAACGTTGCCGTAGTGACCATCGACGTTCCGGGCGAAAAAATGAATACCCTGAAGGCCGAGTTTGGCGCACAGGTACACAGCATTATTAAAAAACTGCGTGACAACCCGAGCGTGCAGGGGCTGGTGTTTATCTCCGGCAAGCCGGACAACTTTATCGCCGGGGCCGACATCAATATGATCGCCGGCTGCAAAACGGCTGAAGAAGCACAAGAGCTGGCGCGGCAGGGGCAGCAGATCATGGCGGAAATCGCCGCGCTGCCGATCCCGGTAGTGGCCGCGATTCACGGTGCCTGTCTGGGCGGTGGCCTGGAAATGGCGCTTGCCTGCCATACCCGAATCTGTACCGATTCACCTAAAACGCTGCTTGGCCTGCCGGAAGTGCAGCTGGGCCTGCTGCCGGGCTCGGGCGGCACTCAGCGTTTACCTCGTCTGATAGGCGTCAGCAATGCGCTGGACATGATTTTGACCGGTAAGCAGCTGCGCCCGCGCCAGGCCCTGAAGCTGGGGCTGGTGGATGACGTGGTACCCGAATCTATTTTGCTTGAGGCCGCCGTTGAGCTGGCGCTTAAAGGAAGAAAGCCTTCCCGTGAACTGCCGGTAAAAGAACGCGTGCTTGCCGGGCCGCTCGGGCGCTCTTTGTTGTTCCGGTTGGTCAGCAAGAAGACCGAAGAAAAGACGCAGGGTAATTATCCGGCAACGGGACGCATTATTGACGTTATCCGCACCGGGCTGGAGCAGGGGAGCAAAAGCGGCTATGAGGCCGAGGCGAAAGCGTTCGGTGAGCTGGCTATGTCCTCTGAATCTGCCGCCTTGCGCGGCCTGTTCTTCGCCAGTACGGAGCTGAAAAAAGAGTACGGGGGCGAAGCGAAGCCCGGCAAACTAAATTCTGTTGGCGTGCTGGGGGGCGGGTTGATGGGCGGCGGGATTGCCTATGTGACGGCCACCAAAGGTAAGCTTCCGGTGCGCATTAAGGACATTAACAACGAAGGTATTAACCACGCGCTGAAATACAGCTGGGATCTGCTGGACAAGAAAGTCCGCCGCCGCCATATGAAGCCTGCCGAACGCCAGCGCGAGCTGGCACGTATCTCCGGTGGAACCGATTACCACGGCTTTAGCCAGCGAGATATTGTGGTGGAAGCCGTGTTTGAAGATTTGGTGCTGAAGCAAAAAATGGTGGCTGAAGTGGAGCAATATGCCGCGCCACACACTGTTTTTGCCTCGAATACTTCATCGTTGCCGATTGCCGACATTGCCGCTCAGGCAGCCCGTCCGCAGCAGGTTATCGGCCTGCATTTCTTCAGCCCGGTGGACAAAATGCCGCTGGTAGAAGTGATTCCTCACGCGGGCACCAGTGCGGAAACCATTTCCACCACCGTACAGCTGGCGAAAAAACAGAGAAAAACGCCGATTGTGGTGGGCGACAGCGCCGGGTTTTACGTCAATCGCATTCTTGCACCTTATGTCAATGAAGCGCTGCGCTGCCTCACGGAAGGTGAGCCGATTGAGCGTATTGACGACGCGTTGGTGAAGTTTGGTTTCCCGGTGGGGCCGGTACAATTGTTGGATGAGGTTGGGATAGACGTCGGCACGAAGATTATCCCGATTCTACAGCAGGCCTTCGGCGATCGCTTTGCCGCGCCTGATAGCGTGGATGCAATCTTGAAGGACGATCGCAAAGGAAGAAAAAATGGTCGTGGTTTCTATCTTTATCCGGCAAAAGGGCGTAAAAGCAAGAAACAGCCTGATACAGCGATTTACACGCTGTTAGGCGTTACGCCGAACGGGCGTCAGACCCCGGAGCAGATAGCCGAGCGCTGCGTCATGATGATGCTCAACGAGGCCGCTCGTTGCCTTGATGAAGGCGTAGTCAGAAGCGCGCGTGACGGTGATATTGGCGGCGTTTTCGGCATCGGTTTTCCGCCGTTTTTAGGTGGGCCGTTCAGGTATATGGACAGCCTGGGAGCTGCCGATGTGGTGGCAAAACTGCAGCGTTTAGCGGGCCAGTACGGGGAGCGTTTCAAGCCCTGTGACAGGCTGATTATTATGGCTGAACAACAGCTTAGTTTCTGGCCTGCGCCCAGGGTGCAATCAGTGACCGAGCTTGACGAAGCGCTGAGCTAAAACCGGTAAATGTACGCTGCAAGGTCATTTTGTAAACAGATATTGACTATACTTGCAGCATTGAGGTAAAAGACAGCGTTTCATTCGATGTACGGATAAGGCACAATGCCCGGCTGCCGTGAACCCCACTTTTTCAGCGTGTGGGTTCAGGCGTTCCTGGTTAACAAAAGCGGTGCAATATGCAAGTTTTTATCATGCGTCACGGCGACGCAGCACTCGATGCTGCCAGCGACTCGGTTCGTCCCTTAACCCAATGTGGTTGTGATGAGTCCCGTCTGATGGCGACCTGGTTAACGGGTCAAGTGGCAAGTATCGAACGTGTTCTGGTGAGCCCTTACCTGCGAGCTGAACAGACCCTGGACGTGGTGCGGGAAGCGCTGAACCTCCCGGAAAAAGAAGACATCCTGCCAGAGCTGCGGCCTTGTGGTGATGTGGGCCTGGTGGGGGATTACCTGCTGGCGCTGGCGAGTGAAGGTGTTGAATCTGCGCTGGTGGTTTCCCACCTGCCGCTGGTCGGTTACCTTGTTTCCGAGCTTTGCCCGGAAGAGGCTCCGCCGATGTTTACCACGTCGGCCATTGCCAACGTCACGCTGGACCCGGATACCGGTAAAGGTGTGTTTAACTGGCAGATGAGCCCCTGTAACTTCAAGGTGGCTAAGGCTATCTGATTGCTGTGAGCATGAAAAAAGAGTCGCGAGAGCGGCTCTTTTTGCGTTTAAGGTGCTGAGAATTTTTCCCCTCACCCTAACCCTCTCCCCAGGGGGGCGAGGGGACTGCCCGGCGTTGTTTTTTTCCAATGGGACCGGGGTGAGGGCAATCTCTTGCGCTGAATTTACGGCAACTCGGGCGGCTGCCACTCCTCAATCTCAATCAGCACCAGCAGCGCGGCATCGCCGCCGTACTCTTTCGGTGCCTGATGAAACGCCACAATATGCGGATGCTGCGCCAGCCACAGCGGCGTTTGCTGTTTAAGGACGTGTTTACCGTGGCCGTGCATCACACAGGCACAGAAAACATGCTCGCGACGGCAGGCGGCTATCAGGGCACCTAATTCCTGTTTAGCCTGAAGCTGGGTCAGGCCGTGTAAATCAAGAAACAGCTCCGGGGAGTAATCACCGCGACGCAGTTTTTTTAGCTCAAAATGGCTCACACCTTCACGTACATAGCGCATTGGCCCTTCGGTCGCCAGGCGCGGCTGGAATTCATCGGAAAAATAGTGGCTGGCATCGGCCTGCTCCTGCAGCAGACGTTTCACGGGCACTTCCGTTATTTTTTTGCGCACCGGGCGGTGGACGATCGTGTCCTGAGCCAGTTTTTTGGTGCCGCCCATCAGGCCGCGAAACAGCGCCTCATCTTCGGAACTGAGCGGTGATTTCTTTTTCATGTTTCTCTCATCTCGCATTCGCTTTGCGGGCAGTTTACCTGCTTTCCCCGGCAGCAATAAAGAAAACGCAAATTTCACGGCCTCCTGACGTTGATGAATGCTGATTTGTCGCCTCCTTCATGGCAAACTAGCCGATTATTATTGAACTAGCGTGAGTCGCCTGCGGAGGGCACGTGGATAAAATTTTCGTCGATGAGGCAGTAAACGAGCTGCATACCATTCAGGACATGCTGCGCTGGTCGGTCAGCCGCTTTAGCGCCGCCAATATCTGGTATGGGCACGGCACCGACAATCCATGGGATGAAGCCGTTCAGCTGGTTCTGCCAAGCCTGTACCTGCCGCTGGATATTCCTGAAGACATGCGCACCGCGCGTCTGACCCCAAGCGAGCGCCACCGCATCGTTGAACGCGTGATTCGCCGCGTCAACGAACGTATTCCGGTTGCCTACCTGACCAATAAAGCCTGGTTCTGCGGCCACGAGTTTTACGTGGACGAACGTGTGCTGGTTCCGCGTTCGCCGATTGGGGAACTGATCAATAACCGCTTTGCCGGGATGATTGACCACGAGCCTCAGCACATTCTGGATATGTGCACCGGCAGCGGCTGCATCGGGATTGCCTGCGCCTATGAATTCCCGAATGCGGAAGTGGATATCGTTGATATTTCCCCTGACGCTATCGCCGTGGCCGAGCAGAACATTGCCGAGCACGGTCTGGACCACAACGTCACGCCGATTCGCTCTGACCTGTTCCGCGACCTGCCTAAAGTGCAGTACGACGTGATTGTCACGAATCCGCCGTATGTTGATGAAGAAGATATGGCGGATCTGCCGGGTGAATACCACTTCGAACCAGAGCTGGGCCTGGCGGCCGGCAGCGATGGCCTGAAGCTGGCTCGTCGTATTCTTGGCTGTGCGCCGGATTATCTGGCCGACGGCGGGATCCTGATTTGTGAAGTCGGGAACAGCATGGTACACCTGATGGAGCAGTACCCGGAGGTGCCGTTTACCTGGCTTGAGTTCGACAACGGCGGAGACGGCGTATTTATGCTGACGAAAGCGCAGCTGATTGACGCTCGCGAGTACTTCAGTATCTACAAAGATTAATTGCCGAACGTAGACGAGCCTTCGGGCTCGTTTTACTTCCCGCGCACAACACAATAACTAGAACGGTGATTAAGGAGCCGTGATGGCTGGTAACAGTATTGGACAGGTTTTTCGAGTAACGACATTTGGTGAATCTCACGGCATCGCGCTGGGTTGCATTGTTGACGGCGTACCGCCGGGCATCCCGCTGACCGAAGCCGACCTGCAGCACGATCTCGATCGCCGCCGCCCGGGTACCTCGCGTTACACCACTCAACGCCGTGAACCTGACCAGGTCAAAATTCTCTCCGGCGTGTTTGAAGGTGTGACGACCGGTACGAGCATTGGCCTGCTGATTGAAAACACCGATCAGCGTTCCCAGGATTACAGCGCTATCAAAGACGTGTTCCGTCCGGGGCACGCGGATTACACCTACGAACAAAAATACGGCCTGCGTGACTATCGCGGCGGTGGCCGTTCTTCCGCGCGCGAAACCGCTATGCGGGTTGCAGCAGGCGCGATTGCCAAGAAATACCTTGAGCAGAAATTCGGCATTAAAATTCGCGGCTGCCTGACACAGATGGGCGATATTCCGCTGGAAATTAAAGACTGGGATCAGGTTGAGCAGAACCCGTTCTTCTGCCCGGACCCGGATAAAATCGAAGCGCTGGATGAGCTGATGCGGGGCCTGAAAAAAGAGGGCGACTCCATCGGCGCGAAAGTGACCGTTGTGGCTGACAACGTGCCGCCGGGCCTCGGTGAACCGGTCTTTGACCGCCTGGACGCAGACATTGCCCACGCGCTGATGAGCATCAACGCGGTGAAAGGCGTGGAAATCGGCGAGGGCTTCGGCGTGGTTAACCTGCGTGGCAGCCAAAACCGGGACGAAATCACCCAGCAAGGTTTTCAGAGCAACCACGCGGGCGGCATTCTGGGCGGCATCAGCAGCGGCCAGCAGATCGTGGCCAACATGGCCCTGAAACCAACTTCCAGCATTACCGTGCCGGGTAAAACCATTAATCGCGAAGGCGAAGAAGTGGAGATGATCACCCGCGGGCGTCACGATCCTTGCGTGGGGATCCGCGCAGTGCCGATCGCAGAAGCCATGCTGGCTATCGTGCTGATGGATCACCTGCTGCGCCAGCGCGCTCAGAACGCTGACGTTTCTTCCCCGCTGCCTCGCTGGTAAGACGATGAAAAAACTCCTGATCGGGATGCTGGCGCTGGCCGCCAGCGCCCAGGCTTTAGCGGCCACGCCGTGGCAAAAAATCGACCACCCGATAGCCGGAAGCGCGCAGTCTATCGGCGCATTTTCCAACGGCTGTATCGTGGGGGCTCACGCGTTGCCGCTTGAAGATGCCCGCTATCAGGTGATGCACCCGGATCAGCGTCGCTACTTTGGTCATCCCGATCTGGTGATGTTTATTCAGCGCCTGAGTAATCAGGTCAAGCAGCTCGGCCTGGGCACGGTATTGATTGGTGATATGGGCATGGCGGCAGGCGGGCGTTTTAGCTCCGGTCACGCCAGCCACCAGACCGGGCTTGATGTCGATATCTTCCTGCAGTTGCCAAAAACTCGCTGGACGTCGGCGCAATTGCTGCGCCCTCAGGCGCTGGACTTAGTCGCTGCCGATGGCAAACGCGTGGTGCCGTCGTTGTGGAAACCAGAAATCGATAGCCTGATTAAGCTCGCGGCAAAAGATAATGAAGTGACGCGTATCTTCGTGAACCCGGCTATTAAGCAGCGGCTTTGTGAAGATGCTGGGGCTGACCGCGACTGGCTGCGTAAGGTGCGTCCGTGGTTTGCCCACCGCGCCCACATGCACGTTCGCCTGCGTTGCCCGGCCAACAGCCTGGAATGTGAGGATCAGCCTCTGCCTCCTCCGGGAGACGGCTGTGGTGCCGAGCTGCAAAGCTGGTTCGCGCCGCCTGCGCCAGGCAGCACGCCACCGAAAAAGACAACCCCACCGCCTTTACCCGCCTCCTGTCAGGCATTACTGGATGAGCACGTTCTCTAAATGGAATGGTTTATGGTTTCCCCGCTGCTGCTGGTGGCGCTGTTTTTCGTCGCCATGCTTGCCGGGTTTATTGATGCCCTTGCGGGCGGCGGTGGGTTACTGACGGTCCCGGCTTTGCTGGCGGCGGGTATGTCTCCGGCTCAGGCTCTGGCAACCAACAAGCTTCAGGCCTGCGGCGGGTCGGTTTCAGCCTCTCTCTATTTTATTCGCCGCAAGGTGGTCAGCCTTGCCGACCAGAAACTCAATATTCTGATGACGTTTATCGGCTCCACCTGTGGCGCATTGTTGGTACAGCACGTGAAGTCCGATATTTTGCGCCAGATTCTGCCGCTGCTGATTATCGGTATTGGGCTTTATTTTCTGCTGATGCCAAAGCTCGGGGAAGAAGACCGGCAGCGCCGCCTGCACGGTTTGCCGTTCGCGTTAATTGCCGGGGGCTGCGTCGGTTTTTATGATGGCTTCTTTGGCCCCGGCGCCGGGTCGTTTTACGCCCTCGCTTTTGTGACGCTTTGTGGCTTCAATCTCGCCAAATCTACCGCCCACGCGAAAGTCCTGAACGCTACGTCAAACCTTGGCGGGCTGCTGCTGTTTATCATCGGTGGCAAGGTAATTTGGGGCACTGGCTTTGTGATGATGGCCGGGCAATTTTTAGGGGCGAGGGCGGGTTCGCGCCTCGTCTTAAGTAAAGGGCAGCAGCTGATTCGCCCGATGATCGTCGTCGTTTCGGCGGTGATGAGCACCAAGTTGCTGTATGACAGCCACGGAGCGGAAATTCTCCATTGGTTAGGGATAGCCTGAAATGAATGATGCAACAATGAGCAAACAGCACCATTACCAGGAACTGATTGACGTGTTCGATAGCTGCTTCCTGGCAGAGTTTAATACCCGCCTGATCAAGGGCGATGACGAGCCGATCTATCTGCCTGCGGATGACGAACTGCCGTATAACCGCATCGTCTTCGCGCACGGCTATTACGCCAGCGGAATGCATGAAATCTCCCACTGGTGCGTGGCGGGTGCAGAGCGTCGGAAACTGGTGGACTTCGGCTACTGGTACTGCCCGGATGGCCGCGACGCCGAAACTCAGGGCAAGTTCGAAGACGTGGAAGTGAAGCCGCAGGCGCTGGAGTGGATGCTCAGCACCGCCGCGGGCTTCCCGTTTAACGTCAGCTGCGACAACCTGAGCGGCGACTTTGAGCCTGACCGCATTGCGTTTCAGCGCCGGGTTCATGACCAGGTTATGACTTATCTGAAAGAAGGGATCCCAGAGCGCCCAGCCCGTTTGATTGACGCGCTAAGGGCGTATTATGGCACCCCTGCGCTTGAAGCCGGGCAGTTTGCCTGGCCAGAAGACCTAAACTAAAAATCACCTGTATGAAGAGGATGTATGATGATCGCGGAATTTGAGTCACGTATTTTGGCGTTGATTGATGAGATGGTGGAGCACGCCAGTGACGACGACCTGTTTGCCAGCGGTTATCTGCGTGGGCACCTGACGCTGGCGGTAGCCGAACTGGAAAACGGCAATGACCATACGCCAGACGCGCTGCATGTGGTGGTGAGCGATAGCCTGCAAAAGGCAATTCAGGCCGGTGAGCTTTCGCCGCGCGATCAGGCGCTGGTGCTGGGTATGTGGGATACGCTTTTCGAGAAGGCGAAGTTTTAAGACTGACCCTCACCCTAACCCTCTCCCTAAAAGGGAGAGGGGACAAATCGTTTTAACTCTCGACTTCTTATAAAGAAAGAGCCTTGTTTTTCTCTCACGGATCTTTCAGGGAATAGTTCCTGTTTTTCTCCCTCTCCCCCGGGGAGAGGGTCGGGGTGAGGGGAACATCATTTTACCGCTTTGCCTTTCAATAATTTTCTCACCCAAAGCCGGTTTGGGTTCAGCGCCGCGAGCGTGGCGGCATCCAGCGGAATTGGTTCTTCACTCATCTGCGCCGCCAGAATCTCTGAAGCCAGCGGCGCGCTGCACAGCCCGCGTGAACCCAGTGCGCCCAGCATATAAAGGTTGCGGTAAATCGGTGCTGGCTCTGCGTTTTCACGTTCCTCCGCAAGCCCGGCATATTGCTCCAGTGTGGCTTCGTAATCAGGTACGCTGCCTACCATTGGCAAATGGTCGCGGGAAGCACAGCGTACGCCGCAGCGGGCTTCGTTCGCTGAAACGTCCACTTCTTTTGCCCATTCGGCCTGTGGCAGGCAGTCGAGCAGGCGCTGGCGATTATGCTGTTGATCTTCTTCGTTCCAGGCCATTTCATCCTGGCCACGATGATAACTGGCACCAATGCAATGTTGCTGGTTTTGCGGGTTGACCGGCGTCAGGTAGCCGTCGTAGCACAGTATCTGACGGAGCTGGCTTAAGCCCGGTGTGGTAGGAATATGGCTGACCTGGCCGCCCACTGAATATACCGGTAGGTTTTGCGTCTGTGGAAACCGGCTGATTTGATGACCGTTGGCGAGGACGACAGCGGCGTGGCGAGCTGTTTGCTGTTGAGCAAAACCAATCTTCCAGCCGCCATTCTCGGGTGTTAAATCGGCCACCCGGTGCCCATATTGAATCTTCAACCCTTGCTGTTCAGCCAGCGCCAGTGCCCCAGCGGTAAGCTGTGCCGGGTAGAGCCAGCCGCCCAGCGGATAGCTAATGCCACCGCATTGGGTGTCCACGCCACAGGTTTCCGCCACCGTTTCAGCATCGACGGCTTTCGCCAACAAGTCTGGCAAACCCAGGCCGAGCATCTGTTCGATTTTATGGGCGCTCTTTTCATCCCACGCGAGCTGGGTTACGCCGCACCAGGCATGATCAAAGGTTACCGGAAGGGCATCGTACAGGCGGCGCGCGAAGGTGAAGGCCGCCGGGAAAAAGGTGGTTAGCGCCGCATCATGCGCGGTT
This sequence comes from Cedecea neteri, assembly GCF_000758305.1. Classification (NCBI taxonomy): domain Bacteria; kingdom Pseudomonadati; phylum Pseudomonadota; class Gammaproteobacteria; order Enterobacterales; family Enterobacteriaceae; genus Cedecea; species Cedecea neteri. The sequence goes on along the minus strand of NZ_CP009458.1, from coordinate 4,622,366 downwards.
AGCAGTGGGTAAAGTGCCCCCTGGCGGTTGCCGGAAGCGCCCTGGGCTGGGGCTTCATCCTCGCAATACAGGGTGATTTTCCAGCCTCGACGCAGCAGCGCCAGGGCGAGCAGGGCACTGGCAATGCCGCCGCCAACAATCGCGGTTTCACGTTCACTTGTGCCAGGGCGGGCGTACCAGGGCGTGCGGGCAGGGATATCCACGGGCTGTTGTAAAAAACCTACGAGCATTTCGCGTTTGCGGCCAAACCCTTTGCTGCGTGTCACGGTGAAGCCCGCTTCAATCAACCCACGGCGCACAAAGCCTGCGGAGGTAAAGGTCGCCAGCGTGCCGCCGGGGCGAGCCATGCGAACCATGGCCTGGAAGAGCTGCTGCGTCCACATATCCGGATTTTTAGACGGCGCGAAGCCGTCCAGGAACCAGGCATCGACCTGCTGATTAAGGGTGTCATCTAACTGAGATATCAGCTCGTTAATATCGCCAAACCACAGGTCAAGCGTGATGCGGCCGTTGTCCAGCAGAAGGCGGTGGCAGCCGGGAATCGGCAGCGGCCATTGTTGCTGAAGCTCGGTGGCGAAGCGACTTAGCTCTGGCCAGTGCTGATGGGCCAGCGTCAGATCGGCGGCGGTCAGGGGAAATTTTTCAAAACTGATAAAATGCAGCCGTTTTAAGCAGGCATCTTCATGTTTCACACAAAATTCATCGAACGCCTGCCATAAAGTCAAAAAGTTAAGGCCGGTGCCAAACCCACTTTCCGCCACCACAAAAAGCGGTCTTTCGTGGGTTGCAAAGCGTTCAGGGAGATGGTTTCCGCCGAGGAACACGTAACGCGTCTCTTCCAGTCCGTTATCGTTAGAGAAGTAAACGTCGTCAAAATCTCGGGATACAGGTGTACCTTCTTCGTTAAAACCGAGGTTGGCGGATTGTATAGGGGAATGTTTCACGTAAGTTGCTCGTCTGACAGGCAGTGGCTCGATCATAACGGTGCGAGCGGAGCGGCGCAAATTTCCGCACAATTTGGCTGATCGGACTTGTTCGGCTTACAACTGTACGCTATTGTGCGACACGAAATCCTACATAGTGCAGTGAACGAGGTATTTGAATGAAACGTGCAGTGATTACTGGCCTGGGCATTGTTTCCAGCATTGGTAATAACCAGCAGGAAGTCCTGGCATCTCTGCGAGAAGGACGCTCAGGGATCACTTTCTCGGAAGAGTTTAAAGACGCGGGAATGCGTAGCCACATCTGGGGTAACGTCAAGCTGGATACCACCGGTTTGATTGACCGTAAAGTGGTTCGTTTCATGAACGATGCCTCTATCTATGCCTATCTTTCTATGCGTGAAGCGATTGCGGATGCTGGCCTGAGCGAAGAGGTTTATCAGAACAACCCGCGCGTTGGTCTGATTGCCGGTTCCGGCGGCTCTTCTAAAGCACAGGTCTTTGGTGCTGACGCTATGCGTAGCCCACGCGGTCTGAAAGCCGTGGGTCCTTACGTGGTGACCAAAGCCATGGGTTCCGCAGTTTCTGCTTGCCTGGCAACACCATTCAAAATTCACGGTGTGAACTACTCCATCAGCTCCGCCTGTGCGACTTCCGCCCACTGTATCGGTAACGCGGTAGAGCAGATTCAGCTCGGTAAACAAGACATCGTCTTTGCCGGCGGCGGCGAAGAGCTGGGCTGGGAAATGGCGTGTGAGTTCGATGCGATGGGCGCGCTGTCCACCAAGTACAACGAAACCCCAGAAAAAGCTTCCCGTACCTATGACGCGCACCGCGACGGCTTCGTCATCGCAGGCGGCGGCGGTATGGTTGTCGTTGAAGAACTGGAGCACGCTCTGGCTCGTGGCGCACACATCTACGCTGAAATCGTTGGCTACGGCGCAACGTCAGACGGCGCAGACATGGTTGCCCCATCCGGCGAAGGCGCGGTGCGCTGCATGAAGATGGCGATGCACGGCGTTGATACCCCAATCGACTACCTGAACTCCCACGGTACTTCTACTCCGGTAGGCGACGTGAAAGAGCTGGGTGCGATTCGTGAAGTGTTCGCTGACCACAGCCCGGCGATTTCCGCGACCAAAGCTATGACCGGCCACTCTCTGGGTGCCGCGGGCGTACAGGAAGCCATCTATTCTCTGCTGATGCTGGAGCACGGTTTCATCGCGCCAAGCATCAACGTGGAAGAGCTGGACGAGCAGGCCGCAGGCCTGAACATCGTCACTAAAGCGACCGATGCAACGCTGACCACCGTGATGTCCAACAGCTTCGGCTTCGGCGGCACTAACGCCACGCTGGTGATGCGTAAGCTTAACGCTTAATTACCACAATGATTCAGAATGGGGTGCCTGCGGGTGCCCCATTTTTTTGCCCATTGTTCAGCATTGACAGCCGATTAACCGGAAGGCACTATGCATTCCCCTCCATTATCATTATTGATAATGCGTAAGCGTTTAACGTTAACCAACGCACCCTGTCATCTGAACACTCAGAGGCAAGGGCGCGGGTTAACTTGCGCCTTGCTCTGAATTTATGGAGTAAGCAGTATGTCTGCAGTACCTGATTCCACTCTTAAAACGTCGAAATCGGCAAATACATCGCTTTTCAGAATTACCTTTGCGGTCTTTCTGACCTATATGACGGTTGGCCTGCCGTTGCCCGTTATTCCGCTTTTTGTTCACCAGCAGCTGGGCTACGGCAACATGATGGTTGGCGTGGCGGTGGGCATTCAGTTTCTCGCCACCGTATTAACCCGAGGTTACGCGGGGCGACTCGCTGACCAGATGGGGGCTAAACGCTCCGTCCTGCAAGGGATGTTTGCCTGCGGACTTGCGGGCGCTGCCTACCTGCTCGCCGCGCTATTGCCGGTGGACCCGGCGGTGAAATTTGGCTTACTGATCGTTGGGCGGCTGATTCTTGGCTTTGGTGAAAGCCAGCTGCTGACAGGTAACCTGACCTGGGGGTTAGGGCTGGTTGGCCCGGGGCGTTCGGGCAAGGTGATGTCCTGGAACGGGATGGCGATTTACGGCGCGCTGGCTGCCGGTGCACCGCTGGGTCTGATGCTTAACAGCCAGTGGGGATTTGTGGCTCTGGGCGTGACAACCATTGCTTTGCCGCTGATTGGGCTGCTGTTTAACGGCACCGTGAAACCTGTTCCTGCCCATAAAGGCGAGCGGCCTTCGTTACTGACCGTGATCGGGCTTATCTGGCAGCCTGGGCTGGGTCTCGCGCTGCAGGGCGTCGGTTTTGCGGTGATTGGTACCTTTGTTTCACTCTATTTTGCCGCAAACGGCTGGGCCCATGCAGGCTTCACATTGACGGCTTTCGGCGGCGCTTTTGTGCTGGTGCGTGTGTTGTTTGGCTGGATGCCCGATCGCTACGGCGGCGTGCGCGTGGCGCTGTTTTCCCTTGCGGTTGAAACCGTGGGCTTGCTGCTGCTCTGGCACGCGCCTGGAGCCTGGACCGCGCTGCTGGGTGCGGCGCTGACCGGCTGTGGCTGTTCGCTTATATTCCCCGCGCTTGGCGTTGAAGTGGTTAAGCGTGTTCCGCCTCAGGTACGCGGCACGGCGCTGGGCGGCTATGCCGCTTTCCAGGATATTTCATACGGTGTCACCGGGCCGCTGGCCGGAATTCTGGCAACGTCTATGGGCTATTCGTCGGTATTTATGGCCGGAGCAATTTCTGCGGTTCTGGGGATTGCCGTGACGCTGGTGGCGTTCAGGAAGTAGCTTTCAGTACCCTCACCCTAACCCTCTCCCAGGAAGGGAGAGGGAATAAACAATGTTTCCCATGGCTTTTGTTTTCTCCCTCGCCTTTAGATCACCAGCCAGAGCAAAATCATCACCACGACCAGCGCAATTAACGCCAGGCCCGGTCTCGCGCTTAGCGCCTTAATCGGCTCGATAATTGCGCTAAACATCGGGTTGTAGATTGGCTGAATATCACGCACTTCAATCGTGGCTGGCTGACGCTCGGCACGTTTTAAAAACACCTGATTGAGAATGTCCTGCACCTGCGCGGTCGTCAGTACCGTTTGCGGTGTGGCCTGGAAGCGCTGCTGGCTGTAATCCACTATCTCTTTCCACTCCTGCGGCTCAAGCGGCTGCTTCAGTGCAGCCTGTACGCTGTGCAAAGTAGGGGTGGACTGCTGGCTAAGCGTTTGCCTGGCCTGGAGCCAGGTTGTCAGCAAAGCAAAATGCTTAGCCGGAATGAGTTCGCCGGTTTTCACGCCGGAAAGTTCCAGCATTGACTGCCAGATTTGCTTGCCGGACTCGCCCGTTGCTGCGGCTAGTTTGGTGACAAGCTGGTTCAGGCTGTTGTGCTCGGCGGGCAGGAGCGGGCGGTCGGTGGCCGGGCGCTGCTGCGGCTGAGGAATAGCTAGCTGGTTGTTTTGCAGCAGCGTCAGCACTGTTTTGAGCTGGTCCGGCGTGAGCTGGCTCAGCGCCGTCTGGCCAAACTGCTGGCGGATAAAGTCGCTCACCGCCTGGCGGTTATTGCCCTGAGGCAGCAAATCGCTCAGTTGCTGAATGATCTGACGCGTTGCCAGCGTGGTTTGCGCGTTGGTCAGGCGCTGATTCAGGTTTTGCTCAGCGGCAGGAAAATGCCGGGACAGCAGCGGTGTCTCGCTTTTGAGGCCCAGATCGTGCTTAAGGCCCGCCCACACTTCAGCGCTCTGCTGCTGACTAAGTGCAATGATCCGGGTGATCAAACGCTCCAGCACGGTACGTTGCTGGGTGGAAAGCGGCTGTTCGCCGGCAGCGGAAGGGGCGGAGGGAGGTTCCCCCGGAGGACGCGGCGTGGCGCCCTGAATGGGTTGCATTATTAAATGATCCTTAAGTGCGACAAAACATTCGCAAGTAGTTCGTTATGCCCGGACGTCAGATTATGGCACACTATCCGGCCTTATCTCGACGATTAACAGACAGGTACTCAGGTGAAAATCCTCGTTGATGAAAATATGCCCTACGCCCGCGAACTTTTCAGCCGCCTGGGCGAGGTGACTGCCGTGCCGGGGCGTCCGATTCCGGTGGATGCGTTAACGGATGCTGACGCGTTGATGGTTCGTTCGGTCACTAAAGTGAATGCCGAACTGCTGGACGGTAAAGGGATCAAATTTGTCGGGACGGCTACGGCCGGAACCGATCACGTTGATGAAGCGTATTTGCAAAGCGCAGGAGTCGCTTTCTCTGCCGCTCCAGGATGCAACGCGATTGCCGTGGTTGAGTATGTGTTCTCCTCCTTATTGATGCTGGCCGAACGAGATGGTTTTGAGCTGAAAGACAGGACAGTCGGCATCGTCGGCGTCGGTAACGTGGGTTCCCGTCTTCAGGCGCGACTGGAAGCCTGGGGCGTGCGCACCTTACTGTGCGATCCGCCGCGCGCCGATCGCGGTGATGAAGGTGATTTCGTTTCGCTGGAAACGCTGGTGCAGGAAGCAGACGTCATCACTTTCCATACGCCGCTGTTTAAATCCGGCGAGTACAAAACGCTGCATCTGGCGGACGAGACGCTGATTAGCCGCCTGAAGCCTGGCGCTATTCTGATTAATGCCTGTCGTGGCCCGGTGGTGGACAACAACGCGTTGCTGAAATGCTTAAAAGCAGGGCAGAATCTCAGCGTTGTGCTGGACGTCTGGGAGCCGGAGCCGGATCTCAACGTCGAGTTGCTCGACAAGGTAGATATTGGCACGGCGCACATTGCGGGCTACACGCTTGAAGGTAAGGCTCGTGGTACCACGCAGGTCTTTGAAGCCTTTAGTGATTTTATCGGCCAGTCTCAGAAAGTGGCGCTGGATTCACTGCTGCCCGCGTCGGAGTTTGGCCGCATTACGCTGGCAGGCCCGCTCGATCAGCCCACGCTCAAAAGACTGGTGCATCTGGTGTATGATGTGCGCCGCGATGACGCGCCGCTGCGGAAGGTAGCCGGTCAGCCTGGCGAATTCGACAAGCTGCGTAAAAACTATCTGGAGCGCCGCGAGTGGTCATCGCTGTACGTGCAGTGTGATGATGCTGACGCGGCAAGCATGCTGCAAAAACTTGGCTTTAGCGCGGCACATCACCCGCTTCGCTAAGCAATATCTTCTGGCTCCCTGGGCGATGTCCTGGGGAGCATCTGTTCTATTTTCTGGAGTAAACCAACATGTCCGAAGGCTGGAATATTGCCGTTTTAGGCGCCACCGGTGCCGTAGGCTCAGCTTTGCTTGAACTGCTTGCTGAACGTCAGTTCCCGGTTGGTGAATTGTATGCCCTGGCGCGCGGCGAGAGCGCCGGTGAAAATCTGCGTTATGAAGGCAAAACCGTCATGGTGCAGGACGCGGCAGAGTTTGACTGGACTCAGGCTCAACTGGCGTTCTTCGTCGCGGGCGTTGAAGCCTCCGCTCGCTATGTTGAAGAAGCGACCAATGCGGGCTGCCTGGTTATTGACTCCAGCGGTCTTTTCTCGCTCGAGCCGGACGTGCCGCTGGTTGTGCCGGATGTGAACCCGTTCGTGCTGAGCGATTACCGCAACCGTAATCTGGTTGCCGTGGCGGACAGCCTGACCAGCCAGCTGCTGAGCGCGTTGAAACCGCTGATTGAGCAGGGCGGCCTGTCGCGTATTCAGGTAACCAGCCTGCTGTCTGCTTCTGCGCGCGGTAAAGTGGCCGTCGATGCGCTGGCCGGGCAAAGCGCCCGTTTGCTGAACGGCATTCCTATTGATGAAGAAGATCTGTTTGGCCGCCAGCTGGCGTTCAACATGTTGCCGCTGGTGCCGGACGCCGAAGGCAGCGTGCGGGAAGAGCGTCGCCTGGTGAATGAAGTGCGTAAAGTGCTGCAGGACGACGGCTTGATGATCTCCGCCAGCCTTGTGCAGTCACCGGTGTTCTACGGCCATGCGCAAATCGTCAACTTTGAAGCGCTGCGCCCGCTGGCGGCAGAAGAAGCCCGCGATGCGTTTGCTCAGGCAGAAGATATTGAGCTGTCTGAAGAGGGCGAATTCCCGACTCAGGTGGCGGATGCATCCGGCAGTGGCCATCTTTCTATTGGTTGCGTGCACAACGATTATGGCATGCCGGAGCAAATCCAGTTCTGGTCGGTCGCCGATAACGTTCGCTTTGGCGGCGCGCTGATGGCGATCAAAACCGCTGAGAAACTGGTGCAGGAGTATATGTACTGATGTCCGAAGTGCTAAGCGAAATTCCGCTTCATAAAATCGCGCTCGGCATTGAGTACGACGGCAGTAAATATTACGGCTGGCAGCGCCAGAACGAAGTGCGCAGCGTGCAGGAAAAGCTGGAAAAAGCGCTGTCTCAGGTAGCCAATGAGCCGATTAACGTGTTCTGCGCAGGGCGCACAGATGCGGGCGTTCACGCCACGGGCCAGGTAGTGCATTTTGAAACCAGCGCCGTGCGTAAAGATGCGGCCTGGACGATGGGTGTAAATACGAATTTGCCTGGTGACATCGCCGTGCGCTGGGTAAAAGATGTGCCGTCTGAGTTCCATGCCCGCTTTAGCGCCACGGCCCGCCGCTATCGCTACGTGATTTATAATCATCGCCTGCGTCCGGCCGTTTTGCAGCAGGGCGTAACCCATTTTCACCTGCCTCTGGATGCGGATAAAATGCACCGCGCCGCGCAGAGCCTGCTGGGGGAAAATGACTTTACCTCGTTCCGTGCGGTGCAGTGCCAGTCCCGCACCCCATGGCGCAATATGATGCACATTACGGTGAACCGCTATGGTTCTTACATCGTGGTGGACATTAAGGCCAACGCTTTTGTGCACCATATGGTGCGTAATATCGTCGGCAGCCTGATGGAAGTCGGCTGTGGCAACCAGGCAGAAACCTGGATGGCCGATTTACTGGCAATGAAGGACCGCACTAAGGCCGCTGCCACCGCGAAGGCGGAAGGGCTGTACCTGGTGTCGGTGGATTACCCCGACCACTTTGCGCTGCCGTGTCTGCCGATGGGGCCGCTTTTTTTAGCCGATTGATTGCTGCTTAAGAAAGGAAACTTTGATGGATTTCATCCGTTTTATCATCGACTTCATTTTGCATATCGACGTGCATCTGGCCGAGCTGGTGGCACAATACGGCGTCTGGGTTTACGCTATTCTGTTCCTGATTTTGTTCTGCGAAACCGGGCTGGTGGTGACGCCGTTCTTACCGGGTGATTCACTGCTGTTTGTGGCGGGTGCGCTGGCGTCGCTGGAAACCAACGACCTTAACGTGCATTACATGGTCATTTTGATGGTGATTGCCGCCATCATCGGCGATGCGGTGAACTACACTATCGGACGGCTGTTTGGCGAGAAGTTGTTCAGTAATCCGAATTCCAAAATCTTCCGCCGCAGTTATCTCGATAAAACTCACGCATTTTACGAGCGTCACGGCGGAAAAACGATTATCCTCGCGCGCTTCGTGCCGATTGTGCGAACCTTCGCACCGTTTGTCGCCGGGATGGGGCATATGTCCTATCGCCATTTTGCGATCTATAACGTCGTCGGCGCACTGCTGTGGGTCTTGCTGTTCACCTACGCGGGCTACCTGTTCGGTAACCTGCCGGTGGTACAGGAAAACCTGAAGCTGCTGATTGTGGCAATTATCGTGGTGTCGATACTGCCTGGCGTGGTGGAAGTTATCCGCCACAAACGCGCGGCGTCGCGGCAGTCAAAATAATACGTGGCAGCGGTTCGACCACTTTTTTATCCAAAGTCGCGGGCCGTTGTGTTTTAATGAGCACCATTTATGGTCTGGGGCAGGGAAAACTGCCGCAGAAAAGCTGGTATCGACCAGGTTCAAGCAGAAAGGTCATCAATGAGCTGGATTGAACGAATTCTCAATAAGAGCAATATTACTCCCACCCGCAAGGCGAGCATCCCTGAAGGGGTGTGGACCAAGTGCGACAGCTGCGGCCAGGTCCTGTACCGCGCCGAGCTGGAACGCAATCTTGGCGTCTGCCCTAAGTGCGATCACCACATGCGTATGTCGGCCCGCGATCGCCTGCATAGCCTGTTAGATGAAGGCACAATGGTGGAATTGGGGAGCGAGCTTGAGCCAAAAGATTTGCTGAAGTTCCGTGACTCCAAGAAGTACAAAGATCGTCTGGTTAGCGCACAGAAAGAGACCGGCGAGAAAGACGCGCTGGTTGTCATGAAAGGCACCCTGCACGGTATGCCAGTTGTGGCTGCGGCCTTCGAGTTCGCCTTTATGGGCGGTTCAATGGGCTCCGTAGTTGGCGCGCGTTTTGTTCGTGCCGTTGAGCAGGCGCTGGAAGACAACTGCCCGATGGTCTGCTTCTCCGCTTCCGGCGGGGCGCGTATGCAGGAAGCGCTGATGTCGCTGATGCAGATGGCGAAAACCAGCGCTGCGCTGGCAAAAATGCAGGAACGCGGTCTGCCATACATCTCCGTGCTGACTGACCCAACCATGGGCGGCGTTTCCGCAAGCTTCGCGATGCTGGGTGACCTGAACATCGCCGAGCCGAAAGCGCTGATTGGCTTTGCCGGTCCACGCGTTATTGAGCAGACCGTTCGTGAGAAACTACCGCCGGGCTTCCAGCGCAGTGAGTTCCTGATCGAAAAAGGCGCTATCGACATGATCGTTCGTCGTCCGGAAATGCGCCTGAAACTGGCGAGCATTCTGGCGAAGTTTATGAATCTGCCGGCGCCAAATCCGGAAGCCCCGCGTGAACCGATTGTGGTTCCGCCAGCACCGGAACAGGGTCAAGAGGCCTGATTCGCAATTAAGGGCAGGCCAGCAGGTTCTGCCCTTTTCTTTATGTGCATGTTAAGTGGGCATCATGGACAAAGACCTTATTCCTCAAGCCACGTCGCCCCTGGCCACGTGGCTTTGCTATCTTGAAAACCTTCATTCCACCACTATCGATATGGGCCTTGAGCGCATCAGCAACGTTGCGCGCAAGCTCGATGTCCTGAAACCTGCGCCTACTGTTTTCACCGTGGCGGGTACGAACGGGAAAGGCACAACCTGCCGTACGCTTGAAACCGTGCTGATGGCCGATGGCTATCGCGTAGGGGTTTATAGCTCCCCGCATCTGGTGCGTTACACGGAGCGCGTTCGCATTCAGGGCGAAGAGTTGCCTGAAGGCCTGCATACCGCTTCGTTTGCCGAAATAGAGGCCGCTCGCGGAGATATTTCCTTAACTTATTTTGAATACGGAACGCTCTCGGCCTTGCTATTGTTTAAACAGCAGGCGGTAGACGTGGTAATTCTTGAGGTCGGCCTTGGCGGGCGTCTGGATGCCACCAATATTGTGGATTCCGATGTGGCCGTGGTGACCAGCATCGCGCTCGATCACACCGACTGGCTTGGCCCGGATCGTGAGAGCATTGGCCGCGAAAAAGCCGGTGTTTTCCGTCGAGATAATCCGGCGATTGTGGGTGAGCCGGATATGCCGCAGACAATTGCCGATGTGGCGCGGGAGAAGGGCGCACAGCTAATGCGTCTCGGCGTTGACTGGGATTATGAGGTGAGTGCCACTGGCTGGACACTCCGGGACGGACATGGCGAGCTGAAAAACCTGCCGCTGCCGTTGGTTCCTCAGCCCAATGCCGCCACGGCGCTGGCTGCTTTACGTGCCAGCAAACTGAACGTGAGTGAAAACGCGATACGCTATGGTATTGAGCATGCCACGCTGCCGGGGCGCTTCCAGATTGTGTCTCAGGCACCACGCGTGATTCTTGATGTTGCCCATAATCCTCATGCGGCGGCTTATCTTGCGGGTCGCCTGGCAGCGTTACCTAAGCAGGGACGCGTGCTGGCGGTGATTGGCATGCTACACGATAAAGACATAGCCGGAACGCTTGCCTGTTTGTCGCCTCAGGTCGATAGCTGGTATTGTGCTCCGCTGGAAGGGCCGCGAGGCGCAAGCGCAGAGCAGCTTATGGCTCATCTTGGTCACGGCAGAACATTTGCAACCGTGGCGGATGCATGGCATGCAGCCATGACGGAAGCGACGGCCGAAGATACCGTGCTGGTGTGTGGGTCGTTCCACACGGTGGCCCATGTAATGGAAGTACTGGACGCGGGGAGAGCAGGTGGCGAGTAAGTTTCAAAACCGATTAGTCGGAACCATTATTCTGGTCGCACTGGGCGTTATTGTGCTGCCGGGTCTGCTGGACGGGCAGAAAAAACATTATCAGGACGAGTTCGCCGCCATTCCTTTGGTGCCAAAACCAGGGGACAGTGACGAGCCAGATATGCTGCCGGCGGCTACTCAGGCTCTGCCAGCGCAGCCGCCGGAAGGCGCGGCGGAAGAGGTAAGGGCGGGCGCTTCGGTGCCGCCAGGGCTGAACAGCGGGGCTATCCCGAATGAAGGCTCGGCGGGCGTTGACGAAGTGCCTGTCGCGCGCGAACAGCCTAAGCCGCAGCCCGTGCAGGAAAAACCAAAGCCTAAGCCGGTGGAAAAACCGCAGCCTAAACCTGCCGCCAATGATAATACCGGGCAGCAGCTTGCCATGGCCTCAGAACAGCCGACGAAGACGGAAAAACCAGCCGACAAAGCACCGACCGGGCAAGCCTATGTGGTGCAGCTTGGCGCATTGAAAAATGCGGACAAAGTGAATGAAATTGTTGGTAAACTGCGCGGGGCCGGGTTCAAGGTTTACACCTCGCCGACCACGCCTGTGCAGGGGAAAATTACCCGTATTCTGGTCGGGCCGGATGCCTCGAAGGATAAGCTGAAGTCTTCGCTGGGCGAGCTGAATTCGCTTTCTGGCCTGAACGGCGTGGTGATGAACTACTCGCCGCGCTAGTGGCCTGACCCTCACCCCGGCCCTCTCCCTGGAAGGGAGAGGGGGAAAGAGATTGCACTGAGCTATTCCCTCACCCCTTTTGGGAGAGGGTTCGGGTGAAGGGAAAAATATCGCACCATACTGTTCCCTCACCCCTTTTGGGAGAGGGTTCGGGTGAAGGGAAAAATATCGCACCATACTGTTCCCTCGCCCCTCAGGGGAGAGGGTTAGGGTGAGGGGAAAAACGACGGCACATCGTCGCTTCTCTCCACTGGAGTGAAGGTAAAACAGGCACTTTTTTAATGGCGTTGATGCTTTTTTCAACGCCATTATTTATTTACGCGGGGGAAGGAAATCCCTACGCAAACGTTTTCTTTTTCTGTTAGAATTCGCCCCGAACTGGACGTCAGGGCAATTTATCACGAGATTTTTTCATGGTCTGGATAGATTACGCCATCATTGCGGTTATCGGTTTTTCTTGTCTGGTAAGCGTAATACGTGGGTTTGTGAAGGAAGCGTTATCGCTTGTGACCTGGGGATGTGCTTTCTTTGTCGCCAGTCATTACTACACTTATCTGTCAGTCTGGTTCACTGGCTTTGAAGACGAACTGGTACGTAATGGGATAGCTATCGCGGTGCTGTTTATCGCGACGCTGATTGTCGGTGCGATAGTCAATTATGTGATTAGCGCACTGGTGCAAAAAACCGGCCTGTCGGGTACAGACAGGGTGTTGGGGATCTGCTTTGGCGCCTTGCGTGGCGTACTGATCGTCTCCGCCATTCTGTTCTTCCTGGATACCTTTACCGGTTTTTCAAAAAGCGATGACTGGCAAAAGTCGCAGCTTATCCCGCAATTCAGTTTCATCATCAGATGGTTCTTTGACTATCTGCAAAGCTCGTCAAGTTTCTTGCCCCGCTAATCGTAGCGGGGGGTGTGGCTTAATGAGGAAAAGACAACATGTGCGGTATTGTCGGTATCGCCGGTTTCATGCCGGTAAACCAGTCGATTTATGATGCGTTAACGGTGCTTCAGCACCGTGGCCAGGATGCCGCAGGCATCGTCACCATCGACGCGTTAAATTGCTTCCGTCTGCGTAAAGCGAATGGCCTGGTGAGCGATGTGTTTGAAGCCCGTCACATGCAGCGTCTGCAGGGGAATATGGGTATCGGCCACGTGCGTTACCCTACCGCCGGAAGTTCCAGCGCTTCTGAAGCTCAGCCTTTCTACGTCAACTCGCCTTATGGGATTACGCTGGCGCATAACGGTAATCTGACCAATGCCCACGAGCTGCGTAAAAAGCTGTTCGAAGAAAAGCGCCGCCACATTAACACCACCTCTGATTCTGAAATCCTGCTCAATATCTTCGCCAGCGAGCTGGATAACTTCCGTCATTACCCGCTGGAAGCCGACAACATTTTTGCCGCTATCGCAGCCACTAACCGCCAGATTCGCGGCGCTTACGCCTGCGTGGCGATGATTATTGGCCACGGCATGGTCGCCTTCCGCGACCCGAACGGTATCCGCCCGCTGGTGATCGGCAAGCGTGACCTGGGCGATGGCCGCACCGAATACATGGTAGCCTCCGAGAGCGTGGCGCTGGACACCCTGGGCTTTGAATTCCTGCGTGATATCGCGCCGGGCGAAGCGGTCTACATTACCGAGAAAGGCCAGCTGTTCACCCGCCAGTGCGCCGACAACCCGGTCAGCAATCCTTGCCTGTTCGAGTACGTGTACTTTGCTCGCCCGGACTCCTTCATCGACAAGATCTCCGTTTACAGCGCGCGCGTTGAGATGGGTAAAAAACTTGGCGAGAAAATTGCCCGCGAATGGGAAGACCTGGATATCGACGTGGTCATTCCGATTCCAGAAACTTCCTGCGATATCGCGCTGGAAATCGCCCGCATTCTTGAGAAACCGTACCGCCAGGGGTTTGTGAAAAACCGCTACGTGGGCCGCACGTTTATCATGCCGGGCCAGCAGCTGCGCCGTAAATCCGTGCGCCGTAAGCTGAACGCCAACCGCGCTGAATTCCGCGACAAGAACGTGCTGCTGGTGGATGACTCCATCGTGCGTGGCACCACCTCTGAGCAGATTATCGAGATGGCGCGTGAAGCCGGTGCCAAAAAGGTTTACCTGGCATCCGCTGCACCGGAAATTCGCTTCCCTAACGTGTACGGCATTGATATGCCGAGCGCCAACGAGCTGATTGCTCACGGCCGCGAAGTGGATGAAATTCGCCAGATCATCGGCGCCGACGGCCTGATTTTCCAGGATCTGGACGATCTGATCGAAGCGGTACGCGTGGAAAACCCGGACATCACTCAGTTCGAATGCTCCGTCTTTAACGGCATCTACGTGACGAAAGACGTTGACCACAAATATCTGCAGTATCTCGAATCCCTGCGTAACGACGACTCCAAAGCGCTGGCGCGTCAGAACGAAGTGGAAAACTTAGAGATGCACAACGAAGGCTAACCGGCCTTAGCCTCTCTCCTGCCAAGGGGAGAGGCACGTTCTTCCTTCACGTCCCCGCCCGGCCAGCCTTGCATCCCATCTCATCTTGCGGCAAAGTCAGCCCAGATATTCTTAGGGGCAAATTCAATGAAACGACTGATCGTCGGTATTTCCGGAGCCAGCGGCGCCATTTACGGGGTGCGTTTACTGCAAATCCTGCAGCAGTTGCCCGAGGTAGAAAGCCACCTGGTGATGAGCAATGCGGCGCGTCAGACGCTGGCGCTGGAAACCGATTACTCGTTGCGCGATGTTCAGGCGCTGGCAGATGTCGTGCATGACTCTCGTGATATTGCCGCCAGCATCTCCTCTGGCTCGTTTAAGACCATGGGGATGGCGGTGCTGCCGTGCTCGATTAAAACGCTGTCCGGCATCGTACACAGCTATACGGACGGGCTGCTGACCCGTGCGGCGGACGTGGTGCTTAAAGAGCGTCGCCCGCTGGTGCTTTGCATTCGCGAAACGCCGCTGCACCTCGGGCACCTGCGCCTGATGACCCAGGCGTCTGAACTGGGCGCGGTGATCATGCCGCCGGTGCCGGCGTTTTATCATCGCCCACAAACGCTGCAGGATATTGTCGACCAGACGGTCAACCGGGTGCTGGATCAGTTTGACCTCGAGCTGCCTGAAGACCTTTTCATCCGCTGGGGCGAACATAAGTGATGCACTGCTGCGGTGCATCACAAAATGATTGCCTCATTATGGGGCAATTCTGCAACGCCGATCGCTTTTAGAAGATTTAATCCTCGAAAACCGCCTTCCCCTCTAGTCCCGCTTCCCAGACCTGCTATCTTTCAAACTAGCGCGAAGTTGCAACGTTTTATTAACATAAATCAGCGGCTTTTTTCCACGCAGGGAAAAGTGGCATGAGAACTGCAACTCTCCGTATGCAAAGGCATTACCACACAACAAGACATCACAAATAAGAAAGCCAAACTTGAGGGTATCGTATGAAGAAGTCGGTTCTTGCACTGTCTTTACTGCTCGGCCTGTCCAGCGCAGCCAGCGTGTTTGCAGCGATTCCGCAAAACGTCCGCATTGGTACCGACGCGACCTACGCGCCATTCTCTTCGAAAGACGCGAAAGGGGATTTCGTTGGGTTTGATATCGATCTGGGTAACGAACTTTGCAAGCGCATTCAGACCAAATGTACCTGGGTTGGCAGCGACTTTGACTCCCTGATCCCGTCGCTAAAAGCGAAGAAAATTGACGCCATCATCTCTTCTCTGTCGATCACCGAAAAACGCCAGCAGGAGATCCTTTTCTCCAACAAGTTGTACGCAGCGGATTCCCGCCTGATCGCGGCCAAAGGCTCTCCGATTCAACCGACGCTTGAATCACTGAAAGGCAAGCACGTCGGGGTGCTGCAGGGCTCTATTCAGGAGACCTACGGTAACGCTGAATGGCGCCCGAAAGGCGTTGATGTGGTGGCCTACGCCAACCAGGATTTGATCTACTCTGACCTCGCAGCAGGGCGCCTGGATGCGGCTTTCCAGGATGAAGTTGCCGGGAGCGAAGGCTTCCTGAAACAGCCTGCAGGGAAAGATTATGCCTTTGCTGGCCCATCAGTGAAGGACAAAAAATACTTTGGTGACGGAACCGGGATCGGCCTGCGTAAAGATGATACTGAGCTGAAGGCCGCATTCGACAAAGCGCTGGCCGAAATGCGTAAAGACGGCACTTACGACAAACTGGCGAAAAAGTACTTCGACTTTAATGTTTACGGCGAATAAGTTTATCCCTTAGTCTGTAGCCCGGTTTTGAATATATTCTTAACCGGGCAGGATAACTATGCAGTGGTGCGGCCCCGTTCCGGCTGCACCTTTATGGTGCGAAAACTCTTTGTTCGCAACGTGTTGCGTAAGTTTTCCCTGTTTGTAGTGGGTGTGAGCCTTAAGTAACGGACAGTCTATTGAGGATAATTATGAAAAAGCTGGTTTTGTCTCTTTCTCTGGTGCTGGCGTTTTCCAGCGTGACCACAGCATTCGCTGCCATTCCGAAAAACCTGCGGATTGGCACGGACCCAACCTATGCGCCATTCGAATCCAAAAATGCTCAGGGCCAGCTGATCGGTTTTGACATCGATTTGGCGAAAGAACTCTGCAAACGCATTAACACCCAATGTACCTTCGTTGAAAACCCATTGGATGCGCTGATCCCGTCGCTAAAAGCGAAGAAGATCGACGCCATCATGTCTTCGTTGTCCATCACCGAGAAGCGCCAGCAGGAAATCGCGTTTACCGACAAGCTGTACGCGGCTGACTCTCGCCTGGTTGTAGCCAAAGGTTCCCCGATTCAGCCGACCATTGAGTCGCTGAAAGGCAAACGCGTCGGCGTGCTGCAGGGGACGACTCAGGAAACCTACGGCAACGAGCACTGGGCGCCAAAAGGTATCGAAATTGTCTCCTATCAGGGGCAGGATTCCATTTACGCCGACCTGGCTGCCGGACGTATTGACGCTGCATTCCAGGATGAAGTCGCCGCCAGCGAAGGTTTCCTGAAACAGCCGGTGGGCAAAAACTATCAGTTCGGCGGCCCGTCTATCAAAGACGACAAGCTGTTTGGCGTGGGTACCGGCATGGGCCTGCGTAAAGAAGATAACGAACTGCGTGAGGCGCTGAATAAGGCGTTCGCGGAGATGCGTAAAGACGGCACCTACGACAAGTTAGCGAAGCCGTACTTTGATTTTAATGTGTATGGTGAATAAGCCTTACCGGTGACAAAGGCCCCGCGTCAGACGGGGCCCAATAAGTAGCAGCAAACACTGACGACAGGATACGCACCATGTTGTATGGCTTTTCCGAAGTAATTTTTAAAGGGGCTCTGGTTACGCTTGAGCTGGCGCTCGCCTCGGTTGTCCTTTCCGTGCTGATTGGGCTTGCCGGTGCCGGCGCAAAACTGTCCAAAAATCGCCCGCTCGCTTTGCTGTTTGAAGGCTACACCACGCTGATTCGCGGCGTGCCTGACCTGGTGCTGATGCTGTTAATTTTCTACGGGCTGCAGATGCTGCTCAACAGCATTACCGACGCGTTGGGGATGGCGCAGTTTGATATCGACCCAATGATCGCCGGGATCATTACGCTTGGCTTTATCTACGGGGCTTATTTCACCGAAACCTTCCGTGGCGCCTATCTTGCCGTGCCGAAGGGTCATATTGAGGCGGCCACCGCCTTTGGCTTCACCGGTTCACAAACTTTCCGCCGTATTCTGTTCCCGGCCATGATGCGCTATGCGCTGCCGGGCATAGGCAACAACTGGCAGGTTATCCTGAAAGCCACCGCGCTGGTTTCTCTGCTTGGTCTGGAAGACGTGGTGAAAGCCACGCAGCTCGCCGGGAAAAGCACCTGGCAGCCATTCTACTTCGCGATTGTCGCCGGGATTATCTACCTGGTCTTTACCACGGTTTCAAACGGAGTGTTGCTCTGGCTTGAACGCCGCTATTCCGTTGGCGTGAAGAGGGCCGAGCTATGATCGATATTATTCACGACTACTGGCAGTCGCTGCTGTGGACGGACGGTTACCGCTTTACAGGCGTCGCCATTACGCTTTGGCTGCTGATTACGTCCGTAGTGATGGGCGGGATTCTGGCGCTGTTCCTCGCCATCGGGCGGGTGTCCAGCAACAAGTTTATTTCTTTCCCCATCTGGCTCTTTACCTACATATTCCGCGGCACGCCGCTTTACGTGCAGTTGCTGGTGTTTTATTCCGGGATGTACACGCTGGAGATTGTGAAAGGGACTGAGTTGCTCAACGCGTTCTTCCGCAGCGGCCTGAACTGTACCGTGCTGGCGCTGACGTTGAACACCTGCGCCTACACCACGGAGATTTTCGCCGGTGCCATTCGCTCGGTTCCTCACGGTGACATTGAGGCGGCGCGCGCTTACGGCTTCTCAAAAGTGAAAATGTACCGCTGTATTATTCTGCCGTCCGCGCTGCGTATTGCGCTGCCGGCCTACAGCAACGAAGTGATCCTGATGCTGCACTCTACGGCGCTGGCGTTTACCGCCACGGTGCCGGACCTGCTCAAGATTGCTCGTGATATCAACTCCGCAACCTACCAGCCGTTTACCGCGTTTGGCATCGCGGCCGTGCTGTATTTGATTATCTCTTATGTGCTGATAAGCCTGTTCCGCAAAGCGGAAAAACGCTGGCTGCAGCACGTTAAACCCGCTTCGCACTGAGTGACTTCTGATGGCTGAAATTAAATTAAACGTAACGGATCTGCACAAACGCTACGGCGAACATGAAGTGCTCAAAGGGGTGTCTCTGAAGGCTAACGCCGGAGACGTGATCAGTATTATCGGTTCGTCTGGCTCGGGCAAAAGTACCTTTTTGCGCTGCATTAACTTCCTTGAAAAACCCAGCGAAGGCACGATTGTGGTCAGCAACCAGAACATCAATCTGGTGCGGGACAAAGACGGCCAGCTCAAAGTGGCCGACAAAAATCAGCTGCGCCTGCTGCGCACTCGTCTGACGATGGTATTCCAGCACTTCAATCTGTGGAGCCACATGACGGTGCTGGAAAACGTGATGGAAGCGCCTATTCAGGTGCTCGGGCTGAGCAAGCAGGAATCAAAAGAGCGGGCGATTAAGTACCTGGCTAAAGTCGGCATCGACGAACGTCAGTACGTGAAATACCCGGTGCATCTGTCCGGCGGCCAGCAGCAGCGTGTTTCCATTGCCCGTGCGCTGGCGATGGAGCCGGAAGTGCTGCTGTTTGATGAACCAACCTCGGCGCTCGACCCGGAGCTGGTGGGCGAAGTCCTGCGCATTATGCAGAAGCTGGCGGAAGAGGGGAAAACCATGGTCGTGGTCACCCACGAGATGGATTTTGCCCGGCATGTTTCCAGCCACGTTATCTTCCTGCATCAGGGGCGCATTGAGGAAGAAGGGCCTCCAGCCGAGCTGTTTGGCAGCCCGAAGAGCGCTCGCCTTCAGCAGTTCCTGTCTGGATCGCTGAAGTAATCCCTCACCCTAACCCTCTCCCAAAGGGAGAGGGAATAAACATGATTCCACGTCAGCTGTTTCCCCCTCTCCCTCCGGGAGAGGGCCGGGGTGAGGGTAAATAACGCCTCATTCCTCACCCAACAATCTCACCGCTGTACTCTCATCCGTTACCAGGCCTGACATCCAGCGGCCGGTCAATGCCGCTTTGATGGCGGCAAACTTTCGCATTCCACCGGAAAAAGCGATGATCTTACGCGGGTTATCACTTTGCAGCGGCACGCTGGTCAGCAGAGCATCCAGCTCGCTGTAGACGCGCTGACCACTGTGGTCGAAGAAATGTCCCAACATTTCACCCGCAACCCCCTGGGCATGCAGCATGCTGACCTGTTCGTCGGTAATGAATCCTTCGGCATTCAGCGGGCAGCCGATGTCCACCTCACCAACACCGAGGAACGCAACATTGGCCGCCAGCCCCCGGTCGGTCACGCGCTGGTATACTTTGTGGCGACACCACATGTCGCGGTCTTCTTCGCTATCGGCATACAGCGGGGCCGGGATAAAAAAGTATTTTCCCTGCATTTTTTCAGCCATTTTTAGCGGCATGTCATAGCGGGTACCAGAGTCATCACGCGCAATCGCCCCAATCATGGATACGCAGTGGTGCTGCGGACGTTCAACCCACGGCAGGACGTCGATGATTGAGCGCAGCGTTTTGCCGGAGCCAATGCCGAAAACCTGCGGCTGCTCGTCGGCGATAAACTGCGACATGACTTCGGCACCTTCCACCGCCAGCATCTGCTGAATGGCTTCGTCATCCAGCCCTTCCGAGGGCACTACGCGGCAGATCTCCAGGCCGAAACGTTCCCGAACCTGCTGCGCCAGCTTCAGGCAGCGGGCAACCGGATGGGCAATTTTGACCGTCACCATACCCTGCTCGCGTGCGGAAGAAACCAGCCGCTGGGCGACCTGACGGGAAATCCCCAGTTCACGGGCGATATCCTGTTGTGTCATGCCCGCTACGTAATACATCCAGGCAACGCGCGCGGCTTGTTCTTGTTTTTTCTCTTCTCTGCTCATGGCGACACCTTATGACTCTTTGAAGTGCATTCTACTCCGTGCGTGCTTTGTTGGTAATTGGGCAAAAGTCATTTTTATGGGCAAATGTTGTCTGTGTGAGTTTGATCTCAGAAAGACGGCGCCTGCCGCAACTAGACTATAACAAACGGGCAAATGCCCTTAAAAATGACAAATGCTTAAATCTGAGGTGAATCATGACGACGAAATCGGTATGGATGCATATTGGCGCAGGCTCTTTCCACCGTGCCCATCAGGCGTGGTATCTCAATCAGCTGCACAAGCAGGGCGATGACGGCTGGAGTATTTCGCTGGGAAATATCCGTAATGATGCCGGTGAGCTGCTGAATCAACTGGCGGCACAGCGTGGCGAATATGTGCTGGAAACCGTCACGCCGGAAGGCGAGCGTGCCTACGAAAAGATCGCTTCTATACGCAAAGTACTACCGTGGGATAAAGAGATCAGTGCTCTGGTTGAAGAGGGCGCCAAAGCCTCGACCCGCGTGATTGCCTTTACCGTCACCGAAGCCGGGTATTACCTGACACCGCAGCACCAGCTGGACGTTCATCAGCCTGATGTCAAAGCCGATCTTGCCGGAGGAATGACGACGCTTTACGGCGCGCTCAGCCGCATTCTGCACCAGCGTATGAGCAACGGCGGTGAGCCGGTAACGCTGCTCAACTGCGATAACCTGCGCCACAACGGCGAACGCTTCCGCCACGGTTTTCTGTCGTTCCTGAAGGAGAAGGGCGACCACGCTCTGTTTGACTGGGTGACCACCCACACCGTGTCGCCTAATACCATGGTTGACCGTATTACTCCTCGCCCTACTGCGGATATTGCCCCACGGGTGAAAGCGGCTACCGGGTTCGACGACAAGGTGCCGGTGATGGGGGAATCGTTTATTCAGTGGGTTATTGAGGACAACTTTATCAACGGTCGCCCGTCGCTTGAGAACGTTGGCGTCGAAATGGTGAAATCCGTGCTGCCCTATGAAGAGGCAAAAATCCGCATTCTGAACGCCAGCCATAGCTGTATTGCCTGGGCGGGGACGCTGACCGGCTTGAGTTACATCGATGAAAGCACCGTGCAGCAGCCGATTAGGCAGATGGCGTGGGATTACGTCACGGAGGATGTCATTCCTTCGCTGTCGCCGAGCCCGTTGGACCTGGCTGAGTATCGTGATGTGGTCCTGGCCCGCTTTAGCAATCCGTATATCAAAGATACCAACCAGCGCGTGGCGGCCGACGGCTTGTCCAAGATCCCTGGCTTTATTACCCCGACGCTGATCGAGTGCTATCAGCGAGGTGAGGAGCCAGCGGCAACGGCGGTTCTGCCCGCGCTGTTTTTCCTGTTCCTGCAGCGCTGGGCGAACGGCCAACTGCCTTATGAGTACCAGGACGGCGTCATGCAAGACGACGCGATTCGGGCTTTGTTCGCCGCGCCTGAGCCGCTCAAGGCCTTTGTCAGCGACGAAACTTTGTTTGCCGAACTCGCACATTCCTCAGCTTTCCATGAACTGATGGCTCGTACGGTCACTCGCCTTGAGGCGTGGATCAAGTCTCCGCAATCACCTCTGGCTGCTGCTTAAGGAGGCGCTATGTATCTTGGCATCGATATCGGCACCTCTGAACTAAAGGCTTTGCTGATTGACGGGCAGGGCGAAATTTTAGGCTCTGCTCATGCGGCATTAACCGTTCAGCGCCCGCATTTGCACTGGGCTGAGCAGGATCCTGAGGCCTGGTGGCAGGCGACGCAGCAGGTCGTCTCTACGCTGCGCCAGCAAATGCCCGAGGCCTGGGCGCAAATTCGCGCTATTGGCTTGTCCGGGCAGATGCACGGTGCGGTGCTGCTGGACAAACAGGGAAAAGTGCTGCGCCCCTGCATTCTGTGGAACGACACGCGCAGCGCCGGGCAATGCGCTCTGCTCACTGCAGAACACCCTGAATTTCTGACCATCAGCGGCAATCTGGTGATGCCCGGTTTTACCGCCCCGAAGCTACGGTGGGTGGCGGAGCATGAACCGGAAATCTTTTCCCGCGTGGATAAGGTGCTGCTGCCGAAAGATTACCTGCGCTGGCGGCTGAGCGGTGAGTTTGTCTCTGACCCGTCAGACGCCGCCGGAACGCTGTGGCTGGACATGGCAAAGCGCGACTGGTCAGACAAATTGCTGGCGGCGACCGGGCTAACCCGCAGCCAGATGCCGCGGCTGGTGGAGGGCAGCGAAGTCAGCGCTGTTTTACGTTCAGCTCTGGCGACCGAGTGGGGGCTTAGTTCCGGTGTCAAAATCGCCGGCGGCGGGGGTGATAACGCTACCTCGGCAGTAGGCGTTGGCGCGGTGAATAACGGCGACGCGTTTATTTCGCTCGGCACGTCCGGCGTTATCTTTGTGGTTAACGACGAGCTGCAAACCCGCTCTGAATCCGGCGTGCATGCCTTTTGCCACGCTTTACCTCAGCGCTGGCACCAGATGAGCGTGATGCTCAGCGCCGCCAGTTGTCTGCGCTGGGTGTGTAATCTGCTGTCGGTCACTGAAAGCCAGCTCATGGAGGAGATGGCCGGGCTGAGCGACGAGCAGAAAAAGCATGCGCCTGTTTTCCTGCCTTATCTGTCAGGGGAGCGCACGCCGCACAACGATACTCACGCCATGGGGAGTTTCTTTGCGCTAAACCATGAAACCAGCCGTGCCTTGCTGGGGTATTCGGTGATTGAGGGCGTGACCTTTGGCCTGGCGGACGGCATGGCGGTGCTGGAGACGTCCCGTAGCCAGATTACCCAATGCAGCCTGACCGGCGGAGGGGCGCGCAGCGTCATCTGGGCGCAGCTGATTGCCGACGTGCTGGATGTGCCGATTGTGACGCATCCGGCGAGTTCCTCCGGCGCGCTCGGCGCAGCTCGTCTTGGCTGGCTGGCCGACGGCGGTGTGGAAGAAGTGGTTTGCCGCAAGCCTCCCGTCCAGCAGCGTTTCTCACCGCGCAAAGCCGTACAGAAGGTGCTGCAACAGCGTTTGTCCGTGTTCCACCTGCTTTACCAACAACAAAAAGCCGCTCGTAAGCTGCTGCCCTGACCGCCCTCCCGGCGGCCTTTCCGCTGCCGGGAACCCTGTACCTGAGAACGAGGAAGAGTGTTATGCAATCTAAACACTACTGGTTTGGTTTACCTAAACATCTGCTGTGGGGATTTATCGCCATCGCTATTTTTATGAGTGGCGATGGTTTCGAAATGGCGTTTTTGTCTAAGCACATTACCGACATGGGCTTTACGCCCGCGGAATCGGCGATGGTGTTTACCCTGTATGGTCTTGCGGCAGGCCTGGCGGCCTGGGCTTCCGGCGTAGTCGCTGAGCTTATCACCCCGCAAAAAGCGATGCTGATTGGTTTTGTGACCTGGGTAGTGATGCACGCATTGTTTATGACGCTCGGCCTCGGGATGCGTAACTACCCACTGATGCTGCTGTTCTACGGCATTCGTGGCCTGGCCTATCCGCTGTTTATCTACTCCTTCATGTTGATGCTGGTGCAGGTGGTACCGCGTGAGAGGCTGGCGGCGGCGACCGGCTGGTTCTGGGCGATGTACTCTATCGGTATCGGCGTGGTGGGGAGTTATCTGCCCAGCCTGACTATCCCGGCATTTGGCGAAACGGGGACGCTGTGGATGGCCATTGCCTGGGTAACGGGAGGGGGGTTGATTGCTTTCTTCAGCCTGCGTAATGTGCCGGTTGACCGCTCGCGGGTCAATCTGCCGCTGCGCGAAAAAATGACGGAGATGTCGCGGGCAGTGACCATCCTGTTCAGCAACCGTGACGTGTTTTACGCCTGTCTTATCCGCATAATTAATACGCTGTCGCTGTTTGGCTTTGCGATAGTGATGCCGCTGTTGTTTGTTGACCGTCTCGGTTTCACGATTTCAGAATGGCTGCAAATCTGGGCGGTGTTCTTCTTTGTCACCATTTTCACCAATATCTTTTGGGGAATTATGGGGGAGTACATCGGCTGGATCCGCCAGGTGCGCTGGTTTGGCTGTTTAGGTATGGCGATTTCCAGCCTGACGTTTTACTACCTGCCGGTGTGGGTGGGGCATAACTTCTGGGTAGCGCTGATCCCGGCTGTCATGCTCGGCACCTTTGTGGCGGCGTTTGTGCCAATGACAGCGGTGTTTCCAACGCTGGAACCCCATCATCGCGGAGCGGCCATTTCCATTTATAACCTGTCTGCGGGGATGAGCAACTTTGTGGCACCGGCTATTGCGTCACTGATTCTGCCATTTTTCGACATTGTGGGCGTAGTTTGGGCGTACACAGGGCTGTATCTGTTCGCGGGTGTGCTGACGTTTATCATCAAAGTCCCGCAGCCGAAACGGGTGAAGGATAAAGCTGACGCGGGGAAAATGAGCCCGGTGGAGCAGTAAAATGAAAAAGTCGGGTAATTACCCGGCTTTTTGCTGTCAGCGAATCACATCCGCCAGCGCTTCATCCAAGTCAAACCAGCGGAAGCCAAAGCCTGACTCTTCCAGCCGTTTAGGCAGCGCACGTTGTCCGCCGAGCACTAACACGGAAGATTCCCCCATTAGCAGACGAATCGCCGTAGCCGGGGCGCGAAGTATCGCCGGGCGCTTGAGGGCATGGCCAAGAGCATGGGAAAACTGTTCGTTGCGAACCGGGTAAGGGGAAACCATATTAAACGGCCCGCGCAGGTCGTTATCCAGCAGCCAGAGAATACCGTTCACCATATCGTCGATGTGGATCCATGCCAGGTACTGCCTACCATTGCCAATGGGGCCGCCCAGCCCCAGCCGGAACAGCGGCAGCATTTTGGCCAGAATCCCGCCATTGGGGGCTAATACAACGCCGGTGCGTAGCAGGCAAACTCGTGTAGTTTCACTTTGCGCGCCGCAGGCAATTTGCTCCCAGCGGGCGCAAAGCTTGTGGGTGAATTCGTTGTGGGGAGGTTCGTCTTCGGTGACGACCACTTCGCCAAGGTCGCCGTAATAGCCGGTGGCTGAACCGGAAATGAAGACTTTGGGGGGGTGCTGGCTGGCCTTAAACAGCTCGACCAGCCGCTCGGTGATTTGCCAGCGGCTCTGGCACAGGCGCTGCTTTTGCTCCTCGCTCCAGCGTTTATCGGCGATCGGCTCTCCGGCCAGGTTGATGACCGCGTCAAAGGCGTCGAGATTCTGTAAGCCGTCGAGCCCTTTGAGCAGCGCAACGCGATTATCCAGCCGCTTGCGGGCCTTTTCCGGCGCGCGCGTGACGACCGAAACAGTATGGCCGAGCTCGAGCAGGCGAGCTGTCAGGTGGCGGCCAATCAGCCCGCTGCCGCCGGTAATCAGGATCTCCATACTTTCCTCCCACCTGGACGCGCTTATCGTCGCCAGCTCAGGGTCATGGATACCGAGTCGGCGTAGCGGAGCGCGTGAAGTTTATCGATCTCTACTTCAGCATATGTCACCCACGGGTGAGCGCATGCGATGTTCAGCACATCCTGAGTTAATTTTTCCAGCAGGGAGAAGCGGTTATTCTCAACCAGCTGGATGATGTCTTTGGTCACGGTGCGGTAGTTCAGCGCGTCGTTGATGTCCTCGCTCTCCCTGGCTTTGCCCGCAGGGTAGTGGAGGGCGACGTTAATCACGACATCCTGCCGGTTGGCGATCTCTTCTTCTTTGATACCAATAAAAGTCCGCAGGCGCAGGTTTTTAATGCGAATAATGGCGTCTGGTTGCATGGATGACATTGCAGGTTCCTTATTAGTCTTTTCCCGCCACAGGATACACCAGCGCGGGAAAAAACCTGAACCGGGGATTACGCCTTCTCTGCTCGCTGGTAAGCCTTCACGGTGGCAGGCCGGGTGCGGATCCGCTCAAACCAGTTCCTTACTGCCGGGAAATTGGCGAGATCAACGCGCTGGCGCTCGTGGGACACCACCCAGGGATAAGTCGCGATATCCGCAATGCTGTAATCGTGGCCACCAAGCCACGGGGCTTTCTCGAGTTGCTTATTGAGTACGCCGTAAAGGCGCTGGGTTTCGACCTGGTAGCGTTCGATAGCATAAGGGACGGGCTGCGGAGCAAAGTGGTTGAAATGGTGGTTCTGGCCCAGCATCGGGCCGAACCCACCGACCTGCCAGAAAAGCCACTGCAGCGTGGCGTGGCGGGCGCGCAGTTCTTTGCTGAGGAGTAACCCGGTTTTATCGGCCAGATAAAGCAAAATTTCGCCGGACTCAAAGAGGCTTAAAGGCTCGCCGCCGTCGGCTGGTTTGTTATCCACGATGGCAGGAATTTTGTTATTCGGCGAGATAGCCAAAAAATCCGGGCGAAACTGTTCGCCTTTGCCGATATCGACCCGGTGGATTTTGTACTCCAGGCCAGCTTCTTCCAGAAACAGGGTAATTTTATGGCCGTTTGGGGTAGGCGCATAATAAAGTTCGATCATGGTCACTCCAGGGTTTAGTCCATTTTGGCAAATGTTTCGAGTATAGAAGTTATTGCTATTTCTGCACCGGAATGGTGCGTTTTAAGCGGATGACAAAACGATTTTTTCGCTCTATGTTCAATAACCTGTCGCGCGAATAAGTGAGGATATGATGAGCCAGCCTGCCATTACGTTGTGGACCGATAGCCAGTGTTTCAGCCCCTATGTGCTTTCCGTTTTTGTTGCGCTGAAAGAAAAAGGGCTCGCCTTTTCTCTGCAAACCGTCGACCTCGCCAGCGGCCAGAATTTAAAGCCGGGCTGGAAAGGGTTTGATCTGACTCGCCGGGTGCCGGTGCTGGCCGTTGGGGATTTTGTGCTCAGCGAATCCTCCGCTATTGATGAGTATCTGGAAGAGCGTTTTGCGCCTCCGACGTGGGAACGTATCTATCCTCACGATATTGAAAAACGCGCCCGGGCGCGGCAGGTGCAGGCGTGGCTGCGCAGTGACTTAATGCCTATTCGGGAAGAGCGCTCTACCGCCGTGGTCTTTGCCGGCGAGAAGAAACCGGCGCTAAGCCCGGCGGGTCTTCAGGCTGCAGAGAAGTTGATCGCTACCGCAGAGCATTTGCTCCCGCAAGGGCAGCAAAATTTGTTTGGTGAATGGTCTATCGCCGACACCGACCTGGCGCTGATGCTCAACCGTCTGATTCTGAACGGAGATGAAGTCCCTGAGCGGCTGAAAGAGTATGCCAGCTTCCAGTGGCAGCGCGCGTCGGTGCAGCTTTGGCTGGCGCAGTCGGCCAAAAACGCGGGCTGATAGCGTCCGGGGAATTCGTTATCATTGGCGGATTGTCACTACTGGAGCCAGGGATAAATGAAACTGATGTTTGCTTCGGACCTTCACGGTTCGCTACCCGCCACGGAAAAAGTTCTGGAACGTTTCGCGCACAGCGGTGCGAAATGGCTGGTTATTCTGGGCGACTTACTGAATCACGGCCCTCGGAACGCGCTACCCGAAGGCTACAATCCCCCGGCGGTGGCGCAGTGCCTGAATAGCGTTGCCGATAAGATTATCGCGGTGCGCGGAAACTGCGACAGCGAAGTGGACCAGATGCTGCTCCAGTTTCCGATTACCGCTCCCTGGCAGCAGGTTTTGCTGGTGCAGCAGCGGCTTTTCCTGACCCACGGGCATCTCTATCATCCTGGGCATTTGCCACCGCTGTCCGCTGGCGATGTTCTGATTTTCGGCCATACGCATCTTCCGGTTGCAGAAAAGCACGAACAGATCTATTTGTTTAATCCAGGCTCTGTCAGCATACCGAAGGGCGGTTTTGAGGCCAGTTACGGGATGCTGGATGATGGCGTTCTGACCGTTCGCACGCTGGAGAGTGATGGGGTTATTGCACAGGTGCGTATTACCCCGTAACGTTGACAGGTTAATCCAATAACGCGCCGTAAGAGCGCCCCTGAATAAGGTTTCCCTGATGGTGGAACAGAGTCATTTTGTCGGCACGGAATGGGTAGATATTGTGAATGAGGACAATGAGGTCATCGCACAGGCAAGCCGCGAGCAAATGCGTGCGCAGCGGCTGCGTCATCGCGCGACCTATATTGTTGTTCACGATGGTATGGGCAAAATTCTGGTGCAGCGTCGTACCGAAATTAAAGACTTCATGCCGGGCATGCTGGATGCTACCGCAGGTGGTGTCGTGCAGGCGGATGAACAAATGCTCGAGTCAGCTCGCCGCGAGGCGGAAGAGGAGTTGGGCATTGCCGGCGTACCGTTCGCGGAGCACGGGCAGTTCTACTTCGAAGACGATAGCTGCCGCGTTTGGGGTGGACTCTTTAGCTGCGTGTCTCACGGGCCTTTTGCGCTGCAGGAAGAAGAAGTCAGTGAAGTGAGCTGGATGTCCCCGGAAGAGATCACCGCGCGCTGTGACGAATTTACCCCAGATTCGCTGAAGGCGCTGGCGCTGTGGATGACCCGCAACGCTAAAAATGAGTCACAAAAACAAAGCGAAGAAAGCGAGTAATCGTTGGCTCTCACCCCGATCCTCTTCCCGTCAGGAAGGGACCTGGGTGAGGGAAAATCAGCAACTATCCCGCATACACAGCGATGACGCGATAGTCGGGCTTCTGTCCCACTCTTCTTCGTTAATTCTTGCCAGCAGCGCCCGTCCGGCTTCAATCCCAATCTTACGATGCGGTACCGCAATGGTGGTCAGCGCAGGCTGGCAGACGCGGCTCACGTCGCTGTCGCCAAAACCAACGATGGCTAAGTCGTCAGGGACTTTGATGCGCCTGCGCTGGCATTCGTACAGCGCGCCGCAGGCCAGTTCATCCGACACGCAGACCAGCGCATCCAGCTCCGGCCAGGCCAACAGAAACTCAGGTAGCTGTGCGGCCCCGGTGGAGAAAGTCGGCGGCGCGGCAGCGTTGATTACCCTGTTGGGCGACATATGGTGGCGCAGCATCGCCTTGTACCAGCCCTGAAGGTGCTGCTGGAAAATCCACTGTTCCTGGTTCGCGCACAGCAGCCCGATGTTCTGATAGCCGCGGTGGATGAGCATTTCCGTCAGTTCAAACATGGCGGCGACGTTATCAATGCCGATGTTCATGTCCAGCGGATCGACGCGGGTGGCACCTATTTCGAGCACAGGAATGCTGGCGTGCTTCAGCCAGCCTCGCACCGTGTCGCTGTGTTCCACGCTCAGTAGGATCGCCGCGGCAATGTTGGAGGCCAGCAGCGTTTCCAGCAGCTTCTCTTCCTGTTCCAGCCGGTGCTGGGACTCAGCAAGGACTATCTGATACCCCGCAGGCTGCAGCACCTGCTGCAGGCCGGCAAACATTTCACTGCAGCCGGATTCCGCCAGACTTGGGACCACCATCGCAATGGTATACGAGGAGGCTGAGGCCAGTGCGCTTGCCGCAAGGTTGGGCATGTAACCCAACTCGGAAACCGCCGCTTCGATTTTTTCGCGTAATTTGTCGGAAACCTGCTCCGGGGTTCTTAGCGCTCGCGAAACGGTCATGGTACCGACGCCGGCGAGCTGAGCCACATCTGCAAGCGTCACCTTACCGGTACTTCGCCGCTTTCGGGTTATGGACATTGTGATTCCTGATTCTCGACCTGAAAAACGCCAGGCTGACGTTGGCCCCTGAAAAAGAAGGGGAAATATCGCTCAAGTATACGCCTGAAATCGTGCGCCTTAATGCGATTTAACACAATGATTGCAATTTGATAGCGCTATCACAAAATCGAGTGATAGTTATTGGTAGCGCTATCTTTGTGATATCAATCACAGTTAAACCCAGGGCCGTTGAATAAAGTTTGCCCATCATCAAAGTCGATTTCGAGAGGTTATCGTGCTCAACCAATGGCTGCATCCGCAGACTATTCAGCTTCATGACGAGGTCGCAAACTGGCAGCAGGCGCTGGAGATTAGCGCCCGGCCACTGCTGGACGCGGGGATTATTGCCCCCCATTACCTGACGGCCATTATGCAGCAGCATCAAAAATTGGGGCCGTACTATGTGCTGGCGCCGGGCCTGGCAATGCCGCATGCGCGTCCGGAAGAGGGCGCGACCGGGCTTGGTCTCTCACTGTTGAAGCTGAGGCAGGGCGTTAGCTTTCATTCTGAGGGGAACGACCCGGTGGATGTCATTATTATGCTGGCGGCCCCGGACAGCCATAGTCACATTGAAATGATTTCCGCGCTCGCTGAGCTATTTTCCAGCGACGAAGACATGGCGTTATTGCATCAGGCCAATAACCTGGAGGAAATACAAAAAATAATTAATCGATTCTAGTTTTTTAATTTAACACCATAGGTTTTTACGTTGCATTGAAAAATGCGATGCGCTCTTACTCTACTAAAAATATAAGGTACACAAAATGAAGATAATGGCAATCTGCGGTTCAGGTCTCGGCAGTAGTTTTATGGTCGAAATGAATATTAAAAAAGTGCTTAAAAAACTCAATATTGAGGCAGAGGTCGAACACTCGGATTTATCCTCCGCCACCCCGGACGCGGCAGATGTGTTTGTGATGGCGAAAGATATTGCAGCCAGCGCGCGCCTGCCGGACAGCCAGCTGGTGGTGATCAACAACATCATCGACATCAATGAGCTGGAAAATAAGCTGAGCGCTTATTTTGCGGGTCGTTAATCATAATAATATATAGCCAAAATAATTCGAATTGTAGGCAGGCGACAAGCTCAGGCATCTCAGGAGTTTACATCAAGTAAATGACTGGGAGGAGTGAGTGCAGTCAACGCACCTGGGGTTCGAAGTATGACGGATATGAGCGGAGGCGGATATGTTTATCCTTGGCACGCTGAATTTTATTGTTGATATTCTGAAAGTCCCGGCCATTCTTGTCGGGCTGATAGCATTAATTGGCCTTGTTGCGCAAAAGAAGTCATTTTCTGATGTGGTAAAAGGATCAATTAAAACCGTATTAGGTTTTATTGTTTTGGGCGGCGGTGCCACCGTATTAGTGGGGTCTTTGAATCCACTGGGCGGTATGTTTGAACACGCCTTTAATATTCAGGGCATTATTCCTAATAATGAGGCGATTGTTTCTATCGCGCTGGAGAAATACGGGGCATCCACGGCGCTGATCATGGCCTTCGGGATGGTGGCGAACATCATTGTGGCTCGCTTTACCCGCCTGAAGTACATCTTCCTGACCGGGCACCACACGTTCTACATGGCGTGCATGATAAGCGTCATCCTGACCGTGGCGGGCTTTGAAGGCGTGGCGCTGGTGTTTACCGGGTCGCTGATCCTCGGCCTGATCATGGCATTCTTCCCGGCCATTGCGCAGCGCTATATGCGCCGCATCACCGGCACCGACGATATCGGCTTTGGCCACTTCGGTACGCTGGGCTACGTGCTGTCCGGCTGGATCGGCAGCAAGTGCGGCAAAGGTTCGCGCTCCACGGAAGAGATGAACCTGCCGAAGAACCTCAGCTTCCTGCGTGACAGCTCAATCTCCATTTCCCTGACCATGATTGTTATCTACATGATCCTCGCGATTTGTGCAGGCCAGGCTTATGTAGAAGAGAAGCTTAGCGGAGGCCAGAACTTCCTGGTTTACTCCATTATTCAGGCGATTACCTTTGCGGCGGGGGTGTTCATCATCCTGCAGGGTGTGCGCTTGATTCTGGCAGAAATCGTCCCGGCATTTACCGGTTTCTCCGAGAAGCTGGTGCCTAATGCTCGTCCGGCGCTGGACTGCCCGGTGGTTTACCCTTATGCGCCGAATGCCGTGCTGGTGGGCTTCCTGTTTAGCTTCCTCGGCGGACTGGTGGGCCTGTTCCTGCTTGGGCAGATGAAGCTGGTGCTGATTTTGCCGGGCGTGGTGCCTCACTTCTTTACCGGGGCGACAGCGGGCGTGTTTGGTAACGCTACCGGCGGCCGTCGCGGCGCGATGGTGGGGGCTTTTGCCAACGGGCTGCTGATCACCTTCCTGCCAGTGTTGCTGCTGCCTGTCCTGGGTGCGCTGGGCTTCGCCAACACAACTTTCTCCGACGCTGATTTCGGCGTGGTGGGGATTATCCTCGGCAATCTTGCACGCTTCCTGTCACCTGCGGCGATTACTGCTGTGGTGGTGGCCGTATTTGCGGTGCTGGTCGGGTTCAACTATCTGGGCAAAGGAAAAGGCACTCCTGCCGTACACACTGAAGACAATACGGGGGCTAAATAATGAATGAACTGGCAGACGTTACGCGGTTTGCGCGAGACATCCGGGTAGAGACGCTGAAAGCGCTCACCCAACTGGGATTTGGCCATTACGGCGGCAGCATGTCGGTGGTCGAGACGCTGGCAGTGCTGTACGGCGACGTGATGAATATCGATCCGGGCGACCCTGACTGGGCTGAACGCGACTACTTTGTGCTGTCGAAGGGGCATGCTGGCCCGGCGCTGTACAGCACGCTGGCGCTGAAAGGCTATTTTCCGGTGGAGCAATTGGCCACGCTGAACCAGAACGGCACCAGCCTGCCTAGCCACCCCGACCGCCTGAAAACGCGCGGCGTGGATGCGACCACCGGTTCACTGGGGCAGGGGATTTCTATTGCTGCCGGTATGGCGCTGTCCCACAAGCTGGCACAGCGTCGCAACCGGGTATTCAGCATCGTTGGCGACGGCGAGCTGAACGAGGGGCAGTGCTGGGAGGCTTTCCAGTTTATTGCTCATCATCGTCTTAACAATCTGACGGTGTTCGTGGACTGGAACAAACAGCAACTGGACGGCGAGCTGGACGAAATCATCTGTGCTTTCGATCTGGCAGAGAAGTTTAGCGCCTTCGGGTTTGACGTGGTGCAGGTGAAAGGCGATGACATTGCCGGTTTGCTGGCGGCGGTAAAACCCGTTCGCAGCAGCGAACAGCGTCCTTTGCTGGTGATCCTCGACAGCATTAAAGGGCAAGGGGTGCCGTATCTTGAGCAACTGGGGAACTCACACCATCTCCGCCTGACGGAGCAGTCAAAACAGGCGCTGGAGCAGGCCATCGCGCAACTGGAGGCGGCACATGATTAAGGTAAGTCAGAGCGGCGGCCAGGACGCCGTAGAGATGCGTAAAGTCTACGCCGGGTTTGTTCAGCAGCAGATTGGCGAAGGCAGCGGGATCATCGCGCTGGAAGCTGACCTGATGAGTTCGATGGCGATGGATGGCGTGCAGCGAGATAACCCGCAGCATGTGATTAACTGCGGCATCATGGAAGCCAACGTGATTGGCGTGGCGGCGGGTCTGTCACTGACCGGGCGCAAGCCGTTCGTCCACACCTTTACCGCCTTCGCCAGCCGCCGCTGCTTTGACCAGCTGTTTATGTCGCTGGATTACCAGCGCAATAACGTCAAGGTGATTGCTTCCGACGCCGGGGTGACGGCCTGCCATAACGGTGGGACCCATATGTCGTTTGAAGATATGGGTATTGTTCGCGGGCTGGCGCATTCTGTTGTACTGGAAGTGACTGATGCGGTGATGTTTAAAGATATTCTGCGTCAGCTGATCGAGCTGGAAGGCTTCTACTGGGTGCGGACTATTCGCAAGCAGGCGGCCACGGTCTATGAGGAAGGCTCAACCTTCACCATCGGCAAAGGTAATGTGCTGCGGGACGGAACGGATATCACGCTGATCGCCAACGGGATTATGGTTGCCGAAGCGGTAAAAGCGGCTCAGCAGCTGGAGCAGGAAGGGGTTAGCGCGGCGGTCATTGACATGTTCACCCTCAAGCCTATCGACCGTATGCTGGTGAAGAATTACGCCGAAAAAACCGGCCGAATTGTGACCTGTGAAAACCACAGTATTCACAACGGGCTGGGGTCGGCGGTGGCGGAAGTGCTGGTGGAAACCTGCCCGGTGCCGATGCGCAGAGTCGGCGTGAAGGAGCGTTACGGCCAGGTCGGGACTCAGGATTTCCTGCAGCAGGAATATGGCCTGACGGCGGCAGATATCGTGAAAGCGGCGAAAGAACTGCTGTAGTGGTTAAGGGTGACAGAAAAAAGAAAAGGCAGCCAGATGGCTGCCTTTTTTGTATCTCAGTCAGCTTACGCTTGCTGAGCGGACTGAATCGCGGTCAGAGCGATGGTGTAGACGATATCGTCCACCAGTGCGCCACGAGACAGGTCGTTAACCGGCTTGCGCATACCCTGCAGCATTGGCCCGATGGAGATCAGGTCTGCAGAACGCTGTACCGCTTTGTAAGTGGTGTTACCGGTGTTCAGGTCAGGGAAGATGAACACGGTCGCACGGCCCGCAACAGGAGAGTTTGGTGCCTTAGACTTAGCCACGTCAGCCATAACCGCAGCGTCATACTGCAGTGGACCATCGATGACCAGATCAGGGCGTTTTTCCTGAGCGATACGGGTTGCTTCACGCACTTTCTCAACGTCGCTACCCGCGCCGGAGTTACCGGTGGAGTAGGAGAGCATGGCAACGCGTGGGTCGATACCGAAAGCGGCAGCGGAGTCAGCAGACTGAATCGCGATTTCTGCCAGCTGTTCTGCGGTTGGATCCGGGTTGATCGCACAGTCGCCGTAAACGTAAACCTGTTCAGGCAGCAGCATGAAGAACACGGAAGAGACCAGAGAACTACCCGGTGCGGTTTTGATCAACTGCAGCGGTGGACGGATGGTGTTGGCGGTGGTGTGAACCGCGCCGGAAACCAGGCCGTCAACTTCGTCCTGCTCAAGCATCAGGGTGCCCAGCACAACGTTGTCTTCCAGTTGCTCACGGGCAACGGCTTCGGTCATGCCTTTGCTCTTGCGTAGCTCAACCAGGCGGGCCACGTAGCTCTCGCGAACCACTTCTGGATCAACGATTTCGATGCCTGCGCCCAGCTCAACGCCCTGCGCCGCAGCAACACGGGTGATTTCATCCGGGTTACCCAGCAGCACACAGGTAGCGATACCGCGCTCAGCACAGATAGCTGCCGCTTTAACGGTACGCGGTTCGTCGCCTTCCGGCAGCACGACGCGTTTACCGGCTTTGCGAGCCAGTTCTGTCAGCTGGTAACGGAACGCTGGAGGAGACAGACGACGGCTGCGCTCGGAGGTCGCGGTCAGGGATTCGATCCAGTTAGCATCGATGTGGCTGGCCACATATTCCTGCACTTTTTCGATACGCTGATGGTCGTCGGTTGGGACTTCCAGGTTGAAGCTCTGCAGGCTCAGGGAGGTCTGCCAGGTGTTGGTTTCGACCATGAACAGCGGCAGGCCGGTAGCGAAAGCACGTTCGCACAGCTTGCTGATGCGTGGGTCCATTTCGTAACCACCGGTCAGCAGGATAGCGCCGATTTCCACGCCGTTCATGGCGGCCAGGCAGGCTGCAACCAGCACGTCCGGGCGGTCTGCGGAGGTAACCAGCAGAGAGCCTGGGCGGAAGTGTTCCAGCATGTGCGGAATGCTGCGCGCACAGAAGGTCACAGACTTCACGCGGCGGGTGTTTATATCGCCTTCGTTGACGATGGTCGCGTTCAGGTGACGAGCCATATCGATTGCACGGGTGGCAATCAGCTCGAAGCTCCATGGCACGCAGCCCAGAACCGGCAGCGGGCTGTCGGCAAACAGCTGCTTAGGATCGATGTTCGCGATGCTTGCTTTGCTGGAATCGTCGAAGATTTCGGACAGATCCGGGCGGGTGCGGCCCTGCTCATCAACCGGGGCATTTAGCTTGTTGATGATCACGCCGGTGATGTTGGTATTTTTGCTGCCGCCGAAGCTGCTGCGAGTCAGTTCGATACGCTCTTTCAGCTGCTCTGGAGAGTCATTGCCCAGAGACATCACGAAGACGATTTCTGCGTTCAGGGTTTTGGCGATTTCATAGTTCAGCGCCTGCGCAAACTGGTGCTTGCGGGTTGGCACCAGACCTTCAACCAGCACTACTTCAGCATCTTTGCTGCTGTTGTGGTAGTTGGCGATGATCTCTTCCATCAGCACGTCCTGCTGGTTGCTGGACAGCAGAGACTCAACGTGGCTCATGTGCAGCGGCTCAGCGGCCGGGATGGTGGAGTTAGCACGGATGATGCTGGTGGTTTGGTCCGGCGTATCGCCACCGGTACGCGGCTGGGCGATAGGTTTGAACACGCTCAGACGAACGCCTTTTTGTTCCATAGCACGGATAACGCCAAGGCTTACGCTGGTAAGGCCGACGCTGGTTCCGGTAGGGATCAGCATAATAGTACGGGACACGGTATAACCTCTTTCGTTTTCGCGAGCAGATATGCTCACTCGACTCAGAAAACAACACCGCCAGCTAAGGCTGGCGGTGAGGGAATCAGGCGGTCAGGCGGGATGCATCCTGAGCGATGACCAGCTCTTCGTTGGTGGTGATAACCACCGCAGGGCGGGTGCCTTCCTTGTTGATGAAGCCAGACTTGCCGAAACGTGCAGCCAGGTTGCGCTCGTGATCAACATCGAAGCCCAGTACGCCCAGTTTGCCCAGAGACAGCTCGCGCACCATCGCGGCGTTTTCACCGATACCGCCGGTGAAGACAACGGCGTCCAGACGACCATCCATCAGCGCGGTGTAAGAACCGATGTATTTCGCCAGACGGTGGCAGTAAACGTCCATTGCACGTTTAGCGTCTTCTTTAGTTGCGTAGTTGTCTTCAACGTAACGGCAGTCGCTGGTCACTTCGGTCAGACCCAGCAGGCCGGACTCTTTGGTCAGCATTTTGTTGATGTCTTCTACGCTCATGCCCAGGGCATCGTGCAGGTGGAAGATGATAGCCGGGTCGATGTCACCGGAACGGGTACCCATCACCAGACCTTCCAGCGGGGTCAGACCCATGGAGGTATCAACGCATTTGCCGTTACGGATAGCAGAAACGGAACCGCCGTTGCCCAGGTGGCAGGTGATGATATTCAGTTCATCAACCGGCTTGTTCAGCATTTTTGCGGCTTCTTGAGTCACGTAGAAGTGGCTGGTGCCGTGTGCGCCGTAGCGACGAACGCCGTGCTCTTTGTACAGTTTGTACGGCAGAGCGTAGAGGAAAGATTCTTCCGGCATGGTCTGATGGAACGCGGTGTCGAACACGGCAACGTTTTTATCAGCCAGGTTAGGGAAGGATTTCAGGGCTTCAGCGATACCGATCAGGTGAGCCGGGTTATGCAGCGGTGCAAAAGAGGCTGAATCTTTGATACCCTGAATCACAGAATCATCGATAACAACGGAGCTGGTGTATTTTTCACCGCCGTGTACGATACGGTGACCAATTGCGGTCAGCTGAGCGGACAATTCTGGTTTTTCTGCCAGAATTTTATTAACGATGAAGTTAAGAGCTTCGCTGTGAGCGGCACCTGCACCCAGAGCCGCTTCTTGTTTAGCGCCGTCCAGCTTCCACTTGATACGGGCTTCAGGAAGGTGGAAACACTCTGCTAAACCAGAAAGGTACTCTTCACCGTTTACAGCATCGATAATTGCGAATTTCAGTGATGAGCTACCGCAGTTCAGAACCAGTACTAGCTTACTCGACATGGAAGTACCTATTTTTGATACGTGGCTAAAAAAACGTCAGTGAGTCTATCAGCGTAGCGCATGATGACGCCGACATTTATGATTAACGTCATGCCGGAAGCGTTTTTCGGCATGGCGAATAAAATTACTCAGAGTTTACGCCATATTCCTGAGGCTGCAGGTCACGGCGATGTAAAAGAATGTTTGACAGCTTGTGGTTTCCCAACTACGGCCATCAAAGGCCGGCACAGGGTAGCAGATAGCGGCTCGGAAAGACAAAATTTTTTGAACGATGTCATTTAGAGTTGTTGAGTTACAGTATTATTTTATTTTTTATACGTAGAGTTGAGGTATGAGCCATGTCGACACCCCAGAATAGCCATGTAAGCTGGTTTAGCCTGTTCGGACGTGGGCAACACTACTCAAAGACCTGGCCGCTGGATAAGCGTCTGGCGCCGGTGTTTATCGAAAACCGCGTGATACGTGCCACCCGCTATGCCATCCGCTTTATGCCGCCGCTGGCGGTATTTACCCTGACGTGGCAAATCGCGTTGGGTGGCCAGCTTGGCCCGGCGGTGGCGACGGCACTCTTTGCCTGTAGCCTGCCGATGCAAGGGTTGTGGTGGTTGGGCAAACGCTCGGTCACGCCTTTACCACCGTCGACGTTACAGTGGTTTTATGACGTCCGCATGAAGCTTCAGGAAGCCGGGCAGGCCCTGGCACCGGTGGAAGGCAAGCCTGATTACCAGGCGCTGGCGGACGTGCTGAAGCGTGCGTTCAAACAGCTGGATAAAACTTTCCTGGATGATTTGTAATTACCCTGCGGTTGCGCATATAAAGGAAGGCACACTTTCTTACAGGTTATCCTAACCGTAACCTGAATTTTTCCATGTACCAAAGGAGCCAGGAAATGGAAATGACCCACGCGCAACGTCTGATTTTATCTAACCAGTATAAGATGATGACGATGATGGACCCGGACAACGCCGAACGCTATCGTCGTCTGCAGACCATCATCGAACGCGGCTATGGCCTGCAAATGCGCGAGCTGGATCGCGAGTTTGGCGAGCTAAAAGAGGAAACATGCCGCATCGTTATCGACATCATGGAAATGTATCACGCGATGCATGTCTCCTGGACCAACCTGAAAGACAGCAAAGAAATCGATGAGCGCCGCGTCACGTTTATGGGGTTTGATGCAGCCACTGAAGCCCGCTTCCTCGGCTATGTTCGCTTTATGGTGAATATTGAAGGCCGATATACCCATTTTGATGCCGGTACTCACGGTTTCAACGCCCAAACCCCGATGTGGGACAAATACCAACGAATGCTGAAAGTGTGGCACGCTTGCCCACGTCAGTATCACTTAAGCGCCAACGAGATTGCGCAGATCATTAACGCCTGAGGAGAGACGCGTAGTGAAGTGTAAAGGTTTCTTGTTTGATTTGGATGGTACGCTGGTTGACTCCCTTCCTGCCGTTGAGCGCGCGTGGGTAAACTGGGCAAAGCGTTTTAATATTTCCCCGGAAGAAGTATTGGGCTTCATCCACGGCAAGCAGGCGATTACCTCACTGCGCCACTTTATGGCCGGTGCTTCTGAGGAAGAGATTCAGCAGGAATTCCTGCGTCTGGAGAAACTTGAGTCTGAAGATACCGACGGCATTGTCGCGCTGCCGGGTGCTGCAGAGCTGTTGGCTCATCTTAACGAAGCGGGGATTCCGTGGGCCATAGTGACTTCAGGTTCCGTGCCGGTAGCATCCGCCCGTCGCCTGGCCGGTGGGCTGCCAGAACCGGAAGTGTTTGTGACCGCGGAACGGGTCGCACGTGGTAAACCAGAACCGGATGCCTATTTGCTGGGAGCGCAGCTGCTTGGCCTGGAGCCGGAAGAGTGCGTGGTTGTTGAAGATGCGCCCGCTGGCGTGCTTTCCGGACTTGCCGCTGGCTGCCATGTGATAGCCGTTAATGCCCCGGCGGATACCCCCCGACTTGAGCACGTAGATTACGTTCTGACTTCCCTCACCGAATTGCTTGTTCAGAAATCGCCGGACGGAATAGTCGAAGTGTTAAGAAAACACTAATCCCATGATTTAACCCCGCATTTGCGGGGTTTTTTTATGGCATTCTCGTCTACATTCAATTCACCAATATTCAGCCATTCAGGGACTCGTTTTGAATTCGGAACTCATTTGGGTGTTGTCGTTGCTGGGGATTGCCGTCCTGCTGTTCGCGACCGGAAAGATGCGTATGGATGCGGTAGCGCTGTTGGTGATTGTTGCTTTTGTGCTTAGCGGAACATTAAGCCTCAGCGAAGCGTTTTCCGGCTTTAGCGATCCCAACGTTATCCTGATTGCCGCGTTGTTCATTATTGGCGACGGGTTGGTGCGTACCGGCGTAGCCACCAAAATGGGAAGCTGGCTGGTGGACGTGGCGGGCAGTAGCGAAACCAAAATGCTGGTCCTGCTGATGGTGACGGTGGCCGGATTAGGTGCCTTCATGAGTTCTACCGGCGTGGTGGCCATTTTTATTCCGGTGGTGCTCAGCGTTTCTATGCGCATGAAAATCTCTCCTTCCAGACTAATGATGCCGCTCAGCTTTGCCGGGCTGATAAGCGGCATGATGACGCTGGTCGCGACACCACCTAATCTGGTTATCAACAGCGAGCTGCTGCGTGAAGGGCTGGAGGGGTTCCAGTTCTTTAGCGTGACGCCGATTGGCCTTGCGGTGTTGGTGCTCGGCATCCTTTATATGCTGGTGGTGCGCTTTGCTCTCAAAGGTCAGGGCGATGAAGCAGGAAAAGAGAGCTGGAAGCGCCGTTCATTTCGTGACTTGATTAAAGAGTATCGCCTGACCGGGCGGGCGCGACGGCTGGCTATTCGCCCTGGTTCGCCGATGGTCGGCCACCGACTCGATGATTTGAAACTACGCGAGCGCTACGGGGCTAACGTTATCGGTCTTGAACGATGGCGCAAGTTCCGCCGTGTTATCGTTAATGTGACCGGCGTGACTGAGTTCCGCGCACGTGACGTTCTGCTGATCGATATGTCCGCCTCAGACGTTGATTTGCGAGAGTTTTGCGGGGAGCAAATGCTGGAGCCGATGATTCTGCGCGGCGAGTATTTCTCCGATCAGGCGCTGGATGTGGGGATGGCAGAAGTTTCTCTGCTGCCAGAGTCCGGGCTCACCGGGCAGACTTTGCGAGAAATTGCCTTCCGAACCCGCTACGGTCTCAATGTTGTTGGCCTGCGTCGAGACGGTAAAGCAATGGAAGGACTACTTGTGGATGAACCTGTTCAACTGGGTGACATTATGCTGGTGGTCGGCGACTGGAAGCTTATCAACCAGCTCTCACAGCAAAACCGTGATTTCCTGGTGCTCAATCTGCCGGTGGAAGAGCGGGATGCTTCCCCGGCACACAGCCAGGCACCTCATGCGATTTTCTGCCTGGCGCTGATGGTGGCGCTGATGCTGACCGACGAAATACCGAATCCCATCGCCGCGATTATCGCCTGCCTGCTGATGGGCAAGTTCCGCTGTATTGATATGGAAAGTGCCTATAAGGCAATTCACTGGCCGAGCATTATTTTGATTGTCGGGATGATGCCTTTTGCTTTGGCGCTGCAGAAAACCGGCGGGGTGGATTTGATCGTTCATGGGCTGATGGAGTTTGGCGGCGGCTACGGCCCATATATCATGCTGGTGTGCCTGTTTGTGATGTGTGCGGCTATCGGGTTATTTATCTCCAATACGGCCACGGCCGTATTGATGGCGCCTATTGCGCTGGCGGCGGCGAAATCAATGGGCGTCTCACCTTATCCGTTTGCGATGATCGTGGCGATGGCGGCTTCTGCGGCGTTTATGACGCCAGTCTCTTCACCGGTGAACACGCTGGTGCTGGGGCCTGGAAACTATAAGTTCAGCGACTTCGTGAAGCTCGGCGTACCGTTTACCGTGATTGTGATGATCGTGAGCGTGGTGATGGTACCGATGCTGTTCCCGTTCTGATATTTACCCTCATCCCGGCCTTCTCCCTGTAAGGGAGAAGGAGAAAACATTATCCCGATTTCGCTTCGGCAGAGGAAAGTGTTTAAAGCGGCGAATCCTGGCTGATTTCATCCAGCGAGAGCTGGAAACTCGGTACAAAGACCTGCATAAAATAATCCATTTCCGCGCTGTGGCGGTCGGCCAGCGTTTTTTCCAGGCGGCTCTTAGCCAGCAGAAACTCGTTGTTTCCTGCCGACAGCTCCTCCAGGCATTTCAGATAAGCGCATAACGCATCGGCCTGCTTCACCAGCGCTTTCTCTTCTTCAGTGTAGTTATGCTCATCGATCAGCGGCGCCCAGATATCGCGAAGCTCTTCCGGCACCATTTCGATCAGCTTCTGCTGCGCAATCTTTTCAATGGCTTTGTATTCGTGTGCGATTTGCGAATTGAAGTATTTTACCGGCGTGGGTAAATCCCCGGTCAGCACTTCACTGGCGTCGTGGTACAGCGCCAGCAGCGCGATTCTTTCAGCGTTAACGTTGCCGTTAAACTTACGATTTTTGATAGCGGCGAGGGCATGGGCAACCATGGCGACCTGTAAGCTGTGTTCGGACACATTCTCGGTGCGGACGTTGCGCATCAGTGGCCAGCGGTTAATCAGTTTCAGGCGGGATAGGTGGGCAAAGAAATGGCTCTGACTCATGACGTTCTCGCGGTTACAACTCGGTGACGTCATTGTGAGGGGAGAAGGGGGACATTGCAAATGCCCCCCGAACGGCTTACTGATGATAATGACCGAGGAAGCGGCCCAGCTTGGCTATCGACATTTCAAGGTCATCAATGCGCGGCAGAGTCACAATACGCACGTGATCCGGCCACGGCCAGTTAAATGCTGTGCCCTGAACCAGCAGCACCTTTTCCTGCAGCAGGAAGTCCAGCACCATTTTCTGGTCGTCATGGATATTAAAACGCTTTGCGTCAATTTTCGGGAACATATACAACGCCCCACGCGGCTTAACGCAGGAGACGCCAGGGATTTCGTTGATCAGTTCCCAGGCACGGTTACGCTGTTCGTATAGACGGCCACCCGGCACGATAAACTCGCTAATGCTTTGGTATCCCCCCAGCGCTGTCTGAATAGCATGTTGGGCAGGGACGTTGGCGCACAGGCGCATTGAGGCCAACATTTCCAGGCCTTCTATATAGCCTTTCGCGTGTTTCTTCGGCCCGTTAAGCACCATCCAGCCCTGACGGAAACCGGCAACACGGTAGGTTTTTGACAGACCGTTGAAGGTAATGGTCAGCAGATCCGGTGCCAGGGCTGCGATCGAGTGATGCTCGGCATCGTCATAGAGAATCTTGTCGTAGATCTCATCGGCAAAGATGATCAGGTTATGCTGGCGCGCAATTTCTACAATCTCTAGCAGCAGTTCTTTCGAGTAAACGGCGCCGGTAGGGTTGTTTGGGTTAATAATCACAATGCCACGCGTGCGCGGAGTGATTTTAGCGCGGATATCGTCGAGATCCGGGAACCAGTCTGAACTTTCGTCACACAGGTAATGCACGGCTTTGCCACTGGACAAAGAAACGGCCGCTGTCCAAAGCGGGTAATCCGGCGCGGGAACCAGCATTTCATCCCCGCTGTTTAGCAGCGCCTGCATAGACTGAACGATCAGCTCGGAAACACCGTTCCCAATATAGATATCTTCCGTAGTGACATCCCGCATCCCGCGCGCCTGATAGTGCTGCATGATGGCTTTACGGGCAGAGAATAGCCCTTTGGAGTCGCAATATCCCTGGGCTGTCGGAAGATTACGGATCACATCAACAAGGATCTCATCCGGCGCTTCGAAACCGAACGGCGCGGGGTTACCGATGTTGAGTTTAAGCACTTTGTTGCCTTCTTCTTCAAGGCGTTTTGCCTCTTTGAGTACCGGGCCACGGATGTCATAACAGACATTATCAAGTTTGCTGGATTTTTCGATGGGGGACATGAAGCTTCGACCTTTGTTGTTAATTTCGCGTCCTGCCGTGGAAGCGCACCGCCACAATGTACTCCTGCTGCAGCAAGATTTGAAGGATGAGACTTTAAGAAACGTAATTTATCTCTGTAGCAGAATGTATAAGCTGCAATGCGATCTTTAAAGTTTTTATGGTTAAATAATCTTATTTTTTATTTTATGTTAGATTAAAAATCTACATTATTGTTTTGATGTAATATTACTCTCTGCTTGACACGCTGTACTAAGCGAGAGGTTCTGTGGATGTA
This sequence comes from Cedecea neteri, assembly GCF_000758305.1. NCBI lineage: Bacteria > Pseudomonadati > Pseudomonadota > Gammaproteobacteria > Enterobacterales > Enterobacteriaceae > Cedecea > Cedecea neteri. Next base: position 4,578,484 of record NZ_CP009458.1, on the reverse strand, counting down.
AATGTGTTGTCGCCAAACATAAGGAAAAATTAATATTCATGCCGGGAACATTAAGAAATTAATGAAAAGGTAGTTAAAGAGATGTATATCAAAAGATTGGTTAATGTAATAGATAAATACCTCGGCAATAATTAAGTGTCTTTTATTATAGTCTGTGGCTGACTTCAAAAAACGCTGTAAATAATCAACAAGGTGGAAACCACAAAAAGAGAATAAGATCAGATAATTCGTAATAAGTGTTATAAAACATCATGTTTTACTGTAAGATGGGCTACGAAAAATGGTAGGTTTTGGGTGCCAATGGCTGCGCTAACGGCGTGGTCAAGTCGGCCAATTAAAATATTTTTATTATTATTCAACTGGTTGTGTGTGTTGGTCGGTTTAAGCCTGCCGCTGTACTCCAGCCCGTTAAATAATCATATAAAAGCTTATTAAAAGTCGTTTTTCGGAGCTGATTTACCTTTATAACTCAGGTTTAAAATAGCTGACTGGTAGGATGAGTGAGTGAGTTTTTTCTTATCCTGACCTGCATAATATCCCGTTAGGGCGTGTTTCTGATAATTGTGACATGCCGGGGAATACAAAAATAACAAACAGAAGCGTCGCTAACGTATGCGGCCAAGACTACCGGAGACATTCGGTAAAAGGAATTGCTTTATCTCTTTGATAAATCATAGCAATACAACCAGGGCAGACTCGAAAGAGCAACCTATTAGTGAATAAATTATGATTAACGCAAATCGTCCGATACTGAACCTCGACCTCGATCTGCTGAGGACATTCGTTGCGGTAGCCGATCTCAATACCTTTGCGGCCGCGGCAGCGGCAGTGTGCCGTACTCAATCCGCTGTAAGCCAACAGATGCAGCGCCTTGAGCAATTAGTCGGGAAAGAGCTTTTTGCCCGACACGGCCGTAATAAACTGCTCACCGAGCACGGCATTCAACTGCTGGGCTATGCGCGTAAAATCCTTCGCTTCAATGATGAAGCGTGCTCTTCACTGATGTTTAACAACCTGCAAGGCTCGCTTACCCTTGGTGCCTCTGATGAAACGGCAGATACCATCTTGCCGTTCCTGTTAAACCGTATCAGTTCGGTATATCCCAAGCTGGCGCTGGATGTTCGGGTCAAACGCAATCCATTCATGATCGAAATGCTTAATCAGCATGAGGTCGATCTGGTAGTAACCACCTCAAACCCTTCTAACTTTGATGCCATTGTTCTGCGGACTTCACCTACGCTTTGGTACTGTGCTGCAGATTATGTCTTTCAAAGTGGGGAAGCACTGCCGCTGGTTATGCTGGACGATCCAAGCCCGTACCGCGATATGATGCTCGAACATCTTGATGCCAGCCAGACGCCATGGCGTATTTCTTATGTTGCCTCCACGCTTGCTGCAGTACGTGCAGCCGTAAAAGCTGGGTTAGGCGTCACGGCCAGGCCGGTTGAGATGATGAGTCCGGAACTTCGTGTTCTGGGGGCGTCAGAAGGGCTGCCAGTTCTACCTGAAACTCGCTATCTGCTGTGTAAAAACCCTGAAAGCGGTAATGAGCTGGCGCAGGCTATTTTCAGTGCGCTGGCGACGCCAGAGAACCCTTACCGCTATAACACGGCGGGAAGTGAAGGGGACGACACGCTGCTGGTCGAAGGGGATTTTGAGTAGCAGCAGGTCGACTAGTTCGTAACAAAATATTAAAGATGAAAAATGGGCCATTGGTGGTTTTTTTTACGCCAACGGCCCATTTTTTATACCTGATTTTCATGGAATCGCGAGGTTGCTCATCTTTTATAACAAATTCAATGTGTTGGCTGTGTGTCTGTTTTTGTTCGTTTTATAAGCAATAATTTCGATTAAAGACGGACTAATGTTAAAAAACACATAACAATGTTGCTTCTTTTTGAAGTGGATTAACAAAAGCGTGTCTCAGATCAAGAAAATACTCCCTCTTGGGGGGAGGAATAGTTGAGATTTCCTGCCAAAATATAGGGGCTGTTTATCTTTTCACACGGAACGGACACGATTCACCCTCATCTAAATCTGGTCTTTACGCGAGTGTTGATGAGTTTTAACGCATTAAATGTTAATGAATTGCTGTCGGTGTAAATTAATGTGTGGATACTTTTGTTAAAGTTGACAAAAGGTTATAGAAAGGAGTAAAAAACCCCATCAATTGGCTGCCTACGCATTATTTCCGGTAGTTATTGTACGGTTGATTGTTCCTCCCCATGAATCGATGTGGCGTTCATCTGCCAACAAGAGCAGAGACTTTGGCGCCACTTTTGATGAGTAAGCAATGAGTATGTCAACATCCACTGAAGTTATCGCTCATCACTGGGCGTTCGCTGTCTTTCTTATTGTCGCCATTGGCCTGTGCTGTTTGATGCTTGTCGGGGGCTGGTTCCTTGGCGGAAGAGCTAAGGCACGGCACAAAAACACCCCCTTCGAGTCGGGCATCGACTCCGTTGGTACGGCGCGTCTACGTCTCTCCGCCAAGTTTTACCTGGTCGCCATGTTCTTCGTTATCTTTGACGTGGAAGCCTTGTATCTCTACGCGTGGTCAACTTCTATCCGTGAAAGCGGCTGGATTGGCTTCGTCGAGGCCGCAATTTTCATTTTAGTGCTACTGGCTGGTCTGGTTTATCTGGTGCGTATTGGCGCTCTGGATTGGACTCCTGCGCGTTCGCGTCGCGAGAAAATCAACCCGGAAACAGACAGTCTCACTAACCGTCATACGCAGTAAAAGCGAGGCAATAAGATGGACTATACGCTCACCCGCATAGACCCCAACGGTGAGAATGACCGTTATCCCCTGCAAAAGCAGGAGATCGTAACCGATCCCCTCGAACAAGAGATCAACCGCAGCGTTTACATGGGCAAGCTCGAGCATGCCATGCACGACGTGGTGAACTGGGGTCGTAAAAACTCAATCTGGCCATACAACTTTGGCCTTTCTTGCTGCTATGTAGAGATGGTGACCTCGTTTACCGCTGTACATGACGTGGCGCGTTTCGGTGCAGAAGTTTTACGTGCTTCTCCTCGTCAGGCTGACCTGATGGTAGTAGCCGGTACCTGCTTCACCAAAATGGCTCCGGTAATTCAGCGCCTCTACGATCAGATGCTGGAACCTAAATGGGTGATTTCCATGGGTGCCTGCGCTAACTCTGGCGGCATGTACGACATCTATTCCGTTGTGCAGGGTGTCGATAAATTTATCCCGGTTGATGTTTACATCCCTGGTTGCCCACCTCGTCCGGAAGCCTACATGCAGGCGCTGATGCTGCTGCAAGAGTCTATCGGAAAAGAGCGTCGCCCGCTGTCGTGGGTTGTTGGCGATCAGGGCGTTTATCGCGCCAACATGCAGTCCGAGCGCGAGCGTAAGCGCGGCGAGCGTATCGCGGTAACCAATCTGCGGACGCCGGACGAGATTTAATTAGCGCCTGCGGTCAGTAAGCGTCTTTGTATATCAATACTATAAAAGCAAAGGCACTGAGCGCAGTCACCACAGAACCATTTGCAATGGTGAGAACTATGACCGATTTAACCGCGCAAGACGCCGCTATGCCAGCCTGGCAGACAAGGGATCACCTGGATGATCCGGTCATTGGCGAATTGCGTAACCGTTTTGGGCCGGATGCCTTTACCGTTCAGCCAACCCGCACCGGGGTGCCCGTCGTTTGGGTTAAGCGCGAACAGTTACTGGAAGTGGTCGATTTCCTCAAGAAATCACCAAAACCCTACGTTATGCTGTTCGACCTGCATGGCATGGATGAGCGTCTCCGCACACACCGCAACGGTTTACCGGCTGCGGATTTTTCCGTTTTCTACCACCTGATTTCCATTGAACGCAATCGCGATATCATGCTCAAGGTGGCGTTGTCTGAAAACGATCTTAACCTGCCGACGCTGACAAAACTCTTCCCGAACGCCAACTGGTACGAGCGTGAAACCTGGGAGATGTTTGGCATCACCTTTAATGGTCACCCGCACCTGACGCGCATCATGATGCCGCCGACCTGGGAAGGCCACCCGCTGCGTAAAGACTACCCGGCACGCGCCACCGAATTCGATCCGTTTATCCTGACTAAACAGAAAGAAGATCTGGAAATGGAGGCGCTGACCTTCAAGCCTGAAGAGTGGGGCATGAAGCGCAGCAGCGAGCATGAAGACTTCATGTTCCTGAACCTGGGGCCGAACCACCCCTCCGCACACGGTGCTTTCCGTATCATCCTGCAGCTGGACGGCGAAGAGATCGTCGACTGCGTGCCGGATATCGGCTACCACCACCGTGGGGCTGAGAAAATGGGTGAGCGTCAGTCCTGGCACAGCTACATTCCGTATACCGACCGTATCGAGTACCTCGGCGGCTGCGTGAACGAAATGCCTTACGTGCTGGCGGTTGAAAAGCTGGCTGGCATCGTCGTGCCGGAGCGCGTTGAAGTTATCCGCGTGATGCTCTCTGAGCTATTCCGTATCAACAGCCACCTGCTGTACATTTCCACCTTTATTCAGGACGTGGGCGCCATGACGCCGGTCTTCTTCGCCTTTACCGATCGTCAGAAAATCTACGATCTGGTGGAAGCGATTACCGGTTTCCGTATGCACCCGGCCTGGTTCCGTATCGGCGGCGTTGCACACGACCTGCCGAAGGGCTGGGAACGCCTGCTGAAAGAATTCCTCGAGTGGATGCCGAAGCGCCTGGATTCTTATGAGAAAGCCGCGCTGCGCAACACCATTCTGAAAGGCCGTTCTCAGGGCGTTGCAGCCTATACCGCGAAAGAAGCGCTGGAGTGGGGCACCACAGGTGCTGGCCTGCGCGCCACCGGTATTGACTTCGACGTGCGTAAAGCTCGCCCTTACTCCGGCTACCAGAACTTTGACTTCGAAGTCCCGGTTGGCGGCGGCATCAGCGACTGCTACACCCGCGTTATGTTGAAAGTTGAAGAACTTCGCCAGAGCCTGCGCATCCTTGAGCAGTGCCTGAAAAATATGCCAGCTGGCCCGTTCAAAGCGGATCACCCGCTGACCACGCCGCCGCCGAAAGAGCGCACGCTGCAGCATATCGAAACCCTGATCACTCACTTCCTGCAGGTTTCCTGGGGCCCGGTCATGCCGGCCAATGAATCCTTCCAGATGATTGAGGCAACGAAAGGGATTAACAGTTACTACCTGACCAGTGACGCTAGCACCATGAGCTACCGTACCCGTATTCGCACTCCGAGCTTTGCGCACCTGCAGCAAATTCCGGCGGCGATCCGCGGCAGCCTGGTTTCTGACCTGATTGTCTATCTGGGTAGTATCGATTTTGTAATGTCTGATGTGGATCGCTAACTATGCACGATAACCAACAAAACCAGGCTGAAGCTTTTGAGCTGAGTGCGGCAGAGCGTGAGGCGATTGAGCACGAGAAACACCACTACGAAGATGCCCGTGCAGCCTCTATCGAAGCGCTGAAAATCGTCCAGAAACAGCGCGGCTGGGTGCCAGATGGTGCCATCTACGCGATTGCTGACGTGCTGGGTATCCCGGCAAGTGACGTAGAAGGTGTGGCCACTTTCTATAGCCAAATCTTCCGCCAGCCGGTTGGCCGCCACGTGATTCGCTACTGCGACAGCGTGGTTTGCCATATCACCGGCTACCAGGGCATTCAGTCTGCTATCGAAGCCAAACTGAACATTAAGCCGGGCCAGACTACGTTTGACGGTCGCTTTACCCTGCTGCCAACCTGCTGCCTCGGGAACTGCGACAAGGGGCCGACCATGATGATTGATGAGGACACTCACAGTCATCTGACGCCGGAAGCCATCCCTGACTTGCTGGAGCAGTATAAATGAAGACGATTATTCGTACTGCCGAAACCCATCCGCTGACCTGGCGTCTGCGCGATGACAAACAGCCGGTCTGGCTTGACGAATACCGTAGCAAAAACGGCTATGAAGGCGCGCGTAAAGCGCTGACCGGCATGGCACCGGATGAAATCGTGACTGCGGTTAAAGACGCTGGCCTGAAAGGGCGCGGCGGTGCAGGCTTTTCCACCGGTTTGAAGTGGAGCCTGATGCCGAAAGACGAATCCATGAACATCCGTTACCTGCTGTGTAACGCCGATGAAATGGAACCGGGCACCTACAAAGACCGCCTGCTGATGGAACAGCTGCCGCACCTGCTGGTGGAAGGCATGCTGATTTCCGCTTTTGCACTCAAAGCTTACCGCGGCTACATCTTCCTGCGCGGCGAGTACATTGAAGCGGCCGCGCATTTGCGCCGCGCAATCGCTGAAGCCACCGAAGCGGGCCTGCTGGGTAAAAACATTCTGGGTTCCGGTTTTGACTTCGAGCTTATCGTACACACCGGCGCCGGGCGTTATATCTGCGGGGAAGAAACTGCACTGATTAACTCCCTGGAAGGCCGCCGCGCGAACCCACGTTCTAAGCCACCGTTCCCGGCATCAAGCGGCGTTTGGGGTAAACCGACCTGTGTAAACAACGTCGAAACCCTGTGTAACGTCCCGGCGATTCTGGCGAACGGCGTGGAGTGGTATCAGGGCATTGGCGGCGGCATGAGTAAAGATGCCGGCACCAAGCTGATGGGCTTCTCTGGTCGTGTGAAAAATCCTGGCGTCTGGGAACTGCCTTTCGGCACAACCGCCCGTGAGATCCTGGAAGAATACGCCGGCGGCATGCGTGATGGACTGAAGTTTAAAGCCTGGCAGCCGGGCGGGGCGGGGACCGACTTCCTGACGGAAGCACACCTCGACCTGCCGATGGAATTTGAAAGTATTGGTAAAGCAGGCAGCCGTCTCGGTACGGCGCTGGCAATGGCGGTAGACCATGAGATCGGTATGGTGCCGCTGGTGCGTAACCTGGAAGAGTTCTTTGCCCGTGAATCATGCGGCTGGTGTACACCGTGCCGCGATGGTCTGCCGTGGAGCGTAAAAATCCTGCGCGCGCTTGAGCGTGGCGAAGGACAGCCGGGGGATATCGAAACCCTGGAGCAGCTTTGCCGCCATCTGGGTCCAGGTAAAACCTTCTGTGCCCACGCGCCGGGTGCCGTTGAGCCATTGCAGAGTGCGATTAAATATTTCCGCGACGAATTCGAAGCAGGCATTGCCAAACAGGATTACGGAAATCTGCGTGCCATTAATGGTATTCAGCCGAACCTGTTAAAAACGCGCTGGTGATAGACAGCTTTTCACCCTCACCCTAACCCTCTCCCTGAGGGAGAGGGGATAGACCGGTGATTTTCCCCCTCTCCTGGGGGAGAGGGCCGGGGTGAGGGCGAAGGTGGTTCGCACAAGAATTTTTGATTAACGCCTGAAGTTATTCAGGCCAACTGGAAGCATGCTGACTATGGCTACGATTCATGTAGACGGCAAAGAATACGAGGTCAACGGAGCAGACAACTTGCTGGAAGCTTGTCTCTCCCTCGGTCTTGATATTCCTTATTTTTGCTGGCATCCGGCGCTGGGCAGCGTCGGTGCTTGCCGCCAGTGTGCGGTGAAGCAATATCAGAACGCGGAAGACACTCGCGGTCGCCTGGTGATGTCCTGTATGACACCGGCCTCCGACGGGACCTTCATCTCTATTGATGATGGCGAAGCGAAACAGTTCCGCGAAAGCGTAGTGGAATGGTTGATGACTAACCACCCGCACGACTGTCCGGTCTGTGAAGAGGGCGGTAACTGCCACCTGCAGGATATGACCGTGATGACCGGTCATAGCTTCCGTCGCTACCGCTTTACCAAGCGTACTCACCGCAATCAGGATCTCGGTCCGTTCATCTCTCACGAAATGAACCGCTGTATCGCCTGTTACCGCTGTGTTCGTTACTACAAAGACTATGCAGACGGTAAAGATCTGGGCGTTTACGGCGCGCACGACAACGTCTACTTCGGTCGCCCGGAAGACGGCACGCTGGAAAGCGAGTTCTCCGGTAACCTGGTAGAGATTTGCCCGACCGGCGTATTCACCGACAAAACGCACTCCGAACGCTACAACCGTAAGTGGGATATGCAGTTCGCACCGAGCATCTGCCAGCAGTGCTCGCTGGGCTGTAACACCAGCCCGGGTGAACGTTACGGCGAACTGCGTCGTATCGAAAACCGCTACAACGGCACCGTGAACCACTACTTCCTGTGCGACCGCGGTCGTTTCGGTTATGGCTATGTGAACCTGAAAGACCGTCCGCGTCAGCCAATTCAGCGCCGTGGCGATGACCTCATTACCCTGAACGCCGAACAGGCAATGCAGGGTGCGGCGGATATCCTGCGCCAGTCGAAGAAAGTGATCGGCATCGGTTCTCCGCGCGCGAGCGTGGAAAGCAACTTTGCTCTGCGCGAGCTGGTTGGCGCCGAAAACTTCTACACCGGCATTGCAGCAGGTGAGCAGGCTCGCCTGCAACTGATGCTGAAAGTACTGCGTGACAGCGGCATTCACACCCCTGCGCTGCGTGAAATCGAATCTTACGATGCGGTGTTGATCCTGGGTGAAGATGTTACCCAGACCGGCGCTCGTGCTGCTCTGGCCATTCGCCAGGCAGTGAAAGGGAAAGCGCGTGAAATGGCAGCGGCTCAGAAAGTGGCTGACTGGCAGATCGCCGCAATCCTGAACATCGGTCAGAATGCTAAACATCCGCTGTTTGTGACCAACGTGGACAGTACCCGCCTGGACGATATCGCCGCATGGACTTACCGTGCGCCGGTTGAAGATCAGGCTCGTCTTGGTTTTGCGATTGCCAATGCACTGGACAGCAATTCTCCGGCGGTTGAACTGGATCGTGACCTGAAAAACAAAGTGGACGTTATCGTGCAGGCGCTGGCCGGTGCGAAGAAACCGCTGATTGTTTCCGGGACGAATGCCGGTAGTGAAGCGGTGATTCAGGCTGCAGCCAACGTGGCTAAAGCGCTGAAAGGCCGTGGCGCAGACGTCGGCGTGACCATGATTGCTCGCGCGGTTAACAGCGTTGGCCTCGGCATGATTGGCGGCGGTTCTCTGGAAGAGGCCCTGAGCGAGCTGGAAAGCGGCGCTGCCGATGCGGTAGTGGTGCTGGAAAACGACCTCCATCGCCATGCTTCCGCTGCCCGCGTAGATGCGGCTCTGAGCAAAGCCCCTCTGGTAATGGTTATTGACCATCAGCGTACGGCCATCATGGACAAAGCGCACCTGGTGCTTTCCGCGGCAAGCTTTGCAGAAAGCGACGGCACGGTGATTAACAACGAAGGTCGCGCCCAGCGTTTCTTCCAGGTTTATGACCCGGCTTACTACGACACCAGCGTGACGATGTTCGAAAGCTGGCGCTGGCTGCACTCCCTGCACAGTACCGTGCAAAGCCGTGACGTTGACTGGACGCAGCTTGACCATGTGATTGACGCCTGCGTGAAGGTATTGCCTCAACTGGCCGGTATCAAAGATGCCGCGCCGGATGCTTCCTTCCGTATTAAAGGCCAGAAACTGTCCCGTTCTCCTATCCGTTCGAGCGGACGCACCGCCATGCGCGCCAATATCAGCGTGCACGAACCGCGTCAGCCGCAGGATAAAGACACGATGTTTGCCTTCTCTATGGAAGGGAACAACAGTCCGCTAGCCGACCGTCAGCAGATTCCGTTTGCCTGGGCACCAGGCTGGAACTCCCCGCAGGCATGGAACAAATTCCAGGCTGAAGTGGGCGGTCATCTGCGCCATGGCGATCCTGGCGTACGTCTGATCGAAGCTTCTGAAACGGGTCTGGACTACTTCACTTCCGTGCCGGATACCTTCCATGCGGAAGAGGGCAAATGGCGTATCGCGCCGTACTACCACCTGTTTGGTAGCGACGAGATGTCCCAGCGTTCTCCAGTGTTCCAGAAGCGTATGGTTGAGCCTTACATCAAGTTGAACCCGGCCGATGCCGCGAAGCTTGGCGTTAACGCCGGAAGCCTGATCTCCTTCAGCTACGAAGGCCAGACGCTGAGTCTGCCACTCCAGCTGTCCGAAGGTCTGGTTGCAGGGCAGGTTGGTCTGCCGATGGGGATGCCGGGAATTGCGCCAGTGCTTGCCGGTGCTCGTCTTGAAAATCTGCAGGAGGCTGCGCAATGAGCTGGCTGACACCGGAAGTTATCGACATTCTGCTGAGCATCCTCAAAGCGGTTGTCATTCTGCTGGTCGTGGTGACCTGTGGGGCATTCATGAGCTTCGGCGAACGTCGCCTGCTCGGTCTGTTCCAGAACCGCTACGGACCGAACCGCGTAGGCTGGGGTGGTTCGCTCCAGCTGGTTGCGGACATGATCAAGATGTTCTTTAAAGAGGACTGGATCCCTAAGTTTTCTGACCGCGTAATCTTTACGCTTGCACCAATGATCGCGTTCACCTCGCTGCTGCTGGCCTTTGCTATTGTGCCGGTCAGTCCAAGCTGGGTGGTTGCAGACCTTAACATTGGGATCCTGTTCTTCCTGATGCTGGCTGGCCTGGCGGTGTACGCCGTGCTGTTCGCTGGCTGGTCCAGTAATAACAAATACTCCCTGCTTGGTGCGATGCGTGCTTCTGCGCAGACCCTGAGTTATGAAGTGTTCCTGGGGCTTTCCCTGATGGGCGTGGTGGCGCAGGCCGGTTCCTTTAATATGGCCGACATCGTCAACAACCAGGCACATCTGTGGAACATCATTCCGCAGTTCTTCGGCTTCGTGACCTTCGCGATTGCCGGCGTTGCGGTTTGCCACCGTCACCCGTTTGACCAACCGGAAGCCGAGCAGGAACTGGCCGATGGTTATCACATCGAATATTCCGGTATGAAGTTCGGTCTGTTCTTCGTCGGGGAATACATCGGCATCGTCACCGTTTCTGCACTGATCGTGACGCTGTTCTTTGGTGGCTGGCATGGCCCGTGGTTACCACCGTTCATCTGGTTCGCGCTGAAAACCGCGTTCTTCATGATGATGTTCATTTTGATTCGCGCCGCACTGCCTCGTCCGCGTTATGACCAGGTGATGTCCTTCGGCTGGAAAGTTTGCCTGCCGCTGACGCTTATCAACTTGCTGGTGACCGCCGCGGTCATTCTTTACCAGGCACCATAAGGGGTGAAAAAACCATGACATTGAAAGAGTTAGTGGTTGGTTTCGGCACCCAGGTACGCAGTATCTGGATGATCGGCATGCACGCTTTCGCCAAACGCGAAACCCGCATGTATCCGGAAGAACCAGTGTATCTGCCGCCGCGCTACCGTGGCCGTATCGTACTGACGCGCGACCCGGACGGTGAAGAGCGCTGCGTTGCCTGTAACCTGTGTGCGGTAGCCTGCCCGGTAGGCTGTATTTCTCTGCAGAAAGCCGAGATGAAAGACGGTCGTTGGTATCCGGAGTTCTTCCGCATCAACTTCTCACGCTGCATCTTCTGTGGCCTGTGTGAAGAAGCGTGCCCAACCACCGCGATTCAGCTTACCCCGGACTTCGAACTGGGTGAGTACAAGCGCCAGGATCTGGTGTACGAGAAAGAGGATCTGCTGATCTCCGGTCCGGGCAAATACCCGGAATATAACTTCTACCGGATGGCAGGTATGGCAATCGACGGCAAAGATAAGGGCGAAGCGGAAAACGAAGCCAAGCCTATCGACGTCAAAGGCCTGTTACCTTAAGGAGTCAGGAATGGAATTCGCTTTTTATATCTGCGCCATTGTGGCCGTCCTGACGACCCTTCGGACGATTACTCACACCAATCCGGTGCATGCGCTGCTGTACCTGATCATCTCGCTGCTGGCGATCTCCGGGGTGTTTTTCTCCCTCGGGGCATACTTCGCCGGTGCGCTGGAGATCATCGTGTACGCCGGGGCTATCATGGTGCTGTTCGTCTTCGTGGTGATGATGCTTAACCTCGGTAACGCGGTTCAGCAGCAGGAGCGCGAGTGGCTGAAGCCGCAACTGTGGATCGGGCCTGGCGTCCTGTCTGCAGTTCTGTTGGTGGTTCTGATTTACGCCATCCGCACCGTTAACGACCAGGGTATTGATGGCACTTCCATCGATGCTAAGCAGGTCGGTATCGCGCTGTTCGGGCCTTACGTTCTGGCGGTGGAGCTGGCCTCCATGCTGCTGCTGGCGGGCCTGGTCGTTGCGTTCCACCTGGGTCGTGAAGACCGTGCCGGTGAGGTGTTGAGCAATCGCCCTGCTGACATGGCCGTGAGAAGAAAAACGGAGGAGAACGTATGATCCCGCTGCAACATGGACTGATCCTCGCCGCCATTCTGTTCGTGCTGGGACTGACCGGTCTGGTCATCCGTCGCAACCTGCTGTTCATGCTGATCAGCCTGGAAGTGATGATTAATGCCGCCGCGCTGGCCTTCGTGGTTGCCGGCAGCTACTGGGGCCAGGCTGACGGTCAGGTGATGTATATACTCGCGATTAGCTTAGCTGCTGCCGAAGCCAGTATTGGCCTCGCGCTGTTACTGCAGCTCCATCGTCGTCGCCAGAATCTGAATATCGATTCAGTAAGTGAGATGCGTGGATGAACCTTCTCTGGTTAACCATTGTTCTGCCATTGATTGGCTTTTTACTGTTGGCATTTTCCCGCGGCCGCTGGTCAGAAAACCTATCTGCCACCATCGGGATGGGCTCTGTAGGTCTGGCGGCGGTTGTCACCGCCATTGCCGGGGTTGATTTCTTTAACAACGGGCAGCAGGCGTTCACTCAGCCGCTGTGGACCTGGATGGCGGTCGGTGATTTTAACATCGGCTTCAACCTGGTGCTGGACGGCCTGTCCCTGACCATGCTTTCTGTGGTTACTGGCGTCGGCTTCCTGATCCACATGTTCGCTTCCTGGTACATGCGCGGTGAAGAGGGTTACTCCCGCTTCTTCGCCTACACCAACCTGTTCATCGCCAGCATGGTGGTTCTGGTCCTTGCCGACAACCTGCTGTTGATGTACCTCGGTTGGGAAGGTGTGGGCCTCTGTTCTTACCTGCTGATCGGCTTCTATTACACCGATCCGAAGAACAACGCGGCGGCAATGAAAGCGTTCGTGGTGACTCGTGTTGGGGACGTGTTCCTGGCCTTCGGCCTGTTCATCCTCTACAACGAACTGGGCACGCTGAACTTCCGCGAAATGGTCGAGCTGGCACCGCAGCACTTCGCTGCCGGTAACCAGATGCTGACCTGGGCAACCCTGATGCTGTTAGGCGGTGCGGTCGGTAAATCTGCACAGCTTCCGCTGCAAACATGGCTTGCGGATGCGATGGCGGGTCCAACCCCGGTTTCTGCGCTGATTCACGCGGCCACCATGGTTACCGCGGGCGTCTATCTGATTGCCCGTACCCATGGTCTGTTCCTGATGACCCCGGAAATTCTGCATCTGGTCGGTATCGTTGGTGCCGTTACGCTGGTGCTGGCAGGCTTTGCCGCGCTGGTACAGACTGACATCAAACGCGTACTCGCTTACTCCACCATGAGCCAGATTGGCTACATGTTCCTGGCGCTGGGCGTGCAGGCGTGGGATGCGGCAATCTTCCACCTGATGACCCACGCGTTCTTTAAAGCGCTGCTGTTCCTGTCATCCGGTTCGGTGATTCTGGCGTGCCATCACGAACAAAATATCTTCAAAATGGGTGGTCTTCGTAAGTCCATTCCGCTGGTATATGTCTGCTTCCTGGTTGGGGGCGCGGCGCTGTCCGCTCTGCCGCTGATTACCGCAGGCTTCTTCAGTAAAGATGAAATTCTTGCCGGTGCGATGGCGAACGGCCACATCAACCTGATGGTTGCGGGCCTGGTCGGGGCGTTTATGACCTCGCTCTACACCTTCCGCATGATTTTCATTACGTTCCACGGTGAAGAAAAAATTCACGCTCACGCAGGGAAGGGGATTACCCACCACCTGCCGCTGGTTGTTCTGCTGGTGCTGTCCACCTTCGTTGGCGCAATGATTGTGCCACCGCTGCGCGGCGTCCTGCCGGAAACCACTGAACTTGCGCACGGCAGCGTGCTGACCCTGGAGATCATCTCCGGCGTCGTCGCCATTGCCGGTATCCTGATTGCCGCCTTCCTGTGGCTGGGCAAACGTACTCTGGTGACATCGCTTGCGAACAGCGCACTGGGGCGTTTCTTCGGTACCTGGTGGTTCAATGCCTGGGGCTTCGACTGGCTGTACGACATGATTTTCGTCAAGCCGTTCCTCGGTATTGCGTGGCTGCTGCGCCGTGACCCGCTGAATGCTTTGATGAACATTCCGGCAATTCTCTCCCGCTTCGCAGGCCGCGGTCTGCTGGTGAGCGAGAACGGTTACCTGCGCTGGTATGTTGCGTCCATGAGCATCGGTGCCGTTGTGGTTCTCGGCCTGCTTCTGGTTCTGCGTTAACAGGATTTCTTCCATCCCCCTCTCTCGCGAGAGAGAGGGTCGGAGCGAGGTATAAAACCTCCTCTGGCGCTGGGAAGTGAGCGATGTTTAAGAATTATTTTGACTTAGGGACTCAAACGCCATGCTATTACCCTGGCTAATACTAATCCCCTTTATCGGCGGCTTCTTCTGCTGGCAGACCGAACGCTTCGGCGTGAAAGTGCCACGCTGGATTGCGCTGATCACCATGGGGCTGACACTGGCACTGTCTCTGCAATTGTGGTTGCAGGGTGGCTATTCTCTGACGCAGTCGGCGGGTTTGCCGCAGTGGCAGTCAGAATTCATTCTGAAATGGATCCCACGTTTTGGCATTAATATTCACCTGGCGCTCGACGGTCTGTCGCTGCTGATGGTGGTACTGACCGGCCTGCTCGGCGTGCTGGCGGTACTCTGTTCCTGGAATGAAATCGAAAAATATCAGGGCTTCTTCCACCTCAACCTGATGTGGATCCTCGGTGGCGTTATCGGTGTGTTCCTTGCCATCGACATGTTCCTGTTCTTCTTCTTCTGGGAAATGATGCTGGTGCCGATGTACTTCCTGATTGCGCTGTGGGGCCACAAAGCCTCCGACGGGAAGACGCGTATTACCGCTGCAACCAAGTTCTTCATCTATACCCAGGCAAGCGGCCTGGTGATGTTGATTGCTATCCTGGGTCTGGTGTTTGTGCACTACAATGCGACCGGCGTATGGACCTTCAACTATGAGCTGCTGCTGAAAACGCCTATGTCCCACGGCGTACAGTGGCTGCTGATGCTGGGCTTCTTTATCGCTTTCGCGGTAAAAATGCCGGTGGTTCCTCTTCACGGTTGGCTGCCGGATGCGCACTCCCAGGCACCAACGGCGGGTTCCGTTGACCTCGCGGGTATCTTGCTGAAAACCGCGGCCTACGGCCTGCTGCGTTTCTCTTTGCCGCTGTTCCCTGAAGCGTCCGCTGAGTTTGCACCAATCGCCATGTGGCTGGGTGTCATCGGCATCTTCTACGGCGCGTGGATGGCCTTTGCACAGACCGACATTAAACGCCTGATTGCTTATACCTCCGTTTCCCACATGGGCTTCGTGCTGATTGCTATCTACACCGGCAACCAGCTGGCTTACCAGGGCGCGGTGATTCAGATGATCGCTCACGGTCTGTCCGCAGCGGGTATGTTCATCATCTGCGGTCAGCTTTATGAGCGTCTGCACACGCGTGACATGCGCATGATGGGCGGCCTGTGGAACAAAATTAAATGGCTGCCGGGTCTGTCGATGTTCTTCGCTGTTGCCACGCTGGGTATGCCAGGGACCGGTAACTTCGTCGGTGAATTCATGATCCTGTTCGGCAGCTTCCACGTTGTGCCGGTCATTACCGTGATTTCAACCTTCGGTCTGGTCTTTGCCTCTGTTTACTCCCTGGCGATGCTGCACCGTGCTTACTTCGGGAAAGCTAAGAGCGAAATCAGCGATAAACAACTGCCTGGCATGTCCATGCGCGAGTTCTTTATCATTCTGTTGCTGGTGGTGCTGTTAGTTCTGCTGGGCTTCTTCCCGCAGCCGATTCTGGATACCTCGCATTCTGCGATGAGCAATATTCAGCAGTGGTTTACCAGTTCACTTTCTACTACAAGGCCGTAATTCGCCATGACAATAACTCCTCAACATTTGATCGCGCTGCTACCGCTGTTGATCGTCGGATTGACGGTGGTGGTTGTGATGCTCTCCATTGCGTGGCGACGCGACCATTTTCTGAATGCTACGCTGTCGGTTATCGGCCTTAACGCCGCGCTGATTTCACTGTGGTTTGTCGGTCAGGCAGGGGCGATGGATGTCACCCCACTGATGCGCGTTGACGGCTACGCCATGCTTTACACCGGGCTGGTGCTGCTGGCGAGCCTGGCAACCTGTACCTTTGCTTATCCGTGGCTGCAGGGCTATACCGACAACCGCGAAGAGTTCTATCTGCTGGTTCTGATTGCTGCCCTGGGCGGTATTCTGCTGGCTAATGCGAACCACCTCGCGGCGCTGTTCCTCGGCATTGAGCTGATCTCTCTGCCGCTGTTCGGCCTGGTTGGCTACGCCTTCCGCCAGAAGCGTTCTTTGGAAGCAAGCATCAAGTACACCATTCTGTCAGCGGCGGCTTCGTCCTTCCTGCTGTTCGGTATGGCGCTGGTATACGCTGATTCCGGTAGCCTGTCGTTTGTTAGCCTCGGCAAGAGCCTGGCGGATAACATGCTGCACGAACCTCTGCTGTTGGCGGGTCTGGGCCTGATGATTGTTGGTCTTGGCTTCAAGCTCTCTCTGGTGCCGTTCCACCTGTGGACGCCAGACGTATACCAGGGCGCACCTGCTCCGGTTTCCACCTTCCTGGCAACCGCCAGCAAAATCGCTATCTTTGGCGTGGTGATGCGTCTGTTCCTCTACGCACCAGTGGGTAACAGCGAAGCAGTACGCGTCGTGCTGGGAATTATCGCCTTCGCGTCAATCCTGTTCGGTAACCTGATGGCGCTGAACCAGTCCAACATCAAGCGTCTGCTGGGTTATTCGTCAATCGCTCACCTTGGCTACCTGCTGGTGGCGCTGATTGCGCTGCAAACCGGTAACATGTCGATGGAAGCGGTAGGGGTTTATCTGGCCGCTTACCTGTTCAGCAGCCTGGGCGCGTTCGGCGTAGTTAGCCTGATGTCCAGCCCGTATCGTGGCCCGGATGCCGACTCGCTGTTCTCCTACCGTGGTCTGTTCTGGCACAAGCCGGTGCTTTCTGCGGTGATGACCGTGATGATGCTTTCCCTGGCGGGTATCCCAATGACCCTGGGCTTCATTGGTAAGTTCTACATCATTGCCGTGGGCGTTCAGGCTCACCTGTGGTGGCTGACCGGCGCAGTGGTTCTGGGCAGCGCCATCGGCCTGTACTACTACCTGCGTGTGACCGTGAGCCTGTATCTGAGTGCGCCTCAGCAGCTTAACCGCGACACCCCATCTAACTGGGCGCTGACTGCGGGCGGCGTGGTGGTGCTGATCTCCGCCCTGTTGGTGCTGCTGCTGGGTGTTTATCCGCAGCCGCTTATCAGCCTGGTGCAGTTAGCGCAGCCGCTGATGTAATCGGGTTAACAAAACCGTTCAAAAACCGCCACTTGCTGGCGGTTTTTTTATGGGCCTAGCTTTTGGCCAGTTCAAGGATAAAATCCAGAAAACAGCGGGTGCGTGCGGCGGGATTGATGCGTGAAGGGTAGTAAGCATAAAGCGGGAAGCGCTCGTCCGGCCAGTCGGGAAACAAATCTACCAGCTGTCCTTTCTTTACCAAATCGCCGGAGCCAAACGTCATCATCTGGGCAATCGCGTGCCCGCTCAGGCAGGCTTCGTGCAAAGTACGGGCATCATTCAGCGTCAGGCGTCCGCTGACCGGGACTTTGATCACTTCTCCTTTGCGATGAAACTCCCATTCAAACGGCCTGCCGGTTTCCGGATCGCGGAAATGAATGCAGGTATGCCCCAATAACGCTTGCGGTGTTTCAGGCCTTCCGTGTCGTGCCAGATAGGCGGGGGTGGCAACCGTCATGATGCGCGTTTCCAGCAGCTTGCGAGCCACCAGCGTGCTATTCCGAGGCACGCCAAAGCGAATGGCGAGATCGAAACCATCGCCAATCATATCCCCCAGCCGATCGCTGGTTACCAGATCCAGTTCAAGATCGGGATAGCGGGACATAAACGTTTCCAGTTGCGGCCCCAGGATCAGGCTGGAGAAGAACGGATCGATGTTGACCCGAAGTCTGCCGGTAATAGCCTTCGTTGAGAGCGATGCGGAACTGGTCACGTCCTCCAGCGCAGCCAGCAGCGGCAGGATCTGGCGGTAAAACTCTTTGCCTTCTACGGTTAATGCCACCGCGCGGGTGGTGCGGTCGAAAAGGCGGATACCGAGGCGTTTCTCCAGTCTGGCAATTGCCCGGCTGACCCCGGGTGGGGACATATTGATCACTTCCGCGGCGGCGGCAAACGTGCCGCTTTCCACTACGGCGGTAAAAACGGACAGACCATCAAAGGTCCGATCGTTGAAAATCATATTAGTGCTCCGCAGTCATCAGTGAATTGTCTATGGTGCTATCGATACAACATAGCTGCATCCGCATAATGCCGTCCACACCCTGTGGTGGGATCTCAAACTGGAGAAACATTATGTTCGCAATTACAGGTATTACCGGACAAGTTGGCGGCGCACTGGCAGAAGCATTGCTTGCTCAAGGACATGAGATTCGGGCCATCGTCCGCTCTGAAGCTAAGGGACAACCCTGGGCACAGCAGGGCGCAGGTGTTGCGCTGGCTGAAATGCACGATGGCGAAGCGCTGGCAAAAGCTTTCACTGGGGCCGAAGCGGTCTTTATCCTGCTGCCGCCGGTATTCGATCCTTCAGGGAATATGGCTGAACCAAGAGCCCATATCGCGGCCATCAGACATGCATTGCTTACTGTGCGCCCGCAGCACGTGGTCTGTCTTTCCACCATTGGGGCGCAGGCCACGCAGCCAAACCTGCTGAATGCTCTGGGGTTGATGGAAAAAGAGCTCACGGATGTTTGTGATTCCGTCGTGTTCCTCCGCGCGGGCTGGTTTATGGAGAACTTCCTCTGGGACGTGGAAAGTGCCAAAGAGACCGGGACTATCTACAGCCATCTGCAGCCGCTGGAGCGTGTTATCCCGATGATTGCTACCGTCGATATTGGCCAGCTTGCCGCCGAATTATTGACTCAGCCAGAACCAGGAACCCGCATTGTGGAGCTGGAAGGCCCGCAGCGCTACAGCCCGCAGCTGGCAGCCGAAGCGTTCTCTCAAGTTCTGGGGCGGCCGGTAACGGTAAAAGCCGTTCCGCGTGAAAACTGGGAGGCAGATTTCCTTGCTCAGGGCATGAAAAACCCGCTCCCACGCATGAGGATGTTGGACGGCTTTAACGAAGGCTGGATTGATTTCACCGGCGACACGGTGAAAGGTGCCACGCCTCTGGAAACTGTGCTAAAACAGTTGCTTGAGCGGCACCAGTAACCCGCAGGTGGCGCCTGAATCAAAAGGAGTTTTTCAATGCTTAACTGGCAGGATTTACACCATTCTGAACTGAGCGCCACCGATCTCTATGCTCTTTTGGCCCTGCGCTGCGAAGTCTTTATTGTCGAGCAGCGCTGTGCGTATCTGGATGTTGATGGCGAGGATTTGGTGGGGGAGAACCGCCATATCCTGGGCTGGCGGGACGGCAAACTGATTGCCTATGCCCGCATCCTTAAAAGTGATAACGAGCTGGAGCCGGTGGTGATTGGCCGGGTTATTGTCGATGCGTCGGTACGCGGCGAAAAGCTTGGGCAACAGCTCATGACCCAGGCGCTTGCGGCCTGCCAGCGCCAGTGGCCTGACCGTGCAATTTACCTGGGCGCTCAGGCGCATTTGCAGGCTTTTTATGCCCAGTTTGGTTTCCAACCGGTCACCGAAGTGTATGACGAAGATGGCATCCCCCATATTGGGATGGCCAACAGCAAGGCGGGCGAAACCTGTTGATGTTGTCTATAGTTAGCGGACGAGAAATTTTTTAACACGGAGAACAGTGATGCAACCGTATGAATCTCGTCTCGATGATGACCTTGCGCTCTTGAGCGACACGCTTGAAGAAGTGCTTTGCGCCTCCGGCGACCCGGCGGACCAGAAGTACATTGAGCTAAAGGAAAAGGCCGAACAGGCGCTGAATGAGGTCAAAGCGCGTATCAGCAATGCTTCCGACACTTACTATTACCGCACCAAAAAAGCGGTCTACCGTGCCGATGATTATGTGCATGAAAAGCCCTGGCAGGGTATTGGCATTGGCGCTGCCGTCGGACTGGTGATTGGGCTTTTGCTCCGCCGATAATCTTGACCGCGCCTGCAAATGGCAAATAAAGAATCTTACCCCCTGGGTAGGATTTTTTTTTGTGGTAACGACCACGTATAATCAGGGGTTTTTACGGAGCGTGAGGTAAACGTGAATTCAGTAGCCGTCGCACTGCAGCAAATGCAGCAGGAATTAGCAGGGGAATTTGCGGATAAGCCGGGCCTTCAGCGCCTGTGTGTGCCGGTCACGCTGAGTGACGCCTCCGATCCTCTCGCCTGGCTCACGGCCCAGTCACGGTATCCCCAATTTTACTGGCAGCAGCGCAACGGTAACGAAGAAGTTGCTGCGTTGGGCGCATTATTGCGTTTTTCTGCGCTGGAAGATGCCCAGACTTTTCTGCAGTCCCACCCGGAACAACCTTTTCTGCGCGTCTGGGGATTAAATGCCTTCGATCCGTCCCACGGTTTTCTGTTTCTCTCCCGCCTGGAATGGCGGCGTGTAGGCGGGGAGGCGTTTCTTTGGCTGCATCTGTACAGCGAAACTTCACTGAAGCAGGATGCGATAGCGGCTGCCGCGTTTATTGAGCAACTCCTGCCGGCGAAATTGCTCCCGCAGCTCAATCTCAAATGCCTCGGTGAAACCCATCTGCCGGAGCAGCCTGAATGGCACCGTCTGGTGGATCAGGTGGTCAGCGCCATCAGCCAGAAAGCGCTGGATAAAGTCGTGCTCGCCCGAGCCACCGATCTGGCGTTCTCCTCCCCGGTTTCTGCCGCAGGGTTTATGGCCGCCAGCCGCCGGATTAACCTGAACTGCTACCATTTCCTGATGGCGTTTGATGCGAAAAATGCCTTTCTTGGCTCCAGCCCGGAGCGCCTGTGGCGAAGAATCGACGATGCGCTGCGAACGGAAGCTCTGGCCGGAACGGTGGCAAACCATCCTGATGATGCTCAGGCCGCTAAACTAGGCCAATGGCTGCTAAAAGATGACAAAAACCAGCGCGAAAATATGCTGGTGGTCGAAGATATCTGCCAGCGCTTGCAGGCTGCGGTTGGTGCACTGGATGTGCTGCCGCCGCAGGTTATGCGGCTGCGCAAAGTTCAGCATTTGCGTCGCTGCATCTGGACGCAGCTCAAGCGTCAGGACGATGCGCTTTGCCTTAAACAGCTGCAGCCCACCGCCGCCGTGGCGGGGTTACCGCGTGAGCTGGCTCGGGAATTTATTGCCGAGAACGAGCCTTTTGAGCGTGAATGGTACGCCGGTTCGGCGGGTTATCTGTCCCGCCATCAAACGGAGTTTTGTGTGGCCCTGCGCTCGGCAAAAGTGAGCCATACCGGCGTTCGCCTTTATGCCGGGGCGGGCATTGTCGCCGGCTCGGTTGCCGCAGAAGAGTGGCAGGAAATTGAAAATAAAGCGGCCGGTTTGAAGACGTTGCTGATCGGCAGTGATAACTGAATAAGCTATTCACGACGCAAATCAATTTAACCCTTGCCATAGTATTTATAATCGATAGTCGAAATTGACTGCGGACAATATTATGTCGATAAGCTCATTTAACCGCCGCTGGGCGGGCGTCATACTCGAAGCATTAACCCGACATGGGGTGCGGCATGTGTGTATCGCGCCCGGCTCCCGCTCCACGCCGCTGACGCTCAGCGCGGCGGAAAACCGCAGTTTCATTTGCCATACTCACTTTGATGAACGCGGTCTGGGCCATCTGGCGCTTGGGCTGGCGAAGGCCAACGGCGAGCCGGTGGCAATCATCGTGACCTCCGGTACCGCCGTGGCCAATCTTTATCCTGCCGTGATAGAAGCCGGGCTGACCGGCGAAAAGCTGATTCTACTGACGGCCGATCGCCCGCCCGAACTGATTGATTGCGGTGCAAACCAGGCGATTCGCCAGCCGGGGCTGTTTAGCTCCCATCCTTCCGCTGTACTTAACCTGCCTCGTCCAACGCATGATATTCCCGCCAGCTGGCTGGTCTCTGCGATTGACAGCACCGTCGGTCAGCTCAACGGGGGCGCACTACATATCAATTGCCCCTTTGCCGAACCGCTTTATGGTGCGCCGGATGATACCGGCGTCGACTGGCAAAACCAGCTCGAAGGCTGGTGGGAGGGTAACACGCCCTGGCTGCGTGAAGTGCACGAAAACGCGGTGCCGAAGCAAAGAGACTGGTTCTTCTGGCGGCAAAAGCGTGGCGTGGTGGTGGCAGGCAGGCTTTCTGCCAGCGAAGGTGAGCAGGTTGCGGCCTGGGCGCAAATGCTAGGCTGGCCGCTCATTGGCGATGTACTTTCGCAGACCGGTCAGCCGTTGCCGTGTGCAGACCTGTGGCTGAGCAATAGCCAGGCCGTGACTTGTCTTGAACAGGCGCAAATTGTCATCCAGTTTGGCGGCAGCCTGACTGGAAAACGGGTGCTTCAGTGGCAGGCCGCCTGCAGGCCGGAAGAGTACTGGCTGGTGGACAAGCAGCCCGGGCGTCTTGATCCTGCCAGTCACCGTGGTCGCCGTCTGGTCGCCAGCGTCGAAGCCTGGCTGGAAAAACATCCGGCAGAAAAACGCCTGCCCTGGGCCGAAGCGTTAACGTCTCTGGCCTGGCAGACGCTGGAAAAGGTTGAACAAGGAACCCGTGAATTTGGCGAGGCGCAGGTTGCCCAGCGCCTGCCGCAGTTGCTGCCGGAAGGCGGCCAGCTATTTGTGGGCAACAGTTTAATTGTTCGTTTGATCGATGCTTTCGCCCAGCTTCCCGTTGGGTATCCGGTTTATAGCAATCGAGGTGCGAGCGGCATTGATGGTCTGTTGTCTACCGCCGCAGGCGTTCAAAGGGCAACGGCACGCTCCACGCTCGCGATAGTCGGCGATATATCAGCGCTTTATGACCTTAATGCTCTGGCGCTGCTGCGCCACGCCTCGGCGCCGTTTGTGCTGTTGGTGGTCAACAATAACGGTGGCCAGATCTTCTCACTTTTGCCGACGCCTGCCGAAGAACGTGAGCGTTTTTACTGTATGCCGCAAAATGTGAATTTCTCCCACGCTGCCGCCATGTTTGAGTTGGGTTATCAAAACCCTGAAACCTGGCAGGCGCTTGAAGAGGCCGTTCGTCGGGCCTGGTTGCGCCCTGGGGCGACGGTGATTGAAATTAGCGTGCCGGAAACCGCCGGTGCTCAGACGCTGCAGCATTTGCTGGCCCTGGTTAGCCAGGCATGATCCTGCATGCCGTGCCGCATTCGGGCCACCTTTCAACTCAGCCGTGGATAGTCTGGCTGCACGGTTTTCTTGGTAGCCATCATGAGTGGCAGGCGCTTGAGCCGCACTTTTCCGACTGGCCTCAGCTATGCGTGGACCTGCCCGGCCACGGTGGTTCCACCGATGTTCACGTGCAGAGTTTTGCCGAGGTTGATAGCGCGTTACGAAATACCCTCAAACATCACGACATACATCACTATTGGCTTGTCGGTTACTCCCTGGGCGGGCGCATCGCGATGTATCACGCCTGTCAGCCTGGGTCGAAAGGGCTGCGTGGCCTGGTGGTAGAAGGTAGCCACCCTGGCCTGAGAAGTGGGACTGAGTGCGAGGCGAGAGCGCTGAACGATGCCCGCTGGGCGCAGCGTTTGATGCACGAAGATATCCAGACCGTGTTGAACGACTGGTATCAGCAGCCTGTTTTCCGTTCCCTCAGCCGTGCGCAACGGACTGACTTAGTTGCCCTGCGTGCGCAAAACAATCCTCAGGCGTTAGCCCGAATGCTGGAAGCGACTTCGCTTGCCCGGCAACCCGATTTACGCGAACAGCTCTGCCAGCTTGCCGTGCCGTTTCATTTTATTTGCGGTGAACGAGACGAAAAGTTTCACGCCATTGCCACCGAGCTGAGCTGTTCTCTGACCTTGATTTCAGGGGCCGGACATAACGCTCATCGTGAAGCTCCCGCCGCGTTCAGTTCCGCTCTGTTAACCCTCTTTCGTCAATATGACCTGTAAGGATCTTTCATGATTTATCCTGATGAACAAATGCTTTATGCCCCGATTGAATGGCTGGATTGCTCCGAAGGTTACACCGATATTCGCTACCACAAATCCAGCGATGGCATCGCCAAAATCACCATCAACCGCCCGGAAGTGCGTAATGCGTTTCGTCCACTGACCGTCAAAGAGATGATCAATGCCCTGGCCGATGCTCGCTATGACGACAACATCGGCACCATTATTCTCACTGGTGAAGGGGAAAAAGCCTTCTGTGCGGGCGGCGACCAAAAAGTGCGTGGTGACTACGGCGGCTATCAGGACGCAAGCGGCGTGCATCACCTGAACGTGCTCGACTTCCAGCGCCAAATTCGCACCTGCCCTAAACCAGTTGTGGCGATGGTGGCGGGTTTCTCCATCGGTGGCGGCCATGTGCTGCACATGATGTGTGACCTGACCATCGCGGCCGAAAACGCCGTGTTTGGCCAGACGGGCCCCAAAGTCGGTTCATTTGATGGTGGCTGGGGCGCTTCCTACATGGCGCGTATTGTCGGCCAGAAAAAAGCGCGCGAGATTTGGTTCCTGTGCCGCCAGTACGACGCGAAAGAAGCCCTGGATATGGGCCTGGTGAATACCGTTGTACCGATTGCCGATCTGGAAAAAGAGACCGTGCGCTGGTGCCGCGAAATGCTGCAAAACAGCCCGATGGCGCTGCGTTGCCTGAAAGCGGCGCTGAATGCCGACTGCGATGGTCAGGCCGGGCTGCAGGAACTGGCCGGGAACGCCACGATGCTGTTCTACATGACCGAAGAAGGCCAGGAAGGGCGCAACGCGTTTAACCAGAAGCGCCAGCCGGACTTCAGCAAATTTAAACGGAACCCGTAATGCGTAGCGCGGCGCTGTGGCGTTTTCAAATCCCGATGGAGGCTGGCGTAGTGCTTCGCGACCAGCGTCTCAAATTTAGAGATGGGCTGCTGGTGCGCCTGACATCAGGTGAGCGTAGCGGATGGGGGGAAATTTCCCCTCTGCCGGGATTTAGCCAGGAAACACTCGCGGAGGCTCAGGCGCAGGTCGAACGATGGCTTGAACAGTGGCTGGCCGATGAATCGACTCCGTTGCCCGAATTGCCGTCGGCCGCCTTTGGCCTGAGCTGTGCGCTGGCTGAGGCTGAAGGTACGCTGCCACAGGCCGCTGACTATCGCGCTGCCCCTCTGTGTACAGGCGATCCGGACGAGCTGATCCTGGCACTGGCAGAAATGCCGGGTGAAAAAATCGCGAAGGTGAAAGTGGGTCTGTACGAAGCCGTTCGCGACGGCATGGTGGTTAATTTATTGCTTGAAGCCGTGCCTGAACTTCGCCTGCGTCTGGATGCTAACCGCAGCTGGACGCCGCTCAAGGCGCAGCAGTTCGCCAAATACGTCAACCCGGATCACCGCTCGCGCATTGATTTTATCGAAGAACCGTGCAAAACCCGCGAGCAGTCCCGAGAGTTCAGCCGGGAAACGGGGATTGCTATTGCCTGGGACGAAAGCCTGCGGGAGGCGGATTTTACTTTCACCGCTGAGCCGGGCGTTTCGGCAGTGGTGATCAAACCGACGCTGACCGGTAGCCTGGACAAAGTGCGCGAACAGGTTGCGACGGCAAACCGTCTGGGGCTGAAAGCGGTGATCAGTTCCTCCATTGAGTCCAGCCTCGGGTTGACTCAACTGGCCCGCATCGCCGCCTGGCTTACGCCGGGAACCTTGCCTGGGCTGGATACTTTGTCCCTGATGCAGTCTCAGCTTGAGCGCAACTGGCCCGGTAGTCCGCTACCTTGTGTCACCGCAGACCAGCTCGAGCGTATTCGATGATCTTTCCCGACTGGCCGTGGCGTCACTGGGCCGACGTTCGGGGCACAAACGTTGCGCTCCGCCTCGACGATGAGTGCTTAACCTGGTCAACTCTGTGCCAGCGCGTAGATGCGCTGGCGGGAGGCTTTCGCCAGCAGGGCGTAAAAGAAGGTGACGGTGTTGCGCTTAAAGCGAAAAATGGCCCGCAAACGCTGCTCGCCTGGCTGGCGTTATGGCAGTGCGGGGCGCGTATTCTGCCAGTAAATCCTCAGCTTCCGGACAGTCTGCTGGCGCAGCTTTTACCGTCGCTGACGCTGAGCTACGGGTTAACTTTTCCCGATAGTTCTTCGCTGCTGGGATTAACGCCACTGCGGCTGGTGAAGGCCGAGCCCTGGCGCGAAACCTGGTTGCCATCGCGTTTTGCCTCAATGACGCTGACCTCTGGTTCAACCGGGTTACCCAAAGCGGCCGTGCATACATGCTCGGCGCACCTAGCCAGCGCGGCGGGGGTACTGGCGATGATGGATTACGGCCCGGACGATAGCTGGCTTTTGTCTTTGCCGCTGTTCCATGTCTCCGGGCAGGGAATTCTCTGGCGCTGGCTGTATGCTGGCGGCCAGTTGGTGATATCGACCGCTCAGTCGATAAATGAGGCGCTACGTGGATGCAGTCACGCTTCCTTAGTGCCAACTCAGCTGTGGCGGTTGCTGGAGAAACAGGAACCTCTGGCGTTGCGCGACGTGCTCCTTGGCGGGGCAGCCATTCCCGTTGAACTGACGCAGCAGGCCGAAGCGCGCGGGGTGCGTTGCTGGTGTGGTTATGGCCTTACCGAACTGGCCTCTACGGTTTGCGCCAAACGCGCCGACGGTCAGCCAGATGTGGGGGCTCCGTTACCGGGCCGTAAGGTAAAAATCGTCGATGAAGAAGTGTGGATACAGGCGGATAGCCTGGCCAGCGGCTACTGGCGGGCCGGGCAGCTTATTCCTCTGGTGAACGAGCAGGGCTGGTTTGCTACCCGAGATCGGGGCGTTTTGCATTCGGGCCGCCTGACGATCGTCGGGCGTCTTGATAACCAATTTTTCAGCGGCGGGGAGGGTATCCAGCCGGAAGAGGTTGAGCGGGTAATTGCCGCGCATCCAGCGGTTCAGCAGGTGTTTGTGGTGCCGGTTGACGATGTTGAATTTGGACAGCGACCCGTTGCCGTGGTTGAGATTAGTGCAGGATGTGAGTTTAACGACATTGCCGCCTGGCTTGATGGAAAACTGCCCCGTTTTCAGCGGCCCGTGCGCTGGTTAACGCTGCCGCAGGAGTTAAAACAGGGCGGGATTAAAATATCCCGCCGCAGGCTGATTGAGTGGGTTGCAGGGGCATAACCCCTGCAAGGTATTACTTATTGTTCTTCAGTGCCTGAAGTGCATTCGCCACCCCGGCACCGTATTCAGGATGTACCTGGCTGAACAGGCAAATCTGACGGTTCTGAATGCTTTCCGGGACGTCTTTCATATCACCCGCAATGCGCGCAAACATACGCTGATGCTCTTCATCGCTCAGCAGGTTATACAGCGCGCGCGGCTGGCTGAAGTAGTCGCTATCTTCCCGATGGTTCCAGTGGTCGGCCGCGCCTTCCAGGCTCAACGGCGGTTCGCTGAAATCTGGCTGTTCCTGGAAAACGTTAAAGCTGTTTGGCTCGTAGGTTGCGCCATTGCCGCTGTTGCCGTCCACCCGCATAGCACCGTCGCGGTGATAGTTGTGGAACGGGCATTTTGGCGCGTTCACCGGGATTTGATGGTGGTTCACGCCCAGGCGATAGCGATGCGCGTCGCCGTAGGAGAACAGGCGGCCCTGTAGCATACGGTCCGGCGAGAAGCTAATACCTGGCACAACGTTGGCCGGAGACATCGCCACCTGTTCAACGTCAGAGAAGTAGTTTTCCGGGTTGCGGTTCAGTTCCAGCACGCCCACTTCCATTAATGGATAGTCGCCGTGAGGCCAGACTTTGGTCAGATCAAACGGGTTGTACGGCGTTTTTGATGCTTCGGCTTCCGGCATAATTTGCACGAACAGCGTCCAGCGAGGGAAGTCACCGGCCTCAATGGATTCGTACAAATCGCGCTGGGAGCTTTCGCGGTCTTCTGCGATCAGGCGGCTGGCTTCGTCATCCATCAGGTTCTCAATGCCCTGCTGGGATTTGAGGTGGAACTTCACCCAGAAACGCTGATTGTCGCTATTGATAAAGCTGAAGGTATGGCTGCCGAAACCGTGGATGTGACGATAAGAGCGCGGTAAGCCACGGTCGCTGAAATCAATGGTCAACTGATGAAGGGCTTCCGGCAGATGTGAGAAGAAATCCCATTTATACGTAGGGTTACGCAGGTTGGTGCGCGGATCGCGTTTGACGACGTGGTTCAGGTCCGGAAACTTCAGCGGATCACGGAGATAGAACACCGGCGTGTTATTGCCCACCAGATCCCAGTTGCCTTCCTCGGTATAAAACTTCATGGAAAAGCCGCGAATATCTCGTTCAGCATCCGCCGCGCCGCGCTCACCTGCCACGGTGGAGAAGCGCAGGAAAAGCTCAGTTTTTTTGCCGATTTCTGAAAATAATTTTGCCCGGGTGTAGCGGGTAATATCATGGGTGACGGTGAAATGGCCAAATGCGCCAGAGCCTTTCGCGTGCATACGGCGCTCAGGGATCACTTCGCGGTCAAAGTGGGCGAGTTTTTCAAGGAACCAGACGTCCTGAAGCAGCATCGGGCCACGTGGGCCTGCGGTAGCAACATTGTTGTTGTTCGCAACGGGTGCGCCTGCGCCGGTTGTTAATCCTTTCTTGCTCATTAATGCCTCCTTGGTAGCCAGGTTTCACAGTAAAAAAGCGTTTATTTAAATCCGTTATTTTACTGTGCTTATTATTCACCTGCTCAATGTGTCATTTGGCGCTACCCGGTTGCATTGATCTTGTCACACAAAAAGGTGTCTTTTCATTTTCTTACAATCAAGGAAATATTGGCATTTTCCAGCGTGTTAATAAGATAATGCGCCACGCCATCCAATGGCATTTTTAAGGGTAGCCCTTTTTCTTTTTCAGGAACCAAGGAATGAATAAATTACTTTTAGCCGGCGGCGCGGGTTTGCTGCTGGTTTCTGCAGGTGCCAGCGCAATTGGCGTGAGTGCTGAAGTCGGTAAGGAATACACTAATCTCGGCGTGGGTTTTGGCACCGAAAGCAGCGGCATCGCGGTAACCGGTAACTATGCGCATAACGACGACAACGGTGATGCCGTAGGCCTTGGCCTCGGTTTTAATATTCCTCTGGGGCCGATGATGGCAACCGTAGGCGGTCGTGGCGTTTACCTGCATCCGAAAGATCGTAAAGAAGGCTATGCGGTTGCGGCAGGTGGCGGTCTGAGATGGCCAATCACGCCTGATATTGCCGTATTTGGCGATTACTACTACTCCCCGGACTCTCTGTCCAGCGGCGTGAAGGACTATAAAGAGGCCAGCGCCGGTGCAAGTTGGAACTTTATGCGTCCGTTCTCGGCGCAAGTGGGCTACCGCTACATTAGCCTCGGCGGCAAAGACGGCGATCGTACTGACACCGTTGCCGACGGCCCGTATGTGGGCGTGAGCGCCAGCTTCTAATCCCTCAACGCGGCTTTTAGCCGCGTTTTTTATGCCTGCCGTTCTTTGGTGCCTGCGCTATAGTGGGGCGTTCCCCTGCTGCGGAGTAAAAGATGTTAAAAGTAGAAATGCTGTCCACTGGCGATGAAGTGCTGTACGGGCAAATTACCGATACCAATGCTGCCTGGCTTGCCGACTATTTCTTTAATCAGGGGTTACCCATGTCACGCCGCAATACGGTCGGCGACAGTCTGCCTGACCTGGTTGCCGTGCTGAAAGAGCGAAGCCATGAAGCCGATGTGCTGATTGTTAACGGTGGCCTGGGGCCAACCAGCGATGATTTAAGTGCACTGGCGGCGGCTACGGCGGCGGGCGTTGAGCTGGTTGAGCACGCGGAATGGTTAACCTATATGGAGCAGTTTTTTGCCGAGCGTGGGCGGGTGATGGCACCGAGCAACCGTAAGCAGGCGCAAATCCCGGCCAACAGTGAAATGATCGACAATCCCGTGGGTACCGCCTGCGGCTTTGCATTGACCTTAAACCGCTGCCTGATGTTTTTCACCCCCGGCGTACCGTCAGAATTTAAGGCGATGGTGGACAAACAAATCATGCCCCGGCTGCGTGAACGTTTTACGCTTCCCGAGCCGCCAATATGCCTGCGTTTAACCACCTTTGGGCGCTCCGAGAGCGAGCTGGCGCAATCTCTTGATCCGCTGGCGCTGCCTGAGGGGGTGGTGATGGGCTATCGCTCATCGATGCCCATCATTGAGCTTAAACTGACCGGCCCGGCCAGCCAGCGTGAAGCGATGGAGGCCGTCTGGCCGGAAGTTCGCCGTGTAGCAGGGGAAAGTCTGATTTTTGAGGGTACCGAAGGGCTTCCTGCACAAATAGCACGTCGCCTTGCTGAGCGTTCTCTCACCATCGCGATTAGCGAACAGTTTACCGGGGGCCTGCTGGCGCTACAGTTAAACCGGGCGCAGGCCGCACTTCGGGCGAGCCGTGTTTTACCGCAGGCAACTGAAACATTGGCTGAGGCGTTAGCGTCCAGCGCAGCATTGCGACTGAACCAACAGAGCAGTCTGGCTCTGGTGATTTCTGGCGAAGAAGGGCAGCAGATTAATTTTGCGCTCTCCACGCCAGACGGCACTTTTGGACTGGGCGTGAAGTTTGGAACCAGCCGCCACGCGCTGGCAATACGCCAGGAAGTCTGCGCCATGATGGCGCTTAATGTGCTGCGCCGCTGGTTCAACGGCCAGCCGCTGGAAAGTGAGCACGGCTGGATTAATGTCTTAGAGTCGGGCAGCCTCTAAACTTCAGGCGAGCGCCCGGGCCAGCAGCGTGATCGGGTGCTCGCAGCGTTTACTGGTGGACATTTCTATCTGCCATTTACAGGTTTCGCAGTCCGTTACCACCAGGTCTACGCCACTCTCTTCAATTTGCTGAAACAGCGGGGCGCCGATGCGCTGGGACGTTGGGTAATTCTCCTTTTTAAAACCATAGGTGCCGGCAATGCCGCAGCACTGGGAGTCCAGCATCACCAGTTCCACGCCGGGAATGCGGCGCAGCAGCTCAATGGAATAAAGCGTCCAGCCCATTTTCTCCATATGGCAAGGCGTATGGTAAGCGATACGCAGCGGCGTGTTTTTTAACGGTAGCGTTCTGCCATCCTCTTCCAGCAGTTTCCAGATATAACGCGTGGCGAGCTCAATCTGTTCGCGAACCGGAGCTGTGTCGATGCCAAGAATATGCGGATATTCATCGCGCAGCGTGAAGGTACAGGTTGACGAAGTCGTAATGACCGGCAGCCCGCGCTGTATCACGGCCTCTTCCAGCGAGCTGGCATTTACCCTTGCCTGTTTCTTTGCCTTTTCGATAAAGCCGTTGGCGATAAGCGGCACGCCACAGCATTTTTCTCTTTGCAACAACTGGACGCCGATGCCCATCGCGTTAAGCACTTTGACCATGTCTTTGCCGAGCTGCGGATGGTTGTAGTTCACGAAACAGCCGTGGAAGAAAGCAACCTGTTGCGGGAAGCTGGCCTGGTGCGCCGCCTGGCGTCGATACCACTGGCGGAAGGTACCGAAGGAATATTTAGGCAACTCGCGGTGGGAATCAATTTTCAGGGTTTTATCCAGCAGCTTGCGTACCGGCTTCATACCGGTAGTAGCGTTGATCAGCGGAGCGAAAGGCGTGGAGAGCGTACCGAGTAAATCCGTATGGCTGAGAATCGCATCCCGCAGCGAAGGTTTATGTTCGCCATATTTGGCCCGCGCCCGCTGGATGATATCGCCAATTTTGACTTCGGACGGGCAGGAGACTTCACAGCGCTTGCAGTTGGTGCAGTATTTTAGCGCGTCGTCATAAAGCGAGGGATCTTTCAGGCGCAGCCTTTCCCCGTCGGGCCCGGCCTGTTTTGGCCCTGGATATTCCGGGCGTACGCGGCTGACCGGGCAAGCCGTGGTGCAGACCGTGCATTTAATGCAGCTTTCAAAGCTGGTTTCATCAAGCAGGTTCATGGCAAGCCTCCGCTGTAACAAGGATTTGATTGGCCACACAGAGCGCCGTGAGCATCGACACGCCGGCTCCGCATCCCTGCTGAATAGGATCAAAGCCTCCCAGCACCGAGCCAATAGCGTAGAGATTTTTAGTGTGTTCCCCGTGGTGAGACGGCTGGAAGTGGTTATTCACGGTGAGACCAAACTGCAGCCAGGGCTGCGGCGTGAAGAAATCTGTCTTACTCCAGGTGGCTCGCTCGGCCTGGATGTTCACGTCCAGCCCGAAGATAGGTTCGATGACGTGTTGCCGGGTAGCCTCCAGCCCGCCGCTGAAAAAGCTGCCGCTGGCCAGGATGACATGCTGGGTCCGCAGCGGCACTTCACGATGATTTTTGGTGAACAGGGCATGGATGCAGCCTTGTTCAAGCTGAGCGCCGGTCACGGTATCTCCGGGCATGATAAGCCCGCCCAGGGACTGAAAACGGCGGCGGAGCGCATTGTGTAGCCTCATCCCAAGTACCGAAGGCGGCAGGGTTGGCAGGAGTTTTACCGGCACACCGAGAGCCTGCTCAACGGCTATCACCGTTTGGGCTTCCAGGTCCAGGCAGGCGGGCAGAATCATGGCCTCGCCGCTGCCCAGCAGCAGCCTGAGTTCATCCACCAGCGTTGAGAGGTTTTCCGGCAGATCCAGTACCCGGGCGATGTTTACGGCCCGAAACTCGCTTGGGTTATTTCGCAAGACATCAAGCACGGGCAGGGTAAGCTCGGCGACGTGCACGTTACAACCGGTGGCAGACAGTGAGCCCGCCACCAGTTCCGCCTGAAAGTCCAGGAAGCCAGCAATATTAATCACCGTCACTTTTTTCCAGGGCAACGGCGCCTGCGGCACTTCCGGCGGGCTGAGCCAGCTGGCTCTTTGCTTGCCCAGCGGCGTGATTCTGAGGTGATTCTGGCGGTGATGCCCCACCAGCGGAATGCCAGCCCTGGCCAGCAGTTGTTCACTCTCTGCGGCAAGCGCCAGCACGTTTTCTTTGCCCATCAGGCTGTAGGGATGCTGAGGCGCTTGCCCGGCCAGGTTTTCCAGTGCGGCCTCTGGTTGGTGAACGGGAGTGCCGTCCGGTAACGTCGAAAGCAAATCCAGTGAACCAGAAGAAAAATGCAGCGCGCTTTGCCCTCGGCTGACGATGGCGCAGCGCTGGCCGCTCTCCGCCAGCTTTATGCCGGCTGTCAGTCCGGCCAGGCCGCTGCCAATGATAATCGTGTCAAATTTCATCCCTGTTCTCCGTTGTCCAGGCCGCACAATCCCTGGTAAACCCAGGCGGTAAATTCGCTTTCTCGCAATGTATTCCCCCAGGCGACAGGCCGAACGCCCTTCCAGCGTTCGTTGAGGAAGTGAGAGAGTTGCTCCAGCGATTGGGCAGGCGTAGTGAGCTGGAAGCGTTGCAGGAGACCGGCTGCCCGGCAGGCGCACAGCTCGCCCTGGCAGGTGCCCATGCCGACGCGCGTTCTGCGGCGCAAATCTCCCAGGTTTTTTACACCAAGGGCATCAATGGCATAGCGCACTTCGCCGGTGGTGACGGCTTCGCATTCGCACACCAGGCTGTTGCTGAGTCGGCTGTTATTGAGCAGCCGCGTTGCGCGGTCACCGTGCCGCCAGACTGCGGAGCCGCGAATTGTTGGCGGTAAGGAGATAACTTTCCCCAGCGTTTGCTCCGCGGTCTGCTCGGAGCCCGGCAGCGACGCCGAAGCCGTGGAGCAGGGCGTGGTGTTCCCTAAACGCTCGCAAACCAGGTCCGTTGCCCACTCCGCCATCAAGCGGTAGGTCATCAGTTTCCCGCCGGTAATGGTGATGAAGCCATCCATGCCGTCGCGTTTCGCGTGGTCCAGCAGCACAATTCCTCGGCTGACGCTGCGCCCGGTAGGATCGTTGTCGCTGGCAACCAGAGGCCGGACGCCAGCGTAGGCCCGAAGAATGCGCGTTCGGCCAAGCACCGGAGCCAGTTTTTCCCCTTCACGAATCAGCGTGTCCACTTCATCCGGCGTGACGCACATGTTGTCGATTTGGTCGTAGCCGATATGTGTCGAGGTGGTTCCGATGAGCGAGATGGTATCGCCGGGTACCAGAATATCGGCGTCTGCCGGTTTGCGGCAGCGGTTGATGACCATGTTGTTGATGCGGTGGCCGAGGATCAGTAATGCTCCTTTGGCCGGGAACATTTTTACGCTGAGATCGGCGTATTCTGCGATGCGCTGCCCCCAGATCCCTGCGGCATTTACCACCATTGGCGCCCGGAATTCACCTGCCTGGCGGGTAAGATGGTTGAAGACGCGCACGCCACAAACGCGGGAGCCTTCACGAATCAGGCCGGTGATTTCGCAACCCGTCAGCACTTCTGCCCCGTGTTCTTTGGCATCAAGCATGTTAGCGGCGGTGAGGCGGAATGGATCGACCGTGCCATCCGGGACGCGCACCGCGCCGAGAAGAGATGGATTTGCTGACGGCTCCAGCCGTAATGCCTCTTTGGGATCCAACGCTTCTGCTGGAATACCGGCCTGGCGACAGGCGGCGATAAACCCGCTTTGGAATGCCAGATCATCTTCCGGCAGGGTGATAAACAGGCCATCCGTGGGCTCGATACAGTGGCGGGCAATCCGCCGCAGAATGCGGTTTTCTTCGATGCACTCTTTGGCGGATTCCCCGTCGGTGACCGCATAGCGTGAGCCGCTGTGAAGCAGGCCGTGATTGCGGCCGGTGGCACCCGTCGCGATGTCGTGGCGTTCAAGCAGCAGAACTTTTAGCCCGCGGCGGGCGCAGTCTCGTGCTATGCCAGCCCCGGTCGCTCCTCCGCCGATGATTATCACGTCCGTTTCTCTGCTCACATGGCGCTCCTTTATCCCCTTTTTCATTACCGTTATTCAGCCATAAAGAAAGTGTGGAATGTTTGATTGCGAGCAAATTCGAGCAATAAACGAAAATTATTAATAGAAATATGCACTATTTCGCCTTTTTGTAATAAAAATGTAACATTGTGTGCGATGTTTCACAGTAAATACGCGCACAGATAACTACCATGCGCTCGCAAAAGAACATTTGGCAGGAGCCGTTTGCTCCCGCCGCAAATCCAGGCCACGGAGGCTCGTATGCTTAGTATCTTTAGACCTGCCGCGCACCAGGCGCGTTTGCCAAAGGAGCAGATAGACCCGACCTATCGCCGCCTGCGCTGGCAAATCTTCATGGGCATCTTTTTTGGTTATGCCGCTTACTATCTGGTGAGGAAAAACTTTACCCTTGCGATGCCGTATCTGGTGGAGCAGGGCTTCTCCCGAGGCGATCTCGGTTTTGCACTTTCCGGGATTTCGATCGCTTACGGATTTTCGAAATTCATCATGGGTTCGGTCTCTGATCGCTCGAATCCGCGCGTATTTCTACCCGCCGGGCTGATTCTTGCCGCCGCCGTGATGCTGTTTATGGGCTTTGTGCCGTGGGCAACGTCCAGCATCGCAATCATGTTTGTGCTGCTGTTTGCCTGTGGCTGGTTCCAGGGCATGGGATGGCCGCCGTGCGGGCGCACCATGGTGCACTGGTGGTCGCAGAAAGAGCGTGGGGGCATTGTTTCCGTCTGGAACTGCGCCCATAACGTCGGGGGCGGTATTCCTCCGCTGCTGTTCCTGCTGGGGATGGCGTGGTTTAACGACTGGCATGCGGCGCTGTACATGCCCGCTTTCGCCGCCATCATTGTGGCGATTATCGCTTTCGGTTTAATGCGCGACACGCCTCAATCCTGCGGCCTGCCGCCGATTGAAGAGTACAAAAACGACTACCCGGACGATTACAGCGAGAAAGCGGAAGAAGAGCTGACGGCTAAGCAGATCTTCATGAAGTACGTCTTCCCTAACCGTCTGCTGTGGTACATCGCCATTGCCAACGTGTTTGTCTATTTGCTGCGTTACGGCATCCTGGACTGGTCGCCAACTTACCTGAAAGAAGTGAAGCACTTCGCGTTGGATAAATCCTCGTGGGCCTACTTCCTTTATGAATACGCGGGTATTCCCGGCACGCTGCTGTGTGGCTGGATGTCGGACAAGGTGTTCAAAGGTAACCGCGGCGCGACAGGCGTGTTCTTCATGGTGCTGGTGACAATTGCCACCGTGGTTTACTGGCTCAACCCGCCGGGCAATCCGGGCGTGGATATGGCCTGTATGATCGTTATCGGCTTCCTGATTTACGGCCCGGTGATGCTGATTGGCCTGCATGCGCTTGAGCTTGCACCTAAGAAAGCGGCAGGGACGGCAGCGGGCTTTACCGGCCTGTTTGGCTACCTGGGCGGCTCGGTCGCGGCCAGCGCGATTGTCGGCTACACCGTGGACTTCTTCGGCTGGGACGGCGGCTTTATCGTGATGATTGGCGGCAGTATTTTGGCCGTGCTGTTGCTGATTGTGGTGATGATTGGTGAGCGTAAACACCACGATGAAAAAATGCTGAAAAACGGCTAAGGAAAACACCATGAAACTGATGGCAAAATCTTTACTGGCGGGCGTGGTGCTGGTGGCAACCAGCAGCGTCTTCGCCCAGACGACGGATAAAATCGTGATTGCCCACCGGGGCGCCAGCGGCTACCTGCCCGAGCACACGCTGCCGGCGAAGGCGATGGCCTATGCTCAGGGCGCGGATTATCTTGAGCAAGACCTGGTGATGACCAAAGACGACAGACTGGTGGTGTTGCATGACCACTATCTGGACAGGGTGACCGACGTCGCGAAGCGCTTCCCGGACAGGGCACGTAAAGACGGGCGTTACTACGCCATCGACTTTACGCTGGCGGAAATCAAGTCCCTGAAGTTCACCGAGGGCTTCGACATTGTTAACGGCAAGCAGGTGCAGACTTATCCGGGGCGTTTCCCGATGGGTAAATCCGACTTCCGCGTGTACACCTTTGAAGAAGAGATCGAGTTTGTTCAGGGGCTGAACCATTCCACCGGGAAAAATATTGGCATCTACCCTGAGATAAAAGCGCCGTGGTTCCACCACCAGGAAGGTAAGGATATTGCGGCGAAAACCCTTGAGGTGCTGAAGCAGTATGGCTACACCAGC
This sequence comes from Cedecea neteri, assembly GCF_000758305.1. Classification (NCBI taxonomy): domain Bacteria; kingdom Pseudomonadati; phylum Pseudomonadota; class Gammaproteobacteria; order Enterobacterales; family Enterobacteriaceae; genus Cedecea; species Cedecea neteri. The sequence goes on along the minus strand of NZ_CP009458.1, from coordinate 4,541,336 downwards.
AAGCAGGATAAGGTTTATCTTCAGTGTTTTGATGCCGCCGAACTGAAGCGCATTAAAAACGAGCTTGAGCCGAAGATGGGCATGAACCTTAACCTGGTGCAGCTTATCGCCTATACCGACTGGAATGAGACTCAGGAAAAACAGCCGGACGGCAAATGGGTGAACTACAGCTACGACTGGATGTTTAAGCCTGGTGCGATGAAGCAGATTGCCCAGTATGCCGACGGCATTGGCCCGGACTACCATATGCTGGTGGAGAAGGCGTCAACCAAAGGGAACGTGAAGCTCACCGACATGGTGACCGAAGCGCACGCCAGCAAATTGACCGTGCATCCTTACACGGTGAGGGCGGACGCGCTGCCGGACTACGTGAGCGATGTGAATCAGCTGTACGACGTGCTGTATAACCAGGCAGGCGTGGATGGGCTGTTTACTGACTTCCCGGATAAGGCCGTGCGGTTTCTGAATAAGCCGTAATCGCTAATGAAAAAGGCCGCATTTGCGGCCTTTTTTACATCACTACATCTCGAGTTCGATATCTCCCCGCGCTTTGCAGCAGCAGGGGAGAATTTCACCGGGCTGGATAAACGCCAGCGGCTCGGTCAGCCACTGAACTTCACCCGCCAGCAGCTTAGTGCGGCACGAACCGCAATAGCCTTCCCGGCACTGATACTCTACGCAGACTTTGTGTGACTCCAGCGCCGCCAGCAGCGAAGGGTGTTCCTCTTCGCTCATCAACTGCGCACCGGTAATGCTGAGCGTAATGCGGCCCATTGTTTACAGCTGGAAGTTGCTCAGATCGTCGGTATCGACTTCCGAGTCAATCTGGCCCACCAGGTAGGAGCTGACTTCCACTTCCTGCGGCGCAACCTGAACGTTGTCGGACACCAGCCACGCGTTGATCCACGGAATCGGGTTAGAGCGAGTCTGGAACGGCAGGTCAAGGCCCACAGCCTGCATGCGGATGTTGGTGATGTACTCCACATACTGGCAGAGGATGTCTTTGTTCAGGCCGATCATCGAGCCGTCGCGGAACAGGTAATCTGCCCACTCTTTTTCCTGCTGAGCGGCCAGCACGAACAGGTCGTAGCATTCCTGGCGGCATTCAACGGCGATTTCGGCCATTTCCGGATCGTCTTCGCCGCTGCGCATCAGGTTCAGCATATGCTGGGTGCCGGTCAGGTGCAGGGCTTCGTCGCGGGCGATCAGCTTGATGATTTTGGCGTTACCTTCCATCAGCTCACGCTCGGCAAAAGCGAAGGAACAGGCGAAGCTCACGTAGAAGCGAATCGCTTCCAGGGCGTTAACGCTCATCAGGCAGAGGTACAACTGACGCTTCAGCGCACGCAGGTTCACGGTGACGGTTTTGCCGTTCACGTTGTGCGTGCCTTCGCCCAGCAGGTGCCAGTAGCTGGTCATCTCAATCAGGTCGTCGTAGTAGCCAGAGATGTCTTTGGCGCGCTTGAGGATTTCCTGATTGGTGACGATATCGTCGAAGACGATCGCCGGATCGTTCACGATGTTGCGGATGATATGGGTGTAAGAACGAGAGTGAATGGTCTCGCTAAACGCCCAGGTTTCAACCCAGGTCTCCAGCTCAGGAATGGAGATCAGCGGCAGTAAAGCGACGTTCGGGCTGCGGCCCTGGATGGAATCCAGCAGCGTCTGGTACTTCAGGTTGCTGATGAAGATGTGCTTCTCATGCTCCGGCAGCGCCTGGAAGTCGATACGGTCGCGGGAGACGTCTACTTCTTCCGGGCGCCAGAAGAAGGAGAGCTGCTTTTCAATCAGCTTTTCGAAGATGTCGTATTTCTGCTGGTCGTAGCGCGCGACGTTGACCGACTGGCCAAAGAACATAGGCTCGGCGAGCTGATCGTTTTTCGTCTGTGAAAAAGTAGTGTAAGCCATTATTTGTATTCCGTTATTTTGTTTTCCCTCACCCTGACCCTCTCCCTAAGGGAGAGGGGACTGGCACGGGGCCGGGATAAGCAGAGGTGAGGGAAAAACGACAATCAGATTTTACATGCGCCGCTTTCGCAGCCATCGTCCTGGATGGAAGGCGCCAGGTCATCCTGAGTGTCTTCCGCGCCGTCACGGGTGTTTTGATAGTACAGGGTCTTCACGCCGAATTTATAGGCGGTGAGCAGATCCTTCAGCAGCTGCTGCATTGGCACTTTGCCTGACGGGAAGCGCGTTGGGTCGTAGTTGGTGTTGGCAGAGATCGACTGGTCGATAAACTTCTGCATCAGGCCAACCAGCTGCAGATAGCCGTCGTTGCTCGGCATTTCCCACAGCAGTTCGTAGTTGTTTTTCAGCGCTTCATAATCCGGCACAACCTGGCGCAGGATCCCGTCTTTCGACGCTTTAATGCTGATGTGGCCGCGCGGCGGCTCGATGCCGTTGGTGGCGTTGGAGATCTGCGAAGAGGTCTCGGACGGCATCAGGGCAGAAAGCGTGGAGTTGCGCAGGCCGTGAGTTTTGATGGACTCACGCAGGCCTTCCCAGTCCAGATGCAGCGGCTCGTTGCTGATGGCATCCAGATCTTTCTTATAGGTGTCGATTGGCAGGATGCCTTTTGCATAGGTGGTTTCATTGAACCACGGGCAGGCACCTTGCTCTTTCGCCAGCTCGTTTGACGCTTTCAGCAGGTAGTACTGAATGGCTTCGAAAGTCTTGTGCGTCAGGTTGTTTGCGCTGCCGTCGGAGTAACGTACGCCGTGCTTCGCCAGATAATAGGCAAAGTTAATCACGCCGATACCCAGGGTACGACGACCCATGGCGCCGCGTTTTGCCGCCAGAATTGGGTAATCCTGGTAGTCGAGCAGGGCGTCGAGCGCGCGAACAGCCAGCACGGCCATCTCTTCCAGATCGTCCAGGCCGTTAATCACGCCAAGGTTGAACGCGGACAGCGTACACAGGGCGATTTCGCCGTTTTCATCGTTGACGTCGTCCAACGGTTTGGTCGGCAGGGCGATTTCCAGACACAGGTTGGACTGGCGCACCGGGGCAATCGCCGGGTCGAACGGGCTGTGGGTGTTGCAGTGGTCAACGTTCTGGATGTAGATACGGCCGGTGGAGGCGCGTTCCTGCATCATCAGGGAGAACAGTTCCACCGCTTTCACGCGCTGTTTACGGATGCTGTCGTCTTTTTCGTATTTGGTGTACAGGCGTTCGAACTCGTCCTGGTCGGCGAAGAAAGCGTCGTACAGTCCCGGCACGTCAGACGGGCTGAACAGGGTGATCTCTTCGCCCTTCAGCAGGCGGGTGTACATCAGCTTGTTGATCTGTACGCCGTAGTCCATGTGGCGCACGCGGTTGCCTTCCACACCACGGTTGTTTTTCAGCACCAGCAGGCTTTCTACTTCCAGATGCCACATCGGGTAGAACAGCGTTGCCGCCCCGCCGCGCACGCCGCCCTGGGAGCAGGACTTCACCGCGGTCTGGAAGTGTTTGTAGAACGGGATACAGCCGGTGTGGAACGCTTCACCACCGCGAATCGGGCTGCCCAGTGCACGAATGCGGCCGGCGTTGATACCGATGCCAGCGCGCTGGGAAACGTATTTCACGATCGCGCTGGAGGTGGCGTTGATAGAATCCAGGCTGTCGCCGCACTCGATCAGTACGCAGGAGCTAAACTGACGGGTCGGGGTGCGCACGCCGGACATGATTGGCGTAGGCAGGGAAATCTTGAAGGTGGACACCGCGTCGTAGAAACGTTTCACGTAGCTGAGACGGGTTTCACGCGGGTAGCCGGAGAACAGGCAGGCGGCGACCAGAATATAGAGGAACTGCGCGCTTTCGTAGATTTCACCGGAGACGCGGTTCTGCACGAGGTATTTACCTTCGAGCTGCTTCACCGCCGCGTAAGAGAAGTTCATGTCACGCCAGTGATCGATGAAATCGTTCATCTGCTCGAACTCTTCTTCCGTGTAGTCTTCCAGCAGGTGACGATCGTATTTACCCATCTCAACCATTTTCACAACCTGATCGTAAAGCTTCGGTGGCTCAAACTGGCCGTAAGCTTTTTTACGCAGGTGGAAAATTGCCAGGCGAGCGGCGAGGTACTGATAATCCGGTGCGTCACGGGAGATCAGATCGGCTGCAGCCTTGATGATGGTTTCATGAATGTCAGAAGTCTTGATGCCGTCGTAAAACTGGATATGGGAACGCAGCTCAACCTGGGAAACGGAGACGTTGTTCAGACCCTCAGCGGCCCAGTCGAGTACCCGATGAATTTTATCCAGATTGATGCGCTCTTGGCTGCCATCGCGTTTTGTAACCAGCAGACTCTGATTCATGTGAGTTTTACCTGTCCGTGAGATGAGTTTTCCCCTGATTTATACACATCCGCTAGCCTGTGACTAACTCTGTGGATAAATACTATATATAGGGGGTGGGTGACAAATTGGTCACTAGATGGTGAGTATTCTAGTAAGGAATCCGTTCAGTACAAGTATTGATTTCATCAATAAAATGAGGTTCCCCAGGGCGCTTTTTTCGTAAGTCCACGTCACGTAAGGCTTGAGGGAATTGTCAATGGGATGCAAAAAAAATGAAAATTTTGATCGGGTGCTGATTTCTTAAACTTCATCGATAATTGCGCAACGACTCTGGCGCAATTATCGATAATCAATCCTTATACGATATGCCGATTTATGCTTCAGTATGCAGCATATAATTAACATCTACCCCAGGGCCAAGCTTGAATACGTTGGTGATGGGGTTGAAATGTAATCCGGTCATATGGCGCTCGCGCAGCGGGGTTTCATCCACCCAGCGTAAGAGTTCGGCGGGCTTGATAAACTTTTTAACATCGTGCGTGCCTTTCGGCACCATGCGCATCACATACTCTGCGCCGACGACGGCCATCAGCCAGGCTTTGCCGTTGCGGTTGATGGTGGAGAAGAAGACGTGGCCGCCGGGTTTAACTAAGCGCGCGCAGGCGTGAACCACAGACTGTGGGTCAGGCACGTGCTCCAGCATTTCCATACAGGTTACGACGTCGTACTTCCCGGCATGTTTGCTCGCGTGTTCTTCTACGGTCTCCTGGACATAGTCCACCTTAACGCCGCTTTCCAGCGCGTGAAGGCGAGCCACCTGCAGCGGTTCAAAGCCCATATCCAGGCCGGTGACGTTGGCGCCTTCACGCGCCATGCTCTCCGCCAGAATGCCGCCGCCGCAGCCAACGTCGAGCACGGTTTTGCCGAACAGACCACCGGCGCGCTGATTGATATAACCCAAACGCAGAGGATTGATACGGTGCAGCGGCTTAAACTCGCCTTCCAGATCCCACCAGCGGGAAGCGACAGCTTCAAATTTGGCGATTTCCTCGTGGTCGACGTTCTGCGTAACCGGTTGGTTTTCAGCATTCATTACAGCGGTGACTCCTTGCAGATGTTAAGGCAGGCAGTATATCAGGCTAACGGCGTGAATAAAGCGCCGACAATTGCGTTGAGGTTTCCCCACACAGGGCCGGATGTGTTATAATTTGCGACCTTTGAATCCGGGAAAACAGTAGAGGGATAGCGGTTACATGAGCGACCTTGCCAGAGAAATTACGCCGGTCAACATTGAGGAAGAGCTAAAGAGCTCGTATCTGGATTATGCGATGTCGGTTATTGTCGGCCGCGCACTGCCAGATGTCCGCGATGGACTTAAGCCGGTACACCGTCGCGTGCTTTACGCGATGAACGTATTGGGCAATGACTGGAACAAAGCATACAAAAAATCCGCCCGTGTTGTTGGTGACGTTATCGGTAAATATCACCCTCATGGTGATACCGCGGTTTATGACACCATCGTCCGTATGGCACAGCCATTTTCCCTGCGTTACATGCTGGTCGACGGCCAGGGTAACTTCGGTTCCGTAGACGGCGACTCCGCCGCGGCGATGCGTTATACGGAAATCCGTATGTCGAAAATCGCCCACGAGCTGATGGCAGACCTGGAAAAAGAGACGGTTGATTTCGTCGATAACTACGACGGCACCGAAAAAATTCCAGACGTCATGCCAACCAAAATTCCTAACCTGCTGGTAAACGGTGCATCCGGTATCGCAGTCGGGATGGCGACGAACATTCCGCCGCACAACATTACCGAAGTGATCAACGGCTGCCTCGCCTATATTGAAGACGAGAACATCAGCGTTGAAGGGCTGATGGAACACATCCCTGGCCCGGATTTCCCGACTGCCGCTATCATTAACGGCCGCCGCGGTATTGAAGAAGCGTATCGTACCGGCCGCGGTAAAATTTATATTCGCGCCCGTGCTGAAGTCGAAGCGGACGCGAAAACCGGCCGCGAGACCATTATCGTTCACGAAATTCCGTATCAGGTGAACAAAGCTCGCCTGATCGAGAAAATCGCCGAGCTGGTCAAAGACAAACGCGTGGAAGGCATCAGCGCCCTGCGCGATGAGTCTGATAAAGACGGTATGCGTATTGTTATTGAGATTAAACGCGACGCCGTGGGCGAAGTGGTGCTCAATAACCTGTATTCCCAGACTCAGCTGCAGGTTTCCTTCGGTATTAACATGGTGGCATTGCACCATGGTCAGCCGAAGATCATGACCCTGAAAGAGATCCTGTCTGCATTCGTGCGCCACCGCCGCGAAGTGGTGACTCGTCGTACCATCTTTGAGCTGCGCAAAGCGCGCGACCGCGCACACATCCTCGAAGGTCTGGCGATCGCTCTGGCGAATATCGACCCGATCATCGAGCTTATTCGTAACTCGCCAAATGCTGCCGAAGCAAAAGCGAGCCTGGTGGCCCGTTCCTGGGACCTGGGCAACGTTTCTGCAATGCTTGAGCGCGCGGGCGACGATGCTGCTCGTCCTGAGTGGCTGGAGCCAGAGTTTGGCATCCGTGACGGCAAATACTTCCTCACCGAGCAGCAGGCTCAGGCGATTTTGGATCTGCGTCTGCAGAAACTGACCGGCCTTGAGCACGAAAAACTGCTCGACGAGTATAAAGAGCTGCTGGAGCAGATCGCCGAACTGCTGCACATCCTGGGCAGCGCAGAGCGCCTGATGGAAGTGATTCGCGAAGAGCTGGAAGCGATGCGCGATCAGTTCGGCGATAACCGCCGCACCGAGATCACCGCTAACACCGCAGATATCAACATTGAAGATCTGATCAACCAGGAAGATGTGGTGGTCACCCTGTCTCACCAGGGCTATGTGAAGTATCAGCCGCTGACCGATTATGAAGCGCAGCGTCGCGGTGGCAAAGGCAAGTCGGCCGCCCGTATTAAAGAAGAAGACTTTATTGACCGCCTGCTGGTGGCCAACACCCACGACACGATCCTGCTGTTCTCCAGCCGTGGTCGCCTGTACTGGATGAAGGTGTATCAGCTGCCGGAAGCGAGCCGTGGCGCGCGTGGCCGCCCAATTGTGAACCTGCTGCCGCTGGAGCAGGACGAGCGCATCACCGCAATTCTGCCGGTGCGCGAGTACGCAGAAGGCATCAACGTGTTCATGGCGACCGCAAGCGGCACCGTGAAGAAAACAGCGCTGACCGACTTCAGTCGTCCGCGTTCTGCGGGCATCATCGCCGTTAACCTTAACGAAGGTGACGAGCTGATTGGCGTTGATTTAACCAACGGCAGCGACGAAGCGATGCTGTTCTCGGCTGCAGGTAAAGTGGTGCGCTTCAAAGAAGACGCCGTTCGTACCATGGGCCGTACCGCAACGGGCGTTCGCGGGATCAAACTTGCCGGTGACGACAAAGTGGTGTCGCTGATCATTCCTCGCGGTGACGGCGCGATTCTGACCGTTACGCAGAATGGTTATGGTAAACGTACCGCGGCGGCCGAGTATCCAACTAAGTCTCGTGCAACGCAGGGCGTTATCTCCATCAAAGTCACCGAACGTAACGGCAGCGTCGTTGGGGCGGTGCAGGTGGAAGACACCGACCAGATCATGATGATCACCGATGCCGGTACGCTGGTGCGTACTCGTGTGTCTGAAGTCAGCGTGGTTGGGCGTAACACCCAGGGCGTTATTCTCATCCGTACTGCGGAAGACGAAAGCGTTGTGGGCCTGCAGCGCGTCGCCGAGCCTGTGGATGACGAAGAGCTGGACAGCATCGACGGTAGCGTTGCAGAAGGGGACGATGATATCGCGCCGGAAGCGGATACCGATGATGATGTTGCCGACGAAGCGGACGAATAATCCGGAATAGTCTGTAAAAAAGGCCGCGCAAGCGGCCTTTTTTGTTTGCCGTTGCGGGACAAAGGTTTTGCGGCTACCTTAAGCGCATCTCTGTTCACTCGCTCGCGTACTTTCAGGCCCAATTTGAAATACTTCGTCTCTTTTCGCAGCACCCTTAAAATTTCGCGCTACCTGTTCAGGGCGTTGGCGCTTCTGCTCTGGCTGCTTATCGCGCTGTTTTCCGTATTTTACATCGTCAACGCGCTGCACGATAAAGAGTCGGAGATTCGTCAGGAATTTAACATCAGCTTTGACCAGGCCCAGCGCTACATACAGCGCACGTCGGACGTGGTGAAAGAGCTGAAGTACATTGCTGAAAACCGCCTCACGGCGCCCAACGGCGTGCTCCCTCCGCTCGATCAAAGCGCGGATAAAACCGATGCCCCCACGTTTATGCCCCTGTTCCCGGACTCTGACTGTTCGGCGGTGAGCGCGACCTGGCGCAGTTCGCTGCAGTCGCTGTCCTGGTTCCTGCGCTACTGGCGCGATAACTTCTCCGCTGCGTACGATCTCAACCGGGTGTTCCTGATTGGCGGCGATAATCTTTGCATGGCAGATTTTGGGCTGCGTGATATGCCGCTGGAGCGGGAAAATGCGCTGAAAACGCTGCATGAGCGCATCATGAAGTACCGTACCGCGCCGCAGGATGAACGGGCTAACAGCATTTACTGGATTGGGCAGGGGCCGCGCCCTGGTATTGGTTACTTCTATACGCTGACGCCGGTCTATCTGGCGAACCGTCTCCAGGCGCTGTTGGGGATTGAGCAAACTGTGCGGATGGAGAACTTCCTGACGCCGGGCACGCTGCCTATTGGCGTCACGATTCTGGATGAAAACGGTCATCCGCTGATTTCGCTGACCGGCCCGGAATCACGTATTGAGCCGGAAAGTCGCTGGATTCAGGATCGCGCCTGGTTTGGCTATACGTCAGGTTTTAAGGCGCTGGTATTGAAGAAAAATCTGCCGCCGTCTTCGCTGAGCGTAATTTACTCTGTGCCTGTCGATCTGGTGCTGGAAAGCATCAGAATGCTGATCCTTAATGCGGTTTTACTCAACGTACTGGTGGGTATTGTGTTGTTTACCCTGGCGCGAATGTATGAACGCAGGATCTTTATTCCGGCCGAAAGCGACGCCCAGCGACTGGAAGAGCACGAGCAGTTCAACCGGAAAATCGTCGCGTCTGCACCTGTTGGTATCTGTATTTTGCGCACCCAGGACGGCACGAATATTCTGAGTAACGAACTGGCGCACAATTACCTCAATATGTTGACGCACGAGGACAGGCAGCGGCTGACGCAGATAATCTGCGGCCAGCAGGTCAATTTTGTCGATGTGATGACCAGCAACCACACCAATCTGCAGATCAGCTTTGTGCATTCGCGCTACCGCAATGAGAATGTGGCAATTTGCGTGCTGGTTGACGTCAGCGCCCGCGTGAAGATGGAGGAGTCCCTGCAGGAGATGGCCCAGGCCTCTGAGCAGGCGAGCCAGTCGAAATCCATGTTCCTCGCCACCGTCAGCCACGAGCTGCGTACGCCGCTGTACGGCATTATCGGTAACCTCGATCTCCTGCAGACCAAAGAGCTGCCGAAGGGCGTGGACAGACTGGTCACGGCGATGAACAACTCGTCGAGCCTGCTGCTGAAAATCATCAGCGACATTCTCGACTTCTCGAAAATCGAGTCAGAGCAGTTGAAGATTGAGCCGCGTGAGTTTTCTCCGCGCGAGGTGATGAGTCACATTACCGCCAACTATTTGCCGCTGGTGGTTCGCAAGCAGCTGGGGCTGTACTGCTTTATCGACGACGATGTACCTTTAACGTTGCAGGGCGACCCCATGCGCTTGCAGCAGGTCATCTCCAACCTGCTCAGTAATGCGATTAAGTTCACCGATATTGGCTGTATTATCCTGCATGTTTCGATCAACGGAGATTACCTGAGCTTCCGGGTGCGTGATACCGGGGTAGGGATCCCGACCAAAGAAGTGACCCGCCTTTTTGACCCGTTCTTCCAGGTCGGAACCGGCGTGCAGCGCAATTTCCAGGGAACCGGGCTGGGGTTGGCGATTTGCGAAAAGCTTATCAGCATGATGGACGGTGATATCTCGGTGGATACCGAGTCGGGAATGGGCAGCCAGTTTACGGTTCGCATCCCATTGTATAAAGCGCAGTTTGCGCCGAAGAATAATGTTGAAGGGCTGGCGGACAAGCGCTGCTGGCTGGCTATTCGCAATGATTATCTCAGCAGTTATCTGGAATCCTTGCTGGTCAAAAACGGGCTACAGGCGCAATCCTGGTCGGGTGAAACGCCGGGCAGCGACGATATTCTGATTACCGATGATAATCTGGCGGCGCCGTGGGGCGGCAGGGCGGCGATTGTCTTCTGCCGCCGCCATATTGGGATTCCCGTTGAGTTTGAACCTGGCTGTTGGGTACACAGCGTCGCGGCGCCGCACGAACTGCTGCCGCTGCTGGGGCGGATTTACAGCATCACCGTGGATGTGCCGGGCAGTTCACCGGCCCTGACGGCAGCGAGTGAGATAAGCGAGCAAAATGATGACATGATGATTCTGGTGGTGGATGACCATCCGATCAACCGTCGCTTGCTGGCCGATCAGCTCGGCTCGCTCGGGTATCAATGCAAAACGGCCAATGACGGGATCGATGCGCTGAATGTGCTCAGCAAAAATCATATTGATATCGTACTCAGTGACGTCAACATGCCGAACATGGACGGCTATCGCCTGACACAGCGTATTCGCCAGTTAGGGCTGACGCTGCCGGTGATTGGCGTGACGGCAAACGCGCTGGCGGAAGAGAAGCAGCGCTGCCTGGAGTCCGGTATGGACAGTTGTTTATCCAAACCGGTAACGCTGGATGTGATTAAACAGACGCTGGCGGTTTATGCTGCCCGGGTGCGAAGCACTCGCGATGTCTCGTAAAATAAGCGCATAAAAAAGCCCCGCATGAAAATGCGGGGCTTTTTATTTGGTTGAGGCAGAAATTATTCTTTGTCCGCCGGCGTCAGGCTCACGGACGAGAGATAGTTCAGCAGAGCAATATCGTTTTCCACACCCAGCTTCATCATTGCAGACTTTTTCTGGCTGCTGATGGTTTTGATGCTGCGGTTCAGCTTGCGGGCGATCTCGGTCACCAGGAAGCCTTCTGCGAACAGGCGAAGCACTTCGCTCTCTTTCGGTGAGAGGCGTTTGTCGCCATAACCGCCAGCGCTGATTTTTTCCAGCAGGCGGGACACGCTCTCAGGGGTGAATTTTTTGCCTTTCTGCAGCGCGGCGAGGGCTTTTGGCAGATCGGTCGGCGCACCCTGTTTCAGTACAATTCCTTCAATGTCCAGATCCAACACGGCACTCAGGATAGCCGGGTTGTTGTTCATGGTCAGCACGATGATCGACAGGTCCGGGAAGTGACGCTTGATGTATTTAATCAGCGTGATGCCATCACCGTATTTGTCGCCAGGCATGGACAGATCGGTAATCAGAACGTTGGCTTCAAGTTTTGGTAAATTATTGATAAGTGCCGTGGAGTCTTCGAATTCACCGACAACATTCACCCATTCGATCTGCTCAAGAGATTTGCGAATGCCGAACAGAACAATCGGATGGTCGTCAGCAATAATTACGTTCATGTTGTTCATGTAATAGGCTACCTTGCTACAGCAGACTTTTGACGTAAGCATCAATGTCGCTGATATATTTTTGTATGTTTGGAGCATCGCTTTCACGAATGTGATGCTCCAACGTTTCACATAACTGTTTGCCGGGCACCAGATTCAGCATCGCAAACACGCCCTTCAGGCGGTGCGCAGTCTGAGCCAGAGCGGCAAAGTCGCCCGCTGCAGATTCAGTATACAGTCTGGTGACATCTTCCGGTACCGTGTCGACAAACAGCGCGTAATAACCGCTGGCGTGCAGCTGAGCGTTTTCGTCGCCGCCCAGAGGCGAATCCGGTGTGTCTTCTTCCGCCAGTTGGTTTTCAATCAGCTGCAGAACGGCGTCCTGCATTGCATTGCTGATATTAAAGTTTACCCGGAACTGGCCAGGTGCAATCTTCCGCATCCCGTTTTCATCATCGCTTAAAAGCAAGCCCGAAGCAGTAAGATTAGACGGATTATCAGTGAGGAAGATATCAAAGTCTTGACTCGCGAGCCTTTCGTCCGGGGAAATGCAGTTAGCGCCCCAGTTTTCCAGCATGCGGGTGACAATTGTCCGCACCTCATTGGAGGTGATATCCAGCATCGCCACAACGTCATCCAGCAGCTTCTCGTCCTGCGAATCTGCCTGCGGCTCGGCGTTCATTCTGATGTGTAAATTATAGCGCGTGCCGATGTCCGGGCGGGTTTTGATGTTCAGATGACCACCCAGCTTGCGCGCAAGACGATCGCAGAGATAAAACGCGAGACCATTGGCCTTGCCGTAGCGGTCTTCGCTGGTTTCGTTGAGGAACGGGAAGTGCAGATTATCCACTTCTCCGTTGCCGATCCCGTTGCCGGTATCCAGCACGCGGAACAGCAGGCGATCCGGCCCGGCTTCTTCTTCGCTAATCTCAAGCGTAATTTTGCCAATCTGCGTTGTGGTTACGGAATAGTGCAGCAGCAGCTCGAGGATTTTACGCAGCACATCTTTGTCGCCATGGCGTTTTTCATCTGCCGGCAGATTGTTGTTGATGAGCAGCTGTAGCCCTTTACGCTTGATAATCGGCAGCATCGACAGCGCGACTTCATCAACCAGCGACTGAATAGAAAACTCGCTGGCGCTGGTTTTCCAGCTGTCGGCTTCCAGCATATTAAGCAGTTGGATCTCATCGACCAGGCGGACAATGGTCTGGGCATCGTTGGCCAGCTGCAGATGCTTGCTGTCGTTGATTTCTGCGGCATGTTCCGCCAGTTGCTTAACTGGAAGCTGAAGGGCTTCTCCAATATGCTGCATAAAGGCGGCCCGGCCCTGCTGATTTTTCTCATACAGGCGCTGGGCCTGTTTGAGCTTCTTGTTCACCAGAATTTCACGATCCTGGTCCCGGATAACAAAAATCTGTGTGCGCGGTGCTATCTGGCTGCGGAACTGGCGAATCTCATACAGCTCGTTATTGACCGTGGCCTGAATTACGCCCTGGTGTTGATCCGCCATTGAAATGATATTTTGCAAATTCAGGTGAGGAAGCAGGTGATCGGCAATTTTATTGCTGATCACAGTACGGTTCGCGTCGAGGTCATGCACCAGCAGTCCAAGCGGAAGGATCGCGACAATCTCTTCATTTAGCGCACGCAGTATTTGCAGCTCGCCATTCCCTGGATTGCTTTCGGCCTGCCGCTGTGGCTGCTGACGGAAGGTCGCAAAACCAAAAACGGCCAGCCCGAGCAGCGCAATATTCAGCAGTAGCGGCAGCAGAATGTTTTGCAGCGTGTCCATCATCAGCGTGCCAAATGGGACTTGCCACACCAGCTGTAGCTGCGTTGTCGCTACCGGCGCCGTGATTTCAATGCGTGCGCTATTAAAGTTAATGCTGACGCTGTCAGGATCGTCCTTATCTGCTGTCGTCGCCGCTGTTGCCCGCTGGCGCTCGTCAGGATCCAACTGGAAGCTGTCCAGCGACATGGTGGGCGGGATGAGGTCGTTAATCGGCAGATCAAATGCGACCACGGTAGCCAGATGTCCTGGCTGGTTAAACGTGGTTCTCAGCGTGAAATAATGGCCGTTTTGCCAGTTAAGTTTGCGCAGAGGCGAGAAGCTTTCCCGTTCGTCGAGAGCATTGGCCTGCTGCAGCATCTCCGCTCGGCGTGAATCCACGATGGTGCCGACGCCGGAGTCTTTAAACCCGGAGGAAAGATCTTTGAGCGGCAGCGTCGAGACCAGAATCATGCTGTTGTCCTGGCCGTTGAGGTAGTACATCGACCACGGGCTGCTTTCAGCCCCCCATAGCGTGTCCAGATAGCTGGATATTCGCTGCGTCATTTCCAGCGTAGAGCTGTCATGGGAGCCAAAGATCAGCGCTTCGGTTTTGCTGCGTGGTTTGTCGAGGTAGTAGACGTCCTGACGCAGGCGGGTTTCCTGTAGGTTTTCCCCAGAGGAAGCAGGCGCAGTAGCAATATTGTCGTAGATTTGCCACGTGGCATAGCGATAGGTTTCTACCCGCTTATGCAGAGCGTGGGTGATGTCGACAATCTGGTAGCTCTTATCTTTTAGCCAGGCATTGACGGCGCTTTGCACCAGCACGCCCATCGAGACAAGCAGGACAATGATCAGCAGCAGAAAGAAGCGAGTGATGTTGCCGGGGAACAGTGAGAACTTATTTAGAGACATATTTTCAGACTGGCTCATTGTATGTATGCAACCCGGCGAAGCCTCGCCAATCCTGGATGATAGAGAGCCCAACTGTTTTAGTGAGCCGTTTCGCCTTAGCATTTTAGCGCTTGCAGCGGATAAGAATACCTTTATATGACGGTGTCGTCAGCAGTCTGACGCAGTATAAGGGGTTCTCGGTTTTTTTTCAGGTGACTGATTCTTAGGAAAAATCCTTAAATAATAATTTGCGTTAAGTCTTGCAGGCAATTTGTACAGTTGAAGGATGTTTGTACAAATATTGATGAGTGATGTGTCAGTCAGGAGGGATATATTTTTTTAAGAAAAATCCGTGTTTCCTATGAAATATGGAGAAAAAAAGCAGGTTGATTAATTAACAAGCGTTACAAATTGCGTGGGTAGCACAAGGATATTAAAGTTGTGTAAAGAAGGGTAAAAAAAAAACCGGATGCAAGCATCCGGTACTAATAGGGGTAAACGGACATTCAGATTCGAATGACGGTAATAAATAAAGTTAATGATGATAGCGATAATGATTCTATCGCCTAAGTTAAGAAAAAAATTATCATTCAGTGCTACTTTTTTATTTGTTGTTTAACTAATTGATTTTATTGGATTACTATTATTTTTTGATTATTGATGCTTATATTTTTAGCTATTCGTGCTAAAAAAAGTTCCCTCTTATTTACATTTTGATACATCTATATTGATAAATGAAACATCTATATAGTTTTCGTATCATATTCTTATTGGATTATTCTGTATTTGTTTTGGACAATGAATTTGCCGACTGATTAGAGGGTTAATCAGTAAGCAGTGGTAAATAAAATAAGGCATATAACAGAGGGTTAATAAGATGAAAGTTAAAGCACTGTCCCTTCTGGTACCAGCTCTGCTGGTAGCAGGCGCTGCAAACGCAGCCGAAATTTACAACAAAGACGGCAATAAATTAGACCTGTACGGTAAAGTTGATGGTCTGCACTATTTCTCCAACGACAAAAGCGCTGACGGCGACCAAACTTACGTTCGCTTCGGCTTCAAAGGCGAAACTCAGATCAACGACCAACTGACCGGTTACGGCCAGTGGGAATACAACGTTCAGGCGAACAACACTGAGTCTGCTGACAAGCAGGCATGGACTCGTCTGGCATTCGCTGGTCTGAAATTTGGCCAGGCAGGCTCTTTCGACTACGGTCGTAACTACGGCGTAGTTTACGATGTCACTTCCTGGACCGACGTTCTGCCAGAATTCGGTGGCGATACTTACGGTTCTGACAACTTCCTGCAGCAGCGTGCTAACGGCGTTGCCACCTACCGTAACACTGACTTCTTCGGTCTGGTTGATGGCCTGAACTTTGCTCTGCAATACCAGGGTAAAAACGGTAGCCAGAGCGGCGAAGGTTCTACCAACAATGGTCGTGACGTGCTGAAACAGAACGGTGACGGCTTCGGCGGCTCCCTGACCTATGCACTGGGTGAAGGCTTCAGCGTTGGTTCTGCAATTTCCAGCTCTAAACGTACTACAGACCAGAACGCAGCGAGTCAGCTGGGTCACGGTGACGATGCAACCACCTACACCGGCGGCCTGAAATACGACGCGAACAACATCTATCTGGCAACGCAGTACACCCAGACCTACAATGCAACTCGCGCTGGCGACCTGGGCTTTGCTAACAAAGCACAGAACTTCGAAATTGTTGCTCAGTACCAGTTTGACTTCGGTCTGCGTCCGTCCGTGGCTTACCTGCAGTCTAAAGGCAAAGACCTGGGCAATGGTTACGGCAACCAGGACCTGCTGAAATATGTTGATGTTGGCGCGACTTACTACTTCAACAAAAACATGTCCACCTATGTTGACTACAAAATCAACCTGCTGGACAAAAATGACTTCACTCAGGCTGCTGGCATCGGTACCGATGACGTTGTGGGTGTAGGCCTGGTTTACCAGTTCTAATTCCGCTCAAGCTGATAAAGGCGCCGCAAGGCGCCTTTTTTATGCCTCACGCTCTTTTTTGATAGAAGAAATACCAGAGTGCTCGCTAAGAAAACGGGAAAATCAATTCATTGATTTTCGGCTGATAACCACAAAGTGGGAAAAACCACGCTTTTTCCCACTTTGTCAGCACCGATAAAGGCGCCGCAAGGCGCCTTTTTTATGTCTCAAACCTCAATGACTCGCCGCTTACTCCCGCTCCAGATAGCTTTTGCTGTACCCTTACAAGCCCGAAACTGGAGAATGACACCATGGATTTACGCATTATTCGCCGCGGCTGGCTTGCCCTAGCTCTTTTCGCTCTGTCAGGTTGTGATAACGCTCAGCCTGATGCTACAAAGGCCCTGGTGCTCGAAGGTAAAACCATGGGGACTTACTGGCGCGTGAGCCTGGCGGATGTCGATGATGCGCAGAAAGCTGCGCTGCAGAAAAAAATTCAGGATCAGCTTGATGCCGACGATCGGCTGATGTCGACCTGGAAAAAAGACTCTGCGCTTTCCCTTTTTAATCAATCCACCAGCACTGAGCCGTATCCGGTGAGCGAGGCGATGAGCGATATCGTCACGATGTCGCTGCGCATTGGCGCGAAAACCGACGGGGCGATGGACATTACGGTTGGGCCTTTGGTCAATCTGTGGGGCTTCGGGCCAGATAAACAGCCTCTGCACACGCCGAACCAGACACAAATTGATGCGGCCAAAGCCTTAACCGGATTACAGCACCTGAAGGTGGTGAATGCTGCCGGTAAGCAGTGGCTACAAAAGGATCTGCCCGGATTGTATGTTGATCTGTCGACTATCGGGGAAGGTTACGCCGCCGATCATCTTGCCCGCCTGATGGAGCAAAATGGGATTAGTCGTTACCTGGTTTCTGTGGGTGGAGCAGTGACCACTCGCGGTACTAATCCGGCAGGGAAAGCCTGGCGGGTGGCTATTCAGAAACCCACCGATCGGGAAAATGCCGTGCAGGCGATGGTTGATATCAACGGCCACGGGATCAGTACTTCGGGCAGTTACCGCAACTATTACGAGCTGGACGGCAAGCGTATTTCCCACATTATTAACCCTCAAACCGGGCGGCCAATAGAGCACAAATTAGTCTCCGCCACCGTCATTGCGCCAACGGCGATGGAAGCGGATGGTTGGGACACAGGGCTGATGGTCCTGGGGGAAGAAAAAGCCAAACAGGTTGCGGAGAAAGAAGGCCTGGCCGTTTACCTTATCAGCAAAGAAGGGGACGGGTTCCGGAGCTGGATGTCGCCGCAGTTCAAAACCTTCCTGCTTGACGAAAAAAATTAAAAAGCAAGAACACGAGTTTTTCATCCGGCCTGTGCTGCCATGATGGTATCGTTAAGTTAAGCACGAGGTCGCGATGATGAAACAGACAAACGGGTATATCACAGAACAACAGCGCTGGCAGGCCGTGGAACAGCGCGATGCACAGGCTGACGGGCAATTTGTGTTTGCCGTCAAAACAACCGGCATTTTCTGCCGGCCCTCCTGCAGCGCTCGCCGTCCGCTGCGTGAAAATACAGCGTTCTATGCCACACCTGAAGCGGCGCTTGAGGCGGGCTTTCGTTCCTGTAAACGCTGCCAGCCTGACAAGCTTGCTCCTGAGCTCCAGCGTGTGGCGCGCATTGAAGAGGCTTGCCGGATTATTGAATCCAGTGAGATTCCGTTGACCCTTGATGAGCTTGCCGGGCGGGTCGCCATGAGCAGCTTTCACTTCCATCGGCTTTTTAAAAGTGTGACGGGCCTGACGCCAAACGCATGGCAAAAAGCCCATCGCGCTCGCCGTTTGCGTCAAGGGCTTGCTCAAGGGAAGGGGGTCACCAACGCTATTTTTGATGCGGGTTTCCAGTCTGGCAGCGCGTATTACCACCAGGCGGATGCTGCGTTGGGCATGACGGCAAGCCAGTACCGTAAGGGCGGGGCTCGTGCTAACGTGCAATTTGTGGTCGGTACCTGCCAATTAGGCGAATTTCTGGTGGCGGAAAGCGAGCGCGGTATTTGCGCAATTTTACTGGGTGAGAACGCTGAAACGCTTATTGTGGAGCTGGAAACTGAATTTCCTTCTTCACAACTTACGCCCGGTGATGAGGGATTCGCTTCACGCGTGGCGCAGGTCATTAGCTTTATCGAATCGCCCACAGCTGAATTTTCGTTGCCGCTGGATATTCGAGGGACGGCATTTCAGCAGCAGGTATGGCAGGCGCTACGAGCCGTTCCGCCTGGATCTACCGTTAGCTATAGCGAGCTGGCTGAACGTATAGGTAAACCCGCAGCTGTACGTGCCGTGGCAGGTGCCTGTGCGGCCAACACGCTTGCGGTTGCCATTCCATGCCACCGCGTTATCCGCAGCGACGGAGGGCTGTCCGGCTATCGCTGGGGCGTAGAGCGCAAGCGTCAGCTACTGGAAAACGAAACGAGAAGGCAGAAAGAATAATGCTGGATTTGTTTGCTGATGATGCACCGTGGGAAGAGCCACTTGCCGAGGGGGCGACTATCCTGCGGCGCTTTGCGCGGGAAGAGGCCGCCGCGCTGATGGCCGGCGTTCTGCAGGTCTCTCAGCAGGCGCCTTTCCGCCATATGGTGACGCCCGGCGGGTACACGATGTCGGTGGCAATGACAAACTGCGGCGCGTTAGGCTGGAGCACCAATCAGCATGGCTATTTGTATTCGCCTCAGGACTCGCTGACCGGGCAGCCGTGGCCGCCAATTCCTGAGGTATTTCAGTCCATTTGCCATCGAGCCTCAATGGCCGCCGGGTACCCTGATTTTGAACCCGATGCCTGCCTGATCAACCGCTATGCCGCAGGCACAAAACTCTCTCTCCACCAGGATAAAGACGAGCCTAATCTGCGCCAGCCCATTGTTTCTGTCTCGCTGGGCTTACCTGCCATTTTTCAATTTGGCGGCCTGCAGCGCGGAGATCCTTTGCAGCGTGTCATGCTGGAGCATGGTGACGTTGTGGTATGGGGAGGCTTCTCAAGGCTTTTTTATCACGGTATTCTGCCCCTCAAACCCGGTTTTCATCCTCTCACCGATCAATTCCGCTACAACCTGACCTTCCGCCGCGCTTCGTAAGACGAATAAAAATAAGAATTATTCTTGATGTGGGCGGCGAGCCGTTTAAACTGCTCGCTGTTTTATTTTGCAGGTAGGAAACAATGGAGCTACTTCGTGTGGTTTATCGCCAGTATCGCTGGCCTTTTTTAATGGTCATGGCGTTAAGCCTGGCAAGTGCGGCGCTGGGCATTGGCCTGATCGCGTTCATTAACCAGCGTCTGATTGAAACCCCCGATCTTACCCTGGCTGTCTTGCCGGAGTTTCTGGGCTTGCTTTTGTTGTTGATGGCAGTGACGCTCGGCTCGCAGCTGGCGTTAACCACCCTTGGTCACCATTTTGTTTTTCGCCTGCGCAGCGAGTTTATCAAGCGCCTGATGGATACCGATGTTGAACGCGTAGAGCAACTGGGCAGCGCGGCACTGCTGGCGGGGTTAACCAGCGACGTGCGTAATATTACGATTGCCTTTGTTCGACTGCCTGAGCTGGTGCAGGGGATTATTCTGGCTATTGGCTCTGCGGCTTACCTCGCCTGGCTGTCCCCTAAAATGCTGGGTGTAACTACCGTGTGGCTGGTTATCACCATTGTGGGGGGATACTTGCTGGTGGCGCGGGTATACAAGCATATGGCCCAGCTTCGTGAAATCGAAGACAAGCTCTATCATGATTATCAAACCGTCATCGAGGGGCGTAAGGAGCTGGCCCTGAACCGCGAGCGTGCTGAGCGAATTTATGAAGACACCTATACGCCCCACGCCGCCGATTATCGAAACAATATTATCCGGGCAGATACTTACCACCTTAGTGCCGTTAACTGGTCAAACATCATGATGTTGGGCGCGATTGGCCTGGTGTTCTACATGGCTAACAGCCTGGGCTGGTCCGATACCAACGTGGCGGCCACTTTTTCTTTAACGTTGCTATTCCTGCGCACGCCGCTCCTTTCTGCTGTCGGGGCGTTGCCCACGCTGCTGAGCGCCCAGGTTGCGTTCAATAAGCTAAATAAGTTCCAGCTTGCGCCGTACGATGCTCATTTCCCCCGTTCGACAACGGCTGGAAACTGGCAGCAGCTTGAAATGCGTGATGTGGTGTTTCAGTACGGGGATAATAGCTTCAGCGTTGGCCCGCTGAATCTCACTATCAAGCGAGGGGAGCTGCTGTTTCTGATTGGCGGTAACGGCAGCGGGAAATCCACGCTGGCCATGCTGCTGACGGGGCTCTATCAGCCTGTCAGTGGGGCGATTTATCTTGATGGCCAACGTGTTGAGACGCAGGCGCAGGATGACTATCGTAAACTGTTTTCAGCAGTATTCACCGATATCTGGCTGTTCGATCGTCTGTTAGGGCCACAGGGTAAACCGGCTAATCCAGATCTTATCAATAGCTGGCTTGAGCGCCTGAAAATGAGCAGTAAGCTGGAGCTGGACAACGGCACCATTCTCAACCTGAAGCTATCAAAGGGCCAGCGTAAGCGTGTTGCGTTGCTGCTGGCGATAGCGGAAGAGCGCGATATTATCCTGCTGGACGAATGGGCCGCCGATCAGGATCCCCATTTCCGCCGTGAGTTCTACCAGGTCTTGCTGCCGTTAATGCAGCAAATGGGGAAAACGGTCTTTGCCATCAGCCATGACGATCACTACTTCATCCATGCAGACCGGCTTCTGGAAATGCGTCAGGGCCAGCTCAGAGAGTTGATCGGCGACGAGAGGGCACAAGCTTCGCGTGATGCCGTGGCAAGAACGAGTCATTAAGTCAGCGCCACCTAAACAAAGTAAAAAAACCAGCTAATTAAGGCTGGTTTTTTGTTTTCTTCATCTCGTCAGGCTATAAACTAACTCGTCGTTTCCGGGGAGTTATTTATGACCGCCATTCAGAAGTACAGTACCAAAGAGCGTGACCAGGACCGGGCCCGCATCCTGCAAATTCTGTTGACCAACAAAGCCGTTGCCAGCGGTATTCTGGCCAAAGAGCCTTTCGCTGAAACACAAAGCGCCGAGCAGGACATCGCCGAGATAGTGACGCTGGTTGGGCGACTGCCCGCGCCGGATCTCGCCGATGTCCTGGAAGCCTTGCCAACGGAAGAACGTTTAGCGCTATGGAGCCTCGTGACCGAAGACCGGCGCGGTAGCGTGCTGGTTGAAGCTTCAGAAACGGTCTGGGATGACCTGATTGAAGATATGAGCGATAAAGCGCTGCTTAATGCGCTGCGCCCGCTGGATATTGACGATCAGATCTATCTGGCACAATACCTCCCTCGCGATCTGGTCGGGCGTTTGCTGGCCACGCTGCCGCAGAATGAGCGCACGCAAGTTCGCCAGATCCTGCATTATGACAAGCACAGCGTTGGTGCGATCATGGATTTTGAAGTGATCACTGTGCGCCCTGATGTCACCCTTGCCGTTGTGCAGCGCTACCTTCGTATTCGCGGCAAGGTGCCGCAGAATACCGATAAGCTGTTTGTCACCAGCCGGGATAAAACGCTTTTAGGCGAGCTGGATCTTACCGCGATACTACTGCATTCGCCGCAAACGCCGGTGCTGAAGGTGATGGACGACAATCCCACCTGTTTCGCACCGGAAGATCATGACGAACAGGCCGCGCGTACCTTTGAACGTGATGACTTGATCAGTGCCGCAGTGATTGACAGCACCGGCAAGCTGATGGGGCGCTTAACGGTGGATGAGATCGTTGACGTGGTGTACGAGGAAACCGACAACGATCTGCGCCGCATGGGCGGCCTGAGCACCGAAGAGGACGTATTCGCACCCGTCAGCAAAGCTGTGCGCACCCGCTGGGCATGGCTTGCCATTAACCTTTGCACGGCGTTTGTGGCCTCACGCGTGATTGGATTATTTGAACATACTATTTCGCAATTGGTGGCGCTGGCATCGCTGATGCCGATCGTGGCGGGCATCGGCGGTAACAC
Source organism: Cedecea neteri (assembly GCF_000758305.1). Lineage (NCBI taxonomy): Bacteria > Pseudomonadati > Pseudomonadota > Gammaproteobacteria > Enterobacterales > Enterobacteriaceae > Cedecea > Cedecea neteri. The sequence continues at coordinate 4,518,828 of NZ_CP009458.1, read as the reverse complement.
TGGTAACCAGACGATCACCATGATTGTGCGTGCGCTGGCGCTCCAGCATATTCAGGCGGGTAACATCTCCTTCCTGATGCTGCGTGAGCTGGGCGTGGCGTTGATCAACGGGCTGGTCTGGGGCGGTGTGATGGGGGCAGTCACATGGCTGCTGTATAACGATGCGGCGATGGGCGGCGTGATGACGCTGGCGATGATCCTGAATCTTTTGGTCGCGGCGTTGATGGGCGTAGTGATTCCGATGACGATGACCAAACTGGGCAAAGATCCTGCCGTCGGCTCAAGCGTGATGATCACGGCGATAACCGATACCGGCGGATTCTTCATCTTCCTTGGACTGGCTACGCTTTTCCTGCTGTAAGCCGAAATAATGCCCTGATAGATGCTCAGGGCATCACAGGTTTTATTTCTTCAGACCTAGTTTTTTCACAACATACCTTATCTGCGTGATAAGGCTGGCGAGATACTTCTTCTGACGATATTCGTGTTTAGAACGCAGTTTAAGAAGAGTTACCGTGTGTGCATCCTGCAGCGGCAGCCCTTTCCATGGCGATTGCTCGAAGGCAATATCAAAATAGAGGGATGCCGGGTAGCGCATCCACTGTAGCCAGGGTTTTGAGCCGCTGGTGTAGTGAATAAAGACCGTTTCATCGGTGATGGCCTTGTCAGGCTGGTGTGACGTTTTGAGCCCAAAATGGTGTGCCGCGTCATAAATCTGATTATATTTTCCTGGTAACAACAGGCTGTTTTTATGGAAAAGAATATTCAGTACATCCTGGTCCAGGAAGCTGTATTCTGTAGTTTTATCGCCAATCATCGCCAGCGCTTTTTCGGTAAAGTGATTTCGCCGCCACTGTTCGAGATTCAGGTAAATCATCCCGGCATTAAAGTAGTTACCTTCCATGCCCGGCAGCCCAAGGCGCCTCTCACATGTTTGCTGTACTGAATCCAGATCGGGCACCACGGCGGCATATTTCTCTCCTAACTTGATATCAAGCAGCTCATCAGGGCTGGCCTTGCACATCACATCTGCATCCAGATAGAGAACCGTTTTCCTTGTGGCGGATAAATAGTTGAATGCGATAAAGCGGTAGTAGGTTGCAATAGTCCATTTAGCTCGCACTGGAAAATCTTCAAAAGAGGTTTTGTCGATCAGGTAGAGGTAAACGTTAGTCTGGAATTTTTGTGCCAGCGCGTTAAATTTTTCGAGATGTTCGCTGCTCAAAAAATCTGTAAAGAAATGGAAGTTAAATTTTTTTCGACTATTGATGAGTAATGATGTGGCGGAGACTGCAGCGCCTAATAAAAAGTTCTTGTCGATGCTATAAACGACATCGTGAACCTCTTCATCCTGTCCTGATTCGCAATACTCATTACTAACAATATATTTAACAATATGTTCCATTTCAGATTAGCCTATTGTGTTCTGCAGGACTGTTCCCTGGCTTGCTAATATGTCAAAAATCCGCGCTATGCGGAAGGGCAGGTACTTTTCTTTGCCTGTTGGATACAGGGTTTTCAGATGTAAAAAAACCAGCCGTAAGAGGCTGGTTTTCAATGTTTATTTGGTCGGCACGAGAGGATTTGAACCTCCGACCCCCGACACCCCATGACGGTGCGCTACCAGGCTGCGCTACGTGCCGACGCAGGAGAATAATAGTACATTCTTCCACGTTGATTGCAAGGGAATACGCGGCTAACTGTCTTATAAATAAACAATTAGTTGGCGATAAAGCGCTTCTCGTCGGTCAGCACCTGCAGCAGCAAATCAAGCTGCGGCTTGGTCTCATTGATCCGTTTACCCTGCAGATCGTACATCCGATAGTTGCCGTTGTTATTGAGCACCAGCGTCATCTCAGGCGTTGTCACGGCCAGGGTTTGATTGTCTGCACCAATCACCCAATTATTACGACGCGTTGCGGCGAATAAATCTTCACCCTGGGAATACTCATTGGCCGCCGTTTTAACGTGCAGCAGGCGCTGCATCAGGGTGGTCATCACATCCTGATGATCGGTGAGTTTGGTGATGGTCTGCGCCGGTGTACCTGGCCAGTGAATCACGAGCGGAACCTGAATCCGCGCGCGCGACCAGGCAAAAGAGTCTCGCTGATTGCCGAGCGGAATACCGTGCCCTGCGGTGATAATCACCACGGTGTTTTGCAGTTTACCTGCCGCTTCCAGCGCATCAAGGACGCGTTTGATTTGTTCATCAACGTTACCGGCTGCGCGGGAATAGCGTTGCTCGAAGCCCTGTTGGTTACCGTTGTCGTCAATACTGGTGCCGTTAAAGGCGACCCAGGAGAACCAGCGATTGTCCTCGGAAGCATACTGGTTAAGCCAGCTAATCCACTGTGACGCCGTCTGGCTGTCGGTCTGGTTTTTGGCCGGGCGCAGCGAGAAATCAGACAGCAGGGCCTGGCGGTACATCGCCGAGTTAAAGCCGTCGGATGCAAACAGGCCAAGCTGGTAGCCCTGCTGATTTAAACCCGTAATCAGTGCGGCAGGGGTGCGGTTTGACAGCACGCCGTCCATATAAGCCGGGGAAATACCGTAGAACAGACCGAAGATGCCGCTGTCGGTGTTATTCCCGGAGCTCATGTGCTGTGTAAAGCGGATATTATCGTGGGCAAATGCCTTCAGCGCCGGCATATCTTTGCTCACGGTGCCAGCATTCAGCCCGTCAACGGTAATCAACAGCACATTGTTGCCGATCCCCATATCGCGGAATTGCAAATTACTCAGCGGATACTGGACCGAGAGTGCCTCCGGGCTACCTTGCTCAACAAGCCTGCGCTGGTATTCCTGTGCATCCAGCAGGCCGTGTTTTTCAAGGAAGCGACGCGCAGTCATTGGGTATGAGAGCGGCAAATTCGCCCGCTGCATAGTAATAGGGCGATAGAAGTTAGCATCCGCCCAGATATACATCAGGTGGCTACTAAAGAAAGAGATAAAGAACAGTATCACTAAAGGGCGCGCATATTGCCGACGACGCCCGAGGCTGCGCAGTTTTTGCCAGCTCCACGTCGCAAACAGCATCTCAATAAGCAGAATCACCGGCACGCTAATAAACATTAGCTGCCAGTCGCGGGCCATTTCCCCCTGATCGGGGTTAATCACCAGCTCCCAGACGGTGGGATTCAGGTGGAGGTGGAAGCGCGTGAAAACTTCGCTGTCTATCAGCAGTAACGTCATGCCCGCTGTCGCTAAGGCCGCACTGATAAAGCGCAGCAGGCGCTGCGACATGACAATAAACGTCAGCGGAAAGATAAGCAGTAAATAGGCGGCAAAAACCAAAAAACTGAAGTGCCCGACGACGCTCACGTAGGAATAAATTCGCCCCGTTAGCGTCGTTGGCCAGTCGGCGATAAACAGATAGCGGCTACCCAGCAGCATGGCCAGCAGGATATTAAACAGGGCGAACCAGTGTCCCCAACTGACCATCTGGGAAACTTTTTCGCGGTAGCGCTGACGGTTAGTCACCATAACTTGTTACGATAGTTCCTTAGTGGGCTTTATCTTCGCTCACCGAAGCTTGAAGCGCCTCAGCAAAGGAGCGAGCCAAAGGACGACGCTGAGCGGACGCCACGTCGGTGTTTATCAGATTGGTGACCATATTTCCCAATACCATCAGGGAAAGATCGGTAGGCGCGTGGTGTTTTTCCAGCACGGCTGCCAGTTCGGTCAGCATCGCTTCAACTTGTTCGTCACTGTAGCGGGATGTTTGTGGCATAAATTAAAAATCATTCGTATTCGGGAAAGGGCATTATCTTACCGTAGCAGGGACGATTTTTCCGCTTTTTTATCACGACTTGCGTCCCGGTAGCGGCAGTGGTTGAATACCGCCCGGTCTTAAAGGAGAGTTTAACATGAGTCTGGATATCAACCAGATTGCCCTGCATCAATTGATTAAGCGCGATGAGCAGACGCTGGACGTCGTGCTGCGCGACTCGCTGCTGGCAACTGACGGTGCCGTCGAAGAGATGATGGCGGAGCTGCATCGCGTATATAGCGCTAAAAATAAAGCTTACGGCCTTTTCAGCGAAGAGAGCGAACTGGCTGAAGCGCTGCGCCTGCAGCGTAATGGCGATGAAGATTTTCTTGCCTTCACCCGCGCGGCAACCGGTCGTCTTCGCGATGAACTGGCAAAATACCCGTTTGCCGACGGCGGTATCGTGCTGTTCTGCCATTATCGTTACCTGGCGGTAGAATATCTGCTGGTGGCGGTGTTGAACAATCTGAGCAGCATGCGCGTTAACGAAGAGCTGGATATCAGCGCGACCCACTATCTCGACATCAACCATGCGGATATCGTGGCGCGTATTGATTTGACCGAATGGGAAACCAATCCGGAATCTACCCGCTACCTGACCTTCCTGAAGGGCAGAGTGGGGCGCAAAGTGGCTGATTTCTTTATGGACTTCCTGGGCGCCAGCGAAGGGCTGAACGCCAAAGCGCAGAACAAAGGTCTGCTGCAGGCGCTGGACGACTTCACGAACGAAGCTCAGCTGGACAAAAACGAACGCCAGGCCGCGCGCCAGCAGGTTTACGCTTACTGCAACGAGCAACTTCAGGCGGGAGAAGAGATCGAACTCTCTTCGCTGGCCGATGAACTGCCGTGGGCGGTTGACGACAAGAACTTCCAGCAGTTTACCGCTGAGAAGGGCTATGAGCTGGAAGAGAGCTTCCCGGCGGATCGCGGGACGCTGCGGCAGTTGACCAAATACGCCGGTAGCGGCGGCGGGCTGACGATTAACTTCGATGCCATGCTGCTGGGGGAGCGTATTTTCTGGGACCCGACAACCGATACTTTAACCATTAAAGGGACGCCGCCGAATCTGCGCGATCAGCTTCAGCGCCGTACCTCAGGTAAATAATCTGCCAACACGGCCCGCGTTTTCAGCCGGGCCGTATCAAAACGCTAACTTTACGGCGCAATCGTAGGGGCAGTATTCGGGATGTACTCCGGCTCCGGGCCCTCGCTTTCAGGCAGTCGCTGTAAATGCCGAATCTCCAGCTTTTGCCCCATCCAGACGGCATGATCGGTATGATCGGCCCTGGGCTGCCCGGTGTTGGGATGCAGCAGCACGGTTAACCCGCAGCGGTTCAGCATCAGCCACGGCGCAAATCGCGCAAACTCTTCCGGCATAAAAGCGACCTGGTACATCGGCAGCGCGTGAGGGCCAACGGGCACATCGTGCCAGCGCCCCAGCAGCACTGAAAAACGCAGCGCAATTTCTGCCCGGATCCCTTCCGCAATCAGCCTTTGCTCCGGCGTCTCGAAATAGATGTGGGCGTGGTAGCTTTGTATCGTCCTGATAGCCTGGATATCCTTCTCTACGGCGGGCATTAGCGATGTACCCGCAGGGATTTTTTCAACCATGGAATTTGTCTCTTTTGGCCAGGCGTGGCGTCGAATGCTTATATAACAAAAAACCCCGCCGAAGCGGGGTTTTTTTCGAACTTAACTCGCGATTAAGCGCGAACGAAGTCGATGTGAGTCAGTTTTGGCTTGAACGGGTGACGCTGCACAGCCTGAACTTTCACTTTTACTTCTTTACCGTCGATAGACAGGGTCAGAACTTCTTCGTAGAAACCAGGTTTAGCCTGCTGGTTCATTACGGAGTCGTGATCCAGTTCGATGGATACAGGAGCTTCCGCGCCACCATAAACGATAGCTGGGAATTTGTTTGCTGCACGCAGGCGGCGGCTCGCACCCTTGCCATGCTCTTTACGTTCTACTGCATTGATAGTAAACATTGACTGTTTCTCTTTAAATAAGCCTGCTACAGGCGACCCAGCAGCAGGTAAAGTTTTCTGCTTTGCGGATGCAAAAGCGGGCGGCATTATAGCCGTATCCGGCTCTGCCGGCAATGAAAAGTACCGGTTAGCCGCGTAATTCGTTGGCCCGCCGGAAGCGCCCCTGGTAGTCAAAAACCTTTTCACGTACGTTCCAGAACTGGCCATTTTTACGGGCTACCACAAAATCTGGATGGCGTAGCAGCGGCTGCTGAGCCACAACATCTGCGACAGTGATCCAGCGTAATGGCACGCCGGGCGCGCGTGAGTGCGGGCGGATAAACAGCTGTTCGAACGCCATGCGCTGGGCTGGCGTCTGGAGGCGGAAGCGCTCGCTAACGTCTGCGCCATCTTCGTCGTAATAGGTGATTTTAAGCCAATCGCCCTTAGCATCTCCGCCGGCCTGAAGCGTCATGCCGCTACAGCGCAGTACCAGGGCATCTTTCAGCTTCAGCGCCGCTTTAAGCATATCGTCCGGGTCGACCAGGATGTGGTCACACTGATGGCAGCGCCGGGCGGCGATATCATTTTCAGCATTGCAGTTTGGGCAGTTTTTAAAACGGAAGCGGTAATCGCACTGCTCGCGCAGGCCGTCATCGTCTTCAAACCAGCCCTGGCAGCGGCGGCCAAAGTGTTCAATCACCTTGCCGTCTGCGGTGGTTTTCCCCCAAAAGGTATTGGCAAACCCGCAGGAAGGGCAAAAGACCTGCACCGGCACGTTGTCGCTCTTCCCTTTAGCGTGGCCCACTTCCGGTGTGAATAAGTCATGTGGGTTTCCGGCATAGTCGAGAATCAAACAGTCTTTTTTCCCCGGAGAGAGGCGCAGGCCGCGACCAACAATTTGTTGGTAAAGGCTTACGGACTCGGTAGGACGCAGAATGGCTATCAGATCAACGTGCGGTGCGTCAAAGCCGGTGGTCAATACCGCCACGTTCACCAAAAAGCGGAACTGCTGATTTTTAAATGCGTCGATGAGCGTGTCGCGCGCCGGGCCTGGCGTGTCGGCGGTAATCAGTGCCGCGTCGCTGGCGGGCAGGAGGGCGGTTATCTCTTTCGCGTGCTCTACCGTAGCGGCAAAGATCATCACGCCGCGCCGGTCTGCGGCAAATTCAACGATCTGGCTGATGATATGCGGTGTGATGCGTTTTTGTTGTTTCAGCTCGCGGTTTAGATCCGCCTCGCTGAACAGCCCATTGGACTGCGCCTGCAGGCGGCTAAAATCGTACTGCACCACCGGCATATCCAGCCGTTCAGGCGGCGTCAGGTAACCATGCTTAATCATATAGCGCAGCGGCAGCTCGTAAATGCAGTCGCGAAACAGCGCTTTTTCATCACCGCGAACCATGCCGTGGTAATGAAACTGATAAATCCAGCCTTTGCCGAGGCGGAAGGGGGTGGCGGTCAGCCCCAATAGCCGCAGGTTAGGATTGTTGCCGCGCAGGTGCGCCAGAATTTGCTGATACTGACTTTCGTCGCTGTCGCCGATTCGGTGGCACTCATCGACAATCAGCAGGGAAAACTCACCGTGGAAATGCTCGAGGTTGCGGGCAACGGATTGAACGCTGCCGAACACTACTTTGCCCTGACTTTCCTTACGCTGCAGGCCAGCGGCGAAAATATCCGCCTCCAGCCCGAGAGAGACATACTTCGCGTGGTTTTGCGCCACAAGCTCTTTCACATGGGCCAGCACCAGCACGCGCCCGCGAGCCACTCTTGCCAGCTCGGCAATCACCAGGCTTTTGCCCGCGCCGGTGGGCAACACGATGACGGCAGGTTCAGGGTGCTTGCGGAAGTAGCTGAGGGTGGCATCCACCGCTTCTTGCTGGTAAGGACGAAGAGTAAAGGACATGGCCGGGCGGTTTTTCAACCTTGTTATCAAGTGACTGCAACGATTATGCCATAAAGCACGGTTTTACCTTGAGAGAGTTTTTGATGTCGCTATACTGGCAAACTAATTATCAGGCAAACCAATTTCCACCTGAATGTGGGCTTCAGCCCCTGCCGCACGCTCGCTTGTCGGCACCTTCATGAAACAGGCAATACACTAATGCGACTCGATAAATTTATCTCTCAGCAGCTCGGCATCAGCCGCGCTATTTCTGGCCGTGAAATCCGTGCTAACCGCGTCACCATTGACGGGGAAGTTGTGCGTGACGCCTCTTTTAAACTGCTGCCGGAACATCAGGTAGCGTTTGATGATAACCCACTGACTCAGCAGCACGGCCCGCGTTACTTCATGCTGAACAAGCCGCAGGGGTACGTCTGTTCCACCGACGATCCCGATCACCCAACGGTGCTTTACTTCCTCGATGAGCCAGTAGCACACAAGCTGCACGCCGCGGGCCGTCTGGATATCGACACCACCGGGCTGGTATTGATGACGGACGACGGCCAGTGGTCACACCGCATTACCTCTCCGCGCCATCATTGCGAGAAAACCTATCTGGTGACGCTGGAATCACCGGTTGAAGAAGGCACGGCGGAACACTTCGCCAAAGGCGTTCAGCTGCATAATGAGAAAGATCTCACCAAACCTGCCGTGCTGGAAGTCATCACGCCGACGGAAGTGCGTCTGACCATCAGCGAAGGCCGTTACCACCAGGTAAAGCGCATGTTTGCTGCCGTAGGCAATCATGTGGTTGAACTGCACCGTGAGCGTATTGGCGACATCGCCCTGGATCCTGAACTGGCGCCAGGGGAGTATCGCCCGTTAACCGAACAGGAAATTGCCAGCGTCGGCATGCCCTAATCACCGGAGTCACTTTTGAGCCGTAAACAGAACTCTTCTGTCGGTATTATCGTTATCCTTGGCCTGCTGGCGATGCTGATGCCGCTGTCCATCGATATGTACCTACCGGCGTTGCCGATGATAGCCCAGGGCTTTAATGTCCCGGCAGGCAGCGCACAAATGACCCTCAGTACCTATATTTTGGGTTTTGCCATCGGGCAGATCTTCTATGGGCCGATGGCCGATAGCCTGGGACGTAAGCCGGTGGTGCTTGGTGGCACTCTGGTGTTTGCGCTGGCGGCAATTGCCTGTGCGCTTTCCCAGACCATCGATCAGCTAATTTGGATGCGCTTTTTGCACGGTCTCGCGGCCGCGGCGGCGAGCGTGGTGATCAACGCCCTGATGCGCGATATCTACCCGAAAGAAGAGTTCTCCCGAATGATGTCTTTCGTGATGTTGATAACGACCATTGCGCCGCTGGTGGCGCCAATGATCGGGGGTGCAGTACTGGTGTGGTATAGCTGGCACACGATCTTCTGGATTCTGGCCGCCGCCGCGCTGCTCGCATCGGCGATGATTTTCTTCTTTATTCACGAAACGCTCGCCCCTGAAATGCGGCAGAAGTTTAACCTGCGCACCACGGCGGGCAACTTTGCTACGCTGTTCCGCCATAAGCGGGTGCTGAGCTATATGCTGGCCAGCGGCTTTAGCTTTGCCGGAATGTTCTCGTTCCTCAGCGCCGGGCCGTTCGTTTACATCGAATTAAACCATGTTTCGCCGCAGCACTTCGGTTACTACTTTGCACTGAACGTTGTGTTCCTGTTCTTCATGACCATGATCAACAGCCGCTTTGTGCGCCGGGTTGGGGCCATTAACATGTTCCGTGCCGGGCTGTACATTCAGTTTGCGATGGCGGTATGGCTGGTGCTCAGCAGCCAGCTGGACTTTGGCTTCTGGGCGATGGTGCTTGGCGTGGCGGTGTTTATCAGCTGTGTGTCGCTGGTGTCATCTAATGCAATGGCGGTCATTCTGGATGAATTCCCGCATATGGCGGGTACTGCATCCTCATTGGCCGGGACATTCCGCTTTGGCATTGGCGCGTTAACCGGGGCGCTGCTCTCGGTGGCCACCTTTAATACCGCGTGGCCGATGATCTGGTCTATTGCCATTTGTGCGACAGCCTCCGTGCTGTTCTACTTCTACGCCAGCAAAGCCCGCCACACAAAAGCCTGAAAATCCACGGGCGTTTCTGATCAGAAACGCCCGTGCTCTCCCCGAAAATTCCCGTATAATCTCTGTTGATATAGGATATATGTTTCGTATATGTAAAAGGCTCAACTGTAAAAAGTCACAACTTTGTAGTTAAAAAGGTTGAGTTAGATCTCAGAAAGCGATACATATAGCGCCGAAACGCGTGCCATAGCACAAAAATAAAGCGTTAGTTTTGAAATCTCTACATGAGATGTGAGCCGTTTTAATGCTCGTTTAAACGCAATTTATCAACATTGTGTTAACCTTTGTGTAAAGAGTTTGAGATAAATTGCCGATTGGAACTTCCGGGGAAATGAAATTGAACACCATACAACTGTCCATCGTGCATCGTTTGCCGCAGAGCTATCGCTGGTTGACGGGTTTTGCAGGCTCCAGAGTTGAACCGATTCCGCAAAATGCGCAACAGGATGATGATTGCCTGATTGGCCTGAAACTGCTTAGCCCGGACGGGGAAAAAGCGTGGCCAATCATGGATACGCTTAGCCAGGCATTGAGCGACATTGAAGTGGACAGCTCCGTCGTGGAGTGTGAAGGCGAGCCGTGCCTGTTTGTTAACCTGCAGGACGAGCTGGCGGCAACCTGTCGCCTGAAAAACGTGGGTGTCGCTATCGCCGAGTCATTTTCCAGCCATAACCCTTTCTGAATTTCAGGCGAGCGCCAGCAGCTGACGCGTGTAGTCGCTTTGTGGGGCGCTAAAAATCTGCCTGCAGTCTCCCTGTTCGACCACTTCTCCCTGACGCAGTACCACCATCTGATGGCAAAGTGCTTTCACTACCTGTAAATCATGGCTGATGAAGATATAAGCCAGGCGGTGTTTTTCCTGCAGTGATTTTAACAGCGCCAGAATCTGAGCCTGCACTGAGCGATCGAGCGAAGAGGTGGGTTCATCCAGCACGATAAGCTGCGGCTGCAAAATCAACGCTCTGGCGATAGCGATGCGCTGGCGCTGGCCACCGGAAAACTCAGCCGGGTAGCGGTGGAGCATATCCGCCTGCAGCCCGACCTCTTCCAGCGCCTGAATCACTTTGGCCTTACGTTCTGCGGCGTTTAGCGCCGGATGATGCACCCGCAGGCCTTCCTCTACAATCTGCAGCACATCCAGACGTGGATTCAGGGCGGAATTGGGGTCCTGGAATACGACCTGCACCCGATGGCGCAGCGGCAGCAGCTGCTTGCGGTTGAGCTGGTGGAGAGGCTGATCGTCAAACCAGATAGCGCCCGTGGAATGAATTAACCGCAGCAGCGCCAGCCCGGTGGTGCTTTTTCCCGATCCCGATTCTCCAACCAGCCCCAGGCTCTCTCCAGGGCGCAGTTCAAAACTGAGATTTTTCAGCCCGTAGTGGTGACCCACCGTTCTTTTCAGCAGCCCCCGGCGAATCGGAAACGCCACCTGCAGATCCTCAACTTTGAGCAGGGGGGTAACGTCTGCTGCCAGCGGCACGGGGTCGCCTGATGGCTCAGCATTCAACAGCTGCTGGGTATAGGGATGCTGTGGATGACTGAACAGATCGGTGGTGGATTGTTGCTCCACGCATTTGCCGTGACGCATCACCGCCACGTTGTCCGCCAGCTTTTTCACGATACTCAGATTGTGGGTGATAAACAGCAGGCCCATATTCAGTTCCTGCTTCAGCTCTTGCAGTAATTGCAGGATCTGCGCCTGAACCGAAACATCCAGCGCCGTTGTCGGCTCATCGGCAATCAGCAATTCAGGGCGGGTCAGTAGCGCCATAGCAATCATTACGCGCTGGCGTTCGCCGCCGGACAGCAGGTGAGGGTAGTCCTGGAGCCGGGTTGCAGGGTTGCGAATGCCCACGCGATCGAGGCAGGTGAGTATCTCCGCGCGGGCAGGTTCGGGCCGCATTCCCCGATGCAGAGAGAGCACTTCGTACAGCTGTTTTTCGAGGGTGTGCAAGGGGTTGAGCGACACCATTGGTTCCTGAAATATCATCGCAATTTTGTTGCCGCGCACGCCACGCAGTGTCTTTTCCGGCGCGTTTAGCAGGTCATTACCGTGAAACAAAATTTCCCCGGAGGGATAAACCACCGGCGGGGACGGCAGCAGGCGCAGCACGGAAAGCGCCGTCACGCTCTTGCCTGAGCCGGACTCGCCGACCAGCGCGAGCGTTTCACCCGCTTCCACCTGGAGCGAAACCGAGTCCACCACCTGCCGCAGGGTTCTACCCTGCTGAAAAGCGATAGAAAGATTGTTGATAGCGAGTAGCGGAGTGGTCATGGTCAGCGCGCCTTAGCCGGGTCGAAGGCGTCACGAACCGCTTCGCCAATAAAAATTAACAGGGAGAGCAAAATGGCCAGAGACAAGAACGCAGAGATGCCCAACCACGGTGCCTGAAGGTTGTTTTTGCCCTGTAACACGAGTTCACCCAGCGACGGCGATCCCAGCGGCAGACCAAAGCCGAGGAAATCCAGTGAGGTTAAGGTTGTTATCGACGCACACAGAATGAACGGCAGGAAGGTCAGGGTAGCCACCATGGCGTTGGGCAGCATATGCCGGGTCATGATTGACCAGTCGCTGACGCCCATGGCTTGCGCCGCCCGAATATAGTCGAAGTTGCGGGTGCGCAAAAATTCTGCCCGCACAACGCCCACCAGCCCCATCCAGCCAAACAAAACGGTAATACCCAGCAGCCACCAAAAATTGGGCTGTACCACGCTGGAGAGCATGATGATCAAAAACAGCGTCGGCATGCCGGACCAGACTTCAATCAACCGCTGTCCCCACAGGTCAATGCGCCCGCCGTAATAGCCCTGTACCGCCCCGGCCAGCACGCCAATGATGCTGGAGAAAAAGGTCAGCAACAGGCCGAAGAGCACGGAAATGCGCGTGCCGTAGAGGATCCTCGCCAGCACATCGCTGCCGTTGGCGTCGGTACCAAGCCAGTTTTGTGCGCTGGGTGGTGAAGGAAAAGGGACATTGCTGGCGTAGTTGATGGTGTTGCTGCTAAAGCGGATCGGCGCCCAGAGGATCCAGCCTTTTTCATTCAGGCGTTCTGTTAACCAGGGATCCTGGTAGTCCGCAGGGGTTGAGAGCGGGCCGCCAAAATCACTTTCGCTGTAGTTTTTCAGCGCCGGGAACCAGAGCTTGCCTTCGTAGCTCACCACCAGCGGGCGCTCGTTGGCGACCAGCTCAGACCCCATACTCAGGACAAAAATCAGCGCAAAGATCCACAGCGACCAGTAGCCGCGACGGTTCTGACGAAAGCGTGCCCAGCGCGCCTGGTTTACCGGACTTAATCGGCTCATCCGCGTCCCTCAAAATCGATACGGGGGTCGACCAGCGTGTAGGTAACATCGCTGATGATGTTGGTCAGCAGGCCAATCAGACTAAAAATATAAAGGGTGCCGAAAATCACCGGGTAGTCGCGGGAAATCGTGGCTTCGTAGCCCAACAGACCCAGCCCGTTAAGCGAGAACATCACCTCAATCAGCAGCGAGCCTGTGAAGAACATGCTGATAAACGTCGCCGGGAACCCGGCAATCACCAGCAGCATCGCGTTACGAAAGACGTGGCGATACAGAATTTTTTTCTCATCCAGCCCTTTGGCTCGCGCCGTCACCACGTATTGCTTGCGAATTTCATCGAGAAAGGAATTCTTCGTCAGCATGGTTAATGTGGCAAAGCCGCCGATGACCGTCGCCAGCACGGGCAGCGTGATGTGCCACAGGTAATCGGTGATTTTGCTGTACCAGGGCAGGGTCTCAAAATTGGCCGACGTTAGCCCTCGCAGTGGGAACCAGTCGAGATAAGTGCCCCCGGCAAACAGCACAATCAGCAGGATGGCAAACAAAAACGCCGGAATGGCGTAGCCGATAATAATGAAAATGCTGCTCCAGATATCAAAACTGCTGCCATTGCTGACTGCTTTACGGATCCCCAACGGAATCGACACCAGATAGATAATCAGCGTGCTCCACAGCCCGATGGAAATGGAAACGGGCAGGCTGTCTTTTATCAGCTTAATCACCGAGGAGCTACGGAACAGACTGTTGCCGAAGTCGAAGCGTAAATAGTCGCCGAGCATAGTGAAATAGCGCTCGTGCAGCGGTTTATCGAACCCGTAGCGATGCACAATCTCTGCTATCACTTCCGGATCCAGGCCGCGGCCGCCCCGGTACTGGCTGCTGGTGACATCCCCCACGCCGGTGCGCGCATGGCCGCCGCCCATGGCGTCGTTACTCATGCCCGGCATACCGCTGCTGTGGCCCATCTGTATGGCCGCAATAGCCTGATCAACCGGGCCGCCTGGTGCGATTTGCACGATGAAAAAGTTGATGGTGATTATCGCCCACAGGGTGGGAATGACTAGCAGCAAACGCCGCAGAATATAAGCGCCCACGTTAGTCCCCCTGGCGTCGGTCGGCAGGCAGCTTCGCCGCTTTGTTTACGTCATACCACCAGTTATCAAAGCCGTTGTTATAGATTGGACGGATGGCCGGGCGGGAGAACTTATTCCACCAAGCCTGGCGGTCGGCTGACGTATACCACATCGGCAGCATGTAGTTGTTCCAGGTCAGCACGCGGTCGAGGGCGCGGCCCAGCGGCAGCAGTTTTTTCTTATCACCCTGGCTGGCGATAATCATCTCAATAAGCTTGTCGATAACCGGGCTTTGCACGCCGGGTGCGTTATAGCTCGAATTGATGTACTCCGATGCCCAGATGATTTGTAAATCCGGGCTTGGGTAAGGCATCGCGCTGTAAAGTCGGGGCATCATGTCGTAATCACGGCTGCGCAGGCGACTTGAAAGCTGCGAGTTATCGACCTGACGAATATTCATGGTAATGCCCAGGCGCTGCAAATTGCGCTGGAAGGGGAGGATCCATTGCGTGTTGCCGGTCGTGCCGGTCAGCAGTTCGAACACAAACGGCTGGCCAGTGGCTACGTTTACCAGCTTCTGGTCTTTTAACTCCCAGCCCGCTTCTTTCAGCAGGCTGAGCGCCTTGAGCAGGTTTTCCCGGTCAAACCCGCGTCCGTCAGATTTAGGCGGATTATAGATTGAGGTAAAGACCTCCGGTGGGAGATCCTTTTTCATCGGCGCCAGCAGCATCAGTTCGTCGGCATCCGGGTAACCGCGAGCGGCGTATTCCGTATTCTGAAAATAGCTGTTGGCCCGGCTGTAAGCGCCATAAAACAGCGCCTTGTTCATCCACTCAAAATCAAAGGCCAGGCCGATGGCTTCCCTTACCCGGCGGTCGCTGAAAATGGGGCGCTGGATGTTAAACGCCAGCCAGCGGGTATCCTGGGCGGATTCGTTTTTCTGCTCATCCTTGACGATGTAATGGTTGCTGAAGTTTTTCCCGATGTAGCGCGTGGCCCAGTTTTTGGCTGAGACTTCAGTACGATAATCAAACGCCCCGGCCTTGAACGCCTCAAAAGCCACGTCGTCATCAAGATAATAGTCGTAGCGGATGGTATTAAAGTTCCAGCGCCCACGGTTAACGGGTAGATTTGCCGCCCAGTAATCCCGCACTCGCGAATAGGTGATGTATTGCCCCATTTTCCAGTCGGTGATTTTATACGGCCCGCTGGAAAGCGGTGGGGAGGAGAGCGGGTCGCTCAGCTTGTGATCCTTCCAGAATTTCTCCGGGAACACCGGGAGCGAAAACAGGCCCAGCATCCGGTCTTTGCTCGGCGTGGCAAGCTCAATACGCACGGTGAGCGGCGCAATGGCGCGTACCGTCGCCCCTTTGTAAATCAGGCGGAACTGCGGCACGCCTTCCGTCATGAATTTATTGAAGGTAAATGCGACGTCTTGGGCGGTAATTGGGCTGCCATCCTGAAAGCGGGCTCGCGGGTTAATGGACACTTCAGCCCACGCAAAGTTGGACGGGTAGCGGGCCATCTCGGCAATCAAAGGATAATAGCTGCCGGGTTCGTCATCAGAAGTGGTGAACAGCGGGTCGTACAGCGTGTCGGTGCGAACGCCCGGGTTACCCCTCATGGCAAAACGGTTGAAGTTATCAAAAGTGCCAATCGCCGAGAGCGTGATATTACCGCCCTTGGGGGCTGCGGGATTGACGTAATCAAACTGCGTGAAGTTGACAGCGTATTTAGGTTCGCCCAGGACGGCAAAAGAGTAGCTTTCGTTTATCTCTGCGGCGCGTGGCGTAAGGGAAAAGGTGCTCAGGCAAAGCAGCATCAGTGCACGTACAGCTTTTGTCATCTTCATTCCTTGCCCGGTGGGTGGGAAAGCGCAGGCGTCACGCGGCCGCGCCCGGTAAGCCCATGATGGTTAATCATAAGTTAGCCGATGAAGATTGCGCAATGCCTGTCAGTCTTTCAATTCGTCATAAAGCGTGTGGGAAGGGTTCCAACTGACAAGCTGGCTTAGGGTCAGGGGGCGGCTGAAGTAATAGCCTTGCAGGAAGTTACAGCCGCGCTCAATAAGCCATTTCGCCTGCTCCGGCGTTTCTACCCCTTCCGCTACCGTGTTCATGTTCAGGCGCTGAGCCAGCGTCAGCACGGCGTCCAGCACCGGCGCAGTCACCGTTTCCATCCCGATAGAGTTGACGAAGCCGCGGTCAATCTTCAGATAATCCAGCGTAAAACGCTCGAGGTAAATCAGCGCGCTGTGGCCGGTGCCGAAGTCATCCACCGCAATTTCAAACCCCTGCTCGTGCAGCCAGGCGAAAATGCCCATGGCTTCTTTTTCTTTCAGCATGTCGCGCTCGGTTATCTCAAACACTAACTGGAAATGGTGCGGCGGCAGTGAAGCGGCGAAGGCCTGAATATCCTGCTTAAACGTCGGGGAGTGAAGATGGCTTGGGGCGAGATTCACGCCCAGCTTGGCTCCGGCGGGCAGAACTTTTTGCAGCGCAGGTGCGTCCCGGGCAATCAATTCAAACAAATGGCGCGTGAGTGGCACAATCAACTGCTGAGCTTCGGCAAAGCCGATAAACGCGTCCGGGGGGATCATACCCGCCGTTGGGTGCTCCCAGCGCATCAGCACCTCTATGCCACGCATCTGCAGAGCCTGTGAGTCGACCACGGGCTGATAAACAACAAAAAATTGCCCCCGCTTGATGCCGGTAAGAATTTCTTTCCCCGCCCGTACTTTGACCGACAGAAAGTAACCACACAGCGCGGCGCTCAACAGGCCGGATAATAACCCGGCCAGAATGGCCAGTTGAATGTCCTCCAGCGGCCACGGCGTACCATAAATGTAGAGTTTAATCGGGTAGCCGTTAAGCACAGAAATTCTGGTGGGCGAGGGGGGAAGCTCATCGGTATTTATCACGTCGGGTGAATAGGACGTGAGCGCCTTGTTGCCTACCACCAGCGCCATGGAGCTGATGTCCTGCTGGCGGGAGGTGAACACCAGGTAGGGCGTAAGATTGACGTTTAGCGTAGTAAAAACGCCGCGCCCCGAGGCCAGTGGGTTAAGAAACCAGGCGGCAATCACCGGCTTGCCCGGCATCATTGGTGTGCCGTTCATGATCGCCAGGTCGACGGTTTTATTGATGTTCAGTTCGGGCTCCAGCGCATCCATCGACATTTCCATGTTGCCGGTGGCGGAAGAGCAGTAGGCGATGCCGTTACGCACCAGCAAAAAGGCTCGTACATTGGGATTAAAAGCCGCACGAGAAGTCAGTTCACCGCTGACCCTTTCACACTCGTTCATGGTTAAAGGCTGGATACCCTCGGCGGTGGCGTGAAGATCTTTAAAGAAGGTATCGAGATAGTTGCTGATGTCGCGAGAGAGGAGATTATAAGCGGACTCCCGCTTGGAATGGAGTGCCAGGCTGGTTAGCCCGCCGATAAATAATGCGGCACATAATCCCATCAGCAGGCTAAACGCGACTATCTGCTTTGGGGTGCTAAAGTAGCGCGAAAAAATATTTCTATAAGACATGGAATTATGAGTCCCGCAGGGGCAAGCGAATCATCGTTTGTTTTGTGCTTTTTTCTGACTATAACCCATAACCAGGAAATTGTTTAACTTGTTTCACAAGGTAACTATTTCATTTTTCAATTTTTAGCGAAAAGAGTAAACGTCTGAATTACAGGCATAAAAAAACGCTGCATTGGCAGCGTTCTTAACGTTGGTGCTTTTGCTGAGTAGCCAAGGGAATAACTCTCAACAAAACATATCTTACTGCGGCGTTAGCTGCGGCTTAGCACCCGACGCGCTTCGTTGTAACGCTTCTTCCAGTAAGGCTCGTCCATGCTGGAAATCACAACGCCGCTGCTGGTGGAAGCATGTACAAATTGGTTATTCCCAATGTAGATGCCTACATGACGGCCAGTTGAACCTGCACGGAACAGCACTAAATCGCCGGTGCGTAACTTGTTACGCGAAACAGATTTACCGGACTCCTGCTGCTCAGACGTTGAACGAGGCAGGGTTAAACCAAACTGTTCCTGGAACGTGCGCTGCACGAAGGCAGAACAATCAATGCCAGCTCTGCTGCTGCCGCCAAGACGGTAGCGTACACCTTTCCAGCTCGCGTATTGCTCCATAATGCGTGACTTCACGTCAACATTACGAACCATCTCTTCGAATTCATCCTGAGAGGCTTGCAGTAAAAAACCATCTTTTTCACCGACTGCATGCGTCTCAGAATGCATATTTGCTGTGTTAGTCGAACTACAGGCGGAGAGCATAACTGCCACCGCAATCGCGGGTATCGCCCGCAAGATGTATCTCAAAATAGGCTGAGATTTGACCATTTTGTTTGTTTTCCCTTGATGTCCTTAACGAATAATTCGTTATACAAAAATACCAACGTGACGAGACTAATTACCTAAAAGCCACGAGACAATTATTCATGCACAAAAATGTGGAACATCGCACACTTTTATTCACAGCACAAATAGATCAGCCGCAGAGCAAACTTTCCCGAGACTACCCGATAAAACCAGGCTATGCGAGCGTTTTTATTCTTATTTTTATAAGAAATTGTGATGATTCGTCGCGAAAGGTTATTTCGAACAAATGATCGGCGATTCTGCTGGTTTTATCGTCAGGTCATTCAAATTGAAGCGGATTTTGTATGAGTAAATATTCATCTTACTGTCATGATGCTGAAAAAATAAGCAAAGGCCCTGATAGCCTCTGCTCGTTGACTATCTTCATCACTTATTAACCGTCAGCGGGACGCTTTATATTTTCCCGGAACAGTACGGTTCAGTATAGAAATTAACCGGTCGCTGATTGGGGTTAATAGCACCCAGGGCAGGCCAACCAGAGCAATAGAGAGTGACCCGACGTAGACATCGGTAAACCAGTGCGCGCCTATCATTATTCTTGGTGAAGAGAAGACAAAGAAGATCGCGACGGCAATAAGAAACGCTCGTGGGCCGAAATAACGCAGCATAAAACCGGTGAAGATGAGCAGCATCAGGCCGTGATCGCCGGGGAAGCTGTCGCTTGAGGCGTCTTTCGTCGGGAAGTGCAGCAGCTCGCTGACGCGATAAATGTCTTTAAAGTACAGAGTTGGGCTGGCGTGCACCACCGGGATAAGGTGGCCGAGCTGGTTGATGACCACGGCGCAGAGCAGCATCACCACGCCCATCAGGACCAGGCGGCGGCGGCCCGCGCCATCTTCATGCAGCCAGAACCAGGAAAACAGCGCGCCCATTGCTAGCAGCGAAATGCCGTCGAAGGCCCGGTTATTGGTGATGGCAATCAGCGTTAAAAAGGTATGGCTCTTGACCAGTTCATTATTAAAGAAATGGAACAGCGAGGCGTCGATGTTGAACCAAAATCCATGGTTCTCTGGCAGGTACCAGCTGAAGAACAGGGCGATGCCCAGGACGTTCAGGAGCAGGATAAGCGGAAGGCGATTAATCATGATACAGCTTCTAAATCTCATTACGGGGGCGCAAAGGTAGACGCGCTAACTTAAACGTAAGCTCAACAGGCTGGATTGCAGGGCATTCCAGTCAGGCTGAGCCAGGTGAATCAATTCGATGCGGCTATCCAGCGGTGGTGCGGATTGCGTTTCAATATGCAGGTCGTTGCCCTGGCGGTTGATACGCACCAGGCCTTCGGGAATACGCAGCACGCCTTTGACCCGCTCAACCGGGGCAAGACGTGCCCACTCCAGCAGGCCAATGGTGTCGAAAACGGTTTCTTCATCGAAAATCCAACCACAGGCGTAATAACCCTGCCCGCTGTTCACGCTCCGACGCCAGCGCTGATGCCCCGGCAGGCTCAGCGCGGCAAGGCCATGAGGGACCGATTGGGCATGCTGGTGCTCAGGGCTGGACGGCAGTTCACGTTGGTTCAGTCTTGGTTTATCGAGCAGCGCAATACTGACGCCCCCTTTTTCCGCGTGAACCAGCTCGCGGCCGTCGCCATTATTTTGATACCAGCTATCTAAAGCGGCCTGGCTTTCCGACGTGGCGCGATCTTGTTTATTCGCCACAACGACGTCCGCCGCGGCTAGCTGGTCGCGGAAGTTGTCATTATTCAGGGCTTTTTCATCCAGAAGCTGGCGTGGGTCGAGCAGGCAAAGCGTGGCCCGCAGGTCAATCCACGGCTGATATACGTCAGCGGTGAGCATATCCAGGATTTGTTTCGGGTGGCCAAGGCCGGTGGGTTCAATTAGCAGGCGGTCTGGCTTGCCCTGGCGCAGCAGGGTATTAAGGCCGACCTGCATCGGCAGGCCGTTAACGCAGCACATACAGCCGCCAGGGATCTCTTTCAACAGCGCGCCGCTGTCTGCCAGCAGGGCACCATCAATGCCCACTTCACCAAATTCATTGACCAGCACCGCCCATTTTTCATCGGCGGGCTTGTTGGCCAGTAAATGCAAAATGGTGGTGGTTTTACCGCTGCCCAGAAAGCCGGTAATTAAATTCGTTTTTGTCACGGTGACTCCGGGGGTTTACTGCCTGTAAACCACGTCAATCTATCAGTGATTATTCATCATTTACGCTGACTATCCTGACGACAACCCGGAGAAAAGAGAAGCCTTAACGCGGCTTACCGCACCGTAAGACCACGTTAAGCGCATTGATTGTTAACTTAAGCGCAAGTTTTCGACCGCGCCGCGCGCGCCCAGGCGAATGAGTTGCTGCCAGGCTTGCTGAACGTTTTCGACAAATTTTTCGTTTTTGGGCAGGTCATCACCAAAAATTTCGTTCAGGCTGAGGAGGGCGCTGACGCGTTCGTTTTCGCCGCTGTCGCTCACCAACATCTGAATTTTGCCCTGAAGCGGATCGCGAACGTCAATCGCATGGCCCTGTTCGTCGAGGCCGCTGACGTAGCGCATCCAGCCGGCGATCCCGAGCGCCAGGCATGGCCAGTGGCTGCCGTTTGCCAGATGCCAGCGAACGCTTTCCAGCCAGCGCTGGGGAAGCTTCTGACTGCCATCCATGGCAATTTGCCAGGTGCGATGCTTCAGGGCCGGATTTGCAAACCGCTCGAGCAGGCTGGCGGCGTACTGATTCAAGTCGACGCCCCGAATATTCAGCGTCACCGCCTGCTCCTGCAGCATCAGGTGCTTTGCCGCACGGGTAAAGTGCTCGTCGGCCATGCAATCATTAATATGCGGGTAACCGGCGAGATAGCCTAGATAAGCCAGAAATGAGTGGCTGCCGTTGAGCATCCGCAGCTTCATCTGCTCGTAGGGCACCACATCGGCAACCATTTCCACCCCGACGGCTTCCCACTCCGGGCGACCGGCTACAAAATTATCTTCGACGACCCACTGAATAAACGGCTCGGCGGCAATGGCACAGGGGTCTTGTACGCCCAGTATTTCCGCAATTTCCTGCAGCGATTCCTCAGTGGCTGCCGGAACAATGCGGTCAACCATGGTGCTGGGGAAGGTGACTTCTTTGGCAATCCATTCTGCCAGCCCGGCGCTTCGACTCGCGGCCATACCCAGCACGGCCTGGCGAACCAGGTGCCCGTTATCAGGAATGTTATCGCAGGATAAGACCGTAAACGGGGTTAATCCACGCTCGCGGCGGCGGCTTAGTGCCTCTACAAGTATTCCTGGTACGGAATGCGGAGCCTGGGGCGACGCCAGATCGTGAATAATCCGCTCATTGGTGGTATCCAGCTTTCCGCTGGCGGGATCGATGCAGTAGCCTTTTTCGGTCACGGTCAGGGAAACAATGGCGACCTGTGGCTCACAAAACTTCTCTATGATGGCTTCCATGCCATCCAGCTTCGCATTCAGGCATTCTTTCACGGCGCCGATAACCCGCGCCTGGTTTCCCGCCGCCCCTTTCTCCAGCACCGTGAAAAGATGATCCTGTTGCCGAAGATCTTGCATCAGCTTATCGCCGTTAAACAGGCTGATCTCACAGATCCCCCAGTCGCCGCCCAGCTTGTTGAGTACTCGGTCGGTGAGCAAGGCCTGATGTGCACGGTGGAAAGCACCAAACCCAAAATGCACGATACGCGTTTTAAGCGCGCGGCGGTCGTAGTTTGGCCGTTGAACGGTATCCGGAAGTGAAGCAGTGGCAAGGGTATCCATAGAGTCGCATCCTGTGTAGGGAGGTGGGAATCTATGCAGTGTAAAGCTGTATGACAGGAAATAAAATTGGTCTGTTTAGTTAATCACTTTTGTGTGATGCAGGTCTGATAATAGAGCGGGTGGATGAAATTGGTATAATAACTTCGATCGTGAGATTAAAAAAAACGCTCCCGAAGGAGCGTCATTTATCATCAGTCGGCGCGGCCCATAGAGCGTTTTTCTGCAATATGAATGCGGATTTTTTCCCCGGCAACCATGTATTCCGGCACCTGAATCACCAGGCCGGTGGACAGCGTTGCTGGCTTGGTACGGGAGCTGGCGGAAGCGCCTTTGATGCCCGGAGCCGTTTCGATGATTTCCAGATCCACGGTTTGCGGCAGCTCCAGCGCCAGCAGTTGGCCGTCCCAGGTCAGCACCTGCATATCCGGCATACCGCCTTCTGGAATGAACTGCAGCTCTTCTTCGATCTGGTCTTTGGTGAAGATGTACGGCGTGTAATCTTCTTTATCCATGAATACGTATTCGTTGCCGTCGATGTAGGAGAAGTCAACGAAGCGACGTGTCAGGGTGATGGTGTCAACGATATCATCGCCTTTGAAGCGCTCTTCCACTTTTTGCCCGGTGCGAACATCGGAGAAACGCATCTTATACAGGGTTGCTGCGCCGCGTGCGCTGGGAGCCTGGATATCAATATCTTTAACAATCAGCAGTTTGCCGTTGTAATTGAGAACCATGCCTTTTTTGATTTCGTTAGCTCTTGCCATCGGTGTTTCCTGTCAAAAATTGAGATGCGAAAATATTGCGTCAAAGTACTCGTGAGGCGCGTTTCAGGCAAGCGGATTTGATAAAGAAGCACAAAAGTAAGGGGTTTAAGGCAAGCGTGTCGGCAACATCCTGCTTTGCCGACACGCCAGACGCGGAAAACGCCCTAGCCGCGGCCATCCTTAGGTGCTAAGAAATAGAAAGCAAACGGCAGCGAACACAGAATAGTGAACATGATCGTGTAGATAGTGACCCACGCGCCCTGCATGATAAACATATCCAGCGTCCACTGTTCCATTGGCCAGTTGTACTGCTCTTCCACGCCTTCAAAGGTCACCTTTGAAATAAGCGACACGACAATAGTAAAGACGATGGTAACCGCGATAAGGAACTTTTTACCTTCTGGGGTACGAAGTTTTGCAAGCATATCAGCCTCCTGGCTGGGGAATGATTAAGCGTAATGGCCCCGACAACCGGGGCCAGGTAATTAAAACGTGACGTTCACTTTGCCCCAGACCGTCCGGCCTGGTTCATTGACCGGGGTATTGGACGAATAGCCAAAGCTGCTGTTGCCCGCCAGGTTCAGGTGTTCGCTGTAGGTTTTGTTCAACAGGTTATCGACGCCTGCGCTGAGCTTGATGGCTTTGCTTAGACGGTAAGCGGCGTTGGCGGAAAAAATCGCAAAGCCGCTGCTTTTGTCGAAATCTTTCCCGACCACGTTACCTTCATTCAGCGCCACGCGATTCTGGCCGCTGACCAGCCGCAGCAGGCCGGTGCTGCTCCAGTCCCCTCGCTCCCACGTCAGGCCGAAGCGGGTTTCCAGCGGGGCTATTTGCGGCAGCGGCTGATGGTCGCTGGTGTTTTGCCCCCAGGCATACGCCAGGCTTGCGTCCGCCTTCCATGCTTCGGTCAGCGCATAGCTCATGCCCATTTCGCCCCCCATAATGGTGGCCTCAACGTTATCTGCCTGACTGACGCGGGCGTTATTGGGGTCATAGCGGAAGAGAATAAAATCATTCACCCGGCCAAGGTACGCGGAAACCCAACTATTCAGGCGTTCACCGCTGTACTGGGCACCAATATCCAACTGCGTCGTTTTTTCTGTTTTCAGCTTATCGAAGACATTTTTAGTGCCGTCCGGCCCGTAGGTGGGGGAAAACAGTTCCCAATAATCCGGGAAGCGCTCAGTGTAGCCCACGCCAGCGTACAGCATGACGGGAACGCCACTCAGCGTTTGTTCGTAGCGCACAAAACCTGCCGGTAGCGTTTTGCTGCGCACGCTGGCGCCAACGTCCGTATCATTATTGACGCGAGTCCGATCGAGGCGCGCGCCGCCGATAACTTTGTTGCTATCGGTGGCGTTCCAGGTCAGTTCGCTAAAGAGACCTGCGTCCTGGAAACGGGCATCCTGCTTCCAGCCTGCGTCCTGTTTGCTGCGATGGGTGCTTTGCTGCCCGTCGATGCCGCTGCGCAGTTCGTAGTCAGACCACAGCCACGTGCCCATCATGCGCCCGCCAACCGTACGACGATCGAGTTGCATCGCCATCGGCATATTCATGTTCATGGCTGAGCCCATGTCCATCGAGCTATCCATATCCATGCCCATAGAGGAGGCCATATGCCCGCCGGACATGCCGCTGGACATCGTCCCTGGCGACCGCAGGGAATAGTTATCCATAATGTGGTTGGCGTAGTTGTAGTAGACGCTGCTTTCGAACTTGTTGAACACCTCGCCGATGTTCGACATTTCGAAGCGCGCCCCCAGGCTGTCGCGCCGGAACTGGGAGCCGTCCATACTGCGGCCCGCATATCGGGCTTCGCCGTTGCCTTTACCCGCCGTTAGCTCCAGCAATGTATCTTTGTTGGGCGTCCAGCCCAGCGCAACGTCGGCGTTCCATTTATCCCACTTCGAGGCCACCCGGTTGCCGTTGCCGTCTTCGTAATCGCCGGAATGGGACTTATTGCCGATCAGGCGTAAATAGCCGTCTTCGCTCCCCAGACTGACGTCTGCGTTGCTGTCCCAGCGCTGATTAGAGGCAGTAAGCAAGCTGGCGGTGCCCTGGATGCCTGCTTTATCAAAGCGCGGCGGTTCCCTGTCGAAGCGCACCGTTCCTGCAGAGTTACCCGGCCCCCAAAGCACGCTTTCCGGGCCTTTAATCAGCGTCAGCAGATCAAAGCTCTCCGGTGAAATGTACGAACTTGGCGCATCCATTCTGGCCGGGCAGGCCCCAGGCATTTCACCATTATTGGTCAGGATACGCAGGCGAGAACCGAACATGCCGCGAAATACCGGGTCGCCATTGGTGCCGCCGTTGCGGATTTGCGAGAAACCGGGGATGGTTTTCAGATAATCAGATCCGTCGCTGGCTGGCACAGGCTGACGCGGCGTTTTAGGGGACGTCACAACTTCCAGCGGTGATGACACCGGAGAGGTGACGATCATCACGGCATCGTCCGGCATATTCATCGTGTCATGTGAACCCGCCGCGACGACTGCGGGAGAAGTGATAGCCAGCAGTATCAAAGATACCAGCGGCTTTAAATGCGTTTTCATCATTGCCTTACTGTCCTTCAGGCGTAACGTTGCCGTTCTTTATAAAAAGAACAGCCCGAGACAACGCTTCAGCGCTGCCTTCAGCATTACGCGGTTAATTATTGGTGTTTTAAGCGAAGTAGCAGGCAGCAGAGGGTGGGGCGCGGGCCGGGTGAGGTGACCACGGGCGAGAAACCACGGCGCAGCAGAGCGCGATCACCGGCGTCCGGCGCACGCAAAGCAACAATAACAGCAGTAAAACGGTGAGGCAGAATTCAATAAAAGGCAGGTGGATCAGCAGCTGGCAATAGCCGCAGGCGATTTCTTCGCCCGGCGACATACCCGGGCCAGACATCAGCATGTTGTGCGGCATTGACGCCTGAGGGCAGGGTTCAGGCATGGGCATGTGATGGTCCATGTCAGACATGTCCATTGTCATCATCATGCTGCTGTGTTCGCAGGCTGAATGGTGCATCAGCGATTTGGAAATAACCGGTGCAATAAACAGCATGGCAACGGCAAGCAGCGCCAGCCAGCAGGCTGTTAGGTGGAATTGATTGCGCCGTGACAAAACGTTACCGATCCGTAGTCGTTGTGGCGCAAGTGTATCCTGAAAGAAGGAATGATGTTAAATGAATTGTTAGATTGACGCAGACATTGGGTCTGGTATTGTCACGCACCTTTTGATGCTGGTGGAAACGTAAATGGATTGTCGTCCTGACTGCGGCGCTTGCTGTACCGCGCCTTCTATATCAACGCCTATCCCCGGTATGCCGAAGGGCAAGCCCGCTAACACGCCCTGCGTTCAACTGGACGAACACCTGCGCTGCAAGCTGTTTGGCTCGCCTTTGCGGCCTAAAGTTTGCGGCGGCCTCCAGCCCGAAAGAGAGATGTGCGGCACCTCCCGCCATCAGGCAATGGCTTATCTGATCCACCTTGAAGCCGCGACGGCGCCTTAAATATCTTTGATGCGGGCCATGCAGTAAATACTGACGGCTATCATCCCCAGTGCGATGAAAAAGACGCTGTGATAGTTCCAGATCTCGGCCACTACGCCGGCGAGTGAACCGGCAATGATCCAACCCACGCGCGTGGTGTTGGTATACAGCGTGGTGGCGGCACCCGCCTGGCCAGGCATAAGATCCTGAAAATAGATCATGCCTATCCCGGCCAGAATCCCGATAAAGATGGCGTTTAAAAGCTGCAGCCCCAGCAGCATATATTCATTGGTCAGCGTCACCATCCCGACATAGAACAGCAACCCGGCAGCGACGGCAAAGCGCATCAGGAAGCGTTTACCGAAGCGTTTGGCGTAGTAGCCCGCAATCAGCATGGTCGGGATTTCCAGCCCGGCCGCAGTGCCCATCATTACCCCAGCGAGCTTCTCCGGAAGGTGTAACTCATTGATGATGTAAAGCGGCATATTGATGATATAGAGGCTGTTACAGCCCCACATCATGGTACAAGCGGCGAACAGGAGCAGGGCGTCGCGGCGGTTGCGGCGCGGAGACTCGAGCCGGGCTTCTGCTTTTGCCACCGGTTCTTTGCGCATAGACGGCAAAAAGAGCCACACCATCGCGGCGCAAATCACAAAGGCAAACGCCGCGCTCAGGTACATCACTTTGAAGCCGAATCCCATCGCCAGCGCGTAGGCAATTGGCGGCCCAATCACCCAGGCAAGAGACACCTGCGCGCGCAGAATAGAGCTGAACATCACCGCTTCTCGCCCGGTACTGTCGGCATGCTCGCGGGCAAGCGCAAACATCTGCGGGTTGGCGGTGGAGCCGAAACTGCTTAGAAACACCCCGACGAATAGCAAAATAAAGTAGTTACGGTTCCAGGCGAACAGGATGCAGCCCAGTGCGCCGAGCAGGCAGCAGGCAAAAATCAGCGTTTTCCGGTCGCCTTTGCGGTCGGAACGTCCGGCTAAAAACTGGCTCACCAGAATGCCAATCACCGCGCTTCCTGTGAAGAAAAAACCGACCAATGCAGGGCGAACGTGGACTTCATCGGTTAAAAACAGGCTTAGCGTTGGGGTTTGTAGCGCGCCGGCGATGCCGGTCAAAAAAGCCACAATCAAAAACGCGGTTGAGGTGAAGTCCAGAGGCTTACGGGCGGCGGTAACGGGAGCGTTTTGCATACTTTTGGACGGCAGGAAAAAGAATGCGCGGAGTGTACTCTCGTTGCCCCTAAATAGACAGATTTACCCTTAAGTCCTGCGCGGGAACTCGCACAAATTATCCCGTTTACGGTTCAGGCGTTTCGCCCCTTAGCTTCAGCCGCTGCCAGCTCATGAGAATCCAGCACGTAGTCGGGTGAATCGAGCAAACGCTCGACGGTCAAATCGATAAAAGATCGGACTCGAGCGGGCTGTGCCGGACGGCTGCCGTAGTAGATGTGCACGCTCATGTGGTCCGTCATATGTCGGGTTAGCAACGGGATCAGCTTGCCAGCGCGAATCAGGGGCGCAGCGGATAAGCCGGAAAGCAAGCCAATGACGTGGCCTGACAACACCGCCTGCGTTTCCAGGTGGGCATCATTGGTTGATAACGCCGGGCGCACATTAACGGACGTGACTTCACCGTCGACCTTGAGTAGCCAGGGGAGCACGCGGCCTGAGCCAGGATGACGAAATGTGCTGCATCTGTGTTCAGACAGTTGGGCTATGGATGCCGGGGCACCCCGGGCCGTAAGGTAATCCGGCGAGGCACAAATAATTAGCTGCATAGCAAAGAGCCGACGTACAAAAAGTCCTTCCTCCGGTGGGTGACCGATACGAAAACCAACGTCGGTTCGTTCCTCCACCCAGCTTCCGATACGGTCATCAAGTTTGACGTCAGGTTCGATCTCCGGATAGCGAGTACAAAACTCATCAATCAGAGGCCAGAGTAGCGGCAAAAAGGCGTATTTTGGGGCAATGATGCGCAAGGGGCCTGCAATAGCATCTTTGACATTACGGATACGATCTCCTGCTCGCGCCAGGGACGCCAGCGCGGGTTTAGCCTCTTCCAGAAATTGCTGCCCTTCCGTCGTCAATGCCAGTCGTCGCGTAGTGCGATGAAGCAGACGCACGCCTAAACGCTGCTCCAGAGCGGAAAGAGCCTGACTCGCCGCCTGTGGACTGATGCCCTGCATGGCAGCCGCCCGACGAATGCTGCCCAGTTCTATCGCATTGATGAAGATTTCGATGGCTCGAAGATCGCTGGCTGGCATCATTTTTCCTCTCGTGAATTTATTCCAATTATCAATCTGTACTTTCTATTACTTCAATTTATAGCCTGCTAGTGGGTTGATATTACTTTGCTTAACATCTGCGTTGAAACCCTTGTCTGGAGCGTGTGATGAACAATATTAAAGATAAAGTCATTGTGATAACCGGGGCCAGCAGCGGCCTTGGTCTGGCTGCTGCCCGCCTGCTGAGTGAGCGAGGGGCACATGTCGTGCTGGGGGCTCGTCGACTTGAGCGCTTACAGCAGCTGTCTGATGAGTTAACCCGTGGAGGGCGGCAGGCTCTCGCCGTTGAGACCGACGTGACCGTCCTCAGCGACGTGAAGCAGCTTGTCGATAGCGCTGTTCAGGCCTTCGGGCGTATTGACGTAATGGTCAATAACGCGGGGTTAATGCCAATATCGGCGCTTGAAAGGCTGAAGGTTGAGGATTGGGATCGCACTATCGACGTGAATATCAAGGGGGTGCTCTATGGTATTGCCGCCGCCTTGCCGCATATGCAGCGCCAAATGTCCGGGCACTTTGTTAATGTTGCGTCGGTGGCCGGACATAAAATCATGCCGAATGGCACGGTCTACTCCGCGACGAAATTCGCCGTGCGTGCGTTGACGGAAGGTCTCAGACAGGAGGTAAAACCCTGGAATATCCGCACGACAATTCTTTCTCCAGGGGCTGTGGATTCGGAATTACCGAACAGCATCACCGAAGAAGATGTTGCTCGCGGTATGCAGGGGTTTTATCAGGCGACGGCTATTCCGGCCGATTCCTTTGCCCGTGCTATCACCTTCGCCCTTGAACAGCCCGATGACATGGACGTAAACGAAATCGTCTTCCGGCCAACCCGCCAGCTCGCCTGATCCCCTCCACGTCGATACAACATTTATCGACGTGTTTTCTTTTTATGTTCCAGCCATCAATTTCCGCCGTTCAGTAAAACCCCGTTAGCTGCTGCGCTGCCAAAGCTGAAGTTTGCTGATACCTGTCTGCAAATGGTTGTCAGTGCGCTGAACTTCCCGCCTGCTAAACTGAAAATGTGCTGAAGCTCTAAATTTCGCAAACAGAAATGCGAGAAATGTTGCGTGAAATGCAGCATTAGCGCAACACTCCTTGAAACGTTTCAGCGTCATCTTTTTGCATCCCGCAGCTCGAGATGGCGCATTTTTTCTCAAGCAAGCTGAATCGTTTCAATTCAGCGAGAGAGGCGAACTATGTTCCAGTTATCTGTGCAGGATATTCACCCGGGCGAAGCTGCCGGGAGCAAAGAAGACGCTATCCGCCAGGTTGCCGCCGCCCTTGTGCAGGCAGGCAACGTCGGCGAAGGCTACGTCAACGGTATGCTGGCGCGTGAGCAGCAAACCACCACTTATTTAGGTAACGGGATTGCTATCCCGCACGGCACCACCGACACGCGTGAGCTGGTGCTGAAAACCGGCGTTCAGGTTTTCCAGTTCCCGCAGGGCGTGGAGTGGGGCGAGGGCCAGATCGCTTACGTGGCGATTGGTATTGCCGCTAGTTCCGACGAGCACCTCGGCCTGTTGCGTCAGTTGACGCATGTGCTGAGTGACGACGAAGTTGCGGCACAGCTGAAATCCGCAACCAGTGCGGAAGAGCTCCGTGCGTTGCTGATGGGCGAGAAGCAAAGCACCGCGCTGCTGCTGGACAACAGCCTGCTGGCGTTGAACGTCGAGGCCAGCGATCTGATGACGCTGCAGGCGCTGAACGCGGGCCGCCTGAAGCAGGCGGGTGCGGTTGATGCTGCTTTCGTCAGTAACGTGATTGCCGGTAATCCGCTGTATCTCGGTCAGGGTATCTGGCTGAACGACAGCGCGGCAGGTAACCTGGCGAGCGCCGTTGCTGTTAGCCGTCCAGCGGCAAGTTTTGAGGCGAACGGAAATCCGGTTTCTCTCCTGATGACCGTGGCCGTGGCCGACGAGCAGCCCTTGCAGGTGCTGAACCGCCTGAGCGACATGCTGATTGGCAACCGTGCCGACAAGCTTTTAACCGCAGATGCGCCGACATTGCTGACGCTGCTGACCAGCGATGATGCCCCGGCAGAAGAAGCGCTGAGCGCCGAATTTACCGTGCGTAATGAACACGGCCTGCACGCCCGTCCGGGTACGGCGCTGGTCAACACCATAAAACAATTCAATAGCGAAATTACCGTGACAAACCTTGATGGAACCGGGAAACCGGCAAATGGACGTAGCCTGATGAAAGTTGTTGCTCTGGGAGTGAAAAAAGGCCACCGCCTGCGCTTTACCGCGCAGGGTGAAGATGCTGAACAGGCGCTGAAAGCGATTGGCGAAGCCATCTCTGAAGGACTGGGGGAGGGCGCGTAATGACCAGACGTGTAGCAACGATCACCCTGAACCCGGCCTATGACCTGGTGGGCTTTTGCCCGGAAATAGAACGTGGAGAAGTGAACCTGGTGCGCACCACCGGTCTGCATGCGGCCGGTAAGGGCATCAACGTAGCTAAGGTGCTGAAAGATCTCGGCATCGACGTGACCGTGGGCGGATTCCTCGGTAAAGACAACCAGGACGGCTTCCAGCAGCTGTTCAGCGAGTTGGGAATCGCCAACCGCTTCCAGGTCGTACAGGGCCGCACCCGCATCAACGTTAAGCTGACCGAAAAAGACGGCGAAGTCACCGACCTGAACTTTTCCGGGTTTGAAGTGACAGGCGCGGACTGGGAACGCTTTGTGGCGGACTCCCTGAGCTGGCTGGGCCAGTTCGACATGGTTTGCGTCAGCGGTAGCCTGCCGGCGGGCGTTTCCCCGGAAGCGTTCACCGACTGGATGACCCGCCTGCGCAGCCAGTGTCCGTGCATCATTTTCGACAGCAGCCGCGAAGCGCTGGTTGCCGGTTTGAAAGCAGCACCGTGGCTGGTCAAACCGAACCGTCGCGAGCTGGAAATTTGGGCCGGTCGCAAGCTGCCTGAACTGAAGGATGTGATTGAGGCGGCGCATGCGCTCCGCGAGCAGGGGATTGCGCATGTGGTGATTTCTCTCGGCGCGGAAGGCGCGCTGTGGGTTAACGCTTCCGGAGAATGGATTGCCAAACCACCAACGTGTGAAGTTGTTAGTACCGTTGGCGCAGGGGATTCCATGGTCGGCGGCCTGATTTATGGCCTGCTGATGCGCGAGTCCAGCGAACACACGCTGCGCCTTGCTACCGCCGTTGCCGCCCTGGCCGTCAGCCAGAGCAACGTTGGCATTACCGATCGTACACAGCTGGCCGCGATGATGGCTCGTGTCGACCTGAAACCTTTCCACTGACAGCAGGAGACAGGCAATGAAAACGCTGTTAATTATTGAGCCGGGACTTGGGCAGGCGCGCGCGTATCTCGCGAAGACGCTTCTCGGTGCCGCAGCGCCAAAAGCGCACCTCGACATTATTGATAACCCAAACGATGCCGAACTGGCGATTGTCGTTGGCAACGCTATTCCTGCTGATACCTCGCTGAACGGCAAAAAGGTGTTCCTGGGCGATATCGATCGCGCGGTGCAGCACCCGGAACTGTTCCTGAGCGAAGCGAAAGGTAAGGCACATACTTACACAGCCCCATTAGCAACAGCTCCCGCTGCAGCAAAAGGGCCGAAGTGTATCGTTGCCGTCACTGCCTGCCCGACCGGCGTGGCGCACACCTTTATGGCGGCGGAAGCCATCGAAACCGAAGCGAAAAAACGCGGCTGGTGGGTGAAGGTTGAAACCCGTGGTTCCGTTGGCGCAGGGAACGCGATTACCCCTGAAGAAGTGGCCGAGGCAGATCTGGTGATTGTGGCGGCGGATATTGAAGTGGATCTGGCTAAATTTGCCGGGAAGCCGATGTATCGCACCTCTACAGGCCTGGCGCTGAAGAAAACGGCTCAGGAGCTGGATAAAGCGCTGGTCGAGGCCAAACCTTACGAAGCCGCAGGTAAAGCCAGCGCGGCTCAGGAATCCGGTAAAAAAGAAAGCGCCGGGGCGTATCGCCACCTGCTGACGGGCGTCTCTTACATGCTGCCGATGGTGGTGGCGGGCGGCCTGTGTATTGCGCTCTCCTTTGCCTTTGGTATCACTGCATTTAAGGAACCTGGCACGCTTGCCGCGGCGCTGATGCAAATTGGCGGTGGCTCAGCGTTTGCGCTGATGGTGCCGGTTCTGGCGGGGTACATTGCCTTCTCGATTGCTGACCGCCCGGGCCTGACGCCGGGTCTTATCGGCGGCATGCTGGCCGTGAGTACTGGCTCCGGGTTCATTGGCGGTATCATCGCCGGTTTCCTGGCGGGCTACATCGCGAAACTGATCAGCTCGAAGCTGAAGCTGCCGCCAAGCATGGAAGCGCTAAAGCCGATCCTGATCATTCCGCTGTTCTCAAGCCTGGTTGTTGGCCTGGCAATGATCTACCTGATCGGCACCCCGGTGGCTAAAATCCTGGCGGGCCTGACCCACTGGCTGCAAACCATGGGCACCGCGAACGCGGTTCTGCTGGGCGCTATTCTGGGCGGCATGATGTGTACCGATATGGGCGGCCCGGTGAACAAAGCGGCTTACGCTTTTGGCGTCGGCTTGCTCAGTACCCAGACTTATGCACCCATGGCGGCTATCATGGCCGCGGGCATGGTGCCACCGTTGGCGCTGGGTCTGGCTACGCTGGTGGCTCGCCGTAAGTTTGATAAGGCGCAGCAGGAAGGGGGCAAAGCGGCGCTGGTGCTCGGGCTGTGTTTCATTACCGAAGGGGCGATTCCGTTTGCTGCTCGTGACCCGATGCGCGTCCTGCCTTGCTGCATCATCGGCGGGGCGTTAACGGGGGCGCTGTCCATGGCGGTTGGCGCGAAGCTGATGGCCCCGCACGGCGGCCTGTTTGTGCTGCTGATCCCTGGCGCGATTACCCCGGTACTGGGTTACCTGCTGGCGATTGTCGCAGGTACGCTGGTGGCGGGCCTGTCCTACGCCTTCCTCAAGCGTCCTGAAACGGAGCTGGCGGCGAAAGTCGCTTAATCTTCAGCCCAGCTAAAAAACGCCTCGCTTATGCGGGGCGTTTTTCTTTCTAAGCTGTAGCTTCCTCGTGCTGCTGTGCCTTAAGCCAGGCAATTTCTTCGGCCCAGATATCCGGGTTGGTGGTTTCCAGAATTAACGGAATGCCGTCGAAACGGGCGTCACGCATGATCCAACTGAACGGTGTGTGGCCAATATTCCCAAGGCCGAGGCTGTTGTGGCGGTCAACGCGGCTGCCAAACTCACTTTTTGCATCGTTGAGGTGCATCCCGCGCAGGTATTTGAACCCGACGATACTTTCGAACTCGCTAAAGGTTTTTTCGCAGTCAGCTTCGGTGCGCAGATCGTACCCGGCGGCAAAGGCGTGGCAGGTATCGATGCAGACGCCAACGCGGGATTTATCTTCCACGCCGTCAATAATCGCCGCGAGATGCTCGAAGCGGAAACCAAGGTTGCTGCCCTGGCCTGCGGTGTTTTCAATTACGGCGGTCACGCCTTCAGACTTCTCCAGCGCGATGTTAATCGACTCCGCAATGCGCTTCAGGCATTCCTCTTCCGGAATCTGTTTCAGGTGGCTGCCCGGATGGAAATTCAGCAGCGTCAGCCCCAGCTGCTGGCAGCGCACCATTTCGTCGATAAACGCCTCGCGGGATTTTTCCAGCGCATCTTCAACCGGGTGGCCGAGGTTTATCAGGTAGCTGTCATGCGGAAGTATTTGGCCCGGGCCGTAATGATATTTTTCGCAGGCGTTCTTAAAGTTGTCGATGACTTCGCTGGTTAGCGGCGCGGCGCGCCACTGGCGTTGATTCTTGGTGAACAGGGCAAAAGCGGTGGCTTCCAGTTCGTGGGCGCGGATGGCGGCGTTTTCCAGGCCGCCCGAGGCGCTAACGTGCGCTCCAATAAACTTCATCTGTCTTCTCCTGTTTCTTGACGGGCAAAACCCGCTATCGGTAATCCGTCATGATAGCGGGTCAGGAGGCTTTTTTCCGTATTGAATTATGCTAACAGGTGGTGCACCGCCAGGTTAATGGCCGCGCCACCGACAATCAGCCAGATGAACAGCACCAGTGCCATCAGCAGCGGCCGAACTCCGGCTTTTTTCAGGGCACTGACGTGGGTTGTCAGGCCCAGAGCGGCCATCGCTACGGCCAGCAGGAAGGTATCCAGCGTGACCAGCACATTCACCAGCGCCTGCGGCAGGAAGTGGAAGGAGTTGAAGATCGCCACCACGATAAACAGTATTGCAAACCACGGGATGGTGATTTTACCTGTCTGCGCCGAGCCAGCCGGTGCCAGAGATTTAACGCGGGCAGCCAGGAAAATCAGGAACGGGGCCAGCATCATCACGCGCAGCATTTTGGCAATAACCGCCGCATTTTCCGTTTCCGGGCTAATGGCGTGGCCTGCGGCAACGACCTGGGCAACTTCATGCATTGTTGACCCGGTGTAGATCCCGAAAGTTTCAGGCGTAAACCAGTGGCTGACGAACGGGTAAATCATCGGGTAGATAAAGATAGCCAACGTCCCGAAGATAACCACAGTGGCGACGGCCACGGTGACTTTACTGGCTTCGGCTTTCACCACTGGTTCGGTGGCAAGCACCGCCGCTGCGCCGCAAATACTGCTGCCCGCGCCAATCAGCCAACTCGTTTGCTTATCCAGGCCAAACACTTTTTGGCCGAGCCAGCAGGCGAGGGCGAAGGTGCTGCACAGCGTCAGCACGTCAATCACCAGACCGCTCACGCCAACGTCGGCAATCTGCGAAAACGTCAGGCGGAAGCCATACAGAATAATGCCGAGGCGCAGAAGGTGCTGCTTGGCGAACAGCACGCCGCCGTCGCATTGCTGCCAGATTTTGGGATACACGGTGTTGCCGATTATCATGCCGCAAAGGATGGCGAGCGTCAGGGCGCTAAGGCCGACACCGGCTACAGCCGGTATATTGCCAAGCCATAACGCCAGGCCGGTAATGGCGGCGGAAAGCGCCAGTCCCGGTAAAAAGTGCCACAGCGTGTGGCGGTGAGCTTGTACGGTGAGTGCTGTCATAACCTTCTCCTCTGTCTTAGCGAAAAGGCTACGCCTGGCTGGCATAAAAATAAAATTGATTATATATTTATAATTAATCTTTATAAGTGGTAAGCGACGGGCTGCCACCACAGGAAATCACTCTTATGCATATCACGCTGCGGCAGCTGGAAGTCTTTGCTGAAGTGCTTAAAAGCGGTTCGACCACGCAAGCTTCCCAGATGCTGTCCCTCTCTCAGTCGGCGGTCAGCGCCGCGCTTGCCGACCTCGAAGGGCAGCTTGGGGTTCAGCTCTTTGACCGCGTGGGGAAGCGCCTCGTGGTAAATGAACACGGCAGGCTGCTCTACCCGCGAGTTGTTGGGCTGCTGGAGCAGGCCGGTGAAATAGAACAGCTGTTCCGGGAAGATAACGGCGCGATCCGCGTGTATGCCAGCAGCACCATTGGCAACTATATTCTGCCGGAGATGATTGCCCGCTATCGCCGCGACTTTCCGAAGTTGCCGCTGGAGCTTAGCGTCGGCAACAGTCAGGACGTGATCAACGCGGTGGCGGATTTCCGCGTGGATATTGGCCTGATTGAAGGGCCTTGTCATATGGCAGAGCTGGTGACCGAGCCGTGGCTCGACGACGAGCTGGTGGTCTTTGCTTCGCCGGGCAACCCGCTGGTGCACCAGCCGGTAACGCTGGAAAGTCTGGCAAAACAGCCGTGGATCCTGCGCGAGCGCGGCTCAGGCACCCGCGAAATCGTCGACTATTTACTGCTTTCACATCTGCCAGAGTTTCAGTTGGGCATGGAACTGGGCAATTCCGAGGCGATCAAACATGCGGTGCGTCACGGGCTGGGTATCAGCTGCCTGTCTCGCCGGGTGATTGCCGAGCAGCTGGAAAGTGGTTCATTGGTTGAAGTGGCCATTCCTCTCCCTCGTCTGGTGCGGACGCTGTACCGGATCCACCATCGACAAAAGCATATCTCTAACGCGCTGCTGCGTTTTCTGCGCTACTGCGAAGCATAATGCACCAAAATCTTGCAGCTGCACCTGATTGGGGTGTGGCCGCGAGGCAACCTCCTGCCCGCTAACCTCTTTTTCACCGCAATGTTGCAGCGATATTCGCGATTCAGCTGCATTGGCACATTAGTTGCAGAATTGAATTCAAAGAATCTTTTGTTTCAATCAGGCGACGAGGCTGCACATGACGATGAAAAAATGGTTGTTCTCTTTAGTTGGCGCAACGGTACTGCTGGCTCAGGCCGGGGCGGTAATGGCCGATCAACTGCAGGATATTGAAAAACGCGGCGTGCTGCGCGTGGCTGTACCGCAGGATTTCCCGCCGTTTGGTTCGGTGAATGCCGATCTAAAACCTCAAGGCTACGACATTGATATGGCGGCCTACCTGGCGAAAGGCCTGAAGGTCAAGCTGCAGCTGGTGCCGGTCACCAGCGCGAACCGCGTACCGTATCTGCAGACGGACAAAGTTGACCTGGTCATTTCCAGCCTCGGCAAGAACGCTGAACGCGAGAAAGTCATCGATTTTAGCCGCGCTTACGCCCCGTTCTTCCTCGGCGTGTTCGGGCCGAAAGATGGCGCGGTGACCGATGCTAAAGCGCTCAGCGGGAAAACCATTGGCGTGACCCGTGGCGCAGTAGAAGACATGGTATTAACCGACCTCGCGCCGAAAGACGCCGACGTGAAGCGCTACGAAGACAATAACACCACCATTTCCGCTTATCTTTCAGGCCAGGTGCAGTACATCGCCACCGGCAACCTGGTTGTGGCGGCGATTGCCCGCCAGAGCCCAACCAAAGCGCCGGTCAGCAAATTTATGCTCAAGGACTCCCCTTGCTACATCGGGCTGAAAAAGAACGAACCTGCGCTGAAAGCAAAAGTGGACGAGCTGATTGGTGACGCGCTGAAGGACAATACCCT
Source organism: Cedecea neteri (assembly GCF_000758305.1). Classification (NCBI taxonomy): domain Bacteria; kingdom Pseudomonadati; phylum Pseudomonadota; class Gammaproteobacteria; order Enterobacterales; family Enterobacteriaceae; genus Cedecea; species Cedecea neteri. The sequence continues at coordinate 4,481,126 of NZ_CP009458.1, read as the reverse complement.
GAACACCCTGTCGCAGAAATGGATGCAGGCACCGCTGCCTGCCAACCTCGGCGCTTGAGGGGCCGGGCATGACCACGCAACTTGATTTTGCCGGTCTGCTGCCTTACTGGCCGGAGTTATTGTCCGGCCTGTGGGTGACGCTGGGGCTCACTTTTATGGCGACGGTCGGTGGCGTAGCCATCGGCATTACCGGGGCGGCCATTCGCAGCGGAAAGCCGGGGCTGTTAAGCCTGGCGTGGGGCGGCTACGTGGAGCTGATCCGCAACACGCCGTTCGTTGTGCAGCTGTTCTTTATTGTCTTTGGGCTTCCGGCGCTGGGGTTAAAGCTCAACGCCGGGGAAGCGGCGCTTATCGCGATGCTGATTAATTTGGGGGCTTACAGCACCGAGATTATTCGCGCAGGCATTCAGGTGACGCCGAAAGGGCAGTGGGAAGCGGCTCGCGTGCTGGGGTTAAGCCGCAGCCAGACTTTTTTGCGCGTGGTGCTGCCGCCGTCGTTGAAGCGTATTTATCCGTCGCTGGTCAGCCAGTGCATCATCGTGATGCTGGGCTCTTCCGTGGTGTCCCAGGTGTCCTGTGAAGATCTGACCTTTGCGGCCAGCCTCATTCAGTCGCGTACCTTCCTCAGCTTTGAGGTCTATCTGGTGACGACCTTAATGTACCTGGTGCTGTCGTTAATTATGCGTCAACTGCTGCTGGCGGCAGGGCGGAAATGGTTGGGGAGTGATGTCGGATGATGACGTTTACCGACTGGGATATCGTGCGCAACCTGCTGCTGGCGGCCCGCTGGACGGTGCTGCTGTCGCTGATTGCTTTTTTCTGCGGCACTCTGGTGACGCTGCCATTATTACTGCTGCGTATGAGCCGCTGGACGTGGCCCAAACGCTTCATCAGCGCCTACGTCGCGCTGTTTCAGGGCACGCCGCTGCTGATGCAATTGTTCCTCGCTTTCTTCGGGATTGCGCTGTTTGGCATTGACGTCAGCCCCTGGACGGCGGCCACGCTTGCCCTGACGCTGTTTACCAGCGCGTTTCTGCTGGATATCTGGTACGGCAGCATTCGTGCGTTGCCTAAAGGCCAGTGGGAAGCCTGCCGCTGCCTCGGTTTGAGCTTCGGGCAGACGCTGTGCCGTGTCATTGCCCCGCAGGCTATGCGTATCGCCGTGGCACCCACGGTTGGGTTTTCGGTGCAGGTCATTAAAGGCACGGCCCTGGCCTCGATCATTGGTTTTGTCGAGCTAACCAAAGCCGGCACCATGCTGAACAACGTCACGTTTGAGCCGTTTAAAGTCTTTGCCCTGGTGGCGCTCGGCTATTTCTTACTTTGCTATCCGCTGTCGCGCTACAGCCGCTACCTGGAGAAAAAATTTAATGCCGCTCATCACCATTAATGATGTACAGAAATATTACGGCGACAATCACGTGTTGAAGGGCGTTAGCCTTGATATCGACATGGGGGAAGTGGTGTCGATTATCGGCCGCAGCGGTTCCGGCAAAAGTACGCTTCTGCGCTGCATGAACGGGCTGGAAGGCTACCAGGACGGCAGCATCAAGCTGGGCGGGATGACCATTACAGACAGGGAATCTCAGGCGCGTGAAATCAGCCGTTCCGTCGGGATGGTGTTTCAGAACTTTAATCTGTTCCCGCACATGACCGCGCTGGAAAACGTGATGCTGGCGCCGCGCCGGGTGCTGAATAAAAGCGCCGCTGAATGCCGCGAGCTGGGGCTGGAGATGCTCAACAAAGTCGGCCTGGGCGAGCGGGTGGATTATTACCCGGCTAACCTGTCCGGTGGGCAGCAGCAGCGAGTGGCCATTGCTCGTGCGTTGGCGATGAACCCAAAAGTCCTGCTGTGCGATGAAATCACCTCGGCGCTTGACCCCGAGCTGGTGGGGGAAGTGCTGAAAGTGCTGGAGCAGCTGGCGGCAGAGGGCATGACGCTGATTCTGGTCACCCACGAAATGAACTTTGCCCGGGAAGTCGGCGACCGCGTGGTGTTTATGCACCAGGGGAAAGTGTGGGAGCAGGGGGAAAGCAAGTCGTTCTTCGCCAACCCCCGGACTCAGGAACTGCAGCAATTTATTTCGTCCGTGCGCGGACTCGGTTGATCTTTGACCGCCGGTTAGCTAAGCGCCCCGGCGGTTTTTTAATTCCCCTCAACTTATCGGCCTGATAAGTGACTTGCTAATAATCGCCGGGCGATCATGAAGCTCTCTTATAACCCGGGATTTCTGCTATCTGAACAAAGACGTTTTGTTACAATCTTGCCTCATTTTTTGGATAGGCAACAATTTCCTATGGTTTCACAAGATAAAACGACAGAAGCGCCTGGCTTACGCCGCGAATTAAAGGCGCGCCACCTGACGATGATCGCCATCGGCGGATCCATCGGCACGGGGCTTTTCGTTGCCTCTGGGGCAACAATTTCACAGGCAGGACCGGGCGGGGCGCTGCTCTCTTATATGCTGATTGGCCTGATGGTGTACTTCCTGATGACCAGCCTCGGCGAGCTGGCGGCATTTATGCCGGTGTCCGGTTCTTTCGCGACCTATGGCCAGAAATACGTTGAAGACGGCTTCGGCTTCGCGCTCGGCTGGAACTACTGGTACAACTGGGCGGTGACCATCGCCGTTGACCTCGTTGCCGCACAGCTGGTGATGAATTACTGGTTCCCGGACACCCCTGGCTGGATCTGGAGCGCGCTGTTCCTAGGCATTATGTTCCTGCTGAACTGGATCTCCGTTAAAGGCTTTGGCGAAGCGGAATACTGGTTCTCGCTGATAAAAGTGACCACCGTCATCATCTTCATCATTGTGGGTGTGATGATGATCGTGGGTATTTTCAAAGGGGCGCAGCCGGTAGGCTGGAGCAACTGGACAACCGGCGATGCGCCGTTTGCCGGGGGCTTTGCCGCAATGATCGGCGTGGCGATGATCGTCGGCTTCTCTTTCCAGGGCACCGAGCTTATCGGGATTGCCGCCGGAGAATCCGCTGACCCGGAGAAAAACATTCCTCGCGCGGTGCGTCAGGTGTTCTGGCGTATCCTGCTGTTCTATGTGTTTGCAATTCTGATTGTCAGCCTGATCATTCCTTATACCGATCCAAGCCTGCTGCGCAATGATGTGAAAGACATCAGTGTCAGCCCGTTCACCCTGGTGTTCCAGCACGCGGGCCTGCTGTCTGCGGCGGCGGTGATGAACGCCGTTATTCTGACGGCGGTGCTGTCGGCGGGTAACTCAGGGATGTACGCTTCCACGCGCATGCTTTACACCCTGGCCTGCGACGGCAAAGCGCCGCGTATTTTCTCGAAGCTGTCCAAAGGCGGCGTGCCGCGTAACGCGCTGTATGCGACCACCGTTATTGCCGCGCTGTGCTTCCTGACCTCTATGTTTGGCAACCAGACCGTTTACCTCTGGCTGCTGAACACTTCGGGGATGACCGGCTTTATCGCCTGGCTCGGGATTGCCATCAGCCACTACCGCTTCCGTCGCGGCTACGTGCTGCAGGGCAACGACATTAACGACCTGCCGTACCGCTCGGGCTTCTTCCCGATTGGGCCGATTTTCGCGTTCGTGCTTTGCCTGATTATCACGCTGGGCCAGAACTACGAAGCGTTCCTGTCGGACACCATCGACTGGGGCGGCGTAGCGGCGACCTATATCGGTATCCCGCTGTTCCTGGCTATCTGGTTTGGCTACAAGATAACGAAGGGCAGCCGCTTTGTGCGTTACAGCGAAATGGAATTCCCGAAATTTCGCGAGAAATAAGCCTTAGCAACAATAAGTTACTCTTTAGAGGGCGTGATCATCACGCCCTTTTTTATTTCGCTCTCGCCAGCAATAATTCCTCCAGGTTATAGTAGAGAACAATTAAATTGATAACCATTATCATTTGCTTTATCGTTAACGACATTCTTTAAGGAACGAAGGAGTGTTAACGTGAAGCGTATGATTAAATTCAAGAATATTTGTCTGGCTCTGGCATTAACCGCCGCCGGTTTACCTGCTGCACTGGCCGCGACGGTGACAGATATTGTTGGGCGTGAAGTGACCATCCCGCAGAAAGTTGACCGTATTTTGCTGGGGGAAGGGCGTCTGTTTTATGCCCTGGCGCTGCTGGAAGGGCAAAAGCCGATTGACCGTATCGTCGGCTGGCAGGGCGATTTCCGTAAGTTAGATACGCAGACTTACGCGGAATATAAAGCGAAATTCCCGAAAATTGATGACATTCCGCTGATTGGCAGTACCACCGCCGACAGCGTCAGCCCGGAAAAAGTGCTGACTTTACACCCGGACGTGGCGATTTTTGGCCTGTCTGGTCACGGCCCTGGCCGCCACAGCGAGCTGGTCTCTCAGCTTGAAAAAGCGGGCGTCCCGGTGGTCTTCGTCGATTTTCGTACCTCGCCGCTGAAAAATACCTTGCCGAGCATGCGCGTGCTGGGCAAAGTGTTGCATCGCGAGAAACAGGCCGATGATTACATCGCCTTTTATGAAGCAAACCTGAAAAAAATTACTGACGTCACCGGCAAGATGGCGGAGAAAGACAAGCCATCCGTGTTTATCGAACTGCGTGCGGCGGCCATGGAAGAATGCTGCGGCTCTGCGGGCAAAGGTAACATGGGCGACTTCATCGACCTGGCGGGCGGCATGAACATTGCCAAAAACTTGCTGCCGGGCGCGCTGGGTACCGTAAACCTGGAAAAAGTGCTTGCCGCTGACCCGCAGGTTTATATTGCCAGCGGCGGTAAAGCCCCTGGCTCAACCTCTCCGGGTGTAGTGCTTGGCGCTCAGGCTACTCAAGCCGAAGCACAGGCCAGCCTGAAGAGCGTGCTGGAGCGTAAAGGCATTGACCAGTTAACGGCGGTCAAAGAAGGGCGCGCCTATGGCGTATGGCATAATTTCTACAATTCGCCGTACAACATCCTCGCGATTCAGGCGATGGCGACCTGGTTCCATCCGCAGCAGTTTGCTGAGGTGAACCCGGAACAGACAATGCAGCAACTTTATAAACAGTTCCTGGCGGTCGAGCCAACGGGAACGTACTGGACCGATCTTAAGAAGTAACAAAGGTAAGACTTAATGAGTGCCACCACCGATCCAATGCCAAACGAGGCGCAGCCTGCCACCATTATGGGGCGATACCAGCAGGTGCTACGTCACCGCTATTTGCTGATGGGGGCGTTGGTAATTGCGATCTTCGCCTCGCTGCTGCTGGACTTTACCCTTGGCCCTTCCGGGCTGCCGCTGGATACGCTGTGGCAGACCCTGATTGACCCGGCCAGCGCTAACGCCGGTACGCGGGTGATCGTGTGGGACATTCGTCTGCCTTATGCGCTGATGGCGCTGTTGGTCGGCATGGCGCTGGGCCTGGCGGGGGCGGAGATGCAAACCATCCTCAATAACCCGCTGGCCAGCCCGTTTACCCTCGGCGTTTCCTCCGCCGCGGCCTTTGGTGCCGCGCTGGCGATTATCCTCGGCATCGGTATTCCTGGGGTGCCCGATCAGTGGTTTATTTCCGCTAACGCTTTCGTCTTTGCGCTGTTTGCCGCGCTGATGCTGGACGCCATTACCCGCTGGACCCGCGTGGCGAGTTCCGGCGTGGTGCTGTTTGGTATCGCGCTGGTGTTCACCTTTAACGCCCTGGTGTCGATGCTGCAGTTCATCGCCAGCGAAGACACGCTTCAGGGGCTGGTGTTCTGGACGATGGGCAGCCTGGCTCGTGCCTCCTGGGACAAGCTCGGCGTGCTGCTGCTGGCCTTCGCCATCATCATGCCGATTTCCATGCTGAGTTCCTGGAAGCTGACCGCGCTGCGCTTAGGCGAAGATCGCGCCGTCAGTTTTGGCATCGACGTAAAGCGCCTGCGTTTAGGTACTTTACTGCGCATCAGTATTTTATCCGCGCTGTCCGTGGCGTTTGTCGGCCCCATCGGTTTTATCGGCCTGGTGGCACCGCACATCGCCCGTATGCTGTTTGGCGAGGATCACCGCTTCTACCTGCCGGGCAGCGTGCTGGTCGGCGCTCTGGTGCTGTCGCTGGCATCGGTTGCCTCTAAAAACATCATCCCTGGCGTCATTATTCCGGTAGGGATTGTCACCTCGTTGGTGGGCGTGCCGTTCTTCCTGAGTATTATTCTGCGCCATAAGGGGAACGTGTGATGCAGGGCTTAAAGATTGATGCATTCAACGCCGGCTACCCGAAGCGTAAAATCATAGAAGACCTCAGCGTGCCAACGCTGCCGCGCGGCAAAATCACCGTGCTGCTGGGGCCGAACGGCTGCGGGAAATCCACTTTGCTGCGTTCGCTGGCGGGGCTGAATCGCGCGGAAGGGCAGCTGTATCTTGACGGTGAAGACCTGATGGCTTTGCCGTTTGCCAAACGCGCCGAAAAAGTGGTTTATCTGCCGCAGTCTCTGCCGCAGGGCGTCCATCTCCACGTGCTGGAGTCCATTATCGTGGCGCAGCGCGCGTCCGGTGGCCGCCACAGCGCCGAAAGCGAAGCGCAGGTCATGGAACTGCTGAAACAGTTGGGGATCTCGCACCTGGCGCTGAGCTATCTCGACCAGCTTTCCGGCGGGCAAAAACAGCTGGTGGGCCTGGCGCAGTCTTTGATTCGTCGTCCGTCCCTGCTGCTGCTTGATGAACCGCTGAGCGCGCTGGATTTGAATTACCAGTTCCACGTTATGGATCTGGTCGCCCGCGAAACCCGCGAGCGTAATATCGTCACCGTTGTGGTGGTGCACGATATCAATATTGCTTTACGCCATAGCGAGCATGTTCTCATGCTGCGCGATGGCAAACTGGTTGCCAGCGGCGAACCGGAGGAAGTGATTACTCCGCGCAGCCTGGCCCAGGTTTACGGCGTGAAGGGGCGCATCGAACGCTGCTCACAGGGTGTTGCCCAGGTGCTTATCGACGGCCTGGTGGAAACGCCCACCGTATAACAACGCATTTCAGGAATACTAAGGAACACAGTATGCAGCCGGTGGCCAATGTAGCCGCTGGCGCATAGTGCAATGTGAGCGCTAAACGGTTGTTTCGTTTGTAATTCACCTCATGGAGAGAAAGAAATGTTAAGGTTGAATCCCATTGTCCGGGGAGGACTTTGTGCGTCTGTACTCGGTCTGGCTTTTCCCGTCATCGCCGACGATCGCGAAGAAACCCTCGTTGTCACCGCGTCTGCCACCGAACAAAATCTCAAAGATGCGCCCGCCAGTATCAGCGTGATCACCCGGGACGAACTGCAAAAAAAACCGGTTAACAATCTGAAGGATGTGCTGCAGAACGTGCCTGGCGTCCAGCTGACCAACGAAGGGGATAACCGCCGGGGCGTCAGCCTGCGCGGCCTGGACAGCAGCTACACCCTGATTCTGGTAGACGGCAAACGCGTTAACTCCCGCAATGCGGTCTTCCGCCATAACGACTTTGATCTGAACTGGATCCCAGCGGATGCCATTGAGCGCATCGAAGTGGTGCGCGGCCCGATGTCCTCCCTGTATGGTTCCGACGCCCTTGGCGGCGTGGTGAACATCATCACCCGCAAAGTCGGCAAAGCCTGGCACGGTACCTTCACCGTAGATTCCACCGTGCAGGAACACCGCGATCGCGGCGATACCTATAACGGCAACTTCTTCACCAGCGGCCCGCTGATTGACGACGTGCTGGGTGTAAAAGTTTACGGCAGCCTGGGTAAGCGCCAGAAGGACGGCCAGCAGGCGTCAACGACTAACGCCAGCGGCCTGACGCCGCAGATTGAAGGCTTCACTTCCCGCAACGCCAGCACCGAGTTTGCCTGGACACCGGCTGATAACCAGGATGTCACCGTGGGCTACGGCTTTGACCGCCAGGACAGGGAATCTGACTCGCTGGATAAGAACCGCATCGAACGTCAGGATTACTCCCTCGGCCACAACGGGCGCTGGGGCTTCGGCAATACCGAACTGCGTTTTTACGGCGACAAAATTGATAACCTGAATCCGGGCAACAGTGCGGCTATTACCTCCCGCAACAACAGCCTCGACGGCAAGCTGGTGCTGCCGCTCAGCGACATCAACCAGTTCCTGACCTTCGGCGGGGAGTGGCGGCACGACAAGCTGAGCGACCCGGTAAATATTACCGGCGGTAATAGCTCAAAAACCTCGGCCAGCCAGTACGCGCTGTTTATTGAAGACGAATGGCGTATCTTCGAGCCGCTGGCGCTGACCACCGGCATCCGTATGGATGACCATGAAACTTACGGCGACCACTGGAGCCCGCGTGCTTATCTCGTCTATAACGCGACCGATACTGTCACCGTCAAAGGCGGCTGGGCCACGGCCTTCAAAGCGCCATCTCTGCTGCAACTTAGCCCGGACTGGACCAGCAAATCCTGCCGTGGCGCCTGCCAGATTGTCGGCAGCCCTGACCTGAAGCCGGAAACCAGCGAAAGCTTTGAGCTGGGGCTGTATTACGCCGGGGACGAAGGCATTCTGGACGGCGTGAGCGGCAGCGTGACCGCTTTCCAGAACAACGTTGAGGATATGATTGATATCCAGCGCACTGCGAACCGCAGCGTGGCGCCGTCTTACTCAAACTTTGTGGGCTTTGATAAGAGCGGTAACCCGATCTTCCGCTATTACAACGTGAACAAAGCGCGTATTCGCGGCGTAGAAACAGAGCTGAAAATACCGTTTAACGACCAGTGGAAACTGTCGCTGAACTACACCTATAACGACGGACGAGACCTGAGCAACGGCGGCAATAAACCGCTGCAGCAGCAGTCGTTCCACACCGCGAACGGCACCGTTGACTGGGCGCCGCTGGAGGACTGGTCGTTCTATGTGTCGGCGAACTACACCGGCAAGCAGCGTGCGGTATCCGCTACGGATAAAACACCGGGCGGCTACATCGTGTGGAACACCGGCGGGGCCTGGAAAGCGACGAAGAACGTAAAGGTGCGGGCAGGGGTTCTGAACCTGGGCGACAAAGATCTGAATCGTGATATCTACAGCTATAACGAAGACGGTCGCCGCTACTTTATGGCACTGGATTATAGTTTCTAAGTTTTAGATAACGTTCACTTTAAACCCTCACCCCGACCCTCTCCCAGAGGGAGAGGGGGAAAGGAGAGGGGGAAAGGAGAGGGGGAAAACAGCCGAAGTGGAGTCTTGTTAATTCCCTCTCCCTTTCAGGGGGAGGGAATAGATTGCGTACTGTTCTGCCCTGTTGTTTACCCCCTCGCCCCTCTGGGGAGAGGGCCGGGGTGAGGGGCATTGCCTAGTCTTGCAAATGCTCCGCGTGAAAACGCAAATGATCCTCAACAAACGTCGCGATGAAATAGTAGCTGTGGTCGCAGCCCGGCTGAATGCGCAGCGTCAGCGGCCAGCCTTTTTCCTGCGCGACTTTTTCAAACTCTTCCGGCCTTAGCTGGTCGGCCAGGAACTGATCGTCATCCCCCTGATCGATAAGCATGGGCAGCTGTGCCGACGGCAGCGCTTTACCCAGCAGGCAGCAGCTGTCCCACTCTTGCCACAAAGATTCATCTTCACCGAGATAGGCTTTAAAGGCTTTTTGCCCCCACGGCACGCGGGTTGGATTAACAATCGGTGCAAAAGCCGATACCGAGCGGAAGCGGCCAGGATTTTTCAGCGCCATGATCAGTGCGCCGTGTCCGCCCATGGAATGACCAAATATCGACGCTTTTTCGCTGACGCTAAAATTCTCTGCAATCAGCTGCGGCAGTTCGTCACGCAGGTAATCGTACATGCGGAAGTGCGTGGCCCACGGCTGCTGCGTCGCATTGAGGTAAAAGCCCGCCCCCTGGCCCAGGTCGTAGCCCGGGTCGTTAGGGACTTCTTCACCGCGCGGGCTGGTGTCCGGCATCACCAGCACAATGCCAAGCTCGGCCGCCACGCGCTGCGCGCCTGCTTTGGTCGTGAAGTTTTCGTCGTTACAGGTTAGCCCGGAAAGCCAGTAAACTACCGGCGGCGGGGAGGCGCTTGCCGGAGGTGGGAGAAAAATACTGAACGTCATTGGGCAGTTAAGCACGGTGGACGGGTGGCGCCAGCGCTGCTGCCAGCCTTCGAAACATCGGTGTTCTTCCAGTAATTCCATCCAGAGGATCCTTATCTATTTTCAAGACTTATGAACAACTTTCACTTCACCTGAGTCTAGCCATCCCGCATTATGGCCGCAACGGTATTGTTCCGCCCGCTCAGGCAATGAACGGTATTTTCGATTTCAATAATTATGCCCGGCACTACTGGATTCTAAGCACGTGCTGCCGCACAATAAGCGGACACTTTGCCCCATGAAGGGCAGAGGTCAGCCACACCTGCAGGAGAAAACAGCATGTCATCACTCTCAAAAGAAGCCGCCCTGGTTCATGAGGCGCTTGTTGCGCGCGGTCTGGAAACGCCGCTGCGTCCGCCGTTACGTGAACTGGATAATGAAACCCGTAAAAGCCAGATTGCCGCCCATATGACGGAAATCATGCAGCTGCTTAATCTCGATTTGAGTGACGACAGCCTGATGGAAACCCCGCATCGCATCGCCAAAATGTATGTCGATGAGATTTTCTCCGGCCTGGACTACGCCAATTTCCCGAAAATCACCGTCATTGAAAACAAAATGAAGGTGGATGAAATGGTCACCGTGCGCGATATCACCCTGACCAGCACCTGCGAGCATCACTTCGTGACCATCGACGGGAAAGCCACCGTGGCGTATATCCCGAAAGATACCGTCATCGGTTTGTCCAAAATTAACCGCATCGTGCAGTTCTTTGCTCAGCGTCCGCAGGTTCAGGAACGTCTGACCCAGCAGATCCTGATTGCGCTGCAAACGCTGCTGGGCACCAATAACGTGGCGGTGTCCATTGATGCGGTGCATTACTGCGTGAAAGCGCGTGGGGTAAAAGACGCCACCAGTGCGACCACCACCACCTCGCTCGGCGGCCTGTTTAAGTCCAGCCAGAATACGCGTCAGGAGTTCCTGCGCGCAGTACGCCACAATTAATTCCCCAGGCAGGTATCCGTGGAGAGAAATGTCACCCTGGACTTCGTCCGCGGTACCGCCATTCTGGGCATTCTGCTGCTCAATATTGTCGCTTTTGGCCTGCCGAAGGCGGCTTATCTCAACCCGGCCTGGTACGGTGAGATAACCTCTCGCGACGCCTGGACCTGGGCGGTAATGGACCTGTTTGCCGAAGTTAAATTCCTCACGCTTTTTGCGCTGCTGTTTGGGGCGGGCCTGCAGATGTTGCTGGCTCGAGGCTCGCGCTGGATCCAGTCACGGCTGACGCTGCTGGTACTGCTGGGTTTTATGCATGCGCTGTTGCTGTGGGACGGCGACATTCTGCTGGCTTATGGCCTGACCGGGCTGGTGTGCTGGCGGCTGATTCGTGACGCCACGGGGCAAAAGCAGCTGTTTAATACCGGCGTCGTGCTGTACCTCATCGGCATTGGCGTGCTGTTGCTGCTGGGCGTCATCTCAGGTGATGGCGTTAACCGCTCCTGGGTGCCTGATGCGGCCAACCTGCAATATGAGCAATGGTGGAAGCTCGGTGGCGGCGTGGAAGCTATCAGCAACCGCGCCGATTTACTCTCTTCGAACCTGGTGGCGCTGGGCGCGCAATACGGCTGGCAGCTGGCAGGCATGATGCTGATTGGCGCGGCTCTGATGCGCAGCGGCTGGCTGAGAGGGGAGTTTAGCCTGAAGCATTACCGGCGAACCGGTGCCATTTTGATCGCCATCGGCATGGCGATTAATCTGCCGGCGATTGCGGCCCAGTGGCACCTGAAGTGGGATTTCCGCTGGTGTGCGTTGCTGTTACAGGCTCCACGTGAGCTGAGCGCGCCGTTTCAGGCTATTGGTTACGCCGCGCTGGCCTGGGGCTTTTGGCCGCAACTGTCCCGTTTCCGGCTGGTGGGCTGGATTGCCTGCGTCGGGCGCATGGCGCTGACCAATTACCTGCTGCAAACCATTCTCTGCACAACACTGTTCTATCGCTTTGGTTTGTATATGAAATTCGACCGTCTCGCGCTGCTGGCCTTTGTCCCTGCCGTGTGGGCGGTGAACATTCTTCTGTCGGTGTTATGGCTGCGTTATTTCCGTCAGGGGCCGGTAGAATGGCTTTGGCGACAGTTAACCGCCCGTGCTTCAGGAGATGCGTTACGCAAAGCACAGAGATAATGATATTCGTCACAAAGGTTAACGAATTGTATGTAACCGCTTTCATCACTGTGATCGACTTCACGCCACGCCGCCCCTCACTCACCGCAAAATAGCCACCTTGCCTAAAACAGGGTGCACCTATGAGACCGACTCCCCCAACGCCGATTACCATTCGTGACGTTGCCCGTATCGCCGGGGTTTCAGTAGCGACAGTATCCCGAGTATTAAATAACAGCGCGCTGGTCAGCCCGGAAACGCGCGAAAACGTCATGCAGGCTGTTGCTGAGCTGGGCTACCGTCCAAACGCCAACGCGCAGGCGCTGGCCACTCAGGTTAGCGACACCATTGGCGTGGTGGTGATGGATGTTTCTGACCCCTTCTTCGGGGCGTTGGTGAAAGCGGTGGATGTGGTTGCCCAGCAGCACAATAAATATTTGCTGATCGGCAACAGCTACCACCAGGAAGACAAAGAGCGTCATGCCATTGAGGTGCTGATCCGCCAGCGATGCAGCGCGTTAATCGTGCATGCTAAAGCGCTGAGCGACGAGGAGTTGGCTACTTTTCTGGAGCAGGTCCCCGGCATGGTGCTGATCAACCGCCTGGTGCCCGGCTATGCTCACCGTTGCGTCTGCCTGGATAACGTCAGCGGGGCGGTGATGGCCACCCGGATGCTGCTGAACCAGGGGCATTCGCGTATCGGCTATCTGGCTTCCAGCCATCAGATTGAAGATAACGACCAGCGGCATCAGGGCTGGCTGCAGGCGCTGGACGAGCAGGGCATTTCGCCGCCGGAGGGCTGGGTCGGTATGGGCTCGCCGGACATGCAGGGCGGGGAGGCGGCGATGGTTGAGCTGCTTGGGCGCAACCAGCAGCTTACCGCCGTTTTCTCCTATAACGACAGCATGGCCGCCGGGGCGCTAACAGCGCTGAAAGACAACGGCATTGCCGTGCCGCAGCATGTCTCGATTATCGGCTTTGACGATATTCCTATTGCCCGTTACACCGACCCGCAGCTAACAACCGTGCGCTATCCGGTGGTTTCTATGGCGCGCTTAGCGACCGAACTGGCGTTACAGGGGGCGGCAGGTCAGCTGGATCGTGATGTAACGCACTGTTTTATGCCGACTTTAGTTCGTCGTCATTCGGTGGCGATGAAGCAAAATGTGGTGTCGATCACTCCGCTGTCAAAGCGTTAGCTGTAACCGGTTTCAATCTGTGAGTAAATTCACAGTTAATTAACATTGCGCTGACTATTATGTCAGCGTTTTATCAGCTGAAACACTATGTAACGGTGACTTCTCACTTTTAGCATTGTGATAAGGCCATTAGCGCTCATAAAAACGCAGTATTGGATTGTTACCGAACACGGAAGTGCACATTTTTTAGGATAACTTCGGCATTCAGTAACTTTTTCATAACATTACTGTCCTGCCTGGTTTCGAATGCGAACTACCCTGCAAAATAAAAACCGGAGATACCATGAATAAGAAGGTTTTGACTCTGTCCGCCGTGATGTCCTGCATGTTATTTGGTGCCGCAGCGAACGCCGCTGACCGTATTGGTGTGACGATTTATAAATACGACGACAACTTCATGTCAGTGGTTCGTAAGGCCATTGAAAAAGATGCGAAAGCGTCACCTGACGTACAGCTGCTGATGAACGACTCGCAGAACGACCAGTCCAAACAGAACGACCAGATCGACGTTCTGCTGGCTAAAGGCGTGAAGGCGCTGGCCATCAACCTGGTTGACCCGGCTGCTGCGGGCACCGTAATCGAAAAAGCGCGTGCGCAAAACGTGCCGGTTGTGTTCTTCAACAAAGAACCTTCCCGCAAAGCGCTGGATAGCTACGACAAAGCTTACTACGTCGGCACCGACTCTAAAGAGTCCGGCATCATTCAGGGTGACCTGATTGCTAAACACTGGGCGGCTAACCCGGCCTGGGATCTGAACAAAGACGGCCAGGTCCAGTTCGTGCTGCTGAAAGGCGAACCGGGCCACCCGGATGCCGAAGCGCGTACCACCTACGTTATCAAAGAACTGAACGACAAAGGCCTGAAAACTCAGCAACTGCAGCTGGATACCGCGATGTGGGACACCGCTCAGGCTAAAGACAAAATGGACGCGTGGCTCTCCGGCCCGAACGCTAACAAAATCGAAGTGGTTATCGCCAACAACGATGCGATGGCAATGGGTGCAGTAGAAGCGCTGAAAGCCCACAACAAAACCTCTATTCCAGTGTTTGGCGTAGATGCCCTGCCGGAAGCCCTGGCGCTGGTGAAATCCGGTGCGATGGCCGGGACCGTGCTGAACGATGCCAACAACCAGGCAAAAGCGACCTTTGACCTGGCGAAAAACCTGGCCGACGGTAAGCCTGCAGCCGAAGGCACCAACTGGAAGATTGAGAACAAAATCGTACGTGTACCTTACGTAGGCGTGGATAAAGACAACCTCGCACAGTTTATCGGCAAATAATACCCGTCATACTTCGAGCCGCAGGGGCGTTAACTGCACTCGCTCACCCCAGTTGCTTGCTTGATGTAAGCGCCTGGGGATTCTCGAGCTTGTTGCCTGCCTGCAACTCGAATTATTTAGGGTACTACGTTTTTAGTTGTACACGGGCGCAGATACCTGCGCCCGGCTTTAGGCAGGTTACTCAGCGACACAGGTATAATTATGGTCGACAATAACTCAGCTACGCCGACGGAATTTTTGCTGGAAATGACCGGCATTAATAAATCCTTCCCCGGCGTTAAGGCACTGGATAATGTTAATTTAAAAGTACGGCCACACTCTATTCACGCCCTGATGGGTGAAAACGGTGCGGGCAAATCGACATTATTGAAATGCCTTTTTGGGATCTACAGCAAAGATTCCGGCAGTATCCTTTTCCAGGGAAAAGAGGTCAATTTCAGCAGCACCAAAGAGGCGTTGGAAAACGGTATTTCTATGGTGCATCAGGAGCTTAACCTCGTCCTGCAGCGCACCGTGATGGACAACATGTGGCTCGGGCGTTACCCGACCAAAGGCGTGTTTGTCGATCAGGATAAAATGTACCGCGACACCAAAGAGATATTTGACGAGCTGGATATTGATATCGACCCGCGAGCCCGCGTCGGTACGTTGTCCGTTTCTCAAATGCAAATGATTGAAATTGCCAAGGCTTTCTCTTATAACGCCAAAATCGTTATTATGGATGAGCCAACATCTTCGCTGACGGAAAAAGAAGTTAATCATCTTTTTAAAATTATTCGCAAATTAAAAGATCGCGGCTGCGGGATTGTTTATATCTCCCATAAAATGGAAGAGATATTCCAGTTGTGCGATGAAATTACTATTTTGCGCGACGGGCAGTGGATTGCCACCCAGCCGCTGGAAGGGCTGGATATGGACAAAATCATCGCCATGATGGTGGGCCGCTCCCTGAACCAGCGCTTCCCGGACAAATCCAACGTGCCGGGTGAAGTTATCCTCGAAGTACGCAACCTGACCTCGCTGCGCCAGCCGTCGATTCGCGATATCTCCTTTGATTTACATAAAGGTGAAATCCTCGGCATTGCGGGCCTCGTCGGCGCGAAGCGTACCGATATAGTAGAAACGCTATTTGGTATCCGCGAAAAATCTGGCGGCACCATTAAGCTACACGGCAAAAAGATCAACAACAGCAGCGCGAACGAAGCGATTAATCACGGTTTTGCGCTGGTTACCGAAGAGCGCCGCTCTACCGGGATCTACGCCTACCTGGATATCGGCTTTAACTCACTCATTTCCAATATTCGTAACTACAAAAACAAGGTCGGTCTGCTGGATAACTCCCGTATGAAAAGCGATACCCAGTGGGTTATCGACTCCATGCGCGTGAAAACGCCGGGGCACCGCACCTCCATCGGCTCGCTGTCCGGCGGTAATCAGCAGAAGGTGATCATCGGCCGCTGGCTGCTGACTCAGCCGGAAATTCTGATGCTGGATGAACCGACGCGCGGCATTGACGTTGGCGCCAAGTTTGAGATTTACCAGCTGATTGCCGAACTGGCTAAAAAAGGGAAAGGGATCATTATCATTTCGTCCGAGATGCCGGAATTGTTAGGGATTACAGACCGTATTCTGGTGATGAGCAACGGGCTCGTGGCCGGAATTGTAGACACCAAAACAACAACGCAGAACGAAATCTTACGTCTTGCGTCTGTGCACCTGTGATGATTTAGGGGCTATTAAAAATGAGTGCGTTAAATAAAAAGAGTTTTCTAACTTATCTAAAAGAGGGCGGCATCTACGTGGTGCTGCTGGTGCTGCTGGCGATCATTATTTTCCAGGATCCGACTTTCTTGAGTTTGCTTAACCTGAGTAACATCCTGACCCAGTCCTCGGTGCGTATTATCATCGCGCTGGGGGTGGCCGGGCTGATTGTTACCCAGGGGACCGACCTTTCCGCAGGGCGCCAGGTGGGCCTGGCGGCGGTTGTCGCGGCAACGCTGCTGCAGTCGATGGATAACGTCAACAAGGTGTTCCCGGACATGCACACCATGCCGATTCCGCTGGTGCTGCTGATTGTCTGCGCCGTAGGCGCGGTCATCGGTCTGGTGAACGGGATTATTATCGCTTACCTGAACGTGACGCCGTTTATCACTACCCTGGGCACCATGATCATCGTGTACGGGATTAACTCCCTGTATTACGATTTCGTAGGTGCGTCACCGATTTCCGGGTTTGACTCCCATTTCTCCACCTTTACGCAGGGCTTTATCGCGCTGGGCAGTTTCCGCCTGTCGTACATTACGTTCTATGCCCTGTTTGCGGTGCTGTTCGTGTGGGTACTGTGGAACAAAACCCGCTTCGGGAAAAACATCTTCGCTATCGGTGGCAACCCGGAAGCAGCGAAAGTGTCCGGCGTTAACGTGGCGCTGAACCTGATCATGATTTATGCCCTGTCCGGCGTGTTCTATGCCTTTGGCGGGATGCTGGAAGCGGGCCGTATCGGCTCGGCCACCAACAACCTAGGCTTTATGTATGAGCTGGATGCGATTGCGGCCTGCGTGGTGGGCGGCGTGTCGTTCAGCGGCGGGGTAGGGACGGTGCTGGGCGTGGTGACCGGGGTGATCATCTTCACGGTGATCAACTACGGCCTGACCTATATCGGCGTGAACCCTTACTGGCAGTACATCATCAAGGGCGGCATTATTATCTTCGCCGTGGCGCTGGACTCCCTGAAGTACGCGCGTAAGAAATAATTACTGCAGTTTGCAAAAAAGCCCGCCAGTGAATGTGCGGGCTTTTTTTTGCTCAGCAATAACGCCGTATCACTTCTTCTCTTTTTTCTGTATTTCCAGCAGCTGTTCCGGTGTAACGGCCGGATAGGCCTGTGCGTCTTCCGGCACTTCCTGCTGCGATGGGATCGGGACTAACGGGCCGAGGAAACGTGGCTCACGCTTGAAGAGATAGAGATCCGCTAATGCCCCCAGGCGAGCGGCAAATTCGCGGGTGCGCACGGTAAGCATATTTTTAGGGGAAGGCACCGCGTAGCACTGCGCCTGAATCCCCATATGCAGGGCGATAAACAGCGCACGCTCGCAGTGGAAGCGCTGAGTGATAATGATGAAATCGTTGGTATCAAAGACTTTACGGGTGCGAACAATCGAGTCCAGCGTGCGGAAGCCTGCGTAGTCCAGCACGATGTCTGCAGGATCAACGCCGCCGGCAATCAGGTCTTTGCGCATGGTCATCGGCTCGTTGTAGCTTTGCTGCGCGTTATCACCGCTTAGCAGCAGGTAATTTACCTTGCCGCTGTTATAGGCGTTCAGCGCGCCCTGAATGCGGTACAGATAGTACTGATTGATGACGCCGGTGCGGTAATACTTGGCGGTGCCGAGCACCACACCTACCTGGCGATAGGGCAGATCCTGCAGTTCATCGTAAACGTAGGGTGCGGTTTTCCAGCTGATCCAGCGGTCAAGCCCAAGCGCAGCCGCCAGCGTTAAGCCGATAACAATAAGCAGGCTGTAAAACACGCGCTTCAACATGAACTTGCAGACTCATTCGCGGGGTGAAATTTCATCCAAGGCTACTTTACCCGGCCCTCAAGAGCAAGAAACGCGGGTTCAGTTGGGGCAAATTTCAACAATGCGAGTGTGGGTACACCCGCAACGGAGAATTATTGAGCAATATTAATGCGCTCAATGGCTTCACAGCCCAGCGCTTTCAGCGTGGCGGAGGTGGCATCCCACTGCAGCAGCGGCGCATCGAATTTTTCTGCCAGCACAGCGCGCTTAATTTGCGGGTAGTCGTAGCCATTCAGAGATAGCAGGTTTAGCGCGGCCTGCAGCGGCGGAAGGGAAGGGTTGAACGCGGCGTTTTCCGCATAGCAGCCGGTGAAGATCTTGCCGTCGATCATTTCCAGTGCAACACCCGCCGGGGCCTGGCTGTAAGGCGCATGGCTGCGATTCGCGGCAGCAATTGCCGCCTGCGCCAGGGCATCACCTTTTAGTGCGAAACCGTGGTTTTCTTCATCCAGCAGCAGCGTTTTGATGTCCAGATCGCGTGGGCCAAAGGCATCTGGCAGATATTCACCTAGGGTTGAAGGCTGGCGACCAGGCAGATGAATGCGCAATGCGGTGCCGCTGTTCAGCTCGTTCATAAACTGGCGGCAGTGGCCGCAGGGCGTGTAGTTGACGGTGATATCGACCAGGCCTTTTTCGCCGCGCATCCACGCGTGGGTAATGGCGCTTTGTTCGGCATGCACGGTTTGCTGCATGGTGGCACCCAGAAATTCCATGTTGCCGCCAAAATAGAGATTCCCGCTGACGCCTCGCGCGACGGCACCTACGTTGAAATGGGAGAGGTCTGCCCGGGCGCAGGCTGCGGCCAGAGGCAACAGAGCGAAAGCCAGGTCTTCATCACCCAGCCCGGTTTGATGTTTTAGCGCTTCAACTTCGGCCGCGGTAAACATAGCCGGGAAGTGGTCGTCGGCAAGCAGGGGTTGCAAAGCGGTTTGCAGCGCGGAAGGAAGTTGCACAACGGCGGCATCAAAACGTGAACGCATGTTAAAGCCTCATCAAAGGTAACGGAAACGTAGTTTACGGATCTGTATAGGCCAAATATGTGATCAAATTCTAATTGTTTATGCAACTTATGAAAACAAATCAGAAAATGCGCGATCTCTCGCAAGTTTTAGCCGAAGAGCTTCAGCAGCACCGGGAATAAAAACGGGGCGATGAGTGAGGTCATGACCCCGCAAATCACCAACGCTAGCGAGCTAAAAGCCCCTTCCTGGAAGTCCAGCTCCGCGCAGCGCGCCGTACCCAGCGCGTGTGAAGCTGTGCCCATCGCCAGCCCGCGTGAGGCTTTGGTATTGATACGCATCATATTCAGCAGCGTGTGGCCAAACACGGCGCCGAGAATACCGACGAAGATAACGCAGACTGCGCTAATGGCCGGGATACCACCAATGCCACCGCCCACCGCCATCGCAATTGGCGTGGTAACAGATTTCGGCAGAACCGAGGCGGCAATTTCCGGGGATGCGCCCATCAATAACGCAATCGAGGTGCCGGTGGACATCGCCACCATACTGCCAATAAAGCAGATGGTGATAATGGATTTCCAGCGGGCGCGGATCTGGTGAATTTGCTCATAAAGCGGGAAGGCCAGGGCTACAACGGCGGGCTGCAGCAGGTCGTTGAGCACTTCGCTGCCTTTAAAATAGTGGTCGTAAGGAATGCCGGTCACCAGCAGAAAAGGAATGATCACCACCATGCAAACCAGCAACGGGTTCAGCAGCGGGGATTTCAGCCGGGCGGCCAGCTTGCGGGCGGCGAAAAACACCCCCAGCGTTAACGGTAAAGACCACCATATAAAGTGCATCATTTTTTCTCTGCCTCGCCTTCACCAATGACTTTTCTTTCGCCGTGTACCAGATGTGAACTCCAGCTCACGATAACCAGCACCACCAGCGTACTGATCAAACACGACACCACCACCGGGCCAAACTGCGCTTTCAGCACGTCGTAATACTGCATCACGCCCACGCCAATAGGCACGAATAGCAGGGCCATATAGCGAATCAGCAAGTGGCAGCTGGGTTTTACCCACTTCGCCGGCAGGATCTGCAGGGACAGCAGCACAAACAAAATCAGCATGCCGATAATGCTGCCTGGAATGACGATAGGCAGTAAAGAGGCGACAAAAATACCGGCATATAAGCACAGGTAAATTAAGACAAAAGCGCGAAGATACTGCCAGATTATCGTGAACGAGTTACGCATGGAGGTTACCCTTTAAGAAACGCATTCATCATACAATTAAACGCAAAATTGTGCTATCCATCACATCATGAATTATCAGCATAACAAACATTCCCTGTGTGAAGGTTGTCGGGCGGATTTCAGGCAATAAAAAAGCGGCCCGGAGGCCGCTATTTTTTTAATCAACTTGAGCTTAGTTCAGACGAACCGGCATCCCGGAACGGTTCTGAATTGCCTGGTCAACAACGGTGGTGTCAACGTCGGACTGAGCAGTGACTTTCTGAACGCTGCTGGTCAGTTTAATCGGCACGATTTCATCGGAGTTGAACTGCGCTTCGGTGGTAGAGAGCGGGTTGTGAACTTCGATGTAACGGCTGCCGTCCGGCTCGGTGGTGGCTTTTACCGGCTCATCAATGAACTGAACGCGGGTGCCAACCGGCACGTTGTCGAACAGGAACTTGATATCTTCGTTGCGCAGACGCACGCAGCCGTGGCTTACGCGCAGGCCGATACCGAAGTTGGCGTTGGTGCCGTGAATCGCATACAGGTTACCGATGTACAGCGCGTACAGACCCATTGGGTTATCCGGGCCAGCGGGAACAACGGCTGGCAGCGGCGTACCGGCTGCGGCGTATTCCGCATGCATCTTCGCGGTAGGGGTCCAGGTTGGGCCATTTTTCTTACGCTCTACCTTGGTGGTCCAGTTGATCGGGGTATCTTTCCCCAACTGGCCGATACCGATTGGCAGCACGATCACGGTGTTGGTGCCTTTCGGGTAATAGTAGAGGCGCATTTCGGCGCTGTTGATCACAATCCCTTCATGCACGGTGTCCGGCAGGATCAGCTGCTGAGGGATGTTCAGGATGGTACCGGCTTTTGGCAGGTACGGGTCAATCCCTGGGTTAGCTTCCAGCATGTTAGACAGACCCATCTGGTACTGTGCGGCATACTCTTCCAGCGGCGCGGTGCTGCCTTCAGGAATAGTGATAACCTGGTTTTCACCAACCAGGCGGCTGCCGTTAGTCGGTAACGGATAAGTCACGGCGGAAGCAGAGAAAGACGCGACAGCCACAAAAGCCAGTAAAAGCGAGCGTAATTTCATAGTCATGTTGTGCGAGTGTTATGCCAGACGGGCCAGCTAGTGAGTGTTCATGGACGATTCAGCCGCGCATTATATGTGCATTACATTCATCTGGGAAATCAGATGTGGATGAAATCACAATTTTTTCACACTGATTAACTATTGTACGGTGAAGATGCGGGGCGACCCTTTATCATAGTTATGGCATAATGTGGCCGAAATCACATTCCAAAATCTCGACAACTTATTTCTCCAGGACATACCAGTGCTTGTATCCAGCAACGTTACCATGCAGTTTGGCAGCAAACCGCTGTTCGAAAATATTTCCGTTAAATTTGGCGGCGGCAACCGTTACGGCCTGATTGGCGCGAACGGAAGCGGCAAATCCACGTTCATGAAAATCCTCGGCGGGGACTTAGAGCCTACGCTTGGCAACGTTTCTCTCGACCCAAACGAGCGCATCGGTAAGCTGCGTCAGGATCAGTTCGCCTTCGAAAAATTTACCGTACTCGACACCGTTATCATGGGCCACGGCGAGCTGTGGGAAGTGAAGCAGGAACGCGACCGCATTTATGCCCTGCCGGAGATGAGCGAAGAAGACGGTTACAAAGTTGCCGACCTCGAAGTGAAATACGGCGAGATGGACGGCTACACCGCAGAAGCGCGTGCCGGTGAATTGCTGCTTGGCGTGGGCATTCCTC
Organism: Cedecea neteri; assembly: GCF_000758305.1. NCBI lineage: Bacteria > Pseudomonadati > Pseudomonadota > Gammaproteobacteria > Enterobacterales > Enterobacteriaceae > Cedecea > Cedecea neteri. Next base: position 4,458,958 of record NZ_CP009458.1, on the reverse strand, counting down.
TGGAGCAGCACTACGGCCCGATGAGCGAAGTCGCTCCAGGCTGGAAACTGCGTGTGCTGCTGGCGCAGGCGCTGTTCTCTAACCCGGACATCCTGCTGCTTGACGAACCAACGAACAACCTGGACATCGACACCATTCGCTGGCTGGAGCAGACGTTAAACGAACGCGACAGCACCATGATCATTATTTCGCACGACCGTCACTTCCTGAACATGGTCTGCACCCATATGGCCGATCTGGACTACGGCGAGCTGCGCGTTTATCCGGGTAACTACGACGAGTACATGACGGCGGCAACTCAGGCTCGTGAACGCCTGCTGGCGGACAACGCGAAGAAGAAAGCGCAGATTGCTGACCTGCAATCCTTCGTTAGCCGCTTCAGCGCCAACGCCTCCAAATCTCGTCAGGCCACCTCTCGTGCCCGTCAGATTGATAAAATCAAGCTGGACGAAGTGAAGGCCTCCAGCCGTCAGAACCCGTTCATTCGCTTCGAGCAGGACAAGAAACTGTTCCGTAACGCCCTTGAAGTTGAAGCCGTGACCAAAGGGTTTGAGAACGGCCCGCTGTTTAAAAACTTCAACCTGCTGCTGGAAGTAGGCGAGAAAATAGCCATTCTTGGTGCCAACGGCGTGGGTAAATCTACGATGTTGAAAACCCTGGTCGGCGAGCTGACCCCGGAAAACGGCAGCGTGAAGTGGTCTGAGAATGCTCAGATTGGCTACTACGCCCAGGATCACGAATACGAGTTCGAAAACGATCTGACCGTCTTTGACTGGATGAGCCAGTGGAAGCAGGAAGGCGACGACGAACAGGCGGTGCGCAGCATCCTGGGTCGCCTGCTGTTCAGCCAGGACGACATCAAAAAGCCGGCTAAAGTCCTCTCCGGGGGCGAGAAGGGCCGTATGCTGTTCGGCAAGCTGATGATGGAAAAACCAAACATCCTGATCATGGACGAACCGACCAACCACCTGGACATGGAATCCATCGAGTCGCTGAACATGGCGCTGGAGATGTACCAGGGGACGCTGATTTTCGTTTCTCACGACCGTGAGTTTGTTAGCTCGCTGGCAACCCGCGTACTGGAAATTACCCCAGAGCGCGTGATTGATTTCACCGGTGGCTACGAAGATTATCTGCGCAGCAAAGGGATCGACGGGTAATTTTACCCTCACCCTAACCCTCTCCCTTAAAGGGAGAGGGAACAGATCGAGGTATTTGCCTCCTGCAGTTTTTCCTCCTCGCCCCTTTGGGGACAGTTCGAGGAATCTACCTCTTGTTGTTTTCCCCCCTCGCCCCTCTGGGGAGAGGGCCGGGGTGAGGGGCCATTACAGCTCCCACACCCCGCATTCCACGCCGTTCACCAGCAATCGACGCTTTTCTCCCTCAGGCAAAGACAGCTTAATCTCGCGCCACGCGGGCAGATAATCCCCCTTACGGCTAAAGGCCACGTTAATCTCGCTGGCTGAACAGGTTATTTCCCAGCTAAGCCAGAGCGCGTTGCCTTCTTTATAACCCCAGGATTCTCCGTCATCCTCAAACAGCATGCCGTGGGACGTCCCAGCACCCTGCAGCGGGTAAATTTTCAGCTCACGAACGGTATCGTCCTGCGGGGAAACGTAGCTGATACGCTCGCTGTGAGGCAGAGCGGCACCGGCACGTACCAGCAGCGGCAAACGCTCAAGCGGGGCGGGCAGGGTGATGGTCTGGCCGCCGCTAAACCACTGGCCGGAATAATAGTCGTACCAGCCATACTCATTGGCTGGCAGCCATAAAGTACGTTCGCGCTGCCCCGGCTCCACCACGCTAGCCACCAGCACATCCCGACCCAGCAGGAACTCATCGCACTCATCGAACGTTTTTTCATCGTGATCATGGTCGAGGAAGGTCGACCGCAGCATGGGTTCATCATCTGCATGTGCCTGCCACAGCAGCGTGTAGAAATAGGGCAGCAGGCGATAGCGCAGCTCAATAGCGCTGCGGATGGCCGGAGTGACCGCCGGATACATCCACGGTTCGTTCACGGTGTGGTCATCATTCCATGAATGGATGGTAAAGCGCGGGTGCATCACGCCGTTCTGAACCCAACGAACGAAAAGCTCGGCATCGGGTTTATCACCCGAAAAACCGCCGACGTCATGCCCGACGTTAAACAGGCCGGACAGGCTCATGCCTACGCCCATCCGCGTGTTGTAACGCAGCGTATCCCAACTGGTGCGGTTGTCACCGCTCCACGTCTGAACGTAGCGCTGCATCCCGGCGCAGCCGGAACGGGAAATCAGATACGGGCGTTTTTCCGGGGAAAATTTCTGCTGAGCCTCCATCGAAGCGCGCATCATCAGCAGCGGCATGACCGGGCGAATATGTTTGATGGCTATCGGTTGGCCAAAGCCGTGACAGCGCGCTTCCCCGTCCCATACTTCGTACTCGTTGTTGTCGTTCCAGGTGGAACCAATGCCCATTTCCAGCAGTTGCGTGGTGACGCCGGCCTGCCACCATTTCACCGTGGCCGGGTTGGTAAAGTCCAGATGAGAGCCTTCATCGTCCCAGAAGCTGGAGCGTTCCGGCGCGTCGAATTCCGAATCTTTGATAAACAGCCCGCCTTTGGCAACCTCCTCATAGCGCGGATGATCCTGCAGCAGACAGGGTTTGATGTTGGCCGCAAGGCGGATCCCGGCCGCCATAAACGCCTGGCTCATCACCTTCGGCTGCGGCACTTTTTCATAGTTCCAGTTAAACACGTAGCGCTTGTTATTGATCGAGGTGTAGCCCGATGAAAGCTGGAATGAGTCGCACGGAATCGCGTGCTGCTGGCTGAGGCGGATAAAATTCATCAGCTGATTTTGGGCGTCCGGCGCGTCGGTGTAATGCATCGTTGAGCCGCTGTAGCCGAGGCTCCATTTTGGCCCGAAGAAGGTTTTCCCGGTCAGGCGGACGAAGGCTTTGGTGACATCCAGCACGCGCGGGCCGAGAAACAGGTAATAGTCCAGATCGCCGGCTTCTGCCTGCCAGCGGCGATAGGCCTTATGATAGTTGTCTATCTCGTTGCCCAGATCCAGCCAGCAGCTGCTCAGGTTGTCATAGAACAGGCCGAAGCTGACGTCGTCCCGGCGGGTAATGGTGAAGGGGATATGCTTGTAAAGCGGGTCGGTGGACACCGCGTTGTAGCCCATCGCATCCAGATTACGCATCTCATAGCGTCTGCCGGTGCGATTAAGCGGCCCGGCTTTTTCACCCAGCCCGTAAAAGCGCTCGCCGGCAAAGCGCCGCTGATAGTGGGCCACGCCATCACCGTGGGCGTTAAGCTGGTAAGCGCTGGTGGGGCGATCGCAGGCGAGAGGCTGCCATTCGCCCTTTTCGGATTTGTATTCCCATTCCAGATAAAGCGGCTGATGCACGGTCACGCGCAGGCTTTCGCTACTGATGATGAGAGCATCGGATTTCTGTTCCAGCGTGAAGCCTGGCAGGGTAAACCCGGCGAGGCTTTCGCGCTCGCGCCCCTCCCACGGGACATCCTGCTGCGGGGCGATGCTCCAGGTGCGGTTCAGCTCCAGGCCCTGTTGACGCTTAATCAGCACGCGAAACAGCTTATCTTCCAGCACATACAGGTGCAGCGAATGCTTGCCGTCGAGGGTCAGGATAACCTGACTGTCATCTTGTTTTGCGAGCGTCCAGTTCTTAAGTGTTTTCATGAGAGACCATCCATTCAGGTGCGTTTTGCGCGGCGTTCGGCGATAAACGCCACCAGGAACACCGCGCCGATCAGATCAAAAAAGCCCATGGCGATAAACAGCGGGTTGAAGCCAATCTTGTCGGCGGTGACGCCAATAATCAGAGAGAAGATAAAGCTGGCAATCCAGGCTGCCGAACCGCGCATGCCGTTGACGGTGGCCATCTGGCCTTTATCGAACGAGTCCACCACCAGCGCGCTGAGCATGCAGGAGATAATCTGGTGCCCGAAGCCGCCGATGGAGATAAGCAGGATGGCAATCCAGGGATCTTTAGTGACGGCGACCAGCGCCAGAGAAAGCATCAGGAACGCACCGGTCACTGAACTCGCCACCACGGAATTGGTGCGCGAGCAGCCAAAAATACGGACGTAAACTTTGGTCAGATAGCCGCTGGCGATGCTGCCGATATCGGCGGCCAGGAACGGGAGCCAGGCGAACATGGCAATTTGTTTGAGATCCATGCCGCGCTCGTTGGCCAGGTAAAGCGGGACCCAGAAGCTCAGGACCGCCCAGGCGGGTTCTGCCATAAAGGCCGGAATCGCGATGCCGTAAAAGCGTTTGTTTTTAGAGACGGTTTTCAGAGCGGTGAAAAACGGCAGTTTCACGGCGGGAGGCTCGTTGTCCTGTTTGATAAACGCCAGCTCTTCCTTGCTCAGGTTCGGGTGCTGCTCCGGGTTGTGGTAAAACAGGCACCACAGCACAACCCACCCCAGCGCCAGCGCGCCGCTGAACATAAACGCGCCCTGCCAGCCAAAAAAGCTGTGGGCGAAGTAGATAATCGGCGGAGCCAGCATCGCGCCGATGGAAAAGCCCACCCCGGCCCAGCCTGCGGCAATCGGGCGTTCTTTTTTCGGGAACCATTCACCCAGCGTTTTGGCGTTGGCGGGCGTGGCTGCGGCCTCCGCGCCGCCCATCATGAAGCGCAAAATAGCCAGCTGTAACCAACTCCCGGCTCCGGCATGCAGCATACACATCACCGCCCAGATACTGGCGCAGATCAGGAACCCAATCTTCAGGCCAATCACGTCTATCAGCCAGCCGCAGATGGGCTGAAACAGGGTATAGGCCAATTGAAACGCGCCGACTATCCAGGAGTATTGTTCGGTGGTGATGCCGAGGGAGGTTTTCAGTTCAGGTGCCAGGATCCCCAGCGCATTACGCGTGATGTAGTTCACGGTGACGCCAAGTAAGAACAGAACCAGAACCCACCAGCGCAAATGCCGGAAAACGCGTCCTGCCTTAACGGCGGTTATCGGTTGGTTGATGCCATGACTCATAGTTCACTCCACCTTGTAGGGTAATTAGTAGAATTGGTATGCCACTATTTTTTGGCGATGGATTTAATTTAATTATTTGATTTTTATATTTTTAATTCTATTTTCGTTTTGAGCGAGCAATCTCATTGGTCAACAAAACGGAGCGTAATTGAGTTATCAGCCAACCAATAGCCCAATTTTTGCAAACATTTTCACTATCTCGATCCGGCGCGAAGAAATGACGCTATTTTCCCGGCACTATGGCGTATCTATGGGCATGAAAATTTTTTCATTTCACAAATGGGCGTCGATCACAAAATGAGTAAAACGCTAAAAATCACCGAAATTGCCGCGCAAACGGGGCTGTCGATAAGCACCGTTTCCCGGGTGCTGGCGGGCAAGGGTAATACCAGCGAGTCGGCCCGCCAGCGGGTACTGGCCTGCGCCAAAGAGAAGGGCGTATTACAAGGGATTGCGGTGGGCAGATTGCTGGTCAACAGCCTGGTGGTTTTTGCGCCCCGTCGGGCGTTTGATGAGCGGCTGGACGTCTTCTACTACCGGGTGATGCAGGGCATCGGCAAGGCGTTGCTGCCCCACGACGCCAGACTGCGCTTCTGCGCGCTGGAAGAGAATGACAGCGATACCGGACTGTTTCTCAGCAAGATGAATGAGCCGGAAACCGAAGCTGCTATTTTGCTGGGAATCGACGATACGCGTATCCACGATCTGGCGGCGGATCTGGGCAAACCCTGTGTGCTGATCAACTGCCAGGATCGCAAAATGCGTCTTTCAGGCGTGGCGCCGGATCACCTTATGATCGGCCGCTTTGCCGCGAACTATCTGTTCGACATGGGACACAAAGGCGTGCTGACGTTAATGTGCCTGCGTCGCTACACCATGGAACAGCGCCTGGCCGGGATTCGTGATGCGTGGGACAGCCGGAATCTGTCGTTTGATGAGACGCGGCATTTGTTAGTCGCCCAAAGCTTCGGGGCCAAAGAGAGCGAAGCCTTAATCAGCGACTATCTGGCCGTTACGCCGCGACCGGCCTGGCCGAGCGCGCTGTTAGTCGGCGGCGACTTTATGGCGGCAGGTGCCGTCAGCGCTCTGCAAAAAGCCGGGCTGCGCGTGCCGCAGGATATGTCGGTGATGAGCATCGACGGTTTTAACCTGGCCGAAATCCATAACGTGGCTTTAACCTCGGTTCATGTGCCCAGAGACGAGCTGGGTGAGGAGGCGGTTCAGCTGCTGCAGCAGCGCCTGATGCGCCCGGAAGCGCCGGTGGTGAATATCCTGTTGGGCGGCACGCTGAAGGTGCAGGCGTCAGTGCGGCGAGTGGGAGCGGGGAAAGGCAGACCGGCCATGGCCAGCGATAAACTCTACGACTGAGCAGAAAAAAAGCATAAATAAACCCTAAACAGCGCAAGCTCTTTGCCTTGCGCCCTAAGTTTAAATCCCTACTATAGGCCGCGGAAGACTTGCAGTATCTCGTTAGGCGAGGCTCCTGTACAAACATAGGTTGCTGATCTGACGACGTCGAGAGACGCCCAAGATTAGGACAGGTTATATCGAGCGAAGGTATAACCCCAGGTAACTTCCCCCGCTTTTGGGGATACGTTGTACAGTGCTAAAACCGAGACATGGAGATAGCGTCAGCACTCTCATATCTTGCTTCGCCCCAGGATGAGGACTGTTTATTTTTAAAACAGTAACCGGGGAAACATCATGACCTTTTCAACAAATACCTCAGCGCACTCCCGCGCTTCACTGGCCGTGTCCGTCAAACTGCCATCCTCAGACGCACAAAATACCGTACTGGCTTACCTGAGCCAGGATTACATCGCTTTACCGCCGGGCACTTCGGTGCAGGATGCGCAGGCGTTGTTCTGTTCGGGCATTAAAAATGAGCAGATCCCGTCGCAGATTTTTGTGGTGGATGACGATGCACATCTGTTTGGCCTCGTGCCGGTAAAATCGCTGCTGCAGGCGGACAAAGAGGCGCTACTCAGTGACCTGATGCGGCCCGTGGCGTTCTCATTAACGCCGGAAAAAACGCGGCATGAAGCCTGCGTTGACATTAAAAAGGCGGGCGCTAACTACATCCCTGTATTGAGCTACGGCAAGCTGAAAGGCGTGTTGGGCCCGCAGGAAATCGCTCAGTTGCTTGAGGACGAAAACACGCTAGACAGCCAGCTGCAGGGCGCATCGTCACCGCTGGAAACGCCTTATCTGCAAAGCAGCGTCTTTACGCTGTGGCGCAAAAGATCGGTCTGGCTGCTGCTGCTGTTTGTGGCCGAGGCTTACACCAGCTCGGTGATTAAATCGTTTGAAGATCAGCTTGAAGCGGCGATTGCGCTGGCGTTCTTTATCCCGTTGCTGATTGGCACCGGCGGGAACACCGGCACACAAATTACCTCGACGCTGGTCAGGGCGATGGCGCTCGGCGAAGTGGGGCTCAAGGATTTGGGCGCTATTTTGCGCAAGGAGATCTCGGCCTCGGTGCTCATTGCCTTAACGATTGGCACCGCCGGGTTTATTCGGGCGTGGATGCTGGGCGTGGGTATGGAAGTGATGATGGTGGTCAGCCTGACGCTCATCGCCATCACCGTCTGGAGCGCGATTGTCTCTTCGATTATTCCAATGCTGCTACGGAAAGTGAATATCGATCCAGCCGTGGTGTCCGCGCCGTTTATCACGACCTTAATCGACGGAACCGGACTGCTGATTTACTTCGAAATCGCCAAAGTGATGCTCACCGATCTGGCGGTCTAAAAATAACGGGGATAGCGATATCCCCGTTTTCGTTTCTACCCGCACACTTCGCACTGCGGGTTCCGCGCCAGCTTCATCTCTCTGAACTGACAGGTCATTGCATCATAAAGCACGATTTTCCCACGCGCTGGGGTGCCGTAGTTTGCCAGCAGCTTGATGCCTTCCATGGCCTCTAACGAGCCGATAATCCCCACCAGCGGCGCCATAACGCCCGCCTCCACGCAGCTCAGCGTACTTTCACCAAACAGGCGGCTCAGGCAGCGGTAGCAAGGCTCGTTTTCCTGATACGTGAAGACGCTGACCTGGCCTTCCATGCGAATAGCCGCCCCGGACACCAGCGGGATCTTATGCTGATGGCAGCCGCGGTTGAGCTGGTTGCGAATGGTCACGTTATCGGTGCAGTCCAGCACCACATCGTGGCGGGCGATCAACCCGGAAAGCTGAGGGTATTCGAGCAGCGCATTGACGGTATCGAGTTGGATATGCGGATTAATCGCCGCCAGTGAATCCCGCGCGGAATCCACCTTCGGTTTACCAATCGTGGCATCGCTGTGCAGCGTTTGCCGCTGGAGGTTTGAGAGCGAAACGGTGTCGAAATCGAGCAGCGTGAGCTGGCCCACGCCCGCGGCCGCCAGATACTGTGCCGCCGCGCACCCCAGCCCGCCCAGCCCGACGATGAGCACTCGCGAAGCCTTTAGCTTTTCCTGGCCGTCAAAGTCAAAGCCGCGCAGCACAATCTGGCGGTTGTAGCGCAGCATTTCTTCATCGCTAAGCTCGACCATTCAGCCTCCGAACAGCGGATTAAACGGTTCGACCTCAACCCATTCCCCGGCCTCGACGTTGCCGCGCTCTCGCTCCAGCACCACAAAACAGTTGGCCTGGCTGAAGGAACTGAAAATATGCGATCCCTGATGCCCGGTACTTAATACCTCAAGGTCGCCTTGCTCATTGCGGCGCAGAATGCCGCGCTGGAAGTCGAGGCGGCCCGGTGATTTCTTCAGCTTGCCGACGGTACGGACGCGCATGCGCGGCGGCAGAGGACTGGCGATTTGCCCACTTAGCTTCGCCAACAGCGGCTGCACTAGCTGGTAGAACGTCAGGGCGGCGGAAACAGGGTTGCCCGGCAGGCCGCAGAACCAGCTGTTTTTCAGGCGACCAAAGGCAAATGGCTTACCGGGTTTAATCGCCAGTTTCCAGAAGCCCACTTCGCCCAACTCTTCGAGGATTTGTTTGGTGTAATCGGCTTCGCCCACGGAAACACCGCCGCTGCTGATGACCACATCCGCCCGGCTGTCCGCTTCGTTAAATACCGCGCGAAGGGCGGCCTGGTCATCCCGAACGATGCCGAGGTCGAGCACTTCACAGCCCAACTGTTCGAGCATGATGTGCACCGCCAGGCGGTTGGTATCGTAGATTTGGCCTTCGGCCAGCGGCTGACCCGGAAGCTGGAGCTCGTCCCCGGTGGAGAACACTGCCGCACGCACTTTGCGATAGACCTTCACTTCCGGGATGCCCAGAGAGGCTATCAGCGGCAATTCAGCGGCGGTTAATTTCACGCCTGCGGCGAGTACGCTGGCACCCTGATGGATATCCTCGCCGCGACGGCGAATATTCTGGCCGTTCTTCACGGGAGCGTTAAAACGCACGCCGCTTTCGGTCACTTCCGTCTCTTCCTGCATGACTACGGCTTCGGCTCCGGCAGGGATCGGCGCACCGGTCATGATGCGCACGCAGGTGCCCACAGGCCATTCGCCGCTGAACGGCTGCCCGGCAAACGCTTTACCTGCGACAGGCAGTGCGCCTCCGGCTTTAAGATCCGCCAGCCGTAACGCATATCCGTCCATCGCTGAATTGTCGAAACCGGGGACATCAAGCGGCGAGACCACCGGGGCTGCCGTGACGCGGCCCGCCGCCTGCAGCAGCGGCAGGGTTTCTGTTTCAGACAACGGATAAATACGGGACAGCATCTGTTCAAGTGCGGTTTCAAGCGGGATCAGCCCGGCGGTAAATTCCATTCATGACTCCTGGGGCAGGGGCAAAATAAGGGCTTAGTATGGCAGAAAACGCCGCCTGACGGCATGTCTGGGATCAGCAAAAACCTTTCACCAGTGGTCGGACATGCGTTACATCACGTTGTCACGTTTCTTCTTTACGCTCGGCCTGCGCGTCAATCGCCATTGGCTATAGTCATTGTGGCTAATAAAAAACCTTGCAAGGAAGAACTGATGATAAGCAAACAAAAAGCATTCAAATTCAGTATGCTGGCCGCCGCTGTGGGCTTCACCTCCTCCGCATTTGCCTTTGATTCCCTCACCGTTTTTGGCGACAGCCTCAGCGATACCGGCAACAACGGGCGCTGGACCTGGAACAGCAGCCAGAACAAGCTCTACGACGAACAGCTGGCCGCACATTATGGCCTGACGCTGACGCCTTCCCGCGAAGGGGGGAGCAACTATGCCGCAGGCGGGGGCACCGCAGTGCCAGCGCTTAACCCGGCCGATAATACGCAAAGCCAGGTTCAGCGCTACCTTAACCAGACCGGTGGGCGAGCGGACGGCAACGGCTTATACATTCACTGGATCGGTGGCAACGATCTTGCCGCCGCGGCCACTCAGCCCGCGCTGGCGCAGGGGATAGCGGCCAACAGTGCCGCCAACGCCGCCGCTCAGGTGGGGGCTTTGCTTGATGCGGGTGCCGGGCTGGTGGTGGTGCCGAACGTCCCGAATATCGGCGCGACGCCAACGCTAATGGAACTGGTACTCAGCGCCGGGCTGGGCGCGGCAGCTACGCCTGCTATTCAGGCCGCCTATGCGTCTTTGGATGCGGCACAAACGCCTGATCTGGCGAGCCGTCAGCAGGCGATTCATCAGGCGCTGCAGGCGGCGGCTTCCGTCGTCAGCACTAATCCACTCGTGCAACAGGGCGTGGCTGCCCAGTTGATAGCCGCCTACGATCAGGCCGTGCAGCAAGCTACTTTGCTCACCACGTTCTACAACAGCGCCGAAGATCAGGCCTTGCTGCAGCACGGAGGGAATATCGCCCGGGCGGATATCAACGGCGTCTTCCAGGAAATTCTGGCCAATCCTCAGGCCTTCGGCCTGACAAACACTGCCGGGATGGCCTGTCCGCCGGGCGTGGCGGCGACCGATTGCACCAGCTCCACGCCAGGATTTAACGCCGCTCAGGATTATCTGTTTGCCGATCATTTCCACCCGAGCCCGCAGGTTCACAGCATCATAGCCCAGTACATTGAGTCGATTATCGTCGCGCCCGTGCAGGTCACTCGCCTGAATCAGGGCACGCAGGCAATGGTGCGCGGTAGCCGGGCAACGCTCGATAGCCGCTATCAGCAGCTGCGCCAGGGCGATAACGCCGCAGGTTCACTGGGCGTGTTCGGCGGCTACAGCGGTGCGTATCAGCGGTACAGCGGCAGTAGTGAAACAGGGGACGGCAAAGGAAACACCAATAACCTGACCGTGGGTCTCGACTATCAGCTGAACGAAAACGTAGTGCTGGGCGGGCTGATCGCCGGTTCGCTGGACAATCAGCGCCCGGATGACGGCTACCGCTACGATACCCGCGGTTTTCAGGCGGCGCTTTTTGGCCAGCTTCGCGCGGGCCAGGCCTGGCTAAACGGAGATGTGCATTATCTCTCTGCCGACTTCACCAATATTCAGCGCGATATCACGCTGGGGCAGCTTACCCGCACGGAAAAAGGCGACACCGACGGCAGGCTGTATGGCGCGAGATTGACGGCTGGCTACGATATCCCCGTCGCAACCTGGCTGACCACGGGGCCGGTGCTGCAATACGCCTGGGATTACAGCCACGTCAACGGTTATAGCGAAAACGGCAGTAGCAGTACCGCTATGCGCTTCGGCGACCAGAACGGCCATTCGCAAATCGGCAGCGCGGGCTGGCGTGTGGACACGAAGCTGGGCGTCATTAATCCCTGGGCACAGGCAAGTTATCGCCATCAGTTTGGCGATGACAGTTACCGGGCGAGCGGCGGCCTAAAATCCACGGCGCTGACCTTCAGCCGCAGCGGCGAACAGCTGGATAAAAACTGGGCCGATATCGCCATCGGGGCAGATATGCCGCTTTCGAATACCGTGTCCGCATTCGCGGCGGTGGCACAAACGGCAGGCTTAAGCGACGGGAACCAGACGAGCTACAACGTGGGGATCAGCGCGAAGTTCTAAGATTTTGTTATTACCCTAAAAAATGGCGACTTTAGTTTCATAAGTCGCCATTTTCACTCTCTTCCGGGGCTGCCCGGGATTCACTGAATAAAGTCAATTTTCTTTACAACACTTTTACGTCTTTCTATATTCAAAAATCGTATCAATGTTTGGCAACGATTCTGATATTTATAGGAAAAACGCTGCCGGATACCACTTTCAACAGGCAATGCCGAATGACCAAAGCCGTTATCGCTATTCATGGCGGGGCCGGAGCCCTGACCCGCGCCCATCTGACGCCGGAAAAAGAGCTGCAGTTTATTAGCGCGCTCTCCGGCATTGTTGAAGCCGGGCAGCAGATCCTTGAACGCGGTGGCAGCGCGCTGGACGCGGTGACCGAGGCGGTGCGCCTGCTGGAGGAATGCCCGCTGTTTAACGCCGGGATAGGATCGGTGTTCACAAGCGCTGGTACACATGAGCTGGACGCCTGCGTGATGGACGGCAACAGCCTGAATGCTGGGGCGGTGGCGGGCGTGAGCCATATTCGCAACCCGATCCTGGCGGCAAGATTAGTGCTGGAAAACAGCCCGCACGTGCTGATGATTGGCGAAGGCGCGGAGCGTTTTGCCGTGCAGCATGGGCTTGAGCCGGTAGAAGCCACGCTTTTTTCCACCGAAGAACGCTATCAGCAGCTGCTGCGCGCCCGTGAAAGCCAACAGACGCTGCTGGATCATGACGGAGCTGAGCCGATTGATGCCGATAAAAAATTTGGCACGGTAGGCGCCGTGGCGCTGGATAAACTGGGGAATCTGGCGGCGGCAACGTCCACCGGCGGAATGACCAATAAACTGCCGGGCCGGGTAGGGGATTCGCCCTTAGTCGGTGCGGGCTGCTATGCCAATAACGCCAACGTGGCCGTGTCCTGCACCGGCACGGGTGAAGTTTTTATCCGCACGCTGGCGGCCTACGATATTGCGGCCCTGATGGAGTATGCCGGGCTAAGTCTGCAGCAGGCCGTTGACCGCGTGGTGATGGAGAAACTGCCCGCGCTCGGCGGCAGCGGCGGCATGATTGCCATCGACAATCAGGGGAACGTCGCACTGCCGTTTAACAGCGAAGGAATGTACCGTGGCTTTGGCTTTGTCGGCGATGCCCCGAACGTAGGAATCTATCGTGACCAGGAGAGTTAATGCCGCACAGTCATGAGCTACCGGATGAGCAGGTGCTTGCCGTTAGCGACCTCAATATTCGCTTTCGCCAACAGCAGCAGGTCACCGACGCGGTGCGTCACCTGTCGTTGACCCTTAACCGGGGTGAAACGCTGGCTATCGTGGGCGAGTCGGGTTCCGGGAAATCGGTCACGGCGATGGCCCTGATGCGCCTGCTGGAGCAGGGCGGCGGGCAGGTTAGCTGCGACAAGCTGCTACTGCGTCGGCGTAATAAAGAGGTGCTGAACCTGCCCGATCTGAGTAACGCCCAGATGCGTCGGGTGCGTGGGGCGGATGTGGCGATGATTTTCCAGGAGCCGATGACCTCGCTTAATCCGGTGTTCACCGTGGGCGAACAAATCGCAGAATCCATTCGTTTACACCAAAAGCTGGATAGCAGGGCGGCGCTGGCGGAAGCGAAGCGTATGCTGGAGCGTGTGCGTATTCCTGAAGCTCAGGCCATCCTGAACCGCTATCCGCACCAGCTCTCCGGCGGTATGCGTCAGCGAGTGATGATTGCCATGGCGCTTTCCTGTCGCCCGGCGGTATTGATCGCCGATGAGCCAACGACCGCCCTCGACGTGACTATTCAGGCTCAAATCCTGCAGCTAATCCGTGTTCTGCAGGATGAAATGCAGATGGGCGTCATTTTCATTACTCACGATATGGGCGTGGTGGCGGACATCGCCGACCGGGTGCTGGTGATGTACCGGGGCGAGGCGGTTGAAACCGGCACCGTGGAGCAAATATTCCAGAACCCACAGCACGCCTACACGCAGGCCTTGCTGGCTGCCGTTCCGCGGCTGGGCGCCATGAACGGCAGCGATTTACCGCGCAAATTCCCGCTGATAGTCCAAGGCCAACCGAATCAGCAAGAGCCCGAAACCGAGCAGGACACCATTCCCCCCGGCGCGAAGCCGGTGCTGGAAGTTCGCGATTTGGTGACCCGGTTCCCGCTGCGTAGCGGAATTTTCAACCGGGTGACGCGGCAGGTACATGCCGTTGAAAAGGTGAGTTTTGATTTACTGCCCGGCGAAACGCTGGCGCTGGTGGGCGAGTCCGGCTGTGGTAAATCGACCACCGGGCGCTCGCTGCTGCGGCTGGTGGAAACTCAGGGCGGCACCATCACTTTTAACGGTCAGCGTATTGATAATTTGCCCAACGGCGAGCTGCAGCACGTTCGCAAAGACATTCAGTTTATTTTTCAGGATCCGTATGCCTCGCTGGATCCGCGCCAGACCGTCGGCTACTCCATTATGGAGCCGCTGCTGGTGCATCAGGCGATGCCAAAAGAGCAGGCTCAGGAGCGGGTCGCCTGGCTGCTTGAACGTGTAGGACTCCAGCCGGAACATGCCTGGCGCTATCCACATGAGTTCTCCGGCGGCCAGCGGCAGAGGGTTTGTATCGCCCGCGCGTTGGCGCTGAACCCGAAGGTGGTGATTGCCGACGAATCCGTCTCGGCGCTGGATGTGTCGATCCGGGCGCAAATCGTTAACCTGCTGCTCGATCTACAGCGCGAGTTTGGCATCGCTTTTCTGTTTATTTCCCACGACATGGCCGTCGTGGAACGCATCAGCCATCGCGTGGCGGTAATGTATCTGGGACAGATTGTTGAAATTGGCCCGCGCCGCGCCGTGTTTGAAAACCCACAGCATCCGTACACCCGCAAACTTATGGCGGCGGTGCCGGTGGCTGACCCAACCCGCAAGGGACGCAAGCCTGTTTTAGTGTCTGATGAGATCCCCAGCGCCACGCGCAGCCTGGGGGATGAACCGCACGTAGCACCGCTGGTTGCGGTGGGACCGGGGCATTTTGTTGCCCGTCACCCCATCGGTAGCAGTGAAAATCGCCTATAAAGGAAAACAATAATGACAGCTAACACAACGCAAAAATGGCTGCTGGCGGCGGGAATTGCCTCCGCCGTTATCGCCACGCCCGCTTTCGCTGCTAAAGATGTCGTCGTAGCGGTGGCCTCAAACTTCACCACGCTCGATCCTTACGACGCGAATGACACGCTGTCGCAGGCGGTGGCCAAATCGTTCTATCAGGGTTTGTTCGGGCTCGATAAAGACATGAAGCTGCAGAACGTGCTGGCAGAAAGCTACAAAGTGTCTGACGACGGCCTGGTGTACACCATCAAGCTGCGCACGGGCGTGAAGTTCCAGGACGGCACCGACTTTAACGCCGAGGCGGTAAAAGCGAACCTCGATCGCGCCAGCAACCCGGACAACCACCTCAAGCGCTACAACCTGTATAAAACCATTGCCAAAACGGAAGTGGTCGATCCTTCCACGGTGAAAATCACCTTAAAAGAGCCGTTCTCGGCGTTCATCAATATTCTGGCCCACCCGGCAACGGCGATGATCTCCCCGGCTGCGCTGCAAAAATACGGCAAAGATATCGGCTTCCATCCGGTGGGCACCGGCCCGTATCAGCTGGATACCTGGAATCAGACCGATTTTGTGAAGGTGAAGAAATTCGCCGGTTACTGGCAGCAAGGCCTGCCGAAGCTGGACAGCATTACCTGGCGCCCGGTAGTGGATAACAACACCCGGGCGGCAATGCTGCAAACCGGTGAGGCGCAGTTCGCGTTCCCAATCCCTTACGAGCAGGCAGGCGTACTGGAGAAAAACAGCAAGCTTGAGCTGGTGGCTTCGCCGTCGATCATGCAGCGCTACATCAGCATGAACGTCACCCAGAAACCGTTTGATAACCCGAAAGTTCGCGAAGCCATCAACTATGCGATTAACCGCCAGGCGCTGGTGAAAGTGGCCTTCTCCGGCTTTGCTACGCCGGCAGAAGGCGTGGTGCCGCCGTCGCTTGCTTATGCCGAGAAATTCAAACCCTGGCCTTATGATCCAGCTAAAGCTAAAGCGCTGCTGAAAGAAGCGGGCTTCCCGAACGGTTTTGAAACCACACTTTGGTCCTCCCATAACCACAGCACCGCGCAGAAAGTCCTACAGTTTACCCAGCAGCAGCTGGCGCAGGTGGGCATCAAGGTGAAAGTGACGGCGATGGACGCCGGGCAGCGTGCGGCCGAAGTGGAAGCCAAAGGCCAGAAAGAGAGCGGTGTGAGAATGTTCTATACCGGCTGGTCGGCGTCTACCGGCGAGGCTGACTGGGCGCTGTCGCCGCTGTTTGCTTCTCAGAACTGGCCGCCAACGCTGTTTAACACCGCGTTTTACAGCAACCCGCAGGTGGATAAAGACCTGACTGATGCGCTGAAAACCACCAAGCCGGAAGAGAAAGCGAAGCTGTATAAAGATGCCCAGGACATTATCTGGAAAGAGTCTCCGTGGGTGCCGCTGGTGGTGGAGAAACTGGTTTCTGCCCACAGCAAAAATCTCACCGGGTTCTACGTGATGCCGGATACCGGGTTTAGTTTTGATAATGCGGATCTGAAGTAGCGTGATGATGACCCTCACCCCGGCCCTCTCCCTGAAAGGGAGAGGGGGAAAACAAAGTCTGTGTCTGCAACCTCTCTCCTATGGGGAGAGGGACTCAATGCCCTGTCCTTTTTTCCCCTCTCCCCTCTGGGGAGAGGGTTAGGGTGAGGGGCCGCGATGTTTAACTATTTCCTCAAACGCCTTTTGGGCCTGATCCCGACGCTGTTCATCGTCGCGGTGCTGGTATTCCTGTTCGTGCATCTGCTGCCCGGTGACCCGGCGCGGCTGATTGCCGGGCCGGAAGCGGACGCCACCGTCATCGAACTTGTTCGCAAACAGCTGGGATTAGATCAACCGCTGTGGCGGCAGTTCCTGCATTACATCACGCATGTCGTGCAGGGGGACTTTGGCACCTCGCTGGTTTCGCGCCGCCCTGTCTCTGAAGAGATTGCCAGCCGCTTTATGCCCACGCTGTGGCTGACGCTGACCAGCATGGCATGGGCGACGCTGTTTGGCCTGGCGACCGGGATCGTGGCCGCCGTCTGGCGCAACCGCTGGCCGGATCGCCTGAGCATGACGATTGCCGTGTCTGGCATTTCCTTCCCGGCCTTCGCGCTGGGGATGTTGCTGATGCAGGTTTTCTCGGTTGAGCTGGGCTGGCTGCCCACGGTGGGTGCCGACAGCTGGCAGCATTATATTTTGCCGTCCATTACCCTTGGGGCGGCAGTGGCAGCGGTCATGGCGAGATTCACCCGCGCATCCTTTGTGGATGTGCTGCATGAAGACTATATGCGTACCGCCAGGGCGAAAGGGGTGAGCGAAACGCTGATCGTGGTGAAACACGGCCTGCGTAACGCCATGATCCCGGTGATCACCATGATGGGATTACAGTTTGGTTTTCTGCTCGGCGGTTCGATTGTGGTGGAAAAAGTGTTTAACTGGCCGGGATTAGGGCGCCTGCTGGTGGATTCGGTGGAGATGCGTGATTATCCGGTTATTCAGGCCGAGGTTCTGCTGTTTTCGCTGGAGTTTATTGTGATCAACTTAGTGGTGGATCTGCTGTATGCCGCCATTAACCCGGCCATCAGGTACAAATAAGGATGCGACTTTTAAACTGGCGACGCCAGGCCATAGTCAACGCGATGCCCGTCGTTCGAGCCGGGCAAATTCGTACTCCGTGGAGCGAATTTCTGCGGCGTTTTCGCCAGCAGCCCGTGGCGATGACCGCCGGGCTGTTTGTGCTTTTGCTGATAGTGATTGCGTTAATCGCGCCGTGGATTGCCCCCTTTGATGCAGAAAACTACTTCGATTACGACAGGCTGAACGACGGCCCGTCGATGCTGCACTGGTTTGGCGTTGATTCTCTGGGGCGGGATATTTTTAGCCGCGTGCTGGTCGGGGCGCAAATCTCGCTGGCCGCAGGTGTCTTTTCGGTGCTTATCGGCGCGCTAATTGGCACCTTCTTTGGCCTGCTGGCGGGCTATTACGAAGGCTGGTGGGATCGCATTATCATGCGAATCTGCGACGTGCTGTTCGCCTTCCCCGGTATTCTGCTGGCAATCGCGGTGGTGGCGGTGATGGGCAGCGGCATGACCAACGTGATTATTGCGGTGGCAATTTTCAGTATTCCGGCCTTTGCCCGCCTGGTACGCGGCAACACGCTGGTGCTGAAACAGCAAACTTTTATTGAGTCTGCTCGTAGCATTGGTGCCCCGGATGCGACTATCATCTTCCGGCATATTCTGCCGGGAACCGTTTCGTCGATTGTGGTGTATTTCACCATGCGCATTGGGACCTCGATAATTTCCGCCGCAAGCCTGTCATTTCTCGGCCTCGGGGCTCAGCCACCGACGCCGGAGTGGGGCGCTATGCTCAACGAGGCGAGGGCAGATATGGTGATTGCCCCGCATGTGGCTATTTTCCCGAGTCTTGCCATCTTTTTGACCGTGTTGGCGTTCAATTTGCTTGGGGATGGGCTGCGGGACGCGCTGGATCCGAAAATTAAAGGTTAAGCTGAGGCAGTAGATTCGTTGCCCTGGAGTGAAGACATGAGAAAAATAACCGGGGCAATTCTGCTCAGCCCGTTGCTGATTGCCACTGCCTGCCCGGCGGCTAGCTGGTCGCTTGGCGCGCAGGGTGGCCTGTATCAAACCCCTTATCAAACCCGGCACCAGCTTCGCTGGGCGCTGCCCTACGTCGGCTACGACGGCAAAACCTGGTACCTCGACGGCACCGAAGCGGGCTATAACTTCATCAATACCGACACGCTGCTGCTGCGCGCGAAAGTTTATTACTACGACACTCTGTATCGGGCGGATACCGGGCAGACGCCTGCGCTGCGGGGATTGAATAACCGCCACAGCACGATGATGGGCGGCATGACGATGCAATACACCACGCCGATAGGCGCGTTCAGCGCGACGCTTGCGGGCGACACGCTGGGTGTCAGCAACGGCGTGACGGCGAATTCGGCGTATATTACGATGGCGCAGTGGGGCGATTTCACGTTAGTGCCTGAGGCCGGAATGGACTTTTCGAATGCGCAAAACACGCGTTATTACTATGGCGTTTCAGATAAAGAATCGGCAAAAACGGGCCTTGCGACATGGCGACCACAGGGCAGTATTGTGCCTTATGCGCAACTGGCAATGAACTACGCCTGGACGCCACTCTGGAATACCTGGGCGCAGTTTACCCAGCGTTTTTATCCGAGTGCCATCAGTGACAGCCCAATGGTGAATAAGAATAACCTGCGGGAGTTAACGGTGGGGATGAGTTATACGTTTTAGGCGTGTGCTCAATGGTGATTTCGTATTTAAAAATACATTTTCTGACGGGCTGGATAAGGTCCCGTTCGCTTTCTGTACAGTTCCATATGTAGCCCCTGGCGCCCGGCGAGCTCATCGCCGCTGAAGCGGTAAACCCACCGGCTATCACCCAAACATTCGGGGTCTTTGAAAAAGAACCGGAAACACTTCTTCCCCTCACCCCGACCCTCTCCCCAAAGGGGCGAGGGAGAAAACAACAGGTTAGAACAGTACGCTATCTATTCCCTCTCCCTCTGGGAGAGGGTTAGGGTGAGGGTAAAAACCAGAAGCAACGCTGCGGCTGAGGAAAATGTTAGTTGTAAAGCGAGGCACGGTTCCGGCTTAAATCGCCTCCGTTTTCTCTCCGACTGGCCAGGGGCCGGACGTCGGGAACGGCCGGAGGCTGAGAGCGTCGGGAACGCATCTCAGCCGACCCAGGACTGGGAGATAAAACGGAGGTCTGCCGCTTCAGCGGTCGATTTATTTGGCCGGGAGTCCGGGGTCTCGGGGGAATGACGGTGATTCTCCCGAGACGTTCACAGGTGCGGTGGCTGCATATAAAACTGGACTGGAAGTGAACGGAATATTCACCGTTCCCGCAAAAAGCCCTTTTTATTCAGAAGAGGCTGGGCAAAACTAAACTACTGAACCCCACAGATCGTACTCATCCGCGTTTTCAACTTTCACACGGACAACGTCGCCTGGTTTCAGCTTCGTTTCACCATTCAGGTAAACCGCGCCGTCGATTTCTGGGGCATCCGCCATGCTGCGGCCAATGGCGCCTTCTTCGTCGACTTCATCCACCATGACCAGAATCTCGCGGCCCACTTTTTCCTGCAGGCGCTCGGCAGAGATTTTCTGCTGCAGCTGCATAAAGCGGTTCCAGCGCTCTTCTTTCACTTCTTCCGGCACCTGGTCCGGCAGCTCGTTGGCGGTCGCCCCGTCAACCGGGCTGTATTTGAAGCAGCCCACGCGATCCAGGCGCGCTTCTTTCAGGAAGTCGAGCAGCATCTCGAAGTCTTCTTCGGTTTCACCCGGGAAGCCGACGATAAAGGTCGAACGCAGGGTAAGATCAGGGCAGATTTCACGCCACTGCTTGATGCGCTGCAGCTGACGATCCGCAGAACCAGGGCGCTTCATCAGCTTCAGAATACGCGGGCTGGCGTGCTGCAGTGGGATGTCGAGGTACGGCAGAATTTTGCCTTCCGCCATCAGCGGGATCACATCGTCAACGTGCGGATACGGGTAAACGTAGTGCAGGCGAGTCCAGACGCCCAGTTTAGCCAGCTGCTCGCACAGGCTAACCATGCTGGTTTTGACCGGAGCACCGTTCCAGAACCCGGTGCGGTGCTTAACGTCTACGCCGTAAGCTGAGGTGTCCTGAGAGATCACCAGCAGCTCTTTCACGCCCGCTTCAACCAGACGTTTTGCCTCCGCCAGCACGTCGCCGATTGGGCGGCTGTCCAGATCGCCACGCATGGACGGGATAATGCAGAAGGTGCAGCGATGGTTGCAGCCTTCGGAAATTTTCAGGTACGCGTAGTGGCGTGGTGTCAGCTTCACGCCCTGTTCCGGCACCAGGCTCAGGAACGGGTTGTGCTGCGGTTTTGGCACGTAGTGGTGAACGTGCTGCAGAACCTGCTCGTAGCTGTGAGGACCGGTGATTTCCAGTACCTTCGGATGCACTTCGCGGATCTGATCTTCTTTTGCGCCCAGGCAACCGGTGACAATCACCTTACCGTTTTCGTTCAGCGCTTCGCCGATGGCTTCCAGCGATTCCTGTACGGCGCTGTCGATAAAGCCGCAGGTGTTGACGATAACCATGTCGGCGTCGTCATAGCTTGGCACCACGTCATAACCTTCGGTGCGCAGTTCAGTCAGGATGCGTTCGGAGTCCACGAGGTTTTTCGGGCAGCCGAGGGAGACAAACCCGATACGGGGTTGTTGGGTCACATTGCTCATAGCTTAAAAAGTGTTCAATTATTAGAAAGATTAGGGCAGGGATTCTACAGAGGTTGGGCGGGAATTTGTACTGGAGAATTGCAGTTTGCGTTATAGGTTTCGGTTTAACCCCCACGTGCTGCGAATTACCCACTAAACAGCATCAAATGTGAAAGATATTGGCCGCGAATTCCCGTCCCTTGACCATACTTTAGCTGTGGATTAATCGTTAACCCACGAGGAGGATGCATTATGTCCGGATGTACGGTTAAACACGACCTGTTGAAAAAACTGCAGGCCGCGAAGGGAGAGATTGCCGCCTACCTGGCGTTGAGAAAGGCCAAAGGGTACATGTCTGTCAGCGAAAGCGAACAGCTGCGGACCCGTTTGCTGGATGTCTGTCACCGGAGCCGCGATGCTGCCTTTGTGCTGCAGGCGAGCCTGTTGGACGATGAAAAAGATGATTTTCGCCACGCCGTTGAGGCGTGTTCATCCGCTGCAGTTTGCCTGATGAGCGGGCGCAAAGACTGCCCGCAATATATCGCGGTTGATGCGGCAAAGCTTGAAACCAGCCTGATGCAGCTCACCCGCAGCCTGAATGCGCTGGCAGAACGCGATAAGGCCATCGAAGCCTGACCTGAGCGCGGGGAGTCTGCCACACTCCCCGTTCTTAATGTTATGTAAAACCGGGCGGTAAATTATCTCCGGCGGCTACCCTTAACGAATAGCCAAAACCAGGAGATTGCCATGCCGCCGTTCCCGTCCCGTACGCTTCTCGCCGCCACGCTGCTTTTCTCTGCCTCTTATGCTCTGGCCGCCAAAACCAACGTTGAAGTCCTGCAAACCAACCTGCCACATCCGTGGGCGCTGGACTTTTTGCCTGATAATCAGGGAGTGTTGATTACCCTGCGCGGCGGGGAGCTGCATCTGTGGCAGCAGGGCAAGGGATTATCCGCCCCGATTAGCGGCGTGCCCGTTGTCTGGGCCCACGGGCAGGGCGGTTTGCTGGACGTTGTGCTGGCCCCGGATTTTGCCAGTAGCCGCCGCGTGTGGCTTAGCTTTGCCGAAGGCGGCAGCGACAATAAAGCCGGTACCGCCGTTGGATATGGCACGTTAAGCCAGGATCTGAAGCGGCTGGAAAACTTCAGGGTTGTGTTCCGCCAGGCACCAAAACTCTCCACCGGCAACCATTTCGGCGGACGCATGGCGTTTGACGGGCAAGGTCATGTATTTATCGCGCTGGGGGAAAACAACGAGCGCGCCACGGCCCAGGATCTCGATAAGCTGCAGGGCAAAGTGGTGAGGCTTAATGCCGATGGTTCCGTCCCGCAGGATAACCCGTTTGTTGGCAAACCGGGCGTCCGGCCTGAAATTTGGTCTTACGGCCACCGTAACCCGCAGGGATTAGCCATTAATCCGGCCAACGGCGAGCTGTGGCTAAACGAGCACGGGCCGAAAGGCGGAGATGAAATCAATATCCCGACAGCCGGGAAAAACTACGGCTGGCCGCTGGCGACCTGGGGCATTAATTACAGCGGACTTAAGATCCCCGAAGCGAAAGGAGGAGAAGTTGAAGGCACCGAACAGCCGATTTATTACTGGAAAGTCTCCTCGGCTATAAGCGGCATGGCGTTTTATTCGGCTGACACCTTCCCGCAGTGGAAAGGCAAGCTGTTTATCGGCGCGCTCAAAGAAAAGAATCTGATTGAACTAACGCTGGACGGCGATAAGGTGACGGGCGAACAGCGGCTGCTGGGGGATCGTAAAAAGCGTATCCGTGATGTGCGCGTCGGCCCGGACGGCTATCTGTATGTCCTGACCGACGAATCTGATGGCGAGCTGCTAAAAATCAGCCCGACCGAAAGCTGAATCAGGTCAACGGGATCATCACAATTTTCTTGAACGCCGGGCGCTGGGTGAGTTGCTGATACCAGCGCTGAAGGTTCGGCACCGCATCCCAGGGAATATCAAGGTTGAGCAGGCTGTAGATTTGCGGGCCAAAGGCGAGGTCGCCCAGGCCAAAGGCTTCGCCACCCAGCCACGGCTGTTTAGCCAGTTCCGCATCCGCAATAGCAAACAGCTTGTTGCAGGCCGCAATGCTTTGCTCAATCAGCTTATGGTCACGCTCTTCCGGTGGAGTTCTGACCAGGCTGGCGTATACGCCACGGTAGGGGCCCGCGACCGCTGTGGCGGACCAGTCCATCCATTTTTCACCTTTGGCTCGCTCGGCGGGGCTATTCACCCACAGAGAATCACCGCCATATTCAGCGGCCAGGTAACGCACGATGGTATTGGATTCCCACAGCGTCAGCCCGTGTGCGTCATCATGAATGCACGGAACCAGGCCATTCGGGTTCATCGCCAGGTACTCGGCATCGTGCGTCAGGCCAAATTTTCCGCCCGCGGGAACGGAGCGGTACGGCAATTGCAGCTCTTCCAGACACCACAGCACTTTCTTAACATTGGTGGAGTTATCTCTGCCCCAAACGGTAATCATGGTGGTTCCTTTTTTTGCAGGTGGACATCGAGTATGCCCGGCTCCGGTCACGAAAACACCACTGTTTCTCAACCGAAGCTAAAAAAAATGGCGTGACGGCGGCAACTCGCGCAGATATCGAATAAACTTAAAAAACTTTACCAACTCTATGTTTCTTTAAGTGGATTCGTGCGTTATTACTCACACCCTGACTTTTGGGTGGCGGTGCGCACCGTGAATTTTTTAAGAATGGATACTCAGGTGGTTTTATGACGATCTTGCAAATGCCTGCAACACTACGTGGTTTAGTCGCAGGGACAACCCTGCTGCTGATAGCGGCTCCTGCGCTAAGCGCTGAGCAGACCGCAGATGCTCCCCAGGTCGATGCAAAAGCCTGGATTTTGATGGATTACGCCAGCGGGAAGGTGCTGGCGGAAGGAAATGCCGACGACAAACTCGATCCGGCAAGTCTGACCAAGCTGATGACCAGCTACGTGGTAGGGCAGGCGCTGAAAGCAGGCAAGATTCACCTGACGGATATGGTGACTATCGGGAAAGATGCATGGGCGACCGGTAACCCGGTGCTGCGCGGCTCTTCGCTGATGTTCCTGAAACCCGGCGATAAAGTCTCGGTGGAAGATCTGAACAAAGGCGTCATTATTCAGTCCGGGAACGACGCCAGTATTGCGATTGCCGACTATGTGGCGGGCAGTCAGGATTCGTTTGTCAGCCTGATGAACAACTACGCACAGAAGCTCAAGCTGACCAACACCACCTTTAAAACCGTTCACGGCCTGGACGCGCCAGGGCAGTACAGCACCGCGCGCGACATGGCGTTGCTCGGGCAGGCGCTGATCCACGATGTGCCGGACGAGTACGCGGTGCACAAAGAGAAAGAGTTCACCTTTAACAATATCAAGCAGCCGAACCGTAACCGCCTGCTGTGGAGCTCTAATCTCAACGTTGATGGCATGAAAACCGGTACCACCGAGGGCGCAGGCTATAACCTCGTTGCTTCGGCAACCTCCGGTGATATGCGCCTGATTTCCGTCGTATTGGGGACAAAAACCGACCGCATTCGCTTTAACGAGAGCGAAAAGTTGCTGACCTGGGGCTTCCGTTTCTTCGAAACCGTAACGCCAATCAAGCCTGACGCCACTTTCGTGACCCAGCGCGTCTGGTTTGGCGATAAGAGTGAAGTCAATCTTGGCGCGGGTGAAGGTGGCTCGGTGACCATTCCTCGTGGTCAGCTGAAAAACCTGAAAGCCAGCTTTACGCTGAACGAACCTCAGCTAACCGCGCCGCTGAAAAAAGGCCAGGCCGTCGGCACCATTGACTTCCAGCTTAACGGCAAATCCATCGAACAGCGCCCGCTGCTGGTGATGGAGTCGGTTGAAGAGGGCGGGTTCTTCAGCCGCATGTGGGACTTTGTGCTGATGAAGCTCCACGGTTGGTTCGGGAGCTGGTTCGCCTAAACGCCTACCACGTTAGCGTCAGGTTTTCCGCTGCGGCAAAGTCGATAAACTCCGCAGCGGGAGGCCGGTTGGTAATCACTGTATCAAACGCCGTCAGCGGCCCCATGCAGGCGGCGCGAACCTTGCCAAACTTGGTGTCATCCACCACCAGAATATTACGCTGGGCCATGCTCAGCGCCCAATGCTTCACCGGCAGCTCATTCAGATTAAAGCAAGTTGCGCCGTAGCGCAGGTGGACGCCTGCCGCGGATAAAAAGGCAATATCCGGGCAGATATTCCCCAGGCACTCCTGAAAGTTAATCGGATTAAAAATCGCATTGCTGGCGTGAAACTCGCCGCCGCTTAAAATCACCCGGCAGTTGGGCTTTTCCTGCAGTGCCAGAAAGGTGTTGAGGGAATAACACAGGCCGGTGAAAGGCAGATCGTCGTCAAGGGCGTCGATGATGTAAGGCGTGGTGGTGCCGCAGTCGAAGAACACGGTCTGGCGCGGGCGAACATGCTGTGCGGCGAGCCTGGCAGCGTGGCGTTTCTCTTCAACCTGTCGCGTTTTTTCATCACTCAACAGATAGTAGCTGGCCCCGGCACTGCGAGGCTCCAGCACCACGTATCCGCCCAGGAGCACAACCTGACCAGGCTCATTGTTGATGTCGCGACGGATGGTCATTTCGGAGACGCCCAGCAGCTGAGCGGCTTCTTTGAGATGAATTTTATCGCTGCGCTTCAGCGCCTGTACCAGGCGGTTAATGCGCTCTTCACGGCGGGTTTCCATAGCGGCCTCTGAACATTAAAAAGCCCCGCTAAGGCAGGGCTTTAGTTAATGCATCTTACCTGTGGTGCACCGCTTAGTCACGCACCCAGCCTTTACGAATCGGCAGCGCGAAGCAGTAGCGGTAGATCTGATGCAGGCGCTGATGGATTTGTGGCCCGCGCAGGTTCCAGACCATCTGCGACAGCAGGCAGGCGCTCATGCCGACCAGCAGACCGCCGAGCATGTCCAGCGGCCAGTGCACGCCGAGGTAGACGCGGGACCAGGCAATCGCGCAGCCGATAACAAATAACATCACGCCGGACCAGACGCGGTGCCAGCATAAAAATGCCAGCGCGAAGGTGAAGATCACCGTGCCGTGGTCGCTCGGGAAAGAATCATCCGGCGCGTGGTGCAGGAAGTTATAGCCCAGCCCGACCACAAAAGGACGCGGATGCGGGAACAACTGCCCAATGACCCATGACAGCACCACGCTAATCACCAGCGCCATGCCGGTTTTGATCACCACCTGGCGCTGGGCCGGCATCTGCTTACGCTGACCCCAAAGCCAGAGCGCGACGATCAGCAGCGGGACGATGCTGATCAGATCCCGGGCAAAGAATATCGCCAGCTTTATCATCCACTCCGGCGACGACGGGGTGGCATTAATGAGCAAAAACAGATTCTGGTTGAGCGTTTCCATCATGACTTGTCCTGTGCTTTAACTGACCAGGTGGATATCGCGGCGTGAAGCGCCACCTGGATTAACCCTACCCAACAACCTGTCCACAGGCTGTGGCTGAAAAAGTGCGCCCCGCGCATCATCTGGCCTTCTCCCGGGAAAACCAGCTAAAAATAGCAGCCCGTATTATCAGGATGCAAAGCGGGAAAAGATAGAAGCGGGGCGGCAGACGGTAAAGCAGTTTTGTCTTATTTACCGTTGGTTTAGGAAAATATTTCATCTTGTCTTTACTAAGACAGTGCCGGCCTTAAATTCATGGCAGCAGAATATTCATCACAGATTAAGAAATCCTTAATAGAATTGAGGTATGATGTGCGCGGCTTTACACCCCGTGCTATTTGTCAGCCGTTGACTACCGCTGGCACGGGCAATTGAATACACTCTGCGCGTTTCTTTATCTTCTGAGTTCCTAATGCAACATAATACGATAGCTAACAAATCGTTAGGCCGTCAGGCGCTGCTGTTCCCGCTCTGCCTGGTGCTCTACGAATTCTCAACTTATATCGGCAATGACATGATCCAGCCGGGGATGCTGGCCGTGGTGGATCAGTTCCAGGCGGGCGTGGAATGGGTGCCGACATCGATGACGGCTTATCTGGCGGGCGGAATGTTCCTGCAGTGGCTGCTCGGGCCACTTTCTGACCGTATTGGCCGCCGACCGGTGATGCTGACCGGCGTGGTCTGGTTTATTGTCACCTGCCTCGCGACGCTGCTGGCCCAGGACATTCAGCAGTTCACCTTCCTGCGCTTCCTGCAGGGCGTCAGCCTGTGCTTTATTGGCGCGGTGGGTTACGCCGCTATTCAGGAGTCGTTCGAAGAGTCGGTTTGCATCAAGATAACCGCGCTGATGGCGAACGTGGCATTGATCGCGCCGCTGCTTGGGCCGTTGGTGGGGGCGGCGTGGATCCACGTCGCGCCATGGGAAACGATGTTCGTGCTGTTTGCGCTGCTGGCGGCTATCTCTTTCTTTGGGTTGCACAAAGCGATGCCGGAGACGGCGACTCGCCTCGGCGAAAAGCTTTCGCTGAAGGAGCTTGGGCGCGATTACAAGCTGGTACTGAAAAATCTACGTTTTGTCTCCGGTGCGCTGGCGACCGGCTTTGTGAGCCTACCGCTGCTGGCGTGGATTGCCCAGTCGCCGGTGATTATCATCAGCGGGGAGAATCTCAGCAGCTATGAATACGGTCTGCTGCAGGTGCCTATCTTTGGCGCGCTGATTATGGGTAACCTGGTTCTGGCCAAGCTGACCTCCCGCCGTAGCGTGCGCAGCCTGATCATCATGGGCGGCTGGTGGATTGTACCCGGCCTGGTTGTCGCGGCGGTGGCAACGGTGGTCTCTTCTCATGCTTATTTGTGGATGACCGCTGGCCTCAGCCTGTACGCCTTTGGCATCGGCCTGGCGAATGCCGGCCTGGTGCGCCTGACGCTGTTTGCCAGCGAGATGAGTAAAGGCACGGTGTCGGCGGCGATGGGTATGCTGCAGATGCTGATCTTTACCGTCGGTATTGAGCTGAGCAAGCACGCCTACCAGTTCGGCGGCAACGGGTTGTTCAGCCTGTTTAACCTGATGGGCGGGGTGGTTTGGCTTGGCCTGATGGTGTTGTTCCTGAAGGATAAAACTGTCGGGCAGGCAAGAGACGCCTGATTTTACCCTCACCCTCTCCCTAAAAGGGAGAGGGGATAAAAGCAGAGTAAATCGCCATATTCCTCTTTCTAAAAAGGAGAGGGGATAAAGTCAAGGTAGTTCGATTGTTTTGTACCCTCTCCCCGGTGGGGAGAGGGCTGGGGTGAGGGGAGTTACTTAACCGCCATGCCAGGCTGAGCGCCGCTGTCCGGGCTCAGCAGGAAGATATCTTTCCCGCCAGGACCTGCGGCCATCACCATCCCTTCCGACACGCCAAAGCGCATCTTACGCGGAGCGAGGTTGGCCACCATCACGGTCAGACGACCTTCCAGCTTAGACGGATCCGGGTAAGCGGTACGAATGCCGGAGAAGACGTTGCGTTTTTCGCCGCCGAGATCCAGCGTCAGGCGCAGCAGCTTGTCGGAGCCGTCCACGAATTCTGCTTTCTCAATCAGCGCAATGCGCATATCCACTTTCGCGAAGTCATCAAAGGTGATGGTCTCCTGAATCGGATCGTCCGCCAGCGGGCCAGTTACCGGTGCCGCATTCAGCGCTTTCACTTCTTCTTTAGACGCTTCCACCAGGGCTTCTACCTGCTTGGTTTCAATGCGGTTATACAGCGCCTTGAAGCTGTTCACTTTGTGGTTCAGCAGCGGCGTAGCGATGCTGTCCCAGCTCAGTTCGGCATTCAGGAAGGCTTCTGTACGCTCGGTGAGCGACGGCAGAACCGGCTTCAGGTAGGTCATCAGCACGCGGAACAGGTTAATGCCCATGGAGCAAATGGCCTGCAGATCGGCATCGCGGCCTTCCTGTTTAGCCACAACCCACGGAGCCTGCTCGTCCACGTAGCGGTTAGCGATATCTGCCAGCGCCATGATTTCGCGGATCGCACGGCCAAATTCGCGGCTGTCCCACGCTTCGCCAATGCTTTCTGCCGCATCGGTGAAGGTTTTGTACAGCTCTGCATCGGCAATCTCTGCGGCCAGCACGCCGTCAAAACGCTTGGCAATAAAGCCGGCGTTACGGGAGGCCAGGTTAACCACTTTGTTGACGATGTCGCTGTTCACGCGCTGCACGAAGTCTTCCAGGTTCAGGTCGATATCGTCGATACGGGAAGAGAGCTTCGCGGTGTAGTAGTAACGCAGGCTGTCGGCATCAAAGTGCTTCAGCCAGGTGCTGGCTTTGATAAAGGTACCGCGAGACTTGGACATCTTCGCGCCGTTAACCGTCACATAGCCGTGAACGAACAGGTTGGTTGGCTTGCGGAAGTTGCTGCCTTCCAGCATGGCCGGCCAGAACAGGCTGTGGAAGTAAACGATGTCTTTACCGATGAAGTGATACAGCTCGGTGGTGGAATCTTTCTTCCAGTATTCCTCGAAGCTGGTGGTGTCGCCACGCTTGTCGCACAGGTTCTTAAAGGAACCCATGTAACCGATTGGTGCATCCAGCCAGACGTAAAAGTACTTGCCCGGTGCATTCGGGATTTCGAAGCCGAAGTATGGCGCATCGCGGGAGATGTCCCACTGCTGCAGACCAGATTCGAACCACTCCTGCATTTTGTTTGCCACCTGCTCCTGCAGCGCGCCGCTGCGGGTCCACGCCTGCAGCATTTCGCTGAAGGACGGCAGGTCGAAGAAGAAGTGCTCGGAATCACGCATTTCAGGCGTCGCGCCGGACACCACGGATTTTGGATCGATAAGCTCGGTTGGGCTGTAGGTGGAGCCGCACACTTCGCAGTTATCGCCGTACTGATCCGGGGCTTTACATTTCGGGCAGGTGCCTTTGACAAAGCGGTCCGGCAGGAACATGCCTTTTTCCGGATCGTAGAGCTGAGAAATCGTGCGGTTTTTAATAAAACCGTTCTCTTTCAGGCGGCCATAAATCAGCTCCGACAGCTCGCGGTTTTCGTCGCTGTGGGTGGAGTGATAGTTATCATAGCTGATGTTAAAGCCTGCAAAATCAGTCTGATGCTCCTGACTCATTTCGGCAATCATCTGCTCTGGAGTGATACCCAGTTGCTGTGCTTTCAGCATGATAGGCGTGCCGTGGGCGTCGTCTGCGCAGATGAAGTTAACCTCGTTGCCGCGCATTCGTTGGTAACGGACCCAGACATCAGCCTGAATATGCTCCAGCATGTGACCGAGGTGGATTGAGCCGTTTGCGTACGGCAGTGCGCACGTTACCAATATTTTCTTCGCGGGTTGAGTCATAGTCGGGATTGCATCCTCTGATTAAAAAAGGGGGCTTCGATATTACCGGATTGGCAATTGTTTAGTAACCCCAAAGCCCGCAATAACCGTATATGAATCGGTGGTGTGGTTTCTGGTATGCTTAGCGGATTGCAATGTCCGATAAAAACATAAGGAGTCGGGATGAATTCGCAATCCCCGTCCAGTAAGTCCCCGGAACAGCTACGCGCGATGGTTGCCGGGACCCTGGCTAATTTTCAGCACCCTACCTTGAAACATAACCTCACCGCGCTGAAAGCGCTGCACCATGTCGCCATGCTTGACGACACGCTGCACGTTGAACTGCAGATGCCGTTCGCCTGGCAAAGTGGGTTTGATGCCTTAAAAGAGACCTGCAGTTCAGACCTGCTGCGGATCACCGGCGCAAAAGCAGTAGACTGGAAGCTCAGCCACCACATTGCCACGCTGAAGCGGGTGAAAAACCAGCCCGGCATTAACGGCGTCAAAAATATTATTGCCGTCAGCTCCGGCAAAGGCGGGGTGGGGAAATCGACCACTGCGGTCAACATGGCGTTGGCGCTGGCGGCTGAAGGGGCCAAAGTCGGTATTCTGGATGCCGATATTTACGGCCCGTCGATCCCAACTATGCTGGGTGCCGAACATGAGCGCCCAACGTCCCCGGACGGCAAACACATGGCGCCGATCGTGGCGCATGGCCTGGCAACTAACTCGATCGGTTACCTCGTCACCGACGAAAATGCCATGGTATGGCGCGGCCCGATGGCCAGCAAAGCGCTGATGCAAATGCTGCAGGAAACACTGTGGCCGGATCTGGATTACCTTGTGATCGATATGCCGCCGGGTACCGGTGACATCCAGCTAACGCTGGCGCAAAACATCCCGGTTACCGGGGCGATGGTGGTGACCACGCCGCAGGACATCGCGCTGATCGACGCCCGTAAAGGGATCGTGATGTTCGAGAAAGTTGAGGTGCCGGTGGTAGGTATTGTCGAGAATATGAGTATTCATATCTGCAGCAACTGCGGTCACCAGGAGCCGATATTCGGCACCGGCGGCGCGGAGAAGCTGGCGCAGCAGTATCACACCACGCTGCTGGGGCAGTTGCCTCTGCACATCACCCTGCGCGAAGACCTGGATGCCGGTAAGCCGACGGTCATTAATCGCCCGGAAAGCGACATCACTACGCTCTATCGTGAGCTGGCGGGGCGCGTGGCGGCTCAGCTTTACTGGAACGGGGATGTGATCCCAAGCGAGATCGCCTTCAGAGCGGTGTAAAACGAGACGCCTCTCCCGTCATGGAAGAGGCGTTTTTGTTTGCAAAAGTGAAACACCACGTTGTTGTGATTGAGGTTTGCAGGCGATGATAAGAATACTGGGTAAACGCTCATCAATTAACGTACGCAAAGCGCTGTGGACCTGCGAAGAGTCGGGGCTGGAATACCAGCAGGAAGATTATGGGAGCGGGTTCCGGTCGGTTCAGTCTGAGGAATTCCTTGCCCTCAATCCCAATAGTCTGGTGCCGGTACTGCTGGATGACGATTTTGTGCTGTGGGAGTCGAACAGCATCTGCCGTTATCTGGCGCGCAAAGCGGGGCGGAAAGATCTGCTGCCTTCCACACCGCAAGAGGCGGCGGACGTTGAGCGCTGGATGGACTGGCAGGCAACGGAGTTTAACACAGCCTGGCGCTATGCCTTTATGGCGCTGGTCCGTAAGGATCCACGTTTTCAGGATGCGAATCAGATTCAGGAAAGCATTTCTGCCTGGACAGGTTGTGTGCAAATTCTCAATGAGCAACTTCAGAAAACCGGAGCATGGGTAACGGGCAGCCAGTTTACCCTCGCGGATATTGTCCTTGGCCTGTCGGTTAATCGCTGGAAAATGACGCCGTTAGCTCATCCTCACATGGCGGACATTGAGCGCTGGTATTCCGCACTGAACCAGCGCCCGGCCTTTCGGCGTCATGGCAATAATGGTGTCGCGTAAGCAATGTTATCAACGCTACTTTTTTCGTTCCCTATCCCATCACTTTCGGGGAGAGGACTACTTCAACACAAAATGCATTAAATAGTATTCCCCGTCCGGCCCGTCTCCCGGGGCCTCAATATGCCAGCCGTTGCGCCGATAAAACTCAATCGCGTGTTCATTTCTCGCCAGGCATTTTAGCGATCCCGTTGCGGTAAATTCACTCTGCACTTTCTCCAGCAGCGCCTTTCCCGCGCCCGTTCCCTGATGCTCCGGGCTGACGAACAGGTTATGCAAAAAGTTATCCTGCACCCAGACGGAAGCGAAGCCGATGCGGTGGCCGTTATCTTCAGCCACCCAGATACGTTCATCCTGAGTGGCACTGTCAAAGTCTTCGAGCTGCCATGCGCTGCCGTCTAGCCAGGGCCATGCCTTGCGGCGGGCATGAAGATAAAGGGTACGTAAGAAAGGGCGGTCGGATTCTTGCCAAAGTCGTAGGATCAAATGATTACCTTTTAGGATGAAAGTTAGCCCATTGAGTCTACCCTTAAGCCTGAAGAGTGCCAATTCACCGCCGGTAAATTTAGCTCCGGCGGACAAATCCGCGCGGTTTTTATTACAACGCGTTCGCTTCTCTATATACTGCCCGCTTTTGAGCCCTGAGATTGCCCCATGTTGAATAATGACGTACTGCTTAGCGTTCGCTACATGCTGAACCTGAATAACGATGGAATCGTTAAGATCCTTGCCCTGACCGGCACCGACGTCCCTGTGGAACAGATCGTTCCGTGGTTAAAGAAAGAGGACGAAGAAGGCTTTAAAGCCTGCCCGGATCTGATCATGGCAAACTTTCTTAACGGTTTGATCTACTTCAAACGCGGCAAAGACGAAAGCAAGCCGGAGCCGAAGCTCGAGCGTCGGATGACCAACAACATTATTCTGAAAAAGCTGCGTATCGCCTTTGAGCTGAAGTCTGACGACGTGCTGGAGATCCTTACCGCCCAGCAGTTCCGCATTTCTATGCCGGAAATTACCGCCATGATGCGTAACCCGGATCATAAAAACTACCGCGAGTGCGGCGATCAGTTCCTGCGCTACTTCCTGCGTGGCCTGACCCAGCGCCTGAAGCCTGCGAAAGCGGAATAAGACGTTGTGCGGGTGAGAGTCTCTCACCCGCCGGACATAAGCTTTTAGCTATTACTTTTCTGTCGGAATAATTTCCCCGTGAGCGCGGTGTTTACCGGTCCAACTGACGGAAGGACTGCCGTCAGGCATCACGGCAATCGATAACACCACACCCTGACCACGCGCCTCATAGAAATTATCGTTGACCTTTTTCAGCGCCATCTGCTTGCCGTTCAAATAGACCGGTCCTCCGTTATCGATATGCACATCCCCCGGTGCACCGTGCCCGTTGAACAGCGGTAGGGCGGCGTTTGCCAGGCCACTGACCAGACCCAGCGACAGCACCAACATTCTCAGTTTGCTCATCAGTCATTCACTCATCTGTCTTATTAATGATTAGTTTCTTTGCGGGATAATATGAATTCTATTATTCGCGGGTGGCTATCATGCGCTTTCGCGGGAGCACTACGTTGACGTAAAT
Source organism: Cedecea neteri (assembly GCF_000758305.1). Classification (NCBI taxonomy): domain Bacteria; kingdom Pseudomonadati; phylum Pseudomonadota; class Gammaproteobacteria; order Enterobacterales; family Enterobacteriaceae; genus Cedecea; species Cedecea neteri. The sequence continues at coordinate 4,424,838 of NZ_CP009458.1, read as the reverse complement.
CAACCCGGATAATGCCGGCAGATGAATAATTTGCGCGATCGATGAGTTGAGCTAAAAACAGAAAGGGGATAACAGCTGTTATCCCCCCTCAATACAAGCTCGAAATCAGTTCAGATGGGCACGTAACTCGCCTGCGGCCTGTGCAATAGCCGTACGCACGGTGGGTTCATCACTGATGGCATTCAATAAACCGTAATCGTGGATCATGCCGTTGTAGCGGGTCACGGTCACCGGCACGCCAGCTTCATCGAGCTTCCGGCCGAACGCTTCGCCTTCATCACGCAGCACGTCAAGCTCCGCCGTTTGAATCAGGGTGGGCGGCAGGTCCTTCAACTGCTCACGGCTGGCCTCCAGCGGTGAAGCCAGAATATTGCGGCGGTCGCTCTCTTTCGTGGTGTAGTTGTCCCAGAACCATTTCATCATGTTCTTACTGAGGAAATAGCCGTTTGAGAACTGGTTATAAGAGCCGGTATCAAAGCGCGCGTCGGTTACCGGCCACAGCATGACCTGGTAGCGAATCGCCGGGGTATGCTGCGCTTTGGCCTGCAGGGCTACGGCGGCAACCATGTTACCACCCACGCTGTTACCCGCCAGCGCAAGGCGACTGCCGTCTACGCCAATTTCGCTGCCGTGTTCGGCCACCCAGCGGGTTGCTTCATAGGCCTGGTTGATGGCCACAGGGAAGTGCGCTTCCGGGGATGGGGTGTAGTTCACAAACACCGCCGCTGCGCCCGACTCAGAGACTAAATCGCGTACCAGGCGTTCATGAGTCTGGAAGTCGCCCAGCACCCAGCCACCGCCGTGGAAGAACATAAACACCGGCAATTTGCCGCTGGCATTTTTGGGCTTAACAATGGTGAGCGTTAGCGGCTTGCCGCCAACGGTAATTGTCTTTTCAGAGATATCAGCGGCGGGAAGTTTGGCGCCTTTTTGGGCATCGATCAGTACCTGCCGGGCGGCCTGGGGAGAGAGTTGCTCGATGGGTTTGCCCCCGCCACTGTTTAAAACGGAGAGAAACTTACTCACGCCGACGGTCGGGGTCGGTGCGTCGGCGGCAAAAGCAGGGCTCAGGCTGGAAGCGGTTAAAGTCATGGCGATCAGTAATGAGCGTGACATTTTATCTCCTTTGCGATTGTATCGCGTGCTATTTAGTTGGTTATGTCTTGTTGTGATTGAGTGCTGGCGGAAGTGAATTTAAATAGCGCGCAATATTATTGCAAGCTATTTGATTGGAAGTTAATATAAAATGATGATTACTAATTGATTTTTAAAGTGAAGTATTTTTGTGGGGCTGTCAGTACAGCGTGGCCTCACGCATCATTTCGATAAGTCTTCGCAAGCCGGGATGGAGCTGCCTGCGGCTGGGGTAATACATCACCATCGGTTCATCTTCGCACACCCACTCCGGCATAGCCTGCACCAGCTGCCCGCTTTCCAGCAGCGGCCGCACTCGTACGTCCAGGCAATACGCCAGCCCGAAGCCGTTCAGAGCGGTATCAATGATCATTTCGCTTTCATTGAGTATCAGCGAGCCGGGCACATCCAATGCCAGCGCCTCTGTGCCCCGGTTAAGTTCCCATTTGTACAGCGTGCCGTTGCCGAGCCGCATCCGGATGCACTGGTGCTGAAAGAGATCGTCCGGGTGGTTCAGCGGAAGGTGCGAGGTATGGCTTAAATACTGCGGGGAGGCCACCACAATCCACTTAAGCTTGCGCGTCACCGGCATCGCAATCATGTCTTTGGGGACGCTCTCCCCATAGCGAATCCCGGCGTCGTAGCCGCTGCCGATAATATCGACCAGCGTGTTATCGACGGTAATTTCCATCTGCAGCCGGGGGTATGTAGCCATGAATTTCGCCAGTACCGGCGCAAACAGCAGCTGGGCGGCGTCTCGTGGAATATTAATCCGCAGCCGCCCGACCGGGGATTCGCGGTAATGGTCCAGTTCATCAAGCGCCATGCGAATATGGGAAAACCCGGTTTCCAGGTGCCCGAGCAGCGCTTCACCGGCGTCAGTGGGGACGACGGAGCGGCTGGTGCGGTTGAGCAGGCGAACGCCGAGCCTCTCCTCCAGCCCGCGCATCGTGTGGCTTAGCGCAGAGGTGGACACACCCAGCTCAGAAGCGGCAAGACGGAAGCTTTTTCGGCGGCAGATGGTCAAAAAAACGTTGAGATCGGCGAGTTCGCCGCGGACCGGAGCGGGCATAAAAGGGGCCTCTGTCATCAAGGGTTCGTTGAAATTAATTCAACTTAACATGAGTTACTATTAGTGCACAGAACAGACAGGGGTAAATCATGGCAATCGAAACGATTCATATCGCGGGCATCTCTGAACCCGTCAGCCGTATCGGCCTGGGTACGTGGGCCATTGGCGGTAGCATGTGGGGCGGCAGTAACGACGGGCAGTCGATAGCGACGCTGCATGAGGCGCTGGAGCGCGGCATCAACCTTATCGACACCGCGCCAGTCTACGGCTTTGGGCACTCCGAAGAGGTGGTAGGCAAAGCGCTGGTGGGCCGCCGGGACAAGGCGATTATCGCCACCAAAGTGGCGCTGGACTGGGACGAGGCCGGGCGGGTCACGCGTAATTCCACGCCGCAGCGTATTCGTCAGGAAATTGAAGACTCGCTTCGCCGCCTGCAAACGGATTATATCGACCTGTATCAGGTGCACTGGCCGGACGATTTAGTGGCGATAGATGAAACCGCGCGCGTGCTGGAAACGCTGCATCAGCAGGGGAAATTTCGCGCCCTCGGCGTCAGTAACTATTCGCCAGCGCAGATGGACAGATTCCGCAGCGCCGCGCCGCTGGCAACCATGCAGCCGCCGCTCAACCTGTTTGAACGCGGCGCGACAGAAACAGATCTGCTGCCCTACGCGAAATACCATCAGATGGTGGTGCTGGCCTACGGCGCGATTTGCCGTGGCCTGCTGTCCGGCCGCATGATGCCGGAAACTGTGTTTGGCGAAGGCGACCTGCGCAGCTTTGATCCGAAATTCCAGCCGCCGCGCTTTGCGCAGTATCTGGCTGCAGTCGAAGAATTGAAAACGTTTGCTGCAGAGCGCTACGGCAAGAGCGTGATGGCCCTGGCGCTGCGCTGGGTGCTGGATGCCGGCCCCACCATCGCGCTGTGGGGGGCTCGTCGTCCTGAACAGCTCAACGGGGTGGAAGACGTGTCCGGCTGGACATTGACCGCCGAAGATAAATGCGACATTGATCGCATTTTAGCCAGTCATATTAGCACCCCGCTGGGGGCCGAATTTATGGCACCTCCGCACCGGAAAACATCGCTTTAGTTATCTCCCGCGCCCCGCTGAACCGCGCCGGGGCGTATTTTGTTGTTCACCTGCACAAGTCAAAAAACTATGTCATCACTTAATGAACAAGCCCTGGAACAGGGGGCTGAGACGGTTTCCCTGTCGCGATCGGGGCTGCTGAAAGCGCTGTTTGCGCTCGGCATGGGCGGCTTCGCCATCGGCACCGGCGAATTCGTCATCATGGGATTGCTGCCCGATGCTGCAAACGGGCTGCACGTTTCTATTCCTTCTGCGGGCCACCTGATCAGCATTTATGCGCTGGGCGTGGTGGTCGGTGCTCCGCTATTGGCGGTGCTGGGCGCCCGTATGGCGCGGCGTGACTTTCTGATTGCCCTGATGGCGATGTTTGCCGTTGGCAACCTGTTGAGCGCATTTGCACCAGGTTACTACTCCATGATGCTGGCACGCTTCCTGGCCGGTTTCCCGCACGGCACGTTCTTCGGTGTCGCGGCTCTGCTGGCGGCAAGCCTCGTTGAGCGCTCGAAGCGGGCACAGGCGGTGTCGATGGTGCTGCTGGGCCTGACGATAGCCAACTTACTCGGCGTACCTGCGGTGGCGGCCATTGGGCAGCTGTTCGGCTGGCGTAGTGCGTTTGCCATCGTCGGCGGCCTCGCGGTATTGACGCTGATTCTGGTGTGGATCTGGGTGCCGTGGCGTGCCGGGGATAAAGACGCTAGTCCGCTGCGCGAGCTGACCGCGCTGACCCGTAAGCAGGTGCTGCTGACGCTGGCTATCGGCGCGATTGGCAGCGGCGGAATGTTCTCTGTATTCAGCTATGTGAAGCCTACCATGCTGGAGCTGGCGCATCAGTCGGTAGGGATGATCCCGGTGATTCTGTCGATGTTCGGTCTGGGCATGATTGTCGGCAATATCGTCGGCGGCCGCCTGGCGGATCGCGGGCTGGAGAAAACCGTTCGCCTGCTGCTGATTTGGGCGATCCTGGTGCTCAGCGCTTACGTTTATACCTCGCACTATCCGTGGCTGGGGGCGGTCACCGTGATGCTGGTGGGCACAATGGTGTCGCTTTCTTCGGTGCTGCAAATCCGCCTGATGGACGTGGCCGGTGACGCGCAAACTATGGCGGCAGCGATGAACCACTCGGCGTTTAACATCGCCAACGCGCTAGGTGCCTGGCTTGGCGGGGTGACTATTTCCGCAGGCTTTGGCTGGGAGTCCACCGGCTGGGTGGGCGCAATTCTGGCGGTCTTCGGGTTGCTGATCCACACCTGGGCGGTTATTGACGCCAAAAAACATCCCCCGTTAGCGCATTGAGGTTTTCATCGTGACAGTCAGTTTAGTTCTTGCAGAAGCGCTGATCGCCAGCGTAAAAACGGCGGTGGAGACCCACAGCTTCCCGTCGGTTTCCGTTGTGGTGCTGGACAGCGGCGGCCACTTAACGGCCTTTGCCCGTATGGACGGCACATTCCTGGCCACCATTGATATTGCCATGCGCAAAGCGCGTACGGCGGTGCTGTTCCAGGCCAACAGCGAAGATGTTGGCGTTAATTTGCACCCGAACGGTCCGGCGTATTCGCTGGAAAACAGCAACGGTGGGCTGGTCGGCATTGATGGCGGTATCCCGCTGCGCAACGCGGAGGGCGCTGTTATTGGCGCTATTGGGGTGTCGGGGGCCACGAAAGAGCAGGACGGGCAAATTGCTGCCTTTGCCGTAGAAGCGGTGTTCGGTAGCCGCGTTTAATGACAGAAAAGGAGCGAAGTTCGCTCCTTTTTCTTTCACCTTACTTTGGCTGAAAATAGGGCCCTTTCGCCACAGAGTCTCGCACGATCATCTCCGAACTGTACAAGTTATCCCGTGAGAAATAGCCACCATCCAGCATCGCGGTCAGGCGGTTAATCACTTCATGAATCATTTCGCTCACCGGCTCTTTCACACTCGACAGCGGCGGGGTAAGAAAAGCCCCGGTCGGGACATTATCAAAACCAATAACCGACACATCGCGCGGCACCGACAAGCCCGCCTGGCCGAGTCTGCCGATCGCGCCGATGGCCATGTCATCGTTGCTGGCGACCAGGGCGCTGAAGCCCTGTTTCGCTGAGAGCAGCGTTTCTACCGCCGCCGACCCGCTGGCAGGCGTCCATTTTCCGGTGGCGATCAGTTCGTCCCGCACCGGTAACCCGGCCTGCTCCAGCGCTTCCCGGTAGCCCGACAGGCGCTCTCTCGCCGTGGGGGAGTCCAGGACGCCAGTGATAAAGGCGATATCCCGGTGGCCCAGGTCAATCAGGTAGCGCGTGGCCGTAAAACTGGAACCTTTGTGATCGCAGCAAATACAGTGGCTCTGGTGTTTGCGCAGCTTGCGGTTCATCACCATGATCGGCTGCTTATGCTGTTCAATCAGCTCATCCATCTCGTCCACGCTTAAAAATCGCGGATAAATGATCACCGCGTCGCAGTGTAAATCGAGCAGAAACTGCACGGCGGCCTGCTCTTCCTGGGCGCTGTGTTTGCCGTCGACCAGAATCAGCTGACGCCCGCTGGCTTCCAGTTTCAGCGCGGCCTGGGAAAGCAGCTCGCTAAAATAGTTCCCGCTGTACAGCGTGTTGGTCACGACCAGCCCGATGTAGCCTGATTTGCTGGTCGCCAGATTACGTGCCAGCAGATTAGGGCGATAGCCCGTTTCCTGGATGGCCTGGTACACCTGCGTTTTAGTGGCCTCGCTCACGTAGCCCTTGCCCGACAACACGCGCGAAACGGTTGCCTTTGATACGCCTGCTTTTTTCGCCACTTCCTGCATCGTCGACATAAAGGCTTCTCGTAAGTTCGTCATTTCTGACCATTTTACACTTTTCGCGGCCAGGGCGCAGTGCAGCCTGTATTTCGATGTAAATCACAAAAATCGATCTCAATAAAAATAATCATTGTGATCTAATTTTCAACTACACATGATTATGTGGAACCGGTTACCTACGAAATCATAACAAGAGAGTTTCACCTCATGGCTAACAAGTACGAGGCAGTATCCCGACAGATTCTCGAGGCTTTAGGCGGCGCGGAAAATGTGGTGGCGGTAACCCATTGCATGACGCGGCTGCGCTTTGTATTACAGGACGATAAAAGGGTGGACGGCGCCCGGCTGAAGGCCATTTCCGGCGTGCTGGGCGTGGTGAAAAACGACCAGCAGTGCCAGGTTATCATTGGTAATACGGTGTCTCAGGCCTACGCTGAAGTGCTGAAACATCTTCCCGAAGGAGCTGGCGACAGGCCACAGACGACGGCAAAAGGCAAACTGACCCTGAAACGCATCGGCACGGGTATTCTCGATGCGCTGATTGGCACTATGTCGCCGCTTATTCCGGCGATTATCGGCGGCTCGATGGTGAAGCTGCTGGCAATGATCCTCGCGATGACCGGGTTATTTGAAACGACATCCTCGACGCTTATCATTCTTAACCTCATCGGCGACGGCGCTTTCTTCTTCCTGCCGGTGATGGTGGCGGCTTCTGCTGCCGTGAAATTTAAAACCAACATGTCGCTGGCGATTGCTATCGCCGGGGTGCTGGTGCATCCGGCCTTTATTGACCTGATGGCGAAGGCGGCCCAGGGGCAAGCGGTTGATTTTATGGGCGTGCCCGTCACCGCCGTGAAATACACCTATACCGTGATCCCCGCGCTGGTGATGACCTGGCTGCTGTCGTACATCGAAAAAGGCGTGGATCGCATCACGCCAGCGGTGACCAAAAACTTCCTCAAGCCGATGCTGATCGTGCTGGTTTCCGCGCCGATAGCGATTTTGCTGATTGGGCCGCTGGGTATCTGGATTGGCAGCGGGATTTCTTCACTGGTGTACACCGTGCACGGCTACCTGGGCTGGCTTTCCGTCGCCATCATGGGGGCTATCTGGCCGCTGCTGGTGATGACCGGCATGCACCGCGTGTTTACGCCGACAATCATTCAAACCATCGCCGAAACGGGCAAAGAAGGCATGGTTATGCCGTCGGAAATTGGCGCTAACCTGTCCCTCGGCGGGTCGTCTTTGGCCGTTGCCTGGCGGACGAAAAACCCTGAACTGCGCCAGACGGCGCTTGCTGCCGCGGCATCGGCGATTGTGGCCGGTATTTCTGAACCTGCGCTTTACGGCGTCGCGGTGCGGCTGAAACGTCCGCTGATTGCCTGCCTTATCAGCGGTTTTATTTGCGGTGCCGTCGCCGGTATTGGCGGGCTCGCCAGCCATTCCATGGCCTCGCCGGGGCTATTCACCAGCGTGCAGTTCTTCGATCCAGCCAACCCGATGAGCATCGTTTGGGTGGTAGCGGTGATGATTTTGGCCGTGGTGCTGTCTTTTATTACTACGCTTATTCTCGGGTTTGAAGATATTCCCGTCGAGGAGCCGAAAGCCAAAGAGCAGGGCAGCAGCACGGCGTTTGTACGACCAGATAATGCAGTAAAAACACTTTAAGCAGAGGTAAGCATGGCTGAGACAGTTTTTCCAAAAGGATTTTTATGGGGCGGCGCAATCGCGGCTAATCAGGCCGAGGGCGCGTATCAGGCCGGCGGCAAGGGGCTAAGCACCGTCGATATGATCCCCCATGGCGAGAATCGCCTCGGGGTAAAGCTTGGTGTGGAAAAACGTTTTGCACTGCGCGACGATGAATTTTACCCGAGCCACGAGGCCATAGATTTTTACCACCGTTATAAAGACGACATCGCGCTGCTGGCAGAAATGGGGTTCACCGTGTTCCGAACCTCCATAGCGTGGAGCCGCATCTTCCCCAAAGGCGATGAAACGACGCCGAACCCGGAAGGGATCGCCTTCTACCGCGACCTGTTTGCCGAGTGCAAAAAATACAACATCGAACCGCTGGTAACGCTGTGTCACTTCGATGTGCCGATGCACCTGGTCCAGGAATACGGCTCATGGCGCAACCGTAAAATGGTGGAGTTTTTCAGCCGCTACGCGCGCACCTGCTTTGAGGCGTTCGACGGTCTGGTGAAATACTGGCTTACCTTCAATGAAATCAACATCATGCTCCACAGCCCGTTCTCCGGTGCGGGACTGGTCTTTGAAGCCGGTGATAATAAAGAGCAGGTGATGTACCAGGCCGCGCACCACGAGCTGGTGGCCAGCGCGCTGGTCACTAAAATCGCCCACGAAGTTAACCCGCAAAACCAGGTTGGCTGCATGCTGGCGGGGGGGAACTTTTATCCTTACAGCTGCAAGCCGGAGGACGTTTGGGCGGCGCTGGAGAAAGACCGCGAGAATCTGTTCTTTATTGACGTCCAGGCGCGCGGTGCATACCCGGCTTATGCGGCACGAATGTTCCGTGAGAAAGGGATTGAGATTGTCACCGAGCCCGGCGACAACGAGATCCTGAAGAACACCGTCGATTTTGTCTCCTTCAGCTATTACGCCTCGCGCTGTGCTTCGGCAGACATGAACGAGGGGAATACCAACCCGGCGAACATCATTAAATCGCTCAAGAACCCGCACATTACTTTCAGCCAGTGGGGCTGGGGCATCGACCCGCTCGGCCTGCGCATCACCATGAACATGATGTACGACCGCTATCAGAAACCGCTGTTCCTGGTGGAGAACGGGCTGGGCGCGAAAGACGAAGTAAATGCCGAAGGGGAAATCAACGATGACTACCGTATCAGCTACCTGCGGGAACACATTAAAGCGATGGGCGAGGCGATTGCGGACGGTATTCCGGTGATGGGTTACACCTCGTGGGGTTGTATTGATCTGGTCTCAGCGTCAACCGGCGAGATGAGCAAACGCTACGGTTTTGTGTATGTCGATCGTGATGATGAAGGGCAGGGGACGCTGGCGCGCACGCCGAAGAAGTCGTTCTACTGGTATAAGAAGGTGATTGCGAGTAACGGCGGGGATCTGGCGTAATTTCCCCCTCACCCCGGCCCTCTCCCAGAGGGAGAGGGGGAAAACCTAAAAAAACTGCTTTATCCCCTCACCCCAAAGGGTGCGAGAAATACTGCTTTATCCCCTCTCCCTTTTAGGGAGAGGGTTAGGGTGAGGGTCGTGATTAGAACGCCAGAGAACCCTGTACGAAGAAGGTGCGCGGTTCGCCTACGTATTTACCAGAGTTATTATCATTCGAACGCGTGTAATAACGCTGATCGAACAGGTTTTTAATCCCGGCACCCAGTTTCAGGTTAGACAGCGACGGCCCGAAGTCGTACTCACCGCGCATATTCCACACCATGTAGCCTGCGATATTACCAAACTGACCGTCCGCGCTTTCGTCGGTGATGTAGTTCGGCCCGGTACCCGGTGAGCTTTGTTTAGACTGTGCAAAGCTGTCCAGATTCCATACCCAGTTGCCGGTCGCGTAGCGGGTACCCACGGTGTAAACCTGACGAGAGTAGAACGGCAGGTCTTTACCGGCGAAGTCGCCTTTGTCGCTGGTGGCTTTGGTGTAGGTGTAAGTGGTGTATACGCTCACGCCGTCCAGCGCGCGGTTCACTTCGCTCAGATCGTAATTCAGCGCCAGCTCAAGGCCCTGGTGCTTGGTTGCGCCCAGGTTTGTCCAGCCCACAATGTTGTTGATGTATTGCAGCTGATCGTCGAAGTCGATGTAGAACAACGTAGCTTCGGCTTTCAGCGTGGTGTCGTCATAACGGGTGCCGAACTCGTAGGTATGCGCTTTTTCAGGCGTCAGGCCCGCTGCCGGCTGGTTGCCGCTGCCGCCACGGGTCAGCTGGAAGTACTGCATGCTGCCGAAGGAGGTGCTGGCGTTGGCGAACAGTTTCCAGGCATCAGACATATGGTACATCACGCTAATAGAAGGCAGCGGCTGGCTGTAGGTCTTCTCACGATCGATGTTCTGGAAGGAATCGCTGGTGTGCGTTTTGATGCTTTCATAGCGCAGGCCAGGGGTGATCGTCCAGTCGCTGACGTTGATGGCATCATCAATATAGAAAGCGTTGGCTGCAGTACCGCCGGAGCTGTGCTGGTAGTACTCGGTCATGTCCGGTTTGGTGAAGGTTGTCGCCGGATCATACGCTTTTGGCGTGCGGTAACCTTTCTCGTCCGACGTTTCGTTCAGGTAGCGGTAGCCCAGGGTGACCTCGTGCGACATATCCCAGAAGCGGAAAAGCTGAGAATAGGTTGGCTCAATCGCCCAGGTGGAGTAGTTGCGAGGCGCTGAGTTCAGGGTACGTTTGTTGCCCTTGAAATATTCCAGATCGCTGCTGCGGTAGCTGTCGGTGAAGTAGGTCAGGACTTCCAGCTTTTTGTCGTCTTCGGTGTGCTTATATTTGAAGGACATATCCTTGCGGCGGCCTTCAAAGCTGTCCCAGCGGCGGTCTGACTGGAACGGGTCTTTCGCATACTGGGCGGTCGTCAGGCCGCCCGGCATACCGGACTGGGCTTCGTAATAGTGGAAGTTAGCCTGCAGCTCATCGCGATCGGTGAAGTTGTACTTGGTCTTCAGCATGAAATCGTCGATGTCGGTATTGTCGTTGCTCTCGCGATAGCCCTGGCCGTGCAGGCCGGAGTAAAGCAGTTCTGCACCAAAGCCGTTATCCGCCGTGCCGCCCACGGACGCGCTGGTCAGCGTCTTCAGGCCGCCGTGGCTGGCGCCCTGGGTCTGCGCGCTGACGGTGCCGCCAAATTCTTTCGGAATATCGCGGGTCACAAAGTTAATCACGCCGCCGACGTTTTGCGGCCCATAGCGCACCGCGCCGCCGCCGCGAACCACGTCCACGGACTGAATGTTGCCCATGCCCAGCGGTGCCATCGAAAGCTGTGGCTGGCCGTAAGGGGCAACCGCCAGCGGAATACCGTCCATCAGGATGGTAGAGCGTGGTGACAGGCGAGAAGTCAGGCCGCGCACGCCAACGTTGAGCGAAATGTCGCTGCCGCCGGTGCCGTTGCTGTCACGCACCTGAACGCCGGGAATGCCCTTCAGCGCATCGGCAAGCGTCTCTGAGCCCTGTTCATGAAGCTGCTGCTCGGTGACGATCGAGCGAGCGCCAGGGTGGTTAAGCAGTACGGTGCTGGTGTCCGGGTTATCCAGCCAGTTACCGACGACGGTAATGTCATCAGCTTTTTTATCTGCTGGAGCTTTATCTGTTTGAGTGTTATCTGCGGCGAGAGCTGGCAGCGCAAATGCTATCGCGCTTGCCAGGAGAGAGACACGAAAAAGGGGGCGCATCATCATTCCTATCGAATTATGGGGTTATCGTTATGAGTTTTTTTGGAAATGACAATCTTAATGATAATTATTTTCAAGTAAATAGTTTTATTACGGAATAATTCGGAATAAGTCAGAAAGTAAGTAAAAAAAAGCCGAGCGTTTAGGTTAGCGCTCGGCGGAAGGGATGTCCGGGCTTTGGATTCAGCCCGGATTGTTTTGCATTACGGAGTAACCCAGAACACGCCGCTGTAGTCCAGCGCGGTGAACTGCTTGTGAACCTGTTCGATGTCGGCCTGGGGATCAATGTCCTTGAACAGGTCCGGGTGCAGGAATTTCGCGATGGCTTCTACCGCAATATAGTTCAGCGGAGAGTCGTAGAATTGATGGTAAATCGCCATCACGCGCTTCTCTTTCACCGCCGTCAGTACGTTAATGCCGGTCCGGTTCATCAGCCCTTTGAGCTTTTGTTCGGCCACGGCTTTATCGGCCATATAGCCCAGCGGCACGGCTTTTGGCGAACGGTTACCGCGGTTCCAGTCGGCACCGGTCATCAGGTAAAAGTCCGGGTTGCTGGTGATCACCTGCTCGGTATTCACCTGGCCACTCATTTCCGGGAACAGCTTGCTGCCAATGTTGTTGCCGCCGGCAGTATCAATAAACTGACCGTAGCTGCCTTTACCGAAGGTCTGGCAACATTCGTCACCGCGAATGCCTGCTGCGCGCTCAATAAATACGCTCGGACGCTGCTCCGGTTTTAGCGTGGCCACGCGCTCGCGGACCAGGTTCATCCGCTGCTGGTAGTGCTGAATAAATGCGTCGGCGTTTTTCTGCTCATCAAACACTTTACCCAGCAGTTCGATGCTAGGCAGGGTGTTGGTCAACGGCTGCTGGCGGAAGTCGATAATCAGCACCGGAATGCCTACTTTTTCCAGCTGGCTCAGCACGCCGCTGTTCTTCAGTTTGGCCAGCACGCCGATGTCAAAAATGATCAGATCCGGCTGTAGTGTGACCGCTTTTTCGACGCTGAAATCCGTGTAGTACGGGTTTTCAAACATCGTGATTTTGCTTACCTGCGGGAATTTTCGCGCATAGGCGTCCGCCAGGTCTGGCGCTTTGGTCTTCAGCGAGTTATCCCAGGCAATGATGTTTTCCAGCGGATCCTTCGGGTGAATAATATTCAGCGCCAGCAGGGCTCGTGCATCGGCCAGCATCACGCGCTTTGCCGGATGGGGCAGCGTCACTTCCCGGCCCGCTACGTCGGTAACAACAATCGGTGCGGCCTGGGCGGCGAAGCTCAGAAGGGCAACGGCGGCGAGCAGCCAGCGAGCTTTGGCGGTAAACACTGTGAACATGGATGACCTTCAGAACGGGAAATTTTAGGAAGGGAATGATAATCGATCTCATAGCGTTTGGAATGGGGATGCGGGAATTTTTCTGGTTACGAAAGGTGCCAGGGTTTGGCTTACGGGAACCTGCGAGCTGCCAGAGCCACTCAAGGGCTTTGCTATAACGCGCCGTTGTACCGCACAGGAGAGTCCATCATGTATACCGTTTCAAACAATGCAGCCCAGGGGCGGCACTTGCATACGTCGAATGTATCCGCATTAACAACAGTGTTTCAGGATGTGCCTTCGCTGGGGCAAAAAATCGGCGCTGGGAGCCAAAAGGATGTCTTTCATTCGCGGCAGGATCCACGCAAGTGCGTGTGTCTGTTCAGACCTGGCACTACGGGTACCATTTCGGCGGAGCAGTATGCTCTAAAAGAACTTGAAACCACCAAACAGCTTAAGCATCTCGGCTTCCCCGTGGTGGATGCTCATGCCCTGGTCAAACATGGCGGTAGCGTCGGCGTGGAGAAAGACTATATCCACAACGCTTTTGATTCCGAAGATATCGTGAATAATAAGAAAAGCCTGCCGGATGATAAGAAATTCAATCAAAACGTGCTGGCGGACTGTAATGCCATTATTAACAAGCTGAAAAACCATGAATTGCATATCGACGATCTGCAATTTTTAGTCGACAGCCATGGCCGCGTGCTGATTAACGATCCGCGCGATGTGATTCGCTCCTCGCCGGATAAAAGCATCAGTAAAGTCAATGAACTGCGGGCTCATGCTTTAAATAACCTGCTGGATATTGATAGCGACTGATACCCGGCCTGATGCCGTGGATGAAATTAGTCTTTAAGCCGGCTGGCGGCCAGTTTTGCCGGGCAGAGGTTTTTAAGCCGCTCGATCAGCCAGCGTCCGGCCGGGCCGGGCGGCGAAGCTATCGGGTAGACGCCAAACATCGGCAGCGCGAGTCCATCGGGCGGGACGTCCTCAATGTTCAGCCGCACCAGCCGCCCCTCGCGAATATCTCGTTCGACAACGTGCGACGGCATGCTGCCCCAGCCGAGGCCGTCGAGCAAAAAGGCGTGTTTGGCCAGCAGATCGCCCAGCCGCCAGGTAGAAGGCGACATCACGCCAAACTCTTTCCCTTTGGAAAGCTCGGAGCGGTCGGTCAGCACCAGCTGAACGTGTTTGGTCAGCTCTGCTTTTGGCACCATACCCTCGAACTGCGCCAGCGGGTGATCGGGCGCAGCCACCATCACCAGCGAAACGCCGGTCAGACGCTCCCCGGTCAGCGAGGCCGGCATATCCGGCAGTGAGCCAAGAATACCGATCCCCGCACTGCCGTTAAGCACCGGTTTGTAGCCGCCACCCAGCGCCTCAACAAACAGGCGCAGCGGCGTGCCAGGAAACTGTTCGCGGAAGGCTTTGGCCGCTGAAGTCATTGCTTCCAGCGGGAAGAAAACGTCCACCACTACCGAGAGTTCCGATTCCAGCCCGGACGACATACCGCGCGCTCTCGCCTTCATAAAATCAACACCAGAAACAATGCAGCGGGCGTCGATCAGCAGCACTTCCCCCTCAGGCGTTAGCTTTGGGTAGCGGCCGGAACGGTCGAACAGCTGCACGCCGATCTGGGCTTCCAGCCCCTTAATCAAATCGCTGATCACCGACTGGGCGCGGTACATCTTGCGAGCGGCCGCAGAGAAGCTGCCTTCATCGACGGCGGCAATAAACGTGCGAAGTTGGTCCAGTGAAATACCGTCCAGCATTGTGATTCCTGCCTGGTAGTGAAGGGGTGAAGCGCAATATAGCCCTTCGGCATGGCTTTGTCATTGGTGAAGATGTATCGGGTGTGGCGATGGATTACATCGAAATATAACGGCTATTCGGGTGAGAAAGGCGGTGGCATAGTGGCAGCCATGTTCAGCGAATCTTAAAGATTGAGCACACCTATGTTAACGGCTTTAAAAAAACTCTTAACGCGCTTATCCCCTAAACCAGGCTCCATTTCAGAGGCTAAAACGATGTCGACTATCCTGCATATTGATACCAGTGTTCTGGGCGGTTATTCCGTCAGCCGCCAGCTGTCGGCGGAGATTGTTGCCCGCCAGAAAACGCTACACCCTGGTGCCACCGTGATTTATCGCGACCTGGTGCAGTCCCCGGCTCAGCACCTGTCCGACAAGCACATTGCCGCTTTCCAGGGCGCGGAAGTGACCGACGCTGAGCTGGGCGCAGATCTTGCTGCCGGTGGGGCGTTTATTGACGACCTGTTCGCCGCGGATGTGATTGTCATTGGCGTGCCGATGTACAACTTCTCTATTCCATCCCAGCTTAAGGCGTGGATCGACCGCGTTTGTGTGGCCGGGCGCACCTTCCAGTACGGTGCCAACGGCCCGGAAGGCCTGCTGCCAAAAGGTAAAAAAGTATTTATCGCTTCATCGCGCGGCGGCCAGTACACCGGCGACAGCCCGGCGGCATTCCTCGAGCATCAGGAATCCTATCTGAAAGCGGTGCTGGGCTTTATTGGCCTGACCGACGTGACCATTATCCGCGCAGAAAACCTGGGCCGTGGCGACGAAGCGAAAAGTGCCGCAATCGCCGATGCCAAAAACCAGATCGCGTCGCTGGCCTGATAACGGATAAAGAGCCTTTGCTATTACTGCAAAGGCTCTTCTGTTTCATGAAGGCTGAAACTAAAACGCCCGCCAGATAAGCACGGCAATCCCGCCAAACAGGATCCATTTCACGATGTAATACACCGTTTTATTCCAGCTTTTTAACTTCTTGCCGACGATACGAATCTGATAGATGTAGCGGAAAGCGCGGTTGATCCCGCCGATGCGGTCATTTTCATCGTTGGGTGCCGAGGCGGCGCTCATCAGGTTGCGCCCGAGCCAGTGGTTAACCGCCTGAGCCCAGCGATAACGCATCGGTCTTTCCACGTCACAGAACAGAATCAGGCGATTTTCGCCGCTGGTGTTTTCCGCATAGTGAATATAGGTTTCATCGAACAGCACGCCTTCGCCGTCCCGCCAGCTATAGCGCTGTCCGTCCACTTCAATAAAGCAGCGATCGTCATTCGGGGTCGCAAGTCCAAGATGAAAACGCAGCGAGCCGGCATACGGGTCCCGGTGTCTTGGCAGGCGGCTGCCGTCGGGCAGGGTAGCGAACATCGCAGCTTTGATGGACGGAATGGTGCGCAGCAGTTCGGTGGTTTTCGGGCACAGTATGCTGGCTGACGGGTGGGCGTTTTCATACCATTTCAGGTAAAAGCGCTTCCAGCCTGTTTTAAAGAAGGAGTTGAAACCGGCGTCGTTAAATTTTTCTGCGGCTTTTATCTGCTCCATTTGTTGCAGATGCATACCTTCGTCGCGAATCACTTCCCAGTTTTCCCGCAGCGTTGTTAGCTCGGGAAAGGTTTCCGGCGTTAAATAGGGCGTATTCGGCACCCTGGAGAAAAGATACATAAAACCGTTAAGTGGGGCGGTAAACGTTGAATGGTCCGACAGCTGTCGCCAGAAACGAAAACGAATCTTGCCGCGGTAATGCACATAGACCACTGAAATAATAATGATGAGTAAAATGATATATTTCATATTGTTATCTGACCACTGTGTTTTTTGCTCATTCCCTGCCGGGCCAAAGCCCCGACTGCCAAAAATGCGCCTTTGTAAAGGCGCTGAAATAGAGCTTAGCAGTGGTTTTAGCGAAGTAAATGTTGCCGGGAACAACTTACCAGCCTACAGATAACCCCGCACCGTAACCCACATTGTTTTCTGTATCGTCACTGACGGTGGCTTTCACAACAACAGTATTTCCGATACGTGTAGAGGCGCCCACGGCTAAAGCATTTTCGCCTTCATAGCCGCCAATACCTGCCCCTATAGCCACGGTTTGATTATTCATCACCTGCGGTATATTGCTCATTGCCATCGCGCCAGAGATACCCGCGTTGGCCTCTTTTTGATTATTGTTAACTTCATCTTTTAATGCAGAGAAGGCGTTATTTAATTTATCGATGGACTGGCTGTTGGCCTGAATCATGCGCGTATTGTTTTCTGCGCGTTCAGTATTTAAAAAAATATTGTTAGCGTTAGTGGATACGCGTGCCTGCGTTGCCGTATCGAGTTTTGTTTCGGTGGTTGTCAGGCCATTTGTGCCGTTAATACCATTTGTCCCGTTCTTACCATCCACGCCGTTTTTTACCTGAGCCTGAACATATTCGATCATCGCTTTATCTTTGGCTGCCTGGCGGTCGGCATCTGTTGCGTTGTTATCAGGATGAGTGGCAGGGCCTGTCTGATTTGTTGGGGTACCCGCAGGGTCAGACTCAACCAGCATTGGACGCTTTTGAATGTCAGCAATTTTGCTGGCAGCAGAATTAATAATATTTATATCGCTATTATAAGCTGCCATTGCCTGATCCCACGGCACATTTGCTTTGCGCAGAGCGTTACCAATATCCAGATCGTGACTAACCAAAAGATTAGCATTATTGGCTTCGTCACGAATTTTTTCGATAGCAGCCTCTTTTTGTGCCGCACTCATTGCGTCACTTGCGCCTGTCCCCGTAGCGAAAGCGGATAAAGAAAAAAATAAAGAACCCATTACCCCAATAGTTACTATGGACTTGCCTAAGTTGATCAATTTCATTCTATTTCACCATTAATAAATTAAGCGTTTCAATGTTTCATGTTGGACATTGATAACGGTGGTGAACTATCCCGGAATGTGACAGTGTAATCCTTGATCTAAATCATAAGAAAATTCTTAGTTGAGGGTGTTTAAAATGGTTAAAACAGGTCGTTCACATTCATCATTTGTACTGGTGATGGGGTGCTCACACGGGCATTACAATCAGGACGAGATGGCTTACGTTTGAAAGTTCAGCTATGTGTGGTGTTGTGGAATGAAAAAATAGAAAAGGGCAGTTAAATTCGACGAGTGAATTTCTTCACTAAGCCGTCCTAAGTTAAGCCAGTATCATCCCAGCCCACCACCTGCAATCCGCAAAGCGCCGCTTTTGCCGTTTACAAGACCTCCCGCTGGCATTACCATCCTCCTCACGGATTAATGACCTGCATTAATCACAACATATTGCTGTAAATGACTCGGGGTGCCCTTCCTTGTGAAGGCTGAGAAATACCCGTACCACCTGATCTGGATAATGCCAGCGTAGGGAAGTCAGATGCCTGTCCGGCGTCCCTTCTTTCACGCCGGACAGGAGCCTTACCGTTATGCAACCTGACCTGCTGCCCGGCGCGACCGCCGTCTCTGTTTTACACCATCTCCGCCAGCATTCGCCGCTGGTTCACTGTATGACCAATGACGTAGTACAAACCTTTACCGCTAACGTGCTGCTGGCGCTTGGGGCTGCCCCGGCGATGGTGATTGAAGCCGAAGAAGCGGCGCAATTTAGCGGGCTTGCCAGCGCGCTGCTGATCAACATTGGCACGCTGACATCAGAACGCTCGGCTGCGATGTTGGCCGCGATTCACGCCGCCAATAGCGCCGGAACGCCGTGGGCGTTAGACCCGGTCGCCGTGGGCGGTCTGGCTTTCCGCACGCGTTTTGCCCGCGAAATTATTCAACTGAAACCCGCCGCTATTCGCGGAAACGCGTCTGAAATCATGGCGTTAGCGGGCGAGCAGGCCGGAGGTCGCGGTGTGGACAGCACCGATGATGCGCTTTCGGCGCTCCCGGCTGCGCAAAAGCTGGCGCGTGAAACCGGCGCGGTGGTTGCCGTAACCGGAGAAACTGATTACGTCACCGACGGCGAGCGAACGCTTGCCGTGACTGGCGGGGGAGAACTAATGACGCGTGTGGTCGGCACCGGATGTGCGCTTTCCGCCGTGGTGGCTGCGTGCTCTGCATTGCCGGGGGACAGGCTGGACAACGTCGCCAGCGCCTGCCGCTTTATGTCGCTTGCTGGCGAGCAGGCCATCGCCGCCAGCCGTGGGCCGGGCAGTTTTACCCCAGCCTTCCTCGACGCCCTTTATCTGCTGAACGCGGAGGTGCTGGTATGAAACGCATCAACGCATTAACCATCGCCGGAACCGATCCAAGCGGCGGGGCGGGTATCCAGGCCGATCTGAAAACTTTCTCGGCACTCGGCGCTTATGGCACTAGCGTCATCACCGCGCTGGTGGCGCAGAATACCCGTGGCGTGCAGTCCGTTTACCGTATTGAGCCTGAGTTTGTGGCGGCGCAGTTAGATTCTGTCCTGAGCGACGTGCGCATCGACACCACAAAAATCGGCATGCTGGCAGAAACCGATATCGTTGAAGCTGTAGCAGAGCGGCTGGCCTTCTATAAGGCGAAAAACGTGGTGCTGGACACGGTGATGCTGGCGAAGAGCGGCGATCCGCTGCTGGCCCCGTCGGCGGTGGAAAGCTTACGTCGGAAGCTATTGCCGCATGTCGCGCTGATCACGCCCAATCTCCCGGAAGCGGCAGCGCTGCTGGATGCTCCCCACGCGCGGAGTGAAAAAGAGATGCGTGAACAAGGAGAAGCGCTGCTGGCAATGGGCTGTGAGGCTGTACTGATGAAAGGCGGGCATCTCGACGATGCAGAAAGCCCGGACTGGCTGTTTACCCGCCACGATGTCCTGCGTTTTACCGCGCCGCGTGTGCAAACAAAAAACACCCACGGCACTGGCTGTACTTTATCCGCCGCGCTGGCCGCGCTTCGCCCCCGTCATGACGACTGGGCGCAAACCGTGGCTGCCGCAAAAATCTGGTTATCGAAGGCGCTGGCGCAGGCGGATTCGCTGGAAGTCGGGCACGGTATCGGCCCGGTGCATCATTTTCACGAGTGGTGGTAACTGTCGGTTAAGAGAGAAGTTTTTAGCCAGCATAATACCAGTGGTACTATACTGGCTTCATCTTCCCTGCCGGACAATTGCGTACCATGGAACAGGCTCATCACCAGTTAGTTGAACAGCTTAAACAGCGCTTTGCCGCCCCGGATAACGCTCCTCTGTACCTCAAGTTTGTTGAAACGGTAAAAAATGCCGTGCGCGCGGGCCTGTTGCCGCAGGGAAATATCCTGCCGGGGGAGCGGGATCTCAGCCAGCTTACGGGCGTGTCACGCATTACCGTGCGCAAGGCGATGCAAGCGCTGGAAGATGAAGGTGTGGTAACACGTTCGCGCGGCTACGGGACGCAAATTAACGCCACGTTTGAGTATTCACTGAAAGAGGCCAGAGGGTTTTCGCAGCAGGTTGTGCTCCGGGGTAAAAAGCCAAACACGCTGTGGGTGAACAAACGCGTGGTGAAATGCCCGGCAGACGTGGCAGAACAGCTCGCGATCCCGGCGGAAAGCGAGGTCTTTTTGCTAAAGCGTATTCGCTATGTGGATGAAGATGCGGTGTCTATCGAAGAGTCTTACGTGCCGACCGGGCTGATTGCCGACCCGGATGAGATTGGCGTTTCGCTGTACGACTATTTCCGCAGCCAGAACATTATTCCGCAGCGCACCCGCAGCCGGGTGAGCGCCAGAATGCCGGACAGCGAATTCCAGTCACACATCAAACTGGAAACGCCGGTGCCGGTTTTGGTCATCAAACAGGTGGCGTTCGACCCGCATAACCGGCCCATTGAGTACAGCATCAGCCACTGCCGCAGCGACTTATACGTTTTCGTCTGCGAGGAGTAAGGCTTGCTCGAGCTGTGCGAGTTTTGGCGCGCAGTCCCCGCCCCGGTGGCCGACCACGTAGCTGGCTACCGCATTACCGAGACTGACAGCTTCTTCCAGGCTCCAGCCTGCTGCCAGGCCCGCAATTGTGCCACCCGCGTGGCTGTCACCCGCGCCGATGGTATCCACGACGGTGGTCGGGAAGGGCGCAGCGATCCCCTTATTATCGCCGTCCGCAAACCACGCGCCGTCCTTATCTAAACGAACGATCAGCGGGCTGGCGTAGCGGGTCTGCCATGCGCGGCAGATCGCTTCAATGTTTTCAGGATCGACTTCAAGCCATTCGGCAACAATCGCCGCTTCCTGACGGTTGAGCGAAACAATCGGTTTGCAGGCCATGATCCGCGCCAGCAGCGGCTGTGGGATATCCGCAATACGCGGGCCAAAGTCGATAAACGGCGTAATTGCCTCCAGCGACTCCAGCCAGCCAACGAGCAGTTCCGCACACGGGCCGGCAAGCTGGTAGCCAGAGAGCGACAGCAGGCTGCCTGGCGGGATGCTCAGGCCGTCAAGCCAGGCCTGATTCCACTGATGCTCGACGCCGCGAAACGACATAAAGGTGCGCTCACCGTCGGGTTCGACCAGCGCCAGGCACCAGCCATTGTCTCCCGCATCGGTGTGGATCTCGCTGCTGATGTGCTGTTTTTTCAGGCTGTTGCGAATAATATCGGCCCAGGTTCCCTGGCCAATCGGCAGCGCGTTCTGAGAGTTGATGCCGAGGCGCAAAAGCGTGATGGCGATGTTCAGCGCGCAGCCACCGATGTTCACGCCTTGCTGATGCAGCTCGATATCGCAGCCGCGCCACGGCAGGGCATAGGCGTCGGCGATGACGTCAATCACCGCCGAACCGAGCACGCAAACCGGGCGTTGAGCCTGCAACTGGGGCAGTTTGCTCAACAGTTCATTTGGCTTCATGGCTGGCCTCTCTTTGCTGGCGGTAGGCCATAAAGATGCGGCTGTAGCGCGTGAAGTCGAGCTGGTTCTCTTCATCCAGCTCCTGCTTTAATGCCGGGTCGATGCTTTCCACGCCGTTCAGCGCGCCGCAGATAGCCGTGGCCATCGCACCGATGGTGTCGGTATCTCCCCCGAGGTTGGCACACAGTATGGCGCAGCGGTTAGGGTCGGTTTTCGCCAGTTCGACCATTGCAATCGCCGCCGGTACGGACTCCACGGTGCTGGTGCCGGTGCCGACCAGCTGGTAAATCTCTTCCATGGCGGATTCGGTGCCGCGCGCTTTTCTTGCCACGCTCAACGCTAATTCCAGGCGTGCCGCGAGGGAAGCGCTAAATGTCGTGATGCGTTTTTCCTGTGCGTGGCGGGCGATGGACGGTAGTTCATCGCAGATGGTTGCCCAGCTTGCACCGTCGATGGCGCGAGAAATGGCCCAGGCGATCACAACCGCCCCTGCAATGGCTAAATCCGATTTGTGCGTTGGGCTTGACGCTAACGCGACCTCGTCCACAAACTCATCGAGACTGGTCGTCGGCAGCAGGCAGCCAAGCGGGGAGGCACGCATCGCCGCCCCGTTGGTCACGCCGTTGTTTTCCAACTCGCTCACCGGCGTTCCTTGTTTGATCGCATTCAGGGCTATTTTCGATGTTGGGCCGAGCACGTTTTTATTGAACGCATCGAACCCTTCTGCCCACGCCAGGATATGGCGGCCAATGGCGTCCGGGTTGATAGCCCCGTGGTGCTCGATGATGGCGTCCGCCAGCGCCAGCGCCATCGACGTGTCATCGGTAAACTTAGCGCGAGCAAAATAACAGGCGGCATTGTTTTCCGCCGGGCCTGGCAGGAACTTGTCTATCCAGCCGAAGTGGGCCTTTACCCGCGAGCGCGGCCACAGTTCGGACGGCATGCCCATCGCATCACCTAACATCTGGCCGTAAAAGGCTCCCAGAATACGATTTTCCATTATTACGCTTCCTTTAATACTTTTTCAGATTCATCACCGGCAACGGCGATGGCAGCAATCTCTTTGTCCGACTCGCGGAAGAAGACCATGAACAGCACGGCGATGACGGCAATCATTATCGCGCCAAAGCCCCACATCCCCGCCCAGTTAAAGGTCTGGCCGTTCACCGGCGAGGAGTAAGCAAACATTTTTTCCATCATTTTGCCGCCGAGGCTGTAGCCCAGCAGGCTGCCGAAGCCCTGGCAACAAAGGGTAATCAGCCCCTGCGCCGCGGTGCGCATATACACCGGGGATTTCTTGTCCACGTAAATGTAGGCGGTGACGTAGTAGAAGTCATAGCTCACGCCGTGCAGCAGAATGCCGAGGAACAGCAGGCCGTAGGTGAACAGGTGCGACGCATCGCCGTAGACAAAGAAGCCGTAGCGAATGGCGGCGGTAATCAGGCCCAGCAGCAGAACCTTTTTAATACCAAAGCGCTTAGTGAAGAACGGCAGCGCCAGCATAAAGAAGATTTCCGAGAACTGGCCGAGCGTCATCCAGCCCGTGGCGTTATGCATCCCGACCTCGGTCAGGTAGCCGTTGGCGAAGATGTAGTAGAACGCCAGCGGCATCGCAAACAGGAAGGAACAGAAGAAGAAGACCAGGAAGTTTTTGTCCTTCAGCAGCACCAGCGCGTCCAGGCCCAGCATCACCTTCAGGCTCAGCTTGCCGGTGCTTTTCGGCGGCGTGTTCGGCAGGAAGAACGCGAATATGCCTAAAGCGACCGAGCTGATGGCGGTGATCAGCAGCGGCACGTTGGTGGGCGAGATATCGCTGAAGCCCAGCATCTGCGGCAGGAAGCCGCACACGATCCCGGAGGCAATCCAGCCGATGGTCCCCATCACGCGAATACGCGGGAAATCACGCTCCACGTCGTCGACGTTGGAAAATGCGATGCTGTTGGTCAGCGCGATGGTCGGCATATAGGTGAGCGAGTAAGCCAGCAGCAGCGGGAAGAAATAGACAAACTCCGTTTGCTGAGCGGCCAGATACATCAGCCCGGCGCCGACGAACATCAGCAGCGCCAGCACTTTTTGCGCGGCAAAGAAGCGGTCGGTCAGCGAGCCGACCAGGATAGGTGACAAAATAGCAGCGATGGCGGTGCAGGCGTAGGACCAGCCGATTTCGCCGGCGGTAAAACCACTTTTGTTGAGGAACAGCCACAGGGGCACAAACCAGGCGCCCCAGATAAACCATTCCATAAACATCATGAACGAAAGGCTAATCGTTGTACGTTTCATGCTCAGGACCTTCATGACAGGTGTAGGGTGTGCCTTAACCATACCAATGAATAATACCTTTTAAATACCTTTGCGTCGATTCTATGATCGCCCTTGCAAAAATAACCGGGTGGCCACCTGGCTTTACTCCTGGAAAGGAGGCAAAAGTGCGCTCGAACTGGCAAATCCCCGCCGTCGGTACCAGGCTTAGTGCGGCCGGTTTTTTCGACCCGGCAGAACAGGATTTTTCATGCGCAGCGGGCAGGGGGCTCGCTGCCTTTACGGGAGCGTATTATGACTGATATTGCGCAGTTGCTTGGCAAAGATGCCGACGGCTTGTTACAGCATCGTTGTATGACTATTCCGGCAGACCAGCTTTATCTGCCGGGCTCGGACTATGTTGACAGAGTGATGGTGGATAATAATCGCCCGCCTGCGGTGCTGCGAAACATGCAGACGCTATACAACACCGGGCGTCTGGCCGGGACCGGCTACCTCTCTATTCTTCCCGTCGATCAGGGTGTTGAACACTCGGCGGGGGCATCTTTCGCCGCGAACCCGCTCTACTTCGATCCGAAAAACATCGTTGAACTGGCTATCGAAGCGGGCTGTAACTGTGTGGCCTCGACCTATGGCGTGCTGGCCTCGGTTTCACGCCGCTATGCCCACCGCATTCCGTTCCTGGTGAAGCTTAACCACAATGAGACGCTGAGCTACCCGACCACCTACGACCAGACGCTGTACGCCAGCGTTGAACAGGCCTTCAATATGGGCGCAGTGGCTGTCGGGGCCACGATTTACTTTGGTTCGCCGGAATCTCGCCGCCAGATTGAAGAGATCTCCGCCGCCTTTGAACGCGCGCACGAACTCGGCCTGGTCACCGTGCTGTGGGCCTATCTGCGTAACTCCGCGTTTAAAAAGGACGGGGTGGATTACCACGTCAGCGCCGACTTAACCGGGCAGGCTAACCACCTGGCGGCGACCATCGGGGCCGATATTGTGAAGCAAAAAATGGCGGAGAATAACGGCGGCTATAAAGCGGTAAACTTTGGCTACACCGACGAAAAAGTTTACAGCAAGCTGACCACCGACAACCCTATCGACCTGGTACGCTACCAGCTGGCTAACTGCTACATGGGGAGAGCAGGCCTGATCAACTCCGGCGGGGCTGCTGGAGGGGAAACGGACCTGGCAGATGCGGTACGCACGGCGGTGATCAACAAACGTGCGGGCGGTATGGGGCTGATTCTGGGGCGTAAAGCGTTCAAGAAATCAATGGCCGACGGCGTGAAGCTGATTAATGCCGTGCAGGATGTTTATCTGAATGAGAAAGTGACTATTGCTTAAGCTCTGTTGAGTAAGGTTATAAAGCCCTCTTTTTTGAGGGCTTTTTTATGCGGAGTTTTTGCTGGTTGCGTTTTACCCCTCACCCCAGCCCTCTCCCCAAAGGGGAGAGGGGGGAAAGCAACAGAGAGCGCTTTTTATTCCATCTCCCCAAAGGGGCGAGGGAGGAAAGCAAGCAACAGAGGGCGCTTTTTATTCCCTCTCCCCAAAGGGGCGAAGGAGGAAAGCAAGCAACAGAGAGCGCTTTTTATTCCATCTCCCCAAAGGGGCGAGGGAGGAAAGCAAGCAACAGAGAGCGCTTTTTATTCCATCTCTCCAAAGGGGTGAGGGAGGAAAGCAAACAACAGAGGGCGCTTTTTATTCCCTCTCCCCAAAGGGTCGAGGGAGGAAAGCAAGCAACAGAGATCGCTTTTATTCCCTCTCCCTGTTGGGGAGAGGGTTAGGGTGAGGGGAAACAAGCTGCACCGTGCTGGCTTACCCCAGCAGCGGGCAATTAGGCGGTAAACGGCAGGCCAGCGCATTCGGATGCACTTCAATGCGGAAATGCCGTCCGCTCAGCGGTTCTCCGTCAAGGTTGAAAGTTATCTCGTGCGGGGCGGAAATCTCAAACCAGGCTGATTTCCCTTCAATAATGTTCGGGTTTTCATCCGGGCGCGTCAGCGTAGTCAACAGCGCAGGAAGCAAGTCTTCACCGGTAAAAATCCGCAGCTCGAGCAGCCCGTCGTTGATCAACGCCTCCGGGCAAAGCTGTTGCCCGCCACCGGCCTGGCGGCCATTACCGATGCCGATCACCAGCGCGTCGCCCTGCCAGCTAAAGCCTTCCCCGCGAATATCGCAGCGATCAGGTTTCAGCATATCCATGCGCATCAAACCGTGAATAAAGTAAGAGACGCCGCCGAGTGCTGCTTTGAGTTTTTCCGGCGTTTCGGTGGTGATGCGTGTACCAAATCCACCGGTCGCCATGTTGATGAAGAAGGCTTCTTCGTTGACCTGCACCAGGTCGATGTTGGCGGCTTTGCCGAACAGCGCGAGGCGCAGCGCTTTTTCTAAGTCCTCAGGAATACCGGCGCTGGTGGCAAAGTCGTTGGCCGTGCCCAGCGGGAGAATGCCCAATGCCGGGCGGCTGCCCGGTGAAAGTTTTGCGAGACAGGTGGCAATCTCATTGATTGTGCCGTCACCGCCGCCGGCAACCACGGTGTCAACGCCGAGATTCAAAGCTTCCTCAATGTAGCGTTCTGCGTCACCTTTTTCCCAGGTCACCCTGATGTGTAAGGTATAACCTTCCTCACGCAGCGTACGCACAGCCTCGCGCAGCTGTGGGTTTCCGGCACCTTTGCCGTTCAGAATCAAAAATGAATTCGGGGATCTTTCCATGACTTACCTCAGAAAAGTGAGCATTATCAAAGTGTAGAGCAAAGCGGGCGCGGGGGAGTAAGAACTGACTGAATCAGCGGAAAAAAGAAAGCCTGCGCAAGGGAGATTGCGCAGGCCAAGGAGGTGGTTCCTGGTACAGCTAGCATTTATGGGTTATGTTTTTCAGCTTGCGGATAATAACGTTATCTTGTGTAACCGTATGTGATCGGTTTCTAAGAATGGTCTTAGCGCGAAAAATAACCCGAATTCACTAGTTTGCGTGCGGTTTACGGGTTGTCTGACCAGAGAGATTGCGCATCAGCAGAGCATAATCCAGCGCTATCTCCTGAGGTACAGGCATCCATACGGTATGACCGTCGCCTGGGGCCACGTCTATCGGCTGGGATTTGCCGTTTTCCAGCGTTTCCAGCGTAAAGGTGATATTGCCCTGTGGGGTCATCATTTCCAGACTGTCGCCCAGCAGGAATTTGTTTTTCACTGCCACTGCTGCCAGGTCACCGCGGCGTTCGCCGGTAAACTCGCCCACAAACTGCTGGCTTTCGGAAATAGAGTGGCCGTACTCGTAATTCTGATGGCTGTCGTGGGTATGACGACGCAGGAAACCTTCGGTATAACCGCGATGGGCCAGGCCTTCCAGCGTTTGCAGCAGCGTAGGATCAAACGGTTTGCCCGCTGCGGCATCATCAATGGCGCGGCGATACACCTGCGCGGTACGTGCGCAGTAGTAGTAGGACTTAGTGCGGCCTTCGATTTTCAGCGAGTGCACGCCCATTTTGGTGAGGCGTTCCACGTGCTCGATGGCGCGCAGATCTTTCGAGTTCATGATGTAGGTGCCGTGCTCGTCTTCAAAGGCGGTCATGTACTCGCCCGGACGTTTGGCTTCTTCCACCATAAATACTTTGTCCGTTGGGGCGCCGACGCCAAGCGTAGGCTCAACGTTTTGCACCGGAATCGGCTCATGTACGTGGACGATGTTACCGATGTCGTCTTCTTTGCCTTCCTGAACCTTATATTCCCAGCGGCAGGCGTTGGTACATGTCCCCTGGTTAGGGTCACGCTTGTTGATATAGCCGGAGAGCAGACAGCGACCTGAATACGCCATACACAGCGCGCCGTGGACGAAGATCTCCAGCTCCATCTCAGGAACCTGTTCACGAATTTCGGCGATTTCTTCCAGCGACAGCTCGCGGGAAAGAATCACGCGCGTCAGCCCCATTTGCTTCCAGAACTTCACGGTCGCCCAGTTAACGGCGTTAGCCTGCACGGAGAGGTGAATATCCATCTCCGGGAACGCCTCGCGCACCATCATGATAAGCCCCGGGTCGGACATAATCAGCGCATCCGGGCCCATGTCGATGACTGGTTTAAGGTCGCGAATAAAGGTTTTCAGCTTGGCGTTATGCGGGGCAATATTCACCACCACGTAGAATTTTTTACCCAGCGCGTGGGCTTCGTTGATCCCGAGCTGGAGGTTTTCGTGGTTGAATTCGTTATTGCGCACGCGCAGCGAGTAGCGAGGCTGGCCAGCGTAGACGGCGTCTGCGCCGTAGGCGAAAGCGTAACGCATATTTTTCAGCGTTCCCGCTGGGGAGAGGAGTTCCGGTTTAAACATGAAGTTCTCGTTCTGATATCAGGTCAGAACCGCTCCACCTGGTGAAGCGGCTAAAGTCGAGTGGATTACCACAATTTAAGGGCGGGAATTGTAGCGCCGTGAGGCTGGGGAGTAAACCGTCTTGCGGATTCAGAAAAGAAACCGCCCTCCGTTGAAGATCAGTGATGAAAATGCAATATCCTTCGCGTAATCCTCCAGCGCGTCGGTGTTTTCTTTGAAATGCGTCAGGTATTGTTCCATTGCCTCTGCTTCATCCTTAGCGTGCGTTTCAAAGCCTATTTTTTGAAACCCTTCTTCGCTCAGGCGCTTTTGTTCTGCAGCAGTAACCGACGCTTTCGGATAGATGTTGACGGAAATTTCTTTGCTGTAAAAAACATATTTTTCCACGATAAACACCTCTCAACTGCCGCTAATATATTTTTATTTCCTCTTCGGGCGAGACCTAATCTTGCTCACGCCAGAGTTGGTTTTTGCATTTGCTGCAAATAATGGTGCGACGAAAATCAGTAAATCTTGCCAGCCCAACGTCGAGTGTTTCTGACGAATGACAGTGAAAACACTGCGGGCTACCGGTGGGGGAAACTTCAGCCGGGTGGGCCTGGAGATATTCCTGCTTTGTTGGCAGTGTTGACCATAATCCCGTAATCGGGGATTTCCCCGTCGGAACAAAGCAGACATACAGCACGCCAAGCACCACTCCTACAGCCAATATAATAAGTATTGTTGACACAGCTTTTCCTTAAACCGAAGACACCCATTGTGGGTAACAGTCTGAAAGATAGTCGGTTAAAGGCAATTTGACTATATGTCGAGGCCGCTATTTTATATCACCCGCCCGGCGTCCGCCTCCCAGCGGTAACCCACGCCGTAAACGGCGCGAATAAACGACTGATCGGTATCCAGTGCTTCAAGCTTGCGGCGCAAGTTTTTAATGTGACTGTCGATGGTACGGTCGGTGACCACGCGGTAGTCGTCATACAAATGGTTCAGCAGCATTTCGCGGGAGAACACTTTCCCCGGCTCGTGGGACAGGGTTTTTAGCAGGCGGAATTCGGCGGGAGTAAGATCCAGCAGTTTACCGCGCCAAATAGCCTGGAAGCGGCCTTCATCAATCACCAGCGGGCTTTCTTCCGACCCAGCGGAAATGGCAAGCTGACGCTTGCAGCGGCGGAGGATTGTTTTCACGCGGGCGACAACTTCGCGCGGGCTGTATGGTTTGCAAATATAGTCGTCGGCGCCAATTTCCAGCCCCAGCAGGCGGTCAATCTCTTCTATTTTGGCCGTCACCATGACGATGGGGACTTCGGAGAAACGTCGAATCTCTTTGCATAGCGTCAGGCCGTCTGTGCCGGGGAGCATCAGATCCAGCAAAATGAGATCCGGCGGCGTGTGGCGAACATACGGCAGCACCTGGTCGCCGTGGTTCAGCAGAGTAGGGGCATAGCTTGCCGCACGGAGGTAGTCGATGAGCAACTGCCCAAGCTTAGGTTCATCTTCTACGATCAAAATACGGGGCGTACTGTCGTCAATCGGTAGCTCGGTCATAATGTCCTCGACGTTTCTGTTTCCAGAGGAAGTTCAACGGTAATACTAACGCCGCCAAAGCGTGAATGGGAGGCGGTTAGCGTACCGCCATGGGCGGTCACAATATTCTGGCAGATAGACAGGCCCAGTCCTGAACCGCCGCTGGCGCGGTTGCGGGAGCCTTCCGCGCGGTAAAAACGGTCGAAAAGCTGACCTAACTGCTCGTCCGATACACCGGGCTCGCTGTCGTCAAAGCTCATCACAAACTGCTGATTCACAATTTTACCGCTAATCACCAGTTGCCCACCGCTGTCGGTGTAGCGGAGGCTGTTTTCCAGAAGATTGTTGAACAGCTGCATCAGACGGTCTCCGTCACCGAAAATAGTCGCGGATTCCGGTAGCGCAAGACGTATTATCAGCCCGCGTGACTCAAAACGGGATCGAAATGCCCCGGCAACTACTTCCAGCAGCGCAATGATATCCAGCGACTTTTTCTGGTACGCCAGCGCGCCTTCATCGGACATGGAAAGCTGGTGCAGGTCGTCAACGAGCTTGGTCAGGGTGGCGACTTCCATCTGCAGTGACGTGACGGACTCCGGCGTAAACTGGCGCACGCCGTCCTGAATGGCCTCCAGCTCACCGCGCAAAACGGCAAGCGGGGTGCGAAGCTCGTGAGAAATATCCGCCATGTAAGCCCGGCGCATTTTATGGTTTTTTTCCAGAGTGCTGGCGAGCTGGTTAAAGTCCTGTGCCAGCCGCCCCAGCTCATCCTGGCTACCGACCGCGACCCGGGTGGAAAAATCGCCGGCGGCCAGTTTGTGGGTACCATCAACCAGGCGTTTCACCGGAGCCAAAAGGCCACGGGCGAGCAGGAAGGTGGCCGCCGCCGCCAGCAGGCTAGACAGGGCGACGATGATCCAACTTGTGCGCCGCTGCTGGCGATCGAAGTTAATGTCGGTGTTGCGGGTCAGGCGTTCAATCGGGGAGGCAATCACCCAGCCCACGTCCTGGCCATTGACGTTAATCGCTTTGCGCATTCCATCGGGAGGGAGCTTCTCTCGCGGGCCAACCAGAACCTGATAGTTTTGATCGACCACCCAAAACTTGGTGCGCCAGCCTTGTGGAGGCATGCCGTGTGCTTCATCCCCGTCGCGCTCAAATGAACGTAAAATCTGAAACACAAACCTGTCGTTGTGCCGCAGGAAGCGCCAGTTGCCGTGAAGCGCATACTGTTCACCCAGCGCATCACTCAGCAGCTCAATGCGCTGGGTATTGCCGCGCTTGATGTAGTCAATGAAGCCGCGCTCAAAACTTAACCTGACGCCCCAGTGCATGATGGCCAGTACCAGCAGGCAGGTGGAGAAAATAGCGAGGAATAATTTCCCGGTGATCCCGGAGCGGCAGAGTTTCATGTTTCGCTCCTTTTACGGCGGCTGATTACCGTGTTTTCTGAACGGTCATTGGGGACGCGGGCAAACAGCAATGCCGGAAGGGCAATGACCAGCGCCATGCAGAAGTAGGTGTACATAAAGATGCTGTGAACCTGCTCACCACCGGCCGGAAGCTGCTGATGGCCAAACATGCCCAGCAGCAGGCCAGCGACGGTCACGCCGATACTCATGGAAAGCTGCATGACCATTGAGAGCATGCTGTTGCCGCCGCTGGCGAGGTCATCCGGCAGATCTTTTAGCGTCAGCGTATTCATGGAAGAGAAGCGCATGGAGTTGACCATGCCCTGTACAAACAGCACGACCGGCAGCAGCCAGAACCAGCCCATTAGGGCCGTACCCATAAACATCAGCGTGATCAGCGCCAGGCCGAGCGTGGCGACGACCAGCACGTTGCGGTAGCCGAAGCGGTTGACGACCTGCACAACGATACGCTTCATGCCCATGCTGCCAAGCACCATCGGGACCATCATCAGCCCGGCATGGAACGGCGAGAAACCCATCCCAATCTGCAGAAACACCGGCGTCATAAACGGCAACATGCCGCTGCCGATGCGCCCGCACAGGCTGCCCAGCAGGCCAAGCGAAAAGGTTTTCGTGTTGAACAGATTGAGATTGAACAGCGCGTTTTCGTTGTCGCGCGCATGCCAGAGGTAAAGCAGAATGGCGATCACCCCGCCGAGGATTAACAGCCCGAGCGTTTCACTGGAAATGCCCAGGCCCTTTTGTCCGTCCAGCGCAATCGTCAGCGCCGCCATGCCAAACGCCAGCAGCAGGAAGCCGGAAATATCAAAGCGACGAGTTTGCATGGTGTAGTTGGGCATCAGCCACAGGGTCGCGATAGCCCCGACAATGCCGACAGGAATGTTTATCAGGAAAATCCAGTGCCAGGAGGCGTACTCAACCAGCACACCGCCGAGCGCAGGGCCGAGCAGGGGGCCAACCTGGCCTGGAATCGTCACGAAGGTCATCGCCGCCATATACTGCGCACGCGGCACGATTTTCATCACCGTAAGGCGCCCCACTGGTACCATCATCGCGCCGCCAATGCCCTGCACCACGCGGGCCAGAACAAGTTCGTTGAGCGTTGAAGCGTTGGAGCAAAACAGTGACCCAAGGGTAAAAAGAATGATCGCCGTGAAGAAGATATTGCGTACTCCAACTCTGTCCGCCAGCCAGCCGCTTGCCGGGAGCATAACCGCAACCGTTAACACGTAGGCCACCACTACCGAGTGCATGTGCAGAGGGCTTACGCCCAGACTATGCGCCATCGAGGGGAGAGCGGTGTTAACAATCGTGGTGTCCAGCGCCTGCATAAAGAAGCCAAAAGCGACAATCCATAACTGCCAGCGAACGGCGGTGGGCAAATCAGTCATACGGACAGAGCCTTACTTTCACGGGGTTTGCGGCTAAAGCGCAATCTCAGTCGGTCAAAGAACAGGTAAACCACCGGCGTGGTGTATAGCGTCAGTAGCTGGCTCATCACCAGCCCGCCGACGATGGTGATCCCCAGCGGCTGACGCAGTTCTGCGCCGTCACCGCTGGTCAGCACCAGCGGTAATGCGCCAAACAGCGCGGCCAGCGTGGTCATCATAATCGGGCGGAAGCGCAGCAGGCAGGCCTGGAAAATGGCTTCTTCCGGCGTTAAATCGCCCTTACGCTGCGCCTCTATCGCGAAGTCCACCATCATAATGGCGTTCTTCTTCACGATGCCTATCAGCAGCATGATACCGATTAGCGCAATCAGGCTGAAGGGGGCGCCGAAAAGTTCCAGCGCCAGCAGCGCCCCGACGCCCGCGGAAGGCAGCGTTGAGAGGATGGTCAGCGGATGCACGTAGCTTTCATACAGCATGCCGAGCACGATATACACCGTGGCAATCGCCGCCAGGATCAGGATCACCTGCGAGTTCATTGTCTGCTGGAACACCTGTGCCGTCCCGGCGTAGCTGCCGCGCACGGTCGACGGTACACCCAGCGAAGTCATCGTCCTGTCGATGGCATCGCTGGCTTCAGAAAGCGACACCCCGTCAGGCAGGTTGAACGAGATGGTGGATGCGGCAGACAGCCCCTGATGGTTCACCGACAGTGGGGCGTTCGCTGGCTGCCATTTGGCAAAGTAGGAGAGGGGAATCGACTTCCCTTCGCTGTTTATGACGAACATCTGGTTGAGCGAGCTGATATCCTGGGTGTAACGCGGATCAACTTCCATCACCACTTTGTACTGGTTTAACGGCTGGTAGATGGTGGAAATCTGGCGCTGACCAAAGGCGTTGTTGAGCAGATTGTTGGCATCCGAGACGCTGATCCCCAGTCGCGACATGGTTTCACGGTCGTAAATCAGGTCCATCTCCGAGCCGTTATCCTGCTGGTCGGAGTTAACGTCCGCCAGTTCTGGCAGCGCCGCCAGCGCTTTGCGGATTTTTGGCTCCCACTCTCGCAGGGCACTTAAGTCATCCGAAAGCAGAGTGTACTGATAGCTGGCGTTAGCCTGACGACCACCGACGCGAATATCCTGCACCGCCATTAAATAGAGGTTGGCGCCGGGCTCTTTTGCCAGCTTGCCACGCAGCCGGTCAATGACCTGCTGGGCGGTTTCACTGCGTTCACTCAATGGCTTAAGTGAGATAAACATCATGCCGCTGTTAACCCGGGAACCGCCGGTAAAGCCGGTGACGTTATCCACAGCCGGATCTTCACGAATGATCTTCATAAAGTCCTGCAGCTTGCCGCGCATGGCCTGGAAAGAGATGCTCTGATCGGCCTGAATATTGCCCATCAGCCTGCCGGTGTCCTGCTCCGGGAAGAAGGTTTTGGGGATCGCAATGTAGAGCCAGACGCTCAGGGCTATCGTACCCAGAAGCACCATCCCCACCAGTCGAGTATGGTTTAGCACCCATTTCAACGAGCGCGCGTAACCACCCTGCATGGCAATCAGCAGGCGACCGAATCCACGATTTTTGTTTCTCTTTTCAGGAGGCCGGTTTTTCAGGAGCCAGCCGCACATCATTGGCGTGAGCGTGAGCGACACCACCAGCGAAATCCCGATAGCCACCGAAAGCGTGACCGCAAACTCGCGGAATAAGCGCCCCGGCAGCCCGCCCATCAACAGCAGCGGCAGGAAGACCGCCACCAGCGACAGACTCATGGACAGCACGGTGAAGCCCACTTCCCGCACGCCCTGAAGCGCCGCCTGCATGGGCTTTACGCCCGCTTCCAGATGGCGGGAAATGTTTTCCAGTACCACGATGGCGTCATCGACCACAAAGCCGGTGGCGATGGTCAGTGCCATCAGCGACAGGTTATTCAGGCTGAAGCCACACAGATACATGGCGGCAAAGGTCCCGATCAGCGACACCGGGACTGCTACAGCTGGAATAAAGGTCGCTCGCCCTGAGCGAAGGAACAGAAACACCACCAGAATGACCAGCGACACGGAGATCACCAGAGATTGTTCTACCTCGGCCAGCGAGGCGCGAATGGTTGGTGACCGATCCTGGGCTACCTGCAGGTCGATGGAAGCCGGAATGGTTTCCCTTAATTCGGGTATTTTGGCGCGGATGCGATCCACGGTTTCGATGATGTTCGCTTCCTGCGATTTGCGGATCATCAGCAAAATGGCCGGTTTGGCGTTGGTCATCCCGGCGTTACGCACGTCCTGCACGCTGTCGGTGACGTTGGCGACATCCTGCAGCCGCACGGCCGAACCGTTATTGTAATGCACGATAAGCGGCATATAGTTCGCCGCTTTTTTTAGCTCGTCGTTGGTCTGAATTTGCCAGCGGCTTGTGCTGTCTTCTACCGAGCCAAGAGGGCGACGAACGTTGGCATTGCTAATTGCGGTTCGGACGGCATCCAGCGATACGCCCTGGTTAAACAGCGCTTGAGGATTAAGGTCCACGCGCACCGCGGGCAGAGAGCTTCCGCCGACATCCACGTCGCCAACCCCGTCGATTTGCGAGACGGTTTGCGCGAGCTGCGTGGAGGCAAAATCATACAGCTCACCCTGCGACAGCGTGTCGGAGGTGAGCGTCAGGATCATGATTGGCGCATCGGACGGGTTGGCCTTGCGGTAAGTTGGCCGCCCCGGCATCCCGCTTGGCAGCAGGCTTTGGGCGGCGTTGATTGCCGCCTGCACGTCCCGCGCGGCACCGTTGATGTCGCGGTCGAAATTAAATTCCAGAATGATGCGGGTGCTGCCCAGCGAACTGGACGAGGTCATTTCGTTGACCCCGGCAATGCGGCTCAGGGAACGCTCCAGCGGTGTTGCCACTGACGATGCCATGGTTTCTGGTGACGCGCCCGGCAGCGAGGCGCTTATCATGATCACCGGAAAATCCACCTGCGGCAGCGGCGCAACCGGCAGCAGGCGGAAGCCCAGCACGCCACACAGCGTAATGGCGACGGTCAACAAAATCGTCGCTACCGGGCGGTAAATGAAGAGGGCAAAAAACTTCACTTACGCCTCCTCATGCTGGCGGCCAAAGCGGCGGCGCGTGTAGTGTGACAAACGGTCGAACAGCAGGTAAATCACCGGCGTAGTAAACAGCGTCAGAACCTGGCTAAGCAGCAGGCCGCCGACCATGCCGATACCCAGCGGGCGACGAAGCTCCGCGCCAACGCCGGTTGAAAGCATCAGCGGCAGCGCACCCAACAGCGCTGCAAGCGTGGTCATCAAAATTGGGCGGAAACGCAGTAAACAGGCCTGGTAAATGGCTTCGTAAGG
Source organism: Cedecea neteri (assembly GCF_000758305.1). NCBI lineage: Bacteria > Pseudomonadati > Pseudomonadota > Gammaproteobacteria > Enterobacterales > Enterobacteriaceae > Cedecea > Cedecea neteri. Next base: position 4,389,171 of record NZ_CP009458.1, on the reverse strand, counting down.
GGCCATGCCCTGTTCACGCTCGGCGGCCAGTGCAAAGTCGATCATCATGATCGCGTTTTTCTTCACGATGCCAATGAGCAGAATGATGCCGATAATAGCGATAACGTCCAGTTCGGCGCCCGCCAGCATCAGCGCAAGCAGCGCGCCAACGCCCGCTGTGGGCAGCGTCGACAGGATAGTGATCGGGTGAATAAAGCTTTCATACAGCACGCCCAGCACGATATACATCGCCACGACTGAGGCAACAATCAGCCAGATAGTGCTGCCCAGCGCGGCCTGGAAGGCGAGGGTGCTGCCCTGGAACTGCGTCGTGATATCGGACGGCATCGCCAGCTCTTTTTCCGCCGAGGTAATGGCGGTCACCGCGTCACCCAGCGATTGTCCTTCCGGTACGTTAAAGGAGAACGTAGTGGACGGGAACTGGTCAAGGTGGTTAATCGACAGCGGGGCAAAGCGCTGTTCTACCTTCGCGATCGCGCTTAACGGAATGCTGCCGCCGGTGCTGCTGGTGAGGCGAATGTTGTCGAGCGCGCTTAGCCCTGGCGTGGTGCTGGTATCATGTTCGAGTACCACGCGATACTGGTTGGCCTGGGTGTAAATCGTTGAAATCAGACGCTGGCCGAAGGCGTTATACAGGGCGCTGGTCACCGATGACATGGTGATGCCGAGGCGGCTGGCGCTGTCGCGGTCAACGTTGACGTAGGCCATCAGCCCCTGATCCTGCCAGTCACTGCTGATATCCGCGAGCTGAGGCAGCGTTTTAAGTTTGTCTTCCAGCTGCGGCACCCAGGTGCTCAGTTCGTCCAGTGAGGTAGCTTGCAAGGTGAACTGGTACTGCGTGCGGCTCACCGTGGTGTCGATAGTCAGATCCTGGATCGGCTGCAGATAAAGCTGCACGCCTGGGACGCTGGCGACATTCTGCTGCAATCTGTCAATCACCGTCGGGATGCGATCATCGCGGTCACTGAGCGGCTTAAGGTTAATTTGCAGGCGGGCGCTGTTCAATGAAGGGTTGGTGCCGTCCACGCCAATAAACGAGGTCAGGCTTTCCACCGCCGGGTCTTTCAAAATCACGTCTGCCACCTGCTGCTGGCGTTGGGCCATGCTGGCGAAAGAGACCGACTGCGGGGCCTGCAGCGTGCCCTGGATGATGCCGTTATCCTGAATCGGGAAGAAACCTTTGGGGATAAAGATCCACAGCACAATAGTCAGCGCTAATGTGCCAAAAGCCACGCTAAGCGTCAGCCACGGATGATTCAACACTTTGCTTAACAGGCGGCCATAGGCGGCAATGATGTTATCAAACATCTTCTCGCTGGCGCGGGAGAAACGGTTCTGCTTACGCAATGATTCGTGGCTCAGCATTCTCGCGCACATCATTGGGGTAAGCGTTAGCGAAACCACGGCGGAGATTAAAATAGAAATTGCCAGCGTGACCGCAAACTCGCGGAACAGACGGCCCACGATGTCGCCCATAAACAACAGCGGGATCAGTACGGCGATGAGCGAGAAGGTCAGGGAGATAATGGTAAAGCCGATTTCCCCGGCACCTTTTAGAGCGGCGGCCAGCGGCTTCTCACCTTTTTCGATATAGCGAGAAATGTTCTCGATCACCACGATGGCGTCATCCACCACGAACCCGGTGGCGATGGTCAGCGCCATCAGCGTCAGGTTGTTGATGGAGAAATCGAGAAAGACCATCACAGCAAAAGTACCGACCAGCGACAGCGGCACGGCGACGGCAGGAATGATAGTGGCCGGCACGTTGCGCAGGAACAGATAAATGATCATCACCACCAGTGCAATGGCCAGCATCAGCTCGTGCTGGGTGTCGGTCACGGAGGCGCGAATGTTGGTGGTACGGTCGCTGAGCAGCTTCACTTCGACCGACTTCGGCAGGCTTTGGGTCAGCGTCGGCAGCATCTGGCGGATACTGTCTGCCGTCTCAATGATGTTGGCCCCAGGCTGGCGCTGAACGTTCATGACGATAGCCTGCTGCTTGTTCGCCCACGCGCCAAGCCAGCTGTTCTCAGCCCCTTGCTCAACGGTGGCGATATCCCCCAGGCGAATAGGCGCGCCGTTCTGATAAGCAATGATTAAATCTCGGTACTCCTGGGCCGATTTCATTTGATCGTTGGCGGATAGCGTGACGGCGCGTTCCGGGCCGTCAAGGCTGCCCTTTGCCGAGTTAACGTTGGCGTTGGTTATGGCGGTGCGAATGGTTTCGCTCGTCAGGCCAAGTGCGGCAATTGCCGGCGCATTCAGCTTCACGCGTACAGCGGGGCGCTGGCCGCCCGCCAGCGTGACCAGTCCAACGCCAGAAACCTGGGATATTTTCTGCGCTACGCGGGTTTCCACCATGTCTTCCACCTGCGTCATCGGCAGGGCAGTTGAGGTCACGGCAAGCGTCATGATAGGCGGGTCCGCCGGGTTAACCTTGCTGTAAACCGGCGGGTTTGGCAGGTCGGTAGGCAGGAGGTTGGTCGCGGCGTTAATTGCGGCCTGCACTTCCTGCTCGGCAACGTCGAGCGCCAGCGTCAGTTGGAATTGCAGGGTAATAACAGACGCCCCTCCGGCGCTTTGCGATGACATTTGTTTCAGGCCAGACATCTGCCCAAACTGGCGCTCAAGCGGCGCCGTGATTGCAGACGTGATCACATCAGGGCTGGCGCCAGGGTAAAGAGTGACGACCTGAATAGTCGGGTAATCTACTTCCGGCAGCGCCGAAACAGGCAGAAAGCGATAGCCAATAATCCCCGCCAGCAGGATAGCCACCATCAATAGCGTGGTGGCAACCGGGCGGAGAATAAACAGGCGGGAAGGGCCGCCCGTGGAGCCTGGAGGTAACACCTGCATCAGGAGCGCGCTCCGTTGTGTTTGTGGCCGGATTTCGACTGCGCTGCAGGTTTCGCGTTATCGTCAGCCGCGCTGTGCGGTTCGACAACTTCAACCTGTGCGCCTTCCGTCAGACGGTCAATGCCATCGGTCACCACGCGATCGCCTGCTGAAACGCCAGCGGTGATCACGACTTTCTGGCTATCCTGAATTCCCGGTGTGACCAGGTGTTTACTGACTTTGTTATCGCTGTTCAGTACCCAGACAAAATGGCCTTCATTGCCCATTTGCAACGCACCTGCTGGGATCACCACGGCATTCTGCTGGGTATCCACCAGCATACGGGCGTTCACAAACTGGTTCGGGAAAAGAGCGTCGTCCTGATTATCAAAGCGGGCTTTAAGCTTGATAGTGCCGGTAGTGGTATCGATTTGGTTATCAAGGCTCAGCAGTTTACCGCTACTGAGTTTTGTGCTGTTGGTGCGGTCCCAGGCTTCAACGCTCAGCGTTTCACCAGCCTTTTGCGCTTTAATCACCGTGGCGATGTCGTTTTCCGGCAGGGTAAAGACCAGGTCAATCGGGTGCGTTTGCGTCAGCACGACAATACCATTGGTGTCGCTGGTGGAAATCTGGTTGCCAATATCGACCTGTTTCAGGCCAACTCGACCGTCGATAGGCGCGGTAACGCGGCTCCAGTTAAGCTGCAGCTGGGCGCTGGCTACGCTGGCTTCATCGGCCTTAACCGTGCCGAGTGTGGATTCTACGAGCGACAGCTGAGTATCGAGATCCTGGCGGGAAACTAAGTTAGTTTTTACCAGCTGTTGGTAGCGGGCGAGGTCGCGGCGAGCATTTGCCAGGGTGGCCTGATCTTTAGCCAATTGCCCCTGAGCCTGTGCCAGCGCGACTTTAAACTGGCTTGGGTCGATTTCTGCCAGGAGATCGCCAGCTTTTACCTGCTGGCCCTCCTGGAAATGAATAGCAAGCAACTGCCCGTCAACGCGGCTGCGCACCGTCACGGTATTGGCCGCAGTGATAGTGCCAAGGCCGGTTAAATAATGTGGCACGGCTTCAGTGGTTGCCGTTGCGGCCTGAACCGGGGCCAGCGCACCGCCGCGCATTCCGCGTCGACCGCCCTGGGCGGAAGCCTGGCCAGATTTAGCCTGGGGCTGGGTTCCTGAAGATGTATTGTGGTTGTGCCAGAACCAGACGGCGGCAATCACCACCAGAATAAAGGCTGTAATCCACAACCAGCGAGAAGTCTGCGTGCCTTTCATAAATGACGTGTTCTCTTCCTGAAACGATTTTAGGCGTAATGTTACTAGTTTAGTAACGGATAGCCCTTCAATGATGGAGGAAATATGAAGTACTGTCAGATTAGCAACATATAGTAAGTAAGTGATGTTTTCGTGGCCAAATAAAACTGTTTTTCGCAAAACGTTTTCCGAGGTGTCACGCAAGTTTCAGTCCCAGGAGTAGTCATATCACGAAGTGAAAAATAAACTGTGGTTTATATTTCAAATATAATCTATAGTTTATGAGGTGAGTGATGATATGGCGCGTGATATTTACCGACTATTTCTACTTTTGGTATCAGGCCCAGCCCGTAGAGCTCCGCAAACGACTTGTGGCGGCCTTCGGCAATATTGAGTTCTGGGGGCCTGCTTTAAGCCGCCCACAGGCGGACACGGTAAAGGGATCTCGTTATCCCAATATGAAGGAATTACGTTTGCTATGGCGCGGCAAGCCATATCGGATCTTTTTTGCTTTTGACCCGCATCGCAGAGCCGTTGTGCTGTGTGGTGGAGACAAATCAAACGATAAGCGTTTTTATCAGGCGCAGATAAACGTGGCCGATACGCAGTTTGCACATCACCTGACAGAAATGGAGGATGAAAATGAAAACGTTAACTGAAGTAATGGCGGAGTTCTCGCCGGAAGAGCAGGCCGAAATCCGCGCAATGACAGACGTCTTAATTCTGGAAACCGGGTTGCAGCTGGTGCGCGAGGAACAGGGGTTTTCTCAAAAACAAGTGGCGCAAAAAATGGGTATTTCGCAACCGGCAATCGCCGCGATTGAACAACGCGGTAACGATCTCAAAGTGCTCACGCTCAAGCGCTACGTTGAGGCGCTGGGCGGTAAACTTTCGCTGCATCTGGAGTTTCCAGAAAGCGACCGGCGTTTTCAGATATAAAAAACCGCAGGAGGCCTGCGGTTTGAGTGGTATGTTTTAACGCGATTATCTGAAAACTACGTCTGACCAGCGGGCAAGCCCTTGAGTGACCGAGCCAAAGTCATCGCCCCCGGCAATAGGGATATTCGGCAACTGTTGGGCCAGAGCATGGCGCAGCAGCGGAGAACGTGCGCTGCCGCCGGTCAGGTAGATAACCTCAGGCTTCGCCTGGCTGTTATCCATCGCCAGCGTGACCTGTTCCATAATGCGCTGTAGCGGCTGGCTGATGGCGGTTTCCAGTGCTTCCTGGCTGATGCTGCAGCCTACGTCTTTGGCAATAAACGGCAGCAGGGCAGAAACCTGCTGGCTGTTGGAGAGCGAGATTTTGCTCTCTTCTGCTGCCCTGACAAGGCGGTAGCTCAGACGCTGACGCCAGACTTTCTGCAGATACGCTACCTTTTCCGGCTCGCGCGCGTCGCGCACCAGCTCGTTGAGCGAACGACCGTTAGCCGCGCTATAGAAGTCATTCTGTGCCGGAACATCGTTAATCGCGACGGCATTCCACCACGGCAATACCGGCAGCGCGATGCCTTTTTCCGTCTGGCCGCCCATGCCAAGCAGCGGAGCCAGCTGTTTAAATGCCAGCATAATGTCCAGGTCGTTGCCGCCCACGCGGCAGCCGCTATGGCCCAGAAGGCTTTGTTCACGGTCGCGACGCTGGTGCCAGTCAGGCCCCATCAGCAGTACCGAGCAGTCGGTGGTACCGCCGCCAATGTCGACCACCAGCACCTGTTTTTCTTCCTGAAGCGTGGCTTCAAAATCCAGCCCCGCGGCTACGGGTTCAAACTGAAACACCACGTCGCGGAAGCCAGCGCGGTGCGCTGCGCGCTCCAGAATGCCCTGAGCCTGCTGGTTGGCCTCTTCGCCGCCTAGCCCCTGGAAGTTAATCGGTCTGCCAATTACTGCCTGGTCGATGGTTCCGTCCAGTTGGCTTTCCGCCTGTTTGCGAATGTGAAGCATCATCGCGCAAACCAGGTCTTCAAATAACGCGACCTGCTGCGGCTTCAGGCCTGTGGCGCCGAGGAAGGACTTCGGCGATTTAACGAAGTAAACCTCTTCCGGATCTTCCATGTACTGGCTAAGTGAGCTTAGTCCGAATTTTACGCTGCCCGGCAGTACGTCAATATCTTCTTCGCGATTAAAGCTCACTGCGCGGCGCAGCAGCGCCTGGGTCTCACTTCCCGTAGCCGGAACTTCGTGGTGGCGGAAGAGCCACTCGCTTACCGCTTCACGCGTCGGCGCACAGAGCATAGAAGGCAGCAGTGATGAGCCGTTCTCCATCTCCAGCAGCTGTGGTATTCCATCGCGCATAATAGCGACAGAACAGTTCGCCGTTCCGTAGTCAAAACCGATTTTCATTCTCTTTGATTATCCCCATGCCAGTGAGAAGGGGGGCGACTTTAGCGGAATGCCGGTCCGTGGGCAACTGAATATGAAAGCAAGGCAGAAATCGGTATTTGGCGGTATGCTAAATAAGCAATGTTGCCTGCCTAATACGCTCATTCTCTTCAGGATTATTTATGTACACCCTTAGCTATCAACCGCCTTATGACTGGCCATGGATCCTCAGGTTTTTGCAGGGGCGTGCCGTGGAAGGCGTGGAAATTGTCACCGAAAATCGCTACCAGCGCAGCTTCGCGCTGGGAGAATATGCCGGGTTGGTGACGCTTGAGCCAGACGAAAAGAATCTTTGCCTTAATGTGACGCTGAGCGACGGTCTGCAGCCTGTGGCAGGTGAAGTTTTACAGCGTGTTAAGAACTTACTGGATTTGGACAAGGATCCGCAGCAGGTTTTAAGTAGCCTGGGCACGCTGGCGGCAGCCCGGCCCGGCCTGCGCCTTCCTGGATGCATGGACCCGTTCGAGCAGGCTATTCGGGCCATTCTCGGGCAATTGGTCAGCGTGGCGATGGCGGCAAAATTGACCGGCAAAGTGGCAAAGACCTTCGGACATAAGCTTGCAGGTAACGATGACTGGTATCTGTTTCCGGATGCCTCGGCGCTGGCAAACTGCGATATTCAACAGCTGAAATCTTTAGGCATGTCGCTTAAGCGTGCAGAAGCGATTGTGCATCTTGCCGGAGAGGTGATGAAAGGGCAGTTTCCGCTGCAGTTACCTGATGATCTGGAGCAGGGAATAAAAACCCTGATAGCATTACCGGGTATCGGGCGCTGGACCGCCAACTATTTTGCTCTACGCGGCTGGCAGGCCAACGACGTTTTCTTGCCGGATGATTACCTGATTAAACAGCGCTTTCCCGATATGACAACGGCGCAGATCCGCCGCTACGCCGAACGCTGGCAGCCGTGGCGCTCCTATGCGCTACTACACATTTGGTATAGCGACGGCTGGACGCCGGTCAGTTAATGCCGAAATAACTGTTAGCCAGCAGCAGCTCCAGCGGCTGCGGCTGGGCGATGGTTTCCCCATAGATTAAATCAATGCCGATGCCCGACAGCGTATCCATCACCAAAGGCATATCCGCTGGACCGGCGATAGTTTGCAGCGTCATACGTTGGGCATGACCGTGCACAATCGTCACCATCATTTCGTCCATCAGATTACAGTGCACGTTGAGGATCAGGTCGGGATCTAACATCACGTAGTCGAACAGATGATGGCTCAGGGTATTAAACAGCTCCAGATCGCGCCCAACGTGGCTAAGCACCATGCGACAACCGGCTTTGCGCAGCCGCTTCAGGTTGGCATACGCGCGCTGTGGCTCCGTAAGCAAATCGCTGCTTTGAATCGTCAGGTGCAGCAGACGAGCGGGCATCCGGCTGGTGGACAGCTGTTCCAGAAGCTCATTGACGAAAGTGTCGCTGACCAAACCTGCACCGGAAACAGGCAGCGCGACGCCAAAGCCTTTCATGGCGACCTGAGTGGCATACTTCTCAAAAAATTCGCTAAACACACGGCGATCCAGCGCATGGTGAAGCGCCGGGTCGGCCAGGCCTGAGCGGAATGCGGGTTCGTTGATAACGTCCCCTTCGTTGCCCCAGAAGCGCAGGGTCAGGAGATAGAAACAGGTGGACTCCGGGATACGCGGTGGCGCAACCGCCATCGCTATCATCAGGAGGGGATTGTCTTTAATCACCTGCCACTGTTCGTCGAGCGGCATGGTATCGCGCCCTTGCTCCATATAGTGGCGGTGCGGCTCATAAACCGTGACCTGGCCGCGGCCGTTGTTTTTCGAGGCGTAACAGGCAATATCGGCCTGGGAAAGCACTTCAGACGCGATAGCATTATCGCCGTCAATGTGGGTGATCCCGGCGCTGGCGCCGATGCGGTGCAGGCGGCCATCCCACATAAAGTGGTAGTCGTTGATACTGCGAATGATGCGCTCAGAGATGTAGCGCGCGTTTTCAGTGGAGCAATCAGGCAGCAGCAAACCAAACTCGTCGCCGCCGAGGCGGGCAAGGAAATCCCCCGTGCGCAGCATACTCAGCATCATGGCCGCCAGCTCCCGCAGCAAAGCATCACCGGCGGCATGGCCTGCGGAGTCATTTACGGCTTTAAAACGGTCGAGGTCAATGAACACCAGCGCATGGTGCTGGCGGTGTTCAATCGCGCCCTGCAGTAGACGCTTCAGGTGATTCTCAAAGCTTACCCGGTTGGCCAGGTGCGTCAGGCTATCGTGGGAGGCGCTGTAGCTCAGCTGTTTGAGCATCTTCCGGGATTCGGTGACATCCTGGATAACCAGCACGGAGCCAATACTTTGGCCGTCCAGCGTGGTCAGTGGCGTAATGGTGTAGTGGATGTCGTAGCTGCCGCCGTTGCGGCAATGCAGCACGACGTCCTGCTCGATGGCGCTACGAGAAAAATCGCCGCTGTGTATGTTTTCCATCACCGGGCCGTTATCGCCGAAGGTGATACGCAGAATCGCCAGAATGTGCTGGCCGATGGCCGCTTCCTGCGCCCAGCCGCTGAGCTTCTCGGCCACTGGGTTCATAAAGGTGACATTCATGTCGACATCAGTACAAATTACCGCTTCGCCGATCGAGTCCAGCGTGATGTGCAGCCGTTCTTTTTCCTGGTATAGCGCTTCGTTGAGCTGCTTAACCTCGGTCATATCCATATTAATACCCAGCAGCCGTTCCACGTCACCGTTCTTATTCAGCACGCGGTTAGCCAGGGAACGGATATGGCGGATCCCGTCTTTGACATGGATACGAAATTCAAGCTTAAACGGCAGGCGGTTTTTTAACGACTCGCGAATAACGGTTTCCGAGTGGGCGAGATCTTCTTTGACCAGCCTGTCCAGCCAGAGCTGGTAGGTGGGTTTGGTATGCGGCGGCACGTCGTAAAGCTCAAACATCCGCTTATCCCAACTGATGACATCGTTGGTCAGATCCCACTCCCAGATACCGATGCCGCCGGCTTCATTGGCAAGCGTAATTCGCTCCATCAGCCGCTTGTTGATCCACTCGGTATGCTTCAGGTCGTTGATGTCTTCAATCTGGGCGATGTAGTAGAGCGGCGTGCCGTCGGTATGACGCACAACGGACGCCGTGAGCATGGCCCACACAACATTGCCCGCGCTGGTGTAATAGCGCTTTTCCATTGAATAGCTATTGATGTGCCCGGCCTCGAGTTTGCTCAGGTGCTGCAGATCGAGATTCAAATCTTCGGGCCAGGTAATTTGCTGGAAGGTGAGATCGCTCAACTCTTCGCTGGAGTAACCGAGGAATTTGCACAGTGATTTATTCACCTGTAGCCATTTGCCTTCGGTAGAGACCAGCGCCATGCCAATAGCCGAGTATTCCATGGCGTTACGAAAGCGCGTTTCGCTTTCGGTGATGTGTTTACGCTCTGTGCGGGAGGAGTACATCACCATTGTGATGACGTTTGCCGGAAGCAGAATCAGCAGGAACGGCAGCCACGGCGCATATTCCAGCACGCGAGGGTGGGGCGTTAACATCGGGAACTTGCCGATGGCTATCATCGCGGAGACCATCATCAGCGTGACAAGGAAAATAATAAAGGCTTCCAGACGCGGCAGCCGAATGGCGCTCCACATCAGAATGACGATGATAAAAGTGAACGGCCAGGGCAGATAAATTAATGAAAAATAGCTGAGCGCCAGCGTGACGGCGAAGGTGGCCACGGTTTCAAACAGCAAAGCGGCTTTGCGGTGACGGAGTAAATAATAAGGCTTAAACAGCAGCCCTGCCGGCATTACCGCCAGCGCCCCGATGGATTCGGACAGTACCCAAATAAAGAAGGTTTTCAGGACGGAAGAGTCAACCGGTATTGGCAATAGTGTAACCAGCAAGCCGCCAACCAGCGGGGGGATCGCCGCACTGCACAGGGCAAGCCGAGCCCAGTTATTGAGATTTTGTAAGGGGTTTTTCCGCGGCAAAAAGCGGCGTAACAACAAAGCACCCAGCAGTGCTTCGATCAGATTTATTGCGGTTAACGAGATATTTAGCCCGCTAAAGGGAAAAACGACGGCGCTGGCTGTAATACTGCCCAGCGCGCAGACCACGGCAATTGCCAGCCACTGACGGATAGGAGAACGGAAAAACGCCGCCATCATCACCGAAGTGGTAAACCAGATAGGCACCAAATCGGTGCCTTTTACCGTCAGTTCCAGAGAGTAGAGGGTGAAAATAAAGCTGAGTAACCCTAAGCCAGCCAGCAGTATCAAGGAGTGGGAGGCGGCTTCTGTTTGTCTATTTTTGATAATCATTACCGCAAATCCGCTTGGACACTGCCGCCAGGAGCCATGCCCGGATGCATATAAATAAAGAATCGGTTTATGCTAGTACAAACAATTTACAATTCCTATGCTCGCTTGTCAGAATTTACCTACAGAGCGTCAGAAATTGCGTAGCCAAATCACGTAATTAAATAATTCCACCTTAACCTGTTGCCAGAGGCTGCTCCGCTGTCATGCTGCTGTCACTTTGTTGCCTTCTTGCCGCGTAATTTCGCGATTGCAGGGGGGAAGAGACTGGTATCAAACGGCGGTTATCCCTATAATTGCGGCGTTTGACGCCTTCGCGTCCTCCTTCCAACACTTTTCGTATTCAGGCCGTAAATAATATGACCGATCAGTCTCATCAATGCGTCATCATCGGGATAGCCGGCGCATCGGCTTCAGGGAAAAGCCTCATTGCCAGCACGTTGTATCGTGAACTGCGCGAGCAAGTCGGCGATGAACACATTGGTGTCATTCCAGAAGACAGTTATTACAAAGATCAAAGCCATCTGTCGATGGAAGAGCGTGTTAAAACCAACTACGATCACCCCAGCGCGATGGACCACAACCTGCTTTTCCAGCATTTGCAGACGCTGAAGTCTGGCAAAGCTATTGAACTGCCGGTTTATAGCTATGTGGAGCACACCCGCACCGATCAAACCGTGCATTTGGTTCCGAAGAAAGTGATCATCCTGGAAGGCATCCTGCTGCTGACCGACGCGCGTCTGCGTCAGGAAATGAATTTCTCCATATTTGTCGATACGCCGTTAGATATTTGTCTGATGCGCCGCATGAAGCGCGACGTCAACGAGCGCGGGCGTTCAATGGATTCCGTGATGGCGCAGTATCAAAAAACGGTACGCCCAATGTTCCTGCAATTTATTGAGCCTTCTAAACAATACGCCGACATTATCGTGCCGCGCGGGGGCAAAAACCGCATCGCCATCGATATTCTGAAAGCCAAAATCAGTCAGTTCTTTGAATAAAGACCTTTGCGAGCGCGCGTAAGCCGCTCGCTTTTACGTTGAATCCCTCTTCCATTGCCAATTGGCTATCGTCGGCGCTCTGTGGCAGTGTGTGTAAAACTGAGATTGATAAGGAGAATCTGCGATGCGCCTTTGCGATCGTGATATCGAAGCCTGGCTGGATGATGGCCGTTTAGCGATTACCCCCCGTCCTCCGGTTGAACGCATTAACGGTGCCACCGTGGACGTTCGCCTCGGCAATAAATTCCGCACGTTTAGCGGCCATACCGCCCCTTTTATCGATCTCAGCGGCCCTAAAGATGAAGTCACCGAAGCGTTAGAGCGCGTGATGAGTGATGAGATTGTGCTGGATGAGAGCGAAGCTTTCTTTTTACATCCAGGAGAGCTGGCGCTGGCGGTTACGCTGGAGTCTGTGACGCTGCCCGATGACCTGGTCGGCTGGCTGGATGGGCGTTCCTCGTTAGCGCGCCTGGGCCTGATGGTACACGTCACAGCGCACCGTATCGATCCGGGCTGGCATGGCTGTATCGTGCTTGAGTTCTACAATTCTGGAAAGCTGCCGCTGGCGCTGCGTCCGGGCATGATGATTGGCGCGTTGAGTTTTGAACCCCTCTCCGGGCCGGCCGCCCGCCCTTATAACCGCCGCCAGGATGCCAAATACCGCGACCAGCAGGGTGCGGTGGCAAGCCGTATCGATAAAGACTGAATTGCTGTGAGTTGTTCGCCCTCTGGCGAATGATATGGAGAATGCTATGAGACGACTTTTAACCACGTTGATGATTCTGCTGGTTGTGCTGGTAGCCGGCCTGACCTCACTTGTGTTGTTGGTTAACCCTAACGACTTCCGTGGTTATATGGTTCGTCAGGTTGAGGCCCGCAGCGGTTATCATCTTGAGCTGGAAGGGCCGCTGCGCTGGCATGTCTGGCCGCAGCTGAGTATTTTGTCTGGCCGTATGTCATTGACTGCTCCTGGCGCCGCTCAGCCGATGGTCAGCGCGGAAAATATGCGTCTCGATGTGGCGCTGCTCCCGCTGCTTTCTCATCAGCTTCAGGTTCGCCAGGTGATGCTGAAAAGCGCGGTGATCCAACTGACTCCGGAGGCTGAAGCAAAGCTCTCGGCTAACGCGCCGGTAGGGCCAAAAGGCTCAGTGAGTGAACCGGATACCGGACGTGGCTGGTCGTTTGATGTCGCGAAACTTAAAGTGGTCGACAGCGTACTGGTCTTCCAGCATATCAATGACGAGCAGGTTACGGTCCGCAATATTAACCTGCAAATGACGCAGGATGATAAGCGTCAGGCTCACATTGAATTCAGTAGCCAAATCAACCGCGATCAGCGGGATTTAGGGCTTTCGGTCACTGCCGATGTCGATCTCAATGACTATCCACAGCAGATAAACGCCACGTTAAGCCAAATTGACTACCAGCTGCAGGGCGCCGACCTTCCGGCTGGCGGCATCGTCGGTTCGGGCACGCTACGGCTGGGCTGGAAAAACGCGAGCAGCCAGCTTTCGCTGACAAATATGCAGCTCACGGCTAACGACAGTGATTTGCAGGGCAATGTCAGCCTGACGATGCAGGATAAACCACAGTGGACGGTGGATCTGCAATCTCGCCTGCTCAATCTCGACAAACTGGTGGCTAATCCACCGGGCGCGGATAACGCAATTAACCAACAGGCGCAGCAGGCTCAGCAGCCTCGCCCGGGCCCGGTGATTGCCGAAGAACAGGGTGAAACCAACTACCACAGCCTGCGTAATTTTAATGCCGTAGTGAATATCAATGCCGGTGAAGTCCGCTGGCGTGGCCTGGCGTTCAATGATGTACAAACCGCGCTGGTAAACCAAAATGGCAAACTCAATATTAACCAGCTGAATGGCAAACTGGGGCAGGGCACTCTCTCGCTACCGGGCTTGCTGGACGCGAGCGGCGATACGCCTGAGCTTGCCTTCCAGCCGCAGGTGAAAAACATTGAGATTGGTAAAATTCTCACTGCTTTTGATTATCCGATCGCGCTGACCGGGCAGTTTTCCATGACGGGTGATTTCAGCGGCGAACGCCTGGATGCGGAAGATTTTCGCAGTAACTGGCAGGGAGAAGCCCAGCTTGAGCTGGCCCATTCTCGCCTTGAGGGGATGAACTTCCAGCAGCTTATTCAGCAGGCGGTCAGTCGCAGCAACGAGGGCGTGGATGGGCAGCAAAATGCTGAGAACGTCACCGAGCTTGACCACTTCTCTGCTTCGGCATCGCTGGATAACGGGCTTTTGACGATGACGAAGATGGTCGGTGAGTCCAGCGTACTGTCCCTGACCGGCGAAGGCACGATGGATCTGGTGAAAGAAGTGGGGGATACGACGTTTGCAATTAAAGTCAGCGGCGGCTGGCAGGGCAGCAACAGCAAGCTGATTGAAACGTTAAAAAACACCGCCATTCCGCTTCGCGTTTATGGGCCGTGGCAGCAGCTGAATTACACGCTTCAGGTTGACCAGGTGCTGCGTAAGCAACTGCAGGATGAAGCGAAGCGTCGGCTCAATGACTGGCTGGATAAGCATAAAGAGAGCGACAAGGCGAAAGACGCTAAGCAGTTACTGAATAAACTTTAACGACTAAAAGAACCGGCGAAAGCCGGTTCAGACTGATGACTGGCCTTTGGCGAGAGAAGAAATACCAGCCAGCTCATTAGAAAAATAGGAAAATCAATTCATTGATTTTCGGCTGATAACTACAAAGAGGGAAAAACCACGCTTTTTCCCTCTTTGTCAGTAACCACAACCGGCGAAAGCCGGTTTTTTTATACTTCATAATCCAGCAAATTATCCTCTTGTTCGCGCGGGATAATTTGTACTTTATTCACCCTGTGATTCACTACCTCCAGCGTTTTGAGCAGATAATTCCCCACTTCAACGCTCTCGCCTTCGGCCGGGATGTGCTGCAAATGTTCCATCAGCAGCCCGGCAATGGTGTGGTATTCACGCTTCTCATCCAGAGGAAGGGCGACGTACTGCACCAGGTCGTCCAGCGGCATGTGGCCGTTCGCCGTCCAGCTGCCATCCTGATTTTTCTGGATGTCGTGGCGGGCATCTATCTCTTCCACTTCGTTCGGCAGATTGCCGGCGATGGTTTCCATCACATCGCTCAGCGTCACAATGCCTTCCACCGAGCCAAATTCATCCACAACAAAAGCAAAGTGGGTCCGGGCGTTGCGGAACTGTTCTAACGCCTGCAGCAGCGGTAATGTTTCCGGGAAAACCAGCGGCTGGCGAATCAATGGCGCAATATTCAGTGCTTCGCCGTGCAGCGACTGCTGCAATAAATCGATAACGTGCACCACGCCGAGGATGTCATCGTCATTGTCCGTGACCACGATGCGCGTGTGCTGATTTTTATCCAGCAGCTCGCGAACCTGAGCTTCCGGCGCGGTAATGTCCAGATGCTCGACGTCGTGGCGGGAGGTCATGATACTGCTGACGCTGCGCTGATTCAGGTGCAGCACGCGCTCGATCATCCGCGTTTCCTGCGGATTAAAAACATCGCTGTTAATGCCGCTGTCGACAATGAGTGATGCTGTTTTGGCATCCAGCTCCGCGTCTTCTTTCTTGCCATTTAACAGCCGCAGCACGGCTTCGGCAGTGCGCTCCCGGAGTGACTGATTTGCCGAAAGAAAACGTCGGCGGTTAAAAATAGCCAATTGATTGAGTGATTCAATCATCACCGAGAAGCCAATGGCGGCGTAGAGGTAGCCTTTCGGGATTTGATAGCCAAAGCCGTCGGCCACCAGGCTAAAACCGATCATCAGCAGGAAGCTCAGGCACAAAATCACGATGGTCGGATGGCTGTTTACAAATCGCGTTAAGGACTTGCTGGCCAGCACCATCAGTCCGATGGCGATGATAACCGCGACCATCATGACCGCAAGGTGGTCGACCATGCCGACGGCGGTAACAACGGAATCGAGAGAAAATACGGCATCAAGAATGACGATTTGAGCGACAACGGGCCAGAATTTGGCGCCTCGTTTTTGCGTGTGGTGCTCGCTGTCTTTGCCCTCGAGTCGCTCATTCAGCTCCATCGTAGCCTTGAACAGCAGGAACATGCCGCCCAATAGCATGATCAGATCCCGAGCGCTAAAGCTAAGATCATGAATAGTGAAAAGCGGTCGGGTCAGCGTCACCAGCCACGAAATGGAGGCCAGCAGCAGCAGGCGCATAACCATCGCCAGCAGCAAGCCCGTGACGCGGGCGCGGTCACGCAGTTTAGGAGGCAGCTTTTCGGCGAGGATGGCAATGAAAACGAGGTTATCAATGCCCAAAACCAATTCGAGAACGACCAGGGTAACTAACCCGGCCCAGATTGAGGGGTCGGCAATCCATTCCATACGGGGTTTATAGCCTTTAACTTACGGGCAAATGCCACACGGAAATGATGGATAATTGTCGGACAAAAAGCAATGTTTGCCTGAGATTAATCCGTAATGACTTATAGAATTATCATCATTAAATGAATATCCGGTAAGTCATTATGGACAATATTAAAAGAAGTATTTCGATTGTCTATTTTATATTGCCATTAAGCTCTATGAGATAGTTCTGCATATTATACGAGTAATTATCCTGGTATTACCTCTGTCAATATAAAGAAAATCCTAAAACGTTATTATTGCGTGGTTCATATTATTCTTAAAAGTCCCGTTGCGGCCTTTTGTCTCCTTGCTTGCTGAGTTTTAAGCTGCAACAATCTTTATCGATGATTAGCAATGAATGTTTTTTTATACATTGGTTAATAGTTCGCCCCAGCATTTTCATAAAACCTGATTCTCTGATTTCAATATCTTACTGGATATTTGAATACCTTAGATGATTAGGATTATTTACCGTTTTCAGTAGGTTGGTGACTGTGAGCCAGGGGCGGTAGCGTGCCCGGATGCGGCCAGATAACAGCAAGTCATGGAGTCATCAGAATGTCGGGAAATAAGCTTATTTTAGGAATAATGCCAGTTATCTCACTTTCTGAATATGTTCAATTCTGTACTTCATCCTCACGGCTAATTGCTTGCCTGTTTTATTCGCTCAGGATAATTACTCAGCCATAGTGATAAATATTCAATGATAAAATACAAACTTAAGTTGATGCCTTTATTGGTGTCAGTCACCCTGATGAGCGGTTGCACGGTATTTCCCGGCAGCAATATGTCTGCTTCAGGAAAAGACGTAATCAAACAACAGGATGCTGATTTTGACCTTGACCGAATGGTCAATGTTTATCCTTTAACGCCGCGACTGGTGGAGCAACTGAGGCCTCGCCCAGTGGTTGCTCAACCGAATGCCGGGCTGGATAAAGATATCGCCAATTACCAGTACCGCGTCGGGCCGGGAGATGTATTAAACGTCACGGTTTGGGATCACCCTGAGTTGACCACGCCAGCGGGGCAGTATCGTAGCTCAAGCGACACCGGGAACTGGGTACAGCCGGACGGCACCATGTTCTACCCGTATGTGGGTAAAATCAGCGTGACCGGCAAAACGCTCGCAGAAATTCGCAGCGATATTACCAGCCGTCTTGCGCAGTACATTGCCCAGCCGCAGGTGGACGTTAATATCGCTGCCTTCCGCTCGCAAAAGGCCTATATCTCCGGGCAGGTCAATAAATCCGGCCAGCAGCCCATCACTAACGTGCCGCTGACTATCCTCGACGCGATCAATGCCGCAGGTGGTTTAACCGAAGTGGCCGACTGGCGTAACGTCGTTCTGACCCACAACGGGCAGGAAAAACGTATTTCTCTGCAGGCGCTGATGCAAAACGGCGACCTTAGCCAAAACCATTTGCTCTACCCCGGCGACATTTTGTTCGTGCCGCGTAATGACGATCTGAAAGTGTTCGTGATGGGGGAAGTGAAGAAGCAAACCACCCTCAAAATGGACTTCAGCGGCATGACGCTCACCGAAGCGCTTGGCCAGGCCGAAGGTATCGATCTCACCTCTTCAAACGCCAGCGGCATCTTCGTTATTCGTCCGCTCAAAGGGCAGACACAGCAAAACGGCAAGATCGCCAACATTTATCAGCTCGATATGTCCGATGCGACTTCGCTGGTGATGGGCACCGAGTTCCAGCTCCAGCCGTATGACGTGGTGTACGTCACCACAGCCCCGGTTTCCCGCTGGAATCGCCTGATCAACCAGCTCCTGCCAACCATCAGCGGCGTTCGTTACATGACCGATACCGCCAAAGATATCCACACCTGGTAACGCGCTATGTTCAACAAAATACTTGTGGTTTGCGTGGGGAACATCTGCCGTTCCCCCACGGCTGAACGGCTGCTCAAACGCTACCATCCGGAGCTTAGCGTCAGCTCTGCAGGGCTGGGGGCGCTGGTCGGGAAGAGTGCGGATGCCGGCGCTGTTGAGGTCGCCGGGCGGCACAATCTTTCTCTTGAGGGACATTTAGCCCGCCAGGTTTCCGGCCGCCTGTGCCGGGAGCATGACCTGATTCTGGCGATGGAAAAACGCCACATCACCACGCTGTGCGAAATGGCACCCGAAATGCGCGGCAAAGTGATGCTGTTTGGCCACTGGGATGCAGAGAAAGAAATCCCCGATCCCTATCGTAAAAGCCGTGACGCCTTTGAAGCGGTCTACAGCATGCTCGACCTTTCTGCCCAAAAGTGGGCTAACGCACTCAACGCTCATCAGGGATAACAATGACAGAGAAAGTACGCCGTTCGAGCGCCCCGACCGAGGGCAATGACGAAATTGATATTGGCCGTTTGTTTGGTACCGTGCTGGAGGCTCGCTGGTGGGTTATCGGCATTACCGGGCTGTTTGCCGTGCTGGCCGCGGTTTATGCCCTGTTTGCCACGCCGGTGTACAAGGCCGATGCGCTGGTGCAAATCGAGCAAAATGCCGGTAACACGCTGGTGAACGATATCAGCTCTGCGCTAACCAATAAGCCACCGGCTTCTGCCGCAGAAATTCAGCTGATCCAGTCCCGCATGGTGCTGGGGAAAACCGTTGATGACCTGAATCTGGATATCTCGGTGACCAAGAACACCTTCTGGCTGTTCGGTGCGGGCTGGGATCGGTTGCAGGGGCATCAGAACGACACGGTGAATGTCACCACCTTCACGCTCCCCGCAGCGATGAACAAAGACACCTTTACCGTTGAAGTACTGAACGATAAACAGTACCAGCTGACCAGTGACAATGGTTTTAGCGCCAAAGGTGAAGTGGGTAAGCTGCTGAGCAAATCAGGCGTCACGATGCAGGTGGATGGCATCCAGGCGCAGGCTGGTGACAATTTCACGGTGGTGAAGTATTCCACGCTAGGGATGATCAACCAGCTGCTCGGCAATCTGACGGTGACCGAAAACGGCAAAGATACTGGCGTGCTCAGCCTCTCCTACACCGGAGAAGATAAAGATCAGATCCGCACCATTCTCGACAGCATTA
Organism: Cedecea neteri; assembly: GCF_000758305.1. Classification (NCBI taxonomy): domain Bacteria; kingdom Pseudomonadati; phylum Pseudomonadota; class Gammaproteobacteria; order Enterobacterales; family Enterobacteriaceae; genus Cedecea; species Cedecea neteri. Next base: position 4,369,974 of record NZ_CP009458.1, on the reverse strand, counting down.
CCCGCAACTATCTGGCGCAGAACGTGCAGCGCAAATCTGAAGAGGCCGCCAAAAGCCTGAAGTTCCTGGCAGAGCAGTTGCCTGAAGTGCGCCGCAATCTGGATGCCGCAGAGAACAAGCTGAATGCTTATCGCCAGCGTCAGGATTCGGTGGATCTTTCCCTGGAGGCGAAATCGCTGCTGGATTCCGTGGTCAATATTGACGCTCAGCTGAATCAGCTGACCTTCAAAGAGGCTGAGATCTCCAAGCTGTACACCAAAGCTCACCCGTCCTACCGCACGCTGCTGGAGCAGCGTAGAACGCTGGAAGATCAGAAAGCTCGCCTGACCAACAGCATCGCGGCGATGCCTAAGACCCAGCAGGAAATCGTGCGCCTGACGCGCGATGTGGAGTCCGGGCAACAGGTTTACATGCAGTTGCTGAATAAACAGCAAGAGCTGAAAATCACCGAAGCCAGTACGGTGGGTGACGTGCGCATCGTCGACCCGGCGATTACGCAGCCGGGCATGGTTAAACCACAGCGCGTGCTGGTGGTACTGGGCAGCATCATTCTGGGTCTGATTGTGTCCGTGATTGGTGTACTGCTGCGCTCGCTGTTTAACGGCGGCATTGAAAGCCCGACCGTGCTGGAAGAGGCGGGGCTCAGCGTCTATGCAAGCATTCCGCTCTCGGAATGGCAGAAAACCCGCGATCAGGCCAACCTGCGCAACGTCAAAGGCACTAAGCGCTTCAAACAGAGCCAATTGCTGGCGGTGGGTAACCCGACCGATCTGGCCATTGAAGCCATTCGCAGCCTGCGCACCAGCCTGCACTTCGCCATGATGCAGGCCTCCAACAATGTCCTGATGCTCACCGGCGTTAGTCCGTCTATCGGTAAAACCTTTGTGTGCGCCAACCTCGCGGCGGTGATTAGCCAGACTAACAAACGCGTGCTGCTGATGGACTGCGACATGCGCAAAGGCTATACCCACGAACTGCTGGGGACCACCAACGTCAACGGGCTGTCCGACGTGCTGTCAGGGCAGGGGGATATTACCCGCTGCGCGCAGAAAACGTCCGTGCCGAACTTTGACCTTATCCCTCGCGGGCAGGTCCCGGCTAACCCGTCCGAACTGCTGATGAACGAGCGCTTCTCTCAACTGGTGAAGTGGGCCAGCGAAAATTATGACCTGGTGCTGATTGATACGCCGCCGATTCTGGCCGTCACCGACGCGGCAATTGTGGGGCGTCATGCGGGCACCACGCTGATGGTGGCGCGCTACGCGGTGAACACGCTGAAAGAAGTGGAAACCAGCCTGAGCCGCTTTGAGCAGAACGGCATTGCCGTGCGCGGCGTGATCCTTAACTCGATTTTCCGTCGGGCCACGGGCTACCAGGATTACGGGTATTACGAATACGAATATAAGTCGGATGCTAAATAAGGTGATGGCCATGAACAGCAGCGCAACTCGCCCGCTTATCTCTATATATATGCCGACGTGGAACCGTCAGCAGCTGGCTATTCGCGCCATCAATTCGGTGCTGCGTCAGGATTATGATCACTGGGAAATGATTATCGTCGATGACTGCTCCGCCAGCTTCCAGCAGCTACAGCAGTTTGTTGCAGATCTTGGCGATCCGCGGGTGCGTTACATTCACAACGACGTGAACAGCGGCGCTTGCGCGGTACGCAACCAGGCGATTCAGCTGGCGCAGGGGCGGTTTATTACCGGCATTGATGATGATGATGAATGGACGCCGAACCGTCTGTCGGTATTTCTGTCCCACCAACATCAGCTGGTCACCCACGCATTTTTATACGCCAACGACTATCTGTGTGAAGGGCAGGTCTACTCGCAGCCGACCAGCCTGCCGCTGTACCCGAAGTCACCGTATTCCCTGAAGTTATTCTACAAGCGCAATATTATCGGCAATCAGGTCTTTACCTACGCCGAGCGTTTTAAGAGCAGCCTGTTTGATACTGAGCTTAAAGCGGCGCAGGACTACGATATCTTCCTGCGTATGGTGGTGGCGTTCGGCCAGCCGTGGAAGGTGGAAGAGGCGACCCAAATTCTGCACGTTAATCACGGCGAAATGCAGATAACCAAATCCCCGAAGAAATTTGCCGGCTATTTCCACTTTTACCGTAAGCACAAAGCCAAGTTCGACCGGGCCAGCAAGAAATATCAGCTATATACGCTCTACCAAATCCGCAATAAGCGCATGTCATGGCGCACGCTGTTAGCTCTGCTGACGGTGCGCAACGGCAAGCGCCTGGCCGATAGTCTGCGGGGGAGGTAAGCATGCTGGAGGATATTCGTGCCAATAGCTGGAGCCTGCGCCCGTGCTGCATGGTGCTGGCCTATCGCGTGGCCCACTTCTGCTCGGTGTGGCGCAAGAAAAGCGTCATTAACAATCTCTGGGCCGCGCCGGTGCTGCTGGCCTACCGCTTTATTACCGAATGCCTGTTTGGCTATGAAATTCAGGCTGGGGCAACCATTGGCCGCCGGTTCACGATTCATCACGGCTACGCGGTGGTTATCAATAAGTTTGTCGTCGCCGGGGATGATTTCACCATCCGCCACGGCGTCACCATTGGTAACCGGGGGAACAGTCTTGCCTGCCCGGTGATAGGCAACGGCGTTGAGCTGGGGGCCAACGTGATCATAGTGGGCGATATCACTCTCGGCAATAACGTGTCTGTAGGGGCCGGCAGTGTGGTGCTGGACAGCGTGCCGGACAACGCGCTGGTGGTAGGGGAAAAAGCTCGGGTGAAGGTGATCCAATGAACATCATGCAGTTTAATGTGCGCCTGGCTGAAGGCGGCGCGGCAGGCGTGGCGCTCGATCTGCACCAGCGAGCACGCCAGGCCGGACTGTCTTCACGTTTTATCTACGGTTATGGCAAAGGCGGCAAGAAAAGCGCCAGCCATGACATTTATCCCGACGTTGAAAAGCACACGCCTCGCCTGGTGTCCGTCGCCAATATCGCGCTGTTCCGTTTTCTGAACCGCGATCCATTCGGCAATCTGAATAAGCTTTACCGCCGGGTCACTCGCAGCCCGCAGCCGGTTGTGCTGCATTTCCATGTGGTGCACAGCTACTGGCTGAACCTGGACGAAATGGTGTCGTTTTGCCAGCGGGTGAAGGCCCACAAGTCGGATGTCACCTTCGTCTGGACGCTGCACGATCACTGGAGCATCACCGGGCGCTGCGCATTTCTGGACGGCTGTGAAGGCTGGAAAACCGGCTGTGTTAAATGCCCGACGCTGAACAACTATCCGCCGGTCAAAGTGGATAAGGCGCACCAACAGGTAGCGGGCAAGCGCCAGCTGTTTCGCGAGATGCTGGCGCTGGGCTGCAAGTTTATTTCCCCCAGCCAGCATGTCGCAGACGCTTTTAATCAGCTCTATGGCGCAGGGCGCTGCAGCATCATCAATAACGGTATCGACGTTGCCACCGAGGCGATTCTGGCGGAGCTGCCCGAAAGCAGCGTCGCAGCGGCGAAACCTCGCGTGGCTATTGTTGCCCACGACCTGCGCTATGACGGCAAAACCAACCAGAAACTGGTGCAGGCAATGATGGCCCTGGGGGACAAAATTGAGCTGCATACCTTCGGCAAGTTCTCGCCGTTTGAAGGCGCTAACGTGGTGAACCACGGCTATATGACCGATAAGCGGGCGCTGATGAGCGAGCTGAATACGATGGACAGCCTGGTGTTCAGTTCCCGGGTGGATAACTATCCGCTGATCCTGTGCGAGGCGCTGTCTATCGGCGTGCCGGTTGTGGCGACGAGCAGTGAAGCCGCCGATGAAGTTTTGCGCAAAGTCGGAGGCAAAACCTTCACGTCTGAGCAGGTTCTGGCGCTGGTGCAGCTTAAAAAAACGCAGCTGGCTGAGCAGGTTTTCGCGACCGATTTAGCGACTTTCCGTGCAGCCAGCCGCACGGCCTATAGCGGCAAGCAGATGCTGGAGGAGTATGTCTCGTTCTATCAGGGTCTGTAGCTATCTGCTGCTGCCGTTCATCTATCTGGTGGTGAACATTAAGCTTGCCTCTCTGGGGGAGAGTTTCCCGATAACCATCGTGACCTTCCTGCCGGCGATACTGTTTTTGTACATCGAGCGCATCAACCTCAAAAAGCTGATGATTGCGCTGGGCGTGGGGGCGGGGCTGACGGCGTTTAACTACATTTTCGGCCAGTCGCTCGACCCGGCCAAGTACGTCACCTCGATGATGCTGTTTGTCTATATTGTGCTGATATTGGGTCTGACATGGAGTTGCCGTTTTAAAACTATTTCGCAGCGCAATCACCGCAAGATATTACGATTTTTCTACGGCGTGGTGGGCATTATTGTGGCGCTGGCGGCGGCGGAAATGGCTCAGATTATTCTGACCGGCGGCAGCAGTCTGATTGAGAAAATTTCGAAATTTCTCATCTACAGTAACAGTTACGTGCTCAACTTTATTAGCTTTGGTGGGCGGCGTACTACGGCGCTCTATTTTGAACCCGCTTTCTTCGCCCTGGCATTAATCTCAATTTGGCTTAGCATCAAACAGTTTGGTATCAAAACGCCGAAAACTGATGTTATGATTCTTTTAGGGATAATCCTGTCAGGATCTTTCTCCGGGGTAATGACGTTTATATTGTTCTATCTGCTGGAGTGGGCGTTCCAATACCTTAATAAAAGCGCCATTAAAAAGAAGTTGCCATTGGCAATTATTTCGCTGGCTGTTTTTTTAATCGGTTTGGTATTTGCTTTCCCTTATATCGCTACCCGTGTTGGTGATTTGGGGACAGAAGGTTCGTCATCGTATTACCGTATTATTGGTCCGTTGGCGATGGTTGGATATTCCCTGGCAAACGTTGATGGTGTAGTACGTTTTGGTTCTCTCTATGAATATGTCGCATCATTCGGAATATTTAACGGTGCGGATGTAGGGAAAACTGTGGACAATGGACTGTATCTGCTGATTATTTATTTCTCATGGTTTGCAGTATTAATGACCGCTGGCTATATGTGGCGAGTCATGAAAATGATGCGTAATGCATTTGGTAATAATGAGAATTATCGTGTTCAGCTTTGGTTGTTTATGCCTGTATCTTTGTTCTTTACCGGTTCTATTTTTAGCCCGGAATATGCATTTTTAATTGTTTGCCCATTTATTTTGCGTAAAGCAATTAATCATTCGCTGCCAGGAGGTGCGCAATAATGTTGTTAAGTATTATTACAGTCGCATGGCGTAACTATGACGGGGTAGTCAAAACCTGGCAATCACTGGCACACCTGGCACAGGCCAAAGATATTGAGTTCGAATGGATTGTGGTGGATGGCAACTCTCCGGACGGCACGGCTGAGTTTCTTGCTGGCCTGCAGGGCCAGTACAACCTGCGCTTTGTCAGCGAGAAAGACAACGGTATTTACGACGCGATGAACAAAGGGATTGCCATGGCGCAGGGGCGCTACGCACTCTTTCTGAACTCCGGCGATGCTTTCCACCCTGAGATTGCCGAGGTGATTTATCAGCTGGCAGCGTTAGGCGAGCGTGACGATGCGATGGTGATTGGCGACGCGCTGCTGGACTTTGGCGACGGCAATAAAATTCGCCGCAGCGCCAAGCGCGGCTGGTATATCTATCACAGCCTGCCGGCAAGCCATCAGGCGATCTTTTTCCCGCTCTCCGGCCTGCGTAAATATCCTTACGACCTGCAATATAAAGTCTCATCCGATTACGCGCTGGCGGCAAAAATGTACAAAAGCGGTTATGCCTTTAAGCGTATCAAAGGGCTGGTGTCTGAATTTTCAATGGGCGGTGTTTCTACCTCTAATAACGTCGAGTTGTGCCGCGATGCCAGGAATGTACAGAGAAAAATCTTACGCGTGCCGGGATTCATTGCAGAACTCTCTTTTCAACTGCGGTTAAAAACAACCGGCAAGGCCAAAGCGCTTTATAACAAAACCTAAAGCATACGGGAAATATTATGCAGGATTTAAGCGGCTTCAGTGTACCGAGGGGGTTTCGCGGCGCGAGCGGCATTAAAGTGCAATTGTGGTGGGCGGTACAGGCCACGTTATTTGCCTGGTCTCCGCAGGTTTTATATCCGTGGCGTGCCTTTTTATTACGCATGTTTGGGGCGAAAGTAGGCAAAAAGGTTGTTGTTCGCCCCTCGGTGAAAATTACTTATCCGTGGAAGTTAACGCTCGGAGATTATGCCTGGGTTGGCGATGATGCGGTGCTTTATACCCTCGGCGAAATTAGCATCGGCGCAAATTCAGTAGTGTCGCAAAAATGTTATTTGTGCACCGGCAGCCACGATTATATGAGTAAGCATTTTGATATTACCCAGTCACCGATTGTGATTGGTGAAAAATGCTGGCTGGCGACGGATGTGTTTGTTTCCCCTGGCGTCACGATAGGCGATGGCTGCGTCGTGGGAGCCCGGAGTAGCGTTTATAAATCATTACCGGCGAATGCCGTTTGCCGGGGAAACCCGGCAATAAAAGTACGCGACCGCGCGTAATTCTTTTCACCCTCGCTTTGTTTGTTATCGGTTGTCTCTCCTCGCGGAGAGACATGAAGTGAGGGGTAAGGGCCAATAAAAATGTTCACAGAGGATAAATTATCATGACTAAAGTAGCTCTCATTACGGGTGTCACCGGACAAGACGGCTCTTACCTGGCGGAATTCCTGCTGGAAAAAGGCTATGAAGTTCACGGTATCAAGCGCCGCGCCTCATCTTTCAACACCGAGCGCGTGGACCACATTTATCAGGATCCGCACGCGGGCAACCCTAAATTCCATCTGCACTATGGCGACCTGACCGACACCTCCAACCTGACCCGTATTCTGTCCGAAGTGCAACCGGACGAAGTCTACAACCTGGGCGCGATGAGCCATGTAGCGGTGTCTTTTGAGTCGCCGGAATACACCGCGGACGTGGATGCGATGGGCACCCTGCGCCTGCTGGAAGCCATTCGCTTCCTGGGCCTCGAAAAGAAAACCCGCTTCTACCAGGCCTCCACTTCAGAGCTGTACGGCCTGGTGCAGGAGATCCCGCAAAAAGAAACTACGCCTTTCTACCCGCGTTCCCCGTATGCGGTTGCCAAGCTTTACGCCTACTGGATCACCGTCAACTACCGCGAATCCTACGGCATGTATGCCTGTAACGGCATCCTGTTCAACCACGAATCTCCGCGCCGTGGCGAAACCTTCGTTACCCGCAAAATTACCCGCGCGATTGCCAACATCGCTCAGGGCCTGGAAAAGTGCCTGTACCTCGGCAACATGGATTCCCTGCGCGACTGGGGCCACGCCAAAGACTACGTGAAAATGCAGTGGATGATGCTGCAGCAGGAAAAACCGGAAGACTTCGTAATTGCCACCGGTGTGCAGTACTCCGTGCGTCAGTTCGTGGAAATGGCTGCGGCTCAGTTGGGCATCAAACTGCGCTTTGAAGGTCAGGGCGTGGAAGAGAAGGGCATTGTGGTTTCCGTCACGGGCCACGACGCACCGGGCGTGAAACCAGGCGACGTTATTGTCTCCGTTGACCCGCGTTACTTCCGCCCTGCGGAAGTCGAAACCCTGCTGGGCGACCCAACCAAAGCGCACGAAACGCTGGGCTGGAAGCCGGAAATCACCCTGCAGGAGATGGTCGGTGAAATGGTAGCCAAAGACCTGGAAGCGGCGAAGAAACACTCTCTGCTGAAGTCCCATGGTTACGAGGTCGCCATCGCGCTGGAGTCCTGAGCATGAATAAGAAACGTATCTTTGTTGCCGGTCACCGTGGGATGGTCGGCTCGGCCATCGTCCGCCAGCTTGGGCAGCGCGATGACGTTGAGCTGGTGCTGCGCGGGCGCGATGAGCTGAACCTGCTGGATGCCGGGGAAGTTAACGCCTTCTTCGCCAGTGAGAAAATCGACCAGGTTTACCTGGCGGCGGCTAAAGTGGGCGGCATCGTCGCCAATAACACGTTCCCGGCAGAGTTTATCTACGAGAACATGATGATCGAAAGCAACATTATTCATGCCGCGCACACGCACGGCGTGAACAAACTGTTGTTCCTCGGCTCATCTTGTATTTATCCGAAGCTGGCGAAACAGCCGATGGCCGAAAGCGAGCTGCTGCAGGGCACGCTTGAAGCCACGAACGAGCCGTATGCGATTGCCAAGATTGCCGGTATCAAGCTGTGCGAATCCTACAACCGCCAGTACGGCCGGGATTACCGCTCGGTGATGCCGACCAATCTGTATGGGCCGAACGACAACTTCCACCCGAGCAACTCCCACGTCATCCCGGCCCTGCTGCGCCGTTTCCATGAAGCTACGCAGGAGAATGCCCCGGACGTGGTGGTGTGGGGCAGCGGCACACCGATGCGTGAGTTCTTGCATGTGGACGATATGGCCGCGGCCAGCATTCACGTGATGGAGCTGGCTCAGGAAGTGTGGCAGGAGAATACCGACCCGATGCTGTCGCACATTAACGTCGGCACCGGCGTGGACTGCACCATCCGTGAACTGGCGCAGACGCTGGCGAAAGTTACCGGCTACCGTGGGCGTGTGGTGTTCGACGCCACTAAACCGGACGGCACCCCGCGCAAACTGCTGGATGTTTCCCGTTTGCATCGCCTCGGCTGGTATCACGAGATTTCCCTGGAGGCGGGCCTCGCCAGCACTTACCAGTGGTTCCTCGAAAACCAGCAGCGGTTCCGGGGGTAAGCATGTTTCTGAGCGCTGAAGATTTTGCCACCGTAGTGAGCGCTACGCCGCTGATCTCCATCGACCTTATCGTCGAAAACCAGGCGGGCGAGTTCCTGCTGGGTTTGCGGACCAATCGCCCTGCGAAGGGCTTTTGGTTTGTGCCGGGGGGAAGAGTGCTGAAGAACGAAACGCTGGCGAATGCCTTTATTCGGCTCACCGAGGCTGAACTGGGTAAATCGTTCACTCTGCTGGACGGGGAGTTTTACGGCGTCTGGCAGCATTTCTACGGCGATAACTTCTCCGGGAAGGATTTTTCGACCCATTACGTGGTGCTGGGTTTCCGCCTGCGGGTGGACGACAAACAGCTGAACCTGCCGGCTGAACAGCACAAGGCTTACTGCTGGCTGACGCCGGAAGCACTGCTCAAGCGCGAAGACGTGCACGACAACAGCCGCGCTTACTTCATCACCCAGGGCAAAGGGAAGGTACCGGGCTTATGAAAATTCTGGTCTACGGCATTAACTATTCCCCGGAACTGACCGGCATCGGTAAGTACACCGGTGAAATGGTGGAGTGGATGACCAGCCGGGGCCATGAAGTACGGGTGATCACCGCGCCACCTTATTATCCGGTCTGGCGCGTGCATCCGGACTACTCGGCGTGGAAATATAAAAAAGAGCAGGGGAAAGCGACCGTCTGGCGCTGCCCGCTGTACGTGCCGAAGCAGCCTTCGACGCTGAAGCGCCTGATCCATTTAGGCAGCTTCGCGCTGAGTTCATTTTTCCCGCTTCTGGCGCAGCGTAGCTGGAAGCCAGACCGCGTGATTGGCGTCGTGCCGACGCTGTTTTGTGTACCAGGCATGCGCCTGCTGGCAAAACTGAGCGGGGCGCGCACGCTGCTGCATATTCAGGACTATGAGGTGGACGCGATGCTCGGCCTCGGCATGGCCGGTAAAACGCCGGGCAAAATTGCTCGTCTGGCCCAGCGCTTTGAAAAAAGCGGGCTGCACAACGTCGATAACGTCTCCACCATTTCGCGCTCGATGATGAATAAAGCGACGGAGAAAGGCGTCGACCCACAGCGGGTGATTTTCTTCCCTAACTGGTCGGAAGTGGCGCGTTTCCGTGACGTTGACCCTGCGCAAATCCAGATTGTGCGCCAGGCACTCAAACTGCCAGAAGATAAAAAAATCATTCTCTACTCCGGCAACATCGGTGAAAAACAGGGGCTGGAAACGGTGATTGAAGTGGCGGGCCGGTTCTCAGAGAGCCCGTACCTGTTCGTGATTGTTGGCCAGGGCGGCGGTAAAGAAAGGCTCGAAAAATTGGTACACGTTCACGGGCTGAGTAACGTGGTGTTTCATCCGCTTCAGTCTTACGAAGCGCTGCCCGCGCTGCTAGGCCTGGCCGATTGCCACCTGGTGATCCAGCGCCGGGGAGCCGCAGACGCCGTTCTGCCGTCAAAACTCACCAACATCCTGGCCGTCGGTGGAAACGCGGTGATTACCGCCGAGCCTGAAACAGAGCTGGGTCAGCTTTGCGACGCCTATCCGGGTATTGCGGTTTGCGTGATGCCGGAGTCTGCCGATGCACTGGCGGCGGGCATAGAGCAGTGTCTGCAATTGCCTCAAAACAACACGACGGCACGTGAATATGCCGAACGCACGCTCGAAAAAGAGAACGTGTTAAGCCAATTTATTGCTGCTATTTCTTCATAAAAAGACGGGGATAAATGATGAGTCAGTCACAACTCTATCCGGTGATCATGGCGGGCGGGAACGGGAGCCGCCTTTGGCCGCTGTCCCGCGTGCTGTACCCCAAGCAGTTCCTCTGCCTGAAAGGGGATCTGACCATGCTGCAAACCACCATCAATCGCCTGAACGGGGTAGAGTGCGAAAGTCCGGTGGTGATTTGCAATGAGGAACACCGCTTCATCGTCGCCGAGCAGCTGCGCCAGCTAAACAAACTGACCGAAAATATCGTGCTGGAACCGGCCGGACGCAACACAGCTCCAGCCATTGCGCTAGCCGCCCTGGCCGCGCTGCGTAACCAGCCGCAGCAGGATCCGCTGATGCTGATCCTCGCTGCCGATCACGTTATCCAGAATGAAGAAGCTTTCCGCGAAGCGGTGCGCTGCGCGATGCCTTACGCCGAGGCAGGCAAGCTGGTGACTTTCGGTATCGTCCCTGACCTGCCGGAAACGGGCTATGGCTATATCCGTCGTGGTGCCGTGTCCGCGCCGGCAAACGGGGCCGATGCCCTGGCGTTTAGCGTCGCACAGTTCGTCGAAAAACCCGATCTTTCCACCGCTCAGGCCTATGTCGCCTGCGGCGAGTACTACTGGAACAGCGGCATGTTCCTGTTCCGTGCCGGACGCTATCTGGAAGAGCTGGCGAAGTTTCGCCCGGATATTCTGGCCGCCTGCGAAAAAGCCATGGCGGGCGTTGATCCGGATCTGGATTTTGTCCGCGTCGACGAGCAGGCGTTCCTGGCCTGCCCGGATGAGTCTATCGACTACGCGGTGATGGAAAAAACCGCCGATGCAGTGGTGGTGCCGATGGATGCCGGCTGGAGCGATGTGGGCTCCTGGTCTTCGCTGTGGGAAATCAGCGCCAAAAGCCCGGAAGGAAACGTGCATCACGGCGACGTCATCAGTCATGAAACCGAAAACAGCTATATCTACGCTGAATCCGGCCTGGTGACTACCGTGGGCGTAAAAGACCTGGTGGTGGTGCAAACCAAAGATGCGGTGCTGATTGCCGACCGTGACCACGTACAGAACGTGAAGAAAGTGGTGGAACGCATCAAAGGTGATGGCCGCCACGAGCACCATAACCACCGGGAAGTTTACCGCCCGTGGGGGAAATACGACTCCATCGACGCCGGGGAGCGTTACCAGGTGAAGCGCATCACCGTTAAGCCGGGCGAGGGCCTGTCGCTGCAAATGCACCATCACCGCGCCGAGCACTGGATTGTGGTGGCGGGCACCGCCAAAGTCACGCTGGGGGATGAGATTAAGCTGTTGGGCGAAAATGAATCTATCTACATTCCGCTCGGCATGACCCACTGCCTGGAGAACCCCGGCAAAATCCCTCTTGATCTGATTGAGGTTCGCTCCGGCACCTATCTGGAAGAAGACGACATCGTCCGTTTCCAGGACCGCTACGGACGTATTTAATCCCTGACTAAAAAACATGCTCCACGGGCCAAGAACCCGTGGGTTGGGTAACTGTTGCCCGAAGGAGCGAAATCATGCAGCAACTGACCTGTTTTAAAGCTTATGACATCCGCGGTCGCCTGGGCGACGAACTGAATGAAGACATCGCCTGGCGCATCGGCCGCGCCTACGGTGAGTACCTGAAGCCGAAAACCATCGTCCTCGGCGGCGACGTACGCCTGACCAGCGAATCGCTGAAACAGGCGCTGGCGCGGGGCCTGCAGGATGCGGGCGTGGACGTGCTGGATATCGGCCTGTCCGGCACCGAAGAGATTTACTTTGCCACCTGGCATCTGAACGTGGACGGCGGGATCGAAGTGACCGCCAGCCACAACCCGATGGACTACAACGGCATGAAGCTGGTGCGCCAGGGGGCTCGGCCTATCAGCGGTGACACCGGCCTGCGCGACGTGCAGCGGCTGGCGGAAGCCAACGACTTCCCGCCGGTGAATGAGGCGGCGCGCGGCAGCTATCGGAAAGTGTCGGTGGTGGAGGCCTACCTCGACCATCTGTTCTCCTACATCAACGTCAGCCACATCAAACCGCTGAAGCTGGTGGTCAACTCCGGTAACGGCGCGGCCGGCCCGATTGTGGACGCCATCGAGGCTCGCTTTAAGGCGCTGAATGTCCCGCTGACGTTTGTAAAGGTGCACAACACGCCGGACGGCAATTTCCCGAACGGGATCCCTAACCCGCTGCTGCCGGAATGCCGCGCCGATACCCGCGACGCGGTGATTGCGCACGGGGCCGATATGGGCATCGCTTTTGACGGGGATTTTGACCGCTGCTTCCTGTTCGACGAGAAAGGGCGGTTTATTGAGGGCTACTACATCGTCGGCCTGCTGGCGGCGGCGTTCCTCGAAAAACAGCCTGGGGCAAAAATCATTCACGATCCGCGCCTGGCGTGGAACACGGTCGATATCGTCGAGCGAGCGGGTGGCCAGCCGGTGATGTCGAAAACCGGACATGCGTTTATCAAGGAGCGTATGCGCGAGGAGGATGCGATTTACGGCGGGGAGATGAGTGCACATCACTATTTCCGCGATTTTGCCTACTGCGACAGCGGGATGATCCCGTGGCTGCTGGTGACCGAGCTGCTGTGCCTGAAGGGCAAAACGCTGGGTGAACTGGTGGAGGATCGCATGGCGGCGTGGCCGGCAAGCGGCGAAATCAACAGCAAGCTGAAAACCCCGGCAGAGGCGATAGAGCGGGTACGCGCGCATTTTGGCCCACACGCGGAAGAGATTGACCACACGGACGGCATTAGCATGGCGTTTGGCGACTGGCGCTTCAACCTGCGCAGCTCTAACACCGAGCCGGTGGTGCGCCTGAACGTGGAGTCACGGGGGGATGAGGCGCTGATGCAGGCGCGAACGCAGGAGATTATGGCGTTGCTGAACCAATAATCTGCCGTATTCAGAGGTTTTGGCCCCTCACCCCAACCCTCTCCCCAAAGGGGAGAGGGGGAAGTCCGGACAGTTCCCTCTCCCTTTGAGGGAGACGGCCAGGGTGAGGGGGGAAACACCGATGCGACAACTTTCTAAGGTAAAACGATGACAAATCTAAAAAAGCGAGAGCTGCCAAAAACCAACGCATCGTTGATCTCTATGGTGCAACGTTTTTCTGACATCAGCATCATGTTTGCCGGGCTATGGATGGTTTGCAAAGCTAACGCTTTGCCCTTTCTCTATATGCATTTGCTGATGGCTTTATTGACCCTCGTTGTGTTTCAGATGATCGGCGGGATGACGGACTTTTATCGTTCATGGCGTGGGGTGAAAATCTCCAGCGAGCTGTTCCTGCTGCTGCAAAACTGGACTCTGAGCGTGGTTTTCAGCGCCGGGCTGCTGGCGTTTAACAGCGATTTTGATGGCTCTTTCTGGGTGTACCTGGCCTGGTATGCGTTGACCGGTGTGGGGATGGTTATCTGCCGGTCGTGGATCCGTTTTGCGGCAGGCTGGCTGCGTAACAAAGGTTTTAATACGCGTCGCGTGGCGATTGCTGGCTCTCTGCCGGTCGGACAGGTGCTGGCACAAAGTTTCAAGAATGAACCGTGGCTCGGCTTTAACGTGCTTGGCGTGTATGACGATGAGCCGCCCGCAGGCGCCCTGGTTAGCTACGTTGGCAACTTCAATACGCTGGTGACCGACGCCCGCAACGGTCAGATAGATAAAGTCTATATCGCGATGGAAATGAGCCACGAGTCGCGCATTAAAAAGCTGGTGAGTGAGCTGGCGGATACCACCTGTTCGGTACTGCTGATCCCCGATGTCTTTACCTTCAATATCCTGAATGCCCGAACCGAAGAGGTCAACGGCGTGCCGGTTGTGCCGCTGTTTGAAACGCCTTTGAGCGGCTTCAACAGCGTACTCAAACGGCTGGAAGATATCGTGCTTTCCTCTTTTATTCTGCTGCTGATTTCCCCGGTTCTGCTTTGCATCAGCCTGGCAGTGAAGCTGACTTCCCCCGGGCCGGTTATTTTCCGCCAGACGCGCTACGGCATGGACGGCAAGCCCATCAAAGTGTGGAAATTCCGTTCCATGAAGGTGATGGAAAACGACGCGGTGGTTGTGCAGGCCACGAAAGGTGATTCACGTATTACACCGGTGGGCAGCTTCCTGCGCCGCACCTCTCTCGATGAACTGCCGCAGTTTATCAACGTGTTGCTTGGCGGCATGTCTATCGTCGGTCCTCGTCCCCATGCCGTGGCCCATAACGAGCAATATCGCGCGTTAATAGAAGGCTACATGCTACGCCACAAGGTCAAACCGGGTATTACCGGCTGGGCGCAAATTAATGGCTGGCGCGGGGAGACGGACACCCTCGACAAGATGGAAAAACGTGTGGAATTCGACCTGGAATACATTCGCGAATGGAGCCTGTGGTTCGACATCAAGATTGTTTTCCTGACCGTTTTCAAAGGCTTTGTTAACAAAGCGGCATACTGACCGGAACCCAACATGAGCCTGAGAGAAAAAACCATCAGCGGCGCAAAGTGGTCCGCGATTGCAACGGTGATTATTATTGGTTTGGGGCTGGCGCAGATGACGATTCTGGCCAGAACCATCGATAACCATCAGTTTGGTCTGCTGACGGTGTCGCTGGTGATCATCGCCCTGGCCGATACGCTGTCTGATTTTGGTATCGCCAACTCGATTATCCAGCGCAAAGAGATAAGTCAGCTGGAGCTGACCACGCTCTACTGGCTGAATGTCGGGCTGGGCGTGCTGGTGTGTATCGCGGTGTTTTTACTGAGTGGCGTGATAGCCGGCGTGCTGCATAACCCGGACCTGTCGCCGCTGATTAAAACGCTGGCCTTTGCGTTTATTGTTATCCCGCACGGGCAGCAGTTTCGCGCCCTGATGCAAAAGGAACTGGAGTTTTCAAAGATCGGCTCGATTGAGACGGTGTCCGTGCTGGTGGGGTTCAGCGTTACCGTCGCGGCAGCAATGTATTATCCGTTCGCTATCACGGCAATCATTGGTTACCTGGCGAATACCGTCGTTCGTACCTCGCTGTTTGGCTTCTTTGGGCGCAAGATTTACCGCCCTGGTTTTCATTTCTCGCTGAAATCAGTCAGTGCAAACCTGAAATTTGGTGCCTGGCTGACCGCCGACAGCGTGATCAACTACGTCAACACTAACCTTTCCACGCTGGTGCTGGCGCGTATTCTCGGCGCCAGCGTCGCCGGGGGCTATAACCTTGCCTATAACGTGGCCGTTGTCCCGCCGATGAAGCTCAACCCGATCATTACCCGCGTGCTTTTCCCGGCGTTTGCCAAGATTCAGGACGACACCGCGAAGCTGCGGGTGAACTTTTACAAGCTGCTGTCGATTGTCGGCATCATTAACTTCCCGGCGCTGCTGGGGCTGATGGTGGTCTCCAATAACTTCGTTCCGCTGGTGTTTGGGGAAAAATGGCAGTTCATCACGCCTATCCTGCAGCTGTTGTGCGTTGTTGGCCTGCTGCGTTCCATCGGGAATCCGATCGGGTCGCTGCTGATGGCGAAAGCGCGCGTGGACATCAGCTTTAAGTTCAACGTGTTTAAAACCTGCCTGTTTATTCCGGCGATTATTGTCGGTGGCCAGATCGGCGGCGCGCTCGGCGTGACGCTAGGTTTCCTGCTGGTTCAGGTGGTTAACACCGTTCTCAGCTATTTCATCATGATCAAGCCGGTACTGGGCTCCAGCTACCGGGAATACATCCTTAGCATCTGGCTGCCTTTTTATCTGTCGCTCCCCACGCTGATTGTCAGCGCCGGTCTTGGCGTGGCGCTCAACGGGCATCTCCCGCTGGCGGCCTTGTTGGGCGTACAGGTAGCGGCCGGGGCTGTGGCTTTTATGGTGATGATTATTTTGTCCCGCAATGCGCTGATTGTTGAACTGAAGCAGCAGTTTTGCCGAAGCGAACGTTTGAAAGCGCTGCTCCGCGCTGGCTAAGAACAATGAAGCGGTAAAAAACATTCTTTTTCCCGTTTCGTCATAAATATAGAGGTCAATATGAAGTTACTTATTCTTGGCAACCATACTTGCGGCAACCGTGGTGATAGCGCCATTTTGCGCGGATTGATTGATGCCATCACCACGCTCGATGACAGCATTCATGTGGATGTGATGAGTCGCTATCCGGTCAGTTCTGCCTGGCTGCTGGGTCGCCCGGTGCTGGGCGACGGGCTCTACAAGCAAATGAAGCGGTATAACAACGCTGCCGGGCTGGTCGGGCGGGTGAAAAAAGTCCTGCGCCGTAAATATCAGCACCATGTGCTGGTGGCGAAAGCGACCAACACCGGGCGACTGCGTAATATCGCTATTCCGCAGGGGTTTATTGATTTTGTGAAATCCCTGCAGGAATACGACGCGATTATTCAGGTGGGCGGCTCTTTCTTTGTCGATCTGTATGGCGTTACCCAGTTTGAGCATGCGCTGTGCAGCTTTATGGCGCGTAAGCCGGTTTATATGGTCGGGCATAGCGTGGGCCCGTTCCAGGAGCCGCAGTTTAACCAACTGGCGAACTACGTCTTCGGTCACGCCAGGTCCCTTATTCTGCGTGAAACCGTGAGCCTGGAATTGATGAAACAAAGTCAAATCGACACCAGCAAGGTCGAACAAGGGGTCGATACGGCGTGGCTGGTGGCGCAGCATGAAGAGGATTTTGTGCCGGGTTACGCGGTCAAACACTGGCTCGGCGTGGTAGAGGGCAAGAAAACCGTGGCCATTACGCTGCGTGAACTGGCGCCGTTTGATAAGCGGCTGGGCACCACCCAGGAAGCTTACGAGAAGGCCTTTGCCGAAGTGGTGAACCGCACCATTGAACAGGGCTATCAGGTGTTGGCGCTCTCCACCTGCACCGGCATTGACAGCTATAACAAAGATGACCGCATGGTGGCGCTTAATATCCGCCAGTACATCAACCAGCCCGACGACTACCACGTCGTGATGGATGAGCTTAACGATCTTGAAATGGGCAAAATTTTTGCTGCCTGTGAGCTGACGGTGGGCACGCGCCTCCACTCCGCCATTATTTCGATGAACTTCGGTACGCCGGCTATCGCCATCAACTACGAACACAAATCTGCGGGCATCATGCAGCAGTTGGGGATGCCAGAAATGGCTATCGATATTCGCCAGTTGCTGGACGGCTCTTTGCAGGGCGTAGTGGCGGATGTTCTGGGGCAATTGCCCGCGATTAACCAGCGTCTTACGGCGGCAGTGAGCGCTGAGCGTGCAAACGGCATGAAAATGGTGGAGTCGGTGCTTGAGCGAGTTAAGGGGGAGAAATGAAGGTTGGTTTCTTCCTGCTGAAGTTTCCGCTGGCGTCGGAAACCTTTGTGCTGAATCAGATCACCGCTTTTATCGACATGGGCCACGAGGTTGAGATTGTTGCCCTGCAAAAAGGCGATCTCACCAATACCCATGCGGCGTTTAAAAGCTACGGGCTTTCGGAAAAAACCGTCTGGTTGCTCGAAGAACCAGAAGGTAAAGTCGCGAAGCTGAAAACGCGGGCACTCAATACCTTACGGGGTATTTTACGCCGCAGTACGTGGCGAGCCTTGAATTCGGGTCGTTATGGTGATGAAGCCCGCAATCTGATCCTGTCCTCGATTTGCGGACGGCAGAAACGGCCGCTTGAGGCCGACGTTTTTATCGCACACTTTGGCCCGGCGGGCGTGACTGCCGCCAAGCTGAAAGAACTTGGCGTGCTCAACGGCAAAATTGCCACCGTGTTCCACGGCATTGATATCTCGCACCGGGATGCGTTGGCTCGCTATACGCCGGAATACAGGCAGCTGTTTGAGCGTGGGGACTTAATGTTGCCCATCAGTAATCTCTGGGCCAGCCGCCTGAAGAGCATGGGCTGCCCGGAGAGTAAAATCTCGGTATCCCGGATGGGCGTGGATATGGATAAGTTTTCTTTAAGGCCCATGAAAACGCCGGGTTCGCCGCTGGAGATAATCTCGGTGGCGCGCCTGACGGAAAAGAAAGGGTTACATTTTGCCATTGAAGCCTGCCGCCTGTTAAAGGCGCGCGGCGTGGCATTTCGCTACAACATTTTGGGTATTGGCCCCTGGGAGCGTCGTCTGAAGACGCTGATTGAGCAGCTGCAGCTGGAAGACGTCGTCTTTATGCCGGGTTTTAAGCCGAGTCATGAAGTGAAAGCGATGCTGGACCAGGCCGACCTGTTCTTGCTTCCGTCGGTCACGGGGGAGGATGGGGACATGGAGGGCATTCCTGTGGCGCTGATGGAGGCGATGGCGGTTGGTATTCCCGTTGTGTCCACTGTGCATAGCGGTATTCCTGAACTTATCGACGCGGATGAGTCGGGCTGGCTGGTACCGGAAAAGGACGCGTTTGCCCTTGCCGACACGCTACAGGCTGCCGCTTCCGTGTCAGAAAGCGACCTGCAGTTGATGCTGGCCCGGGCCAGAGAGAAAGTCGCCGGCCAGTTCAATCAGCAGGTTATCTACCAGCAGCTTGCCCGTCAGCTTCAGACGCTATAACTCACTGAATCTTATGCTGAGGACTTATGTTGAAAAGCAAGCCACTGAAACGTATTCCCTTTTTACCGTCTCGCCGTAAGCTGCTGGCCGCGGGCTCTGCGATGGCAGCGGTATCCCTTATTCCGGGCACGGTAAAGGCCGCTGGCCGGAGCGCCCAGGTCAACGTCAAAGATTTCTATCAAACCGACTGGATAGCCGCGTTTAACCGGGCATTTGCCGCAGCGGATGTCGTTGAAGTCCCGGCAGACGTTGTCTGCGACAGCATTAATACCGCCATTTTTATGCCGCAGGGGAAAACGCTGCATGTGGCCGGTGGGCTGAAAGGCAACGGCAAAGGGCGATTTGTACTGCAGGATAGCTGCCAGATAGTCGGGGAGGGAAAAGGGCGGTTTAACAACATCACGCTGGATGTGAGGGGATCCGACTGCACGATCAAGGGCATAGATATGAGCGGGTTTGTCAATGTGGCGCAGATTTACATTGGCGGGAAAGATAACCGGACTATGCGCAATCTGACCATCGACAACATCACGGTACATGATGCCAACTACGCCATCCTGCGGCAGGGGTTTCACAACCGCATGGAGAATGTACGTATCACCAATGGTCACTTCAGCCATCTGCAGGGAGATGCTATCGAGTGGAACGTGGCGATCAACGACCACGATCTGCTGATTTCTGACCACGTTATCGACAACATTAACTGTACGAATGGAAAGATTAACTGGGGAATAGGTATCGGGCTGGCGGGCAGCACATATGACAATAATTATCCCGAAGATCAGGCGGTAAAAAACTTTGTGGTGGCGAATATCACCGGCAGTAACTGTCGACAATTAGTTCATGTTGAGAATGGGAAGCATTTCGTTATTCGTAACGTAAAAGCGCGTAATATTAATCCGACCTTTAGCCGCACCGCAGGGATTGATAACGCGACCGTGGCAATATATGGCTGCGATAACTTTGTGATTGATGATGTGGATATGGTGAACAGCGCCGGGATGTTGATTGGTTATGGCGTGATTAAGGGCAATTACCTGTCGATTCCGCAAAACTTTAAGCTAAGCGATATTAAACTCGATAATAGCGAACTGAGTAGCCCTTTACGTGGCATTCAGATCTCATCCGGCAATGCAACCTCTTTTGTGGCACTGAACAATGTCACGCTCAAGCGCGCCTCGCTTGAGTTTCATAACAAGCCTCAGCATCTTTTCATGCGTAATATCAATGTGATGCAGCTTTCCACAGCGGGGCCCGCCCTGAAGCTAAACTTCGACCTCCGTAAGGATGTGCGGGGTAAGTTTATGGCCAAAAACGACACGCTGCTGTCGCTGGCGAATATTCATGCGGTGAATGAAAGAGGGCAAAGCTCGGTAGATATTGACCGCATCGATCAGCTTCACGTCAACGGTGAACATCTTAATTTTACGCTCGCAAGGGTAAGCAAATAATAATGCAACCCCTTTTACGACAATTCTGAGTCAACAGAGGCTGAAATAGCAGCGTTTACATATTTCGTTGACACTTCTATGGCGTTAGCATGAATCATTCGTTTAATAAATTCATGCTGGCATCAGAGCACGAAAAGACTATAATCTTCCAACCATTTAGAGGTGGGACTAAGAATGACTAATTTAAAAGCAGTTATCCCGGTCGCTGGTTTAGGCATGCATATGCTGCCTGCAACGAAGGCGATTCCTAAAGAGATGCTGCCTATCGTTGATAAGCCGATGATCCAGTACATCGTCGACGAAATTGTTGCCGCTGGCATCAAAGAAATCGTGCTGGTAACCCACTCTTCCAAGAATGCTGTTGAAAACCATTTCGACACATCATACGAGCTGGAAGCCCTGCTTGAGCAGCGCGTCAAGCGTCAGCTGCTGGCCGAAGTTCAGTCTATTTGCCCGCCAGGCGTCACCATCATGAACGTTCGTCAGGCCCAACCGCTTGGGCTGGGGCACTCTATCCTTTGCGCACAGCCTATCATTGGCAACAGTCCATTTGTTGTGGTGCTGCCGGATGTGGTGCTTGATGGCGCTACTGCTGATCCGCTGCGCTATAACCTGGCGGCCATGGTCGCTCGGTTCAATGAAACCGGTCGTACTCAGGTGCTGGCGAAACATATGCCAAATGAAGATCTGGCGGCGTATTCAGTGATCACCACTCAGGAGCCTTTGCAGAATGAAGGGCAGGTGAGCCGGGTAGTTGAATTTGTTGAAAAACCCGATCAGCCGCAAACGCTGGACTCCGATCTTGCCGCAGTAGGGCGCTATGTTCTTTCAGCTGATATCTGGCCATTATTGGAAAAAACAGAACCTGGCGCATGGGGCCGTATTCAGCTAACCGATGCTATCGCGGTGCTGAACGAAACTCAGCCGGTGGAAGTGATGCAGATGACCGGCGAGAGCTACGACTGTGGTAAAAAAATGGGCTATATGCAGGCGTTCGTCCAGTACGGGCTGCGCAACCACAAGGAAGGCCAAAAGTTTCGCGAAAGTATTCAGAAGCTGCTAGCTAAAGCATAAGTTCCTGCTTTAAGTCGCTGTCATGGAGGAGAGCGCGGTAAACGGTGGCATAGCGTTCAGTCTGAGATAGACGTTGAACGATAAGCCGCCGTTTTTGCTTTGTTAATGATTATGTTTTTCAAGGTGTTACCATCTTTTTGGCGGCTTGTACAGACCGAAGATCTTCCTTGAGAATTGCAGTATGAAATATAAAATTGTGGCGATTTCTTAGATGCCGTACCGGAAGGTACGCCTATTGCCTATGTTTACAGTGTGCTGGTAGCTGTTGAGCCAGGGGCGGTAGCGTGGTTGATCGAAAAAGTAAAATTTTCCTTATGTAAAGTTGTGATGGGGTGTACATGATAGGTTTTTTCAATCAGTGTCTATTAAAATTAAAACTATTCACAAAATTCAGAAATAAAATTCATGTAGGCAAAAACACTTTTATTCATAAGAACCCAACCCTAATCGTTAGAACTACTGAAAAAGGCAAGGGTTTATTTATACATGATGGTGTATATATCGGACGAGAAGTTAATATTCATACTGCTTCAAAAATTGTCATATCAAAAAATTGTGTGATCAGCGATTATGTTTATATAAGTAGCATGGCACATGGCATCGATCCTGGAAAAGGACCTATTCTTTCGCAACAAGATACGGATAAAGGTGAAATAGTTCTTGGCGAGAATGTCTTTGTTGGTTTCAATGCCAAAATATTACCGGGAGTTATATTGGGTGATTGGACAATTGTAGGTGCAGGCGCTGTTGTTACAAAGTCTTTCCCCGGTTTTTGCATTGTTGCAGGAAATCCAGCGAAAGTAATAAAGAAATATAATCATGACTTGCACCAATGGGAAACTAATGATGTTAATTAAAAAAGCTGTTAGTTTACTCCAATTATTGCACTCTCAGGTAATATATAAGTTTTGTATGAAATCATTTGGTAGTAAAAGCAGAATTATTTCACCAATGCTTATAGTTAATCCGAAATATATAGAAATAGGTCGAGGGGTCTTAATCAGAGATGGCCTTAGACTAGAAGTCGTCGACCCACAAAATGATGTAGTTATAAGTATTGGTGATAATGTTAATATTGAACAAAATTGTCATATTATTGGGCGTGTAAGAGTCTCGATAGGTGACAATGTGACTATTACCGGAAACTGCTCAATTGTCGATGTTAGTCATCCATATGAAGATATTAACGATAAAACAAAGATCGGCCAACGCATATCAAATGTTGCCCAGCCTGTGATAATTGGTGATGGCACATTTATTGGTTTTGGATCTCATATTTCACCTGGCGTCACTATTGGTAAACATTGTGTTGTGGGGGCCGGAGCGGTTGTTACCCGATCTATTCCAGACTATTCTGTGGTTGCAGGTATACCCGCTAAAATAATCAAGCGTTTCTCATTTGAAGATAATGAATGGATAAACATTGCATCTTGATGAGAAAGCTGTTTGCGCCAAACACTTAAATTTTTGAAGAGATATTGATGAAAATATTAGTTACTGGTGGTGCCGGATTTATTGGTTCTGCAGTCGTAAGACATATTATTAATCACACGACAGATTCGGTTGTAAATGTTGATAAGTTGACCTACGCGGGAAACCTTGAATCACTTAAGGCGGTCGAAAAGAGCGACCGCTATAGTTTTGAGCATGCAGATATCTGCGATGCGAAAAATATGGCACGTATACTAAGTGAACATCAGCCTGATGCAATCATGCATTTGGCAGCTGAAAGCCATGTTGATCGCTCTATCACTGGGCCAGCAGATTTTATCGAAACTAACGTTGTTGGTACTTATGTTTTACTTGAAGCCGCGCGTTTCTATTGGTCTCAACTTCCTGTAGAGAAGAAGTCTGTCTTTAGATTTCATCACATTTCAACGGATGAAGTTTATGGTGACCTTCCTCATCCTGATGACGTTGAAAATAGAGAAGCGTTGCCGTTATTTACTGAAACTACTGCTTATGCACCGAGTAGCCCATACTCGGCATCAAAAGCGTCTAGCGATCATTTGGTTCGTGCATGGCACCGTACTTATGGTTTACCTACTGTGGTCACCAATTGTTCGAATAATTATGGTCCGTGCCATTTTCCTGAGAAATTGATTCCATTAGTCATTCTAAACGCCCTTGAGGGTAAACCTCTTCCAATATATGGCAAAGGCGATCAGATTCGTGACTGGTTGTATGTCGAAGATCATGCTCGTGCACTCTATAAGGTTGTAACGGAGGGGCAGATTGGTGAAACCTATAATATAGGCGGCCATAACGAAAAGAAAAATATTGAGGTTGTACATACAATCTGCGATCTTCTTGATGAAATAGTACCGAAAGAAAATTCTTACCGAGAACAAATTTCCTATGTCGCCGATCGCCCCGGACACGACCGTCGTTATGCTATCAATGCTGATAAAATTTCAAAAGAGCTTGGCTGGAAACCCCAGGAAACCTTTGAATCTGGTATTCGTAAAACAGTAGAGTGGTATTTGGCTAACCAGCAGTGGATTAGTAATGTGAAAAACGGCTCGTACACTACATGGTTAGCCGAACAATACGGAGAAAAAAAATAATGAAAGGGATTATTTTAGCTGGTGGCTCGGGTTCACGATTACATCCTATTACACTGGGTACGTCTAAACAGCTTCTGCCAATATATGATAAACCAATGATTTATTACCCGCTATCAGTATTAATGTTAGCGGGTATACGAGATATTTTGCTTATAACAACGCCAGAGGATCAGGATAGTTTTAGGCGAATTCTCGGAGATGGAACACGGTTTGGTATTAATATTAGCTATAAAGTTCAACCCTCTCCCGATGGTCTTGCTCAAGCCTTTATACTAGGAGAGGATTTTATTGGAAATGATGATGTCTGCCTGGTGCTTGGTGATAATATTTTCTTTGGCCAGTCATTTGGAAAACAGCTAAGACATGCAGTAGAGAATATATCTGGCGCAACAGTGTTCGGCTACAAAGTTATGGACCCAGAGCGTTTTGGCGTGGTTGAATTTGATGAAAACTTCAAAGCACTATCCATTGAAGAAAAACCCAAGCAACCAAAATCTAACTGGGCCGTGACTGGCCTTTACTTCTATGATAATAGAGTTGTTAATATCGCTAAAAATGTAGAGCCTTCGGAGCGCGGTGAGTTAGAAATAACCAGTATTAATCAAAAATATTTAGAACTGGGGCAACTGAATGTTGAGCAACTAGGCCGCGGTTTTGCATGGCTTGATACAGGTACGCATGATTCTTTGCTAGAAGCTTCTCAATTTGTCCAAACTGTTGAAAAACGTCAGGGCTTTAAAATTGCTTGCCTTGAGGAAATTGCCTACAACCAAGGCTGGTTAGATAAAGAAACTATTAGAAAAATTGGAAATTCACTGTCTAAAACTGGCTATGGCAATTATCTTTTAAGTCTGATCAAGTAAGTGAGCTTCGATATAATGAAAGTTATTAATACGAAAATTGATGGTGTCTTAATTATTAACCCCAGGATTTTTGGAGATGAGCGAGGCTTCTTTTATGAGTCCTATCATGCTACTCGCTATAAAGAAATTGGCATCCGCGAGGAATTTGTTCAGGACAACCGTTCCCGATCTTCAAAAGGTGTTTTACGTGGACTTCATTTTCAAAAAAATAGACCTCAAGGCAAGCTTGTTACGGTCACAAACGGTGAGGTTTTCGATGTTGCCGTAGATCTTCGACCAGGATCTCCAACTTTTGGTAAGCATGAATCGGTTATATTAAGCGGTGAAAACAAAATACAATTTTATATCCCTCCAGGATTTGCTCACGGTTTTTGCGTTTTGAGCGATTTTGCTGATTTTCAATACAAATGTACTGATTTCTACGATCCCTCTGATGAAGGAGGATTAATATGGAACGACCCTTGTTTAGACATTGAATGGCCAGTCACAGATCCAATCATATCAGCAAAAGATGGTGAATTGCCGACACTAGATAACATTAAAGAATTTATTCTAAAAGGGTGGGGAAATGTCTAAGTATACCATAATCGGAGGGCGTGGATTTATCGGTTCGCACATCGTTTCATTACTAGAAAGTCGGGGGCATGATGTTACGATCCCTGATCGCAGTGAACTTGATTCAATCAGCGGTAACTTAGGGAAAGTCATTTATTGTGCAGGAAATGGAGATTGCGCAAATAGTTATTTCTCGGTACTGGAAGCAAACACGACTTTGTTAGCAAAGGTTTTGCAACATTATGAGTTTGAAAAACTAGTCTATATTTCTTCAACCCGCGTATATATGAATAATTCGGGTTCGAGTGAAAAAGATGATCTAACTATTACAACAAGTGATAACAGAAAATTATTCAACCTTACTAAGTTGGTCGCTGAGGAATTATGCATCAAGAGTGATTGCAATGTTGCTGTAGTGAGACCAAGTAATGTTTACGGATTAGCTTTAAATAGTAAGTTGTTTTTACCTTCAATCATAAGAAACGCTATAAATGATGGTGAAATAAATATGTTTGTCGCGCCTGATTATGCGAAGGATTATGTATCAGTAAGCGACGTTGCCGAGTCTTGTATATGGATTGCCGATAACACTACCAATAAAGAAATATATAATGTTGCATCTGGTTTTAATGTTACGGCGCAAGAAATTGCAGATGTTATCCAGGAAGAAACAGAATGTAACGTAAACTGGAAAACGGGATGTTTCCCGCGTGAGGAGTTTCCTGTTACAAATATAGAAAAATTGGCATCCCTTAATCCTAAATTTAAGCCCCAACATGTATTGAATGATTTAAAGCTAATGATAGAAAGCTATAAAAAAGAATTGGCGTCATAATTTATGAGTGGGTTTAAAAGGTTAATTAAAAACTCAATTTCTAATATAATAAATGGTTTTTCAAATGTAATTCTTGGTGTAATAATATCGCCAGTATTATTGCATAACTTATCGAAAGTAGATTTTTCAATTTGGTCTCTAACTCTGCAAGTCGGGATACTTTTTGGGGTTTTGGGATTGGGTATTCAGGTCACTGTAGGAAGATTCATTTCACTATATTTAAATGAACCACTGAAGCAACAAAAGGTAATGTACCAATCATTAATTTTTACGCTACTCCTTGGTATATTATGTTTTAGTGTTATTTTAATTTTAGCACAATTCTTTTTCACTATCTTCCCTGAAGTTAAAAGCACTACTGCTAATGCAGAACTTATATTTATTCTTATCGGTGGTTCTTTCGTTATAAATAACATAACTGCGCCATTTATCGGTTATTTTACTGGTATTGAACGCAATGACATTACTGCCAGGGTAAATGTCATTTTTAAAATTATATTGGGCTGTGTAGTTTTTATGAGCGTTGATCATGGCCTTGATATAATTGCATGGGGATATTTTATTGTTAATGGTCTTAATCAGTTTGCATTTTTCATTTTGTATCGAACGCAGCATAATAAAGGAAAAATAAATTTTTCCTATGACAAAAAGTTATTAAAAAAAATTATCGTTTTTTTCAGCGGATTGCTAGTGTGGAATATTGCACAATTTTTTATTTCTGGAATCGGCACCTTTACTGTCGGAAAATTGTCGTTTGCTGAACTTCCTGGATTTGCAGTGCTGATGACTTTGGTTAATGCCGGGGTCGGAATTCTTGGGGCAATGATTAATCCCATTATTCAACCAATGCTTAGAATGAATAATTCAGGCAAGAGACAACATGTTGAACTTTTCGTTGATAAAATAACATTACTATTTGCGATGCTTGTGTTCGTTGGCGTATTCATTGCCTGGTTTATTTCAATTCACATTCTTGGTGTATGGTTAGGTTATGAGCAGGCTGAAAAATTACACATATTGTTCTCTTTGCTGCTTGCCTCCTATCTCATTAGGATGGTGGCTGCTCCATATGGATTGATGTTAGTTTCATATGGAAAACAGTTGTCTATTTCTTATTTTCCTGTCATTGAGGGAGTCCTCAATTTCGCATTGTCATTGTTTTTTGTTCGCCATTATGGTGCTATTGGAATTGCTTATTCAACGTTCATATCAGGAATGTTGATCATGTTTGTTTACGCATTAAAATATCGAACGGAAAGAGAAACCAAATCTAATTCCATCTTTATTTCATACTTGCTTATACCGTTGATGATTATAGTATGTTTAATTAGCTTAGTCATGACGGAATCAATGGTGGTACATCGAATTATCTATTCAATGCAATTAGTGTGTGCTTTGGGATTTGTGGCATTGATAGTAAAACAGGCAAAAAGTATTAAAACTCTGCTTAATGAATATTAATTTTTTTATGGTGAAATTGTGAAGAAAATTGGGCTTGTCACTGTTCTATTTAATTCCCCAGCTGTTTTGTCTGATTTTTACTCGAGTGTGGAAAAGCAAACTTATGGGAATAAACATCTTTATATTATAGATAATAGTACTAATCATGAGTCTTTGAATTTAACGCAACAGCTACTCGATAGCAAAGAAACAAAATACACTTTCATAAGTAATGAAGGGAATAATGTTGGGGTGGCTCAAGCCAACAATCAGGGGATCGAACAGGCTCTTCTGGATGGTTGTGAATATGTTTTGCTAACAAATAACGACCTTATATTCAACATGGAAAACACCCTTAGTAAAATGGTCGATTTGGCTGAGCAGAGTGAATGTAAGCTTGTTTCACCGGTTATACTTAGCTATCCTGAAAAAAAGGTATGGTACGCAGGTGCTTTCTTTAATAAGAAAAAAGCAACAGCACCACATTTATTTGAAGGAACAGATTATGATGAAATTTATACGAACGTACCAGATAAATGTGATTATGCACCAACCTGTTTTTTACTAGTACACAGAACTGTTTTTTACACTATTGGGTATATGGATAGCCGGTACTTTGCTTATTACGACGATACGGATTTTTTGTATCGAGCTAATAATGCTGATATTAGCGTCAAAATGCTAAACGAGCCGTTAGTTTTCCATAAAGTTAGCACTTCAACAGGGGGCGGGCTGAGCCTGTTTGGTGCATACTACCTAACTCGCAATCGTATATTTTTTGCGCGCAAAAACATTGGGTCACCGTATTCTTATTTAAGTGTGATTTTTACTATTATGACGCGTTTAATTTATCCATTATATCGTAAAACATCTTTTAAAGTTTACAAGGCTTTTCTTAAAGGTATAGTTGATGGGCTAACACTTAAAAAATAAATTATATCCCATGCTATTTAATTTTGGTCAATAAAAATAACAGAGTTAAGAGAACACTGTGATCGAAACTTTCAATACAACAGATGTTAATAAATTTAATATAACGACAGTTTTTATTGTCAAGCTTCTTATTGGTTTGTTATTAGTAAACTCCCTTTTTAGTGGGGTTGATTTCTCACAGATTGGATTGATGAAGGGGCTGTCAAGCATTGCCGATTTTGGTCTGAAAATCTTGTTGGTTCTTGTTTTATTAATTATCTTCAAAATACATAGCATAAAAATTTTCTATGTATCATTGTTTTCAATAGTGCTTATTTTAGGTGCTGCGATGGGTGCCTGGTACCATGATGGTGATTATGATAAAACGTTAGCATTTGTATTAAATTTGTGTCTTTGGTTTGTTATTTTTTTCTACGCACAGAAGCTCGAAGCTAATTTCAATATTTATAAGTTCTCTCTTAAAATTTCTACTGTATGTTTGGGGATAGCGTTAGTTTTATATTTTATGGCCATGCACGGTTTTCATGTGAAAGTGCTCGGAGGAGCATGGCTATATGATGAGAATTTTCGATTTGCTGGAACTTTTGCGGAACCAAGTTTAAATGGATATTTTTATGGCTTAATGTTTTTAATGGTTATATTCTCAACTCAAAGATATAGGTTGCCACTGGCTTTGATATTTGCTCTGGCAACATATATTTCAGGGGCGAAGTTTTCTTTTTTGATAATACCAGTTCTTCTGGCTCTGATTTATTTGTTTAAAGTAAAGGGTTTGTTTAATTACACTTACCAGTTAATTCCTTTATCTTTAATTATCCTTTTTTCGAGTCTGGCTTTTATTTACCATGATTTTTTTGCCTTTGTAGCTGAGCATTCATCTAATGCTGCAACAATGACTTATGTTACCCGCCTTGGCTTCCCTGTTGTCAGTTTCTGGCACATGAGTGATTATCCATTTGGTAGTGGGTTTTATGGTTTTAAAAGCACCTTAGGACCATTCATTGCTGACTATTGTCATGCACTCTCCGACCTGAATGTTAATTGCAATGAAATGCAGTCTTACCTTTCTTCGTATGACGCAACTGCTTTTGATAGTTTTGCTCCAAAAGATGTATTAAGCTTTGTCATTCTTACATTTGGATTGCCAGGCTTATTTATTTTCGTTACATATGTCCTTCTGTTAGCAAGTAAAATAAAGTCAAACAAAATTCTGTTTGTTATTTTAATGTATATTATTGCATCAATGTTATTTACATTGCCATTCAGGTTTATTCTATTTTATTCATTATTCTTATTTCAATGTTACGCTTATCGGGTGTCGGATATTAAATGATTTATGTTAATGCTAGGTTTTTAACTCAGCGAAAAACAGGCGTGCAACAATATGCATTAGTATTATGTCGTGAGTTAACTAAGCACATATCTGATGTCTGCTTCGTGACGCCAAATTGTGAGCTAATAGATGACAGTTGGAGGCAGGAATTTAACATTATACAAGTTGGAAAATGCAATGGTCACCTTTGGGAGCAGATTGAACTTCCTCGTTATTTGAAAAGTATCGGTAGTCCACTGCTGCTGTGTTTCACTGGGCTGTCACCTTTTTTTTATAAAAATTGCTATTTTACTATTCATGATATGTCTCTATATGCATATCCTAAATGGTTTCGTTTCTTGTACCGTGCGGTTTATAAGATAAATTATTTCATTCAATCTAAATGTGCCCGTGGGATTTTTACCGTAAGTGATTTTTCTAAATCTGAAATAGAGAAATATCTAGCTGTAAGTTCAGAAAAAATAACCGTATTGAGGAATTCTGTTGATTGGAGTATGCATTTTCAGAGCGAAAGAAACCCAGCTCCAGAACGACGTAATGAGATACTATTAGTAGGGACGCTGGAGCCGCGTAAAAATATTGAGTTTGTTATTGATGCGTTCCTGAAAGCTGATATCAGTGATTATAAACTTATTGTGGTTGGTGGTATAGGAACGGCTTTTTCAAAGGTAAATTTATCTCAGCACGAAAAAATTATATTTTGTGGCTATCTTTCTGATCAAGAATTACAGTTAAAATATAAAGAAGCCTCAATTTTTGTTTACCCTTCTTTATATGAGGGGTTTGGTCTTCCACCTCTGGAAGCAATGCAAAGAGGATGTCCTGTGATGGCTTCTGACCGTACCAGTATTCCGGAAGTTTGCGGGGATGCGGCATATTATTTTAACCCCGAAGACGCGGTGGATTTTACTAAGAAATTGCATAAATTAATCAACAATTATGAAGAGATAGCTCCAGGCCTAATTCACAATGGTTATCATAGGCTTGAGGAATTTAAAGTAAGTGATGTGATAGACAAACTTTTGGATGTAATCGGGCAAAGGAATATTTAAATGAAGGTGTTACAAGTTAGTAAATTCTACCCTCCAGTACATGGTGGAATTGAACAGGTTGCATTTGACATAAGCGAGGGTATTACAAAGGATGAGGTTAAGCCAGTAGACGTTCTTTGCGTAGATCCCTTTGGTCGAAGAGAAGGTGATGAAAAATTTAAATATAAAGTTTATCGCCAGAAATTATTAGTGCAACTTTTTTCAACACCATTATCACTTTCATTTATTACTCGTTGGCGATCTATTAGAAACCAATATGATGTAATACATGTACATCTTCCCAATCCTTTGGCTGTACTTGCTTTGTTTTTATTCCCACCCAAAGGGAAAATTATTCTTCATTGGCATAGCGATATTGTTAAACAAAAAAAACTTCTCATGTTTTTTTATCCCCTACAAAAATGGATTTTGGATAGATGTGAGAAAATTATAGTTACGAGTCCCATTTACGGCCAGTCATCTCCTACTTTGCAACATTATCAGAATAAAATTACATGTATTCCTATCGGTGTAGATACACAATGCATGCCCCTAAATGAAAAGTTGGAACATGATATTAGAGAACGTTATAAAAATAAAAAAATTGTTTTTTCGTTAGGCCGGCTCGTCTATTATAAAGGGATGGAATATTTAATTGATGCTGCGAGAGCGTTACCGCAGGATTATGTCATTTTAATTGGTGGTACAGGGCCATTAATTGACACGTTGAAAGATAAAGTGACTAAAGAAAATCTTTCATCTAAAGTAATTCTTCTTGGTAGTATTAATTACTCTGACCTGGCATCATACTATAAAGCTTGTGATGTATTCTGTTTGCCTTCAATTCATGAATCAGAGGCATTTGGTGTTGTTCAGCTTGAGGCCATGAGTTTCTCAAAACCCCTCGTTTCAACGAGTATTCCACGAAGTGGTGTGGCATGGGTTAACCAGCATAATGAAACTGGAATTGTGGTTAAGCCAAATGATGCTCAAGCCCTTGCTAAAGGAATTGTTACAGTTATAGAAAGGCATCAAGAGTACAGTGAAGGTGCAAAAGCTAGATTTGATACCATGTTTACAAAAGAACTAATGGTTAAGAATATAATTAATTTATATTCAACATTGAAATGAGTACTATTATGTCATTATTTCCTGTCATTATGGCTGGTGGCTCTGGTAGCCGCTTATGGCCACTTTCTCGAGTTCTCTTTCCAAAACAATTTCTTTGTCTGGATGGTGAGCTAACGATGTTGCAATCGACGATTAATAGGCTTCAGTCTTTGGAGTGTGAAAGTCCCGTTGTCATTTGTAACGAGCAACACCGGTTCATCGTTGCGGAACAACTCCGTCAGATGGATAAGCTCACCAAAAACATTATTCTTGAACCCGTTGGTAGAAACACGGCTCCTGCTATTGCACTGGCTGCATTGGCGGCTCTGCGCACAGATTCTACTGGTAATGCACTTATACTAGTGCTAGCGGCCGATCATGTTATCCAGGATGAATCCGCTTTTCTTGACTCTGTTTACAAGGCGATGCCACATGCAGAAAAAGGCAAGCTTGTAACTTTTGGCATTGTTCCTAATAAGGCTGAGACGGGGTACGGCTATATCCGTCGTGGGGAACCAAGTGGTTTTAATACATCTAACGATGTGTTTGAAGTGGCTCAATTTGTTGAAAAACCCGATCTTGAAACTGCTCAGTCTTATATCGCCAGCGGTGAATACTACTGGAACAGCGGCATGTTCCTGTTCCGTGCGGATCGCTATCTGGAAGAGCTGGCGAAGTTCCGCCCCGACATTCTGGATGCCTGTGAAAAAGCCATGGCGGGCGTTGATCCGGATCTGGATTTTGTCCGCGTGGACGAGCAGGCGTTCCTGGCCTGCCCGGATGAGTCTATCGACTATGCGGTGATGGAAAAAACCGCCGATGCAGTGGTGGTACCGATGGATGCCGGCTGGAGCGATGTGGGCTCCTGGTCCTCGCTGTGGGAAATCAGCGCCAAAAGCCCGGAAGGGAACGTGCATCACGGCGACGTCATCAGTCACGAAACCGAAAACAGCTACGTCTATGCCGAATCTGGTCTGGTCACTACCGTGGGCGTAAAAAACCTGGTGGTGGTGCAGACCAAAGATGCGGTGCTGATTGCCGATCGTGATCACGTCCAGGATGTAAAAAAAATAGTCGAGAAATTGAAAAATAATGACCGCTGCGAACATCTGACCCACCGTGAAGTTTACCGCCCGTGGGGGAAATACGACTCCATCGACGCCGGGGAGCGTTACCAGGTGAAGAGACTGTCGGTCAAACCGGGTGAGGGCCTGTCGCTACAAATGCACCACCACCGCGCCGAGCACTGGATTGTGGTGGCGGGCACCGCCAAAGTGACGCTGGGGGATGAGATTAAGCTGTTGGGCGAAAACGAGTCTATCTACATTCCGCTCGGCATGACCCACTGTCTGGAAAACCCCGGCAAAATCCCCCTCGACCTGATTGAGGTTCGCTCCGGCACCTATCTGGAAGAAGACGACATCGTCCGCTTCCAGGATCGCTACGGACGTATTTAATCCCTGACTAAAAAACATGCTCCACGGGCCAAGAACCCGTGGGTTGGGTAACTGTTGCCCGAAGGAGCGAAATCATGCAGCAACTGACCTGTTTTAAAGCTTATGACATCCGCGGTCGCCTGGGCGACGAACTGAATGAAGACATCGCCTGGCGCATCGGCCGTGCCTACGGCGAGTACCTGAAACCGAAAACCATCGTGCTGGGCGGCGACGTGCGCCTGACCAGTGAATCGCTGAAGCAGGCGCTGGCGCGGGGCCTGCAGGACGCGGGCGTGGACGTGCTGGATATCGGCCTGTCCGGCACCGAAGAGATTTACTTTGCCACCTGGCACCTGAACGTGGACGGCGGCATCGAAGTGACCGCCAGCCACAACCCGATGGACTACAACGGCATGAAACTGGTGCGCCAGGGGGCTCGCCCCATCAGCGGCGACACCGGCCTGCGTGACGTGCAGCGGCTGGCGGAAGCCAACGACTTCCCGCCGGTGAATGAGGCGGTGCGCGGCAGCTACCAGAAGGTGTCGGTGGTGGACGCTTATCTCGACCATCTGTTCTCCTACATCAACGTCAGCCACATCAAGCCGCTGAAGCTGGTGGTCAACTCCGGCAACGGTGCGGCCGGCCCGATTGTGGATGCTATCGAGGCTCGCTTTAAGGCGCTGAATGTCCCGCTGACGTTTGTAAAGGTGCACAACACGCCGGACGGCAATTTCCCGAACGGGATCCCTAACCCGCTGCTGCCGGAATGCCGCGCCGATACCCGCGACGCGGTGATTGCGCACGGGGCCGATATGGGCATCGCTTTTGACGGGGATTTTGACCGCTGCTTCCTGTTCGACGAGAAAGGGCGGTTTATTGAGGGCTACTACATCGTCGGCCTGCTGGCGGCGGCGTTCCTCGAAAAACAGCCTGGGGCGAAAATCATTCACGATCCGCGCCTGGCGTGGAACACGGTCGATATCGTCGAGCGTGCGGGGGGGCAGCCGGTGATGTCGAAAACCGGACATGCGTTTATCAAGGAGCGTATGCGTGAAGAGGATGCGATTTACGGCGGGGAGATGAGTGCACATCACTATTTCCGTGACTTTGCCTACTGCGACAGCGGGATGATCCCGTGGCTGCTGGTGACCGAGCTGCTGTGCCTGAAGGGTAAAACGTTGGGTGAACTGGTGGAGGATCGCATGGCGGCGTGGCCGGCAAGCGGCGAAATCAACAGCAAGCTGAAAACCCCGGCAGAGGCGATAGAGCGGGTACGCGCGCATTTTGGCCCACACGCGGAAGAGATTGACCACACGGACGGCATCAGCATGGCGTTTGGCGACTGGCGTTTCAACCTGCGCAGCTCTAACACCGAGCCGGTGGTGCGCCTGAACGTAGAGTCTCGCGGGGATGAAGCATTGATGAAGCAAAAAACTGCTGAAGTTTTAGGCTTGTTACGCCAGAAGTGAATTTTACGTTTTCTAACTCTGTGCTCTTTACTATGTGAGTTGTATCAAACTCTACCCAGAGCCCATAAGGTGAGTTAACATCAATGCCACATTTCAAGCCGCGTGTAGGGCGCGGTGAGCACACCTGACAGGAGTATGTAATGTCCAAGCAGCAGATCGGCGTTGTTGGTATGGCCGTGATGGGGCGCAACCTGGCGCTGAACATCGAAAGCCGTGGCTATACCGTTTCCGTATTCAACCGCTCCCGTGAGAAGACTGAAGAAGTCGTCGCAGAGAACCCAGGTAAGAAGCTGGTTCCTTATTACACAGTGAAAGAGTTCGTTGAATCTCTCGAAACCCCGCGTCGTATCCTGTTAATGGTGCAGGCGGGTGCTGGCACCGATGCAGCAATCGACTCTCTGAAACCTTATCTGGATAAAGGCGACATCATCATTGATGGCGGCAACACCTTCTACCAGGACACCATTCGTCGTAACCGTGACCTGTCTGCCGAAGGCTTCAACTTCATCGGAACCGGTGTTTCCGGCGGTGAAGAGGGCGCTCTGAAAGGCCCATCCATCATGCCTGGCGGCCAGAAAGACGCTTACGAACTGGTTGCGCCAATTCTGACCAAAATTGCTGCGATTGCTGAAGACGGCGAGCCATGCGTAACTTACATCGGGCCTGACGGCGCCGGTCACTACGTTAAAATGGTTCACAACGGCATTGAATACGGTGACATGCAGCTGATCGCAGAAGCGTATTCCCTGCTGAAACACGGTCTGGACCTGTCCAATGAAGAGTTGGCAGAAACCTTCACCGAGTGGAATAAAGGTGAGCTGAGCAGCTACCTGATCGACATCACCAAAGACATCTTCACTAAGAAAGATGAAGACGGGAAATACCTGGTTGATGTGATTTTGGACGAAGCGGCCAACAAAGGCACCGGCAAATGGACCAGCCAAAGCTCCCTGGACCTCGGCGAGCCGCTGTCCCTGATCACCGAATCAGTATTCGCTCGCTATATCTCTTCTCTGAAAGAGCAGCGTGTTGCGGCATCTAAGGTTCTGAGTGGCCCGCAGGCTAAGCCATTCACCGGTGACAAAGCTGAGTTCAGCGAGAAAGTTCGTCGCGCACTGTACCTGGGTAAAATCGTTTCTTATGCTCAGGGCTTCTCCCAGCTGCGTGCTGCATCTGAAGAGAACAACTGGGACCTGAACTACGGTGAGATCGCGAAGATCTTCCGCGCGGGCTGCATCATTCGTGCCCAGTTCCTGCAGAAAATTACCGATGCCTATGCTGAAACCCCGGCTATTGCAAACCTGCTGTTGGCACCTTACTTCAAGAAAATTGCCGATGATTACCAGCAGGCCCTGCGCGATGTGATTTCTTACGCTGTGCAGAATGGTATCCCAACCCCGACTTTCTCCGCTGCGATTGCTTACTACGACAGCTACCGTGCTGCCGTGCTGCCGGCTAACCTTATCCAGGCTCAGCGTGACTACTTCGGGGCGCATACCTATAAACGTACTGATAAAGAAGGTGTGTTCCACACTGAATGGTTAGATTAATTCTAAAATCTAAAAGTTAGTGATAAAGGGTCCTTTTGGGGACCCTTTTTATATAATGTGCATGATTAGATATTTTATGGCCAGATTTATTTAGTTATAAAGTGGTGTGGCAGTTTTATTTTTAGTAATATCAAATATCTCTAATCTCTTTGAAGTATGGAAAATCAAGAAACTCCTAGGGTTAATATGAACACAAATAATACCAATTTGACTAAGGTTCGCGCTGAAAGTCAGATCGAAGAATCTATCGATCTAATCGATCTTTTAATGCAGCTTTGGCGTGGTAAAAAAATAATTTCTATCTTTATTGTTATCTTCATCGTTTGCGCTATTGCATATTTATTTGTCGCTAAAGAAAAATGGACATCATCAGCCATCGTTACTTTGCCGGATGCCGGCCAAGTTTCTAACTATAGCAACGCGATGAACGTTCTGAGTATTCAGCATCCAGACAGTGCCCCGACGCTGATTGATGTGCAACAACGCTTCTTTGGGCGTTTTAACTCCGCTATTTCAGCCCTTTCTGAACAGTTGGGTAACCAGGAGAAACCCGAAAAATTAACCATTGAACCCGTGAGTAATGATCAGCCTCTGCCACTAAAAGTAAGCTATGTAGCCAACTCCGCAGAGCAGGCACAGAAAACGTTAAATGTCTATCTGCAGCAGCTCAATAAGAGAGCGGTGAGCGAGCTTGATGATGACCTGAAGTCATCGATCAACTCAAAAATTGATAGCTTAAAAGAACAGCTAACAGCCAAAGAAAAAGTGGCTAAAGAGAAACAACAAAAACGTCTGGATGAGCTGAACCAGGCGCTGATTGTCGCTCAACAGTCCAATATTACTAAGCCGGTGGTCTCGCAGGCAGAAACCTTGTCGCAGGACACCTTGTTTGTTCTGGGCAGCGAGGCACTTGCTTCGATGATAAAAAATGAAGCTTCCCGCCCACTACCTTTAGACAACTCATACTTTAACGCCCGCCAAGCGTTGCTTGCTGTCAGTGACTTGAAATCGACGCCGGAAACGACCTATGCGTTCCGCTACGTCATGAAGCCGACACTACCCGTCCATAAAGATGGTCCTAAAAAAGGGCTAATCTTAGCTATAGCAGCATTGTTGGGAATTTTTGTTGGCGCGAGTACAGTATTCTTAAGAACTGCACTACAAAGCTATAAAAAAAATTCTTGAGTATCATTAAATGAATTGCTATGCCTCTTGATTTAGAAAGCATAGCATTCATCACTCCTCGCAGATAACACTATTTATATTGCATTGAGCTAATAATGAATTTTATTTTTGTTTTGACTCTGGTTTTTTTAACATTATTATCAAGAAAATTAATAAAAACAAAAGTGATAATAACATCCTTGTTTATCCTCATTTATGCTTTTTGGTACACTAGTAATTTATTTACAGGACAAGGCGTTACTGATGCGGTTTATTATCATATCCTAAATACCACACATGGCGTTTCCTTGGATGATATAAAATGGAAGATTTTAACTTCCTGTGTTTTTTTAATAAGTATGGCAGTGTTTGTTTTTGTATCATTTAAGATAGCAAAGAATAAAAAAACTTTCGATAATCACTTTATTTCCATCATGTTCTTTGCTCTTTTATTAACAGCTAATCAAACGGTCTTTTTTTCTAACGTCATAAGTTCAATAAAAGATCTTTCTCAAGGCGATGGTAGTAAAGTTGAAAACCACTATAAGTCGCTAAACCCAGAAGTCAGTGAGCGGTATAATTATGTTTTTATTTATGCTGAGAGCCTTGAACGTACATTTCAATCTCTTGGGGGAAAAAATTACACACCTCGTTTAAGTGAAATTGCTGATAAAAATATAGAGTTCACTAATGTCCAGCAAACACCAGGTATGGGATGGACAATGGCTGGCATCGTTAATACTCAATGTGCTATACCACTTGTATTAGCACAGGGAAATTCTGGTAATAGCATTTCACATTTTTTGCGTGGTGCTGATTGTGTGGCAACATGGTTCGAGAAAAAAAATTACATCACAGAATTTATTCGCGGAAGCGATAAAGAGTTTGCCGGCGGAGATAAATTTTTTGCTCAACACGGTTGGATAAATCAGCACGATAAACAATATTTTCTTGATAACAATCTGGCCAGTCAGGAACAAATCAGTGGTTGGGGTGTGCACGATGATGTATTACTCGAACATGCCTATAATGAATTCGAAAAATTTAGTATATCAGGCAAGCCGTTTTTATTATCTTTATTAACAGTTAATACCCATCCGCCATCTGGAACATTTTTGCAGACATGTGAAGAAAAAATATCTAATCACTTTGATAATGATATGCTGCGTTCAGTAGCATGTTCAGATTATTTACTTTCAGATTTTATTGCTAAAATTTCTCAGAGCAAATGGTTTGATAAAACAATTATTGTTCTGGTTTCTGACCATTACATGATGGAAAATGATGCAAGTAAAATTCTTACTGCCAATGAAGATTCTCGAAAAAACCGTTTCGTTATTATAAAAAAAGGCATTGTACCCCAAAAAAACAATAGTCTTGGATCGTTGTTGGATGTATGGCCGACTGTTTTCGATATCGCTGGTGCAACAAATCCAGAGTTCGGTTTTGGAATTAGCTTACTGTCAGAGAATCCTTCGCCTTATATCGCTGATTTTTCGAGCAAAAGAGAAATTAAGGACTATCTTAATTTTTCATCTAAACTATGGCGATTGCCTTCTATTAATGATCGAATGTGGTATTCTTCAGGTAAGTTAAATATAGATGATCAAAAATTTAATTTGCCATTGTATGCCACACTTGATAGCTCAGGTAATTTTCAATCAATATATTTCGATGCATTTGCTAAAAATGCACCGTTGCTAGCGATGGAAAATAAAAATATTTTTTATGCTGATCTCTGCAAGAATTTAAATGTAAGAAGCAATGATGTATGTGCTTACAATATTTCAAAGGATACATCAACACAATTTTTCATTGATAGTAAAGGGATTCATCATCGTAGTGATATAAAACGGCCTTCAGCGTTGTTCAGCAATAATTTGATTGGTATATCAACTGGACCTTTTACTGTAGAGACTGGTGTCTCCTCGGGTAACGATGGAAATATACTTAAGCGTGGCATTACTTTTATTGGGGGGCATGATGGCTTTAATCTGTCTAAAACCCTTTCTTTTGATACTTGCATGGGAGAAGTCGTCGATGAAAAGAAAGTTCATAAGATATATCAGCG
The DNA here is from genome assembly GCF_000758305.1 of Cedecea neteri. Lineage (NCBI taxonomy): Bacteria > Pseudomonadati > Pseudomonadota > Gammaproteobacteria > Enterobacterales > Enterobacteriaceae > Cedecea > Cedecea neteri. Next base: position 4,330,205 of record NZ_CP009458.1, on the reverse strand, counting down.
TTCTAATAAGAATTTGATATTTGCTTCCAACGACTCGATTTTTTGCGGCGATGTAAATGCGTTGCAGTCAATTAGCTCTGTGCTGAGGCAAAAAGAAATAAATCATGTTACGACTCGGCAACAAATTATAGGCGTCTATTCAGGTGGTGAAATTGATTTTGTTATTGGTTTGCCAGAGCTGCCACTGGATGCCTTTATAGAAAAAAGTAACAATAAAATTATTCGAATGTGCGAACTATTTTTTGACTGTTAATTAATGATGGATTAATTTGCGACCTGTTTCTAGTATGTACCTTGAGGGTTTAAAGGCTAAAATAAACAGTAAATTTCTATTTTAGCCTTCTCTAATTATCTTTGCGTTAGCTGTTATTTATGCCGGGCCCGCAAATTCTCAATCACCGTACTCAAGTCCAAATCCTGATCCTGCAGCAGCACCAGCAGGTGATACATCAGATCAGAGGCTTCGTTGGTCAGCTCGTGACGATCGTTCACGGTTGCGGCCAGCGCGGTTTCCACGCCTTCTTCACCCACTTTCTGCGCAATACGCTTGGTGCCGCTGGCGTACAGTTTGGCAGTGTAGGAACTTGCTGGATCGGCCGTTTTACGCGAGGCCAGCAGTTGCTCAAGCTCAAACAGGAAATGCCAGTCGTGGTGCGCTTCCCCGAAGCAGCTTGAGGTCCCCAGGTGGCAGGTTGGGCCGATGGGGTTCACCAGCACCAGCAGCGTGTCGTTATCACAGTCAGGCGCAATACGCACCACGTTCAGGAAATGGCCTGACGTTTCACCTTTCGTCCACAGGCGCTGTTTGGTGCGTGAGAAGAAGGTGACTTTGCCGCTTTCCAGCGTTTTTGCCAGCGCGTCCTGGTTCATATAGCCGAGCATCAGGACTTCGCCCGACACCGCGTGCTGAACGATAACCGGCATCAGGCCATCGGTTTTTTCCCAGTCCAGCTGGGCTAGCTGTTGTTCTGTTAACACACTCGAATCTCCACGCCTTGCTGAACCAGAAACGCCTTCAGTTCACCAATATTAATAATTTGCTTATGGAACACGGAAGCCGCCAGGGCACCGTCAACGTCTGCATCGCGGAAGGCCTCATGGAAGTGTTCCATGGTACCTGCTCCACCGGAGGCGATAAGCGGCACGTGGCAGACTTCACGCACTTTCTTCAGCTGTGTCAGGTCGTAGCCGTTACGCACGCCATCCTGGTTCATCATATTCAGGACGATTTCCCCGGCGCCGCGCTTCTGCACTTCCTGCACCCAATCCAGCGTTTCCCACTTTGTTACTCGTGTACGGCTTTCGTCGCCGGTGTACTGATTTACGTGGTATTTGCCGGTTTCTTCGTCAAACCAGGTGTCGATGCCGACCACGATGCACTGCACACCAAAGCGATCCGCCAGGCGAGTGATAAGCTCAGGATCGGCCAGAGCAGGGGAGTTAATGGAAATCTTATCCGCCCCGAATGACAGGATCTGCGCGGCATCCTCAACGGATTTAATCCCGCCCGCCACGCAGAAAGGAATATCGATCACTTCCGCCACGCGGGTCACCCAGCTTTTGTCCACCACGCGGCCATCGCTTGAGGCGGTGATATCGTAGAAGACAAGTTCATCTGCGCCTTCCTGAGCATAGCGTTGCGCCAGCGGCACGATGTCGCCGATGATTTCGTGATTACGGAACTGCACGCCTTTCACTACCTGGCCGTCACGCACGTCCAGGCAAGGGATTATCCGTTTTGCCAGCATGAAATCGCCTCCTTCACGTTAAATTTACCTTCCAGAAGCGCGCGTCCAACAATCACGCCTTTCACGCCGCTGCCGCGCAGGGCGGCAATATCATCCAGCCCGCCAATGCCGCCGGAAGCCTGGAAGGCGACCTGCGGGAAGCGCGCACAAACTTCCTGATACAGCTCGACGTTTGAACCTGCCAGCGTGCCGTCGCGAGAAATGTCGGTGCACAGCACATGTTTCAGGCCGAACGGCAGGAACTGCTCCACAAGTTGTTCCAGCGTGGTGCCGGAGGTTTCCTGCCAGCCGCTCACCGCGACCTGCTTGTTACCTTCGGCATCAATGCGCACGTCCAGTGCCAGCACCAGGGCATCGGCGCCAAAGCGTTTAAACCAGCTTTGTACCAGCACAGGGGATTTCACCGCAGTGGAGCCAACCACCACGCGAGCGGCACCCGCTTCCAGCAGGGCTTCAACGTCCTGCTCGGTACGCACGCCGCCGCCAACCTGAACCGGCACGCTCACGCCAGCCAGCAGTTTTTGCAGCAGAGGAATTTGCCGGGCCGCCGGATCTTTAGCCCCGGTCAGGTCAACGAGGTGCAGTACTTCTGCGCCCTGTGCCTGATAATCCTGTAAACGTGGAAGCGGATCGCTGCCGTAGTCGCGCTGCTGGCCGTAATCTCCCTGATGGAGACGCACCACTTTGCCGTCAATTAAATCAAGAGCCGGAATGATCATCGTCTACATCTCCAGAAAGTTTTTCAGCAGCTGAGCCCCAGCCGCACCGGAACGTTCGGGGTGGAACTGAACGCCCCAGAAATTATCTTTTTGCACCGCCGCAGTGAAGGCTTCACCGTAGTTTGCCTGGGCGATTGTGTTTTCGCAGACCGGCATTGCGTAGCTGTGAACGAAGTAGAAGTACGCCCCGTCCTCAATGCCGCGGAACAGGCGATCGCCCGCTTTCGGGTAAACACGGTTCCAGCCCATGTGCGGCAGCGGCAGGCCGAAGTCTTTCATCTGCAATACCGGCTGGTCGATAATGCCCAGCATTTCAACGCCGTGGCTTTCATCGCTGCGGCTGCCGAGAAGCTGCATTCCCAGGCAAATACCCAGCACGGGCTGAGTACAGGCTTTAATCAACTCCACCAAATCACGCTCGATGATTTGGTTCATGGCCGCCTGCGCGGTGCCTACGCCCGGCAGAAAAAGCTTATCGGCGCGCAGCACCACGTCCGGGTCACGGCTGACCAGCGGCTCATAGCCGTGGCGCTGAATGGCCGATTTCACCGAATGCAGGTTGGCGCAGCCCGTGTCGAGGATCACCACGTTCATCAGAGCACTCCTTTCGAGGAGGGGAGCATGTCACCCTCTACGCGAATCGCCTGGCGCAGGGTGCGGCCAAAGACTTTAAACAGGCTTTCCACGCGGTGGTGATCGTTCTTGCCTTTGGTCTTCAGGTGCAGCGTCACGCCCATGGTGTAAGAGAGCGAGCGGAAGAAGTGTTCCACCATTTCGGTGCTGAGATCGCCCACGCGCTGGTAGTTGAATTCGGCTTTGTATTCGAGGTGCGGGCGGCCGGAGATATCCAGCGCGCAGCGAGCGAGACATTCGTCCATCGGCAGCACAAAGCCAAAGCGAGTGATACCCCGTTTGTCGCCCAGTGCCAGCTTCAGCGCTTCGCCCAGCGCCAGGCCGGTGTCTTCCACGGTGTGGTGATCGTCAATGTATAAATCGCCTTTCACCGCGATCTCCATGCGGAACCCGCCGTGGGTGCAGATCTGATCCAGCATGTGATCAAAGAAACCGACGCCGGTGGCGATCTTGCTGCCGCCTTCGCGATCCAGCCACACCTTCACGTCAATCTGCGTTTCTTTGGTGTTGCGTTCTACGTGAGCGTAGCGATCGCGCTTAGTGAGTTTCTCGGCAATTTGCTTCCAGTCCAGGCCATCGCTGTTGTAGCGCAGCCCCTGAATGCCCATATTTTCGGCCAGCTCAATGTCCGTGGCGCGGTCGCCAATCACGTAGCTGTTGGCTTTATCCAGCACGCCGTCCTGCAGGTAGCCGGTGACCAGCGCCAATTTTGGCTTGCGGCAATCGCAGTTGTCCGCCGGCAGGTGAGGGCAAATCAACACCTCATCAAAAATAATGTCCTGTGAGGTCAGCACCTGCATCATCAGGTTGTGCGGGCCGTCGAAGTCGGCCTGCGGGAAGCTGGCGGTACCCAGGCCGTCCTGATTGGTGATCATCACCAGGCGGTAGCCCGCCTTTTGCAGCTGCAGCAGAGCCGGGATAACGGCCGGTTCAAAGGCGAGTTTATCCATGCGGTCGACCTGATAATCGCTTGGTGGTTCGGAAATCAGGGTCCCGTCGCGGTCAATAAAAAGTACTTTCTGGCTCATTTGCTCTCCGTGGCCTGCAGGCCGGGTTGCTGACGCAGCGCATCGATAGCGCGCTGGCACTCTTCTCGCGTGCCGATGCTGATGCGCAGGCAGCCGCTTAACGTCGGTTGTTTATTCTGGTCGCGTAAGATAATGCCCTGATCCCACAGCGATTTAAAGACTGCGCTTGAGGCGGTAATTCTGGCGATGATGTAGTTGGTTTCGCTGTCGAAAACCTGCTCAACGCAAGGCACGCTTTTTAGCTCATTGATCAGGTACTGGCGATTAAGCAGCACTTCGGCCACGCGCTCACGCATCGCGTTGATGCCCTGTGGGCTAAGCGCCTGGGCAGCGATATCAGCCACTGGCGTGGAAAGCGGGTAAGGGGCAATGACTTTTAGCAGCAGATTAATGACTTCTTCATTCGCCAGCGTAAAGCCGCAGCGCAGGCCGGCCAGGGCAAATGCCTTAGAGAGCGTCCGCAGCACGACCAGGTTTGGGTATTCCTGAAGCCAGCCTGCCAGCGTCGCCTGAGGGCAAAACTCGATATAGGCTTCATCGGCAACGACTAATGCTTTGCCACGAGTCATTTCCAGCAGAACTCGCAGATCCTGCGGGTTGATCAACTGGCCGGTCGGGTTGTTTGGACTGCAAACATACACGACTTTTACGCCGTCGAGGTTCTCTGCAATCGCCGGAAGATCCAACTGCCAGTTATCCAGCGTGGCCACGGTGCGGCACTCTACGCCAAACGTCTCGGCACTGACGGTGTACATGCCGTAGGTCGGTGGGCAATAGAGAATGGCGTCTTTGCCCGGTTCGCAAAACGCGCGAATCAGCAGCTCGATACCTTCATCCGCGCCGCGGCTCACCAACACCTGCTCAGGCTTCACGCCTGCGTAGCTGGCATAGTTGGCGATCACTTGCTTTGGCTGGCACTCCGGGTAGCGGTTCAGCGTCTGCGCGGTTAACTGGAACTCTACCGGCGTTGGGTATTCGTTGGCGTTCAGCCAGACGTCGCCGTTCCCGCCCAGGCGGCGGGCAGACTGATAAGGGGTCAGGGCGCGAACGTTGGCGCGGGCTAACTCTTCAATGCTCATGCTTGCTCCTTCAGGGCGGCGACGCGGAGGGTAACGGCGTTTTTGTGGGCGGTCAGCTGCTCGGCGGCGGCCAGGGTTTCAATGGTTTTTGCCAGAGAAGCAAAACCTTGCGGAGACAGCTCCTGCACGGTCATGCGTTTCTGGAAGTCCGCCAGCCCGAGGCTTGAGCAGGTGGAGGTGTAACCGTAGGTCGGCAGCACGTGATTCGTCCCGGAGGCATAATCCCCTGCGGATTCCGGCGACCAGTCGCCCAGAAATACCGAGCCTGCGCTGGTAATATCATCCACCAGTTCACGGGCGTTTCGGGTCTGAATGATCAGATGCTCAGGACCGTATTGATTCGAGATCTCAATGCACTGAGCCAAATCACGGGCAACAATTAAGCGGCTGCTTTCCAGCGCTTTGCGGGCCGTTTCTGCGCGCGGCAGGGCAGCCAACTGGCGCTCAACCGCTTCGGCGACGGCCTGGGCCATGCCGCTGTCTGGGGTCAGCAGAACCACCTGAGAATCCGGGCCGTGTTCCGCCTGAGAAAGCAGGTCGGAGGCGACAAAGTCAGGCGTTGCGCCGCTGTCGGCAATTACCAGCACTTCCGATGGGCCAGCAGGCATATCAATGGCTGCCCCGTCGAGACGCTGGCTGACCTGGCGTTTCGCTTCGGTGACGAAGGCGTTGCCTGGCCCAAAAATCTTGTCCACTTTAGGAATACTTTCTGTGCCGAGCGCCAAAGCTGCGATAGCCTGCGCGCCACCAACCTGAAACACTTCCTGCACGCCGCAAAGCTGTGCCGCGTAAAGGATCTCGTCGGCAATTGGCGGCGGGGAGCAAAGCACCACTTTTTTGCAGCCCGCGATACGGGCGGGCGTGGCCAGCATCAGCACGGTAGAGAACAGCGGGGCGGAGCCGCCTGGAATATACAGGCCAACAGAAGCCACCGGGCGGGTCACCTGCTGGCAGCGCACGCCGGGCATGGTTTCCACATCCACCGGGGCAAGCTGTTGCGCAAGGTGGAATTTTTCTATGTTAGCGACGGCCACGGCCATCGCCTCTTTAATCTCGCTGCCGAGTCTCGCGACGGCTTCATCGATTTGCTGCTGAGTGACCTGCAGCTGTTTCACTTCAGTTTTATCGAACTTCGCGCTGTATTCACGCAGGGCCGCATCGCCGTTGCTTTTAACGTTGTTCAGGATCTCCGCCACGGTGCGGGTGATGCTGTCCGAAGCGGAGATAGCCGGGCGCATCAGCAGCGTGCGGCGAGCGGCTTCGTCGCAGTCGTTCCAGTTAATCAGCGTGTTGAAGTTGCTCATCACATCACTCCATCATCTTCTCAATTGGCAGCACCAGAATGGAGCTGGCACCCAGCGCCTTCAGTTTTTCCATGGTTTCCCAGAACAGCGTCTCGCTGCTCACCATGTGCATCGCCACGCGCTGTTGGTCGCCCGCCAGCGGCAGAATGGTTGGGCGCTCGGCACCCGGCAGCAGGGCAATCACTTCATCCAGACGCTCGGTTGGGGCGTGCATCATGATGTATTTGGACTCGCGAGCCTGAATCACGCCCTGGATACGGGTCAGCAGTTTGTCGATCAGCTGTTGCTTAGCCGCCGGCATTTCCCCGTCGCGCTGGATCAGGCAGGCTTTGGAGCGGTAGATAACTTCAACTTCACGCAGGCCGTTGGCTTCAAGCGTTGCGCCGGTAGACACCAGGTCACAGATGGCATCCGCGAGGCCAGCGCGCGGGGCCACTTCCACCGAGCCGTTCAGCAGGCAGGATTTAAACTGCACGCCTTTCTGGTCTAGGTAGCGCTTTAGCAGGTGCGGATAAGAGGTCGCAATGCGTTTGTTGTTGAGGCTGGCCGGGCCATCCCACGGTTCGTCCACGGCGGTAGCCAGCGACAGGCGGCAGCCGCCAAAGTCCAGGCGACGCAGCGTGTAATAGCGAGGATCTTCCCCCTGGGCGCGACGTGTGAGCAATTCTTCTTCGAGGACGTTTTCACCGATGATACCGAGGTCCACTACGCCGTCCATGACCAGCCCTGGAATATCGTCATCGCGAACGCGCAGGATGTCGATAGGCATGTTTTCGGCCAGCGCAATCAGGCGTTGGGTGTGCAGGTTGATTTTTATGCCGCAGCGGGCGAGTAATTCGCGTGAATCATCGCTAAGACGGCCAGATTTCTGCATAGCTATGCGTAAACGGTTGTTGTCGGTCATCGGTAGTTACCCCTTATCAATTCCTGTCTGACGCCCAATAAAAAAGCCCCCGGAAGATATCTTCCGGGGGCTTTTTCTCGCGTTCACGCACCACTGGAAGATCTTTTCGTCTCCCAGCACCAATCGCCTGAAAGACTAGTCAGGGTGATGGTGATGATGGTGGTTTTTAAACTGAGCGCGTGTCATAAAATTCTCGTATGAATGACTATTCATTATGTGCCAATTAACGTAAACCAGATGACGCACCGAGCGCAAGGGGTTTTTTCCTCGTTCATTAATATTCTGTAAGGCTGAGGGAATTGTCAGTTCTGCCCGTGTGGCGTAGCCTTAACGGAGAGCTAAATTCACTCGTCAGAAGATAATGCTGCAAGGTCAGGAGACAAGGCATGAAAAGGGTCGCAATAGTCGGGTTGGGGTGGTTGGGAATGCCGCTGGCGCTCTCATTGTCAGCGCGCGGTTATCAGGTTACCGGCAGCAAAACCACGCTGGATGGCGTAGAAGCAGCCCGCATGTGCGGGATCGAAAGTTATCAACTACATCTGCAGCCGGAACTGGTTTGCGACAGTGAGGACCTGGAAGCGCTGCTGAACGTCGATGCGTTAGTGGTGACGCTGCCCGCCCGACGCACTGGAGAAGGCGATGATTTTTATCTGCAGGCGGTGCAGGAAATTGTCGACAGCGCGCTGGCGCATTCCGTGCCGCGCATTATCTTCACCAGTTCGACCTCCGTGTATGGTGAAGGCGAGGGCAACGTAAAAGAGACGTCTCCACTTAAACCCGTCACCGCCAGCGGCAAAGTACTTAAAGAGCTGGAAGACTGGCTGCATAAGCTACCGGGGACGTCCGTGGATATTCTCCGTCTCGCAGGGCTGGTGGGGCCGGAACGTCATCCTGGGCGTTTTCTGGCAGGAAAAACGGACGTAGCAAACGGGCAACACGGCGTAAACCTGGTGCATCTGGAAGATGTGATTTCGGCCATCACGCTGCTGCTTCAGGCACCGAAAGGCGGGCGAGTCTATAATCTTTGTGCCCCGGCCCACCCAACGCGGGAAGAGTTCTATTCGCTTATGGCGCGGCAAATTGGCCTTGAGGCCCCGTCGTTCCGTAAAGACGCGGCAACTGGCCATGGCAAGCTGATTGACGGCAGCCGCATCTGTAATGAGCTAGGCTTCGACTATCAATATCCAAATCCACTGCTTATGCCTATGCAGTAAATTCAGCCGCCTGTCCGGGAGTGAGTATGAAACCTTTGCTGGAGGTCCTGATCATTCTCGATGCGTTGGATAAAGAAGGGAGTTTTGCTGCCGCGGCGGCAAAACTCTTTAAAACCCCTTCGGCGCTGAGCTACAGCGTGCAAAAGCTGGAAAGCGACCTCAATATTCAAATCCTCGACCGCAGCGGCCACCGGGCACGCTTTACGCGAACCGGCCAACATCTGCTGGAAAAAGGACGAGAAATTCTGCATTCAGTGCGTGAGCTGGAAAAGCAGGCGATTAAACTCCAGCAGGGCTGGGAGCATGAACTCACCATCGGCGTGGACAATGCTTTTCCCTTTTCCCTGCTGACGCCCTTAATCGAGGCGTTCTATCAAAGCTACAGCGTCACGCGGCTAAAGTTTATCAACGATGTGCTTGGCGGCTCGTGGGAAGCGCTCACGGAAGGGCGGGCGGACATTATTGTCGGGGCGATGAGCGAGCCGCCTTCGCTGAGCGGTTTTGGCTTTACGCTTCTGGGCAGGCTGGAGATCGTCTTTGTCGTGGCCCCTCATCATTCGCTGGCAAAAGCGGAGGAGCCGCTGCCACGCCGCCTGGTCAAGCAGTCCCGGGCGGTGGTGGTGGGAGACACCTCAAGAATCGAGTCTGCCAGGGCGCTGCATTTGCTTGAGGAGCAGGAAGCCATCACCGTATTTGATTTCAAAACCAAGCTCGAGCTGCAAATCAGCGGCATTGGCTGCGGGTATATGCCACGCTATATGGCACAGCGCTATATTGAGAGCGGTGCGCTGGTGGAAAAGCAGGTCGCGGGGCAGGTGCCCTATGTGCCGGTGTGGATAGGTTGGAATGAGCAAACGGCCGGGCTTGCCAGCGAATGGTGGCGAGAAAAAATCGTCGCCGACCCGCATATCGCCCAGGTCTATATGCCAGTAGAAAAATAGTGCCTTTTTGACTGGCGGGATTTTACTAACCTGGCTATGTTGAATGGCAGTCAGGCAGTGCGTTATGGCAGCGATGTGCCGGAACGGGCCTATCTTCTTCTGCCGTGCTGGATGTGGGAGGTTTTACTTCCGCCAGGCGCTGAAAAAGAAATTGCCAAAGCTGGCTTTAACATCTTGTCATTGTGCCTTCAAATGGTGCAAAATACGCGGCCTGCAAAAGAGAAAACTAACCGACGTTTAAGAGACGTCGGTTATTTTTTTGCAATCAATTAAGTCAGACAAACGGCATTTGCCAAAAAAACCAAGAGGCCGGGCTTCGTACCGGATAGATACTAGCTTTTAAAAAACGACAGTCGTGTCGCCGAGGAAATTAAGATGGGGCAGATTTTTGCTTTTGCGCAGGCTTTCTCCACTGAGGGAAACAACCATGTCGCTTAACGTCACCGCAGGTGCAAACACCCGCCCAGGTCTGCGTAAGACCCTGACGCTGGTTCCGGTAGTCATGATGGGCCTTGCCTACATGCAGCCGATGACCTTGTTTGATACTTTCGGTATTGTTTCCGGGATGACCGATGGCCATGTGCCGACGGCTTATGCCTTTGCTCTGGTGGCGATTCTGTTCACCGCGCTGAGCTACGGCAAGCTGGTGCGTCGTTTCCCGTCTGCGGGCTCCGCCTATACCTACGCACAGAAATCTATCAACCCTACCGTTGGGTTCATGGTTGGCTGGTCGTCGCTGCTGGACTATCTGTTCATGCCGATGATCAACATTCTGCTGGCAAAAATTTACTTTGAAGCGCTGGTGCCAAGCGTGCCGTCGTGGATATTTGTTGTTGCACTGGTGGCCTTTATGACCATCTCTAACCTGCGCAGCATCAAAACAGTAGCTAATTTCAACACCCTGATTGTGGTGCTGCAGATGGGGATCGTCTCCGTCATCGTCGGCATGATTGTTTATGGGGTTTATCACGGTGAAGGCGCAGCAACGCTGGCGAGTTCTCGCCCGTTCTGGTCCGGTGATGCACACGTTGTGCCGATGATTACCGGTGCAACTATCCTGTGCTTCTCGTTCCTGGGCTTTGATGGGATATCTTCTCTGTCTGAAGAGACAAAAGATGCCGAGCGCGTGATTCCAAAAGCGATCTTCCTGACTGCTTTAATTGGTGGGATGGTATTCATTGTTGCTTCTTACTTCCTGCAACTGTACTTCCCGGACATTTCTCGCTTTAAAGATCCAGACGCATCTCAGCCTGAAATCATGCTGTATGTGGCCGGTAAAACCTTCCAGTGGGGCGTGCTGATCTTCTCCAGCGTGACCGTTCTGGCTTCAGGTATGGCTGCACATGCGGGCGTTTCTCGCCTGATGTACGTGATGGGGCGTGATGGCGTGTTCCCGACTCGCTTCTTCGGTTACATTCATCCGAAATGGCGTACCCCGGCATGGAACGTGCTGCTGGTTGGGGCCATTGCTCTGTTAGCGATTCGTTTCGACCTGGTGACAGCCACTGCGTTGATTAACTTTGGGGCGCTGGTAGCGTTCACCTTCGTAAACCTGTCGGTTATCTCCCAGTTCTGGATCCGCGAAAAGCGCAATAAAACGCTGAAAGACCACTTTAACTACCTGGTTCTGCCGGTGTGTGGTGCTCTGACGGTTGGCGCGCTGTGGATCAACCTGGAAGAAAGCTCGATGATTCTGGGCCTGATTTGGGGCGGTATTGGCCTGGTGTATCTGGCCTGCGTGACCCGCAGTTTCCGTAACCCGGTACCTCAGTACAACGAAGACGCCGCTTAATCGACTTCGATGAAATAGAAAAGGCTCCCACTGGGAGCCATTTTTTTGTCTGTCGAAAGGGTTAACCGACCAGGTACTGGGCGTATTCAAACAGCGCTTTCAGCAGCGCCATTTTCTCTTTATCCCCTTCATGCTGGTTATACAGCGCTTCCAGCTCAAGGGCATACGCCTGCAGGGCTTCCTGGGAAAGCACGTCCCGGCGATACTGCAGCCAGCGGTTCTGCTCATCTTCGCTTAACGTCCCCGGCCAGTTGCGCGCACGGTAGTTGAACAGCAGCTTCTCGATGCGCTTATCGGCAAAGGTGATATCCAGCGCCGGCAGATTCTGCGGGTCGGTTTGCAGCACGATGCGCATTGCCGCGCGGTCTGCATCGCTGAAGAAGCCGTTGTAAAGCTGAGCATCGACGTTATCGGAAGGCACAAACGGCTCGGCTTCGGCAAACATTGCCACCACTTTCTCACGCACTTCCGGGTGTTCGCGCAGTACTTTCAGGTTATCAAGGCATTGTTGGCGGTTGATGCCGAGGCGTTCGGCATCCTCAGGACGCAGGGTGTTGGCGACGGCCAGCACCGGGCATTTATTCAGGTGCACCAGCTTAATCGGTACCGCCGCGTTATCCCCCAGTTCAGCTTTGGGTGTGTACAGGCGTTCACGCAGGGTGTTGGCATCCAGCTCCAGCAGCGGAGAAATATCCCCGGCCAGGTCCACCATTATCACCGCATTGCGGTTGTCCGGGTGCCAGGCCAGCGGCGCTATCCAGCTGGTATTGCCGCGCTGGGCGCCGAACATGCCGGACACGTGGACCAGCGGCTTCATCTGCGGGATATCAATCAGCGTCTGTAACTTCTGCTTTGAGCGATGGCTGTAGAGATACTCAAACAGGCGCGGCTGGCGGGTTTTCACCAGCTGAGCCATTGCGATGGTGGCATAAACGTCTGACATCGCATCGTGTGCGTTAGCGTGTTCAATGCCGTTGGCTTTGGTCAGGTGCTCAAGGCGGAAGCTTGGCAACCCGTCCTCATTTTCCGGCCAGACAATGCCTTCGGGGCGCAGGGCGTAACAAGCGCGCATCACGTCGAGCAAATCCCAACGGGAATTGTCGTTCTGCCAGCTCCATGCATACGGATCGTAAAAGTTACGGTAAAAGATATTCCGCGTCACTTCATCGTCGAAGCGCACGTTGTTGTAGCCCACTACGCAGGTCTTTGGCACCGTGAAGATGTCGTGAATACGCTTCGCGAAGGCTGCTTCATTCTCACCGCGCGCCAGCGCCTGTTGGGGCGTTATGCCGGTTATCATAACGGCTTCAGGCTGGGGCAGGTAGTCATCCGCAGGCTTGCAGTAAAACACTTCTGGTTCGCCAATAACGTTAAATTCGCTGTCGGTGCGAATCGCGGCAAACTGGGCCGGTCTGTCCAGCGAAGGGCTTTTGCCGAAGGTTTCGTAATCGTGAAACAGAAAGGTAGCAAGTGAGGCGGAATCGGACACAGAGGTTACCATTGAGCTAGTTATCATCAGACTCAATGGTAAACCATCTGTCCACGCATCAGAAGGAAAAGCGCGTTTAAGAGACTGACCTTTCGGACTTCATTTTCGCCCCGCTAAGCAAATGTTTACCCAGCGCGATGCCGCGTTTTTCTACCGTACGGTAAAGCGCGACGGCAATCAGCCAGACGGCAGGCAGCACAATAGCCGTGACGATCAGGAAGCGAATCAGCGAAGGCTGATGGGCAAAACCGGTGTAGCGGACGAGCAGGCCGATGGTGGGGAGGACAATCATCAGGTGCAGTAGGTACACCGAATAAGAGACATCCCCCAGAAACAGGCTAAACCGGCAGGTGAGCAGCTTGCGAGGTGCCGCAGTGATTCGGTGCAGGCGATTTTCCTTTTCAGGCAGCCAGAGAAGCAGCGTCATCCCGGTAATCATCACGCACTCTGCCACCAGCCGCAGATGGGTTTCGGCGATGTGCATCTGCCAGGCAATGACCGGGGCGAGCAGCGCCAGCGCGCAATAGCGCAGATTTTTTTGCATTACCGCGTGGGAAATCAGCATTCCGGCGATAAACAGCGGCAGCTTTATCAGAATCATCGACGGCATCGGAAAGGCGTTGAAATAGTCCGGGAAGAGCCAGCGAGCCGCCAGGCAAACCACCATCAGCAGCGTAGCGCTTACCGCAAAGCCATAGCGCATCACCAGCAGCATAATGAACGGGAACAGCAGGTAAAACTGCATCTCCAGCCCGATGCTCCAGTCAGGTAACACGGTGCGGAAAGACCAGGCGGGTAACAGGCCGAAAATAAACGTCAGATGGCTGATAATATTCACGGCAGAGTGGTCGGCATAGCGGCTGCTTGCAGTGGCGGTCGTTGGCCAGGCGCTGGCGATAATATCGCGCATTTCGCCAAACCAGCTGCCAAAAATCAGCGCAACGATCAGCAGCAGATAATAGAGCGGGGCGATGCGAAAGAAGCGGCGTAGCCAGAATTTACGAAAGGTATCCGGGCTATTCCACGGCTCTTTTTCCCTACGTTCCTGATAATTTTTTGCCATCAAATATCCGGACAGCAAAATAAATAAATCGACCCCCATCCCCGGGTCGTAAAGAAGGGGAATGCGGCACTGTACCAGCAGGCAAATGTGGCCGAGCAAAACCCAAAGCGAGGCCAGGCCTCGCAGCCCCTCCAGCTCAGGAGACCAGCGTTTACTATCCACCATACTATGACCTTTATGCGTGTATTCTTCGGTCAGAGTAAAAATGAATCAACGCTGTCACAATCAGAATGTCACGCAAACATGGAATATCGGAATAAACGCAGTGTGATGCCAGGGGGAATATATTTAGTACAAATATCATTCATTATTATTGCTAAATATGAAATGTCATATTTTCTTGCAATTTAAAGAAGCAAATTAACAAGAACTCCCGTAAAACGAGCCGCTGTAAATTAAGTCTTTGAGGAAATTCCGTTGAAAACCCGCCTGCTTGTTGCCCTGAGCTTTTTGTCCCTTTCCGTCAATGCTGCTTATGCTGATGATATTTTCCCCCATCAGCCGCAGCCGCCTCAGGTAGAAGCCGGCGCATGGGTACTGATGGATTACACCACCGGGCAGGTGCTGACCGCAGGCAATGAACACGTCCAGCGTAATCCGGCCAGCCTGACGAAACTGATGACCGGCTATGTCGTTGACCGCGCCATCGACAGTAAACGTATTACCCCAGACGACATCGTGACGGTGGGGAAAGACGCCTGGGCAAAAGGTAACCCGGTGTTTGACGGCTCATCGCTGATGTTCATTAAACCCGGCGACCGGGTGACCGTGCGCGATCTCAGCCGCGGATTGATCATCGATTCCGGCAATGATGCCTGCGTTGCGCTGGCAGATTATGTCGCTGGGGGGCAGAAACAGTTTGTCGCCATGATGAACCACTATGTCGAACAGCTTGGCCTGCATGATACTCATTTTGAAACCGTCCACGGTCTGGACGCGCCGGGGCAGCACAGTTCCGCCTATGATCTTGCCGTTCTGTCCCGCGCTATCATTCACGGTGAACCTCAGTTCTACCATATGTACAGCGAGCGCAGTCTCACCTGGAACGGGATTACCCAGCAAAACCGCAACGGCCTGCTGTGGGATAAATCCCTGAACGTGGATGGCCTGAAAACGGGGCACACCGAAACAGCAGGGTTTAATATTATTGCCTCCAGCGTGCTCGGCCAGCGCCGCCTGATTGCGGTGATTATGGGCGGCCTCAGCTCAAAAGGGCGTGAAGAGCAGGCCCGCAAGCTGCTGCACTGGGGGCAGGATAACTTCGACACCGTGCAGGTCTTGCAAAAAGGCAAACCTATCGGCAGTGAGCACATCTGGTACGGCGACAAGGCCAATATCAATGTGGGCCCGGATCAGGACGTCTTCCTTGCGTTGCCTAAATCAGAAGTGCCAAACATCAAGGCAAAGTATGTGCTGAGCAAACAGGACATGGAGGCTCCGCTGGCAGCCAATACGCAGGTAGGTGAGATCCAGCTGTTTGATGGCGACAAGCTTATCTCCCACTGGCCGTTAGTGAACCTCACGCCGGTGGAGAAGGGTGGGCTGTTTTCGCGTCTCGGCGACTTTATCAGCCGCAAGCTTTAACCCTTTGTCTTGTTGATGAACCGCGCGATTTGCGCGGTTTTTTTGTCTCTGTTTCCTGCGAAGCAGCTCCCAAATCTGGCAGCTTGTACGTCATCTTTAAAAAAGATAGTGTATAAATGTACAGTGCATTTATTCATCAGCGTGGAGGCAGTATGACATTCAAAGTTCAGCATGTTCCGGCGCGTAAAGTGGCCGGCTTTCATCTGGTCGGGCCGTGGGAAACCACGGTTCCTCAAGGTTTTGGGCAACTGGCCATGTGGGCGAAAACCCACAGCCTGCATGGTGACTGGTTGGCCGTTTACTATGACGACCCAGATGTTGTTCCGCCAGAAAAGCTCCGCGTGGACACGGTGCTGGGCGTGCCTGAAGAGTTCAAACTACCGGAAAACAGCGAAGGCGTTATTATCACGGCTATTGAGGCAGATACGTACGCCATCGGGCATGCCATCGTAAAAAATGAAGCGTTCCAGGAAGCCTGGGAAACCTTCTTTGACCAGGTAGAAGCTGACGGTGACTATCAGTTAACCGGCAAACCCTGTTACGAAATCTATCTCAACGACGGCTCGACGTCCGGCGTATGGGAAATTGATATGTATATTCCGGTCGCTAAAGTCTGACAGGAGCTCACTATGACGGAAGCTATCGCAGGATTAAACGTGTTATTCATCGCTGGATATGGCCCCGTTACGCGCGACGTGGCGGCAAGTGCCGGGTTTTATCAGCAGGTGCTCGGCCTGCCGCTGAAAGCGATGGAAGGCAACGAGGAGTATCTGGCAACGGAACATGGTGAGCTGGATGGCGTGAAGCATTTTGCGCTATGGCCGCTCGCCCAGGCGGCACAGTCCTGCTTTGGCATTGACGGCTGGCCAGAGCACATTGTCGCGCCCCAAAGCTGGGTCGAATTTGAAGTAGAAGATGTCGGGCAGGCGACAGAGGTGCTAAAGCAGGCTGGTTACCAGATGTTGGTGGATAACCGTATCGAGCCCTGGGGGCAAACGGTGTCACGTTTGCTCAGTCCCGAAGGACTGCTGGTTGGCGTGACCGTTACGCCCTGGCTGCGCTAGCTGGATTGAATCCGGGCGGCAGTCTGCCGCCCATTTCTGATATTCAGCAAAGAAATGTGAAATATTCCGCGTAAACGCCCCGCTGTACCTGGCGATATGATTCCTTTGTAGGAAAAACGGGTACAATTTCTTTTTTCTTTTCGGAGAGCCGGGTGTGCGCCCCGACAAATCACTGACCCCGTTTGAGATCCGTATTTACCGCAACTATCGTGTTGCCCACGGTATACGCATCGCCCTTGCTTTTGTGCTGACCTTTGTTCTGGTTCGCCTGCTGAACATCCCTGAAGGCACCTGGCCGCTTATCACGCTGGTGGTGGTGATGGGCCCAATCTCCTTTTGGGGGAACGTGGTTCCGCGTGCCTTCCAGCGTATTGGCGGTACTATTTTTGGCGCGGCCATCGGGCTGATAGCCCTCAAGCTGGAGCTTTTTTCCTTACCGTTGATGATCATCTGGTGCGGGTTGGCGATGTTCCTGTGCGGGTATCTGGCGCTGGGTAAACGTCCCTATCAGGCGTTGCTTATCGGCATTACGCTCTCCGTAGTTGTTGGTGCACCACCAGGGGACATGGAGATTGCGCTATGGCGCAGCGGCGATGTTATCTTCGGCTCGCTTCTGGCCATGTTATTTACCAGCGTTTACCCGCAGCGGGCGTTTATCCACTGGCGTATCCAGATGGCGACCTTCGTGCAGGCATTCAGCAAAATTTATACTGCAGGGTTCTCGCCAAACCTTGTTGAGCGCCCACGGCTGGAGAAGCCCCTGCAAAAAATCCTTAATGACGTGGTTAAGATGCGCGCCCTGATTGGCCCCGCAGGTAAAGAAACCCGTATTCAGAAGTCAGTCTTTGAGGCGATTCAAACTATTAATCGCAACATGGTCTGCACTCTTGAACTGCAAATCAACGCGTACTGGGCAACGCGGGAAAGTCATTTCGTGATGATCAACGCCCATACGCTGCGCGACACGCAGCAAATGACGCAGCGGACGCTGTCGGCCATTGCAAAGGCGCTGTATGAAGGGAACCCTTCGCCTATCTCAGCCAATACCGAGAAACTGAACGAAATTGTTTTTGAACTACGCCAGCTCATGGAAGAGGGCAAAGGCAGGCAGCTGCAGGAGACGCCTATTCACGGCTACGTCTGGCTCAGCCTTGAGCTCGCCCGCCAGCTTGAGCTGCTGTCGCATCTTATTTGCCGGGCGCTGCGCAAATAGCGCGCGTAAAGCACAGAAATGACAATGCTTGTTTCGATTCAGCAGAATTTGAGGTTAAGATAGGGCAAGCCCGTTAGTGAGACTGACAAAAAATTGTAATCGTCAACCGCTACTACTAAGGTTATGGCGGTTGTCTTAACGAATCCGAGTACCAATTTAGCAGGGGTGTAAAAATGGAAAATATCAAACCTACCTTCCAGGACGTTCTGGAGTTTGTGCGTCTGTTCCGTCGTAAAAACAAACTGCAGCGCGAAATTCAGGACGTAGAGAAAAAGATCCGTGACAACCAAAAGCGTGTGCTGCTGCTTGATAACCTGAGCGATTACATCAAGCCAGGTATGAGCATCGAGGCGGTGCAGGGCATCATCGCCAGCATGAAAACCGACTACGAAGACCGCGTGGATGACTACATCATCAAAAATGCCGAGCTGTCTAAAGAGCGTCGCGAAATCTCTAAGAAGCTGAAAGTGATGGGCGAGCAAAAAGTTGCTGACACCAAGCCTGAATAACTTCAGCGATAAAAAAACCGCCTTCAGGGCGGTTTTTTTATGCCTCGGTCATCATTACCCGCAGTAAGGTTTCCAGCAGTCCGGGGAACCGGGCATCCAGATCCTCACGCCTTAACGAAATCAAATTCTCACGCCCCTGAGGGCGCTGCCAGATTACGCCGCTATCGCGAAGAACGCGCCAGTGGTGGGTCATGGTTGACTTCGCCACATCCTGACGCAAAGCCCCGCAGGTCAATTCAGCGCCTCCTGCAAGCTGTCTGATGATCTCCAGCCGCAAAGGGTTACCCAGTGCAAAAAGCACATTTTCAAGGCGGATTTGTTCTCGTTCCGGGTGGTTGGCGATCATACTCTTCCTGTAGGCGGTAACGGCACGGCGGCCGGCTACTATAACAAACTTGATGCCCTTCGAATGTATCGATATTAACGATAGCTCAAATTGTTCGAATATACTCGTACAGTTGTACTATCCTGATGACGAACAAATCTGGCGGCCATAGTGGCCGTCGCTTAACAGTCAACAAGACTAAGGACACATCATGCCCCGACCCATCCCTCTCGAACGCTATCGCAACATTGGTATTTCTGCCCATATTGATGCCGGTAAAACAACCACGACCGAACGTATTTTGTTTTACACCGGCATGAGCCACAAACTGGGTGAAGTTCACGATGGCGCAGCAACGACAGACTGGATGGCTCAGGAGCAAGAGCGCGGTATTACCATTACGTCCGCCGCGGTGAGCTGCTTCTGGCCGGGTATGGATCGCGGTTTCGAGCCGCACCGTATCAACATCATAGACACGCCGGGACACGTGGACTTCACCATTGAGGTGGAGCGATCCATGCGCGTGCTGGACGGCGCCGTAATGGTTTACGACTCCGTGGGCGGCGTACAGCCGCAGTCAGAAACCGTGTGGCGGCAGGCGAACAAATACCATGTGCCGCGGCTGGCCTTCGTCAACAAAATGGACCGCCCGGGGGCTGATTTCTTCCGCGTGGTGCAGATGATGATTGATCGCCTGAAAGCTAATCCAGTGCCTATCGTAATCCCGGTTGGCGCAGAAGACAGCTTCACCGGTGTGGTGGATCTGATCAAAATGCGCGCCATCATTTGGGACGATGCTACTCAGGGCATGACGTTCAGCTATGCGGCGGTGCCGGAAGATTTGCTGCCAACGGCACAATTGTGGCGCGAAAAAATGGTGTCTGCTGCGGCAGAAGCCAATGATGAGTTAATGGATAAATACCTGGAAACCGGCGATCTGAGCGAAGCGGATATCATTGCTGGTCTGCGTAAGCGCACTATTTCCGGGGAAATTCAGCCAATGCTGTGCGGCAGCGCCTTTAAAAACAAAGGCGTGCAGCGCATGCTCGATGCGGTGGTAGAGCTGATGCCGTCTCCGCTCGACATTCCTGCCATTGACGGCGTGGATGAAAAAGGGCAACACGCGGAACGCCATCCCAGTGACGATGAACCCTTCTCTGCGTTGGCCTTCAAGCTGATGACCGACCCGTATGTCGGACAGTTGACCTTTATCCGGGTTTACTCCGGCGTGCTGAAAAAAGGCGATTCGGTTTACAACCCGGTGAAAGGCAAGAAGGAGCGTATCGGGCGCATTGTGCAGATGCATGCGAACGACCGCCATGAGGTTGACGAGCTTCGTGCCGGCGATATAGCCGCCTGCGTAGGGCTGAAAGATGTGACCACCGGCGACACGTTAACCGACCCGAATGCGGTGATCACGCTTGAGCGGATGGAATTCCCCGATCCGGTGATTTCCCTCGCTATCGAGCCGAAGACCAAGGCCGACCAGGAGAGAATGGGTATTGCGCTGCAGCGTTTAGCGGCGGAAGACCCCTCTTTCCACCTGCACACGGACGAGGAATCCGGGCAGACAATTATTTCCGGTATGGGCGAGCTTCATCTGGAAATTATCGTCGACCGCATGAAGCGTGAGTTTGGCGTGGAAGCGAACATTGGCCGGCCACAGGTCACCTACCGCGAAACGATCCGCAAAACGGCGAAAGACGTGGAAGGGAAATTTGTGCGGCAGTCAGGCGGTAAAGGTCAGTATGGTCATGTGGTGTTGACGCTCGAACCGCTTGAGCCAGGTAAAGGCTTTGTGTTTGAAGATGCCACCAAAGGGGGCGTAGTGCCACGCGAGTTCATTCCTTCTGTGGAAAAGGGGCTACGTGAGGCAATGAATACCGGTGTACTGGCCGGTTACCCGGTGGTGGACGTCAAAGCCACGCTGACCTTCGGCTCTTACCATGACGTTGACTCTTCGGAGATGGCGTTCAGGATGGCGGCGATCTTCGGCTTCAAGGACGCCGTGCGCAAAGCGGATCCGGTTATTCTGGAGCCTATCATGCACGTCGAAGTGGAAACGCCAGAAGACTACGCCGGTAACATTATGGGCGATCTCTCTTCCCGCCGTGGCATGGTGCAGGGCATGGAAGAACGTTTTGGCAGCCAGATTATTCGGGCGGATGTCCCGCTGGCAGAAATGTTTGGTTATTCCACTACGCTGCGGTCTATGTCTCAGGGCAGGGCGACCTACAGCATGGAGTTCCATCATTATGCTGAAGCGCCGCGCAACGTGGCCGACGACATTATTGCCAGTCGCGTAAAAGCTTAAGCTGTACTCAAAATGGGCGAGGCCATCTCGCCCATTTTTTTCATCTGCGAGTCATTTTCCATTCACTTTGCAACTCCCCGCATACGTCAAAAAATACCAGAAGCCAGCTCGAACATTCTGAATCAGCGGCATGATCTGATTCATTTTTACACAGACAATCCACAATATAGTCTTGTGCCTATATAGTATTTAACCTATATTGAAAAGGATGTCGCATGTGGTCGATAAAAATGACGGATACGTTTGATGCCTGGGTTACGGCGTCAGATGACATGACCAAAGCCTGCGTTATGGCAGGGGTTGTACTGCTTAAAGAGAGAGGGCCTATACTTGGCAGGCCTCATGCCGACACGGTGAAGGGATCGCAATACGCCAATATGAAAGAGTTGCGGATCCAGTGCCGGGGCGAGCCACTCAGGGTCTTTTTCGCTTTTGATATAAAGCGTTGTGCCATCCTGCTCTGTGCGGGAAATAAAGTGGGGAACGAGAAACGCTTTTATGACGTCATGGTGCCATTAGCAGATAACGAGTTTCGGGCGCACTTACAGCAGTTAACGGAAAAGGAGCAAATAGAATGGGTCGAACGTTAGAACAATGGATGGCCGAAGAAAAACCTGAAGTGGTGGCCGCCGCGCAGGCTATGGCCGACGAAATGCTGCTGAATATCCATCTGGCTGAACTTCGCGACAAAGTCAGAAAAACGCAGAACGAGATGGCGCAGAAGCTGGGCGTGAAGCAGCCCACCGTCGCCGAAATGGAAAAAAAAGGGCGTGATATCAAGCTCTCTTCCCTCAAGCGTTACGTTGAGGCGGCGGGCGGGAAGGTAAAGCTGGATATCGAGCTGCCGGACGGTACGCACTTCAATATTGCCCTCTAATGATGTGGGGGTTCACCGTCCTCACTTTTGACCAGCGACGCCTTCTTTCTGACGGCCAATATCTGCTGCCATTTCTCTTCGTTAAGGGCCGGTGCAGAATATAATAGTTGCATATGCAACTTAATGGGCGCACCCTTATCGCCATCCCTTGAAGATGGCCGATCCCATGACGCTCAACGACAAAATCATCAGCTTTTACGACGACACCACGCCTCCTTGCAATGCAACGGCATTACGCAAGGCCACGCGAAGGATCTCCCAAATCTACGATGAGGCCCTCCAGGCCTGCGGGCTGAAAACCACCCAACGCACGATTCTGCGTCATGTTGACCAACTGCAATCCCCAACCATGACACTGCTCGCCGAAGTGCTGGTGCTGGATAAAACCGCGCTCTCGCACAACATAAAACCGCTGATCCGCGACGGCTATCTCGCGCTAACGCCTGCTGAAGAAGACAAGCGCCTGAAGCGAGTGACGCTGACCGAGAAGGGCAGGGCAAAGCTGGAAGAGTCGCATTTGATTTGGACGGAGCTGCAAAAGCGGTTTGAAAACGCGCTCACGCCTGAGCAGCATCAGGCGCTGCTCTCCCTGCTGGAGTTGGTTGCTTCAGATGAGTTCGGTACAAAAATTCGCCCTTAAAACCTGGAGTACGCTAATGCCTACCTATTATTGTCACCTTCCTAAAAATCGAGTTTCAGACGTAGATAAACACCGGCTGGCCCACGCCATCACTGCGCGGCATACCGAAGCCACGGGCGCTCCTTCCTGGTTTGTGCAGGTCGTGATAGAAGAGGACGACGATAAAATTCGTTATCTTGGCGGAGAGCCTGCGGGCGAGCATATTTGGGTTCGTGCAGATATCCGTGCCGGAAGAACAAAATCCCAGCTGCAGCAACTTATGTTGGCGCTTAAAACAGACATTGCCTCTATCACGGACGTAGCGGCAGAAGATATCTGGATTTACCTCAACAACATTGAACCAGACAACATGCTGGAATACGGACATGTTCTGCCGCTTCCTGGTGAAGAAAAAAGATGGTTTGATGCACTCCCCGCCGAGCTTCAGCACCGCCTGGAAGCGTTGGGCGTGACCCACGCTAATTTCACGCTGTAGTTTTGCACAAGGGGAAGCCAGCCCGGCATCCCCTTCAAAGTAGAAATATTAAATCTGCCCGGTTTCCTGCAAATGCCGCCATAACGCTTTCTCGCCCTCGCGGCGGAAAATAACGGTCGACCAGCGCACGGTGGTGGAGCCGTTCAGCGTTTGCGTTTCGCGGTAAAGCACGGCGGCACCCTGCGACCATTCGTCCAGTAACTGGAGGCTATCGACCTCAATAGCCAGCCCTTCACGGCTCCCGCCGCTGGTGCTGAAAAAGCTGCAAAGCGCCGGGTAATCCAGCTTTGCTCCACTCAGCGCGATCATAGAATAGTCGTTTGCAAAGCGCGCCAGCAGCGCTTCCAGTTCCCCCTTGTCCGTGCCAAGCCATTGCTCAATGGCAACGTGGGCCTCAATCACTTCTTTAAACCAGATGTTCATTGCTCAGCGTTCCTTTTGGGTCAATTGATTTTTAATGTGCTGATTATTCAGCCGTAAAGCGTAAACCAGCGGGGTCAGTGTCCCGGCGGCGGCAAAACTAAAAGTAAAAAGATAAGCTTGAGGAACGGGCATCATTGCCTGCAGTACGGTCAGCAGCAGGCTGAGCAGCGCCACGCCAAAGCAAAAACTCAGTTGGCGATTTATGTTCCACAGCGCGCTGGCTTCCGGCATCGCCTCTGAAGGGATGGAGATAAAAGCGGTGCTCTGCGCCGTGCTGCTGGACAGACTTCCTCCCAGACCCATCAACGCGTAAGCGACGACCAGCCATGAGGCTTGCTCGCCGGCGTTGATTTGTGTGAGCAGCAAAATTCCTGCGGCCTGAAATACGCCCCCGGCCGCAATCAGCGGGCGAGGGCCGAGGCGATTAAACATCTTGCCGGTAAATGAAATCGCGACAAAAGAGGCCATCGCCCACGGCAGCATCAACATCCCCGTTTGCGTGGCGGACAGGCCCAGCTGCGTTTGCAGATAGACAATGCTGACCAGGCTGGTGCCCATAAAAATGCCCGGAATGCACTGGTAAACCAGCATGGCGTAACGCAGCAGAGGATCTGCCAGCAGCGGCAGGCTGAACAGCGGGGTCGGATGTTTGCCATTACGGCGAATAAAAAGCCAAAGAATAAGCATGCCAGCGACGAGCCACGCTAATGCCGCTCCGTGTGCCGCCGGGTTTCCGGCCTGCGTGACGCCCAGCAAAATAGCGAACAACCCCGCCGATCCCAGCATCAACCCTTTAACGTCCAGCGGCCTGCGAGCAGTTTGTTGCTCTGCGGGTTTTAGCCAAAGCCCCGCGAGAACCAACGTCAGCAGCGCCAGCGGCAGGCTGGAGAGAAATATCCAGCGCCAGCCAAAAGTTTCCACCAGCAATCCACCCGCCGTTGGCGAAAGCGCCGGAGCCAGCAGCGCCACCAGCATGATTGCCGAGGAAAGCCTGGCCCGCTCATGCACCGCGAAAAGCTGCCAGGTCAGCGCCTGGCCGACGGGGATAAGCAGCCCGCCGCCCACGCCCTGAAGAATACGTGCGGCGACTAATGCATTCAGGCCAGAAGCAAGGCCGGAGGCCAGCGTACCCAGCGTAAAAAGCGCGAGCGAAAGCATAAACAGGCGCTTTGCCCCAAGCCGCTGGGTCAGCCATGCGCTGCACGGAATAACCAGCGTCAGGCCGCAAAGATAGCCGTGGCTTATCCACGCCAGTTCGGTCACCGGCGCGTGAAACTCTCTCCCCATTTCAGGCCAGGCGACGTTGGAGATAAACATATTGATTAAGTCGAGAAAAAAACCGAGCAGATAAACGGCGGCAACCCTGTAGCGATAAGGCATGGCGGCTCTCGTGAAAAAGAAAAGGCGATTTCAGCAGGTTCTGTGAGGCGGATAAATCCCGTTCCGGCTGATACACTGTCAAAAATAATTTGATAATCAGGCGAATTAGCATGCTTAACTTGCAGCGGGTGGCACAGTTTGTTGCGGTGGTAGAGGCCGGGGGTTTTACCGCAGCCGCGCAGTCTATGCAGCAAACGAAAGCGGCGATCAGTTTTAACGTTCGTCAGCTTGAGGCGGAGCTTGGCGTTTCGCTGCTGGTGCGCTCCACCCGGCGCGTGGCGTTAACCCAGGCGGGGGAAGTGTTTTACCAGCGCGCTCTGCAGCTATTAAGGGAGAGCGAAGCGTTGGTGGAGGACGTGCAGGGGCATCACGGCGGATTTACTGGCGAGCTGAGTATTTCAACCACGCCGGAATACGGCCAGGCGAAGATTATCCCGGCGCTCAGCGCATTTGGTCGCCTGCATCCGGGGCTGACTATCCGGCACGAATCTTCATCTGCCCCGGTAAATCTTATTTCCGGGCAGTTTGACGTGGCTATTCGCCTGGGCAAGCTGGTGGATTCATCCTACCGCGCGGCGTTGATAGAGCGGTTCGAGATTGTGGCGGTTGCCGCGCCGCAGTGGCTTGAGCGTAACCCGATCGGCAGCCTGGAGGCGCTGGCCGAAGCGGAATGGGTCATTCATCGTCGGCTGCCAACCCCCAGAGAATGGCAGATTGTTGGGCCAGACCAGGAAACGCGGGAGTTAACGATAATCGGGCCAGCCCGCTTTATGACCGACACGGCGGCAGCGCTTATGGCTTTTGTGGTCCAGGGCTGCGGCGTAGGTTTATTGCCCGAATGGCTGGTACGCAGTGCGATAGCGCGCGGTGAGCTGCAGCATCTGCTGCCGGAATACCGTTTCCCGTCGCAGGGGATTTATGCGGTTTACCCGAACACGAAGCATGTTCCGGCGAAGGTGCGTGCACTGATAGACTTTTTGCAGGAGTGGGAAAATAACAGACCCGCTTAGCGGGTCTGTTTTAGGCTTACAGCGCTTTTTGGGTTTTACCCTGCACGGTTGATGCCGCTTGTGCAGATGATATCCCCGGCAGCTCAATTTTCAGGCCGAAGGTCAGCAGCGAATACAATACGCCCCCGGTCAGCATCGAGACGATAACGCCCAGGTTCGCCGTCGCAAAGACGCTGTGGCGGGTTTCTTCCGTCAGCAGGAAGCCAACCACGTGCGCGATGTACGGGTCACCGGAAGTAATTGTGCCGAGCCCCACAAACGTCGCGATCCCCAGCGAAAGCAGCGCCGTCCAGCGTCCATCGCGGCCACCAAAACCCGCTTTATTCGCCATCGCCACATCCCAGCCCAGGCGTTTCTGGCGCAGGAAGTCAATCAGCTGAATTGCTCCGGCGGAGCCAATCACCACGGAGATAGAAGCCAGGAACGACTGGAACGTCGCCAGGAACGAATCGGAAATAAACATCAGGTAGAACGCGCCGAAGCCGATGATAGCCGCGTTCAGGGTGGTCGTCGTGGCGCGGCTGGCCGGAATGCCAAGCGCCAGCAGGGCAAGGCCGGAGCTGTATACGCCGGTAATGGCCGCCGCCAGCAGCGAAACGATAATCACGATGGAGAACGGCACGTAGAACCAGAACGGCAGCAGGTTAGTCAGCGAGGCGATAGGCGACTGCGCCGCCGCCGCGCTCAGATCCGGGTTGCTGTCGGCGAGGAATGCGCCCAGCACCAGCAGGATGCTCACCGGCAGGGAAATCCCCGTGGTCGTCCAGAAAATAACCTTCGAAGCCTGGGTTTTCTTCGGCAGATAGCGTGCAAAGTCGCCGCCGTAGTTCAGGAAGCCCAGGCCCACCATTGTCATCGCCATCACCACGCCGCCAATGTACGTCAGCAGGTCGCCGTGCGCCGCGCTCTGGCCCAGCTTTTCCCAGTGAATATGCGGCAGCATCAGGAAGATAAAGATGATGCTCATAAATCCGGTCAGCCAGGCGATGTATTTCTCCACCTTCATGATTAACTGGTGGCCATAAATGGCGACCGACATGGTCAGCACCAGGCTGACGATGAACCAGCCGAGAATACACACCAGCGTAGGTTTGCCGTCTGCCAGCGCAAACGCCGCAGGCCAGAGTTTGGCAAACAGCGCCGCGCCGGTGGACGAGGCGAGGGTAATAATGGTGATTTTCCAGCCCATGTTGGAGATATAGGCGAACAGCGTCGGGAATTTATTGCCGTGGTAGCCGAAGCAGAAACGGGTCTGGGTCAGCGTAGGCAGGCCGGTTCTTGGCCCGCCCACCGCCAGCACGCCGACCAGGCAGCAGGAAAGCAGGTAGCCGATGATTCCGGCGGTGATCGACTGCCAGACGCTCAGGCCGAGTGAGTAAACGTAAATGCCATAGGTCATCCCCAGAATAGAGACGTTCCAGGAAAACCAGATCGGGAACAGCCCGGCCGGTTTGCCGTAGCGTTCCGCTTCCGGGACGGCATTGACGCCATTTGCTTCAACTTTTATGCCGCCCGAGGCCGGCTGATGTGTAGAGTTTGTCATCGGAGAACCCTTATGGGAGAAATCAATCGCAGAGAAGTGCGGTTTCTAAAGCGAGCTCAATCATTTTGTCTAACGTGTTTTGTAGTTCTTCTGCCGTTGGCTCTTCCCCCGTGACGCTGCTTACGCAGGCTGTCAGCAGGCTCAGGGCTTTGGCGCGGTACTGCGCGGCGATGGTGAACAGCGCCGAGGTTTCCATTTCCACCGCAAGGATGTTCATCTTTTTGAGGGCAGGGAGCATGCCTTCGGGTTTGTCGTACAACAGGTCGTTGGTAAAAGTGTTGCCGAACTGGGTCGGAATATTGTGTTGCTCGGCCGCCGTCCAGCAGCGGCGCAGCAGGTCAAAGTCCGGTACGGCGGCGTAGTCGTAGCCGCCAAAGCGGTCGCGGTTTACCGAAGATGAGGTGCCCGCGCCGGTGGCGACAATCACGTTACGCATATCCACGCTTTCATCCACCGCCCCGCAGGTGCCGATGCGAATAAGCTGCTTCACGCCAAACGCGTTGATCAATTCATGGGCGTAAATTGAAACGGACGGAATGCCCATCCCGTGCGCCATTACGGAAAGCCGCTTGCCTTTGTAGTAGCCGGTAAAGCCGAACATATTGCGGGTGTCGCACACGCGCTTTGCATCGGTTAAATACGTCTGCGCGATGTACTGCGCGCGCAGCGGGTCGCCGGGCATGATCACGGTTTCGGCAAAGTCGCCGGGGTTGGCGTTAATATGTGGCGTCATCAGACGATCTCCAGGCTGGTTTCATGCCATTACGATAGAAATCCCGCGCTCTGTAGAAAAAGGCAAATGTCCGGCCGGGCTGACGGCGATCACAAATTTGATTTTTGCCTTTGCAAGAAAAGAGAAACGCCAGGGATGGCAAGGGGTGAGCAAAACGCGGAGTATTGACAATACCGAGGGGCGATAGTTAATCTCAGCCGCCTTTTTCGCCGCGGACTCTGGCGAAACAGGCAATACTTGACGGGTTAATGACCTTATTGAGCTGCATGGCAGCCTGCCGGAGAGCGACAACACCATGAATATTATTCAGCAATTCGCTCAGCGCGGGCACCAGATCCTGCGCGATGCCGTGTACGCCGCGCCGCTTAAAAGCAAAGAGATCGGCCCCGATGAATTTATTCTGCGCCAGGGCGAGGAGATCAAAGCGCTCTACTGGATCACGCTCGGCGAGTACACCATGCATTACAACGCCGAAAACGGGAAGGCATTCAGCCTGGGGCAGCGCTTTGTCAGCGACACTATCATCGGCGAGATTGAATACCTCACCCATACGCCGAGCCAGTTCTCGGTCGTGGCCCACGACACTATGACGGTAAAAGTCATTCCGCTGGCGATGATGGACGCCATTCTGACCAGCCACGCGGAAGTCGGCGTCTGGCTCAGCCAGCTGCTTTCTACCAGCTACCAGCGTGGAATGGCGAGAACCATGGAGCGTTTCCTGCAGCCGCTGGTGTTTAACATCGTGGCCGACCTGTATGAACGCCATCAGCAGAACAAGCCGCTGGTGGATTTCTCGCAGGTGTCCCGTGAGGCCGAGCGCTTTGGCTGCTCCGAGAGAACTTATCGCCGGGTGATCAACCAGCTGATAGAAGAGCAGTACATTCAGAAAGTGGCCCATGAATACGTGATTTGCGACATAGAAAAATTCCGCCAGGTGCTGACGAACCCAGGGCGAATCAGCTAGCCAGTTTTTGTAGTAAACGGCTAAAAAGAAAATAAAAACTGAGACAGACTCCGACAATGCGTTACCCGCCCGGAGTCATGCAGTGAGTGAGTCCGTCGAAAATCAGCACGCGTTTAAACATGCCTTTAATCATGCGCTTTTGCAGGACATCGCGAGCTTAATCGCGCCGAATTTCCAAAGTCTGAATACGCCTCCCTTATTGAATATTATTTTTGTTAAATGTCGTTCATATTCCTGAGGAAATTAATAATCTTAATTTATATCTTGAGGCTTTGGATTCAAAGTGTGCTCGGGTAGCTTATGCCTCGCTTTCTAAGAAGCATATTGTTTCAATTGATAAATATGGATGTGTATATCATGAGTATGAAAAAGAGTTTCGTTGCTTTAAGCGTATTATCAGGCATGTTTTTAGCGTCCAGCGCACTGGCTGCGCCGAAGCAGTGGATTGGTGATTCTCTCGCCCAGGCAGAAGCCTCGTTTAGCGTAAGTGCATTTTCAGATTTAAAATTTGGCGCAAGCAGTTCGAAATCGTTCAACGGAATTGTCAACGCGGGGGATGAATTGTTTGAACTTACGGTGACTGCGCCGCAAGGTATGAAGGTGGCGGTGGCAGGTGATGTTATTTCGTTAGGGGCTTCTGCGGGGGATATCAGCAGCTCCACTGCCCCCAACGGAGGTAGCTCTATTACCGCAACTCTTGCAGACAAGAGTTTTTTGAAAAGTAATGCGTATATTCCACCAGGCGTGATTGACGCTAATAATGCTGGGGCTGGGGCTGTTGTTGTTGACGGTACTGGTGCTGAAACTAAAGTTGTATTTATCGCTTCTAGGGATAACTATGGTATTACGCCTGGTAAATATGGCTATAGTTTTGTTGCCCAGGCATTTACTGAGTAACAGCTAAAAAAATCCGCTGTTTATCCGTATAGCAATGTTATGCATTGCTATACGGTGTCATTTTGTGAATGAAGCGAAAGTCCCTCCAGAACAGTCAATGCTGTTTCTTAATAATCTTTTGTAGCAAACGGCTAAAAAGCAAAGAAAAAACAGTGATAGACTCCGGCAATACGTTATCCGCCATGGAGTAGTGCAGTGAGTGAGTCCGTCGAAAATCAGAACGCGTTTAAACATGCCTTTAATCATGCGCTTTTGCAGGACATCGCGAGCTTAATCGCGCGGCATTATCCCGCCTTTAACGCCGAAGCGTTTTTAAACCAGGCGGAAAACCTCGATAAGCTGGAAATGAAGGCCAGAGTCCAGGTCATCCGAGATGCGCTGGCAGCTGAGCTGCCGCAGGACTACCCGGCTGCATTGGCTGTAGTGGTTTCGGTGCTAAAAGAGAACAAGCTGCGCGGCTTTGCCGTCTGGCCATTTGCGGAGTTTATTCAGGTCTATGGCCTGAACCACCCGGCACTTTCCCTCGAAGCCCTGAAAGTGGTCACCGTCTGTTTTACTGCCGAATGGGCGGTGCGTCCCTTTATTAAACAGAACCCGGAAGAAACTATGCGCTTCCTTCTACAGTGTGCGAAGGACGAAAGCGTGGACATCCGCCGCTGGGCCTCGGAAGGCACACGCCCGCGCGTGCCGTGGGGCGAGAAGCTGCATCTGTTTATCAAGGACCCGGCGGGAACCAGAGCCATTCTGGACGCCCTGAAGTTCGACCCGGAGCTTTACGTCAGAAAAAGCGTCGCCAACCACCTCAATGACATCACCAAAGACCACCCGGACTACGTGATTCAGCTCCTGCAAAGCTGGCAGCAGCAGGCGAAACAGTCTGGCAGTGACGACGTGAAAAAAATCGCGTGGATAACCCGGCATTCTCTTAGAACCTTAATTAAGAATGGCGATCCGGATGCGCTGGCGCTGATCGGCGTGCAGCACGGCGCAGATGTCGCGCTGGATGCTTTCTCCCTCAAACAAAAAGCGATCGCCCTGGGCGAAAACCTGGAATTTAACGTCAGCCTGCGCTCAACCAGCAACGCCCCGCAAAATATCGTGGTCGATTACGTGATCCACTTTATGAAAGCCAACGGCAGCCTCACCCCGAAGGTCTTCAAACTGCGCACGTTCGAACTCCCGGCTAACGGAACGGTAACGATAGAGAAAAAGCATGCGGTAAAGACAATCACCACCCGCCAGTATTACCCCGGCGTGCAGCGGATTGAGATCCAGGTCAATGGTAAGGTGCTGGGGGGAGAGGAGTGGGAGTTGGAACTGTAAATTTTTAGATTAAACAGCCTCATTGTTTTGGGGCTGCATGACTTCAGCCAGCTAATGTCAAAAGCATGCTAACTGATGCGAACGTCCCCTGTTTTTATTTTCCTTCATTGAAAGATATGGCCAATATCTACCCCCTAAAATATAAATAAATTTCCTTTATTTAATGTCATTTTTGTTAAATTTAATTTGCATACTTAAAGAAATTAACAATCTTAATTCATGTCTTTAAATTTCAAAATTGAGGCGTGCTTTGCTAGCTTATCCCTCGCTTTCTAAGGAGCATTTATTTAAATTGACAAATACGGGAATGTATTATGAAAAAAGGTTTCGTGGCTTTAAGTGTATTATCAGGCATGTTTTTAGCGTCCAGCGCGCTGGCTGCGCCAAAGTGGATTGGTATTGGTGGCTCTCAGACTACAGCCTCGATCACGGTGGATCAGTTTTCAGATTTAAAATTCAGTTCAAGCACCGCGAATAAATTTAACGGGTATATCAAGGCTGGTGAGCCGTTATTTGATCTTACGATTAATGCACCGCAAGGTATGCAGGTAGCTATAGCAGGAGTGGTAAATTCCATGGCTGTTTCAACCGGAAATCTCCGCAATGATGAGTACAATGCGGGGAATGAGCTAACTAGTATCCATGCCGTACTTGCTGATGCAAGTGTTTTGAAGGGTAGCGAGTATATCCCAGAGGGTGGCAAGGATCGTGATACTTCCGGTGCCGCTGCTATTGTTGTCGACGGCACTGGCGCGGATGTGAATATTAATTTCATCTCTAGGGACGAAAAGCCAAGTCTTACCCCGGGTAAATATAACTATACATTTATTGCTCAAGCATTTACCGAGTAACCCCTAGAAAATCCTCTGTTTACCCGTCTAGCAATGTTATGCATTGCTAGACGGTGTTTTTAATTAATATTAAGCATTAAGCGCATGAAAGGCTTGATTAGTTAATCAAGGGTTTTAATTGTCTTAATTTACATCTTAAAGTTATGGGACTGCGGCGCATTTTGCTAATCTCCGCCATTTCAGAGAGGTTAGGTATGAAAAATAAACGCTTTACGCTAAGCATGTTCTCAGCCTGGTTTTTAGCATCAGGTGTATTGGCCACCCAGCCCGAAGGGGGCTCCGGGACAATAGTTACAGCCACAACCGATCTCACAGTTAATCAGTATTCAGCCCTTGAGTTTTATGCGGATGACCCGAAAACATTTTCGGGGCGTATAAATAGCGGGGATGTTGTGGCGACGCTGAATGTTAAACTACCGGGCGCACCGGAAGGTATTAAGGTAGCTATAGCGGGAGACAGAACCCCCATATCAAGGAATGGTTCTACTGTTACCGTCGAAACCGAAACGGGCGGCCTCGCGGCCTCGCTTGATAATACCACCGCAAGCTATGTAATAAAGGAAGCAGAGTACCTTCCGTCACGCGCCAACAGATCGGCGGGCTCAAGCGCTATTATTGTTGATGGCGATGCCACCCTTATCTTTAGAGCGACCGGGGATTATACTCCCCCACCAGGAACATATTCCTATAGTTTTGTAGCGCAGGCCTTTTTCGAGTAACGTCCATGTTCGGCCATAAATTCATTAGTATCTTTTTATGGCCCGTAACACTCCTTTCTTCCGCAAACCTGCAATGATATCCGTTGGATACCAGCATTGTTTTTTCGATTTATTCAATGTTAAGCCTCTTGATACACAAATTAATCAAGAAAAGCCGTTATCGTTTTTAGCCTGGCTTATTATCATCAGAGATTAAAATTATCCCCGAATAGAATGATTAGGCTGAGAGAGATAGGTATAAATATAGACCTACTTATTTTTGGGGTTGAAAAAAAAGTACTTTCAGATAGCATGACTCAGTTGTGGTAACAGGGGAGCTTTTTTGAATCTGAATGAAAATCATGTTTTACAGTGAGAGTCATGCAGTTTTAAAGATTGGGACGTTATTTTAACGATAACAATTCATATCTTAAAGTTAT
Organism: Cedecea neteri; assembly: GCF_000758305.1. NCBI lineage: Bacteria > Pseudomonadati > Pseudomonadota > Gammaproteobacteria > Enterobacterales > Enterobacteriaceae > Cedecea > Cedecea neteri. The sequence goes on along the minus strand of NZ_CP009458.1, from coordinate 4,297,028 downwards.
CGTGATAACACAGCTGATTTAAGGATGTTAAATGAAATCACAGTTTTCTGAATTTACATATGGATATACGCTTGTTGAAGAGTTATCCCGAACTTTCGGCTTTAGATCCGTTCCTACATTTCCTTCCCTCATTGACGAAGGGCGTGATGGCGGTGGTTATGATGTCGGGTTAAATATAGATGGTTTGCCTTTTTTCTTGCAATTCAAAAGAACGGATTTTCTTAGTCGCGCAAACGCTTCGCACTACACCACTTTTCGCGGATCGTATTATCGATTTAATCTTCATGCGCAAAGGCATTCAAAGCAGCATGAATTATTACTTCATCTTGAAAACTCTGGTAATCCTGTGTTCTATGTGGCACCAAAATTTCATAAAAGCGTAGAGCTTCACGATAATTATTTTAATTCATCTATTTCTATTAATTCAATTTGGATCCAACCCAGCAGCATAGGAAAACTACCGGATGATGATGAACATTCAATTTGCTTTAATAAATCAGAGTCACATGTTTATTTTTGTTCAGAGCCCAGACCGATTTATCGTGAAATGAGATTCAAGAGAGATAGTGTCAGTGAATACGTAAAGCAGTTTAAATCAAGGGCAGGATATTCCAGATATCATAAGGAAACATGGTCTGAGATTTATAATCAGCTGGAGTATATATGTAGAATGCATGATCCTGCTGTATACAATAAACTATCCCGTTTCCTCGCTTCGGAAAATAATTTCATAGTAAAAACAGCAAAGCTCTCACGCCTGGCGTTCGGTGCTGATATGTTACTCTATAGATATTAATCGGATAAACCTAAAGAAAACTAGCGGAGAAATTTGGTTCCAGGAAGGCATCTATGAGCCTGATTTCTCCGCCCCCCAGCGTAATTCTATCGATGCTTGCCATCTTTCTATGCATGAAATGATGCATGTCTGGCAACATCAACGGGGGATTTGGGTGCGGACTCGAGGGGCTTTCTCCTGGGTCGCAGACTATACCTACAATCTTCGCGACTTAAACCCTGCGCAACCGATGGTTTCACTGTTGACTCAGTACAAGAAAATATTGGGGAGATTTCCTTTATGAAGTATTTTGCTGCATTTATTCCCGTTTGTATTTTGCTTGTAGGCTGTGTCGGTGAAAATATCGGCGTAGGCGAATGGAGGAGTTATGATATTATTAACGGCAATCTCTGCTTTACTGTTGATAAATCCGATGTGCTAAGTCGTTATTCGATTTCATCTATCCAGGATGGTTACGATAAAGATCTTGCCACCGTTGAGTTCAAACACCTCATTTATCCAGATACCTGCATAAAGGTTCCGCTTACCCGTGGCTACATCTACCAAACGTCCTATACGCTGAATAACAAAGTCTATCGATATGGTTTTTTCATCGACAACAACGGATTATTCATCGAACTTGGCGGCGGAAAGTAACGGCTTTTCCTGAATCACCAACAGCAAAAAGCCCGCTTAAGTTTCCTTAAGCGGGCTTCTCAAATATGGCTCCTCTGACTGGACTCGAACCAGTGACATACGGATTAACAGTCCGCCGTTCTACCGACTGAACTACAGAGGAATCGTGTGAACGGGGCGAATATTAGCGGCGGCTCCGTGGCTTGTCAAAGGCAAAATCTCACCCTCTGGTGCGTTTGCGGAAACTATCAACATCTTGTTGCCTTTTCAGGCAATCAGAGACAAAAAAATCCTTTGCAGGATAACGATTTGTCGCCCATTATTTGAAATGCCGTTTTATCTTTCCTTGCAGGTCCTCGCTTGAACTTACATGCAGTCCTTCGCCAGACCGTGGCGAAAACGCCGTGGTACGCCAAACGTAAGAGTTATCGGGTGCTGTTCTGGCGTGAGATAACGCCGCTGGCGGTGCCAATCTTCCTTGAAAACACCTGTGTTTTGCTGATGGGCGTGCTCAGTACCTTCCTCGTCAGTTGGTTAGGGAAAGAGGCTATGGCGGGCGTAGGGCTCGCAGACAGTTTTAACATGGTGATCATGGCGTTCTTCGCCGCTATCGACCTCGGCACCACGGTGGTGGTGGCGTTCAGCTTCGGCAGGCTGGATCCGGAGCGGGCGAGGGCGGCGGCCCGGCAGTCACTGGTGCTGATGACCATAGTTTCTTTTATCATGGCCGCAGGCATTCACCTCGCGGGCACGCACATCATCGATGTGATTGCCGGGAACGCCACGCCGGAAGTTAAAGCTCTCGCACTCTCTTATCTGCAAACCACCGTCTGGAGCTACCCGGCGGCAGCCATTGCGCTGATCGGTAGCGGCGCGTTGCGCGGGGCGGGGAACACAAAAATTCCGCTGCTGATTAACGGCGGCATGAACATCCTCAACATCATCATCAGCAGCATCCTTATCTACGGCATCTTTGGCTGGGGCGGCCTGGGCTTTGTTGGTGCGGGGCTGGGGCTGACGATTTCCCGCTACATCGGTGCGGCGGGCATTATCTTCGTACTGATGATTGGCTTTAACCCGGCGCTGCGCATCTCGCTGAAAAGCTACTTTACGCCGCTCAACTGGGGCATTTTGTGGGAAGTGCTCGGCATCGGCATTCCGGCCAGCGTCGAATCGGTGCTGTTCAACGGCGGCAAGCTGTTGACGCAGATGTTCGTTGCCGGGATGGGGACCAACGTGATCGCCGGTAACTTTATTGCCTTCTCGGTGGCCTCACTGATTAACCTGCCGGGTAACGCCCTCGGGTCAGCCTCGACGATCATCGTCGGCAGGCGGCTCGGGAAAGGGCAAATCGGCCAGGCCGAGCGCCAGCTGCGCCACACGTTCTGGCTCGCCACCATTGGCCTGACAATTATTGCGTGGGGAACCGCGCCGTTCGCCGGGCTGTTCGCCTCGTTCTACACCAGCGAAGATGACGTCAAAGAAGTCGTGAAAGTCCTGCTGTGGATGAACGCCGCCTTTATGCCTATCTGGGCCGCTTCCTGGGTGTTACCTGCCGGGCTGAAGGGCGCCCGTGACGCACGTTTTGCCATGTGGGTGTCAATGGCGGGGATGTGGGGCTGTCGTGTTATCGCCGGCTACACGCTGGGGATTGTATTGGGCATGGGCGTAGTGGGCGTTTGGCTCGGGATGTTTGGCGACTGGGCGGTGCGCGGCGCGTGCTTCTACTGGCGAATGGTCAGCGGCCGCTGGCTGAAAAAATACCCGCGACCGCCGAAAGAACCGCTTACCGTTCAGGAAGAAAGCGCCGTTTAGCGCTCAAAAGCCCCGGCAATGGCCCGCATGTCGTTGCCGGTTGGCGTCTGGTGAATACGCAGGCCGAACTCGTCCACCACGGCAAAAATGTGGTCGAAGATGTCGGCCTGAATGCTTTCATACTCTGCCCAAACCACGGTGTTGGTGAAGGCATAGATCTCCACCGGCAGCCCTTCGCTTTCAGGGGCAAGCTGGCGCACCATCAGCGTCATGTCTTTGCGAATACGCGGGTGGCTACGCAGGTACTCATTCAGATATGCCCGGAAGGTACCGACGTTGGTCATTTGGCGCTGGTTCAGCACTGAATCGTCGGCGTGCTGCTGGTTGTATTCGCTGATCTCTTTCCCGCGTTCGGCCATATACGGCTGCAGCAGTTTCGCTTTAAGCAGCTTCTCCTGCTCGTCCTGCGACAGAAAACGGATGCTGGTGGTGTCGATGTTCACGCTGCGTTTGATGCGCCGCCCGCCGGAAGCTGACATCCCGCTCCAGTTTTTAAACGCGTCAGACACCAGCGCGTAGGTTGGGATAGTGGTAATGGTGTTGTCCCAGTTACGGACTTTTACCGTCGTCAGGCCGATGTCGATCACCGCCCCGTCCGCGCCGTATTTCGGCATTTCCAGCCAGTCGCCCATTTTCAGCATGCTGTTGGCAGAAAGCTGGATCCCTGCAACCAGGCCGAGAATCGGATCTTTAAACACCAACATCAGCACGGCGGCCATTGCGCCAAGGCCGCTTATCAATATTGCCGGGGATTTGCCGATCAGCAGCGAAACCATCATGATGCCGACGATAATCGCGGCCAGCAGCTTCACGCCCTGGAAAATGCCTTTCAGCGGTAGCTGAGAAGCAAAGGCGAATTTCCCCGACAGGCCGAAGATCACGTCCAGCAGCGAGAAGAAGGACATTAGCGCGTAAAGCATGACCCACAGCTGGGCGCAGGTGGTCAGAATGGTTGCCGCATCGCTGCCTTTTTGCAGCCACAGCACCGCCTGAACGTTAACGATGATGCCCTGCAGCAGAAACGCCAGCCGCTGAAACAGTTTGTTCTGGGTGATTATCTGCAAAGAGAGGCTGGAGCTGGACTGCGCGCGCTTCTCAAAGGCACGCAGAACAATGCCGTGCAGAATAAAATGCACCACCAGCGCGGTAAGAAAAATGATGCCGAAAATGACGATCAGGGAAGTGGTGTGGCCGGGTTGAATGCCGTATTGCTCGAGGGCGGATATCAATTCCTGCATAACGTCTCCTTTAAAAACAAGAGGACATCATGCCCTCTCAAGCCAGCGGTCGCAACCCGACTGTACAATTAATAGACATATTAACGCCTAATCCTTACAGAATTGTCTCAGGGCGGTTATGCTTAATGCATTCACATCATGTTAACTAACAGGGAAATTATGATTCGTTTCTCCACGCTGGCATTTGCTCTGGCGGCGGTCACGCAGAGCGCGATGGCCGTGACATATCCTTTACCGCAGGAAGGCAGCCGCCTTGTTGGCGCGCCCCTGACGATTACCGTGCCGGAAGGGAACAAGGAGCCGCTGGAACACTTTGCTGCTCAGTACGGGCAGGGCTTCAGCAATATGCTGGAGGCCAATCCGGGCGTCGATCCGTTCCTGCCTAAAGTGGGCACGCAGCTGGTGATTCCGCAGCAGGTTATTTTGCCGGATACCGTGCGGGAAGGGATCGTGGTGAACGTGGCGGAAATGCGCCTTTATTATTATCCGAAGGACACTAACACCGTAGAAATCCTGCCGATAGGTATCGGCCAGGCCGGACGCGAAACGCCGCGCAACTGGGTCACCCGCGTTGAGCGCAAGCAGGATGCCCCGGCCTGGACGCCAACCCCTAATACCCGTCGTGAATACGCCAAAGAAGGCAAAACGCTGCCTGCCTTTGTGCCGCCGGGGCCGGATAACCCGATGGGCCTGTACGCCATTTACATCGGCAAGCTGTACGCCATTCACGGCACCAATGCCAATTTTGGTATCGGCCTGCGCGTCAGCCAGGGTTGTATCCGCCTGCGCAACGACGATATTAAATTCCTGTTCGATAATGTGCCGGTCGGGACACGCGTGCAGTTGATTGACCAGCCGGTAAAGATAACCACTGAGCCGGACGGCAAACGCTGGCTGGAGGTTCACGAGCCGCTGTCGCGCAACCGCGCGGAGTTTGAGTCCGACAAGAAAGTGCCGCTGCCAATGACCGCCGTATTGCGCAGCGAAACTCAGGCGTCTGGGGTGAATACGTCGGTGGTAAGTGAAGCCCTTAACAGGCGCTCGGGGATGCCAGTCCAAATAAATACAGCCGCCACGGAAACCGGGCGACTGTAATATTCAGTCAGAAAAATAAAAGCTCGCATATCGCGAGCTTTTATTTATTTGAATAATTCTGCAGTAGCAAAAAGTTTATTTTGCCCGCCAGCGGAAGTCACCTTAAAGGATGTGGCACCGGCTTTATCTGCTTTGTCAGAAAGTTGATTTATCGCCTGGTCCAGGGTGGTTGCCCCGCTGGTTGATACCGAGCCAATGCTTTGTCCGGTGCCGGTTTGCTGGACTTCGGTCGCGGCTAAAGCTGTACCGGTAAGGGCGGTCAATACGGTCAGGGCCAGGGCGGAGTTAATCAGTTTACGCATCATAATGAGTCTCTCAATTTAGGTAATAAGGCGAGTCGTCGGTGAATGCGTTGCATGCTACGTTGCCGCTTAAGCAATGAATAGCGGGGGTTATTGATGAAGACTTTCAAAAATTCTGGCTGGTAATATCTGGGTGTTATTGACTGTAAATTACTTTAAACCACCTTATTTTTTCCTTAATTATATCTAACGTAACGTGAAGTTTTGGCGGTCATACAGCGGTGGGCCGTTAATAAAAAAACGCACGGAGGGGATCGCTCCGTGCGTCGGGTTATTGCTCGTCAGTCTCAGCGTGACCGAGCCTTTCGAACAATAGCGAAGGCAAATTAAACCCCAAGGCGATCGCGAAGACTGTAGTAAGCCGCGCCCATTGCGGTAAACGGAATGCGGAACGTGCGGCCACCCGGGAACGGGTAATGCGGCAGGTTGGCGAAGGCATTGAAGCGTTCCGCATCGCCGCGCAGCAGTTCTGCAATCAGGCGGCCAGCCAGGTGGGTATAGGTCACGCCGTGCCCGCTGCAGCCCTGGCTGTAATAAATATTCTTATCCAGACGGCCCACCTGCGGCAGGCGAGACAGCGTCAGCAGGAAGTTCCCGGTCCAGCTGTAGTCAATCTTCACGCCTTTCAGCTGCGGGAAGGTTTTCAGCAGGTTTGGCATCACCAGGCGTTCAATATCCGCCGGGTCACGGGCGCCGTACACCACGCCGCCGCCGTACAGCAGGCGGTTATCGGCGGTCAGGCGGTAGTAATCCAGCAGGTAATTACAATCCTCCACGCAGTAATTTCTCGGGATCAGCGAACGGGCCAGATCTTCCCCCAGCGGCTCGGTGGTCAGTACCTGCGTGCCGCACGGCATGCTGCGCTTCGCCAGTTCAGGTTCGAGTTTATTGCCGAGGTAAGCGTTGCCGGCGACGATCACGTACTTCGCCGTGACCTTACCTTTTTCTGTGCTGACGATGGCCGGGCTGGCATGCTCAATGTGGGTCACCGGAGACTGCTCGAAAATGCGCCCGCCGTTCAGGCGAATCGCATTGGCCTCGCCAATGGCCAGATTGAGCGGATGAATATGGCCGCCGCTGTGGTCGAGCAGGGCGCCGACGTAGCGGTCGCTGTTCACCTCGCGCTTCAGTTCGCTGGCGTCCAGCAGTTCAAGCTGGGTGTTGCCGTAGCGTTCCCAGTTGGCCTTTTGCTCTTCCAGAGTTTCCATTTGTTTGTGGTTCATCGCTACAAAGAGGCCGCCCGGGCGATAGTCACAGTCAATCTGGTAGCGCTTGATGCGCTCGCGAATAATTTCCCCGCCTTCGAACATCATACTGCCGAGCATTTTGGCTGCTTCCGGGCCATAGCGGCGCTCAATCACGTCGATGTCGCGGCTGTAGGAGTTCACCAGTTGCCCGCCGTTGCGCCCGCTGGCACCGAAACCGATGCGTGCGGATTCTAAGAGCACCACGTCATAACCCATTTCTGACAGATGCAGCGCGGACGAAAGGCCGGTGTAGCCGCCGCCAACCACGCACACATCGCAGGTCACGGACTCGTTCAGCTGCGGGAACGGCTCATATTGGTTGGCGCTGGCCGCGTAATAGCTGGTGGTATGTTCAGTCATGATGAAGGCTCCAGGGCAATCCAGATGGTTTTCAGTTCGCTAAATTTCTCAAGGGCATGCAGGGATTTATCGCGGCCGTTGCCGCTCTGCTTGTAGCCGCCGAACGGGACGGTCATATCGCCGTCGTTGTAGTTATTGACGAAAACGGAACCGGCTTTAAGGCTGCGGCTCATGCGGTGGGCGCGGGAGAGATCCCGGGTCCACACGGCGGCGCCGAGGCCATAGTCGCTGTCGTTGGCAAGGGCTAGCGCCTGGGCTTCGGAGGTGAAGCGAGTGACGACGAGCACCGGGCCGAAGATCTCTTCCTTGCCGACCCGTGCATCTGCGGTTGTGTCGGTGAAGATTGTCGGGCCGATAGCCGCCGGGTGAGTGCTGTTCCGCCCGTCGAGCGCCAGCTTGCCCTGGCTTTCCCCGTCGCGAATAAAGCCGTGAACGTTGTCGGCGTGGGCGCAGTCGATCAGCGTCCCCATAGTGGTTTCCGGGTCGAGCGGGTTGCCGGGCTGCCAGTTTTTCGCCTGCTCTTTCAGCAGGGCAATAAACTCGTCGGCAATGCTTTCTTCCAGCAGCAGGCGCGTCCCTGCGATGCAGACCTGGCCCTGGTTATAGAAAATACCTGCGGCGGTGGTTGCCGCGGCTTTTGACAGGTCCGGGCAGTCGGCAAAAACGATGTTGGCGCTTTTTCCGCCGGCTTCGAGCCAGACACGTTTCATATTGCTGTCGCCCGCATCTTTCAGCAGCTGTTTGCCGGTGCGGGTGGAGCCGGTGAAGGTAATCACGTCCACGTCCGGGTGCTGAGCCAGCGCCTGGCCTGCCTCATGACCAAGTCCGCTCACGACGTTAAACACGCCGTCCGGCAGGCCTGCTTCTTTAGCCAGAGCCGCAAGACGAATCGCCGACAGCGGTGATTTTTCAGAAGGCTTAAGGATCACGCTGTTGCCTGCCGCCAGCGCCGGGCCGAGCTTCCAGCAGGCCAGCAGCAGCGGGAAGTTCCACGGCACAACGGCGGCAATCACGCCAACAGGTTCGCGCACAATCAGCGCCAGCTCGTTAACGCCGGTGGTGGCGACTTCGCCGTACACTTTGTCGATGGCTTCAGCGTACCAGCGAATAGCGCGGGCGCTGCCCGGAATATCATCACGCAGGCTATGGCGGATAGGCTTGCCGGTGTCGAGCGTTTCCAGCAGCGCCAGCTCCTCGTGATGCTGTTCCATTAGATCTGCCAGCTTACTGAGAACGGCTTTGCGTTTGGCCGGGGAAGCCTGCGCCCAGTCACCGCGATCAAAGACATCGCGGGCGGCCTTCACCGCAATATCGACGTCCGCTTTTTTGCCTCGCGCCACTTCGGCAAGGTCACGCTGTGCAAAAGGATCGACGGTACTAAATGTTTCACCGTCCTGCGCAGCGCAATATTCACCGTTAATAAACAAGCGAGTTTCCGGCGAGGTATTTTTGGCTTTCTCCTGCCAGTAATTAAGATGCTGAAAGTCCATGATGACTCCTTTTATTCAATCGGATAAATGGCCTTACTGGGTTCTTCAGGCAAATTTGGGCTGCAAAAAGCCCCAGGAAATAAGTCCTGTTAAAAAAGGTTTGGAAATAAGGCCTGAATACTCAGGCCTGAAAATAATTAGAACGTGGTGGGGGTGTGGGCGCTGATAATGCGGCAGATGCCTGCCGAGGTGTTGCTGAAGCTGTGCGGCATGCCGGTATTAATGGCATAACTTTGCCCCGCAACCAGGTGCCAGGTCTGGCCGTTAACGGTCAAAACCACTTCACCTTCCAGTATCGTGCCCGTCTCCTCACCCTGGTGTTTGATCCTCTCGCCGGTGGTGGTTCCCGGTTGATAGGTCTCAATGATCATCGCCAGCGTACGGTTAGGATTCCCATTGTGTATTAATTTCATTGAAACACCCTGACTGCCTATTTCAATCAGATCGTCGTAATTGATAACGACCTGCGGCTCATCAGGTTTTTCCGGTTCCGCGAAGAACTCGGAGAGCGACAGCCCGTAGACTTTCAGCAGCTTTTGCAGCGTACTGATGGCAGGACTGACTTTGTCCTGTTCTATGGTGCTGATGGCGCTATGCGTTAATCCAGACAGTTCGGCGGCACGACGTTGAGACAGACCCAATTGCTGGCGGATCTCTGACAAACGTTTACCCGGCGCCAGGCCGTCATCGCTCATAGTGGCATTTCCTTAACGGTAGTGGTCAGAGCCGCTGCTTTTCAGCGAGGTGGTTCTGACTGGCGGTGATAAAACCCTCAAGCAACAAACGCGATAGTGCATATTCGCTACTGTTCCATTCCGGATGCCACTGAACCCCGAGGGCAAAAGGATGATCGTGAACGCTCGCAGCTTCCACCAGACCATCCTGTGAACGCGCCTCGACGCGCAGCAGCGGACCCAGCGTTTTCGCTCCCTGGCCATGTAATGAATTCACCCAAAACGTGTTGCAGCCCGGTATCAACTGCGAAAGCAATCCTCCCTCATGAACCTGGACTTCGTGTGATGGGGCATACTGCTGCTCCACCGGGAGTTCCGGATCTTCACGGTGCTCCAGAAACTCAGGACGATCGCTCAGGCGACGATACAGAGTCCCGCCGGTGGCGACAACAAGTTCCTGTAAACCCCGGCAGATGGCGAAAATGGGGATGCGCCTTTTGAGCCCGGCGGCGATAAGCGCCATGCTCAGTTCATCACGCCCGGGGTCGGCGTCAGGCTCATCGCCGTTTTCACCATAGAGGTGCGGCTGCACGTTGCTGGGGCTGCCCGGCAGGAAGATCCCGTCCAGTTTTGGCAGCAGCGCTTCCAGCAGTTCAGGCTCTGCCAGCGCGTGGGGAAGGGCTATGGGTAAGCCGCCCGCGTTCAATACCGCATTCAGGTACTTTTCTTGCAACGTTTGGGTCAGATGACCCTTAAGCCTGTTTCTGCACATCACAACACCGATTAACGGCTTGTCAAATATATCGACCATGATCAACCTCACATTCTGGACTAAATTATTTCCAAACGATTCCATGTTGGCCATTTCCGTTCAATATTTTCTCAACTTAGCAGTGGTTTAACTGTCTTGCAAACTTAAATTAACATTTGACAAACATTTTATTTCGCACCATTGTCGATAAGTGGACATTATATTTAACGGTCGACATCAGCGACCGGCATCCAACGCAACGGCGGTGAATCATGGAAACCAATATCGTAGAAGTTGAGAATTTTGTTCAGCATTCCGAAGATAGACGAAGTAGCGCGTTTGCACGCGAAGTGAATACCTTCCTTGAACGTTATCCTAATACCCAATATGTCGATGTCCTTCTCACTGACCTTAACGGCTGCTTCCGGGGAAAACGAATTCCGGTGGCCGGGCTGCGTAAGGTAGAGAAGGGCTGTTACTTCCCGGCTTCCGTGTTTGCCATGGATATTCTTGGGAACGTAGTAGAAGAGGCCGGGCTGGGGCAGGAGCTGGGTGAGCCGGACCGCCGCTGTGTGCCGGTGCTGGGCACGCTCACCCCTTCGGCGGCTGACCCGGAATTCATCGGCCAGATGATGCTGACCATGCTGGATGAAGATGGCGCTCCCTTTGACGTTGAGCCGCGGAACGTGCTGAACCGACTCTGGCAGCAGCTGCGCCAGCGTGGGCTATTCCCCGTGGTAGCGGTAGAGCTGGAGTTCTATTTAATTGATCGCCAGCGTGACGCCGAAGGCTACCTGCAGCCGCCCTGCGCGCCGGGCACTGACGACCGCAATACCCAAAGCCAGGTCTACTCCGTCGATAACCTGAACCACTTTGCCGATGTGCTGACCGATATCGACGATCTGGCTCGCCTGCAGCTGATCCCCGCCGACGGCGCGGTAGCGGAAGCTTCGCCGGGGCAGTTCGAAATCAACCTGCACCACACCGATAACGTGCTGGATGCCTGCGATGATGCGCTGGCGTTAAAACGCCTGGTGCGAACTGTCGCAGAGAAGCATAAGATGCACGCCACTTTTATGGCGAAGCCGTATGAAGAGCATGCGGGCAGCGGGATGCATATCCACATTAGCGTGCTGAATAACAAAGGCGAAAACGTGCTGGCGGACGCCGATGGCGAAGACTCAGCGCTGCTGAAACGCGCGCTGGCGGGCATGATCCACCTGATGCCGTCGTCGATGGCGCTGCTGGCCCCGAACGTGAACTCGTGGCGCCGCTTCCAGCCGGGGATGTACGTCCCGACTCAGGCTTCGTGGGGGCATAACAACCGCACCGTGGCGCTACGCATTCCGTGCGGCGACCGGGACAACCACCGCGTGGAGTATCGCGTGGCGGGGGCGGATGCCAACCCGTATCTGGTGATGGCGACAATCCTGGCCGGGATTTTACACGGACTGGACAACGACCTGCCGCTGCAGGAAGAAGTGGAAGGCAACGGGCTGGAGCAGGAAGGGCTGCCGTTCCCGATCCGCCAGAGCGACGCATTGTGGGAGTTCACCCAGAACGATCATCTGCGCGACCTGCTGGGCGAGCGTTTCAGCCACGTTTTCCATGCGTGCAAACACGATGAGCTGGTGCAGTTTGAGCGTTTAATCACAGAAACTGAAATTGAGTGGATGCTGAAAAACGCCTGATTGTGGCGCCTGCCCGGCAGAGCTTACATGGCCGGGCACGCTAATAAATAAGTAGCATCATACGGACTGAGCGGAGCCAGGCCGGACGTTTTGCAGGGCAACCTGCCATTTCCCGAAGTCGCGTAATGGAGCGCGGGCGGCAACGGGTCTTCAGTTAACGACAATGTGTACGACGAGGAAATGAAATGATGCAGACGCAAATGTTTAAATATCCGCACGGCGAGGGCGAACGCTGCTGCCGTATTGACAACGACGGGCCAGCGGCCTGCGTGAACCTTATTCCCGTACCCCGACAGTTACGATTAACCCCCAGGCTAAGCAGGTTTGCCCGAACGAACAATGTTTCGCAAACCTGTATCCGCGTGGGGGGACATCGTCATGGCGACTAACTCTACCGTAGACATTGCTTCGCAGGCGGGGAAACCGCAGCTGCGTAAATCTCTGAAACTCTGGCAGGTGGTGGTGATGGGCCTGGCCTATCTCACGCCGATGTCGGTGTTTGATACCTTCGGGATTGTGTCCGGCATCAGCGACGGCCACGTTCCGGCATCTTACCTGCTTGCGCTGGCGGGAGTGCTGTTCACCGCCATCAGCTACGGCAAACTGGTACGCCAGTTCCCGCAGGCGGGCTCAGCTTATACCTATGCCCAAAAGGCCATCAGCCCGCACGTAGGCTTTATGGTGGGCTGGTCCTCGCTGCTGGACTACCTGTTCCTGCCGATGATTAACGTCCTGCTGGCAAAAATCTACCTTTCGGCGCTGTTCCCTGAAGTCCCGCCGTGGATTTGGGTGGTAGGTTTTGTCTGCATCCTGACGGCGGCCAACCTGAAGAGCGTCAATCTGGTGGCGAACTTCAATACCCTGTTTGTGCTGGTCCAAATTGCCATCATGGTGGTGTTTATCATTCTGGTGGTGCAGGGGCTGCACAAAGGCGAAGGTGTGGGCACTGTCTGGTCGCTACAGCCGTTTATCAGCGAAAATGCGCACCTGATCCCGGTGATTACAGGCGCGACGATAGTCTGCTTCTCGTTCCTCGGCTTTGATGCGGTGACCACGCTGTCGGAAGAGACACCCGATGCGGCGCGCACCATTCCTAAAGCCATTTTCCTGACTGCGGCCTACGGCGGCATTATCTTTATCGTTGCCTCGTTCTTTATGCAGCTGTTCTTCCCGGACATCAGCCGCTTTAAAAACCCGGACGCAGCGCTGCCGGAGATTGCCCTCTATGTCGGCGGCAAGTTGTTCCAGTCGATTTTCCTCTGCACGACCTTTGTGAATACCCTGGCTTCCGGGCTTGCCTCCCACGCCAGCGTTTCTCGCCTGCTTTATGTGATGGGGCGCGACAACGTCTTCCCGGAAAAATACTTCGGCTACGTGCACCCGAAATGGCGCACCCCGGCGCTGAACGTGATCATGGTGGGGATCGTGGCTCTGTCCGCGCTGTTCTTTGACCTGGTGACGGCGACGGCGCTGATCAACTTTGGCGCATTGGTGGCCTTTACCTTCGTGAATCTGTCGGTGTTTAACCACTTCTGGCGTCGTGAAGGGCGCAATAAAACCTGGCGTGAGAAACTGCACTACCTCATTTTGCCGCTGATTGGTGCGGCGACGGTGGCGGTGCTGTGGGTGAACCTGGAAGTCACATCCCTGACGCTTGGACTGGTATGGGCGGCGGTCGGCATTCTGTATCTGGCCTTCCTCACTCGCCGCTTCCGCAGGCCACCGCCGGTGTTTGACGCCACGAAGGCGGAGCGCGCCTGGGAGTAAGGTGTGTTGCGTTAGAGAATAGAAAGCCCGCTTAAGGAGAATTAAGCGGGCTTTTATTATTCTGTTACTGCCAAAAATAGCGGCAAATGTACAGGTAATGGTTGGCTATCCTACTAACTCTACCTGGTTTTCCAGCATGCTCGACAGAAGAAAGTTCGCTATCTTTTCCTCAACTTTGCTATCGGTAGTTTTGAGTCTCAGCAGCGCAATACCACTCTCTTTCAGGATTGTATTTTTCAATTCATCACGTTCACGTTGTTTGGGCATTTCGTGGTGATGGCCGTCTATTTCAATAACTGCGAGAGGCAGTTTTCCAACGTGAAAATAAAAAACAAAATCACAGCTAGCGCCTTGTGCCAAAAACTCTTTTTGACGTTGACTTAAACGGATATTGGAATTCTTTACCAGCTGTTGTAGCAAAATTTGCTTATGGAAAACAAGCGAATGGTACTCTGCTCGTTGCAGTACGTCTTTTATTACACGCGTTGCAATCTGCTCTGACAGGTAAAAGGAGTCTTTTGCACTTAGCCTGCGCCTTAACCTGTCTAATGAGCGATCGTACTCTTGATAGAGCAAGTCGAAAGCGCTGACTACGGGGCTGTAATGAATCTGCGCCTCGTTGGAATAGTATTTCATGTAACGTACTAGCGCCGCGATATGTTTGTTATTACCAGTGAAAACATTTTCCCCTGTTGTTAAGGTAAAGCGTTTTTGTGCCCTTGAAACAGCCACATTAATTAAGTGTGGGTCGTCTACAAAATCGAGTGTTTTGGCATCCATTTTTTTGTCTATAACGGTTGAAAAAACAATCTGCTCACATTCTCTTCCCTGGAATTTATGGACGGTCGAGGTAATAAATTCCGACGGCAGCATTTGTTCAGAAAGTGAAACTTGTGCGTTGTACGGAGAGATAAAGCCGCAGCTATTCGAGCTACTATCGGAGACTTCCATGAAAGATTCAATTTCTCGCTGATTTTTATAGCCTCGGGCATGGTTACCTTTTGCGGTAATAATCAAAGAGAGAGCATCCTCACCTTTATCACGGGTCATAACAACGAGCTGATTGTCATAAAATTGCTTGTTGCAGAAATGAATAATCCTGGGATGACAGCGATAGTGCTCTTTCAGCAATGTGACGGGAAGAGACTCGTCGTATACGCCGAACAGTGAATCCAGCAGGCTTTTACTGTTGCAGTCATAATAAGGTTTCGGGGCCGTAATAGCTGTTTTCTCCGGTACGTGTGGGAGTTGTTTACGATCGCCGACCACAATCACATTTCGGGCGCATGCCAGCGCCAGAATCCCCGGGACAATATCCTGCTGAGAAGCTTCATCGATAATGACATAGTCCAGCAGCTTACCCTGAGCTAATGAGTTTGCGATAGAATGCGTGCTGCTGCCAATAATAGGGTAGCGCTGGATAAAGTCGGCAAATTGTTCATGGTAAGTATCTGCTGAAAACTTAATGTTTACCGGAATGGCATGTTTTAGATACTGCTTCAAAAATGCCAGAGAACCTGAGGTGACATGCTGCAATAATTCTTCAAACTTATTTTTTTCTAGAAAATTTTCTTTTTCGATTAACTCACGTTGTGCTTGCTGCAGTCGCGATCTGTAGAAATAGTGCTGAAGAGCAATGAAGAGTGTTTGCCTTTTCTGCCGGGTATTCAGTGGCTTTGTTCTGAAGATGCCAAATCTAAAAAGGAGCGACAGGCGATGACGCCAGTCGAGTTTATCGTCGGGCACAGCGTTAATGAACGCCATAAGATCGGTAATTTTCTCTTTTTTTAGTCCGAAGCCTGTCACATCTGGCAGCGTGTTAAGAGTATGTTCTTCAAGCCACTGCTGAAGGTATTTGTCTTCTATGTTTAGTTCATCAATTTCTGCCTGTAGTTTTGCGACATCACCTTGTGTGCTTAAGTGATTTTTAAGTTTTTTAATTTGCTCGGTTAGCTGCATTTTTTCGGGCGCAGAAATGATTTGCTCGAAAGGTTTTGAGGGTTGTTTATCAAAGAACGCTGCTCGTTTTTCCGTACTGCCCAGTTTTGCCACCAGGTAATCAAGACCCACTTTCCCAAGTTTTTCGTAGACGTTATCGACCGCAGAATTGTTATTTGAGACAACGGCAACGGTACCGTTGCTAAGCAGAATGTTTGCAATAATATTCAATATGGTCTGGGTCTTTCCAGTGCCAGGAGGACCTTCGATGACAGATATTTGATGGCTAAAGGCTTTCTGTATCGCCTGCATTTGGCTTTCATTCAATCCGAAGGGATAGATGAAATTCTCTGGAGCAGGACGGGATGCATTTTGACCGGAACAATAAGCTTCAAGCGCGGTGTCAGGATGAGCAATGAGCTTGTCCATCTGTCTGACAATGTTTCCAGCAATGTTTTCTTTCCCCGCCGAGGCCTGCAAAGCACGTTGTTCAGCAATACGACGAAAGTATGAAAAAACGGAACTCTGCTTTAAAGAGGACTCGGTGACTAACTGGATATCTTCGAATTTATAAATCCAAATTTTTTCAGAATCAACATATTTAATAAGTGCATATTTATTACCAATAATTTGCGCTTTATCGATACGTTGTGCGTTTGGCTGGCCTTTACGGAACAATATGTTGCTATTAGTTTCCACTGTGGGGATCACACGGCAGACGCTAAGGGGACGAGTGTATGTTTTCCCTGAGGGGAAATGGCATGTCAAATGAACGGTGTCGTTACTTTTGGAATTATATAGTGTCCAGTTTGAAATTTTGGCGGTTTTATCTTCCCCATCAACAACGATGGTGACCATTTCTCTTCTCCCTGAGTTTAGCGAAAGTCAAATACTATACCGGAGTACCTATTAAGGGGGAAGTTAGAGTTTAATAAATTAATTTAATTAAATGCTGCCTTTGTTGTTTGGGTGAAGTTTTATTTTCTGGGACAGCGCATTAAATGCGTTATCGAATGTATGAATAATTTCTTCCAGCGTAGCGGAAAAACTGAACAGGCACGGTTAGATACATCATGCTGACTGGGTGGAGCAGGATAAAAAAGCAAAAAGCCTGCTTAGTTTCCTAAGCAGGCTTCTTAAATATGGCTCCTCTGACTGGACTCGAACCAGTGACATACGGATTAACAGTCCGCCGTTCTACCGACTGAACTACAGAGGAATCGTGTGAACGGGGCGAATACTAACGGCGTGAGTCCGGGTTGTCAAAGGCTGTTTTGGTGAAATGCGTTCAACTGCCGATTAATCCAGCAAATCAATGAAGAAGGCCGCAAAAGCGGCCTTAAATGGTTACTGCTTGCGCAGTTGACTGACGGGCAATGTGGCGGCATCAAGCCACTGACGAGCTTCTTCGTTCACGCGCGGGGAGAGCGTTTCCCGTACCTGCCGGTGGTAATCGTCAAGCCAGGCGATGTCCTGCGGGCTGAGCAAATCAACGTTGACGGCTGACAGGTCGATAGGGATCAGAGTCAGCGATGAGAATTTGCAGAAGCCAGTCTGGGAGGCAATGACCTCGACCTGGTTTTCGATGCGGATCCCGTGGCTGTCCGCCTGGTAATACCCCGGCTCGATGGTGATGATATTGCCCGGCAGCATCGGCCACGGGTTCACCTTCTTCGCCATGCGATGCGGGTTTTCGTGGATCATCAGCCGGTGGCCAACGCCGTGCCCGGTGCCGTGGTCGTAGTCCAGCCCCAGCTCCCAGAGAGGGCGGCGGGCAAAGGCATCGAGCTGGTGGCCCTGAGTCCCCTGCGGGAACTGCAGCGAGATCAGCGCCAGGAAGCCTTTCAGCACGGCGGTGTAGTGCAGGCGGCGGGTGGCATCCAGCTCGCCAAAGCTGAGCGTGCGGGTGGCGTCCGTCGTGCCGTTGATATACTGCCCGCCGGAATCATTGAGGTAGAACTGCGCGGCAGTAAGGGCGAAATTCGTTTCCGGCGAAGAGTGGTAGTGGCACATCGCGGCGTTGCTGCCTGCTGCGGAAATGGTGCTGAAGCTTTGCTCGGTAAAGGTGGAGCCCTGTTGGCGGAAGCTCAGCTGTTTTTCCTGGGCTTCCAGCTCGGTGACTGGATTGCCTGCGGCTTCGCGGCGCGGCACTTCCCGGGTCAGCCAGGCAAGGAAATTCACCCAGGCCACGCCGTCTTCGATGTGGCTGTCGCGGTAGCCCGCCAGCTCGGTGTCGTTTTTATTGGCTTTGATTAGCGTGACAGGGTCCGGTGCCCACAGCACGCTGCCCCCGCCTTGCTCCACGGCAAAGCGCACGGCGACCGGCGCAGAGTCCGCGTCGATGAGGATGCGTTTCCCTGTCGCTACTTGCTGGCAACGGGCAAGGAATTCACTCATCGGGCGGATCGTGATGCCGTTGAGCCAGGCTTTATTCAGCTTCCGCAGTTTGTCTTCTGCTACAAACCATTCGATGTCACCGTCGGCGCTCAATAGCGCGAAGGAGTGCGGCACCGGGCTCATCGGAATATCGGCACCACGCACGTTCAGCAGCCAGGCGATGTTGTCCGGCTGCGTCAGCGCCAGATAATCCGCCCCGGTTGTGCTCAGCCCTTGGGCGATCCGCTCACGCTTTGACGCAGCGCTTTCGCCACTGATTTCGTCCGGCATGGCGATGATTTCCCCGCAGGGTGCCGCCGGGCGGTCAGGCCAGATAGTATCGAGCGGATCGTCATCCACAGCCACCAGATCGCAGCCGCTGGTGCGCAGGCTTTCGTACTGGCTGTTGACCATCAGCAGCGGTTCGAAGGCAATGCGTTTGCCCGCCGGAAGATTGTCTCGTAGCCAAAGGTGCAGCGGCTCGTCGTGCAGATGATGAATCTCGAACTCTGCCAGGTTCACCTGATGGCGAGCCTGAACCTGATAGCGCCCGTCCACAAATAGCAGGGCGCGGTCGGCAAGCACTAGCGCCAGCCCGGCGGAACCGGTAAAGCCACTGATGAACTCGAGTTTATTGTCATGAGGCGCGCAGTATTCGCTCTGATGGGCGTCGGCACGTGGCACGATGATCCCATCCAGTTCGCGCTCCCTGAGCAGCACACGAAGTGCGCCGAGTGATGAAGTGTGTTGCATCCAGCTTCCTAATTATTGTTGTTAACGGAACGGCGGCTCATTGAAGGTACGCAGCTTGCGCGAGTGCAGCTTTTCACCTTCGGCGCGCAGCAAATCAATGGCGCGAATGCCAATCTGCAGGTGCTCGGAAATCGCCCCTTCATAGAAACGGTTAGCCTGGCCCGGCAGCTTGATTTCGCCGTGCAGCGGTTTGTCTGATACGCACAGCAGCGTGCCGTACGGCACACGGAAGCGATAACCCTGGGCAGCAATCGTTGCACTTTCCATGTCGATAGCCACCGCGCGGCTGAGGTTAAAGCGCAGCGCAGAAGCTGAATAACGCAGCTCCCAGTTGCGGTCATCGGTGGTGACTACCGTCCCGGTACGCAGGCGCTGTTTCACTTCTTCGCCCGGCATGCCGCTCACTTGTTTGGTGGCGTCATAAAGGGCACGCTGCACCTCGGCGATGCTTGGGATAGGAATATCCGGCGGCAGCACCGCATCCAGCACGTGATCGTCGCGCAGGTAGGCGTGGGCCAGCACATAGTCGCCAATTTGCTGGCTTTCACGCAGGCCGCCGCAGTGGCCAATCATCAGCCAGGCATCGGGGCGCAGTACTGCGAGGTGGTCGCAGATGGTTTTGGCGTTGGACGGGCCGACGCCAATGTTAATCAGCGTAATGCCGCTGCCGTTTTTATCGATCAGGTGCCAGGCGGGCATCTGGTGTTTCTTCCACGCCAGGTCGGAAATTGCCTCTTCCGGGGCTTCGGTTTCGGCGGTAAGCCAGGTGCCTCCGGCGCAGGACAGGGCGATATACGGGCTGTCCGGGTCAAGGATTTGCTGGCAGCCCCAGCGAACAAACTCGTCCACATAGCGCGTGTAGTTGGTGAACAGCACGAAGGGCTGGAAGTGTTCCACCGGCGTGCCGGTGTAGTGGCGCAGGCGAGCCAGCGAGAAATCCACGCGGCGGGCGTCAAAGTGCGACAGCGGCCAGGCTTCTGTCGGGTGGAACAGGCCATCGGCGGTTTCATCGCCAATTTGCGATAGCTCGGTGGTTGGGAAATGGCGCGTCAGCCCGGCACTCATCGTGCGGTCCAGGTTCAGGCCGTCAATCACGTATGGGTAAGGGATCTCGTGCTGAGAAGGGCCAACCTCAATGTGCACGCCATAGTCTTCGCTCAGCAGGCTCAACTGCTCGTGCAGGTAGCTCTTAAACAGCGCGGGACGGGTCACCGTGGTGGTGTAGCTGCCGGAGTGGGTAAAGCGGGCATAGGAGCGGGTGTTTTTCGGGCCACGGGGAACGCCGTCCCAGCTCACCCGCAGTTCAGGGTAGACAAACAGCCCGTCGGAACGCGCGTCTACGTCCGGCAGCGTGCCATGTTGAGTGTAGAGGGCAATCGCATCGCGAAGGGCGGTTACCGAGTTTTCATACAGCGCTTCCAGCTTGTCCAGGGCTTCAGCAGGCGTCAGCCCCTGGCATACAACGTTATTATTCATTGATTCTCCTTTACCGGTTCTCGCCGGGTTAGTGTCTCAGTATGTCATGCCGTGAGCAGAACGGAAGTGGAAGACAGGGCGAGATGCGAGCCTCATAAAAAATTCATCACAAATAAATGAATACCCGCGCAAAGATTGCCGATAACCCCTGTGATACCCGAGCTTGATGGGATAACGACAATAACGATGAGGGGAACAACATGGGAATGTTAAAGAATTTTACCGTACGCCGGGTGCTGCTCACTGTGCTGGGGCTGTTTTGCCTGCTGTGGTCAGCCGTGGGCGTGTTTACCGTTTATTCGCTGGCGAAACTGGGGGACGGTAACGCCGTTGACCATCAGCTGGTGTCGCAAATGACGATACTCAGCAAAGGAAACGACCAGTATTTTCGCTTTATTACCCGTCTTTCGCGGGTGATGGAAGCGAAGGCGGCGGGGGAAGCTACCGATTTTAAGCCCGTGCAGGAAGCGCTGGATAACATGAAAAGCGAGCTTGAGCGCCTGAAAAGCGTTTCGCCTGGGCCAATGGATCCGGCCGTTTCCGCCGACATTATCGAAAAATGGCAGCAGCTTTTAGATAACGGCGTGGCGGTGCAGATGCAGCTTGCTCAGCAAGGAAGCGCGGCGGATTATCGCCAGCAGGCCACCCAGGTCACGCCGCCGCTCAGCCGTGCCTTCGGAGCCAGCAGCAATAAGTTTACTGCCGTGGCAGAAGAACGTCTGGATCGGACTCGGGTTGCCGTGGACTCGCTGACTCGCCTGATGAAAGTCACCGTATTGGTGGCGATTGTGATTGGGCTACTGATCCTGCTGTTTACCGATCGTTATCTGGTGAACCTGCTGGTGAAACCTCTGGACCGAATTCGGGATCATTTCTCGGTTATTGCGAAAGGCGATCTCAGCCACCCGGTTGAGGACTTTGGGCGTAACTGTGTCGGCAAACTGTTCCCTCTACTGGCCGAGATGCAGGGCAGCCTGCGTGATGCGGTGAGCGCGATTCGCAGCGGCACGGAGAACATTTATCGTGGCTCGGCGGAGATCTCTTCCGGCAATAACGATCTCTCTTCTCGCACCGAAGAACAGGCTGCCGCGCTGGAAGAAACCGCCGCCAGCATGGAGCAGCTCACGGCCACGGTTAAATTCAACGCCGAGAATGCCCGCCAGGCCAGCAGCATTGCGGAAAAAGCCTCCCAAACCGCCAGCCGCAGCGGCAAGCTGGTGGGCGACGTGGTTATCACGATGGAAGGGATCTCCGACAGCTCCCGCAAAATTAGCGAGATCACAAGCGTCATCAACAGCATTGCCTTCCAGACCAACATTCTGGCGCTAAATGCTGCCGTTGAGGCCGCGCGCGCTGGCGAACAGGGCCGAGGTTTTGCGGTGGTAGCGGGGGAAGTGCGCAACCTGGCCAGCCGCAGCGCGGGCGCTGCGAAAGAGATTGAAACGCTGATTGCCGACTCAGTGAATCGGGTGAACAGCGGCGCGGCGCTGGTGAACGAGGCTGGCAACACCATGAAAGAAGTGCTGAAGGCCGTATCCGACACGACGCAAATCATGAAGCAAATTGCCTCGGCGACGGATGAGCAGAGCAAAGGTATTTCTCAGGTGAGCGTGGCGGTCAGCGAAATGGACAGTGTGACTCAGCAAAACGCTGCGCTGGTGGAGCAGATCTCCGCTGCAGCGGCGGCGCTCGAAGGCCAGACTGAAATGCTGCAAAAAGCGGTAGCGCGTTTCCGCCTGTCCGGGCGCGAAGAACAGGCCGTGGTGGAAACGAAGGTCAAACCTCAGACAAAAGCCGCCGCTGCCACCACGGCAGGTGATGACTGGGTCACGTTTTAAGCTTCGATAGCGGGCAGGGTGCGCATCGCGTTTTCGCAGCGCGCCTTGACCGCTTCATGTAGCAGCCGCACCGTGGTAGACAGCTGTTTACGGTGCGGGCAAATCAGATTCAGCGGAATACTGTCCCCTTCATACTGCGGCAGCAGCAGCTTTAAGCGGCCTGCCTGCACATCTTCGCTGACATCCAGCCAGGATTTGTAGGTAATGCCTTCCCCTTTTACCGCCAGCCGGTGAATGACTTCCGCATCATCGCTCATCATCGAACCTTTCACCGCCACCTGCTGCATTTTGCCACGCAGGCTGAACGACCAGCTATTGTGCACCCGCCCGCGAAGTACAAACGTCAGCGCATTGTGTTGGGCCAGATCGGCAAGGGTTTCAGGTTCGCCATAGCGCGCCAGGTAAGCTGGAGAAGCGACCAGCACGCGGCGGTTTTCTGGCGCGACGGGCAGGGCGATATACGACGCGTCATCATTGTTGCCGTAGCGAAAAGCCACATCCACCGGATCTTTAAACACATCGGTGATTCGATCGGAAAACAGAAGTTTCAGGCTTAACGCCGGGTAAGTACTGCGAAATTGCTGAAAAACATCCAACAGGAGATTGCGCCCAAGATCGGAAGGGACGGCGATTTGTAACGTGCCGCGTACTTCATCGCTGGGGGGCTGGATCTGTTCATACCCGGCATCCAGTGTCTGCAGCACCTGCTGGGCGTAAGGCAGCCAGGCTTCGCCTTCGGGGGTCAGGCGCAGGCTGCGCGTTGAGCGGGCGAACAGACGAATATTAAGATTCTGCTCCAGGCGCTTAATGGCGGTGCTGACCTGGGCCGGCTGCAGGCCGGCTTCCCTGGCGGTATCGCTAAAACTGTTTAACGCCGCCGCCCTGACAAACAGCGCAAGGTCTTCCAGCCTGAGCATTTTCACTCTCCGAGTATAAGTGTTGTTTCCTGACGCCGGTTTTTCACCTGCCGCGCTCCTTGTACCATGATTTTACTCAATTGATGAACCTATTACCTTATTGGAGCTGCTATGAAAGCTATTGCTATTACCCGCGCCGCAAAAGACGGCAGCAATATTGATGCGTTGCAGGACATCACGCTGCCGAAACCCGTTGCTCAGGGGCGCGACATTCTGGTGGCGGTGAACGCCATTTCCGTCAACCCCGTTGATACCAAAGTTCGCAGTGGCTTTAGCGGCGACGCGCCTCGTGTGCTGGGCTGGGATGCTGTTGGGACCGTTGTGGAAGTGGGTGAAGCCGTCACGCTGTTCAAGCCCGGCGATGCCGTGTGGTATGCCGGGTCTCTGACCCGCCCGGGCAGCAACAGTGAGTTTCAACTGGTGGACGAGCGCATTGCGGCACTCAAACCTCAGTCCGTGGAAAATGCCGCTGCTGCCGCATTACCGCTGACGGCGATCACCGCGTGGGAAATGCTTTTCGATCGCCTGGGTATTAAGGAAAACGGCAGCGAAGATGCAGTGCTGCTGATTGTGGGCGCTGCCGGTGGTGTGGGATCAATTCTGACGCAGCTTGCCCGCAGGCTGACGAAAGCCACCGTGATTGGCACCGCCTCTCGCCCTGAAAGTCAAAAATGGGTGAGCGAACTCGGTGCCCACCACGTCATCGACCACAGTAAACCGCTGACGGAAGAATTGCAGCGCATTGGCGTGAAACACGTTACGCACGTTGCCAGCCTGACCAATACTGAACAACATTATGCCCAGCTGATTGAGGCGCTCATCCCGCAGGGGAAATTTGCGCTGATTGATGACCCGACAGCGCTGGACGTTCGCGCGCTGAAGGCCAAAAGTATTTCGCTGCACTGGGAGTTTATGTTCACCCGCTCGATGTTCGTCACCAGCGATATTATTGAGCAGCACAACCTGCTGACGCGCGTGGCTACGCTTATCGACCAGGGCGTATTAAGAACTACGCTCGGTGAACACTATGGCACAATTAACGCGGATAACCTTCGCCGTGCCCATGCGCTGCTGGAAACCGGGCGTGCGGTGGGCAAAATTGTGCTGGAGGGGTTCTGATATGGCAGCAACAGAAACTCTGACGATTATTGCCATGCTGAAGGCGAAAGCCGGCCAGCAGGATAACCTCAAAGCCGCACTGAAAGCGCTGGTTGCGCCGAGCCGCCTTGAGCCTGGCTGCCTCGACTATACGCTGTTCCAGCTTCAACAAGAGCCGGATACGTTTTACGTTCGTGAGTCGTGGCGGGGGCAGCAGGCACTCGACGTGCATAATTCTCTGCCTCACTTCCAGGCATTTGTAAAACAGATGGACGCGCTGCTGGCGGAACCGCTGAAGCTGGTACCGCTGGACGAAGTTACCGTTTAACTTTTTACGCGCAGTGGCCAGGCTGGTCGCTGCAAAATACAAAGACTCATTCAGGAAAAATAATGAACATTGTTGATGCTGCCTCCCGGCGTTATGCCACGAAAGCTTTTGATGCGACTAAAAAAATTGCTGCCGAAGACGTGGATAAAATCAAAAATCTGCTGCGCCTGAGCCCGTCGAGCACCAACTCACAGCCGTGGCATTTCTTGCTGGTTAGCAGTGATGAAGGCAAGGCGCGTATTGCGAAAGCGACTACCGGGCCTTACGCGGCAAACGAGCCTAAAGTACTGAATGCTTCACATGTCGTGGTGTTCTGCGCCAAAACGGTTTATGACGATGCACACCTGCAAACATTGCTGCAAAAAGAGCAGGCAGATGGGCGCTTTGCTACCGAACAGGCCAAAGAGGGGCAGCACAAAGGTCGTTCTTTCTATGCCAATAAACACCGTTTTGACCTTAAAGATGCGCAGCACTGGATGGAGAAGCAGGTTTATCTCAACCTCGGCACGCTGCTGCTGGGCGTTTCCACCCTGAACATTGATGCCGTGCCGATTGAAGGCTTTGACGCCGCCGCGCTGGACGAGGAGTTTGGCCTGCGTGAGAAAGGCCTGACTAGCGTGGTGATGGTGGCGCTGGGCTACCGCAGCGTGGAGGACTTTAACGCTGGACTGCCAAAATCACGCCTCGATTTCAGCCAGATCCTGACCGAAATCTAAGGCGTGATAATAACTTGATTTAACTTTTATTGGCTGACGCAGGAATGGGCATTAGGCCATTCCTGCGTTTATTCATCAAATCGGTGGCATTGAGGTGTGGCAAGCGTAGGGAAATGATCTATACTTTGCTCTCTTAATTCTACGGACGGCGATGGTTGTGAAGGACACGTATTATAATGACAGCAAAGTAAATTCATTAATTCAGCGCGAACTTGATGAATTTATTCTGGATTACAAACATACGACCTACGCGTATGCTGTGATGAATAAGAAAGATCCTTCCCAAATGCGTATTATTAATAATAATCCGCAATGGTTTAACATTTATCTCGATAATAAATATCAATTTATTGACCCAGTCATTGTCCGGTCTCTCAGCAGCCTGGAGGATTTTTCATGGGACAGCGGGATGATGGTCTCTTCCGGGTATACGCTGAAGCGTATTTTTGATGAAGGTTCGCAGCACAATATTGTGCAAGGGCATACTTATCCACTCCACGACTACGTGAACAATCTTGCGGTGCTTTCGCTGATTAGCCATCAGCCTTCAGATGTAAATCTTATTGAAAATCGTGAGGCAGTGATCGCCTTCTTTATCAAGCTGCACCAAAAGATGCTGAATTTATACAGCGATATTCGGCAGAAAAAGAATGTTTTCTTGTCACCGCGTGAGCAACAAATTTTGCAATGGGTCTATACCGGAAAAACTTATGCCGAGATTGCGACTATCTTGTCCATTACCGAGCGGACGGTGAAATTCCATATGGGCAATGCCATGAAAAAGCTTGGCGTTAACAATGCCCGTCACGCGGTTAAATTAAGTATCGAACTCAGGTTGTTGGATCTGGGTGCCTGACCGACGAGACTAAAGGTTATTGAGCTGGGTAAGCGTCTCACGCAGCCATTCGCTGTTTTTATCTTTATTAATAATGTCTTCTATAACCTGTTGATTAGCAGGCATGTAAATATAATAAACCGCCTCGCCCTTTTCTGAGAGCCCTTTCTGCAGTACATCAACTTTCCAGTTGGCCTGACGGAAAATGGCGTACATCCCCCGACTGGTTACCGCGTGCATACCGGGATAGCTATTTTTCATGCAATACATAATCAGCGCCAGAAATAATGCTTTACTGGCGGGCAGGGTGCGTAAATTACCTTCATCACGACGATCTTTGTCGAGGAATAATCGGGTGATCTCACAGCATGGAATATCTTTTGGTAAACTAATGTTATTAAAATATTGATAAAATATTTCATCTGTCATGGTCGGATGTTTGGCATCAATAAAGCGTGCGCCGCAAAATAATTTACCTTCCAACATGCCCATTAAATAAGTTGTATTTGCGTTATCGAATTGATCTCTTTCCTGATTATCTTCACATTCCACCTTCCATTCGAGCCGTTCGTGAAATGTTTTTTTGCGTAACGCATACAATTCCCGGGCGAGACCGGGATGTAAATCATTATGATTACTTATAAAAAATTCAATTGAAGAACACATCGCGTATCCCTGTATGTGGAGGTCCCCTGTACTTAAAGACAGCTTTTTTTTGGCTAAGGCCTTCTCTAAACTTAAAAAAATCCTGACCGGCCGCGCCAACACGCAAGCGGGTCAGGCGGTCAAAGACCTGAGCAACACCAAGGGAAATGTTCACAGATTATTATCTAGTACACCGATTTCCCGATGCACAAGATTGTAAGCACTTGTAATTTTACATTACAAAAAATAAAAATAAAGAAACTTAAGCCCCTGCATTTGCGGGGGCTTTTCTTTTATATCTCTTAAGAACGCTACTCGTTCAATGCATTTCCCTGCAATATACCGCAATTCTCCGAGAAAATTTACTCACATAACGGCCATCGTACGGGAAAAATATTTTATTGCAGGGCAGGGGGTGTTGCGCGAAAAGCGTACGGCATAACGAAATAGTAGCCGACTAATTAAAAAAGTGAACCGTCGATACAGAGGAAAAGTGAATTTTGTGAGGCGGTGAAAACTGCGTGAAAAATCAAAAGCAAAAAGCCCGCTTAAGTTTCCTTAAGCGGGCTTCTTAAATATGGCTCCTCTGACTGGACTCGAACCAGTGACATACGGATTAACAGTCCGCCGTTCTACCGACTGAACTACAGAGGAATCGTGTGAACGGGGCGCATATTAGCGAGGCCACACAGGCTTGTCAAAGGCTCACAGGCACCTTTTATATCGTTTGCTGATAAAACAAGCAAACTTCGCCAGAAGTCATGCTCAGACATAACTTTACAGCACAAAGATTGCCAATCTTACGCCAGCCGCTAAGATAAGCCGGGTTAAACAGTGAGGGCCTGATGATAAAACAGCGGCGGATAGGGATTTGGTTTCTTTGCCTGGCATGTGTTGTGGTACTGGTTTGTACCGCACAGCGCATGGCGGGCCTGCACGCGTTGCAGATGGAAACCGCGGCCAGCGCCGTTGCTGCTCAGGTCGATAACCCGCAGGCGGACGGTGACTCGCCGGTTACACCGTGCGAACTTAGCGCCAAATCGTTATTGAGCGTGCCGCCAGTTTTGTTTGACGGGGCGTTGTTCGCACTTTGCCTGCTGCTTTCTTTGCTGGCGCCCGTGCGTGCCACGCGGATGCCGTTCTCTCCGCCAAGAGCCACTTCTCCACCTACCCTCAGGGTACATCTTCGTTTCTGCGTCTTCCGTGAATGACAGACCGGCTGTGACCCACAGTTAGTTAATCATTTATGGAGAAAAAACATGTTTATTCGCTTCAGGCAGGCGCTGCTGTGCCTGTTCATGCTATGGCTGCCTGTGTCCTGGGCGGCAGAGTCTGGCTGGCTACAATCGCCGGATAACGATCACGCCAGCGTCAGGCTGCGCGCGGACACCTCAGGCAACAACGACACGCGTCTTTTACTGGACGTGAAGCTCGAAAAAGGGTGGAAAACCTACTGGCGCTCCCCTGGGGAAGGCGGCGTAGCACCAGCCATTGCCTGGCAGGGTGATATGCCAAAAGTGGAGTGGTTCTGGCCGACGCCTGCGCGCTTTGACGTCGCCGGGATCACGACCCAGGGCTATCACGATCGGGTCACCATTCCGATGGTGTTTCACGGCCCGGTGCCGGAAACAATCCGTGGCGTGCTGACGCTGTCTACCTGCAGCAACGTCTGCCTGCTGACCGATTATTCCTTTAGCATCACGCCTTCTGCGGCAGATACCCAGTTTGCCCATGATTTCGCTCAGGCGATGGGTCAGGTGCCGGTTGAAAGCGGATTGACTGACTCGCTTAAAGCAGGCTATCGCCAGGGAAGTCTGGTGATCAGCGCCGTGCGTGCCGGAGGTTGGACGAACCCTGGCCTTTATCTGGATCCGCCGGAAGAGGCCGATCTTGGTAAACCAACCTTCCATATTGACGGCGACTCACTGCAGGCCACGGTGCCGGTCAGCGACAGTTGGGGCGAGGGAGCGCCAGATCTGCGTGGGAAATCGGTCACCCTGGTGCTTGCCGACAACGGCATTGCTCAGCAAAACACGCTCACCATTGGTTCCGCGCCTGCCGTGGCAGGAGGAAATGATGCCTTCCCGCTTTGGCAGGTAGTTCTGATGGCGCTGGTGGGCGGCCTGATCCTTAACCTGATGCCGTGCGTACTCCCGGTGCTGGGGATGAAGCTGGGCTCGATTCTGCTGGTGCAGCAAAAAGATCGGGGCCTGGTGCGGCGTCAGTTTTTAGCCTCGGTCGCGGGAATTATTGCTTCCTTTATGGTGCTGGCGCTGCTGATGACCGTGCTGCGGCTGACAAATCAGGCGCTGGGCTGGGGCATTCAGTTCCAGAACCCGTGGTTTATCGGCTTTATGGCGCTGGTGATGCTGGTGTTCAGCGCTAACCTGTTTGGGCTGTTTGAATTCCGGCTTTCTTCCAATATGAACACTCGCCTGGCAACGCAGGGTGGCAATGGCATGGCCGGACATTTCTGGCAGGGTGCTTTTGCCACGCTGCTGGCGACGCCGTGCAGCGCACCTTTCCTCGGCACGGCGGTGGCGGTCGCGCTCACGGCTTCTTACCCGGTGCTATGGGGGCTGTTCCTGGCCTTAGGGCTGGGGATGAGTCTGCCGTGGCTGTTGATTGCGCTTCGTCCCGGCCTTGCGATGCGATTGCCTCGCCCTGGAAAGTGGATGACCTGGCTGCGTCGCGTGCTTGGCCTGCTGATGTTAGGTTCGGCTATCTGGCTGGCAAGCCTGCTGTTGGTGCATTTCGGCGTTTCGGCTAGCAAGCCTGCACAGGAAAACATCGCCTGGCAGCCGCTCAGCGAGCAGGCGATTCAGGACGCCCTGGCGCAGCATAAGCGCGTTTTTATCGATGTCACCGCCGACTGGTGTATTACCTGCAAAGCCAACAAATACAACGTGCTCAACAAAGAGGACGTGCAGGCTGCGCTGCAGGCGCCGGATGTGGTTGCCCTGCGAGGTGACTGGACGCTGCCATCCCAGCAAATCACTGACTTTTTAAGAAGCCGCGGCCAGGTCGCCGTGCCGTTCAACCAAATTTATGGCCCAGGCCTGCCGGAAGGAAAAGTGCTGCCGACGCTGCTGTCCCGCGATTCGGTCCTGACTACCCTGGATGATGCCAAAGGAACGAAACAATGAAATATGCATTTATTTTAATCTTATCGCTGTTCTCCGGCCTGGCGCTGGCGGTAAAAGAAGAGCCCGCCCCGTTTTCTGCCGAGCAGCAAAAGCAACTGGAAGTGTTGATTGAGCAAGCGTTGTTTAACGATCCGGCCAGTCCGCGATTCGGCGCTAAAAAGCCCGTGTTAACCCTCGTGAACTTCACAGATTACAACTGTCCGTACTGCAAACAGCTCGATCCGATGCTGGAAAAAATTGTGCAGAAATACCCGGATGTGGCGGTGATCGTGAAGCCGCTGCCGTTTAAAGGCGAAAGCTCCGTGCTGTCGGCACGCACTGTCCTGACGACCTGGCGTCAGCATCCGGAACAGTTCCTGGCGCTGCATGAAAAACTGATGCAGAAGAAGGGCTATCACGACGCGGCGAGCATTGCGACTGCGGTTGAAAAGAGCGGGGCAACGCCGGTTACGCCGGATGAAAAAAGCATGGAAACCCTAAGCACCAACCTGCAGTTAGCGCGTATCGTGGGCGTGCAGGGCACACCAGCCACCATTATTGGCGATGAAATGATCCCCGGGGCGGTGCCGTGGGAAACGCTGGAAGAGGTGGTAAAAGAAAAACTGGCGGCCGCCCATGACAAGTAAACTGCGGCGCTGGCTGCGCGAGGGATTAATTCTGCTGGTTTTACTGGCGGGCGTGATGCTGGTAATGGACTGGTGGAGAGCGCCCCAGTCGCCAGTGGCTTTTGATGCCACGCCGCTGCACACGCTGGACGGGCAGGATGTCACGCTCGGCGCGCTGAGCGCAGAACGCCCGCTGCTGGTCTATTTCTGGGCCAGCTGGTGCGCCGTCTGCCGCTTCACCACGCCGGACGTGGCGAAGTTACAGGCCGAAGGGCAGAACGTAATAACCATTGCGCTTCGCTCAGGCAATGAAAGCGAGGTTTCCCGCTGGCTGGCGCGAAAAGGGGTCCAGTTCCCGGTGGTCAATGATGCCGACGGGTCTATCTCCCGCAGCTGGCAGATTGGCGTCACGCCGACGTTTGTCATTGTCGATAAAGGGCAGGTGGTGTCCACCACCAGCGGCTGGACGAGTTACTGGGGAATGAAAATACGCCTGTGGTGGGCCAGCATGTGAATCATCGTGCCGGCTTATCACCGGC
This sequence comes from Cedecea neteri, assembly GCF_000758305.1. Classification (NCBI taxonomy): domain Bacteria; kingdom Pseudomonadati; phylum Pseudomonadota; class Gammaproteobacteria; order Enterobacterales; family Enterobacteriaceae; genus Cedecea; species Cedecea neteri. Next base: position 4,265,977 of record NZ_CP009458.1, on the reverse strand, counting down.
ACGTTATTTTTGGCCGGAATGCACCATCACGGTGCATTTGTACCTCTTATGGGGCATAAACTCGCCCCTTGTTTCGTTAATCCTCGCGAGTGCTTTATCAGTTTCTCTTATTCTCCAGCCTGTTAACGCGTTTGCGCCTTAAACGAAAAATGTGGCAAGCATATTGCAAAACCCATTACGACATCACTGCCATGACTGGCACTGGCATTCCGTAATAGGGGGCGAAATGAATTTAAGACGACTGAAGTACTTCGTAAAAATTGTTGATATTGGCAGCCTGACTCAGGCGGCAGAAGTACTGCACATCGCACAGCCGGCGCTCAGCCAGCAGGTTGCCACTCTGGAAGGGGAGCTGGATCAGCAACTGTTGATCCGCACCAAACGCGGCGTCACCCCGACGGAAGCCGGGAAGGTTTTATATGCTCACGCGCGGACGATTCTGCGCCAGTGTGAGCAGGCCCAACTGGCGGTGAATAACGTGGGTCAGACGATGCAAGGCCTTGTCTCTATTGGGCTTGCGCCGGGGATGGCGGCGTCTTCTATTACCATGCCGCTGCTGCAGGCCGTGCGCGCCGAGCTGCCGGATGTGCAGGTGTATTTGCATGAAAATAGTGGTTCACAGTTGAATGACAAACTGCTCAGCGGGCAGCTTGATATGGCCGTGCTGTATGACCGCACGCCGACGGCGGGGCTGACCAGCCAGCCGCTGCTGAAAGAGGATTTGTTCCTCGTGGGCACCCGCGACTGCCCGGGCAACAGCGTTGATTTGTCGGACGTTGCCGCCATGAATCTTTTCCTGCCGCGTGACTACAGCGCAGTGCGCAAGCGCGTGGATGAGGCTTTCTCCCTGCGCCGCCTGACGGCTAAAATTATTGGTGAGATCGAGTCTATTTCGACCTTAACGGCGGCCATCGCCAGCGGCATGGGCGTGACTGTGCTGCCGGAATCCGCCGCGCGTTCACTTGCCGACTCTGCCGGTGGCTGGATGGCTCGCATTACCAGCCCGTCGTTAAATTTGCCGCTGTCGCTGAATCTGTCCGCGCGTTTGCCGCTCTCGCCTCAGGCCCAGGCGGTAAAAGAAATTCTTATGTCTCTGGTCACCCGGCCGGCGCTGGAAAATCGCGAACTGATGCTGGTGGGCTAAGCCCGCTTATTACTAAATGGAATAGGTTGCTGGTTTTTATTATTTGTCCCGCCGGGGCTGTGACTTTAACAATGGTGTAAAGAACAGTCATGATCCCGGGGGCGATGTGAATTTCCAGCAACTAAAAATAATCCGCGAGGCGGCGCGACGGGACTACAATCTCACCGAAGTCGCCAATATGCTTTTCACCTCTCAGTCTGGCGTCAGCCGCCATATTCGCGAGCTGGAAGAAGAGCTGGGGATTGAAATATTCATTCGCCGCGGCAAACGGTTATTAGGTATGACCGAACCGGGTAAAGCCCTGTTGGTGATTGCCGAACGCATTCTCAACGAAGCCAGCAACGTACGTCGCCTGGCTGACCTTTTCACCAACGACACCAGCGGTGTGCTAACTATCGCGACCACCCACACTCAGGCTCGCTACAGTCTGCCAGTGGTGATCAAAGCTTTCCGCGCTTTATTCCCTGAAGTTCGCCTCGAACTGATTCAGGGCACGCCGCAGGAAATTGAATCACTGTTGCACAGCGGGGCGGCGGATATCGGCATTGCCAGTGAACGCCTGAGTACCGATCCTCTGGTGGTCGCCTACCCGTGGTTCCGCTGGTATCACAGCTTGCTGGTTCCGCAGGGGCATCCGTTAATTCATACCAGCCCGCTCACGCTGGACGATATCAGTCGCTGGCCATTGATCACCTACCGGCAGGGCATCACCGGCCGTTCCCGTATAGATGAGGCGTTTGCCCGGCGCGGTTTAACGGCTGATGTTGTGCTCAGCGCGCAGGATTCCGACGTGGTAAAAACCTACGTGGAGCTCGGCCTGGGTATTGGGCTGGTGGCCGACCAGGCCAGTGGCGAAGAGGGAAGCCTGGTGCGACTGGACACGCGTCACTTATTTGACGCGAATACCGTCTGGCTCGGGATCCGCCGCGGGCAACTGCAACGTAACTATGTCTGGCGTTTTATTGAGCTGTGCAACCCGGAGCTGTCGGTCGAAGAGATTAAGCGTCTGGCGCTGGAGCCAGAAGAACCCGCCATCGATTATCAAATCTGATATTTCCCCGCCCTGATCAGGGTAATTCAGGGTTGTTAATAAAACATTAAATAATTAAATAAAGCGGCGCAGGGTGAATTTATATTTGCCGCGCGCTTGCTGTATTTAAAAAAATAGTGTTAGGCAAAGTATCGCCCTCGTAAAAATAGAATAAAAAAACGTTCCCTATCGCAAATCATCGATCAATCGCAAATCAATTAATAGCTTTCAGCTATCCATCTGGCCTGACCATAAGAAAAAACCGATCAAATTCATAAAGTTAATCTGGATATATCCGATAAGCCTGTACGAGGTGCTTCCATCCCTTTGTGCTATTTATTTTCTGCTGTTTCGGCCGCAGAGGATTTTGCGCATTCATAAAAACAGGCTTCCCAAGGGAGAAAAAATGTCACTACATGATGTAAAAATTCGCAGCAAGCTAACGCTGACGATTGCCATTTTTATTGTGCTGATGGTCTTCAGCTCAGGGCTTTCTTTGCTCAGCCTGAGTCGGGCAAATACCGGCATTCAAACGATTGTTAATAATGATTACCCGACAACCGTTAAAGCCAACGATTTGATTGAAAGTTTCCAGGAGTTTGTGAACACGCAACAGCTAATGCTGTTGGATGAAGCGGGTACTTTTCGCCAGAAATCAGAAAAACACCTTACGGAGATCAGTGCGCATATTACCGCGCTGCTGGCGGACCTGAACAAGTCCAGTACTGACGCCGCATCACAAAAAGCGCTGCGAGAGCTGGCTGATATTCGTAAAGAGTATCTGGACTCGCGTTTTCGTATTTTACAGGCGGTGCAGCATAACGATCGCGCCGCCGCCCTGCAGGAAATGATGGCCACTACCATTCAGGTGCAGGAAAAATACAAAGATAAAGTGCAGGAACTTATCGTTATCCAGAATCAAAAAATGACCGCTGCTGGCCAGCAGGTTGATAAAGATTACCACGCTAACCGCCTGGTCACTGTGCTTCTGACCTTGCTGAGTATTGCGCTGGGCAGCCTCATTGGCCTGTTTGTGGTGCGGTCCATTACTCGCCCGCTGGTGCGTGCGGTTGAGTTTGCCGGTGCGATTGCCGAAGGCGACCTTACGGGCAGCATCACGGTCACTCATAAAGATGAAACAGGCGAACTGTTGCAGGCGCTGATGAGCATGAAAGTCCGCCTGCAAGAGATTGTCCATCAGGTTCAGCAGGGGTCGGAAACTATCTCTTCTGCCGCCGCGCAAATCGTTGCCGGGAACCAGGATCTTGCGGCTCGCACTGAAGAGCAGGCCAGTTCTGTAGAGGAAACGGCGGCTTCCATGGAGCAGATCACCTCCACGGTGAAAAACACCTTTGACCACACCAACGAGGCCACCAAGCTCTCTTCCGAAGCCGCAACAGTGGTGAAAAACAACGGGCAGATGATGTCTCAGGTCACCAGCAAAATGCGTGTGATTAATGAAACCTCCAACCGTATGTCGGACATCATTAACCTTATCGACTCTATTGCGTTCCAGACGAATATTCTGGCGCTGAACGCGGCGGTGGAAGCGGCTCGCGCCGGGGAACATGGCCGCGGTTTTGCCGTGGTTGCCGGGGAAGTTCGCCAGCTGGCGCAAAAAAGTGCTTCATCGGCGAGTGAGATCAGAAGTCTGATTGAGAACTCAACTACCCAGACTCGTGAGGGCATGGGGCTGGTGGAAAAGGCGAACGTGCAGATTGCCGGGATGATCAACAATGTGCAGGAAATGAACACCATCCTCGGGGAGATCAAGCAGGCCAGCCAGGAGCAAACTGACGGTATTTCCCAGATCAACAGCGCCATTGGCATGATTGATTCTACCACCCAGCAGAACTCCGCGCTGGTGGAAGAGTCAGTTGCCGCTGCGGCATCTCTGAATGACCAGGCGAAGCAGCTACGCGACCTGGTCCGGGTATTCCGCCTGCAGTAATTCAGCTTTCCTTCTCAAAGCCAGCGTTAGCTGGCTTTTTTCATTTCTAAGCACGGTTTTTATCTCCGGCATGACAATGTCACTTATTGTTGTTATGTTATAACATATCAATAATAGCTACGTAGTCAGTAAGGAGTTGCAATGTCATCGTTAACACAGGCCGACAATCGGCCAAAGAAACTGCCCGTTACCGTGCTGTCCGGTTTTTTGGGGGCCGGAAAAACCACTTTGCTGAATCATATTTTAAATAACCGGGAAGGGCGGCGGGTGGCGGTGATCGTCAACGACATGTCCGAGGTGAACATTGATGCAGCCCTGGTGCGCGAGGGCGGTTCCAGCCTGACGCGCACTGATGAAAAGCTGGTGGAGATGAGCAACGGCTGCATTTGCTGCACGCTCCGCGAAGATCTGCTGGTGGAAATCAGCCAGCTTGCCCGGGAAGGGCGTTTTGATAATCTGGTCATCGAATCTACCGGTATTTCCGAACCGCTGCCCGTGGCTGAGACATTCACTTTCGTGGATGACAAGGGCGAAAGCCTGTCCGATATCGCCCGGCTCGACACCATGGTGACGGTGGTGGACGGTTTTAACTTCCTTCGGGATTATGAATCCTACGACAGCATTCAGTCTCGCGGCGAATCCATGGGCGAAGAGGACGAACGCACCGTGGTTGACCTGCTGATTGACCAGATAGAATTTTGCGACGTGCTTGTTCTCAACAAAACCGATCTTATCGGCGACGCAGAGAAACGCCGCCTGATGTCCGTGCTGCATTCCCTTAACCCACGGGCAAAAATCATCACTTCGGCGTTTAGCCAGGTTAGCCTTGATCAGGTTCTGGATACCGGGCTGTTTGACTTCGATGCCGCCGCTCAGGCGCCGGGCTGGCTAAAAGAGCTGCGCGGGGAGCATACGCCGGAAACCGAAGAATACGGCATTCGTAATTTTGTTTTTCGCGCCAGACGCCCCTTCCACCCGGCACGCTTCCAGATGGTGACCGACGGCGGGCTTAAAGGCGTTATTCGCTCCAAGGGCTTTTTCTGGCTGGCGAGTCGCCCTAATCATGCGGGCTCATGGTCCCACGCCGGTGGCGTAATGCGTCAGGGGCTGGCAGGGATGTGGTGGGCCAGCATTCCCCGTGAACAGTGGCCGCAGGATGCCGAAAGCCTCCGGCACATTTTAAAACACTGGGAAGATGGCATCGGTGATGCGCGCCAGGAGATTGTTTTCATCGGCATTGATATGGATGAGGCGAGTCTGCGCGAGAAGCTTGAGTATGCCTTACTCACCGATGCCGAAATGGCAGAAGGCCCTAAAGCCTGGGCGCGGTATTACGATCCGATTGATGCCTGGTTTGACTGACTGAAGGCCCGGCTGCCCGTTGGCGGCGGCCGGGCAATCTGGCTTAGTGTAGCTCCACGGCGTAGTCATCTACCGGGGTGATTTTCTTGATCAGCTTGTTATCAAACAGGAACTGCTCGTAGGCCTGGTAGCGGGCGCGGTCGAGTTTAGCCGGGTCGGCAGCAAACAGCGGCAGGCTTGCCTGCCAGGCCTGCTTATTCAGCTCGGTGTTCAGTTCCGCATGGGCTTTGGCAAAAGCCTGCCAGGTTTCCTGCGGATGCGCCTGCAAATACTCATTCCCCTTTTTCAGCGCGGCGAGGAATTTTTTGATCTTCGGTTCACTGGCCGTTTTACGGTTTGCCACAAAAATCAGCTCATCGTAGGCCGGGACGCCGTAGTCCTCGACGTTAAACACCACCGGGGGTTTCCCCTGGAGCTTCAGCTCGAGCGCCTCAATATTGCGGTAGCCGCCAATCACCGCATCCACCTGGCCGGTCAGCAGGGCGCTGGTAAGCTGGAAGTTGACGTTGATGAGTTTCATCTCTTCCGGTTTGACGTGCTCATGCTCAAACATGGTGGCAAGCGTTGCCTGCTCAATACCGCTGACGGAATAGCCGATTTTTTTGCCTTTGAGATCCGCTGGAGATTTAATGTTTTTATCCAGCGTCATCACCGTATTCAGCGGGGTGTTAATCAGCGTCCCGACGCGCACCAACGGCAGACCCTGATCGGCAAAAAAGTGCAGCTGGGGTTGGTAGGTAATCGCCAGATCGGCCTGCCCGGCAGCAACCAGGCGCGGCGGCAGAGCCGGGTCAGACGGGGGAATAATCTTCACATCCAGTCCTTCAGCCTTAAAAGCGCCAATTTGTTCTGCCACCATAATCGGCGCGTGATCGGGGTTAATGTACCAGTCCAGCACCAGGGTCAGCTTTTCGGCGGCGGAGGCCTGAGCGGCAAAGGCCGCGGTGAGCAACAGGCCACACAGCGTTTTTTTCATCTTCTTAATTCCTTAATTAAGGCGGTTATTCGTTGTTTTCAGGCGACCAGACAATCAGCCGCCGGAGCAGGGCATCGACCGCCAGCCAGAGCAGGACGGTCATCAGGACTAAAATAAACAGCGCGGCAAAGCAGACGTCGGTTTGCATGCGGGCGTTGGCGTTCAGCATGACGTAGCCCAGCCCTTCCGCAGAGCCCACCCATTCGCCAATAATTGCCCCGATGGGGGCGACGGCGGCAGCCATGCGCAGCCCCGAACCAAAAGCAGGCAGCGCGGCCATCAGTCGGACGTGTCTGAGCTGCGCCCAGCGTGAAGCCCCCATGGTGCGGGCGAGATCCAGGTAGTCGTTATTCACCCGCCGCAGCCCGTCAAAGAACGACGACACCACCGGGAAGAAGATCACCAGCACCGCCATCGCCACTTTGGCGCTCATGCCAAAACCGAACCAGAGCACCAGCAGCGGCGCCAGGGCAAACACCGGGATCGCCTGGCTGGTGAGCACCAGCGGCATCAGCCAGCGCTGGAGCCGGGGGGAAAACATCATTCCCAGCGCCAGGCCTGCACCGAGGAGCACCCCCAGAATTAACCCGCTGATTATCTCTGAGGCGGTGACCAGCGTGTGCCAGGCGAGATAATCACGGCCATCCCATAAAGCCAGTGCCACCGAAGCGGGAGAGGGCAAAAGAAAGGCGGGAATATTGCCGAGGGTGAGCAGGTACCAAAGCAGCAGCAGCCCGGCAAAAACGGTCAGCCCACGGCGCAGGCGGGTAGCATGGGTTTCTGAAGTCAGCTTCATTCGGCCGCCCTCATCAACTGTTGCAGCAGCCCGGCCTGGCTTTGGAGCAGATCCACATCGTCCGGCGCGCGCGGCGGTTGTCCGGCAATAACATGCGTATCGTCAATGCCCGCAGGCCAGCGGGAGAGCACCAAAAGGCGATGACTGAGCCGGCAGGCTTCCATCGGATCGTGGGTGATCAGCAGTACGGTATTTTTCCTCAGCAAATCTGCCGCCAAATCCTGAATGGCCGTGCGGGTGATGGCATCCAGCGCTGAAAATGGCTCATCCATCAGCACTATCGGGCGCTTTTCGTAAAGCGTTCTGGCGATGGCGGCACGCTGCCTCATCCCGCCCGATAGCGAAGCTGGCAGGGCTTTGGCATAGCCAGCCAGCCCGACCTGCTCAATCAAATGCTCCGTCCATTGCCTGTCGACCGCCTCACCACGCAGGCGAGCACCGAGGGCCACGTTCTGCTCAATGCTAAGCCACGGATAGAGTAAATCCTTCTGCCCCATCCAGGCGATTCGCCCGGCAACCGGCAGGCCGTCGCTGCAGGTCACGCTTCCTGCACTGGCCTGCGCCAGTCCGGCGATAATTTTTAGCAGGCTGGTTTTACCGGCCCCGCTCGCGCCCAATAGCGCCACGAAGCTGCCGCCGGGAATATCAAAATTCAGTCGCTCAAAAATGGTCTGCTGACCAAAGCGCAGGCTGAGATCGCGAACCTGAATGCCCGGCGAAGTCGCGCTGTCGATCATGAGGCATTCAGCCCCATCTGCCAGAACGCGGATTCAAGCTGCGTCGCGGTGGTAAAAATCTGCGATAGCTCCGGGAAACGGCTTTCCGCGCCACGCTGCTGACCTACCGTTTCGAGCAGCTGCACAGCGGCCTGCACGCCGGTGAGATAGCCTTCATCGCCATAGTTACGAATCCAGTTTGCGTAGGGATTGCCTGTCATCACCGTGTCGGGGCTATGCAGCAGGCCAAGGCCGATTTCTGCATACCCGGCCACGCAGGGCAGCAGCGCAGCCAGCAGATCGAGCGCGTCGCCAGAATGGCCAATATCCAGTACGTAACGGGTGTAATTCATGGTTTCCGGCGCTTCCGCCTCGGCCGTCATTTGCGCCTCGTCCAGCCCCCAGCCTTGACAGTAAGCCACATGGAGCGGCAGCTCGGAGACAATGGCATTCAGCGATGCGGTCGCGGTGCGCATCTCCGGCAGCGTGCGGAGCTTGCTCACCAGCAGGGCGTAGGCGCGGGCAAAGTGGATCAGGAAAAGATAATCCTGAGTCAGGTAGCGCTGAAATGCGGCTTCAGGCAACGTGCCGGCGGCAAGCTGCTGAAGAAAAGGGTGAGCGACATAATCCTGCCAGTGCTGACCGGCCTGCTCGCGCAGTCGTCCGTAAAGACCGTTTTCGAAAAGTGGGATGTACATGGGACCTCCTGAGTAAGTGGAGATCCGGGCGCGCAGAGGTATGAACAGACAATAACAGAGCTGTGATTGCCGACCGTCCCTTCGCTGGCATGACCCAGATCAGGTTCAAAGGGTTCGGCTTGCGCCATCTCAGCCCATACAGGACACCCCTCGGAGGTGCCTGTTATACGACATTTACTTTTTGATTACAATCGCCGGGCGCTGCGCCTGACTCTGCTAAAACCGACGATCCGTTTAGTGCGGTATCGCAATATTTTGCTGGCACTCGGGGCGGGAATTTTGTCACTGTAGGCCGGTTACCCCGAGTCTAAGGACGATATCCGATGAAAAAGATTGGCTTTCTCTCGTTTGGCCACTGGTCGCCCGCCGCCCAGTCCGGCACGCGCTCTGCGGCGGATACGCTGCTGCAGTCCATCGATCTTGCCGTTGCCGCCGAAGAGCTTGGCGCGGACGGGGCTTACTTCCGCGTGCACCATTTTGCTCGCCAGCTAAGCTCGCCTTTCCCGCTGCTGGCGGCCATTGGAGCAAAAACCAAACGCATTGAAATCGGCACCGGCGTGATCGATATGCGTTATGAAAACCCGCTTTACATGGTAGAGGATGCGGGCGCGGCGGACTTGATATCCGGGGGGCGTCTGCAGCTTGGGATTAGCCGTGGCTCGCCGGAACAGGTGATCGACGGCTGGCGCTACTTTGGCTATGTGCCGGGCGAAGGCGAAACCGAGTCTGATATGGCGCGCCGCCATACAGAAGTGTTCCTCGAGGCGCTGAAAGGGGAAGGCTTTGCCGAACCGAACCCACAGCCGATGTTTCCTAATCCGCCGGGGTTGCTGCGTCTGGAGCCGTTTTCTGCCGGGCTGCGCGAGCGTATCTGGTGGGGGGCAAGTTCCAACGCAACCTCGGTTTGGGCGGCGCAGCTAGGGATGAACCTGCAAAGCTCCACGTTGAAAACCGATGAAACCGGCGAGCCGTTTCATATCCAGCAGGCGAAGCAAATTCGCGCCTATCGTGCCGCGTGGAAAGACGCGGGCCATAAGCGTGAGCCACGCGTTTCGGTTAGCCGCAGCATCTTCGCGATAATGGATCAGCGCGATCGCAACTACTTTGGCGGCAGCGGCAAAGAAGGCGACCAGGTTGGCTACATCGAGCCACAAACCCGGGCTATTTTCGGCCGCAGCTATGCCGCCGAGCCGGAACTGCTGATTAAGCAACTGGCGCAGGATGAAGCGATTGCCGAAGCCGACACGCTGCTGTTAACCGTGCCAAACCAGCTGGGCGTGGACTATAACGCGCATGTGATCGAATCTATTCTCAAGCACGTTGCGCCGGAGCTGGGCTGGCGTTAAATCCAACAGGGAAAGGGTCAGGCTATGAACACGGATTTTTATTGGATCAATGCGCCAAAAGTCTGGCGCGAAGGCGACGGCACGCTTTCTGTGGTGACCGACGAACAAACCGACTTCTGGCGCAAAACATGGTACGGCTTTGAGCGTTTCTCCGGCCATTTTTATGGCTGCGACGTGCGGGGGGATTTTACCTTCCAGGTGAAGGTCAACGCTGAATTTAGCGCCCTCTACGACCAGGCCGGCGTCATGCTGCTGGGGGATGAATCCCACTGGTTAAAGGCGGGCATCGAGTTTAACGACGGCGTGCCTGCCATTGGCAGCGTGCTGACGCTGGGCCATTCCGACTGGGCAACCGGTGTGTTTCCCGGAAATGCGAATCTGTTCTGGATGCGCCTGACCCGTAAAGGTGACAGCCTGCGGTTGCAGTATTCCGTTGACGGCAAAACCTGGCCGCTACTGAGGCTGGCGCATTTCCCTGGATTCGACACATGCAGGGTAGGCGTGATGTGCTGCACCCCGCAGCGCGGCGGTCTGGCGGTGAAATTCGAAGACATTATGCTGAGTGACGCGCTGGATAAAGCGTTGCACGATTTAAGCTAATCATCCCTTTCGTCGCTCGACGCCCCGCCAGACTTTTCTCTGGCGGGGTTTTCATCTTACGTGGTATTCAAGCCGGTAACCGGGTGAACGTTTTCGGTTTGTTCATTGAAAAAAGAGTGCAAACCCCTGGGGCTTCATTTAGCCCGTTATAATTCGTAGTATATTGTGAGTATTCATGGTTATCAGGTGCTCTTCATGTCTTACTCCATCGGCGAATTTGCCCGGCTGTGCGGGATAAACGCTACCACGCTCCGTGCCTGGCAGCGCCGTTACGGTCTGCTCAAGCCCATGCGAACCGATGGTGGTCATCGGCAGTACAGCGATGCCGATATCCAGCAGGCGCTTAACATCCTCGACTGGGTGAAAAAAGGGGTGCCTGTCAGCCAGGTGAAGCCGCTACTGGCCCGGCCTGAAACGCGCCGGGCGAACAACTGGCTTGGCCTGCAGGAAAGTATGCTGCAGCGGCTGAACGAGGGAAAAATTGAATCCCTTCGCCAGCTTCTCTACGATTCAGGCCGGGAATATCCGCGCGCGGAACTGGTAACTGAGGTGCTGCGCCCGCTGCGCAGTAAAGTCTCGGCTAACGTACCGGCCATCATGACCCTGCGCGAGATCCTCGACGGCATCATTATCGCCTACACCTCGTTTTGCCTTGAAGGGGATAAAAAAGCGCCCGGTGACAACTGCCTGATTACCGGCTGGCACCTGAGTGACCCCTGTGAAATCTGGCTGGAAGCGCTCAGACTCACCGGCCAGGGGCACCGTATCGACGTGCTTCCCGTTCCGCCAGCCGTTCTGGCCCCGGAAATCTTTCCTGATCGAAAATGGCTGCTGGTCACCTCCGGTAAGCTGACGGCGACCCGTAAAAAGCAGCTTGAACTCTGGCAACAGCAGGGCGCTACGCTCGAGATTATTCCCCTCTAGGATCGTTTTCCCTCTCCACAACATGCTCATCAAATGACCTGCTGAAAATATGGCGGGTCGAGATTTGCTGTCAAAAAATGAAATTTTCCGCATTACATCGACGTTTCTAGTGTATTGAAATAATTGTATTTTTAAAAATATCACATTTCAAACTTGGACAAATTTAAGTATTTGTGCAAGTTTTAAGTATACGATAACGTCAGGTGCTTCACCGCGAGGGTGAAACTCATGGGCACAATGCCAACCGCCATTCATCGCTTTGTGGATTTTTACGCCGGGCTGGACAAGCAGTCGCCCTCGGCGCTGGCCGGGCTTTACGCCGCCGAGGCCATACTCATCGATCCGTTTGGCGAGCATCGCGGGTTGGCTGAGATCCAAAGCTACTTCGCTCACCTGTTGGCCAGAGTGACGTCCTGCCGTTTTGCTATCGATCCCCCGCTGTGTGATGAGGCGCGTTTTGCCGTCAGCTGGACAATGCACTGGTCTCACCCGAAGGTCGCCGGGGGAGAAGGGCTGTCCTTGCCTGGTTGTTCGGTCGTTGATCTCGAAAATGACCTGATCGTTCGCCAGCGCGACTACTACGATGCCGGAGAAATGCTGTATGAACATTTGCCCCTGCTGGGCTGGGCGGTTCGCAGCGTGAAAAGCAGGGTGCGCCCATGATGACTGTCCTCATTACGGGCGCAAGCTCTGGCATCGGTGCCGGGCTGGCAAAATCCTGGGCTGATGACGGCCATCGCGTCATTGCCTGTGGCAGAGATGCGGCGCGATTAGCAATGTTGCAGCAGCACAGTTCAAACATCGTGGTACGTCAGTTCGATATGACCGATCGGGATGCCAGTCGCGAGGCGCTGGCCGACTGCCGGGCCGATCTGGTCATCCTCTGCGCGGGAACCTGTGAGTATCTGGATAACGGTCGGGTGGATGCCGCGCTGGTTGAGCGGGTGATGACGACCAATTTTCTTGGGCCGGTCAACTGCCTGGCCGCCATTCAGCCGCAGCTTGTTTCCGGCAACCGCGTCGTTCTGGTCAGCTCGATGGCCCACTGGTTGCCTTTTCCACGGGCAGAAGCCTATGGCGCTTCCAAAGCCGCGCTGACCTGGTTTGCCAACAGTCTGCGCCTGGACTGGGAGCCGAAAGGAATTGCCGTCACGGTGGTTTCTCCGGGCTTTGTGGACACACCGCTCACCCAAAAAAATGATTTTTCCATGCCAGGCCGGGTTAGCGTTGATGTTGCGGTGAGGGCGATTCGCCGTGGCCTAGCTAAAGGCCGCAATCACATTGCTTTCCCGACCGGATTCGGCCTGATGATGCGCCTGCTGGCGGGGATGCCTGCAGGTCTACAGCGTCTCTTTTTGCGCAGGATGGTTCGCCCATGAACATCGCTATTATCGGCAGCGGCATCGCCGGGCTGACCTGCGCCTGGCGACTTGCCGGACATCATCAGGTGACTCTTTTTGAAGCGGAGTCCAGCCTGGGAGGACATACCGCCACGGTGGATGTGGCTACGCCGCAGGGCAGCTATGCCATCGACACCGGGTTTATTGTCTACAACGACAGGACTTATCCGCGTTTTATGGGCCTGCTGAGCGAGCTTGGCATCCGTGGGCAAAAAACGCAGATGAGTTTTTCGGTACATAATCCGCAAAACGGGCTGGAATATAACGGCCACACATTTAGCTCGTTGTTCGCCCAGCGTCGAAACCTGATTAACCCGGCATTTTGGGGGCTGCTAAAAGAGATAGTCCGTTTTAACCGGCAGGCAAAAGCCGCGCTGGCGGGAGAGGTTGATCCCCAGGCGACGCTGCAGGACTTCCTTGCTCAGCAACAGTTCAGCGCCTTTTTTGCACGGCACTACATTTTGCCCATGGGGGCCGCTATCTGGTCCTCTTCGCTGGAAGAGATGCGCCGTTTCCCTCTGGCGCTGTTTCTGCGCTTCTTTGAGCACCATGGCCTGCTGGATATCACCCAGCGTCCCCAGTGGTACGTGGTACCCGGTGGTTCGCGGGAATACATCCGGGCGATGCTGGCGCAACTGGGCGAAAGGCTGACCGTGCATCTTAACGCCCCGGTGCAGCGGGTTAGCCGTTATCACGACGGCGTTAACATCCAGCTGGAACACTCAAGCCAGGCATTCGATCAGGTGATTTTTGCCTGCCACTCTGCTCAGGCGCTGGCGATGATTGAACACCCCACTCAGGCCGAACGTGAAGTGTTGGGCGATATTGGCTGGCAGCGTAACGAGGTGGTATTGCACAGCGATCGCCGCTGGTTGCCGGTGCGCGAGCGCGCCTGGGCAAGCTGGAACTATCGCCTCAGTTCGCAGGAGCGGGCCAGCGCCTGCGTCACTTACAACATGAACATTCTGCAGGGGTTGCCGAAAGAAGCCCCGCTGTTTTGCGTGACGCTTAACCCGGAAACGCCCATCGAGCCCCGCTTCATCTGGCAGCAATTTGTCTATGAGCATCCGCTCTTTAACCCGCGAAGCTGGCGTGCACAGGCGCGTCGCGGCGAGATTAACGGCCAGCAGCGAAGCTGGTTCTGTGGTGCCTACTGGTACAACGGTTTTCATGAAGATGGCGTGCGCAGTGCGCTGGATGTGGTGCATGGGCTTGCGGCTGGAGGAGGGCAATAAGATGAACAGTTGCCTTTATGAGGGGATCTTGCGCCACCGCCGCCTTCAGCCTAAAACGCATCATTTTACCTATCGCGTGTTTATGGCCTGGCTTGATTTAGACGAGCTTAATGTGCTGCCGGGGATTGGCATCCGTCGTAACCGTTTCGCCGCTGCCGCTTTTCACGATGCGGATTACCCGCTGGGCACGCCGCTCAAAGAGAAGGTCCTCGCGCGGCTGAAAGACCTGACGGGGGAGCAGCCTGAAGGGCGAGTTATGCTCCTGACCCAGCTACGCTACTACGGGTTCCACTTTAATCCGGTCAACTTTTACTACTGCTATGACGGCGACAACAGCCTGCGCTGGGTTCTTGCCGAGGTGCGTAATACTCCCTGGAACGAGCGCCATTACTATGCTGTCGATGGGCAGACGCCACGTCCGAATGAAAAAGCCTTCCACGTCTCGCCGTTTAACCCGATGGACATGGTGTACCACTGGCGTTTTAACCCCCCTGGCAAAACGCTGCATATGCATATTGAAAATCATCAGGCCTCGAAAGTGTTTGATGCCACGCTGTTGCTGCGTCGCCAGCCCCTGACGCGCAAAAATCTGACGTCCATGCTGCTGCGTTTCCCGGCGATGACGTTAAAAACTGCGGTCGCCATTTACTGGCAGGCGCTGCGGCTGTGGCTCAAACGTGTGCCTGTTTACAATCATCCGGCCAGCAGGAGTGAACGTTCATGACCAATCCCGCCTTTGCGCTTGAACCTGATGTGCCGCGCAGCATCCGTATCGCACGCTGGCTGCTGTTTCGCTTGTTGAACGGCATAGAGCAAGGGTCTGTCACCGTGCGTGAAGGATCGCAGACCTTCCATTTCGGCGATGCAGCCGCCTCACTTAGCGCCGGGGTGCAGGTTATCTCCCCGAGGGTTTACTGGCGAGTGCTCACCGGCGGGAGCCTGGCAGCCGCCGAAGCCTGGATGGACGGTGACTGGGAGACCGAAGAGTTAACCCCGTTGCTGCAGATTCTTGCGCTAAACGGGCGCGTTTTAGGGCGGCTGGAAAACGGTTTCCGCCTGCTGGGTAAACCCGTGGAGCGCTTTCGCCACTGGACGCGGCGTAATCACCGGGAGCAGGCGCGGGAAAACATCGCCGCACATTATGATTTGGGAAATACCTTTTACTCGCTATTTCTCGATCAAGAACTGCTTTACTCCAGCGCGCTGTTTGCCTCTGAGGAGCAGGATCTTGTTCAAGCCCAACGTGCAAAAATGGCGCGTCTGTGTGAACAGCTGACGTTAAAGGCAAGCGATCATCTGCTTGAGATTGGCACCGGTTGGGGGGCGATGGCGGAGTACGCCGCTTCTCACTATGGCTGCCGGGTTACCACCACCACGCTGTCCCAGGAGCAGTACGACTGGGCGAAGGCACGTATCGCCCGTGCGGGACTGCAGGACAGGGTCGAGGTGCTGCTTTGCGATTACCGGGATTTGACCGGGCACTATGACAAGCTGGTTTCGATAGAGATGATCGAGGCCGTAGGGCAGCGTTATCTGCCCGCGTTCTTCCGCACCTGCCAGGCACGCCTGCGCCCCGGCGGGAAAATGGCGATTCAGGCCATCACCATTCAGGACCAGCGCTACCGGGACTACAGCAAAAGCGTCGACTTTATTCAGCGCTACATATTTCCCGGCGGTTTCTTACCCAGCGTGACGGTGATGAGCGACCTGATGACCCGCCACACCGACTTTGTCGTGCGTAACCTGCTTGACATGGGACCTGATTACGCCCGCACGCTGGCGCACTGGCGGCAGCGTTTTGTTCATGCCTGGCAGGAAATTGAGGCGCTGGGATTTGACGACCGCTTCCGCCGGATGTGGCTGTATTACTTTGGCTACTGTGAGGCTGGGTTCAACGCCCGCACCATCAGCGTGGTGCAGTTGACCGCAGAGCGGGTATGAAACGCTATCTGCAAGTGTTCCTGCTGCTGTGGCTGAGCGCGCTTTCGTCAGCTACCCACGCTGCCGACTGGCTTAGCTGGCACAAAGTGGGGGACGCGACCCTGACCTGGGGGCCGTTTACCGTCTATACCTCTCAGTTGCGCACGCCGGACGGGCGCTATCAGGGGCTGACGCAAGATCAGGCGCTGATCATTACCTATAAGCGCGATATAGACCGCCAGGCGCTGGTGGATGCCACCCGCGAGCAGTGGCAGGCGCAGGGCATTCTCGCCAGCGAACCGAGAAGTGAGGCCTGGTTGCGGATGCTGCAAACGCTTTGGCCGGATGTCTCGGCAGACACGCAGCTGGCTTTTGTTCTGACCGACGGCCAGGGCCAGTTCTGGTATCGCGCTTCTGCGGCGCAAAAAAGCTTCACGCCATTAGGGCCGCGCCAGACTGCAGATTTCAGCCGCCGTTTTCTGGCCATCTGGCTGGGGCCCCGGACGCAATATCCTGAGCTGCGTCAGCAGCTGACCGGAGGTGAAAAATGAAACGCATACTGTTACTCGCGCTGGGCGGGCTGATGCTGTTGGCCGGCTGTAGCACCGAGATTACGGATTACCGTCACCAGCAGCCCTCGCTGGATATCTTCCATTATTTCCAGGGCAAAACTGAGGCGTGGGGCATGGTGCAGGATCGCAGCGGGAAACAGCTGCGCCGCTTTCACGTTGAGGTCGACGGCGATGTGGTGGGGGATACCCTGACGCTGAATGAGCACTTCATCTATGACGATGGTGAAAAGCAGCAGCGGGTGTGGCACATCCGCCGCGTCAGCGCGGAACGCTACGAAGGTACGGCCGGGGATATCGACGGCGTGGCGACGGGCCAGGCCGCAGGCAACGCTTTTAACTGGCGCTACAGCATGAACGTGAAAGCCAACGGCAGCACCTGGCTGCTGCACTTTGACGACTGGATGTACCTCCAGGATGACAGGCATATTTTCAATAAAACCGAGATGAAAAAGTTTGGGGTTACCGTAGGCACCGTCACGCTTTTCTTCACCCGTAAAGCGTAGTCAGAGAGGATAAAGCGATGAGCACCAAACCTGTGATTGGGATCAGCGGCTGTTTAACCGGTACTGCCGTGCGATTTGACGGCGGGCACAAGCGCATGGCCTTTGTCATGGAGGAACTGGCGCAGAGTGTGACCTTTAAACCTGTCTGCCCGGAAATGGCGATTGGGCTGCCTGTTCCCCGGCCTGCACTGCGCCTGGTTAAACTGGGCGAAGGGGAGGTCAGAATGCGGTTTAGCCAGGCGCCGCATGACGATGTCACGGAAAAAATGGCCGATTTTGCCACGAACTACGTCTCGGGGCTGGATGGACTGACTGGGTTTATCGTTTGTGCTAAATCGCCGAGCTGCGGGATGGAACGTGTCAGGCTGTACGACGTGAAGGGCAATCCTGGCCGCAAAGAAGGCGTGGGGATGTTCACAAAAGCGTTGCTGGAGAAATTCCCCTGGCTGCCTGTCGAAGAAGATGGCCGCCTGCACGATCCGATGCTGCGGGAGAATTTTGTAGAGCGCGTTTTCGCGCTGCATGAGCTGAACACGCTGCGGGCTAATGGCCTGAGTCGCCGCGCGTTACTCGATTTCCATAGCCGGTACAAACTCCAACTACTGGCTCACCATCAGGCGGGCTACCGCGAGATTGGGCCTTTCGTCGCCTCGATGCATCAGTGGGACGACCTGGATAGCTTCTTTGTAGCCTACCGTGAGAAGCTAATGGCTATCCTGAAAATGCCCGCCTCGCGGAAAAATCACACCAATGTGTTGATGCATATTCAGGGGTATTTTCGTCCAAAGCTGAATACTCGCCAGCGTGGTGAGCTGCGGGATGTGATCCTGCATTATCGCGACGGATTGTTGCCGATCCTGGCTCCCCTGACGCTGCTGAAACATTATCTGGCGGAATACCCGGATAGCTATCTGCTGACGCAGAATTACTTTAATCCTTATCCGGACTATTTAGCGCTGCGGCTCGGCGTAAATTAATCGACTAAAAGGAGGAGGCCGAACCTGCATTCGGTCTCCGGTTTAACGCTGCGGCTGCAACTCATAAATCCAGGCGGTGACGGTGCGGCCATCAGGCGTGGTGACCTCGACCTCAACCCGGTTGTATCCGTCTTCAAACTCGTCCAGCATGGGCCAGTGCTTGCTCAGGTTTTGGGATAAAAACAGATAGCCGTGAACCTCCGGGCCATTTTTATCCAGCACGATGCCGGGGAAGTCGGCAGCCGCTCCCCAGCCGCGTTCGTAAAAAGTGCCGCGCACATAGCCGGGCAGCCACTCGCCGCCAATGTTTTCCATAATGTGGGCGTTAACGTGGCCGGGACGAAGCGTGCCGTAGACAAACAGTGATTCCATTTTTCCTCAACGCGTAAAACCGCTAAATCAGGACCAGAACAGGGGATTTAACATACGGAGTATCGGGGCGACTGGCAACGGGAAAGCAGGGGGGATTAATTCAAGGGATACATGCTGATGAAAAATCGTCGGCAGCCTGGTACTGTTCAGTGGCGGTGTCGTGATAGTCACTCTGTTTATTTAAACCCTAGCCAAGAACATAAACATCACCCGTTGCCGGAGAGACTGCTTCTGGCAACCACAAGCTGCCCCATTTACCCGTACAATGACAACCCAGTATTTTATCTGGTTTATGGCGATGTAGAAATTGCCTTACCTTCCAGAGCTTAAGGGGTGACGCACAGCGTAGATGAAAGCCACCGAAAATAGCATGAATATGATTTATCCCGGTTATATTCTGGCAGTGGCGTACGATATCAATCAATCCACGGTGACCACAGCCGATAAAAATGATCAGCCCAGAGTCGGATTTATAAATTAAAACTCCTTCATCTTTTACATAATCCGTTTCCGTATTTTTACGACCGAGAACGCCGTAGGCATGCGGTTTGGCTACAGGGATCTCTCCTGACCACATAAAACGTTCCCCGATATGTAGTGGGGTTCTGCTGTACTCCATGCGAAAACGTAAAAAATCATTATCCAGTGATAATTTTTTTATTCTGGCGGTATAGCCTGAAAACCTTACTGCCGAGTAGCGCTCATTCGCCACCATGGGATGGCATATTATCCGGCATGAATCAGAGAGCCACGGAACACCGCCACAATGATCATAGTGACCGTGGGAAAGTACAGCCGCGGTCAGGTTTGTCAAATCGACGCCCATTAAACCTGCGTTGTGCATGAAGCTATCATCAGGGCCGGTATCAAACAGAATTGAATCATTTTCATCCTGTATCAACAGACTAAGTCCGGCCTTAGCACGCAGCAAATTTTTAGCTCCGGGTTTAAGTCGGTTTTCCAGCAGGACGCTGACGGTTATGGACATGTTCGCTCTTCCCTGAAGTGATTCGTTACCGCCAGGCGGCGATAACTCTGTGAGACGCAGTCAATAATACTTCATTCCTGGAGGGGAGCACGATTTATATACAGGCAGCTTTTGCTTATCTGAAAGCAATGTATGAGGAGGAAGGCAGGGCCTAACTAAAGCTGGGATGCTTTAATGACCACAAATTTTTCCCGATTCAAAGATGTATGATAAGCAAAAAGCCCGCTTAAGTTTCCTTAAACGGGCTTCTTAAATATGGCTCCTCTGACTGGACTCGAACCAGTGACATACGGATTAACAGTCCGCCGTTCTACCGACTGAACTACAGAGGAATCGTTTGAACGGGGCAAATATTAGCGTTAGCCATAAAACCTGTCAACAGTAAAAGTAACGCATTAATTCATATGGTTAAATTTACGCCGCGTTGCTGATTTAATGCACCGTATTTCCGGCAGTGCCGGGGGAGTTTTCACGCTCAACCAGCCGCTGGAGCGGATCCTGCCCGTAGAACTGGCAAAAGCGCTGGTAAAGTGAGGCGAAACGCGGCGTGAAAAGCTGTGGCGCGCTGAAGAAATATTCGGAAAGCACGGCAAAACATTCTGCTGGGTCGGTGGCGGCATAGGCGTCGATGCTGGCGGCATTTTCGCCCACCATATCAATTTCATCCTGAATGCTATCCATTGCGGCATGGAGGTCGTGCTCCCAGCCGGCCACATCACGCAACGCGATTAACGGCACGCCGCTGGCGCGGTCGCCGTTGCGGCTGTCCAGTTTGTGGGCAACTTCGTGAACAATCAGGTTAAAGCCGGAGGCGTCGAAGGAGTCCTGCACGTCCAGCCAGTTCAGAACAATAGGCCCCTGCTGCCAGCTTTGCCCGGACTGCACCACGCGCTGGCTGTGCACCAGGCCGAAGTCGTCCTGCCATTCGTCATCCACAATAAACGGCGCGGGGTAGAGTAAGATTTCGTGGAAACCGTCCAGCCATTCAATGCCCAGCTCCAGCACCGGCAGGCAGAACAGGAGCGCAATACGGGCACACTTGAGATCATCCAGCTCAAAACCCTGCAGCGGCACCAGCCTTTTTTGCTGTAAAAAACGATCCGCAAGGCCAATTAATTTCTGCTGCTCGGTTTCACTGAGTGATGCCAGCACGGGAATGGCTAACGCTTGCTCCCACGGTAACGCGGGGGCGGCGCTTGAATCGGTTGCTTTCCAGGGCCACTTAATCATGTTACTTGCTCGCAAAGTCATCGTTTGAACTGAAACGAAAGAACCCAGACTGTTAAAATGCCGCATAACCTGGCATGATGGCAACCACCAGAACGGAGAGATGCCGGAGCGGCTGAACGGACCGGTCTCGAAAACCGGAGTAGGGGCAACTCTACCGGGGGTTCAAATCCCCCTCTCTCCGCCACTTATTCTGCCAGATTTCACTCTTTCCCCTTCTTCTCTGAAGCGTTGCTCATCGCTGATGCTAACGCCTGCCCAGAGACGACCGACACGTTATCACCTGGCTTGCCTCATTGGGTAGCGCTTTACAACTATGTCATTAATTTTGTGAGCTAAGTCGTAGCGTTTACCACGGCAATATCACGCCCATGAACGAGGGCTTCTGAGAAGCGAAGCTAATTACGCGTGTCCGGTTTGGGCTGATTTCAGATAAAGAATATTTCAGGCGGGAGTCGACTTTCTTACCCTGTATTAAATTCATGCGGGAGTGCCCCGGAAATATCTCATCCCTAAAAGAGCGTCAGGGGAATGATTATTACTGTCGAGTTTGTGTGAAAATTTCATCGAATCAAAATATGAATAATATTTTCAACCTACTAATATTGGTGGGGTGTCAGGCGGGGTGTGCCATCGGGGATGATATTCCTGAACTGCGAATAATCCAGAGTTTGGTCGGCTGAAGATAACGTACGATTCTGAATTAAGTTAAGTGAAATCAATGTTTTATTGTTTGTTGTTCGGCGTTTTACTCTGAGGTGTTTCTGTTGTTCATATATTAAATTCACAACACAGAAAGCGCCATATTGTCTTTTTTGTATTGTGGATATTTCGTTTAAATATCTTAAATGTGCTTAGGAATACGCCGGCGTGGTCGGTAAATTTTTAGGAAAAATCAATGCATGCATTTAAACGTGAAGGATATATCGTCGGTCAAATTAAGCGTAATTATTGCCATTGAACGCGTTTTAACGATAATAGGCGAAATCTTAGAATATTTCATATTTCATCAGGGAAGGTGATATGCCGTCTGTGCATTCATTCCTTTTTAATTCGTTAGCCGTTTTCTGTGCAGGCAGTGTATTCCAGGCTCTGGCCGCCCCCGACAGTTCCCGACTTTTCGATCATCAACAGCAGCACCAGCAGGCCCAACAGGACGCTCGTGAGGCGCAATTAGCCCCCCAGGCTCCGGGCGTACGTCTGGAGGCTGACACCACGCCAGATGTGAATGGCCCATTCCCGGCTGAAACCCCGTGCTTCCCGATTCATACCGTTGAATTGAGCGGCAGGCAGGCGTTTCCCCATTGGGTGCCACTGCCGCGCATCGCCAACGCTGGGGTCGGGCACTGCCTCGGCATAAAAGGCATCAACCAGCTTATCAGCCGCATACAAAACAACCTGATTGAGCACGGCTGGGTCACCAGCCGGGTGCTGGCCCCTGAACAGGATCTACGCTCCGGCACATTGCAGTTAACGCTCTTCCCGGGGAAAGTGCGGGCGGTTCGCTATAAAGACGATGCCGACAGCCGGGCGATTATCACAACGGCCATGCCGGTGAAAGCAGGGGATCTGCTGGATCTGCGCGACATTGAGCAAGGGCTGGAGAACCTGCAGCGTTTACCCACCGTCGAAGCCAGTATGGAACTGGTGCCGGGTGAGCAGCCAGGGGAGAGTGACATCGTCATAGCCCGGAAACAATCCCGCCTCTGGCATACCAGCGTCTGGGTAGACGACTCCGGCACCAAAAGTACCGGGCGTACCCAGGGCGGCGTGATGCTGGCGCTGGACAACCCACTGGCGCTGAGTGACCTGTTTTATGTTTCAGCGGGGCACGATCTCGGTTTCCAGGGAAAAAAACAGAGCACCAGCCTGAATGCGCACTATTCGCTGCCGTGGGGCTACTGGCTGTTCGATATGACCGGTGGGCGCTCCAACTATGTTCAGTCCATTGCTGGCCTCAACGGCGATATCCGCTATTCCGGGCTGAGCAAAAATCTGAATACCGGCCTTAGCCGGGTGATTCAGCGCGGCAGCAACAGCAAAACCACGCTGCGCTACGGCGTGCTGTACCGCGAAACGCGTAACTACATTAACGATACCGAACTGGATATACAGCGTCGGCGGACCAGTGCCTGGCAACTGGGGTTGAGTCATCGTCACTATCTGGGGGCGGCGACGCTGGACGCTGGCGTGAGCTATCAGCGCGGTACGCGCTGGTTTGGCGCAATGCCTGCCTGGGAAGAGCAAAACCCTGAAGGCGACTACGCGACAGCGCTGAGCAAAATCCTCACCTGGAACGCTTCGTTAAACCTGCCGTTTGCCCTGGCGAATCAGCAATTCCGCTACCAGGTTAGCTGGCTGCGCCAGACCAGCTCGACACCTCTGACGCCTCAGGACCAATTTTCTATCGGTAACCGCTGGACGGTTCGCGGCTTTGACGGGGAGCGTTCTCTCAGCGCCAACCACGGCTGGTATGTGCAGAACACCCTGGCGTGGCAAACGCCGCTGCCTCAGCAGGAACTCTACCTCGGGGCAGATTATGGCGAAGTAGGCGGCCGCGCGGACGGGTTTGCGCTACTGGGGCGTCATCTGGCCGGGGCGGTAAGCGGGGTTCGCGGCAATATCAGCCGCACGGGAATTGGCTACGACCTGTTTGCCGGCATACCGCTCTCTAAGCCTTCCGGCTTTCGCACCGATCCGGTGACCTTAGGCTTTAGCGTTAACTGGCAATATTAATTCAACATGGACTGCCTGAGGCAGAATGACGGGAAGTTATTGTTATGAACAAGCTGTGCTACCGCATCGTTTTTAATCGTGCCCGCCAGATGCTGGTAGTGGTGTCAGAATTAGCTCGTGCACACGGCGGAGAGTCAACGCGGGGTCCCGGGGCTGTACCTGGCGCCTGTCTCCGTCTCTCAGCGCTAACCTTCTCGTTATGGCTTGCCGGTGGCATCGTTGCACCTCTGGCCTGGGCCGACGGCATTGTGGCGGACGGCTCCGCTGCCGGTCACCAGCAGCCGACGGTGGTCAACACGTCCAACGGTCTGCCTCAGGTCAATATCCAGGCCCCAAATGAAAACGGCCTGTCACACAACCGCTACAGCCAGTTTGATGTTGGCGAACGCGGCGCCGTGCTTAACAACAGCCGGGTTAACAGCCAGACGCAACTGGCCGGGACGGTGGCTGGCAACCCGTGGCTTGCCAAAGGCGAAGCCAAAGTCATTCTCAACGAAGTGAACAGCCGCAACCCCAGCCAGCTCAACGGCTTTATTGAAGTGGCCGGGAAGCGCGCGGATGTGATTATCGCCAACCCGGCGGGCATTACCTGTAGCGGCTGCGGTTTTATCAACGCCAATACCTCCACGCTGGCGGCGGGTAAAGCGCGCATTGAAAATGGCCGTCTGCAGGGGTTTGACGTGGATAACGGCCGGATCCGCATCGAAGGTAAGGGGCTGAACGATGGGCAGAGTGATTACACCCGGCTGATTGCCCGCTCGGTTGACGTCAACGCCCAGCTACAGGCAAAAAATTTGCAGCTCACAACCGGGCGTAACCAGACCGACGCCCAAGGCAATGTGTTGTCCAGCCAGCCGGAAAGCGCGGGAGACAAGCCCGAATTTGCGCTGGATGTGGCGGCGCTGGGCGGCATGTATGCCAATAAAATTAAGCTGGTGGGCACCGAGCGTGGCGTTGGGGTGCGTAACGCCGGGGAGATTGGCGCGTCAGCGGGGGAGCTGTCGCTCAGTGCCGACGGCAAGCTCACGAATAACGGGCTAATGACCTCGACGCAGGCGATACACGTCGCCGCCGGTGATATCGATAACAGCGGCAAGATCCGCTCCGACGGGCAGATCCAGCTTGATGCCCGCAATCAGGCCACTCAGCGAGGCACGGTGCTGGCGGCAGGCAATGTGCAGGTGACGGCAGCGACCATCGACGCGCAGCAGAACAGCGTCACCGCCGCGGGTGTGGATGAGAAAGGCAACCTGACGAAACCCGGCGCGATGACGCTAACGGCGAGTGGCCAGCTTCAGGCTCAGGGGCAACTCCTGGCCGGCGAGCGCCTCTCCGCCAGCGGGCAGACGCTGGATTTACAGGGTGCAAAGCTGAAGGCGAAAGACATGTCTCTCACCGCCACTCAGGGGGACATTGACACCCGTAGCGCCACGCTGGCGGCGGATCGTAGCCTGAGAGCCAGCACCCAGGGCCAGCTTCGCAATGATAAAGGCCACCTCAGCGCGGAAACTCTGCAGCTTCAGGCAGGGGCAATCAGCAACCGCGAGGGGCAACTGGTGCAGACCGGGGCGCAGGCTTTAACTCTCAAAACCGGCGTCGTCGATAACACCCAGGGATCGATCACCGCGGCGCATGGTCTGGCGGTTGAGGCTGAAACGCTGAACAACAGCCAGGGGCAGGTGGGCAGTTTTGATGGCGGCGTCACCCTCAAGGCCGCGCGCATCGACAACCAGCAAGGGCGCTTGATAGCGCAGAAAAACGGCGGGCTGGCCGTCACCAGCCAGGATTTTGTCGGCGACAAGGGCGACATACTCAGTGAGGATTTCCTGAGCCTGAACAGCGCTCGCCTGTCCCTGAACGGGGCCAGGACTGAAGGCCAGCAGCTGCAGCTCGAGGGGAACAGCCTGTCCCACCGGGGCGGCACGCTGCTGCAGCGGGGGCCGGGGGAAGCCACATTCACATTCAGCGGTGAGATCGATAATAGCGGCGGGCAAATTGCCAGCCTGAGCGGAGTGCGCATCAATGCTGGCTCGCTCAATAACCAGCAGGGCACGCTGAGCGGCGACGGTGATTTTACCCTTAGCTACGGTGCCGGGCTGAATAACCAGCAGGGCAGCATCAGTGCGTCAGCCGTGACCCTTGCCGGGCGCGGACTGGACAACACGGCGGGCCTGATCCAGGCCAGAGGCGATTTATCACTTAATACCCAGGGCCAGCAGCTGAATAACTCGCAGACCCTGGGCGATAAAACCGGTATTCGCGCGGGTGGAACTGCGACGCTGCAAGTCGGGGAGGTGAATAACCAGTCCGGGCTGATCGCGGCAGACAAGGTCAACGCCGTGGGGAAATCCTGGGATAACAGCCGCGGTGAAACCAGCGGGGCGAGCGAACTGACGCTGAGTACGGAAGGGCTGGATAACAGTCATGGCCTGCTCAGCAGCCGTGACGGGCAGCTAAAACTGAACGCCAGCGACGCGGTAAACAACCAAAGCGGCACTATTCAAAGCGGCAGCGGCGTCACCCTGGCAGGGGCGGCCCTGGATAACCGGACAGGTACGCTAATGGCGGCCAACGGTGGCGTTAATATCTCGCTGGCGCGTGGCATGGATAACCGTAACGGGCGGGTGGTCGGGCAGCAGGGAATCACCCTCAATGCTTCAGATCTGAACAACCAGGCGGGGCGAATCAGCACGCCTCAGGGGGCGGTGAATCTGCTGATCTCAGGGGCGCTTGATAACAGCCAGGGCACCCTTGAAAGCCTGCGAGGGCTGGGGCTTCGGGCCGGTAGTTTGAACAACGCCGGCGGACTGGTTCAGTCGGCGGATGACGATGCCAGCCTGACGCTGGACGGCGCCTTGCTCAACGGTGACGGGCGCATTGCCGCCCGGCAGGCGCTGACGATTCAGGGCGACCAGGTGAACAACCAGCGCGGCAGGCTGACCGGCAGCCAACTGACGCTGACCGGCGGAGCACTGGATAACACGGGCGGCCTGATCCAGGCGACCGGCGATCTTACCCTTGATACTCAGGGGGCAAAGCTTACCAACGTAGGTACCAGCGGCGATGTCACCGGCATTCGTTCCGGTGGCAAGCTGACTTTGCGCAGCGGGGATCTCGACAACCAGACTGGCCTACTGGCGGCGGGACAACTGGAGGGCACTGGCGGGCAGTGGGATAACCGGGGCGGGCAGATTAGCACGGTGGGGGAGGCATCACTTACCGGCACGGCGTTTAACAACCAGGGTGGCCAGATACAGGCAGGCGGCGCAATGTACCTGGACGCGCAACAGGGCGTGTTCAACAACCTGCAGGGCCAGATCCTGGCTAACCAGACGCTCACCTTGCTGAGCGGGTTGCTGACTAATCAGGGCGGGACGCTGCAGGGTAACACCATGCTCTCGCTGTTCAGCGGGCACATCGATAACCAGAGCGGCAAACTGCTGTCGGGCGGAGGCCTGGCGCTCAGCGCCAACACGCTGAATAACCAGCAGGGCAAAGTTTTTGCCTGGAAAGACGGCGAGCTGAAGGTTAATCAGGATCTCAACAACAGCCAGGGCTTTATTAAAGCCAATGAAACGCTCACGCTCGCGGCGGACAGCGTGGATAACCACAACACGCGCACCAGCGGGCAGGGCATTGAAGCGGGTAACCTGCAGCTGGCGGCGCGCACGGTTAACAACCAGCAGGGAGCATTGCGGGCGGCGAATCAGCTTGCCGCCGATATTCAGGCGGCGCTGGACAACCGGGGCGGCCTGCTCTCTTCCCAGCAGCAGCTGGACATTGTGCCGATGAACGCCAGCGCGCTGGTGATGAGTAACCAGGGCGGGGAACTGGTTTCGCAGGGCAACATGAATGTGCAGCTTCGCCAACTGAATGGCGTGGGGCGCATTACGGCCGAACAGGCGCTGAATCTGACAACGCTGGTGCACTTGTTACAGGACGGCACCCTCGCCAGCAACGGCGACCTGATCCTTGACGCTCGCGGGGGGCTGACCAACTCGGGCTTACTGACGGCGCTCAGAACGCTGGGCATTACCACGCCTGCGCTGAACAACAGCGGCAGCGGCGAAATTAAAGGCAGTACGGTCGCGATCCGCGCCGGGCAAATGACCAACACGGGGCTGGTGGACGGCACTAATAGCCATCTCATCGCCGACACGCTGCACAACAGCGGCACCGGGCGGATCTACGGCGATAACCTGCTGATTGACGCCCGCAGGCTGATCAACGACAAAGATGCGTCGCAGAATAAAGCCGCGACGATTGCCGCTCGACAGCGGCTGATTGTCGCGACCGACAACCTGACTAACAGCGACCATGCCCTGATTTACAGCGACGGCGATATGGCGATTGGCGGGCAGATGAGCCAGGACGGCACGCTTTCCGGCCTGGCGCAAAAAGTGGAAAACTTTAGCGCCGATATTGAAGCCATGGGGGCCATGCACCTGGCGGCACAGCAAATCGACAACCGGGATATTCATCTGTTACTGAGTGATGCGCCTGTGCTGGTGTCGTCTTCCGGTGAAGTGAGTGAGTTCCAGTTCTGCAACGGCGATGGCGATGGCGCCTGTTTTGGCGGCGACGGAAAACGCTATCGCCTCGGGCCGTGGGAAGGTCGCTTCCGTTACGCCATTGATGAGAACGGCAACCGCATTCCGGGCGTCAGCCTGCAAAAAGAGCCGGGGAGCAATAACCGACTGCGCTTCTTTATTCCCGGCGGCGTGACGAAGCACTTCTATGAATATCGCTACACCCGACAGGTCTGGCAAACGCAGGTGGTGCAGAAAGATCCGTCGACAATTCGCAGCGGCAGGGATCTGACGGTTGAAGGTGGCACCCTCACCAACCAGGACAGCCGCATCATCGCCGGGGGCGATCTGGTCACCCGCACGGCGCAGGTCTTCAACAATGAAAGCCAGGGGATTCAGCGGATTGTTGAGCAGGGCCAGACCATCTCTAACTATAAAGGCGGCGGCAACTGGAAAACCCGGCAGTCCGTCTATGCCTATGCGGGTAATAACAGCGAAACACCGCTGGCGATGGGGCTGATGCAGGTGGCCACGCGCGCCGGGCAAGGGGCGGGGCAGCTCATTGGGCCGCAAAATAATTCAGGGACAAAAATTGTTGCCGACGGCGTGACGCAGGAGGCAGCGGCAGGTGGCCGTGCCAGCGGCAGTGGGACGGTAGACGTGACGTTCAATAACCCGGCGGACCTGGACGCGCTGGCGGCGTCGCAACCGGGGGGGATCCTCGACCTGCCGTTGAAACAAAACGGCCAGGCGAGCGAGCTGGTGGTGCGTGTCGTACCGCTGGTGTTGCGCCTCCCGGAAAGCAGCCTGTTTGTGCTGCATCCTGGGAACAGCAACCATTATCTGATTGAAACCGACAGCCGCTTTACCAGCGGTAAGGCATTGTTCAGCAGCGAAGATGTCTGGGGCGACCGCCTGCAGAAACGGCTGGGCGACGGTTTTTACGAGCAAAAACTGGTGCGCGACCAGGTTGCTCAGGCGACCGGGCAGCGCTTCCTGACGGGAATGAGCGACGACAATGAGCAGTACAAATGGCTGCTGAACAACGGTAAAACCTTTGCGGATCAATATCAGCTTAAGCCTGGCGTGGCGCTGAGCGCTGAGCAGGCGGCGTTGCTCACCAGCGACATGGTGTGGATGGTGAATAAAACCGTCACTCTGCCGGACGGAAGCACCGAAGTCGTCAGCGTGCCGCAGCTTTATGTCCGGGTGAAACCGGACGATGTGACCGGCAACGGCGCGCTGCTGGCAGGCAACCGCGTGCTGATGAATACCCAGGGCGATGTCACCAACAGCGGCACGGTAAAAGGCCGCGAGCTGACGCAAATCAGCGCGGAAAACCTGAGCAACGAAGGCTTTATTCAGGGTGATAAACTTACGGTACTGGCGAAAAACGATATCACCAACACCGGCGGCAAACTGATGGCGGGCGACAGCCTGACGCTGGCGGCCGGGCATGACATCGTCAGCCAGACCCAGGGCGGCCGCCAGGGCACTGAAGCATGGCTGGAGCGCACGGCCGGGATCTACGTTGAAAACGACCAGGGGAAACTGATTCTTCAGGCCGGCAACGATATTCGCCTGACCGCCAGCGAGCTGGTCAACCGGGGCAAAGAGAGCGACACGCAGCTGACGGCGGGGCGGGATCTGACCCTGGATACGCGACAGCTCAGCCACGGCACCGACTACACGCGGGATGCCAAACACTTTGATCGCACGCTGCAAACCAGCGAGGCGGGCAGCCGCATCGACGCCGGAGGCAACCTCCAGCTTTCCGCCGGGCGGGACATTAACGCCCGGGCAGCAGATCTCACCGCGCAGGACGGTTTGATCGCCCAGGCGGGGCATGACATCAACCTGACCAGCGGCGAATCTACCTTCGACCATGAAGGCCGTAGCCAGTGGACGAAAAAAGGCTTCCTGTCGAAAACGACCTATGATTTTTACGGCAACACCAGCGAGCGCGACGCGCAGAGCACCACGCTCAGCGGCAACAGCGTGCAGATGCGCGCGGGGAACGACCTCACGGTGCAGGGCAGTAATGTGGTTGGCACGCAGGATGTGGCGCTTGCGGCAGGCAATAACCTGACGTTAACCACTGCCGATGAATCAATGCACGACACGCAGGTCACGCAGAAGAAAAAATCTGGCCTGATGGGCACCGGCGGTATTGGCTTTACGGTGGGCTCGGCCAGCCAAAAGGTGACCACCGAGAGCGACAGCAACGTCAAAAAAGGCAGTACCGTGGGCAGCAGCGCCGGGAACGTCAGCCTGACGGCGGGCAACACGGCGACAGTGCACGGCAGCGACGTGGTGGCCGGGCAGGATCTCAGCATTATCGGGCGTGAGGTTGCCATTACGGCGGCGCAGAACAGCCATACCGAACTGACCAAAACCGAAGAGAAATCCAGCGGCTTCACGCTGGCGCTTTCAGGTACGGCGGGCAGTGCGGTGAACACTTCGGTACAGCAGGCGAAGTCGGCCCGCAACGAAAGCGACGGGCGACTGGCGGCGCTGAAGGGCACCCAGGCGGCACTGACCGGGGTCAGCGCCGCGCAGGCGGTGGCGAAAGATGATGCCACGGGCGACGTGAAGGGGAACGACAACACCGTTGGCATTAGCCTCAGCTACGGCAGCCAGTCGTCAACCTCCGAGCGTAAGCTGGATCAGCAGACGGCTTCGGGCAGCAAGCTGAATGCCGGGCGCGATATCCATATTCAGGCCACCGGCGGGGATATTGCGGTGGTGGGCAGCCAGCTCCAGGCCGGACGCGATACGACGCTGAATGCCTCACGTGATATTCTGCTGTCTTCGGCGTCGAACACCGAAACGGTCAGTGGCAGCAACAGCAGCCACGGCGGTAGCGTGGGCGTTGGAATAGGTTATGGCTCTGGCGGCGCGGGGATCAACGTGTCGGCCAGCGTGAACGCCGGGAAAGGCAAAGAGAACGGCAGCACGGTCACGCGCAGTGAAACCACGGTGGAAAGCGGGAACCGCGTGACGCTGACCAGTGGGCGGGACACCACGCTGCAGGGCGCGCAGGTCAGCGGCAACAGCATTGTGGCTGATGTGGGGCGCAACCTGACGCTGACCTCAGAGCAGGACAGCGACCGCTACGACAGCAAACAGCAGAACGTCAGCGCGGGCGCGAGCTTTAGCTTTGGCTCGATGTCGGGCTCGGCAAGCGTGAACGTCAGCCGGGACAAAATGCACAGCAACTACGACTCGGTGAAAGAGCAAACCGGGCTGTTTGCGGGCAAGGGCGGGTTTGACGTGACGGTGGGTGAGCACACCCAGCTTAACGGGGCGGTGATTGGCTCCACAGCGTCAGCGGACAAAAACCGCCTGGATACCGGCACGCTGGGCTGGGGGGAAATCCACAACCAGGCCGATTACAAGGTGGAGCACCAGAGCGCAGGGTTCAGTACCGGCGGTAATATTGGTGGCCAGTTCGCGGGGAACCTGGCGAACACGCTGCTGACCGGAGTCAACAACGAAGGGCACGACAGCTCAACGACCAGGTCGGCGGTGTCGGCGGGCACCATCACTGTACGTGATAAAGACAAACAGCAGCAGGATGTGGCCGACCTGAGCCGCGATGCAGAGCATGCGAACCAGACGCTGAGTCCTATCTTCGACAAAGAGAAAGAGCAGAAGCGGCTGCAGGAAGCGCAGCTTATCTCGGAAATCGGGAACCAGGCGGCGGATATCGCGCGGACGCAGGGTGATATCGCGGGCCTGAAGGCGAAAAAAGACCCGGCGGCTCTGGAGGCGGCGAGAGCGGAACTGATTGCCAAAGGGAATAAAGAGCCAACAGCCAAACAGATAGCCGATAAAGCCTACAACACGGCCATGGCACCTTACGGCACCGGGAGCGCCATTCAGCAGGGCATCCAGGCAGCGACGGCGGCGGTGCAGGGGCTGGCGGGTGGAAATATCGCGCAGGCCATCAGCGGGGCAGCCAATCCGTATATTGCAGAGCAGATCCATAAGCTGACGGCGGGCAATCCGGCAGCTCAGGCTATGGCGCATGCGGTGGTGGGTGCAGTCGTATCATATGCCGCGGGCAACAGCGCAGCGGCGGGTGCGGCAGGTGCGGTCAGTGGAGAGCTGATGGCAAAAGTCGTGATGGGGGCGCTGTATCCGGGCAAGGAAGTCAGCGATCTGAGCGAAGAGCAGAAGCAGACTATCAGCGCACTGGGTACCCTGGCGGCGGGGCTGGCAGGTGGCCTGGCAGGTAACAGCACGGCGGATGTGGTGGCGGGTGCGCAGACAGGGAAGAATGCGGTTGAGAATAACTACCTCAATGAGAAAGAAGCCCGTCAGCTTGATAAAGAAATGCTGGATTGCAAAAAATCGGGTGGCGACTGTAAAAAAGTGGTCGAGAAATACATCGACATTAGTAATAAAAACAGTAAAGAGCTGGTTGAAGCCTGTACCGGTGGCGGTGTTGCCTGTGTGAGCTGGCAGGAACTAATACAGGGGTACACTAATGTGGCAAATGATGCTAACCCGCATCAAATCAGACTGGATGAAAAGCTCAAAGATCCAAGTGCAGCAGCACTGGTGAATTATCTTAACGGAACCGATCTTAAATTCCTCCAGGATAATATCACGGCAGGTGATCGGGTTATGGATGTGATAATGACTCCAACCTCCTGGCCGGTAGCGATAATGGGCGGAAAAGCAATTATTACTAATGCTGTGAATAACACTAAAGAACAGCTCATTGCTGTAGGAATTACAGGTACAGCAAGTGCAGGCATTCAATATGGCACAACAGGTGAAATAAAATTGTCTGATGTAATTGGTTCAATAATCGTTGGTGGGATTACAGTCGGTAAAGGATATAATCCAACGGTGGCATGGAATGCAGTAGGCGGTTATTACCAGGCTGAAATTAGTGGTGATGATCCGTTTGTAGCGGCATTAACGAGTAAAGCAGGTGCAGGTACTGGGTATGCGGTAGGTAATATGATCAAGATACCAATGGATAAAGTCCTTAATCCAATATCAAAGCAATATGAATGGGTTCCAACAGGGGTCTGGACAATAACAAAACCAGCACCACAGAATCCGTTACCGTCGATTGTTGGAAATATGGGGGATTCAACAGCATCGGGGTTAGTACCAAAATATTTAGAGAAAAAAACAGAGGTGAAGAAATGATAAAGAGCCTCATGGTATTAGCTAAGGTTTTCCTACTAATAGAGCTTGCTATAAGTTCTGTTGTTATAGTCTTTTTCTTTTTTTTTGAAGGGCTTTCTTATTTGTCTGAAGGTGTTTTTTACTTTGATAATTTATGGTTAGGCTTGAGAGGAGCTGTTTTTGGGGCTATCCCTACAAGTCTAATTTTATGGTTCTTTTACTATGTAATGCCTGCGTTAAAAAAGTAACATAAAGCCCTGACGGGAAAACCTCCGGCTACAAAACGGCACAGCAGCAGTGGGGAACCGGGAGCGCCATTCAGCAGGGCATCCAGGCGGCAACGGCGGCGGTGCAGGGGCTGGCGGGTGGAAATATCGCGCAGGCCATCAGCGGGGCAGCCAATCCGTATATTGCAGAGCAGATCCATAAGCTGACGGCGGGCAATCCGGCAGCTCAGGCTATGGCGCATGCGGTGGTGGGTGCAGTCGTATCATATGCCGCGGGCAACAGCGCAGCGGCGGGTGCGGCAGGTGCGGTCAGTGGAGAGCTGATGGCAAAAGTCGTGATGGGGGCGCTGTATCCGGGCAAGGAAGTCAGCGACCTGAGCGAAGAGCAGAAGCAGACCATCAGCACCCTGGCGGGTGGTCTGGCAGGTAACAGCACGGCGGACGTGGTGGCGGGTGCGCAGGCCGGGAAGAATGCGGTTGAGAATAATGCCTTTAACTTAGCAGGAAGAACGCATAAAGAAATTGAATCCAGTATTCAAAAACAGGCTGAAGGTGTCGACCTTGATGATATTTATGGAAATGACCAAAGTAAAAAAGATGCTTTTAAAAAAGGTCGAGAACAAGGCGTTAAGGATGGTTTAAAAGACGGAGTATCAGAAAGTTTAGAAGGAGCCGTCAACACTATTCTACATCCTATGGATACCATTGCTGACCTCGCAAGTGCCATCTGGAACTATGATAAAACCTACGATGCAATTAAAATCTCTGTTGCTGAGTGGAATCAGCTATATGACTATGCGTTAGTGAATAACCCAGAACTTGCAGGACAAATGGTTGGATCTTTGCAAGAGAAAGTGTTGGGGGATATCGGCGGCAATACTATTGTATCTGGAGCGACGGTAAAAATAATTAAAAAAGTTGCTCGGATGGAAAGCGGTATTAAGATGTTACCTGATGCAAATGGTAAACTACATGCAACTATGGTGAGCAGTGATGCACATATCCCAGTTGATAAGATTGAGGTGTAGCTCAGAGGTGGAGCTTCTGGCGACTTAAATGCATCGAAAGCACGTTTGGAAGTTTTAAGAAAAGAACAAATGGCAGATCAACGTGCTTTTGAAAAATCAGGCAAAAAGGCGGAAGTGGACGCGTTAAAGAATGATATCAGAAGAATCGAAAAGTCTCGTACAATGGGGGAGAACTTATTAAGGGCTGGTATCGATAATGAATCTAATCTAAATAATAGTATTATTATTGAAAAGCTATTCGACTCGGCTAAAGAATTGACATTGGAAAACAGAATGAGTTCTGTTGTTTTAAAAGGACCCACTGGATCTGTTCGGCTCAATGCAGTATGGACGATACAGCCTGATGGAACAAAAAGATTATCCACGGTAACTAGTCAACTCTTTGATGTGAAAGGGAGTGGTAAATAATGAAAAAATCAAAAGAGCAAATTATTTTAGAACTAAATAATTATTTGCAATTTGGTTATACTAATGCTG
The DNA here is from genome assembly GCF_000758305.1 of Cedecea neteri. NCBI lineage: Bacteria > Pseudomonadati > Pseudomonadota > Gammaproteobacteria > Enterobacterales > Enterobacteriaceae > Cedecea > Cedecea neteri. The sequence continues at coordinate 4,231,095 of NZ_CP009458.1, read as the reverse complement.
ATTCGTATGATGATCCTCGAGATGAAGTTGCCATCTTGCTTACAAGCTTGCATTTTATCGACCCAAGGGAGTGTGAGATTTTTTGCAAGAAAATAATAGGTTCAAAAGAAAATAGTGATAATTATTTAGACAGCTCTTGCCTTTCTCATTTTTTTGATCTTAATAAAGAGTATGCTTTGCATTATGTTGAGCAGCATATAACAAATATGTCGACACCTATTTTAGATGAAACGATGGACGGGTTTGTTAAATACAGCAGGACATCCTTTAGAATAAAATTTTCAGATGATTTAATCTCAAAAATTTATACTAGATATAAAGAAATTTCTGCTGATCCATTTTATGCGGAAATGCTGGCAGCAACATACAAATTTTTTAGTGAAGCGTATCCAGAAAATAATGCTAACTCACAGCGATAACTACTAATAACAACACAAGGCAATAATGCGCTCTCAGGTGCGGCGGGTGCGACCACTGCGGAATTCCTCGCGCAGCAGATGTACCCGGGGATAAAGCGGGAAGACCTGAGCGAAGAGCAGAAGCAGACCATCAGTGCGCTGAGCACCCTCGCAGCAGGGCTGGCGGGTGGCCTGGCGGGTAACAGCACGGCAGACGTGGTGGCGGGTGCGCAGGCCGGGAAGAATGCGGTTGAGAATAATGTGCTGAACTCTCATGATGAGAAGCATCGACAGGATGCGAAGTGGTCACTGCCATACATTAAGGATGAAAACCAGAAACAGCAGGCCGAAAAACTCATCAGCGACCTGAACTCGAAGAGTAAGGGGTTTGATGTGGCGCTGGACTTAGCCTGTAAGAATCTCTCTTCGGCTGCCTGTCAGGGAATGAGACAGGAACTGGTGGCGATGGCAAAAAGCTACGATGAGCAGATGGACGGTCAGTATATTGGTACGATGGGCAATGTTTACAAGGAAGGTAAAGGCCAGGTTGATACCCTCATATGGCGGTATGCCACGGCGGATGCGAAAGCTGAGCGTGATGCTAACGTAAGTCGGCTGGTTGAAAACTGGGGAGTTAGCAAGGAAACGGCCAGCAAGCTATATAATGGGATGGCAATTTTCCATACCACAATGGCAGTTGGTGGCGCGGCCTATGGGATTAAGGGGATAAAATAGCCGTCTATCCCTTCATATCAAGGATCAAATCAGCTTATAAATGGTAAATGGTTTGATGCTGAAGGACTACCGTTGCCAGTTCCTCCTAGTGTTGGAGCTGCTGGTAGAGTTCCCAATGTTCTTCAATCCGGTGGAAATACACTAAACAAGAGTACAGCTAACGCCTTAAATGAAAGTCTTGGTGAGAGTATGACAAGCAGAGAATGGGGAAGAGCATTGGAAGCGTTGAAAAAAGATAATGGATTAAGAAACGATTTTTATGGGCGTATTCTTGACAATGGTAATTATGTTGATAAGTCTGGCAACATTATTGGAAATATAGGAGATTATGTTCCGTGAATATTACTGACTCAATGATAACGCAGGTTGCAAAAGATTATGCAACCTGTTCAGAGTGTTACGCTGAACTTCTTATTTATCCAGGGCTAATCCATCCTGATGAGATAACACGGTTATTAGGTATCAGTGCAACTCAAATAAATATAGCTGGCACTTCCGTTATTAATAGCAGAGGAAAAGCCAGAGAAATAAAAATATCAGGCTGGTTCCTTTCGTCAAAAGATAACATTGACTCGAAAGATCTAAGGGACCATATAGACTGGATTATGATGCAACTATCTGAATCCAAAGATGCTTTGCATGAGATCCAAAATACAAGAAATGTGAAAATGACGCTTAAATGCACATGGCGTTCAAAAGATGGCCATAGTGGCCCAGTGTTATGGCCCCAGCAGATGATAGCAATATCTGCATTTGGATTAGAATGCTCTTTCGATATCTATTTTGACGACCAGTAGTCCAAATAATCCCAACCCTTCGCGGTTGGGATTTTACTTTATAATCGGCCAGTTACCTTCACATCTTTGCGGTTTACAGATTCTCCTATCCAGCAATAGTGGACACTGGGATAAGTGAGTAAACTCTGAACCAGTGGTGGCTTATGACAAAATCAGTATCAACCAGCAAAAAAGTCCCGTAACCAACTTCACTGAACGTCCCGCCTATGGTAGTTGTTTGGGTGTAGTTGATCAATTCCAGAAAAGATATCCTGGCATCCAAGTTAACGTCTTGGATAACAATGGTGTGCTATTAACGCCGAGGAAGAAATCATGAACAGTGAACGTACTGATTATTATGAGATTAAAAGGGATTTCTTAGAGTGCTGTTATGATGGTTGTCGTGTGAAATTGGATGACATTGCCAGGGGAAACTCGCAATGGCCAGAGGATGCAGATGGAAGAGGGTATGCTTCCTATCAATATGAGGGAGTCTACCAGCTCCCTGTTGAGCAATTAATGTTGGCAGTTATTAATTTAATATTAATGGCTGCACGTGGCCCTGAGCATGTTGAAATGTTCCACCGAAAAGAAATTAAACAGATTTTATCAACCTATCCTCTTGATGAGTTATTAAAAGAGTTAGAGGGAGAAGAACGGGAAGATCTACTGTGTGACATGCAAGCGTTGCAATTAATATAGTCAAACATCCCGGTCAATTGGCCGGGATCTTTGCTTCTCAGCCCCAAAACCTCATGCGATAAACTCGTTAATGAGAAATTTACAGTAAGCTATGTTGACCCGAACACCGGAGCAACAATTACCTATTCATGGGCAAAGAAAAAACACGGAATGATTAATAATGGGTGTAAATAGTCACATAATATATAGTTATGTCGACCCTCAGATCATTTGATGGGTGTCAAATGACCTGTGTGACTATTCATCCAAGTTGACATCTTTCAGTGAAAAAATGAAATCATGTAAAAGATACTCTTGATAAAAAGGATGATGCCAATGCTAAAAAATAGCTTTATCAGAATATCTAAGTTGATATTAGGTTGCTTAGTTTTATTCTTAATTGCTGATGCTGTGTCAGTACTGCTTGCATCATTAATTGTTTATGCCAAAAAGGATTATTTTTTATTCAATTGGAGAGATGTTTTTTCATCATTTTTTGAATCTGGATATATTGGTGGTCTTATTTTGGGTGTTGGGCTTTGGATTAGGTCTTATTTACAAGAACGAAAAGATAAAAGGTTTAATTGAGTAAACCAGAAATCCCTGTTCCTTATTCTGCTGTTTTTGACGTCGAACACCGAAACGGTCAGTGGCAGCAACAGCAGCCACTGCTGTAGCGTGGGCGTTGGTATAGATTATAGCTCTGGTGGCGCGGGAGCAATATGCCGGCAAGCGTGAACGTCAGCCGGGACAAAATGCACAGCAACTACGACTCGGTGAAAGAGCAGACCGGGCTGTTTGCGGGCAAGGGCGGGTTTGACGTGACGGTGGGTGAGCACACCCAGCTTAACGGGGCGGTGATTGGCTCCACAGCGTCAGCGGACAAAAACCGCCTGGATACCGGCACGCTGGGCTGGGGGGACATCCACAACCAGGCCGATTACAAGGTGGAGCACCAGAGCGCAGGGTTCAGTACCGGCGGTAATATTGGTGGCCAGTTCGCGGGGAACCTGTCGAACACGCTGCTGACCGGGGTGAATAAAGAGGGGCACGACAGCTCAACGACCCGGTCGGCGGTGTCGGCGGGCACCATCACGGTACGTGATAAAGACAAACAGCAGCAGGATGTGGCTAACCTCAGCCGCGACGCAGAGCATGCGAACCAGACGCTGAGCCCAATCTTCGACAAAGAGAAAGAGCAGAAGCGACTGCAGGCAGCGCAGCTTATCTCGGAAATCGGGAACCAGGCGGCGGATATCGCGCGGACGCAGGGTGATATCGCGGGCCTGAAGGCGAAAAAAGACCCGGCGGCGCTGGAAGCGGCGAGAGCGGAATTGATAGCCAAAGGGAATAAAGAGCCGACGGCCGAACAGATAGCGGATAAGGCCTACAACACGGCAATGGCCCCTTACGGCACCGGGAGCGCCATACAGCAGGGCATCCAGGCGGCGACGGCAGCGGTGCAGGGGCTGGCGGGTGGAGACCTGTCGAAGGCGCTTGCCGGCGGCGCGGCGCCGTATCTGGCAGAAATTATCCACAAAAAGACCACTGACCCGATAACGGGCGAAGTAAGCACAGAAGCGAACCTGATGGCACATGCGGTGCTGGGCGCAGTGGTGGCGAAGATACAGGGCAATAATGCGCTCTCAGGTGCGGCGGGGGCGACCACTGCGGAATTCATCGCGCAGTTGATGTACCCGGGGATAAAGCGGGAAGACCTGAGCGAAGAGCAGAAGCAGACCATCAGCGCGCTGGGCACCCTGGCGGCAGGGCTGGTCGGAGGCCTGACAGGTAACAGCGCGGCGGATGTGGTGGCGGGTGCGCAGACAGGGAAAAATGCGGTTGAGAATAACTATCTGAGCAATAAACAACGTTCAGAGCGTGATAAAGAATTTGATGCCTGCAAAGGCAATCTGTCATGCCAGTTGGCAGTAGGTACCAAATGGCATGGTATTAGTGTCGGGCAGGATGTTGCCTATGGTACCGGTATGCTGGCTGGTGTACCTCTGGGGCTTTATGAATCGGTAGATAGCTTATCTAAAGCCATCACAAATCCCGTAGATACCTTAGGCGCTATTAAGCAATTGTTAACGAGTGACGACATGTTTAGCACCGTGTCAGATACCGTGAAACAAAGCTACATTGATAGAATCAATCTGATGGAGTCGGAATACCAGCGGGCAGGAGCAGGTGGTGCATACAATGCCGGGGTTGAAGCCGGTAAACTTATGTCAGATCTGTTGGCGACTGTTACAGGTGGAGTTGGTGTTACAAAAGCAGGCGTGGCACTGACGGAAAGGGTAATCGCTAAAATAGCATTCAGAGCTGAAAAGACGATGCCTGATATTCCGCCACCAGCCTGGAAGGCCGGTGAGGGTGAATTTAGCCCAAAACCGGATAAAACGGTGACGAATGTTGAATATCCTGCTGGTAAATATGACGGGAATTCATTGCCTTACAAGACTAATATTGACAAAGGTATCACCACGATTATTTACCCTGATGGGATGAGTTTCAGAATTGATCAACCGAAACACCTTGCAACTGTTGATGGGTTTACTCAAAAGAGTGGGATCTCAGGTGGGCATAATGCTGATGCGTTTTATGGTGCCGTTAAACAATATGGCGTAAAAATCGTAAGTGAGAAACCTACGAATATTAAAGGTATTTCTGAAGTTGAATACTTAGTTCCTACCAAAGATCGCTCGGGGAATTTAACTGGGGAATATAAACCAAATCCAGAAAAGAAAATTATCTATGATCCGAAAATATACACTGACAAGATAATGTTAGATCTAGGGCAAGAGGCCGCTACGAAAGGGTATAGAGATGCAATACACAATGGTCAGTCAGCATATGATGCTACAGCTGGTGGAGTGAACTTTAGAATTTATCTCGATAAAAACACAGGTCGAGTAACAAACTTCCATCCCAAACAGGATTAAATAAATGAAATTTTTGTTTGGTTTGCCTTATATAAAATCAGACCCTTACGTGGTTGTAAAAAATTATTTTGACCTCATGTATAACGATGGTGATTTCTTGATGTCTATTGAAAGTATTATTAAAAAGCATTCATTTATGAGAGATGGAGTTTATTGCTTCTTTCCTGATATGGAAAGTTATGACGAAAGTGAACATTTTGAAGGTGTTGAATTTGCTGTTGGTTATCCTCCCTCTGAAGCAGATACTACTATCGTTAGTGAAGAAACCTGTTATCACTACGTACGACTTGCAAGTGAGAAGTATTTACGATTTCACCCGGAAGATACGGAAAAAGTAACTAGCTTACTTGCCCGGCTACCTGCGTAAGTACAAATTCCAGCCCTTGGCTGGAGGGCTTTTTTTGCCCTGTATTTTTCACTTTCAGGCAAGATGCGCTTTGGGAGGGTAATACCCCCGGAAAACCAGTGCACGCATAAGTAGAATTTTCACCTAACCGGTGCGGTGATTGGTTCTAGGGCGTCGGCAGACAAAAACCGCCTGGATACCGGCACGCTGGGCTGCGGGGATATCCACAACCAGGCCGATTACAAGGTGGAACACCAGAGCGCAGGGTTCACCCCCGGCGGTGGGATGAGCGAGATGGGCAAGCAGTTCGCGGGGAACCTGGCGAACACGCTGCTGACTGGAGTCAACAAAGAGGGGCACGACAGCTCAACGACCCGGTCGGCGGGCACCATCACGGTACGTGATAAAGACAAACAGCAGCAGGATGTGGCCGACCTGAGCCGCGACGCGGAGCATGCGAACCAGACGCTGAGTCCTATCTTCGACAAAGAGAAAGAGCAGAAGCGGCTGCAGGCAGCGCAGCTTATCTCGGAGATTGGGAACCAGGCGGCGGATATTGCGCGGACGCAGGGTGAGATATCGGGCCTGAAGGCGAAAAAAGACCCGGAGGCTCTGGAGGCGGCGAGAGCGGAACTGATTGCCAAAGGGAATAAAGAGCCGACGGCCGAACAGATAGCGGATAAAGCCTACAACACGGAAATGGCCCCTTACGGCACCGGGAGCGCCATTCAGCAGGGCATCCAGGCGGCAACGGCGGCGGTGCAGGCTATGGCGCATGCGGTGGTGGGGGCAGTCGTATCTTATGCCGCGGGCAACAGCGCTGCGGCGGGCGCGGCAGGTGCGGTCAGCGGAGAGCTGATGGCAAAAGTCGTGATGGGAGCGCTGTATCCGGGCAAGAAAGTCAGCGACCTGAGCGAAGAGCAGAAGCAGACTATCAGCGCACTGGGCACCCTGGCGGCGGGGCTGGCGGGTGGCCTGGCAGGTAACAGCACGGCGGATGTGGTGGCGGGTGCGCAGACAGGGAAGAATGCGGTTGAGAATAACTACCTCAATGAGAAAGAAGCCCGTCAGCTTGATAAAGAAATGCTGGATTGCAAAAAATCGGGTGGCGACTGTAAAAAAGTGGTCGAGAAATACATCGACATTAGCAATAAAAACAGTAAAGAACTGATTGATGCCTGTACCGGTGGAGGTGTGACTTGTGTGAGTTGGCAGGAGCTAATCCAAGGGTACACTAACGTGGCAAATGATGCTAATCCGCATCAAATCAGGCTGGATGAAAAGCTGAAAGATCCAAGCGCTGCAGCCTTGGTTAATTACCTTAACGGAACCGATCTTAAATTCCTCCAGGATAATATCACGACTGGTGATCGGGTTATGGATGTGATAATGACCCCAACCTCCTGGCCTGTAGCGATTATGGGCGGAAAAGCCATTATTACTAATGCCGTGAATAATACTAAAGAACAGCTCATTGCGGTGGAAATTACAGGCACAGCAAGTGCAGGTATTCAATATGGCACGACCGGCAAAGTGAAACTTTCAGATGTTATTGGTTCGGTAATTATTGGTGGGGTTACAGTCGGTAAGGGGTATAATCCAACGGTGTCATGGAATGCAGCAGGTGGCTATTACCAGGCTCTAATCAGTGGTGATGATCCATTTATTTCGGCATTAACGAGTAAAGCAAGTGCAGGTACTGGGTATGCAGTAGGTAATATGATCAAAATACCGTTCGACAATGTGTTTAATCCAGTGTCAAAAAAATATGATTGGATTCAAACAGGGGGGTGGACAATATCTAAGCCAGTTCCTCAAAGTACTGTGCCATCAGTGGCAGCTAATGTTGCCGACTCTGTGCTGTCGGGATTTGTCAATCAATCTGCAAATAAAATTGTAGAGGAAAAAAATAAATGATGAAAATACCAACTTGGAAGATAGCTATGTTGCTAGTCTATTCTTGCACTGTCGCTTCTGTTTTTATGTTTTTTATTAGTCTTGTTTTTCAATGGCTACCGGGAAGTGGAGTGTATAATGATTTTTTCGGTAATCATCAATTGTATATTGCTTTTAAAATGGCAGTAATTGGTTTTATTTTAGGGGCATTAATATGGTTGTCTTATTATATTCCATATAGAAAAAGATTGCTTAACAGATGAGCTATCTTTATCGATGGCTATTAACCAGAAGTAAAAGGCCCATCTCGTACAGCGGGACAGGCTTTTGAATGGGATGTTCAGTTATCACCCAAAGGTAAAGCCCAATAGAGTTGGGCAACAAGAGATGGCTCTCACTTAAATATATCTCTGGATGGACGAATTACACATAAATAACCAAGGATTCATATTTATGGAAAATAAAATTGGTTTTTATCAAGAGGTAAAAATATCCTCTGATTGCAAAGAAAAAAATAAGAAATATGCAGGTAAAAAAGGTGGTGTTATGGGAGTCAGCGAAGAAGATGGGATACTTTATGGGTACTCAATAAAACTTTATGACGAGGAATATCTTTTATCCTTTGATAAAGATGAAGTTATCCCGACAGGGAAGCAGCTCACACAAGATGATTTTTATTAACTAACCAGACACTGAGCCCTATCTTCGACAAAGAGAAAGAGCAGAAGCGGTTGCAGGAAGCGCAGCTTATCTCGGAAATCGGGAACCAAGCGGCTGATATCGCGCGGACGCAGGGGGATATCGCGGGCCTGAAGGCGAAAAAAGACCCGGCGGCTCTGGAGGCGGCGAGAGCGGAACTGATTGCCAAAGGGAATAAAGAGCCAACGGCCGAACAGATAGCGGATAAAGCCTACAACACGGCAATGGCCCCTTACGGCACCGGGAGCGCCATTCAGCAGGGCATCCATGCGGCAACGGCGGCGGTGCAGGGGCTGGCGGGTGGAGACCTGTCGAAGGCGCTTGCCGGCGGCGCGGCGCCGTATCTGGCAAAAAAATACCGAAACTTGAGCATTTGCCGGATACAACGAATCAGTTGGTTAAGAACATAGATGGCATTCACGAAGTAAAAGTTAATGTCACACCACTTGAAGGTCATAGCCGACTTAATACTAAAGATGCATTAGGCAACGGAAAATATAATCCAGCAGAGGCAGCTGCAAGATTGGAAACCTCATTGGGTAAAATGGAAAGGCTACCAGAAGGAACCGTTGGTACAGCAAATGCGGATTTTGTTATCACAACTGGGCCGAACAAAGGTAAAACAGTTGATTTGATGTATACAACAAAAAATCTAAAACAAGTGGAAATAGATGGTATTAACAAGTTCTATGAAAAAAACATGACGGTTTCGAGAGAAGCCGGGGCGCTTCCTCCTGGTCAAGATCAAATCATTAAACATTTAAATAAGGCAGATATAGTTCTGGTTGATTTCAGTGTGTTAACACCCAAGAATCAACAGATATTTATGGGTTATGTTAAAACACTTCCAAAATCACAACAGGATAAAATTATTATATTGAGGTAATCATGGGTTTATATATTGGTGTTGGCTATAGTAAAAATAGTGGCGATAATTTAAGTGTTGTGTTAAACAGAAGTGCATCAGGAGCTTTGGAGGTGTTATTTGATAAGGCATTAAATACAAAATACCCCACTCTTTATGAAACAATAATGGAAGTTTATTTTCTTGATCAAATTAATTTTTATGATCTAGAGAAAAAATATTTCAACATAGCAATAAAGGCAATTCGTAATTATTTAATAGAAATAATCGAGCCGACAGAAGCACAATTATTTCAAAAAGTAGTATGGAACAACGAAATTGAGCCTTTAATAAAACAAGATAAGCGTTACGAGGATCCTAATGCCTAGTTGAGGTGTCTCTTAGTCATCTTACCTTCTCAGTTAGTAGGAATACTAATGCTAAATGACAGAATGAATTTCTGGTGGAACAATAACAGTAAAGATTTTACACCAGTAGGTAAAAAATTATGGTTATCAACAGATAAAACCACTTTGTGCTATGGTTCCTGAGAGTTAGCAGGCTGGTTATATGATGACATTCAATTCTATCTAAACTCTATTGATATTTGGATTGATAATGTAACTAACCTAGAATCCAGCATAGCACCAGATGGCTTTTTGGTATAGGTAATTCTCATTGGGTAATGGTAACAAATGATTTTGTTTTTATTGCCTGTGAATACGTTAAAGAGCAAAGGGTTATCCTTATTGTAGAGCAGTTGATTTATATTCTTGAGCAATATAAAGAATTCTTACAAGGAGATTTTAATAATCCAAGTTTTCCTCCTGAACCCATTGATATAGAGTACATAGCAGAGGGGCAGGAAGCCATGAATATGTATGCCTCACTTGAAGGCTCTCGTGGGGTGTATTATTTAGAGGAGTAATTGATTCATTTTTTATTGAACCTTGTTAAAGGTTGCATAAAAATCAGCAAGATAAAATCATTATTATGAGGTAATTATGGGTGCTACTTTTTTTATTGGATGCTCTAAGGATAAAGAGTTGTATGTAACTTTAAATAGGGGGGCGTCTGATGCTATAGAAATACTTCTTGATGAAGTATTGAAAGGAGAATATATAAATATTCATGAATCGATAACAGAGATGTCAGTCTTGGATCAGCTAAATTTTTGTAATTTAAGCAAGACTGATTTTAATTTTGTCATTAATGCTGTAAAAAAATATTTGGATAGTCAAGTTGATCCAACAGAGGGTCAGGTGATTCAACATCGTTTATGGGAAGAAGATATCTTGCCTTTAATGAAACAGGATGAACGTTATCAATCGATTTGTTAGTGATAAAAAGTAGGTTCCCGAATCGCTAAACTAAAAAATCCTGGACGCAGAGGCTAGGTTTTTACGTTAAAAACAATCCGGGCCTGCACACGTCGGGAGAAAACGCCTCGCAGAAAGAGCGTGATGTCTATCTGGCGGCGCTGAGAGAGAGATAGCTATAAGGAGACGGAGTATCAGAAAGCTTAGAAGGCGCCGTCAACACTATTCTACATCCTATGGATACCATTGCTGACCTCGCAAGTGCCATCTGGAACTATGATAAAACCTACGATGCAATTAAAATCTCTGTTGCTGAGTGGAATCAGCTATATGACTATGCGTTAGTGAATAACCCAGAACTTGCAGGACAAATGGTTGGATCTTTGCAAGGGAAAGTGTTGGGGGATATCGGCGGCAATACTATTGTATCTGGAGCGACGGTAAAAATAATTCAAAAAGTTGCTCGGATGGAAAACGGTATTAAGATGTTGCCTGATGCAAATGGTAAACTATATGTAACTATGGTGAGCGGCGATGCACATGTCCTTAAAGGTACAAATGGTTCAGTAAGGATAAATGCAGTATGGAGAGTTTTACCTAGCGGGGAAAAACGTTTAGCTACCGTTACTACGGGAACGTTTAAGGATAAAATCATGTCAAAAAAATCAAGAGATAAGTTAATTTTAGAACTCGATAACTATATAAAATATGGTTGTGCAGATATAAATTCATTTGACAATCCACCAGATGAGGCTGCTAGTGCATTAGCAGAGTTGCATTTTCATGATGCAATTGAATGCGAGGGGTTCTGTAAGGAAATAATTTTGACAGAAGGGGTGGGTGATATTTATTTGGATTCACTTTGTCTAATGCATCTTTTTGAACTCAACAAAGAGTATGCACTACAGTATGTTGAAGAGCATGTGTTACATATGTCGGCTCCAGTTTTAGGCATAGCAATGGATGGTTTGGTTCAATATAGCGGAACACCATTTAGAATAGAGTTCTCTGATGATTTAATCTCAAAAATTTATACTAGATATAAAGAGATTTCTGCTGATCCATTTTATGCGGAAATGCTGGAGGCAACTTACAGATTTTTTAGTGAAGAGTATCCAGAAAATAATGATAACTCACAGCGATAACCACTAATAACAACACAAGGCAATAATGCGCTATCAGGCGCGGCGGGGGCGACCACTGCGGAATTCCTCGCGCAGCAGATGTACCCGGGGATAAAGCGGGAAGACCTTAGTGAAGAGCAGAAGCAGACTATCAGCGCGCTGAGCACCCTGGCGGCAGGGCTGGCGGGTGGCCTGGCAGGCAACAGTACGGCGGACGTGGTGGCGGGTGCGCAGGCGGTAATATATGGATAAACAACACTATGTTAAGAACTAATCAAGCTGTAACCAGATTATTGTATTCAAATGATGGTAAGCTTTACATAACAACAGACCATTATAAAAATGCAACTTCAACAGGTAATTGGAAATGAGAACTGGTGAGGTAATTTTGGATGGTTCAAACATTCTAACGGAAGCAGATTTCCATCATGTCATGTCTGAATTGTTATATTTTGGCCCTTACTATGGTAAAAATCTCGATGCATTGTGGGACACTCTTAGTTCTGACGTAGAAAGACCAGTAAAAATAATTTGGTTAGATTCTGAGTTGTCGAAAAAATCCCTTGGGGAGTATTTTAATAAAATAATTCATGTTTTTGAAAGAACTAAACAGCAAGATCTAAAATTTAACTGGGACGAAAAATTCGATTATATACTGAAATAATAATTCCTCTTTTAGGTTCTTGAATCTGACTTAATCCCCGCCTTTAAAAAGCCGGGATTTTCACATTAAACCTCAGCTCTTGCCCCGCTTCAGGCAGTCATAGCGGGGAGACTCCCGTCTGATGACCGGGATATCGCCGGTATCGTTCAGTGCCCCTGGAAAATCCTTGATCCACTGGTTCATCTTCTTCTTGTTGAAATGCGTGACGCTCAACCCTTCGGCACAGCCCCACAGCTCGCGGCTGTTCTGGGTGGTGATCACAATACAGTCGGGCATCACTCTGATTTTTATCGGCATCCCTGGCGTAAAGCCCGCCTGTGAAATCCATTCGCCCTGGAGCGGCAGATAGTCATACCGCACCCGGTCATAGAACTCAGCGCGGGAAAGCGGGGCTTCCGGCAAACCTTTATCTGATTTATTGCGCACCGAATCGCAAACTTCAGCCTTAGTTTCAGGTTTGTTTGAATTCGTTTTGGAAATAGATACTTCTGGCTTAAAATCCTTCGCAGCCATATTCAACTCCTCTTTAGTTGCCTGTGGTTAGCGGCATAAAGGTGGTGAGACACCTCTATGTCGCGTTATTTAATCATTTATGCTTCGGGGAATATTACTCACCTCTGACGTTAAAACCTTACCTGCCGGAACATTATACCTTGCTGGACAAAAACACAGTGCTTAAAAATCTGCTAATATAGAAAACTGCGACACGGCCTTTAAAATAAAACCACGGAATGCAACAATTACATTATCGATAACAATCACCTTTATTTATTCTCCTCCCGCCAGCGCCGCCAGTTTTCTTTCAGCGCGTCTGCCGCTAACGGTATTTTCTCCTCCAGCATAGTTATTTCCTCAATGCGGTCGGCGCGGAAGTGGCGAAAATCATTTCTGGTTTCGCACCAGGCAATAAGTAAACAGCGCTCAAGGTCATAGCCCAGCACAACCGGCCAGACAACCCTTACAGACATTTCATCCTTGACTGCCCGGTAGCGGAGCCGCAACTTTTTACCTTGCCGAATGGCGGCTCTGATAAGGCGAGTATCGGGTTGCTGCGCTGGCACGATATCCGGCCTGATCGCCACCGCTGAACTTGTGACAGTCCGCGCCAGCCTTTCCGGCAGGGCCGACAGGATTTTCGTCAGCACATCCTGGGCGTTATTGGCGAGCGTCGCGTCCGGCAACCTGCTGACAAACTCCGCGCCTAACAGCAGGGCTTCCAGCTCATCGGGGGTGAACATCAGGGCGGGCATGTCGTAGTCCGCGCTGAGGGTGTACCCGCTCCCGGCTTCTCCCTCCACCGGCACCCGCTGCCCGGCCAGGTCGGCGATATCCCGGTAAACCGTGCGTTTTGATACCTCCAGCTCTTCGGCAAGGCGCGCGGCGGTGACAGGGCGAGAGGCGCGCCTGAGGATCTGGATCAACTGAAATAATCTGTCTGCTCGCCGCATTTTTATATCCTGTTGCCACCACGCTGGCAGCATGCCTGGAAGATGATGCCTTCAGGGCCGCGCCGTTCGCCGCCCATAAGGAGATCATCAATGAAATTTGTGTCTGTCCGTCTGATTGTGCAAAACATGCAGCAAATGGTGCCGTTTTATGAACAGGTGACCGGCGCTCGAGCCGACTGGCTGGCCCCGGTTTTCGCCGAAATTATCACGCCGGTGGGGGTTATCGCCATAGGAAGCGCGGAAACCGTCCCGCTCTTTAAAGCGGGAAGCGCGGAGCCTGCCAGCAACCGCTCGGTCATTCTGGAGTTTAGGGTGGAAGATGTGGACGCGGAGTTTGCGCGTTTAAACGGCCACGTCGAGATGGTACACGAGCCCAAAGAGATGCCGTGGGGCAACCGTAACATGCAATTTCGTGACCCGGAAGGCACGCTGATTTCACTGTACACGCCAGTGACTGAGGCGGCGAAAAAGCGGTTCGCGCGCTAAATACAGGCGCGCTTTTTAGCGATCAGGCGCTCATCCACTGGCGCAGGTTCTCCAGCATCGCCATGCACTTTTGCAGTTGCTCTTCGGCAACAAACTCATCGGGCTTATGCCCCTGTTCCATGCTGCCGGGGCCACAAATCAGCGTGGCGATCCCGGCTTCGTCAAAAAGCCCGCCTTCGGTGCCAAACGCCACGGTGCTGAAATCAGCGCTGCCGCACCACTGCGCCAGCCATCCGGCAAATTCAGACTGCGCGTCCGTCAGCAGGCCGGGGTAGTGGCTCAGAGGAGTAAACCGGATAGCGCTTGCCGGGGAAACACTTTGCATGGCGGGCACCAGGTTTTGCTGCGCATAGCCCTGAATGTCGGCGATCGCCGCCGTGGCTTCGACGCCCGGCAGGTATCGGATTTCAAAATCAAACTGGCATTCCTGCGGCACAATGTTCAGCGCGCTGCCGCCGTGAATGGTGCCAACCTGAAGCGTGCTGAAGGGGGGATCAAAGCGGGCATCCGTTTTTTGGGTCAGCGTCTCGCGAACTTCTCCCAGTTTGCCGATAAGCCGGGCGGCATATTCAATGGCGTTCACGCCTTGTGGCGCATAGGCAGAGTGGCAGGCATGGCCGTGCACCTCGCAACGCATGGCGATTTTCCCTTTGTGCCCGTAAACCGGGCGCATTTCGGTTGGCTCCCCGACAATGCAAAGCGCGGGTTTCTCTTTGGAAGCACGGAGGTGCTCCACCAGGCTGCGCACGCCGAGGCAGCCGACCTCTTCGTCGTAGGAGAAGGCGAAGTGCAGCGGCATTCTCAGCGGCTGGGCAAGAAACGCCGGGACGGAGGCCAGCACACAGGCAATAAAGCCCTTCATGTCCGCCGCACCCCGCCCGTAGTAGCGGCCATCCCGGTAAGTCATGTCGAAAGGAGGGACGCTCCACTGTTGCCCGTCCACCGGCACCACGTCGGTATGGCCGGAGAGCATCACGCCGCCGCCACCTGCCGGGCCAAGCGTCGCATAAAGATTGGCTTTACGCCCGTCTGCGCTGTGAAACAGCTCCGCGCTGATACCCCATTCGGTGAGATAATCATGAATATCCTGGATCAGCGCCAGGTTGGACTCCCGGCTGGTGGTGTCCCGCGCCAGCAACTTCTGCAATAAAGGAATCAGGTGTTTATTCATCGCCGGGTACGCCGTAGCTGGGGGCTTCGCGCGGATCGAGCGCACGGATCAGGTAATCCTGCATTTGTGGTTTATAGGCCAGCCAGAGCGAATGCAGTGCGGCAATCGGGTTTTCGTCCGCCCAGTCCACGCGCAGGTCGACAACCGGCCAGGCGACGGTGTCCACCACCTTTAACGCCGCCGAGTGTACCGGCCCGGCTTCGCCCCCTTTTTCCAGCGCCGCTTCAAGGGCGGCCATCAGCCTGTCAGCCAACGGGCCGGGACTTTGTTCGAAGCGTTCGATCATGGCGTTAATCACTGACTTATCGGCCAGCATATTGCCCGCCGCCACGCAGTTATCTCCCTCCACGGCGTGGTAAATGCCCAGTGAATTAACGCCGCTGTGGCAGGCCGTTTTACCGTTACTGTCTATGGCCGTCACCTGCCGGTAGTCGCCGTGCAGATGTTCACTGGCGACCAGCTTTAGCGCCTCCTGCGGCGCAACACCTTCGCCCAGCTTCGACAGCACCATCGGCCCCAGCGCGGGCAGTGTTATATTCTGGCTCGACACCGCGCCCACGCCCGGCACCAGCCACGGGCAGCGAGCGCCGACCGCGATGCTGGACGAGCTAATGGCGATGCCAAGCTGGCCGGTTTCCCGGCAGCGTGCGGCAATGGAAAAGGTCATTTTTCCCCCTGAATCTCGTCCGGGATCACCGCGATAACGTCAATTTCCATCAGCCACTGTGGCTGGCCGAGGGCGGAAACCACCAACCCGGTAGAAATGGGAAAGACGCCTCTCAGCCATTTGCCGACTTCCTGATACACCGGCTCACGGTAGCGCGGGTCGATAATATAAGTCGTGGTTTTGACGATGTGGGAAAGGTCGCTCCCGGCTTCCTCCAGCAGTTGCTTAACGTTCTTCATCGCCTGTTCTGCCTGCGCCTGCGGGTCGCCCAGCCCAATCAAATTGCCTTCAAAATCCGTCCCGACCTGGCCGCGCACATACACGGTGTTCCCGGCGCGCACCGCCTGGCAGAGATCGTTGTTCAGCGACTGGTTAGGGTAAGTCTCTTTGGTGTTAAACATGCGAATACGGGTATGCGTTGGCATCGGTTAATTCCTTGTTGGCAAAAAGGTTAGCGCTGGGAAGCATCAAGGTAGCGGCTGTACTTGCGCTGGGTTTCAATGTGGTCGGCGATGTATTTCGCGTCATGCCACACGCCCCAGATAAACGTTGAGCCCCGGCGGGAAAGCCACGGCAGGCCGAGGAAATAGACGCCCGGCTCGCTGGAAACGCCGCGCTGGTGGCGGGGTTTGCCCTGAGCATCAAAAGCATCCACGTTGAGCCAGCCGTAGTCCGGGGCGTATCCGGTAGCCCAGATAATCGACGTGATGCCCGCTTCGGCCAGGTTCAGTTCCAGCGTGGGCTGGGTGACGCACAGCGGATCGGCCGGGAAGACACGGGCCTGCGGCTCTTCGGGTAGATCGATCCCGTTGCGGGCAATCCACGCATCGGCGGCGTCCAGCAGGGCCAGGTAGTTTTCGTCGCCCTGGCGGATGTTGTGCGCCAGGTTATCTTCAAAAAAGACTTTGCCTCCGGCAAAGCGCTGGGTCAGACCGACGAGGTGAATGCCCTGGTGCGCGAGCGCCCGGAAATCAACGGTGTGGCCGCCGCGAGCGCCGCTCACCGCAATGGTGACGTGTTCTTTGCCCGGCTGATTGGCCGCCGCATCCCACAGCCCAAGCACCCCCAGCCACCAGCAGAAGTCCCGGTTGCGGTAGGCGCGGGGAGGGCGGTCGTGGGCACCCACGGAGAGGTAAACCTGCTTGCCCGCCCGCTGTAGCTCATCGGCGATTTGCACCCCGGAAGAGCCTGCGCCCACCACAAGCACCGCACCAGTCGGAAGCTGAGCCGGGTTTTTGTAGGCGGCGGAGTGGATCTGGTACAGCCCGTCATCTGCCGGAGCAATGGCCGGGACGACGGGGCGCTGGAAAGGCCCGGTGGCAGCCACGATATGCTTTGCTTCGACAATACCGTCGCTGGTTTCCACCGTGAAACCCGGCCTGCCGTGATTGCGCGTCACGCTTTTCACTTCCACGCCCGTTTTTACCGGCGCTTCAAATTTCCGGGCGTAGTTTTCGAAGTAGTTCGCCACTTCATCTTTGGGGATAAAACTGTCCGGGTCGGCGGCGTCAAACTCAAGGCCAGGAAAGCGGTCGTGCCAGGCCGGGCCGTTGGCGACCAGCGAATCCCAGCGGCCGCTGCGCCAGGCTTCGGCAATGCGGTTTTTCTCCAGCACCAGATGGGGAATGCCGAGGCGCGTCAGGTGCTCGCTCATGGCGATCCCTGCCTGGCCGGCGCCAATCACAAGGGTATCTGTCTGTGTTTTTATTTCGGTCATGTCTGTTTCCTTGGTGCCTGGGAAATATGATTCAGCGCAGCTTCGCGATGGCACAAGGTTATTAAGCGGCAGACATTCCGTAAAATATTATAAATCTAGGGATAAGGTATAAATAAAGTAGGCTCAATCTGGAGGCTATGAATTTCCTGTATTTTAATACGGTGAAACACCTCTTTTTAATTTTCGGCCAGGGTTTCCGGCATCAGCTCAAAAGTGCGGCAGTAATCCATAAATAAGCGCGTCGGCCGGGTTGGCTCGTTATTGCGTAAATAAGCCATCACCAGCGTGGAGGCCGCCATATCATCAATGATTTCCACTTGCTTAACGCGCTGGCCGTCATAGGTTATGTCGGTGCAGGGGCGGGTGACCAGCACCGAAAAACCCATGCCCTGGCCGACCATGCAGCGCACCATTTCAATCGACGGCGAACTGTAGGCCACCTCCGGGTGCAGCCCTTTGTCGGTGAAAATGTTCATGAAGTAGCTTTTGCTGGGAATAACGTCCAGCAGGATCATCGGTTCACGGCTGAGTTCTTTGAGCGTCACGGATGTTTTCCCCGCCAGCGGATGCGCCGCCGGGAGCAGGGCGTATGGCTTTTGTGGGGCGTTCAGTTTTTCGGTGTGCAGCGTGCTCTCTAACTCCAGATTGTACATAAAGGCCAGGTCGAAGCGGCCGCGGTGCAGCCCGTGGGTCAGCTCGTTTTGCTCCCCGTCGTACAGCCGGATGGTAATGTCAGGGTAAAGCTTGCGAAACCCGGCAATTAGGCGAGGCAGATAAAGCGGGGCCGCGGACTCGAAGCAGCCGATGGCGATAGTGCCGGAAACCAGGTCGTTATCCGCTTTGGCATTTTGCTCAAACTGGTATGAAAGCCGCAGCAGCTCGCGGGCTTTTTCATAAAACCGCAGCCCGCCGGGCGTGAGCGAAACGCCCTGGGCGTGGTGGCGAATAAAAAACTGCTGCTCAAAGGTGTCTTCCAGGTTTTTGATGGCAATGGATACGGAAGGCTGGGCGATATGCAGCTGCCTTGAGGCTTCGGCGATGCTCTGCGCCTCCACGACGGTGACAAAGTACTTGAGCTGCTTGAGCGTGAAATGTGTCATGGCGCTAACCCCGCTTTTTTATTGTCAATGCAGCCTCGAAGAGAGCTTCAGGCTATTCAGTCAATCTGCAGCAAGGCCCATGCCAGGTACTTGTGTGGTCGTCGCAAACGGTAAAAAACCTGCGCTGAAAAAATATTTTTGCTTTTATTGGCCACGAGTGTTCCCCAAAAAGTGGCAAGAGAAAATTAAACTGCACTTTTTTGGTGCGGGTGAATATTTAAATGTTCAATTATCTGCCTGAAATATGTCTTTATTGGCTTTCTTTTGAGGAATTAATGTTTTGCGCTTCGCTGGTGCAAAAAAAACGGCATTGCATTAAAACAATTTTTTATAGAGGTAAGGCATATTTTTCGTCCTTTATCCCGACGCGCTTCTCCTGCAGCATGGCCCCATCGCAAACGCTCATCGAGTGATTATCGTCCTGGCGAATATATTGCAAGGCATTCCCCGGCGCGAAAATCATACGTTGTTTAAGGTGCCGCCGTTTTGGCATCCATAAAAATGATTAACCACCTGCACTGGAGTCATCGCATGTTTACATCCTCACACAGCAAGGCGTTATTTTCCTGCATGGCGGCGGCGCTGCCTTTACTGCTCAGCGGCGGGGCTCAGGCGGCCGTGATGACCCCCGGGCAGCTTACGGTAGGCAGCGACATTACCTTCCCGCCTTACGAATATCTCGACGGCAAAACCCCGGCGGGCTTCGATATTGAATTTATCAACGGCGTGGCCGAAGCGATGAAGCTGAAGCCCAATTACGTGGATACCCGTTTCACCAGCCTGATCCCCGGCCTGCAGGCGAAGCGCTTCGAGCTGATTGCCTCCGCGCTGTTTATCACCCCGGAGCGCCAAAAGGTGATCGACATGGTGCCGTACCTGAAAACCGGTGAGTCGCTGCTGACGCTGAGCAACGCCAGCTTCAAGCCAACCAAGCCAGAAGAGCTTTGCGGGCATAAAGTCGGCTCGATGCAGGGCACTTACTGGCTGGAAAAACTGCACACGCTGTCGGCGGATTACTGCGTGAAGCAGGGGCTGAAGCCGATTACGGTCAGCGAATTCTCCACCGACCCACAAACCACCCAGGCGCTGCTTTCCCACGCGGTTGAAGTGCAGATGACCGACGCCGCTGTAGCCAGCCAGGTGGTGGACAAAATGAAAGGGCGGCTGGCGGTAACCTCGACCGAACTGCTTTACCCGGTGCTGGTGGGGCTTGGCGTGAGTAAAACCAACCCTGAATTGAAAAAAGCGCTGAACGACGGCATTGCGGCCTTTAAAGCGAGCGGCAAATACTCGGCCTTAGTGAAAAAGTATCACCTGGCGGAGCCGTCCGAAGCCGAAATTCAGGCCAGCAGTTTGTAATTTTCATCGCCGGGGAGTGCGGATATGTCTTTTGACTGGAACTATTTATTCAGCCTGTTTAGCAACGCTGATTTTTGGCTGGCAACCTGGACCGTGATTAAGCTGAGCCTGCTGAGTTGGGTCATCAGCATTGGGTTGGGCTTTCTTCTGGCGCTGGGCAAACAGGCGGCCTCTCCCTGGCTCTCTTTACCGGCGCGGGCGTATATCTGGCTGTTCCGCAGCCTGCCGCTGCTGGTGCTGCTGATTTTTGTCTACAATCTGCCTCAGGCGCTGCCCGGCAGCTCGGCTTTGTTAAGCGACCCGTTCTGGGCCGGGCTTATCGCGCTGGTGCTGAGTGAAACGGCCTACATTGCCGAGATTCACCGTGGTGGCCTGCTTGCTATCCCGCGCGGGCAGCGTGAGGCCGCCCATGCCCTGGGGCTGCGCTATGCGGGCATTCAGTGGCTGGTTATCGTGCCGCAGGCGCTGCGGGTGGCGCTGCCGTCTCTGGCGAACGAATACATCTCCATCGTCAAGCTTAGCTCGCTGGTGTCGGTGATTTCTCTGACTGAGATCCTGATGGTTGGGCAGCGGCTTTACTCGCAAAACTTCCTGGTGATGGAAACCATGGCGGCGGTGGCTTTCTATTACGTGTTTATCGTGACCGTTTTTGACTTCCTGCTGAAGCTGCTGGAAAAAAGGCTGGATGTCACCCAGCGCAAAACCGCACGCCTGCCGGAAGCCGAACTGGAAGCGATGGCTACTCAAGAAAGCGGGCTGGTTGCTCGCCCGGCGCTGGCCGTGAATACTCCCGCCCTGCAGGCTCGCAAGCTACACAAGGCCTACAACAACGTGGAGGTGCTTGGTGCGGTGAACCTGGACATCAAGCCCGGTGAAGTGGTGTCGGTTATTGGCCCGTCGGGCTCAGGCAAAACCACGCTGATTCGTCTGCTGAACGGCCTCGAGCAGCTGGATAACGGCGAGATCCTGATCAACGGCCAGCCGTTTATTCGCCTGGAAAAACACGGGGCCCAGAAGCCACAGTATGTTGAAAACGCCGCCCATCGACTGAACATTGGCATGGTGTTCCAGGGCTTTAACCTGTTCCCGCACTTAACGGTGATGAAGAACCTGATGCTGGCCCCGCACTACCATCGCCTGGCGACGGATGCAGAGCTGAAGCGCGAGGCCTGCGTGTTGCTGCGCAAAGTCGGCATGCTGGAGCACGCCCACAAGTACCCGCACCAGCTTTCCGGCGGGCAGCAACAAAGGGTGGCGATTGCGCGGGCTTTAATGATGCGTCCGCAAATCATGCTGTTTGATGAGCCTACCTCGGCGCTGGATCCTGAAAAGGTGAATGAGGTGCTGCAGGTGATTGAGAACCTGGCGGAAGAGGGCATTACGATGGTGATCGTCACCCACGAGATGAACTTCGCGTTCAGCGTGTCGGACAGAATTGTGTTTATGGAAAAAGGGCGCGTCGTCTGCGATGACTCTCCTCAGGCTTTGCGCAGCGGAGAGAACCCGCGCATTACCGAATTCCTGAAAGACGTAAACCTGGCACCCGTCGCGGCCTAAAAAAAACGGGCTGCGGTAACATTAGCCTGCCGCAGCCCGGGTGGATTAAATCTCTATTACCTTCACGCCGGAACTGCGCGCCATTCGTACGCACTCCGCCGTGTCTTCTCCCCCAGGAAAAGCCAGCAGCACGTCGGGGCGGCTGTCCTCCAGCATAAACAGATTGCGGCGGGTCTCCGCATATTTGCCGTGCAGCGCCCAGTTGGCCGGGTAGCGAATAACGTGTACGTCGGTGCCGCGTGCCCAGGTTTCAATGGCCCCGCCGAGCGACTGATGCCCCCCGTGGATCAGCACATTCATTGTCTGCGTGCTGGCATATAAATCCAGCACGCGGGTGAGGGTGTGGGTGTCGGCATAAAACCGACCTGCGCAGATTAAAACTCTCACTTTTCTGTACCTTAACGTTGCTTTCCTTGAAAAGATGCTTCGTCCACCTTGCGGCGGTTATTGTTTTTTAAGCGTCCGGCGGCGTTTCGATAAAGCGCAGCGACTTATCGCCCAGGCGGTCGATCACCGGGTAGGCCACGGCCGCGATGTGGTGATGCACGCGGCGGTAGTCCCGCAGCACTCGCTGGAAAATGTCGCCGGATTCCGCCCAGGCATTTTTGTCCTCTCGCAGTTTTTTGAAGTGCTCGCGGCTGGCGGAAGCCTCGAGCTGACGAATGGTTTCCTTGCGTTGCACCAGCTGATGGGCAGCGGATAAGTCTTCACGCATAAACGCGGCGATGCCGAGGCGCAGGCTGGTGAGGATCTCCGCGTGCAGCAGGCGAATATTGTGCAACTCAAAGTCGCTGAACAGTTCGCCCCGGCGAGCGCGGCGCGTTGCCAGTTGGGTCAGGTTGCTGGAAAGAATGTCTCCCGCGTGCTCGAAGTTGATGATGAACATCAGGATTTCCTGGGCGCGATCGGCATCCGCGTCGTTCAGCCCGTCGTGGCTGATATCGGCCAGGTAAGCACGCACCGCAGCGCTGAGCAGATCCACCGACTGATCGAGCTGGCGAATCTCATCGGCGGCCTGCTTTTCCTGGGTGACAAACAGCACCAGCAGGCGGTCCAGCATGATGGTTAGCATGTCGGCGGCGCGCAGAGATTCGCGGACTGAGTTGGACAGACCGATGTAGGCCACTTCGAGGCCGGCATCGTCCAGATACATCGGCATCCCAGGGTCACCCACGCGCTCTTCTTCCGGGAACAGGCGCTCCAGGAAACGCGCCATCGGCGCGGTCAGGCCGATAAACAGCAGCGCGAGCACGGCGCTAAACGCGGTGTGGAACCACACTACAAGCTGCGGCGTGCTCAGCCCGGACTTCTGCGCGAGATCCGTCAGCAGCGGGAGCAGTAACAGCGCCAGCGCGCAGCCGGCCAGGCGAACAATCAGGTTGCCCACGGGCAGGCGACGAGCCACGGCGGAGCCCGCGTTGAGTACCGGCGGCAGCGCCCCGCCAATATTGGCGCCCATCACCAGGATCAGCGCTGTTTCCGGCCCCATCGCGCCAGTGGCTGCGAGGGAAGCGATCAGCAGAATAATCGCCACGCTGGAGTGGCACAGTAGCGTCAGGATCGCGGCCACCAGCAGGGCGATTAAGATATCGCCCTGCAACCCCTGCATGACGGCGTGAAACACCGGGGTGACTTCGATTTCCGCCAGCGTGCCGCTCAGTAAATGCAGGGCAAGCAGCATCAAACCGAGGCCAATCAGGGCGCAGCCCACGCTCTCAAAGTTGGAATGGTCGCGCAGCTTAAAGACCACAAACCCGGCCAGCAGAAGCAGCGGGATGGCCATTTCCATATTGAAGCTCATCAGCTGCACCACCAGCGTGGAGCCGATGTTAGCGCCGAGCATCACCGCCAGGGCAGGGGCAAGGCTCAGCGTCCCGGCGGCGGTGAACGACGTCGCCATCATGCTCACCGCGGTGCTGCTTTGCAGAACGCCGGTAATGCCGATCCCGGCGAGCAGAGCCGTCCAGCGGCTGGTCAGGTGGCGTCCCATCCAGTTGCGCAGCGGCGTGCCGAAGCCGCGCTGCAGCGCAGTCGAAATCATATGGCTGCCCCAGAGCAGCAAAGCGATGGCGCCAGCCAGGTTAATTAACAGAGTAGTTCCGGACATAATCAATTCCCCCTCTTCAGGGCGGGTGGTGTAACAAAACGCAGTAACCTGATCGAAAAACGATGTATGGCGCTGGCGAGGTTCAGTAACGCTTTCGCGTGTCGATAGTTGATTTTCCCTCCGGCGAACCAGGCCAGGGCGCGGACGCGAAGGGTGCGGGTTATTTTCATTAAAAATAAGACAACCAGTGCGATGGTCTTATTTTTAATCAGGAAAATAATGGAATGTTGCTTTTCCATAATGCTTTCCAGCTTGTGTTACTTGCCTGAAAGGTGCCGCCGAAGCGGCACCGAATTACCGTACTTAACGCAGAATTAGTGCCACTGCTTGAAGCGACGCATGTAGAACGTTTTCATGCCCTGAGCCACGCAGCAGTAGGCGAGCAGGGTCGCCACCAGCCACGGGAAGTACTGCCACGGCAGCGCCTGCAGCCCAACCAACGGCCCGAGCGGAGAGAACGGGACGTAAATCCCAATCGCCATAACCAGCCCGGTCATCATCATCACCGGCCAGGCGGCGGTGCTCTGAATGAACGGAATTTTCTGGGTACGCAGCATGTGTACCACCAGCGTCTGCGACAGCAGGCCTTCAACGAACCAGCCGGACTGGAACAGCGTCTGCATGTGCTCGCTGTTGGCGCTGAACACAAACCACATCAGCGCGAAGGTGGTCATGTCAAAAATGGACGACGTCGGGCCAATCCAGACCATAAAGCGGCCAATGTTTTTGGCATCCCACTTGCGCGGCTTGCTCAGGAACTCTTTGTCCGTTTTGTCCCACGGCAGCGCGAGCTGGGAGATGTCGTACATCAGGTTTTGCAGCAACAGCTGGATCGCAAGCATCGGCAGGAACGGGATGAATGCGCTGGCGACCAGCACCGAGAACACGTTGCCGAAGTTGGAGCTGGCGGTCATGTTCAGGTACTTCATGATGTTGCCAAAAGTCTCGCGGCCTTTGATCACGCCTTCTTCCAGCACCATCAGGCTCTTTTCCAGCAGGATGATATCGGCGGATTCCTTGGCGATATCGGTACCGCTGTCAACCGAGATACCGACGTCGGCATCGCGCAGGGCAGGGGCATCGTTAATTCCGTCGCCCAGGAAGCCCACGGTATGGCCGTTGGCCTGCAGCGCTTTCAGCACGCGAGACTTCTGCAGCGGGGTCAGCTTGGCAAACACGGTGCGCTCTTCCACCAGTTGTTGAAGAGAGGCATCGCTCAGTTGCTCAATCTGCGGGCCGAGTACCGGCTCGCCCGGCTCCAGCCCGACCTGGCGGCAAATGCGGGTGGTGACGATGGCGTTATCGCCGGTCAGCACTTTCACCGCCACGCCAATGTCCATCAGGGCAGCAATTGCCGGGCCTGCGCTCTCCTTCGGTGGATCGAGGAAGGTGAGAAAGCCGCGGATAATCAGGTCGTGCTCATCGTCGGTACCGTACTGTTTTTTCGCCTCGGCTTTAGGGATGTCGCGAGTGGCCACTACCAGGACGCGGAAACCATCCTTGTTGTAGTCATTGGTCATTGCCAGCATGGCGTCACGACGCTGATTATCCAGCGCGACAACCTTGCCGTTCTCTTCCATGTGGGTGGCAATGCTAAGCATCTCTTCCACGGCGCCTTTGCACACCAGCAGGTGGTTGCTCTGGCTATCCTTCACCACAATCGACAGGCGGCGGCGGACAAAATCAAACGGCATCTCGTCGACTTTGCTGTAGCCCTGCGGTTTGACGAAGTTCGGCTCATTGTCAGAGAAGTAAATGACCGCCTGATCCATCAGGTTTTTGATGCCGCTTTGGTGATAGCTGTTAAGCCAGGCCAGCCCCAGCACGGACTCGTTTTTCTGGCCGTTGGTGCCTACGTGGTGCTCGAGGATGATCTTATCCTGCGTCAGCGTCCCGGTTTTGTCGGTGCACAGCACGTCCATTGCGCCCAGGTTCTGGATAGCGTTCAGGCGCTTAACCACGACTTTACGCTTCGCCATCGCCACCGCGCCTTTGGCGAGGTTGGCGCTGACGATCATCGGCAGCATTTCCGGAGTCAGCCCCACGGCCACCGCCAGGGCAAACAGCAGGGCATCCCACCACTCGCCTTTCAGCAGGCCGTTAATCAGGAACACCACCGGCACCATCACCAGCATAAAGCGGATCAGCAGCCAGCTGACGCTGTTCACACCGCGGTCGAAGGCCGTTTGCGCGCGGCTCCCGACAATCGCTTTGGCCAGTGAGCCAAAGTAAGTGCGTGGCCCGGTTGCAACCACCACAGCCTGTGCGGTGCCGCTCACCACGTTGGTGCCCATAAAGCAGATGTTCGGGATATCCAGCAGGTTTTCGCTGTCGATCGCCTTATCGTGCGCGGACTTTTGTGCCACGTCGCCCAGGGTGTCGTATTTCTCAATCGGCAGCGCTTCACCGGTCAGCACGGCCTGGCTGATGAATAGATCCCGGGACTCAATGAGGCGCACGTCTGCCGGGATCATATCCCCCGCATAGAGCTGCACGATATCGCCCACGACCAGTTCACGCATCGGGATTTCACGCGGGGTTCCTTTTTGCCCCGCGTGTTCACGACGCACAACCGTCGCGGTGGTGCGAACCATTGCTTTCAGCGCCTCGGCAGATTTCGCCGAGCGGTGTTCCTGCCAGAAACGCACCAGGCCGCTGAGTGCCACCATGGTGCCGATGATAATCACCGTCGTCAGGTCGCCGTCTTCGCCGTGGCTGGTGGGCAGCCAGTAATCGGTAAAGAAGCTGATCCCGGCGAGAATACCGAGCACGTAGATAAACGGGTTGTTAAATGCCATCAGCAGCTGAACCAGCGCGTGAGGCGGCTTGTCATGGGCAACTTCGTTCAGGCCATCCCGCTCCAGCCGGGCGCTGGCGTGGGCTTCCTGCAGCCCTTCCCGGGTGGTGTTCAGGTTGACCAGGGTTTCTGCGATGCCGTTTTTGGCTTCCTGGGCGGCACGCATAGACAGCGTGCTTTTTTTATTACGGTTCTTGGTTTGTACAGTCATGGTGGTGCTCCTGTCGCCGGACGGCAGCAGGCTCTTTAGGGTAAACGCCAGATTAAGGGCGGCCGAAAATAGCCCGATGTCGTATGAACGATCGGTTTTAAATTAATTTCGCACAGGGTTTCTCGCTATTTATTTATTAAAAATAAACAGGTGAGAAATTTATATTTTCTTTTCTTGGGACGTGTTTGTTCCTGCTGAAAAATATGCCAGAAGGCATCAGCGAATAAACAGGTACCAACAGTGACGTAACTCAGCGTGGCGCACGGAAGCGGACTGCGGCATAGCGCGCAGACGCACCCGACAGCGTAACGGCTGAATCAGGCTACGAAGGGTCGACTTTGTGGGTCTTCGCCATCAGAGAAGCTGCAACGACGCTCCAGCTGGCCGGTGACAGGACTGACACGCCAGTTGGTGATGCGTTGATTCAACTCACTGATTTTCGAAGAGAAAATTGAGTTTGACTGTTTTTTACGTGCGGACAACACCCGATCGCGAGGCGGCCGGACACGCAGCGTTGATGTCACTGTTTTGACACCAGGAAAAAGGGTAGATTTGAAGTTCATAACACACCTCGGGACCGTGAAAACCCTGGTCGAGGTGGGACAACACGAGAGCATCAGGCTCCGGCGAGACACACCAAAACGAAGAAGTGATCACAATCGATTTCATGTTTACTTTCCCGAACCGCCATTAAGGCCATGTTCGGGCAGCTACTAAATTCAGTATCCATTAGTCTCTTATGTCAGGTTAGGAAAGGCCGCAACTTCGGCCCGTGAAATCTACCCATGGGCAGTACTATTGTCAACCCGGTAATGGAAATTAAATTCGTTCGTTTATATTTCAGAGAGGAAATATTGAGGGAAGGGAATAAAGGGTATTTTTATCTCTCTTCCTGAGTTGTTTTTTCTCTAAGCAAGAAACTGCCACTTAGTCACAAATACCTGGGTTTGTGTGGGTTCTGTTAAGGTTCCGTTCACTTCCCGCTCTGTTCTTTATGTGGTTACTGTACATGTGAACGTCTCTTCGGCCGTTCCCGACGGCCGGACCCTGGCCAGTCGGAGAGAAAACGGAGGCGATTTAAGCCGGAACCGTGCCTCGCTTTAT
Source organism: Cedecea neteri (assembly GCF_000758305.1). Taxonomy (NCBI): domain Bacteria; kingdom Pseudomonadati; phylum Pseudomonadota; class Gammaproteobacteria; order Enterobacterales; family Enterobacteriaceae; genus Cedecea; species Cedecea neteri. Next base: position 4,202,944 of record NZ_CP009458.1, on the reverse strand, counting down.
GTTTAGCGCTGACTTAAAACGCAGCGTCGCTTCTTACCCTCACCCTAACCCTCTCCCTGGAAGGGAGAGGGAATAAACAATGTTTCCCGCAGCTTTTGTTTTCTCCCTCTCCCTTTGGGGAGAGGGCCGGGGTGAGGGGAATAAGTGTTCCCGGTTCTTTCTCAACAACCCCGAATGTTTGGGTGATAGCCGGTGGGTTTACCGCTTCAGCGGCGATGAGCTCGCCGGGTGCCGAGGCTGTTCGGGGGATGGCGTTATCTCCCTGACACGTTCACCGTGCTCTGAACATGCAGGGAAAACAGATCTATGGGTGAACGGAATAACCACCAGGCTGAAGAACACTCCCGAAGATGTTGAAAGAAAAGTGGGATAAAAGGCGCAGAGAACATAAATAAACCTCCATCGAGAGGCCTCACCGCGATTAAGAATTTTCCTTAAGCTAAATCAAACCCCACTGGCAAAGCCGATTTATGCCGAGCAGACTTTGATTTGAAACAAAATTTAACGCTTATAGCGGTTCGTCTAATCCGTTAGTGTGATAAAAATCACATTCAGGCGGCAGGGGAACTGCCGTCGACAACCCGTTTTTGTTTCAGTTGAAAAGTTAGGTCGAACGTTATGGATGCGAAACCAACTCGCAGCCCCGGCGGCAAAATTGCGCTGTGGCTGTTCTATGCTTTTTGTTTGTACATCGTTTGGGCGATGGTGCGTTATTTTTGGGTCGTCAGCGGGGTAACCAGCGGCGATTTAGGCACCTTCAGCGGCAAACTTCTCGGCGCGCTGATGGGGTTGCTGGTGCTTGGCTCGGTGGCGGCGGTGCTGGGCTGGATAGCGTGGTACACAAGGCCGCGTGCTTATCCCGTTCGCGTTCGCGACAACCGGCTGCGCTAAGCGCTTGTTCGTACTGTGATATAGTTGCTGTTTATAAGCATAAGAGACATATTCTGGATATGTCTCTTATGCTGTGACCAGGACTTAATTAATCCGTATAGGCCTGGGCAACGAAGTTAAAATCGTATGCTCCTGCCGCAATATTTTGTTCGACGTCAGCCGCTTTGAAATAAATCCTGTACATGTCTTCACCCGTTAACAGTAACGCGGCAGCGTCTGCCGACTGATTGGCAGTTGGTGGAATAAACGATGAATCAGACGTGACTTGATCTTTAAAACTATCCTCAATCACACCTATGAGCTTAGTTCCATTATCTTTTACCGAACTGTGAACAAGACCGTTACCATCAATAACTGTATCCATATCACCAGCTAGCGCAATTTTTATGTTTTTATCAGCAGAGGTAAGCGAAATCCTAAATAAATGCTTGCCAACCAGTTCAGCTGTATTGTCTGGGAGAGTATCAGCTACCAAGTCGGCAATCAGGTCTATTTGACTGCTCTGAGTGACTTTTATATTTGCACTTGCAGTTGCAATAGGGCCAGTAAATGTTGGGAGTGCTGAGGCGTTAAATGCACATGTCAGTGCTAAGGCCCCTAGAAAAACTGAATATGGACGAATCATGGGATCACCTAAAGATTAAAAAATAAAGACCAGATAAATATCGGTACAGAAACTATTCTGTATATGCTTGAGCAAGGAGATCGAAGGTATAATTCCCCGGCTTGATGTAGGTGTCTACAGTTTGGTCGTCATCAGTAACAATGTTGATAGCGTACTGATCCTGACCTTCTAATAGCAGTACTTCGCTAAGGGAATCTTTTTGGTTAACACCGGTAAAGAAATATGCGGAATCTCTCGTCAGAGCATCTCTATACTCTTCGGGAATTTTGCCAGTAAGCCAGGCTCCGGTATCTCCTGTTGTCATCAACAATCCTCCAGCACGTAATACTGTACCGCGGGCGGCCCCGGGTGTACCCATGGCAATCTTTGCATCAGCAGATGCATTAATCTTTATGGTAAATAGAGGTTGGTTGGGCCCCAAATTGCCGGTTATATCGTTGGCATCTTCGATGTGGATAGATAGATCACTGCTTTTGACGATCGTGGGTGATACTGTCATCGTTGATTTACTCATCTCATCCCACTGCCGCTCTTCGGCAAAAGCCGTCGAGGAAAATACGCCTAAAGCGGCAAGAATCGCGCATGCGGCCATTGATTTTTTCATGGTTTAAAAACCCTCTGTTTGTTTGGTGTACGGCTGTCCATCAATAAACATTGATAAGCCGCCGGATAATTAAACACAAAGGGTATGCTGGCGCCTCTTAAATCCCCTTAATTAAAAGAATTAAGGTATTAAAATAAATAAGCGTTACGCGTGTTATTGGCTTTATTTGCTCTCGCTTAATGGCGTCTGCCATTGCCGCTGTAAACCCGCCATCTGAGCACGCTCACCGACAGATGTCATAGTCTTGTCATAAATCTGGTTATACTCAGACTGGCACTTTTCACGAGAAGGGGAGTACGTGTATGCCGATTGCCCGATGAGCCACCTGCATTTGCGTGGCTCAGGATGTATACTTTCCCGCTTTAAAACTCTTCGTTGGCCTCAGCCTATTTATTTCATTCTCTTCCCTGACATCATTTAATTTTTTGTGTGTATTTCAATGCCATTTACCCATTATAAAAAGAGGGTTTTTCGTGTTTACATAACTGTGCGTAAAGTCACGTTTGTTATTTTTCGAACTGTCTACACTGCGGGAAGGTTAATGGGGGAAACTATGCGCGTTTATATTGTTCGGGTCATAACGCTTTTTCGCTTTATGTTGCTGATGCTTGGCAACAAGGCGCGCGTTTGGCTGAATAATAGCTGCTGGTTTAATAGCGTGAGTGAACTAGAAAAAGACGACGCCGTTTATTTTGATTCTCTCGATAACGCCTGTGTCGTGAACTGGTCCCGGCTATGGTGCAGCGCAGAGACTCTATATCATTCGCTTCGCTATTCACATTCTCCGTCATTAAAAAGAGGGCATAGCGTTGCACGCCCGCACCGCCTGGCCGTTCGCAAACGCTATGAACTCTCGTTCTTGTGCCGTATTTCCAGCCTGCATCAGCTGATGATGTGTCTTCACGCCGGTGGTGATGCCGGAGACGCCGCGATGCTGGCCGTTGTTCGTCCCCAAAGCACAATGCGCTTTTCAGCCATTGTGCTTTTTTTATTGCCATTCTTCAGCCAGATAAGGAGTTGTTATGTATATCGTTTGTGTTGCAGCTTGCCCTACGGGCGTCGCCCATACCTACATGGCTGCGGAAGCGCTGGCCCTGGTTGGCCAACAGCGCGGCCATGAGGTGAAAGTCGAAACTCAGGGCAGCATGGGCGTTGAAAACGAAATTACCGCTGACGATCTTGCACGGGCCGACGCGGTTATTCTTGCCGCTGATGTGGCGATTACCGGCAAAGAACGTTTTGACGGCATGATGAAACTAGAGTGCAGCGTGGCCGATCCTATCAAGTTTGGCGAGGCCGTATTTGAGGCGATAGAGGCGGAGATAGCAAATGGCTAAATTCAGGGCAGAGGCGGGGATGTCGACCGGCAAAGAAGTCAAAAATGCCATTATGACCGGGGTGTCGTGGATGCTGCCGTTTGTCATCGCCGGGGCGGTGATCATGGGCATTGCGCGCATCGGCGCTTCGCTCTACGGCATTGATAATATCTGGGATGCCAGCCACGCCCAGGCGGCGAGCATCATTGTGCAGATGCTGCATAAATTCGACGGGTTTGGTGGCCTGGCGCTGTCGCTGATGCTGCCGGTGGTCGCCGGGTATATCAGCTTTGCTATCGCCAATAAGCCAGGCCTGGCGCCGGGGATGGTGGGGGGACTATTGGCCAGCAGTCTGGGAACCGGGTTTCTTGGGGCGCTCGCCGCCGGTTTTGTCGCGGGTTATATCGTGCGGGCGCTGGCAGCCTGGATCAAACTGCCTGCTGCGCTGGCCTCGGCTGGCCCTATTTTTATCCTGCCGGTGGGCGGCACGCTGCTGACCTGCATGGTGATGGCGTTTATTATCGGCGGCCCGCTCGCTGCGCTGAATCACGGGATGGAAAGCTGGCTGCTGGCGATGTCCGGGACGAACAAAATCATCCTGGCCGCCGTTGTGGGCGGAATGGTGGGTTTTGATCTGGGCGGCCCGGTGAACAAGGCGGCGGTGACCACCGCGATGGCGCTGCTAGCTTCCGGGATTTACGATCCCAACACTGCCGCACAGGTGGCGATTATCGTCCCACCGATTGGCCTCGGGGTTGCAACGCTCATTTGGGCTAAGCGTTTCCCGGCTTCGCTGCGAGAGGCGGGCAAGGCTTCGACGCTGATGGGCCTGATTGGCGTATCTGAAGGGGCCATTCCTTTCGCGCTGGCAAACCCCAAAATTATCATCATCAACGTGGTGGGTTCTGCCACCGGGGCCGCATTGGCCGTCGGCCTGGGTGCGGTAAACCATGCGCCGATTTCGGGCTTTTACGGCTGGCTGGCGGTAGATCAATGGCCCATTTATGTGCTGTCTATTGCCGTCGGGGCGGGGATTATCGCTGTGGGGTCGTTATTAGTGTTTCGGGGTGAAACTGTCGTTGAAAATAAACCTTCGACAGCCGTGCCTAAATTTAAAGTAGGGCGCTAGCCGCCCGGTTAATTTATTTCAGGCTGTATGAGTTGTGCTTTCACGGTATTTCATGCCGGGGATAGCTACGCCTTAAATATTTATCCTTAGACGTTAATAAGGTGATGTTATGAAGACTGTGCATTTAATTCAGCACACGCACTGGGACAGAGAGTGGTATTTCACCGAGAACGACTCAAAAGTCGTGCTCTATTATTTCATGCTGGATTTAATCACCCGGCTGGAGCAGGACGAAGCGCTGGGTCCGTTTATTTTAGATGGCCAAACGGTGATGCTGGAGGATTTTTTACAGGTGGCGTCAGAGCACCGGGCACGCCTGCAAAAATTAATTACCGACGGGCGGGTACTGATTGGCCCGTGGTACACGCAGAGCGATTTCCTGGTCGTCGGTGCGGAGTCAATCACCCGCAATTTGCTGCTTGGGCTGGCGGATTGTAAAGCCTGGGGCAGCTATATGCCGGTGGGCTATGTGCCTGACTCATTCGGGCAAAGCGCGCAGCTACCGATGTTTCTTCGCGAGTTCGCTATCGACAGCGCGGTGCTCTGGCGTGGGTGGAGCGAGCATGATGTGCCGACCAGTGAGTTTAACTGGCAGGCGCAGGGCGGGCAGCAGGTGCTCACCGCCGTGCTCCCCTGGGGCTACGGCTGCGCAAAGTGGCTGCCCACGGCTTCGCAGGAACTGGTTGAAAAATTACCGCCGATTCTGGAAAAGCAGGCGCGTTTTTCCGCCACGAATCACCTCCTGCTCCCCAACGGCAACGATCAGTCGCCGTTCGAATATGCGGTACCTGCTGCGCTGGAAAAACTGAATACCAGCCAGAGTGAGTACCATTTCAGGCGAAGCAGCTTCAGCGATTTCTTCGCCGCTCTGCGGAGCGACGAGCACAAGCTGCCTGTTTTGCGCGGCGAGCTGCTCAGCCCCAAATACATGCGTATTCATCGCGGCATTTTCTCTACCCGAATGGATATCAAGCAGCTCAATGTCTCGCTGGAACAGTTTGTCAGCCAGACGCTGGAGCCCTTGCTGGCGGTCAACTGGCGGCTGGGGTTGTCTTATCCGCAACAGGCGGTGGAGCACATTTGGCGGGAGGCAATGAAATCTCACGCTCATGACAGCATTGGCGGCTGCAATTCAGACCGGGTCAACCAGATGGTGAAGGGGCGTTTGCAGTCCGGCAAAGAGAGTGCCGAACAGCTGTTTGACCTGAACATGAAAATGCTTGCGGAAGGGATTGAGGCGAACCAGCACGGGAAAAAAATCGTGGTCTTTAACCCGCTGCCCGCACGGCGCGATACGCAGGTGAGTCTCACGCTTTATACCCCGGAAGAGGACTTTCGCATCGTGGATGGCGAGGGTAATCCGTGCCGCTGGCAGCTGCTGCATGAAGAGCCGCAGGACATGTCGCTGGTGGTGCAGGAGCTGTCCAACAGCACCACAACAACCTGGTATCGTAAATGTCATATTTTGCTGGAGGCGAGGGCGCTACCGGCCTGCGGCTATAAAACTTTTTACCTGCAGGAAGGAGAAGCCGCTGGGTTTGAGATCCCAGCGAGGCAGAGCGATTGCCTGGAAAATGCCTGGCTACGACTGGAGCATAAAGCGGGAGAGCTTACGCTGACAGATAAACGCACGGGCGAAGTTTACCCGCACATCCTGCGGCTGGTCGACGGCGAAGACGCGGGGGACAACTATAACTATTCGCCACCGGCGGTTGACTGGAAGATTAGCAGCGAATGCTGCCTGCAGCAGGCCATCCTTACGCGGGGTGTGCTCAAAGACACCCTGAAGCTAACGCTGCATATGCCTGCGCCGGTTGATGCGGAGGCACGCCAGGCCAGGCGGCTGGATGCGCGGCTGGACGCAGTGATGACGATTTCCCTGCCGCACGATAGCGCCTGGCTGGATGTTGACGTCGAAGTGAACAACACGCTGCGTGACCACCGTTTGCAGGTTGAGCTACCAACCGGCGTACATCAGACCACCCATTTTGCCGATCAACCTTTTGGCCTGATCGAGCGCGAAAATGTCCCTCGTGCGCTTGAGATCTGGCAGCAGGAAAACTGGACGGAAACGCCTGCTTCGCTGTGGCCAATGCAGAGCCTGGTGATGATGCATCAGGCACGGCGTGGCCTTGGTGTGGTGACCGCCGGGCTGCGGGAGTACGAGATCCCCGTCGGGCAGCCGGATACGCTGGCTATTACCCTGTTCCGCAGCGTGGGCTGGCTCGGGCGGCCCGCGTTGGAATGGCGGCCCGGACGGGCATCGGGCATGGTGCTGCCAGCCCCGGAATCACAAATACCCGGTCGCCACGCGTTTCATTTTGCCGTCATGCCGATGAACGACGGGCAAAGCCTAGCGTTCTGGCGGGCCATCGAGCAATGGCGCACCCCGGCTTTGGGCTACCTGGACTCTGGCTGGTCTCGTTTTCGCACTAATCCCCACGGAAAAATCTTCCCGCCGCACTTCAGCGTATTGAGCTGGGAGAGTGCCCTGCATTTCAGCACCCTGAAAAAAGCGCAAAACGAAGAGGCGTTGGTGCTCCGAGGCTGGAACCCAGGCCTGACGGTGCTGGAAAACCTTCCCCCTGCAGTAAACGCTACGCCGCAGCAGATCACGCTGGCGGAAATACCTGCCACGCCAACGGACACTGTCGAAGCAGGTACGCCGGTTTCCTGGCTCATTCGCTCATTTGAATAAGGGGCTATCAACATGCAGACATTTTTATTTCGTTGCCCGCTGGTGAACGGGCTTCATGCCAGGCCGGCCAGCGCACTTGAGCGGCAAGCTTCACGCTTTGTTTCCGCGGTGACGTTAGTGAACCAGACTAAGTCACGCCAGGGTGATGCTAAGAGCGTGCTGGCGCTGGTGGGGGCGGATGTTGCCGCTGGCGATGAATGCCAGCTGCTGATTGAAGGCCCGGACGAGCAGGCGGCCTGGCAGGCGCTTGGCCATTTTATTGAGCATGAGTTCGCGCAGAGTGACTCGCCGCTGGCGGTTGCCGTTGAAGAAGAGCAACCGCTGCCGGTGTTTCTTTCCCGAAGTGCATCCCCAGTTTGGCAAGGTAAGGGCGTTAGTCCGGGGGCGGCGCTGGCAAAGGCCGTTTTTGTTGAGCAGATCGATCTTAACGTGCTGGCGCTGCGGCACGATGAGGAACCTTTTCCCCTGCAGCAACAGCGGCTGATTGTCGCGCTGCAGGCAGCACGGCAGCGTTTACGGGAAGAGATCGGCCAGCAAGCGGGTGAGGCGGCGCAGATTCTGGATGCGCAAAGTCAGTTGCTGGACGATGAAACCGTTGCAGAGTGCCTGCTGGACGAGCATGACGCCCGTAATACGCTGGCCGCGCTGGCAAAAGCGGTGGACGTACTGCGGGAGCCTTTCCGGCAAAGCGACAGTGAATATCTGCGTCAGCGGGAGCTGGATGTTTTTGATTTAGGCCTGCGAATTGCGGCCGAACTGACCGGTGACCTGCGGCTGGGGCTGCCGCAGCTGGACGAAGACACGCTGGTGATTAGCGATGGCGTGCTGACGCCGGGGCAGTTGCTCATGCTACAAGGGCCATCTCTGCGGGGGATTGTGATGCCGACAGGCGGTGAAACGTCTCATACCGCAATACTTGCTTGTGCGCTTTCGACGCCGCTATTGTGCCTGGCTTCGACGAAGCCACTATTTGCCGTAGGAGAGGGGACATATTTGCTGGGCGCCGGACATGGTTTTGTGCTGGCAAGACCCGATGATGTGGCGCTGCGCTGGTATGAACTGGAGTGCAAAAAATTTGCTGCTGTGGTCGCAAGTGAAGAAGAAGGCATGTTTAGCCCGGCCCTGGTGTTTCTGGATGAAAAGCTTCATGGCAAGCACGAGGTGATTAAGCGGCTGACGGACAATCTTGAGGTTCAGGGGCGGGCTGTCTCCGCGACGCTTGCCGAGCAGGCTATCTGGCAGCGTGAGGCGGTCTTTACCACCGCGCTGGGCTTTTCCATCGCCATTCCGCACTGCAAGTCCGCCGCGATTTCCCGCAGCAGTATATCCGTACTGCGGCTGGCAGACCCGCTGGACTGGGGAGGGGACGTGGCGGTACAGCTGGTGATTATGTTGACGCTCAGTGAGCAGGAGCAGGCACAACATATGCGGATTTTCTCAGTTTTAGCCCGGCGACTTATGCATGAATCCTTCCGTGAGAAGCTGCTGGCCGCGGCTACGGCACAGGCCGTGGTGGATGTGCTCCGCGAAGAGGTCATAATCCTGTCATAAATCTGGTTATACTCAGACTGGCGCTTTTCACGAGAAGGGGAGTACGTGTATGCCGATTGCCCGCTGGCAGCAGCAGTTTGAGCAGTATCTGATTGATAACTGGGCGCAGGACGACAAAGCCCATGACGTGGCGCATTTTCGGCGCGTATGGAAAACCGCCCAGCATATTATGGAAGGGACGGAGGCGGACAGGCTGGTGGTGCTGACCGCCTGCTACTTCCACGACATCGTTAACCTGCCAAAGAATCACCCGGAGCGCCATCTGGCTTCAACACAGGCCGCGCAGGAAACGCTGCGCATTCTGGAAACACATTTCCCGGACTTCCCACGCGAGCTGTATGACGCGGTAGCCCATGCGGTGCGGGCCCACAGTTTTAGCGCGGCTATAGCGCCGCAGACGCTGGAAGCGAAAGTGGTGCAGGATGCGGACAGGCTGGAATCGCTGGGGGCGATAGGCCTGGCGCGGGTGTTTTATGTCTCCGGTGCGCTAGGGCGTTCGCTGTTCGACAGCGACGATCCGCTGGCCGATCGCCGTGAGCTGGACGATACGGAGTATTCGGTGGACCATTTCCAGAAAAAGCTTCTGCGCCTGCCGGAGTCAATGCAAACCGAAGCCGGGCGTGCACTGGCGCGTCACAATGCGGATTTCCTCGTCGGCTATATGGCGAAGCTGTGCGCCGAGCTGAAAGGCGACTACCTGCAGGTGGACGAGCAGGTGCTGCAGCGTTTTAAATCACAGGCTTAATCCTTCCGGCCCGCATTTCTGCGGGCTGTTTCCATTCTTTCTGGGTCAAATCAGTGATACAGTTTCACTCCCTTTTCCCATTTTTGGTTCACGATGAACGATCTTGACGCGATAGCAGAACACCTCTCCCTTCAGGCACAGCGCCATAAACAAACTCAGCAAGAAGAAGATCACGCGCTGGTCAGCCGGTTACTGGAAATCTACGATCAAAAAACCGTCGCTCTGCGCCTGCGACAGGTGGGAGGTGACTGGACGCGTGAGTCCCTGAACCGCTGGTATAACGGCAAGTCTGCGCCACGGGGCTTAACCGAAGTTGAAGTTCAGATGCTGCAAAGTATGCTGCCGTCGCCGCCGGCGCATCACGGACGTTATGCTTTTCGTTTTATTGACCTGTTTGCCGGGATAGGCGGGATCCGCAGCGGTTTTGAGGCTATCGGCGGCCAGTGCGTGTTTACCAGCGAATGGAACAAATACGCCGTGAAGACTTATAAAGCGAACTGGTACTGCGACCCGGCAGAGCATCAGTTCAATGAAGATATCCGCGATGTGACGCTCAGCAACCGGGGCGACGTCACGGACGAGCAGGCGACGGCGCACATTCAGGCCACGCTGCCCGATCATGATGTGCTGCTGGCGGGTTTCCCCTGCCAGCCGTTTTCGCTGGCGGGCGTCTCGAAGAAAAATGCCCTTGGGCGCGCGCACGGTTTTGCCTGTGAAACGCAGGGCACGCTGTTCTTTGACGTGGCGCGGATCATTGCCGCCAAACGTCCTCCGGTTTTTGTGCTGGAAAACGTTAAGAATCTCAAGAGCCACGACAAAGGCAATACGTTCCGCATAATCATGCAGACGCTGGACGAGCTGGGCTACGACGTAGCCGACGCCGCGGTTTCCGGGCGTGACGACCCGAAAATTGTCGACGGTAAAAACTTCCTGCCGCAGCACCGCGAGCGCATTGTGCTGGTCGGCACGCGCCGCGATCTGAAGCTGGATGCGGCGGTGACGTTGACAACCCTGAGCGATTTTTATCCGGCTCGCCGCCCCACCTTTGGTGAACTGCTGGACGATGAGGTTGACGCGAAATATGTGCTGACCCCGACGCTGTGGAAATACCTCTATAACTATGCGAAGAAGCATCAGGCCAAGGGGAATGGCTTTGGGTACGGTCTGGTTGACCCGAAGAATCCGGCAAGCGTCGCGAGAACGCTGTCGGCCCGTTATTTCAAAGATGGCGCGGAGATCCTGGTCGATCGCGGCTGGGACAAAGCGCTGGGTGAGGCTGATTTTAACCATGCTGATAACCAGGTGAACAGGCCGCGCCGCCTGACGCCGCGCGAGTGCGCCAGGCTGATGGGGTTTGAAGCGCCGAAGGGGAAAGCGTTCCGTATTCCCGTATCCGATACTCAGGCTTACCGCCAGTTTGGCAACTCCGTCGTCGTTCCCGCGTTTGCAGCGGTAGCAAAGCTGCTGGAGCCGGTGATTAAACAAGCGGTGAAAAAGCGCTAAGCGGAGAAAGAAATGGCGGATGTACACAGCAAAGCGATACGCAGTAAAAACATGCGAGCGATTGCCACGCGCGACACCGCCATTGAAAAACGCCTTGCCGCGCTGCTGGCTGAATGTGGGTTTAGCTTTCGCGTTCAGGATGCAGCCCTGCCAGGAAAACCCGACTTTGTGGTGGATGAATACCGCTGCGTTATCTTCACCCACGGCTGTTTCTGGCATCACCACGACTGCCATCTGTTTAAAGTCCCGGCCACGCGTACCGAGTTCTGGCTGGAAAAGATAGGCCGTAATGTTATTCGGGATAAGCGAGACGCGGCGCTTTTGCTCGCGCAGGGCTGGCGGGTTTTAATCGTCTGGGAATGCGCGCTGCGTGGCCGCGAGAAAATGCCCGATCGGGCGCTGTGTGAACGTTTAGAAGAGTGGATTTGCAGCGGCGGGTACAGCGCGGAAATTAACGTGACCGGCATTCACCAGCAAAACAACAGCGGCCAGTTCAGGCTGGCCGCCGACTAGTTATTTTTCCACTTCACATGCCTCAACCACCGGTTTGGCCGGGAACAGATATTTCCCCAGCGTGACCAGCACCACGGCAAAAATAATGATCCCCAGCGCCAGCCATTCAATCGCCGACAGGTTTTCCCCCGCAAAAGTGGTGCCCAGCAGCACGGCCACAACCGGGTTGACGTAGGCATAGCTGGTGGCCACTGCCGGAGAGACGTTGCGGATCAGGTACATGTAGGCGCTGATGGAGATCATCGAGCCAAACAGCGCGAGATAGCCCAGCGCCAGCCAGCCGGAGGTGTCCGGCATCGTTGTCAGCCGTTCGCCAGTGAGCGCCGCGAGGCTGAGTGCGACAATCCCGGCCGCCAGCATTTCCACCGCGCCGGCCATCATGCCTTCGGGCAGTTCGATGCGTGACCCGTAAACCGACCCAAACGCCCAGCTCAGGGAGCCAATTAAAATTAAAACAGCGCCGGAGGGATTGCCGCTGAGATTGCCGCCGCTGTTCAGCAGCACAATCCCTGCGAGGCCAATGGCAATGCCGAGCCACTCCAGCTTGCGCGTTTTAATGCCAAACAGGCGGCTGAAGCAGAGGGTAAACAGCGGCACGGTGGCAACCATGACGGCGGCAATGCCGGAAGGCACATGCTGGTGCTCGGCCACCGTGACGCAGCCGTTACCCACGGCCAACAGAAGCACGCCAATAAGGGCGGCATTAAGCGTCGGGCGCAATTTTGGCAGCTTGTGGCCGCGAAGCAGCAGAATGCCCATCAGCAGTGAGCCAGCAAGCATGAATCGCGTCCCGGCGAGGATGAACGGCGGCCAGGTTTTCACCCCGATAGCCAGCGCCAAATAGGTTGAACCCCAGATAATGTACAACGCAAACAGCGCCGCTATCAGCGGCACTAATTGACCAGAACGAGCTCGCATAATCCCTCACCAGACACCAATTTCAGGCCGACAGTTAACGCCAAAAGCGGGCGGATAGCGAGCATTATACTTGTTGATATAATGTTAATTTTTATTGACAAGGGCGGCGATTTTTCCCGACGCGTTTTTTGCTTCATACTCTTGGGTATCGACATCAATAAGGACAGATATTTTGGCTGGAAGTAGCTTACTCACCTTGCTCGACGACATCGCCACGCTGCTGGACGACATTTCCGTTATGGGCAAACTCGCGGCAAAAAAAACGGCGGGCGTACTGGGCGATGACCTCTCTCTGAATGCTCAGCAGGTTTCTGGCCTGCGCGCGAATCGGGAACTGCCCGTGGTCTGGAGCGTGGCAAAAGGGTCGTTCCTCAATAAGCTTATCCTGGTGCCGCTGGCGCTGGTCATCAGTGCGTTTGCGCCGTGGGCAATTACGCCGCTGCTGATGGTGGGCGGGGCATTTTTATGTTTTGAAGGCGTGGAAAAGGTGCTGCACAGCCTGCAGGCGAGAAAGCACAAAGAAAGCGCGGAGGAAAAGCAGGCGAGGCTGGAGGAGATTGCCGCGCAGGACCCGATGGCCTTTGAAAAAGATAAGGTGAAAGGGGCGGTGCGCACGGACTTTATTCTTTCGGCGGAAATCGTCGCCATCACGCTCGGCATAGTGGCGGAAGCGCCGCTGCTGAACCAGGTGCTCATCCTGGCGGGTATCGCGATTCTGGTGACCATCGGTGTATATGGTCTGGTCGGGATGATCGTGAAAATTGACGACCTCGGATACTGGCTGGCGGATAAACGTGCGGCGGTGGCTCAGGCAGTGGGGAAAGGGCTGCTTGTTCTTGCTCCCTGGCTAATGAAGATCCTCACGTTCGTCGGGACGCTGGCGATGTTCCTCGTCGGTGGCGGTATCCTGGTGCACGGCGTGCCGGTGCTGCATCACGGCATTGAGCAGTGGGCGAGCCAGTTTGGTGGCGTTGTGGCGCTCGTGGGCCCGACACTTGTTAATCTGGTGCTTGGTTTTATCGCGGGCGGTATTGTGTTGCTGGTGGTGAACGGCATAAATCACCTTCGCGGGAGCGCTTCACACTAAGTTCGAGATGAAAAATAACGCTTTAGTCAGGAAAAAACGCTGACCATTGGCTATACCTTTAGAGGTTTTCACCCTTAATGCCGGAGGCGGCTATGGTTTATGTGGTCAGCGATGAAGTCCGGCGTAAGAACGGTGGTCCACGCATGATTGTCACGGGTTATTCCAGTGGCATGGTGGAGTGCCGTTGGTACGACGGGTACGGCGTAAAGCGTGAGGCTTTCCGTGAGGACGACCTGACGCCTGTTGAAACCATGGAGCATCAGCACGTATGAAGCCTCTGGTTTCTTAACCAAACCCGGCTTTGCCGGGTTTTTTTACGCCTACGGCGTGGGCCAACTTCGACAAAGCGCTGTCGCGGTGGCAAAATCTGCAAAGACTTCATTCTTCCGGGGTTTTTGGAAGGAACTGATAACCGCGGCCAGGGAGTATCCCCCTTGATCGGTAATGCATTTGAGCGGTTTTTAAGCCGCTATAAACGACCGCAGCGGGTGGTAAACCTCTGTTTTATCGTCGTGTTTCTTTGCTCAACGCTGCTGACCTGGCGTGAGGTGGCGGTGCTGGAATCCGCCTACATTGCTAACCAGCGCAACAGTCTGGATAACATCGCCACCGCGCTGGACCGGCAGCTGCAGCACAGCATTGATAACCTGCTGTTTTACCGCAACACCATGCACTATGCGCTGCAGTCTCCTATTTCCACCGATATTTCACGTCAGGCGCTGGCGGATTTTGCCGTCCAGCGAACGCAGCCTTACTGGCAATTAAAGCTGGATCTTAATCGCGGGATGCCGATTAACGGCGTTTCCGACGAGTTTGTCAGCCACAGCCACGTGCTCGACCGGGATGAGGCCTGGCTTTATCCTGAGCTGGAGGCGGCGCTGGAATTCAGCTACATCATGCAGCTTGCCGACGACAAGCGAGATCTGCAAAGGCGCGTATTTTACGCCTCCAGAGCGGGCTTTTTCCTCTCAAGTACGCCGCCGGAAAACGATCCGGCGATCGTTTCGCTCTATTATCGGCTGATTGCCCAGCCGTATTTTGGCGCTCAGTCGCCGCAAAACAACCCCGGCCGTGGCCTTCAGTGGACGCATACCTATAACCCCGCCAGTTCAAATGGGCAGATTATTACCGCTTCGGTGCCGCTGGATCTCAATCAGCGCTGGTACGGCGTGCTGGCCATGGATTTTCCTGTCAGCGGCATGCATGCATTCCTTCAGGGGCTTTCTCATGACCGTTATGAAGGCACCGTGATGCTGTTTGATAAACACTTCTCGCTCATTGCCACCGCGGCTGATAGCGCTCCGCTGTCTCCGGTGTTTAACGCCAGGCAGCAGGCTGAGATTGCCCGCTCAATGGAAAGCGGAGAAGAGGGCGAGCTGCGAATGGACAGCCGCTTCGTGACGTGGGCGAAGCTTGGGAACTTTGACGGTGTGCTGATCAAAGTGCATACCCTGGGCGAAGGCGTGCAGGGGGAGTTTGGTCGAATCAGCATTGTGCTGACTATACTCTGGCTGCTCTTTACGCTGATGCTGTTTATCTCCTGGCGGGTTATCCGGCAGCTGGTCAGCAATATGCTGACGCTGCAGCAGACGTTAAGCTGGCGCGCAAATTACGATACCCTGACCCGGCTCTACAATCGCGGAGCCTTCTTCGATATCGCCCACGGCATGGCGCAGGACTGCCAGCGCGAGGATAAACCGTTCTCGGTCATTCAGATGGATCTCGATTTCTTCAAAGGGATTAACGATCGCTACGGACATCACGCTGGCGACAGGGTGTTATCTCATGCAGCCGCGTTACTTGCTTCCTCCCTTCGGGAAGAGGATGTTGCCGGACGCGTGGGTGGGGAAGAGTTCTGCGTGCTGCTGCCGGGGACGAAGCTTCCTGAGGCGGCCGCTGTCGCCGAGCGGATTCGGCACCGCATCAATACCAAAGAGCTACTTTTACAGGCCGGACAGGCCCTAAAAATCAGCGCTTCGTTCGGGGTTAGCTGCGCCCATGAGCGCCATGATTATGATTTTGAGCATCTACAGTCCATTGCGGACCGAAGGTTGTACAAGGCGAAACAGAATGGCCGCAACCAGGTTTGTACCCAGGACTGATTTTTCCGGTCTGGTGTGGCCGCTATATCATATAAGCGTTGCTGATGTTTTATTCGGTTGGTGAAGAGGGGATTTGCTCAAGCAAGCGTAATGTTTTTGTCACACTGTGGGAGAGGTAGAGGCGATTTTATTTTTCATTCGTCCCAATACGGCAAGCGAAATCAGAACGCTCAGTTTAGGATAAATCTTAATTTATTCAGCACTCAAATGGCCTTGTGCTGCGGGCCGTCGGTTTAAAAAAACGATTTAACAAGGCATTGGAATCAAATTCGCTGCGTCAATAGGTACGGCTGCAGGCATTCTTGAAAAGAATATATCCTTGTATTCAATAAAATTTAAGGTAATGTGGTGAACACATCAGATTTCCTGATGTAACGAATTTCAAGTGCTTCTTGCTTCAGCAAGTTTTCATCCCGGCTCCCCGGCCGGGATGCTTTTCTTAGCGGTTAATTTCATTCACGCTAAAATCCCGAATATCCAGTTCAAAGGCATCCGCCAGTTCCTTATAGCTATGCCAGTCTCGCCCATCCACGCTCACTCGCTGCGGGTGTTCCTCGCTGCTGGCGTGTCGGATATCGCTTTCGCTAATTTCGTTGATGGCGGCAAGCAGTGCGTCAACATCCACATCCGTTGTCTGATGCGCCGCGCTGCCGCTGATTTTCACGGTCTTCATCACTTTACCCTCGCTGACTACCACCCTTAAGTATAGTCGTTCCAGATAATGTGCCAGCCAGCCCGGAGTAAGGGCATTCAACGGGTTTTTGATCTACAATGGCAAACAATGTCTCTGGAGGAAATAACCATGAAAATCAATGATCGGGTGACCGTGAAGACCGATGGCGGCCCGCGACGTTCGGGCGTAGTCCTGGCGGTGGAGCCGTTTAACGAAGGTACAATGTATCTTGTGTCGCTGGAGGATTATCCGCTGGGGATTTGGTTCTTTAATGAGTCAGGCCATCCGGACGGGATTTTTGTGGAGAGTGAGGAGTAGGTTTTTGGGGTTTGACCCTCACCCCGGCCCTCTCCCTGGAAGGGAGAGGGGGAAAATCTA
The DNA here is from genome assembly GCF_000758305.1 of Cedecea neteri. NCBI lineage: Bacteria > Pseudomonadati > Pseudomonadota > Gammaproteobacteria > Enterobacterales > Enterobacteriaceae > Cedecea > Cedecea neteri. The sequence continues at coordinate 4,186,211 of NZ_CP009458.1, read as the reverse complement.
ACAGATGAACACCGGGCTGTCCCTCTCCAGGAGGGAGAGGGGAAAATCTAACAGTCTTGCTCTGGATAGTCCCCTCTCCCCCAAGGGGAGAGGGTTAGGGTGAGGGGAAAAATCTAACAGTCTTGCTCTGGATAGTCCCCTCTCCCCCGAGGGGAGAGGGTTAGGGTGAGGGGGCAACCTTCTACACCACGCTTGGCACAATCACCGCCGCAAAAATCAGCGTAATCACCGAATATTTCATCGCGTAATACACCTTCCGGTTTCGTTTCTTCAGGTTTTGCCCTTTGTCACGAAGCGCGTGAACATACTTGAAGATGCGATTCAGCCCGCCGGTACGGTCGCTGTCGCTGTTTGGCGAACTGGCGGCGGACATCAGCGTGGTGCCTACCCAGTGATTAATGGCCTGCGCCCAGCGCCACTTCATCGGTCGCTCAATATCGCAGAACAGAATGATACGGGTCTGTTCGCTTTTGTTTTCTGCCCAGTGCACATACGTTTCGTCAAAAATCACGGCCTCACCATCGCGCCAGCTGTGGCGTTGCCGGTCGACTTCAATAAAACAGCGATCGTCGTTGGGCGTGGCAAGGCCAAGATGGTAACGCACAGATCCGGCATACGGGTCACGGTGCTTGCCCAGGTATGATCCTGCGGGGAGTTCGGCGAACATCGCCGCCTTAACGGACGGAATTTCGCTGACCAGCTTAGTGGTGATTGGGCAAAGCTCATGCGCGGACGGGTGCGCGTCGCTGTACCACTTCAGATAAAAACGCTTCCAGCCCCGCTTGAAGAACGTATTAAATCCGGCATCGTTGTGGCTTTCTGCCGCTTTGATGTGGCCCTGCAGGCGCAGCGCTTCTTCACGAATGACTTCCCAGTTGTCCGTCAGCTTTTGCAGTTCCGGGAAGTCGCTGGTCGGGAAATAGGGCTGTTCAGGCGGTAGACGCGAGAAACGCGTCATGAACATATTGACCGGAGCCATAAAGGTCGAGTGGTCAAAAAGCTGACGCGAAAACTTCTGTTTTTCGACGCCGCGGGAGTGGGCGTAGAAGACGCTGATAATAAAAATGCCAAGAATAATAACGGCTACCATAGCAACAAATCTCTCCATGAATAATGGTAAGGCGTAAGTCTAGTGAGATTTATCTGCTTTTTTTGGCAAAGGTTGCGGTTTTGTTACGAAAAAGAGCGTCGTTTAACTTGTATTTAATCTCTGACGGGCGTCAGAGATTAAATACTGCGGCCAAAGCGGCGTAGGGTGCAGCGTAAGTCAGCTACCGGAGGTTAACAAAAATACCGTTGGTGACGTTGTCGGTGAGACGAACTACATGATATATCACCTGCTTGTTATGGGTCTTGATTTTGCGTTTTATATTTCCTTTATGCGACGAAACAGTTTTTGCCTTGATGTTCATTTGATCGGAGATTTGAATCGTTCCCTGTCCTGACATCCACATTTTAAGCATGCTGGACTCTGTGCGACTAAGAGAAAGTGTCGGCAAATTAATATGTCCAATACATTGTGCATTTTTTGCTAAGTATTCCGATAAAATATCGTCTAAAGATTCCGGCTTGATGGATTTCGAGCTGATCAGCAGATTTTCTCTGACCAGAAGATATTCATCAAAGTGAATATTAGCAATCGCCATAAAGACTAAAAATAGCGTCCCTGGATGTTGATTAATGATCTGCTTAATTCGCTGACTGCTTTCCGGGTCATGAATAAAACAGTCTTCGTTAATAAACACCACGCTGGGTGCCTGCGACTGGCATGCCTGTGCCAGCTGTTCTACCGTTTCTACATCTGCAATATGCCGTTTTCTAACCCCGCGGCTGGCTAAGTAGCCGACAAGCCCCAGCCGGGTATAGCTGCATAAGTCCATAATAATCGTTGACATAGCAAACCCTCACTAAGCGCGTTATACCCGTAATAATCAGGAGCGCAGATTGAAAGCTGTACTGGTTTTGACCGTGAGTGACAATGTCAGTCCCAGAGCAAAGCCAATCCGCCGCATTTTCCGCAGTTCTAATTATTTATGGGTAACCATTATTAATAATTTAAAAGGCGAAATCACTATCCCGGAAAGTTGCCTATAATTTGCCAGGAATGTTCTTAAAGTAAAGTGAATGTTGCGTAATGTGAGCAAGGTAAAAACTTATATTCCGCGCCAGATATATCTTGGCGGATGTTATTAACATTTTTTTTTAGGAATATCCTCAGAGAGACATTATAAAAGTTATGGATATTAATTTGCGGGGATTTCACTGACTATATCCGCGAGCAGATCAAAAATCTCGCCGAATAAATGCTCGGTAAAGGGGGCGATAAGCGGCATCATTACCATGAAAATGAGCATGCCGATAGACAGGGTAACCGGGAAACCGATAACAAATACCGATAGCTGGGGTGCCATGCGGTTTAACAGACCCAGCGCAATGTTAAGCGTCAGTAACAAAGTGATTAACGGCAGCGCCAGCATCAGGCCATTGAGAAAAATCAGGCCGCCCGCCCGGGTCAGCGCCATAAAGGCGTTACTGTTGATCGGGTCGCCGCCGATGGGCAGGGTATGAAAAGTATCGACCAGCATCGAAATCAGCCATAAATGGCCGTTAAAGGTCAGAAACAGCAGCATCGCCAGAATATCAAGAAAACGGGCCAGTACCGGCATATTGAGGCGGCTGCCGGGATCGAAGAAGGTCGCGAAAGAAAGCCCCATCTGCAGGCCCACAATTTCTCCGGCGGTACGCACGGCAGCAAACGCGAACTGCATCGTAAAGCCCAGCGCGACACCGATAAGAATTTGTTGTATTGCCAGCCAGAAACCGGCGGCGGAAAAGATTGTCACTCCGGTTGCCGGTAGAGAAGGGGCGATGATGAAAGTGATCATCAGCCCCAGCCCGAGCTTGACCCGTTTCGGAATCGACCGCTCGCTCAGAATGGGGGCGGTCATGATCAGCGCCAACACGCGCAGCAATGGCCAAAAATAGAGGCTCAGCCAGTTAAGCCACTGGGTGCTGTCAACGTGGATCATCCAATCGTGTTCGGCAGATTGGTCAGCAGGGAACGCATGTAATCCAGCAGCAGGTTAAGCATCCACGGCCCGGCAACGACGATGGTCACAAACACGGCCAGAATTTTTGGAATAAACGACAGCGTCATTTCGTTGATCTGCGTCGCCGCCTGCAGCAGGCTAATGACCAGACCGCTTATTAGCGCAACCAGCAGCAGCGGGGCCGCAAGGGCAAGGGCCACCTTCATCGCTTCGGTGCCCATCATCATGACCGATTCTGGCGTCATTTTCTTTCTCCGCTAGCTGTAAAAACTTTGCGCCAATGAACCCACCAACAGCTGCCAGCCGTCGACCAGCACGAAAAGCATCAGCTTAAAGGGCAGGGCAATTGTCGCGGGGGGAACCATCATCATCCCGAGCGCCATCAGGACGCTGGCGATCACGAGGTCGATAATCAGGAACGGGATAAATACGGTAAAACCAATCTGGAATGCGGTTTTCAACTCGCTGGTGACATAGGCCGGCAGCAGGATGCGCATCGGCACGGCTTCCGGCCCCTGCAGCGGCTGAGTATTCGCCAGGCGCGCAAACAGGGCCAGATCGGCTTCACGTGTCTGGCGTAGCATAAATTCGCGCAGCGGCTGAGCGCCTTTATCCATCGCCACTTCCATCGAGATCTTGTCTTCGCTAAAGGGCTGGTAGGCGTCGGTATAAATCTTGTCGAACACCGGCGACATAATGAAAAAGGTCAAAAACAGCGCCAGGCCAACCAGCACCTGGTTAGGCGGGGCGGACGGCGTGCCGAGGGCATTACGCAGCAGGCCAAAAACGATAATGATGCGCGTAAAGCTGGTCATCATCAGCAAAATGGCCGGCAGGAAGGTCAGAGAGGTAATAAAGACCAGCGTCTGCACCGGCAAGGACCAGCTCTGCCCGCCGTTGGCGAGGGGCTGGCTTATCAGGCCCGGTAATTGTGCAAAGGCGGCCGCAGGGAGGAGCAAAAATAGGCCCGGTAACGAGAGCGTCAGCAAACGTTTCATCAATCTTTCCCGTTACGTTTAAGCAGGTTCTTCATCAGTTTCTGGAAATCGGCAGGGGCAGGCGATTTTTCAACCGTCTCCGTGACCGGCGCCGGAGGCAGCGTGTGCAGGTGCGTGATTTGACTGGCGGTGACACCGAGGACCAGGCGGGCATCCTCGACGTCGACTACGACCACACGCTCGCGCGGGCCTACGCTTACGCTGGCGCTAATGTTCAGCGACTTCTTTACGCCGACGCCCGCGCCGTGAAACCCAAAGCGCTTTGCCAGCCAGGCGGCCACCAGAATAAAAATAACAATGCCAGCCAGGGCGCCGCTCACCTGAACGAGCGGTGAGCTGGCGTTGACGCTCGGCTGAGTGACGGTGGCCTGGGTTGTCATTTAGCGGCTCAGGCGACGCATACGTTCTGATGGAGTGATGATGTCGGTAATACGCACGCCGTATTTGTCGGCGACAACCACCACTTCACCCTGAGCAATCAGGTAACCGTTGATCAGAATATCCAGCGGCTCACCGGCCAGCCCGTCAAGCGCGACCACGGAACCCTGCGTCAGACGCAGCAGCTCTTTGATGGTCATGCGGGTACGGCCCAGTTCAACGGTCAGCTTGACCGGAATGTCCATGATCAGGTCGATATCCTGCACGTTGCCGGCAATATCATTACCTTCCAGCGCACGGAATACGTTATCCGCGGTACTTTTCCCGGAACTTTTCTGCTCGTTTAACGCATCAGCCCACAGATCGTCCACTGAGCCTGCATTGTCATCGGACGGTTGATTAATATCACTCATTTGGGCTGTTCCTCATTCAGCGAATTCAATATCGGGTTGATCAAATGTTCTACGCGCAGGGCATACTGGCCGTTGATCGTACCGTACTGACTGGTCAGAACCGGTACGCCGTCTACGTGCGCGATAATACGATCTGGCTTTTCGATGGGCAGCACATCGCCAGGTTTCAGTTTTAGGATTTGGGACAACCGCAGCGGGATATCGGCGAAATTCGCCACCAATTCCAGCTCGGAATGCTGCACCTGGCGCACCAGGGTGTCGCGCCAGCTTTGATCTTCCTGACGGGAGTTCTCCAGCGGAGGGTTCACCAGCAGCTCGCGCAGCGGTTCAATCATGCTGAACGGCAGACAGATGTTGAACTCACCGGTCAGGTTGCCAATTTCGACGTGGAACGGGGTGTTAACCACGATGTCGTTAGGCGACGTGGTGATATTGGTAAATTTGACCTGCATCTCCGAACGAACGTATTCCACGTCCAGCGGATAAATCGCCTTCCACGCATCGCTGTAGGATTCCAGCGCCAGTTTCAGCATACGGTTGATCACGCGCTGTTCGGTGTGGGTAAATTCCCGGCCTTCCACTTTTGTTGGGAAGCGGCCATCTCCGCCAAACAGGTTGTCTACCGCAATAAACACAAGGCTGGGTGAAAACACGAACAGCCCGGTGCCGCGCAGCGGTTTCAGGTGAATCAGGTTCAGGTTAGTTGGCACCGGCAGGTTGCGGGCAAACTCATGATAAGGCTGGATACGGATGGCCCCGACGGTGATGTCCGGGCTACGACGCAGCAGGTTAAACAGCCCCATACGGAACTGACGAGAAAAACGCTCGTTAATAATTTCCAGCGCCTGCAGGCGCTCACGCACGACGCGACGCTGGGTATTAGGGTCATAGGGACGAATATCGGATTCGCCCGGTGCCCTGGCCTTCGGCTCGTCGTTATTCTCACTGTCGCCGTTTAACAGCGCATCGATTTCGGCCTGAGAAAGAATACTGTCGCCCATGGACTTACCGCAAAATAAAGGCGGTATACAGCACGTCGCTGACTACCTGTTGAGGTTGCCCGGCGACCAGAGGCGGCGCCAGAGTAGTTTTAATCGCTTCCACCAGCTTCTGCTTGCCGGCATCGGTGGCAAGCTGATTGGCGTCCTGGCGAGAGAACAGCAGCAACAGACGGCTGCGGACTTCCGGCAGGAATTCGCTCAGACGCTGACGGGTCGCTTCATCTTTTAAACGCAGCGTGACGCCAATGTACAGCACGCGATCCGCATCACCCAGATTGACGGTAAACGTATCCAGAGCGAAGAACACAGGCGCAGGCGGTGGCTCAGGCGCTTTAGCCTGGGCTGTGGCTGGCGTTTGCTGCATGCGCCAGTAGCTGTAGCCTGCGGTGGCGCACGCGGCGAGTGTGATAAGAACCAGTATCGGCACCCAGATGGCGCGCTTACGGCCTTTCGTGATAGCGGTATCAGTCATTGAACGCTTTATTCCTGTATCGGTACTGCTGAATAGCAATTATCCCGTGTCTCCGGGCGGTCAAAGCCCGGAAAACACACGTTTATTGTCGCTAGCTCTGGCGTTTACCCTTTAACGGGGCTCAGGCGAAGATATCCACCGCGCCGTTGCTGCTTGCCAGGCGCTGCAGGCTATCGGCCACCGGCAGCGGTTCTGCGTCGTTACCGCTCAGGGAGAAACGCTCCCCGCTGCGGGCGCTTTGCTGCTGTTGCTGCTGGCCGGACTGCTGCTGAGCGAAGCTTTCGCTGCTGATGTTGCTCTGGCCAAGCTGGATGCCGCTTTCAGCCAGCGCAGTACGCAGTGAAGGCAACGCTGCTTCAAGCGCAGCCCGCACGTGACTGTGCGGGGACATCATTTGCAGCTGTGCCTGGTTATCTTCTAGTTTTAGACTAATTTGCACCTGACCGAGATCTTCCGGGTGCAATCTCAGCTCGGCGCTGTGCTGGCCCTGGCGGGTAAACAACGTAACGTGCTGAGAAATCTGCTGTTGCCACTCGTGGCTGCCCAGCTGGGCGCTGATCATCGGTGCCGTCGGCGTGGCGATATGCGTTGTCGTTGGGGTTGCCACGGTGGCGCTGCTAATGGCCGGGGTTATCTGGGCGGTAACAGGGGCGGTGTTATTTGCCTGTGGAGCCGCGTTGTCGCGACTGTCTGGCGTGTTGTTAGCAACCAGTTGCGCTTTGTCATCCCCCTGCGGCTGGGTTACAGCTGGGGCGTTGGCGGCAACAGATTTACTGTCTGCAAGCGTTGCCCCCGCCGGTGCGGCTTTCTTGCCGCCGTTGTCAGTAGGCAGCAGGCTGTCCACGGTGTTTTTACCGGTAGTCGTGCCGGCCGCGGAGGTCAGGGCGGACAGCGATGCCGTATCGGTTGCGGCTTTAGGCAGCGTCACGCCCTGCGCAGCGGTGACAGGCTGAGGCAGCATGGCGAACAGTGCACTCAGCGTTTGTAGCTCTGCATCACTCAGCGGCTTATCGGTTTTGGCGTCTTTCAGCGCTGCATCGGGCTTATCAGTCGTTTCTGTTTTGCCGAGGGAGGCGAGCAGGGCGGAAAGTGCTTCAGGTTGCTCCGGCGAGTTTAACAGCTCAGTCAGGGCCGCCTGGCCGTCTTTGCTATCACCTTTTGCCGCATTGGCCGCGGCAACTTTGCTTAACGCCGTGCCCAGAGGCAGCGATTTGCCGTCCTCCAAAGCGACATTACCCGGCAAAGCTTTGCCAAGCAGCGTCAGGAAGTCTTCACCGAAGCCTTTGCCTTCCGCGCCTTTTGCATCCCCGGCGGCAGCGGTGTCGGCCCCGGTGTTTAACAGAATTTTTGGCAATGTGATCATTCACCTTTCCTCAATGTGGCCCGCTGGGCGTATTCGTCCATCTGCTTCTGATCGAGTCTGTTCTCTGCGAGCAACAGCTCTGCTGCCTTTCTGTCCTGCAAGGTTTGCCATGCCTGCAGGCGCTTTTGTTTTTCCTGCCACGCGCCTAATGCCTGGTCGACTTTATTGCTCCACTGCATCAGCTGCTGGCGGTGCTGTTCGATGGCTTTTTCCAGCGTGCGTATAAACTGCTGATAGTTCTGCCAGCGCGTGCTGGCAATCCCCTGACTCATGTTGTCATTCAGGCTGTTGCTGTACTCAAACTGATAGTTAATCAGCATGTTGAGTTGCTCTTCCGCCTGCTGGCAACCCCGGCGCATCTCCCCTAAACGAATCGCTGCTTTTTCCACTTCCTGGGCGGCGAGTTCACGCAAAGTATCCAGTGCGCTGTTTTGGTTCATGGTCACCTCTCATCAAACCGTGGGGAAAAGCGTCTCCAGTGCGAGGCTGGCTTCTTCCCAGTTTGCGCGTTCAAAAATGCCTTGTTGCAGGAAGGCTTCAAGATGCGGCCACAGTTCAATGGCCTTATCGAGCATCGGATCGCTGCCTTTGGCGTAAGCCCCCACGCTCACCAAATCACGGTTGCGCTGGAAGCTGGATAACAACTGTTTGAAACGACGTACCCGGGCGTAATGCTGCTCGGTAATCAACGATGTCATGGCACGGCTGATAGAAGCTTCGATGTCGATGGCCGGGTAGTGGCCCGCTTCTGCCAGGCGGCGCGACAGCACAATGTGGCCGTCAAGAATGGCTCGCGCGGAGTCGGCAATCGGGTCCTGCTGATCGTCGCCTTCGGTGAGTACGGTATAAAACGCGGTAATTGAGCCGCCGCCGTGAATGCCGTTCCCCGCACGCTCAACCAGCGCCGGAAGCTTGGCAAAGACCGAAGGCGGATAGCCTTTGGTCGCCGGAGGCTCGCCAATGGCGAGGGCGATTTCACGCTGGGCCATGGCGTAGCGCGTCAGTGAATCCATAATCAGCAGGACGTGCTGGCCGCGATCGCGGAAATCCTCGGCGATTCTTGTCGCGTAGGCGGCACCCTGCATACGCAGCAGCGGAGAAACGTCCGCCGGGGCGGCAATCACAACCGAACGCGCACGGCCTTCGGCACCGAGAATGTTCTCGATAAAGTCTTTTACTTCGCGACCACGCTCGCCAATCAGGCCCACGACGATCACGTCTGCCTGGGTGTAACGCGCCATCATGCCGAGCAGGACGCTTTTACCGACGCCGGAGCCTGCAAACAGGCCCATACGCTGCCCGCGACCCACCGTCAGCAGGGCGTTAATCGGGCGAACGCCGACGTCAAGAACATGTTCAATCGCGGTACGCTGGAGCGGGTTAAACGGGGCCGCACCCAGCGCGCCCATCAGGTCGGAATCCGGCGAAGGCAGCCCGTCGAGCGGGCGGCCGCTGCCGTCAAGCACGCGTCCCAGCAGGGCCGGGCCAAGCGGCAGTTTTTTACCGCTGTGCAGACCTTCGGATGTCGCGGAACGGGCATAAACCCTGGCGCCGGGCAGAATGCCTTCGACTTCTTCCAGCGGCATCAGGAACAGCTTGTGGCCGTTGAAGCCCACGACTTCACATTCGACTTCGCGATCGTGCTGCTCAATGATGCAGGTCGCACCCAGCGCCAGCTGCAGGCCGGTGGCCTCCAGGACCAGGCCGGTGGCACGGGTCAGGCGGCCGTAGCGGCGAACGGACGGCAGTTCGACCATCCGCGCTTCAAAATTATCGAGCGTGTTCAGCCAGCGGGTCAGGCGCGCGGTCATCAGAGCACTCCCGGCGCGGCCAGACGGCAAAGCTCTTGCCAGCGGGTCGCCACGCTGGCGTCAAGGTCGCCTTCATCGGCGGAGACTTTGCAGCCGCCCTGGTGCAGGCTTGGGTCACCGCGCAAACGCCAGCCGTGCAGGCTTAGGGTCGCACCCAGCATCTCTTCCACCCGTTGCAGATCATCCGGGTGTACGCGCAGCTGCGGTTTGCCACTAAACAGCGGTTCCTGCATCAGCAGGCCCTGAATCTGTTTGATCAGCGCGTTGTTATCCACGGCAGGCGTCTGGCCAATGACCTGTCGCGCGGCTTCCAGCGCCATTTGCATCAGGCGGGAGGCGATCACGCTGTCCAGCGCGTCCAGCGTGTACTGGAATTCGCTCACCAGCTGTTGCATACGGGCGTGTACCGGTGCTTGCTGCTGGCGGGCTTCATTGATGCCCTGCTCAAGCCCTTGCTGGAAGCCCGCTTTACGGCCTTCTTCTACGCCCTGATCGTGCCCGGCGGCAAAGCCCGCGCTGTGGCCCTGTTCACGGGCCTGAGCCTGCATCATCGCCAGCGTTTGCTGGAGGTCCGGCTCGCTTTCCGGCTCTTCCTGCTCAGCTGTGGCTTCCGGCATCACAATCTCTTCGAACACCGGCGAAGGGAAGGCGAGATCTTCAGGCGTCCAGCGTTTCCATGGCAGCGTATTAGACATAGGTATCCTCGCTGGTGCCGATCACCATCTCGCCGGTCTCCGCCAGGCGACGCACGATAAGCAGGATAGCTTTCTGTTCGTTTTCCACCTGCGACAGACGTACCGGGCCGCGGTTGGCAAGGTCGTCGCGCAGGATGTCCGCAGCACGCTGGGACATGTTGCGCAAGAACTTCTCGCGCAGCGCCTGCTCTGCACCTTTGAGGGCGATAAGCAGAGATTCGGACTCCACTTCCTGCAGAAGACGCTGAATACTGCGGTCGTCCACGGCGACGAGGTTTTCGAACAGGAACATCTCGTCGATAATTTTCTGCGCCAGTTCGCCGTCGAAGTCGCGCACGGCGGTAATAACAGCTTCTTCCTGCTGGGTTTTCATCAGGTTGATGATTTCCGCCGCCGTTCTCACGCCGCCCATTTTGCTGCGCTTGAGGTTCTGGCCGTCGAGCAGGTTGTTCAGTACTTCGGTCAGTTCTGCCAGCGCGGCCGGCTGGACGCCGCCAAAGGTGGCGATACGCAGCATGACGTCGTTGCGCAGGCGCTCGTCGAACAGCGCCAGAATATCCGCCGCCTGGCCACGCTTGAGGTGAACCAGAATGGTGGCGATGATCTGCGGGTGTTCGTCGCGAATAAGGTCGGCGGCGCTCTGCGGCTCCATGAAGTTGAGCGTTTCGATGCCGCTGGTGGTGTCGCGGGTTTCGAGAATGTCTTCCAGCAGGCTGGAGGCACGCTCTTCGCCCAGCGCTTTGATAAGCACGGTGCGCAGGTAGTCGTTGGCGTTGATGCTCAGCGCAGCGAACTGTTCCGCTTCTTGCTCAAACTCGGCCAGCACTTCGGTCAGCAGTTTGTTTGAGATTTGATGGGTGTTCGCCATCGCCGCACTTAAATGCTGCACTTCGCGCGGGCTAAGGTGTTTGAACACCTCGGCGGCGCGGTCTTCACCAATGGTCATCAGCAGGATGGCGCTCTTTTCGGTTCCGGTAATACTCATATTTCAGTACTCATCCATTGGCGGATCACCAGCGCAACTACGCGAGGATCGTTGTCGGACATATCACGAATACGCTGACTCATGACTTCGGCGCTCAGGCGCTGGTTAGCTTTACGCTGCTGTTGCTGTTCATCACGGCTAAGCGACACGGCGACGGCTTGTTCTTCGGCTTTACGGTTCTCTTTCTCTTCGCTGGCGGCTTTCAGAATTTCCGCGCGGCGAGTGAGCTGCGGACGAATCGCCTTACGCCACAGCACCCAGGCTACAATCAGCACAATCAGCCAGCGTCCCGCAGAGAGCAGCATGTCGAAGAAGGCCGGAGACTTCCAGAATGGCAGGCTGCTGCCGGTGTCGTCCTCGGTGGCGGTAAACTGCGAGTTCACCACGTTCAGGGTGTCACCACGCGCTTCGGAATAGCCCATCGCTTCACGCGTCAGGTTCTCGATCTGCTTCATCTGGTCGGCGGTGAGCGGCAGAGGTTTCCCGTCGGCCAGTTGGCGATAGTTCACGACTACGGCAACAGACAGACGCTGAACATCCCCGACGTTCAGCTTGGTGTGACGGATGGTACGGTCCACTTCATAGTTGGTGGTTTCGTCACGCGAAGTGTTGCTGCTGCCGTTCTGGCTGGTGGTGCTGGTCTGGTTCTGCTGGCCGTTGTTGGCCTGCTGGTTAGCCTGGTTGTTCTGCGGCGGCGTCGAAATCGGTGCCGTGTTAGCCGGAGCTGGTTGGTTGGAAAGTGCACCTGGCACGCCACCCGGGAACTGGCCGTTGACCTGAGAGGTCTGGTTCAACTGGCGAGAACGGATAGCGGTCTGGGCCGGATCGCCATTAGGGTGATACTGCTCTTCGGTTTGTTCTTTGTTGGCAAAATCAATCTGCGCGGTGACCTGAGCGTGCACGTTCCCGTTGCCCACAATCGGGCCAAGAATAGATTCAATGCGGCGCTGGTAGCGACTTTCTACGTCAGTGGCGTATTTGAGCTGGGCATCGTTAAGGTCGCGGCCTGCATTGTTGGACTGCGTCAGCAGATGACCACCCTGGTCAACCAGCGTGACGTTACCCGGCGGTAAGCCAGCCACGGCGCTGGAAACCATATGCACGACGGCATTGATTTGCCCTTCATCCAGCGCGCGGCCAGGCTCAAGGCTAAGGGTAACGGAAGCGGAAGGGGATTTTTGTTCACGAACAAACAGGGATGGTTTTGGCATGGCGAGGTGTACGCGGGCGTTCTTCACCGGGCCTAGTGTTTCAATGGTGCGGGCCAGTTCGCCTTCCAGCGCACGCTGGTAGTTCACCTGCTCGCTAAACTGACTGATACCAAATTTTTCCTGATCCAGAAGTTCGAAGCCGACGGCGCCGCCCTTAGGCAGACCCTGCTGAGCCAGACGCAGACGCAGGTCATAGACGTTGTCTGCCGGGACCATGATGGCGCTACCGTTGTCTGAGAAACGGTAGGGGATATTCATTTGTTGAAGCTGGGTAACAATCGCGCCTCCGTCCTGATCGGCGAGGTTGCTGTAAAGCACGCGGTAATCAGGAGATTTTGCCCAAAGTACCAGGGCCACCAGCACGGCAACGGCGGCGGAGCCGCCCACAATCAGCGGGATCCTTGGATTAGCGCGAAGGCGATTTAACCACTCAAGTGTCTTGTTTTGCGGCGTTTGCGCCTGAGCAGCAGTGGTCATTCCACACCTCGCGGCTTAGCGTTGACAGAATTTTTAGAGTAATGAGTGAACAAGACTGACTCCCGGGTCGACAAACACGACAAAAGTTCCATATGGATGGCAGTGTCATTATTTTCGTTTCAGGAAATTTCGATGGCTGAATTAGCTCTATTTTTTACGTCTATTTAACGCCTTTATCCTATTGACAGGGTGGTAATCTTCACTCGCTTAATCAATGTGAGGCGAGAAAATGGCAATTCAGGGTATCGAAGGCGTACTACAACAACTTCAGGCGACCGCGCTGTCGGCCACCAATCCTGCCGCGTCGGCTGCTGCGCCAACGGTGAGCTTTGCTGGAGAGCTGCAGGCCGCTTTAGGGCGGATAAGCGAGACCTCTAACACCGCGCGTGTCCAGGCGGAGAAATTTGCTCTCGGTACGCCGGGCGTCGCGCTGAATGATGTGATGGTGGATCTGCAGAAATCTTCCGTTTCGCTGGCGATGGGCATTCAGGTGCGTAACAAGCTGGTTGCTGCCTACCAGGAAGTGATGAACATGCAGGTGTAGTGACACCAGCACGGTTTTAGTGGGTAAAAGGTCTGTCTGCGACAGGCCTTTTATTTGCATATAATAAGCACGATTAATAATCATTCTTATTTCAATTCTGTATTATTCCGCACGCTAAACCTTTTTATAATATTCAATTAACAATCAAATATTTCATACGAAAGGCATTAAGAATTTTCTTGTTTCATGCTCAATGAATGCTAAATGGCATGACGCAGATCAATCTTTTTCACCGCCGGGCATTGCATATTCAGCACCGGAATTGTCACACAATATTATTATTTTATTTTTCTGGGTGATATGCGAACAGACTCGTATTGCATCAGGAAAAATGAACAGCCGACCATAAGTATATCGTTAATTGAACAAATCACAGCGTGACGGCTGAACGTCATGCTGGGCTGTTGGGTGCGCGCCTCATGGGGTGGGAGAAAAGGCGAGGGTTAAAGAAAGTCGATGAAGCTTATTTGATTTCTGGCGAAACTATTGAGGGAGTAACGTATTAAATAAAGAAGAGTGATGGTGCTTAATAAATTATTGAGGTGATAGTTAACCGGTTGCAGCCGGTTAACTATCGATTTGATCGGATTTTACTAAATCTTCACAAGCGAATATATAGTAGGTTTTTAAGATGAAAAAGGCAATGCTGGTATTAATGGTTGGTGTCGGACTGGTAACACATATTGCGGGCGCGGTTTATGCGGCTGATTTAGACAACGACACGATTTACAAAGCGTTGGTTAATGGTGCGGCAATGAATGAAAGACAAAATGAGTCAATTAATATTCTAAACAACCGAATCAACGACAATGACAGTTACGCTCAATCCAGAATCAATGCGGCTACGGCAAATACCGAAGCGAACAAAGCCGCGCTGGAGGCCACTAACCAGGCGATGGCTGAGAATACTGCTGAGCTGGCCGATCATGAGTCTCGCCTTGGTGCACTGGAAGCAAATACCGTCAGCAGCAGTAGCTTTAACCACTTAAAAGATCAGGTTGATGAAAACCGTCAACGTGCCTCCGCGGGGATCGCTGGCGTTGCGGCGATGGCTAACATCCCACAGGTAACCCAGGGCGCAACGTTTTCCGTCGGCGCCGGGGTGGGCACCACTGACGGAGAGAACGCACTTGCGGTAGGATTCTCCGCTCGTGCAACGGCAAATACTGTGGTGAAAGCATCCGTCTCGAATGACTCACAGCAAAACTTTGTCGTGGGTGCCGGTGCGTCTCTGCAGTGGTAAATCTTGCTGTATTCAAAAGCTCCTTATGGGGCTTTTTCTTTCTCAGGGGGAGCGATGCGCTTTTATCTCATTTTCCTGTTTGCGGCATTCAGCATCATGGGGCTTTGCGTCGCGCTGATGCTGATTATTGCGCGTATATATGAGACTTATCTCCCAGTTTGTTGAGAGATGTATCATTTTTATCAATAATATCAGTGTGGTATCTGCATTCATTTGACGTCTAAAGTCATTTCACTGCACTATCAGGACGATACCGTCAAGAAACCGGAAGGGATTTCCGGTCTATATGGGAGCGTCCTGTCAGCCTATGACCCCGCAACAAAAGCTAGAACAGCATTACGAGACATTAACCCCCGAGCTGCAGCGGGCCGCAGAGTTAAGCCTGCATAACATGAAGGACTTAATCGCGCTTTCAATGCGGGCGTTTGCTGCACGCATTGGCGTCAAGCCCGCTACGCTGCTGCGTCTGGCCCAGCGCCTGGGCTATGTCGGCTGGGGAGAGTTCAAAACCGACGTTATTCAGGAGTTTGGCCTGAATAATGAAACCCATCAGGCAAGGGCGGAGAAGCTGGTGGACAAGGGCAGTACGGCGTCACTCTATCAGGAAGTGTTTGACGCCCATGCGGTGAATCTTTCCCACACTGAGGCCGAAAATCCCGAGGCGATGGAGAAGGCTGTTGACGTCCTGGATGCGGCCGAACATGTTTATGTCTGTGGTTTCCGCGCCAGCTATTCGGTGGCCTACACGCTGTTTTATATCTATCGCCTGTTTAATAAGAACGTGTCGCTCATCGATGGTCAGGCGAGTAATTACGAAATTTTCACTCGTGAACTGACGCCGAAAGATGTGGTGCTGATGATTGGTTTCGCACCGTATTCGCGTGAGTCCCTTGACGTGCTGGGTGCGGCCAGGCAGGCCGGGAGTAAAATCGTCGCGCTGACTGACTCTCCACTCTCACCACTCGCGGAACATGCCGCCAGCACGCTTTATTTCTCTGCGCACAGCCCGTCGTTCTTTCCTTCCGTGGTGTCGGCAATGGGCATTGCCGAATGTTTACTGGCGATGCTGGTGGCTAAGCACGGAGACAGGGCAGTACAGAAAATTGCCAGCGCAGAACGTTTCCTGCTGGACTCTGGGGCCTGGGTAAAACCGGTTCGTTGATAAAAGGGGCAGTTTTGCCCCTTTCATGATTAACGCTGAATAAGATAGCGAATGGTGGGGCCATCCTGCTGAATATCCAGCACCGTGTAGCCGTGGTTTTTGGCGTCCAGCGGGATATTATTGATGGACTGCGGGCAGTCGCTGACGACTTCCAGGATCTCGCCTTTTTTCAGCTGCGGCATTGCCTCCAGCGTGGCAACAGCCGGGTAAGGGCAGGGCTCACCTACCATGTCCAGTCGGTAATCCGGGACAATGTTCTGACTCATGCGGTTTCTCCTGTTGTGGTGCCGATAGCCTGGTTTTTACGGCGAAAGAAGCGTTTTTCCCAGCCGACGATCAGCAAATAAGCGGCAAGCAGCATCAGGTAGGTCACCAGCAGCCCGCCCAGCGGCCCAAAGGTATTCAGCAGGTTGACTTTGTCCCAGCTGGTGGCCAGCGCCGGGGAAATATCATCCCAGAACCAGGCTAATAGCGTAGAGCCAATCACGTTGCCAAGGCCGACCCACCAGTAGTGTACCTGGCCTTCAACCGCGCGGTACATCCAGCCCGTTTCACAGCCCCCGGCCAGCACGATGCCAAAGCCAAATAGCAGCCCGCCGATAACGGCGTTTGGCCCCGCCCACATAATTTTGGCTTCTACGCCAAGCTGCACATAGCTAAAGATGCCAATGGCGCTGACCGCCATGCCCAGAATAATCGCTTTGGCCATGTGGGTGCGGCCGGTGATCCACATGTCGCGGAAGGCGGAGGTGAAGCAGATCTGCGCGCGTTCGATCAGCAGGCCAAAGCCGACACCAAACAGCATCGCCAGCCCCAGTTTCGGCTGGTTTATGGCGGTCAAACCACCCCAGCCGAGCATGCCGATAAACACCAGCATCCCCATGCGGAAGCGGCGCTTAGCGCGATCCGGCTGCTGGGTGAGTGGGGAGGCAGCGGAGACTTTTTGCAGTTTGACCGGAATGCGGAATATCGGCAGCAGCGTGAAGCGCGCGCCAAACCAGCAGCCGATGGCGGTGGCAAGGGCGAAGAACCAGGCGTGCAGCGAAAACTGTGGGATACCGGTAAAAAATGCCGCAAGGTTACAGCCCATTGCCAGTCGTGCGCCGAAGCCAGCAATAATCCCACCGAGCACGGCCTGAATGATGCGAATGCGGTGCTGGGGCAGGCGAAGCTTGACGTTATTGGCCCACAGCGCGGCGGCAAAACAGCCGCCAAACATGCCGATGATCATCATGCCGTCAATGCGGGTCAGCGGGCTGCCGTCGAGATGAATCAGCTTGTAGTAACCCCATTCTTCAGCGTGAATGCCCATCAGCTGCAGGAGCTGACCGCCCCAGCGGGTGAATTCGCCGGTCACGGCCCAGAAGGTGCCGGTGATGCCAAAGTAATAGGTGGAGAGGATCCCGGCCGCGATCACCGCGGGCATCGGTTTCCAGAAGGTTACCAGGTATTGGTGTTTAAAGGAGTGCCAGGTCATTGTTTTCGCCTCTGAACTCAGAAGAACGTGCCGCGAAGGGCTAAAGAAGGCGCAATCATACGCCCATCTTTTGGGCTTAACAGGCTGAAAAGACGAAAAAACAATCTGGATCAATTTTTGTGCCCCAGGCGGAATTGCTGGCAGGCATCGGGCTTTAATGCCAGAATTATTTTTTCTCCGCAGTCAGGATAGACGATGAAGAAGCTTTTAGTATTGGCGGCGCTGGTGGCACTGAGCGGCTGCACCGAGGTCAGAGATTATAAGCAAGTAGTGCGTACTGAAGCGCCAGCGGGCATGGCGGGCTACTGGCAGTCCAGCGGGCCGCAGAGCGAGCTGGTTAGCCCGGAGGCGATTGCTTCGCTGGTGGTCACGCCGCAGGGCGATACGCTGGATTGCCGCCAGTGGCAGCGGGTGATTGGGGTACCGGGTAAGCTGACGCATTTGTCTGGCGATCTGCGCAACGTCACCGTTAAACGTGAAATTTACGATATTGAGCTGAGCGGCGACACGCTGGAATATGCCGGGATGACGTTGAAGCGTGTCGATCGTTTGACGACAGAGTGCGCAGATTTCCTGGCTAAAAATCCTTTAGATAGCAAAGTATCCAAAAACTAATAAATCCCCTCACCCCGGCCCTCTCCCCAAGGGGGCGAGGGAGAAAACAGGTGCGGGAACAGGTTTATTCCCTCTCCCTTTTAGGGAGAGGGTTAGGGTGAGGGTAAAAACCCACTCACAGCACATCCTCCAGCACCCAAACGCTCACGCTGCCGCCATGACAGGTAAAGACTGCGTTGCCGCCTGCATCAGTGCGAATTGTTTCCTCGCGATTGCCGAGATAATCACGCCAGTTTTTCTCACCGAAATTTTCGCCTAAGGTAATGTGCTTTTCGCCGTCATCGCCGTTGGACATGATAACCACGCAGCCTGGGGCTTCTGCCGTACCGCTGCGGCTAAAGCCAATGCAGTTAGGGTGATCGAACCACAAAGTTTGCACGCCGTGGGCAAAGCGCTCCCGGGCGTGAATCAGGTCGTCCAGTTGTTCAATGACCGGCATATCAATGTGGTAGTTCTGCCCGTCGCCACCTTTATCATCGTAGCTTGCGCCGAAAAGATCCGGGTAAAACACCGATGGCACGCCGTTTTCGCGCAGCAGAATTAGCGCATAGGCCAGCGGTTTAAACCAGGCTTCCACGGGGGCCTCAAGCGCCTGCAGCGGCTGGGTGTCGTGGTTAGCTACCAGCGTGACGGCGTGGAACGGGTCGGCCTCAACCAGCGTGCCGGTGAAAATCTGGCTCATGTCGTAATCGCGCCCAAGCCGGGATGCCTCATGGAATTTCATTTGCAGAGGGGCGTCAAACAGCATCGTTTTGCCGTCTACCTGGGCAATGTACTCCTGCAGCTTGTCCACTTCATGCGACCAGTACTCCGCCACGATAAACAGCGGCGTGTCCGCCACTTCCTGGACGTGCTCAATCCACGCTTTGTAAAACCAGGCCGGGATGTGTTTGACGGCATCGAGCCGGAAGCCGTTGCACTGCGTTTCCGCCATCACCCAGCGCGCCCAGTATTTAAGCTCTTCGGTTACCGCCTGGTTGCGGAAGTCGATATTCGCTCCCATCAGATAATCGAAATTCCCCAGCTCGTCGTCCACCTGGTCGTTCCAGCCTTCGCCGGTGTAGTCATTGACGATTTTGAAGATGCCGTCTTCGTCGGGGTTTTCTATATGATCGACGCCGCTAAAGCATTTGTAGTCCCAGATGAACTGTGAGTATTGCCCGGCACGGGCGGGGAAGGTGTAGCGGGTCCAGGCCTCGCAGTCGATAACCTCAGGCGAGATATCGTTGCGGTTATCGGCATTTACCCGGTTGACGCGGATATGCTCTTTTTCGTCGGCGCCCATTTTATGGTTCACGACAACGTCCAGCAGCACTGAAACACCCTTGTCCCGCAGGGCTTTTATTGCTGCCAGCAACTGCGTTTTATCCCCGTACTTGGTGGCGACGCTGCCTTTCTGGTCAAACTCACCGAGGTCAAAGAGATCGTAACTGTCGTAGCCCACCGAATAACCGCCCGCGCTGCCTTTATACGCTGGGGGAAGCCAAACCATGTTGATGCCGATGTCGCTGAGGCTGGCCGCACGGTCTGCAACTTCTGACCAAAGCGTTCCGTCGCCGGGGGAATACCAGTGAAAAAACTGTAACAGGGTGGGGTTCGTCATCTTTTCCGCGCTCCAGAAGTCATTTAGCTGACTTCTGGAGTATGGAATAAGAATCGAAATACGGCAGGTTTACTGGTTCAGGTCACTCGGTGTTAACACGTTACCGGAGAGAAAACCGTAAGTGTTGTTCAGTGATTTTTGGCGACCACTTTGGTCAATCAGATCGCGAAGCTCGCTCAGGCGGCTGTTAAGCAGCCCTTTGATTTGATTTTCATTGGCGAGAATCATATCAAGCAGCGCCTTTGCTTCTTCCTGACTTCTTTGGCTTGACTGCGCAATCGGGTTATTGGCAATCGCTTCTACCAGTTGAACGTATTTCACTTCTTGTTCTATCAGCTCATCCCATTGTCCAGAGTGAGCAAGGTCAAGCATGGTTTGGCTGAGCGCATGCAGGGCATACCACTCATTGAGGGATGAGATGAAATCATTCATCAGATAGCATCCTGAAGTGTAGAGGGAGAAAGACCGATTTGTTTCCATGCATCCGCAATATTGGTGAGCAATCGCTCTACTTCGCTGATTGCGTCGGCATCATTACGCAAGTTAGCGTGCAGGAGACGCCGCACCATATAGTCATAAAGATTCGCAAGGTTACCAGGCAGTTCCCCTCCGATATCCATATTCAGACCTGCTTTTAGTCCGTTATCAATGATGTTAATGGCTTTGGAGAGCGCCTCTCCCTTTTGTGGCATTTGCCCCTGTTCCAGAAACAGGCGGGCTCGCACCAGGGCACTGAGTGCCCCGTCGAACAGCATGACCACGAGCTGGTGTGGACTGGCACTCATAACGGCGCTTTCCAGACCGACCTGTTGATAGGCTTGTACACCAGAACTCTTGTACATATTACATCCTTAACTTTTGTTGAACTGCTGCGCCAGGTAGTTCCCCGTATTGGTCATCTGGCTGACGAGGTTTGCCAGGGAAGTAAACTGAGCCTTGTAGCGAGCCATGGTGGCATCGATACTGTCGCTCATATCCTGTTTACGGTCTGCTACAGTTTTCAATGTTGAGGTTAGGCCATCCTGCGCGTTTTTAATGACGCCGGCGTTGATGGAACTGGTGCTCAGCATGTTGTTCAGCTTGGTGTCCAGCTGGGTTGCAAAACCGGTCGTTTTGCCGTCACCAACGAAGTAGTTGATCACGCCCTGTGGATTATCACTCAGCGCTTTAGTCAGCTTGGCATCATCCACTTTCAGTGCGCTGGAACCATCAGGTGCCAGCACCGGATCCTGGCTAATCCCTAGTTGCGCCATAATGCTGAAATCGCCGCCCTGAACCTGCGTCAGCATGCTGCGAATATCCGCCTGAATACCGCGAACGGTGCTGTCGCCGACCAACGCACCGTTGCTGCTATCCTGTGCTGCACCTGGGTCAACTTTTACATATTTGGTCACGGTCGCAATCGTTGACTGCAGGGTGTTATAGGCTTTTACCCAATCATTAATGACTTTTTTGCTGGCATCGGTTGTGCGCGTCACGCTCAGCGTTTCGTCGGCGGTGCTTTTTGCTTTCAGGTTCAGTGTTACACCCGGCATAGCATCGCTAATACTATTGCTCTGGCGTTCGATCACGACGCCGTTTACCGACACTTTGGCATTTTGCGACGCCGTTTGCTCGCTCAATGCGCCAGATTTGCTGGCAGAGTTGTAGCCAATCACGCCCTGCAACTGGTCGTCACCGGTGACGGTCACGGTCATATCAGAATTAGCGCCGGTGCTCTTGGACGTCAGCATCAGGCGGTAATCACCGTCGTTGGCTTTAACGACTGAGGCCGAAACATTCCCGTTGGCCCCATTGATCGCTTTTGCGATACCGTTTAATGAGGTGTCACTGTCGGAAAGCGTCACGCTTAACGGGGTCGTCGTCCCAGGCTGCGTGATGGTAAGTGTACGCGTTCCGCCCGTCGTCGCCCCTTGCTGAGCCGTGTTGCTGGCGATACTGCCGGACATTAATACCTGGCCTTTCGCCAGCTGCTGGACGTTAACCGTGTAGTCAGAAAGAATGGCATCACTGGTCGTAGTGGCGCTGAATGCAGTATTCGTGCTGCTCACAGACGTTGCCAGCAGGGCACCGCTTTTGGTCAGCGCTGCCGTCGCCGTTTCCAGACCCGATATCGCCGTTTTTAATTGACCAAAGGCACTAAACTGAGCTTGATAAGTTTTGGTCTGCGTATCAAAAATAGTTAGTTTTGTCTGCTCTGCCGCATAAAGCTTATCGTAAGTGTCCTGGAGGTTCAGGGTCGTGCCTGCTCCAAGGCTAGAGATCGATGCCATTGATGTCTTCCTTTAAGTCGCTGGTAGTTTCATTAACTTATCGGCTGACTCGATGAAAAGTTTACAGCCAGGTAAAAAAAATAATCAGCCGAATAGCAGGCCGTGGATCGGCCTTATATGACGATTGTCGGAAAAGACGTATTCATTAATAGCGTGGCTGATGGACCTCCGTGCCGCAAAGATATATTTTCGAACGGGCAATAAACGCATTATAAAAGTCCAGGAAAGGTGAGGTTTGGAACAATTTCTGAAATTAATTCCTTTTAAATTCATGGTGTTAAATTTTTTTTATCATTAAATCTAAAGTTGGAACTGAGGGCGTCGATAACCTTGTTGACGGTGAGAGACGCCGTGAGTGTTAGGCACCGAACCTAAACCCAATTTTTAAGGAATTAATACTATGTCCGTAATCAATACTAACCTGCTGTCCCTGACTACTCAGAACAACCTGAGCAAATCTCAGTCTTCACTGGGTACCGCTATCGAGCGTCTGTCTTCCGGTATGCGTATCAACAGCGCGAAAGACGATGCTGCTGGTCAGGCGATTGCCAACCGTATGACTTCCCAGGTTAAGGGTATGACTCAGGCGGCTCGTAACGCTAACGACGGTATCTCTCTGGTTCAGACCGCTGAAGGTAACCTGAACGAGATCAACACCAACTTACAGCGTATCCGTGAACTGTCCCTGCAGGCTGCTACCGATACCAACGGCACCACTGACCTGAAATCCATCCAGACTGAAATCACCCAGCGTCTGTCTGAAATCGACCGTATCTCTGGCGGCGCTGCTTTCAACGGCAAAAACCTGCTGGACGGTTCTGTTTCTACTGGTCTGAACATCCAGGTTGGCGCTAACACCACCGCTAACGATACCATCGTTATCGGCAGCGACTCTCTGATCAACGCCTCTTCCGCTAGCCTGAGCGCTGGCCTGAGCACTTCAATCGTTGACCACTCTACTGCACAGGCTGTTGTTTCTGCTGCTGATGCTGCTATCGCGAAAATCGATACTGCACGTTCTAACATGGGTGCGATTCAGAACCGTTTCGAATCTACCATCAACAACCTGAACAACTCCATCACCAACCTGTCTGCTGCTCAGTCCCGTATCCAGGACGCTGACTACGCGACCGAAGTTTCCAACATGAGCCGTGCGCAGATCCTGCAGCAGGCTGGTACTTCCGTGCTGTCTCAGGCAAACCAGGTTCCACAGGCAATGCTGTCCCTGCTGCGTTAATTTCGCAGACTGCTACAAGAAAGGTTGCTGGAAACAGCAGCCTTTTTTTGTTTTTGCAGAAAGGGGGCGACAGGGTGTTTTTAATATGAAGGTTAAGGCGTTAATTTCGGTTTTGTTCAGCGCATTATGCTTACGGGCCGGGTGCTAGCATCAGACAATCACCCGTCTGGCAAAATATTGCAACCAAAGGACAGTTATGAACAGTTTCTCCCGCACTCGGGCAATGCATCAATATTATCGCGATCTGTTTACCCGAGCGATTAACCTGCCGGAAGCCGATGTTTTACCTGCGTGGCTGGTGACGGAAGTCCTGAATTTTGCCAATGCCGATTTTGCTGGCCTCGAAGACAAATTAAACCAGGCACAGACGGGGTTGAATCACGAGCAAGACAGAGCGTTAAAGCTGATGGTTGGGGCAATTATTCTGGCAAATGCGGCACTCTGCGGCCCTTCTGGAGAAAAGTCTAAGGCGATTGACGCGGAGAATGTTGAGAAAATCACGCAATGTATCGTTGAGGCACTAAAGCTCGACGGGAATAAAAACTATCTGGTTGTCGCCGTTCAGATCCTGTTCCGCATTAATGAAATAAATTCTGCCGTTTTCCTTATATCCAATAATCTTTCCGAGCTCAGTGAGTCACCCGTTGCACTAAAAATTCTCTTGCTCATCTGCCTGATGGAAGAAGATTTTAATCAGGCATATGTCATTATTCAGCAGCTTACTGAGAACATGGCGCTTATCGGGGAAGATCCTATGGCGCTGCTGATGGTCGTCACGGCTATCTACAAGCTGGGAGGCCGTCCGGACTCCTTTATCGACTTTAGCGCTTTATCTGTGACCGACGGGCAGCCTGATGCTGGCCGTTATTGCTGGTTAATTGAGCCGGCCAGTAATCATAAAACTACCGTGCTGATCGCGTGCGATCGCGCTGGTTTTACCGCTCATGGCCTGCCGTTACTGCTTTCTCTCTTCGACACCAATCGCGACGAGCTTAACGTTCATTTCCATATTTATAACTGTGATGCTGGCCTGACTCAGCAGATTGCAGGGCTTCGCGACGCGATGCCTGAACTGGCTATTTCGTTAAGCAGCGAGGCAGTGGCGCCGGGCGCGGCCGCGAATGTGCACTGTGCCAGTCGCCGGCTGGTCTTTTTATCTCATGCGCTGGAAAAAATGACCGCGCCTGTCCTGCTGCTTGAGCCGAACAGCCTCGTCAGGAAGTCGTGGACCGGGATGAAAGGGCAGTTAGAGGTCAAAGACTTACTGCTGGCCTGGGATGATACCGCGCCGTTCTGGGCGTCGATTCTGGCGACATGTCTCTATTGTGAAGGGGGCGAGCTGTCGACGAAATATCTGGCAGCCGTGGCCCGGTTTATCGATCTCAATTTACAACGCAACAATGCCGAGCGGTTCCTCGATCAAGTGGCACTGGCCGCCGTCGAAAATGAGCTTAGCGCGCTGGACAAAATGGCGATAGGCCGGGTTCAGCCGCGTACGCTCGTGGATGCTGAACATGGCGAGGATGCGTTTAGTTGGGTACTGAGTCACTCCGGGGCTGAGAGTGAGGATTATCGTCGATACAAAGCGTCGCTGTTGGAAAAGTACAGCGCGTTAATCGGTTGAGTCTGCATTTATTTCTTCAAAATAATGGATAAGCATAACGTGAGTCAGTATTACCCGGATCACCGTATTTCGCCCGTTGCTATTCAGTCTGCGGCCTGCGTCTACCATCTTACTACGGTGGAGCCTGCGCACGCGCGCGTGCTGGAAATAGGATGTGGCGAGGGAGGATGCATTACGGCCCACGCGCTGGCGTGCCCGGAAAGCCAGGTGATGGGGATTGATATTGATGAAAGCTTGATTGCCACAGGGCAGCGCCATACTCAGGCATTAGGGCTCAGCAATATTGAGCTGTTCACCGCCGGACTTGGGGATATTCTCGCCACTGAAGGCGGGCAGTTTGACTACATTGTGATTCGCGGTATTTTCTCGTTACTCGGCCGCCAGGAGCGAGAGGCACTCTTGCTCTGGTGCCGCCAAAATCTTTCTGCCTCCGGCGTTGTCTGCCTGCACTGGTATCCCTCCACTGGCGAACCTGACACCGCGGCCATTCGCGAAGCGCTTGGCTACCATGCATCCCGGGGCGCGAATGCCGATCCTGAGTCTCAGGTCAATGCTGCGCGAGGCATGCTGAGCTATCTGGCGATGACGCTACCGGAAGGGACACTTAAAGCCCAGGTTGAACAGGCTGAGAAAGAGAGCGATCTTGCCCTGACCTTGCGTTATCTCTCTCCGACCACGGCAGCCTTGTCTTTTACTGAGTTTTGCCGTCAGGTCAGCGACCTGGGATTGCGCTATGTTGGTGATGCGGTGCCTCAGTATGAGCTGCCGCGCGCTTATGGTGAAAAGGTCGCAACGCTACACGCCCTCGTCGCCGGGCAGCAGCGCATCTCCGCCCAACAATATCTTGATTTTGCGGTATCGCGTTCCGAGCGCTTCAGTCTGCTCAGTGCGACCAGAACCGAAGAACACCTCCCGGCATTGCCCGATAGTTCGTGCCTCGAATCACTTTATTGGGCGGGAAACTTTAGCCGCAAAATGAACGAGAATGGGGCGATATACAACGGCCATATTGGCGGGGATGGGCAGCAGTCTAGTAGCGAGAATCCGATCACTTTACGCATTCTGGATCTGCTGGGGGCTGCCTGGCCATTCAGCCTAAGCGTCGAACAGTTGGTCATTAACTGCCGTAAGCCGGAAGACAATACTGACGTGCGGGAGGCAGTCCTGAACGTACTGAAAGATCTTTATCTCACTCAGCCTGCCGGACTCTACTGGCGCTGTACTCCAGGGGCCTATGATCGGGCTGAAAATGACACGCTACGGCCAATTTTATCGCTGAAAAACGGCGTGTCAGAAGAGAATGCCTCACAAGTATACAGGAACCTCTGGGGCGGCGAGTTTTCTGTCACGCCTGAAGAATGGCGCTATTTGCAACACGGTTTAGCCGGTGTGGATGCCGAGGCGTGGCAGTGTTTTATGTCGCTACGTAAAAAAGGCGCGTTGATGGGGTCTCCGGTGGCCTGGAAAAAGCACTACCAGCTTTTTTTACGTACGGGGAAAACACAATTTTTGCTACCGCTGTTGAACAATTTGCTGCTGCTCAGTGTTTCGATATCGCGAGGCGGTTTGCTTAGCAAAGATGTTAATGACTTACCCCAGCGTGAATCAGAACTTGCGGAAGATACTTACGACCGGATTAATCGTTTAATTCGTGAGAAAAAGATTCAGGATGCGAAAACCTGTGCTGAGAAGCTACTGAAAGAGAACCCGGAGGATATTGCCGCGCTTCGCTGTTATTCGCGAACGCTTGTGCTGTCCAATCGTTGGGATGAAGCAAAAGAAGTGCTTTGTCGGCTGATGGGACACTATTTCTCCAGTCTGGATATTTATTACGATCTGGCGACAGGGCTACAGAAAACAAACCAACATTATTACGCGATTCTTCTCCTGCAGGGGTTGTTAAGGCTGGAAGATAAAAACGTCAATTTCTGGCATAGCCTTGCGTACTCATATTACCAGCTGGGTGAAATGTCCCTGGCGGAAAAGTGTTCTCGTGTTTCGTTGCGCTGCGACGAGGTGAAAGCGATTCACTTTGCCACGATGGGGATCATTCTCAGCGATAGCCAAAAACTTGACGAGGCCGCCTGGTTTCTTAACAAAGCGATCGCGCTGGAACCGAGTAATTTTGACTACTTTACCGCACTGCTGTTTGCAATGACCCACGACCATAAGGTAACGGCAGAACAGCTGTACCAGAAACATCTGCAATACGGTGAGACGGTAGGCGCATGGGCCGCGGCTTGTCATCTGCAACTGCCTTATCGGGGTATAAAAAATCCTGATAAAAAACTGCGCGTGGGCTTTGTTTCCGGTGATTTACGCAAGCATCCCGTAAGTCACTTCTTAGCGCCGTTCTGGGATGGGCTGGACAGAAATCATTTCGAGCTGGTGGGGTACAGCACCTCTTATGTTCATGATGAGGTCACTGAACATTTTGCGGCCGGTTCCGTGCTATGGCGGCAGGTGGACAAGTTAAGCAACCAGCAGCTTGCTGAACAAGTTTATCATGACGGGATTGATATTCTGTTTGATCTCTCGGGCCACACTTCTGACAACCGTCTGCCGGCGTTTGCGCTTCGCCCTGCACCGGTGCAAATCTCCTGGATTGGCTACCCCGGCACAACCGGTTTGAAAACGATGGATTACCGTATTGTGACCGCGACGCTCGCTGAGCCAGCCGATCTTGAACAGCAACTGACCGAAAGCATCATGTTTATTGAGATGCGTAAGTTCTTTGAGCCCGATCCGCAAAGCCCCGATATCGAACCTCTGCCGGCGCTTAAAAACGGTTACCTCACCTTCGGCAGCTTTAATCGCCCTAAAAAGATCAACGATGAAGTCCTCCGGGTGTGGGCCACTATCCTGGCACAGTCTCCTGAAGCCAAATTTGTTATCGGTTTTATGAACGATGAAAAAATGGTGGTCGAGATGACGAGGAAACTCGAGCTGCTGGGTATTGAACCGTCGCGCCTGATATTCAAGAAAAGAGCACCGCTGCTTGATTATCTGGCTTACCACAATGAAATCGACATTTTACTTGATGCATTTCCCTACTCTGGTGGCACCACCAGTAACCACGCCTGCTGGATGGGCGTGCCAACGCTGACGCTGTGCGGTGCCACAATGGCTGCCCGACAGGGTGTCGATATTATGCGCATTCATGGACTGGAAAACTTTATTGCCTACAGCGAAGAAGATTACATCCAGAAGGCGCTGAGCTGGTGCGACCGGCTGCCTGAACTGAATGAAATACGCATGACAATGCGTGAAAGAATGCCAGCGGAAACCGCGGGCGGCTTCAACGTGGCTGACACTTTTGGACGAGCGTTGCGGGAAGCATGGCGAATTTACTGTGCCGGTGAAGCACACCGTACGTTCACAGTATTGGAATAAGGCGCGGGCCGCGCCAACTGGTTTCACACCGAGGTGTACTATGAAAAATATTTTTGTCACCAGCCCTCTGCTTCCGCCTCTGGAGGAGTTTGTTCCTTACCTCGAGCAGATTTGGGGAAATAAATACCTGACCAACAACGGGCCATTTCATCAGCAGCTAGAGCAGGCGCTGGCCGATTATCTGGGCGTAAAATATCTTTCGCTGTTCTCTAATGGCACGCTGGCGCTGCTGACCGCGTTCCAGACGCTGCGGCTGAGCGGCGAAGTAATCACCACGCCTTACTCATTTGTGGCGACATCGCACAGCCTCTTGTGGAATGGCCTGACGCCGGTCTTTGCCGATATTGACCCGCAGACGTTCAATATTAATGCCGACGCGATTGAGGCGCTGATCACCCCGCAAACGACGGCCATTATGCCGGTGCACTGCTATGGCATCCCCTGCGATGTGGATAAAATTCAGCGTATCGCCGACACCTATGGCCTCAAAGTTATTTACGATGCGGCGCATGCCTTTGGCGTGAAGCAAAACGGTAGCAGCATCCTGAACTGCGGTGATTTGTCTATCCTGAGTTTCCACGCCACCAAAGTGTTTAATACTATTGAAGGCGGGGCGATTATCTGCCCGGACGCCAGAACCAAGAAACGCATTGATTACCTGAAAAACTTTGGCTTTGCCGACGAAACGACGGTAATTGCGCCGGGCATTAACGCGAAAATGAATGAGGTGCAGGCGGCGTTTGGCCTGTTGCAG
This sequence comes from Cedecea neteri, assembly GCF_000758305.1. NCBI lineage: Bacteria > Pseudomonadati > Pseudomonadota > Gammaproteobacteria > Enterobacterales > Enterobacteriaceae > Cedecea > Cedecea neteri. The sequence continues at coordinate 4,157,432 of NZ_CP009458.1, read as the reverse complement.
CTTCAGCATATTGACGGCGCCTTAAGCGCCCGGGCCGACATTTATCAGCGCTACTGTGAAGGTCTGGCCGATATTCCTGGCCTTGAGTTTTATACCCAGAAAAGCGATTACGAGTGGAACCACGCTTACTATCCCGTGCTGATAGATGAACGCTTCCCGGTGAGCCGTGACGCGTTGTACGACGCATTAAAAGAAGAGGGGATTTATACCCGTCGCTATTTCTATCCGCTTATCAGTTCCTTCGCGATGTACCGGCATCTGCCGTCCTCCGCTGCGGAGCATTTGCCGGTAGCCAACGACCTGGCTAACAAGGTGCTGTGTTTGCCGATATTCCCGGATCTCGAAGAAGAACAGCAACTGCGTATTATCGCGGCAGTCAGGCGAATTGCTAAAGGGCAAAGCGTCGCCGCATAGCTGGGTGTCCGTGTGAAGAAAAAAGGGCTTTGTCTTGCGACAAGGCCCTTTTTACTGTGTTGCACGTGCTGTTATAGCTCGGCGATACACATCAAGCGCTCGCTGCGCTCAAGGTAGCGCTGGCCGGACAATCTAAACATGGCGTTAATCAATAACGGGTTATGAAGGCCGTGGCGTATCAGCCAGTCTTCGTGCGTTTTTTTGCCTTTGCCAACCGGGATAATGGTGACTTTGCGGGCGACTTTGCCGAGGATTTCCTGCATCTGTTCGACGGTAAAGAAGCGGATGTTAAACAGCGAGTCGGTCTCTTTTTTCACCTTAAAGTAATCAGCAAATGACTGATTATGGGCGTTATGTACCGTGACGATCATTCTGCCGCGAGTGATACGGGCCTGCTCAAGCGCCATTTTTTGGATATCTTCATCCGCAAATAGCCCCCAAAACCCATTGTGGTAACTGATATCAAAATGCTTGTCCGGGTACTGCAGTTCGAAGGCATTCATCACGGAAAAACGATCCTGCAGGGAGGGGTAAAGCTTTTTCGCAAGACTCACGGATTCTGGCGAAAAGTCTATTCCGTGGCCCTCTGCGCCACGCTTTGTCAACTGGACGATATCGCGAAAGCTACCGGCAGCAATCTCCAGAACCCGCTTTTCACGGCTTTTTCTGACCGCATCAATATAGTAGGCGTGGCGAAGATCGTTTTGGTAATGGTCGAAAATACCCTGCCATTTATTGTCCCAGTCCTCGGCCGTGGTGAGCTTTTCAGGCTCTGTTATTTGGCTCATATCTCTATCCTGTGAATGATTTCTCAGCGACGTAGTGGCGCGTAAAAACGGCATTTTGTACGACAACGGCTGGTTGTATAGGCTGGCGGGTGAAACAATGGAGATGATTGGTAATCATGTCGTAGCCTGCCATGACCGAAAATTCGACCCCAGCGGAAAAGCGGGGGTTTATGTCCATCAGGTAATCCCCGGTGGGGTGGCGCATAAATTCAATATTGATGCAGCCGTTCAGGTCGAGCAGCCTGGCAACTTCTGCCGCTTTGGCGAGCAGCCCATCATCCTGGAGGATTTCAACGGTTAATCCGGCCCCGTTCGCGGTGCGCAATAGCTCTTTGCGGGCAACGCCCACCCATTCGCCGGACTCGCGCTGCCGGACAATATCAATGACGTGAACATCTCCTGGCAGATACGGCTGGACAATCCAGTCGTTGCCGTTCAGCCGCTGACGTAGCTCAATCAGTTCGGCTTCGGTCTCCACGCGGCGAAGCCCTTCGCTGCTGCGGCCATGCCTTTGTTTGAGAATGACCGGGAAACCAAATGCAAGCTCGTGTGACTCGGCAAGTGCGACGGCAGGCAGTGGAAGAAAAATGCCGTTATGTGCAAATTGTTTACTCCAGGTCAGTTTGTCCCTGGCGAGCGTAATGGCATCCGCGGCCATCAGCGCCAGCGTGGCGGATGAACACAGTTTACCGCGGGCATCAGAAAGCGCGTCCACTTCGACATCGGTCAGCGGGATGATGGCTTCAATGCGATGTTGGTCGCAAATTGCATTGATACTTTCTATAAAAGCCTGGCTATCCGTTGCACGGGGAACCTGTACAAAATTGTCGACCAGACGAGAAGCATACACCCATTGTTCAGGATAAATATCACACCCAATGACGGTGTGGGATGCGCGTTTCAGCGCATTTATCACGGCTGGTGCAGACATTGACCCTATAGCCGTAATTAAAATGTTCATGTAAATGACCTGTCTTGTAATCTGCTTCGCCTGGCGGCAGGGGGAGCTTTCCGCAGAGAAACGACGCGTATATTTATCACTGTATGATAACCCGGCCAGAGATCAGGCCTGGAATAACAGATGATTTTATCCTTTTTTTACCGGATAGATTCTCCGGCTTAATTTCTCCGGTTTCGCTATAGTATGTGACGTTAATATTTAACAACCAATTGATACTTTTAAGTAAGCCGGAACATGATTTGCCATACTTTATGGTTAAATTTCGAGGGGTTTATTTCTTCATAACCTCCAAATAACCCCCCATTTCACCCACTATTCATCCGATTAAAACCCCTGCAGAAACGGATAATCATGCCGATAACTCAACTAACGCAGGGCTGTTTATCGTGAATTCACTGTATACCGCTGAAGGTGTAATGGATAAACACTCGCTGTGGCAGCGTTATGTACCGCTTGTGCGTCACGAAGCATTGCGCCTGCAGGTACGTCTGCCGGCGAGTGTGGAGCTCGACGATCTGCTACAGGCAGGCGGCATCGGGTTGTTGAATGCAGTCGAACGTTACGATGCCCTGCAGGGAACGGCATTTACTACCTACGCGGTGCAGCGCATCCGTGGGGCGATGCTTGATGAGTTGCGCAGCCGTGATTGGGTGCCGCGAAGCGTCAGGCGTAACGCTCGCGGTGTGGCACAGGCGATTGGTCAACTGGAGCAAGAGCTGGGGCGTAACGCTACCGAGACGGAAGTCGCGGAGCGACTGGACATCCCGCTCGAAGAGTATCGCCAGATGTTGCTCGACACCAATAACAGCCAACTCTTCTCTTATGACGAGTGGCGGGAAGAGCATGGCGATAGCATTGAACTGGTCACCGAGGAGCACCAGCAGGCAAACCCGCTACAGCAATTACTGGACAGCAATCTTCGCCAGCGCGTAATGGAAGCCATTGAGGCTTTACCGGAACGCGAACAACTGGTGCTGACGCTCTATTACCAGGAAGAGCTGAATCTCAAAGAGATTGGCGCGGTGCTTGATGTGGGTGAGTCACGGGTTAGCCAGTTGCATAGCCAGGCGATCAAGCGTTTGCGCACCAAACTGGGTAAGTTGTAGGGAGTGCCGCACAATTATCTGACGACCTGGGAATTATCATGACGGTGCAGCAGTCAAAAAGACGGCCATTAAGCCGCTATCTCAAAGATTTCAAACACACCCAGACACATTGTGCACATTGCAGTAAGCTGCTCGACCGCATCACGCTCACGCGCAGCGGGGTAATTATCAATAAAGCCACCATAGCTCAACTTGATACGCTTATTGATGAAGCTACCTGGCTTATCGAGCAGAAAGAGTGGATGGCGCTGTGTCGTTTTTGCGGTGATTTGCACTGCAAAGAACAAAACAATTACTTCGATATTATTGGCTTTAAACAGTATCTGTTTGAGCAGACTGAAATGAGCCACGGGACGATTCGTGAATACGTGGTTCGTCTGCGCCGCCTGGGGAACCATTTGAGCGAGCATAAAGTCCCGCTTCCCGCCTCGCTGCAAGGCCTGTTGGACGAGACGCTGGACGCCTGGTTGCCCCGTACCAGCACCAATAATTACCGCATCGCATTACGCAAATACTGGCAATTTCAGGTGCAGGGACATGCGATCTCGCGCCAGGAAATTAGCGCAACCTCCGATATATACTAAATTTGCATAAGTTGTAGCGGACTGGTTTTGATATATCCCGAAGCCGCCCGCTACACTACAAAAAATGTAAATAATCGGGGTAAACATGAAATTAAAAATGATGGGGCGTCAGGCGCTGATGGGCGTGCTGGCCGTTGCTCTGGTGGCCGGCGCAAGCGTGAAAACCTTCGCGGCTGAAAATCTTCTGAATAAAGTGAAAGAGCGCGGCACGCTGCTGGTGGGGCTGGAAGGCACTTATCCGCCGTTCAGTTTCCAGGGCGATGACGGCAAGCTGACCGGCTTTGAAGTTGAGTTTGCCGAACAGCTGGCTCAGCACCTGGGCGTAAAAGCCGCGCTGAAGCCGACCAAGTGGGACGGCATGCTGGCGTCTTTAGATTCTAAACGCATTGACGTGGTGATTAACCAGGTCACCATTTCCGACGAACGTAAGAAAAAATACGACTTCTCCACCCCTTACACCATTTCCGGTATTCAGGCGTTGGTGAAAAAAGGCAACGAAGGCAGCATTAAAACTGCGGCTGACCTGAAGGGCAAAAAAGTGGGCGTGGGCCTCGGGACTAACTACGAACAGTGGCTGCGTGAAAACGTGCCAGGCGTAGATATCCGTACCTACGATGATGACCCAACTAAATATCAGGATCTGCGCGTGGGCCGTATTGACGCGATTCTGGTTGACCGCCTCGCCGCGCTGGATCTGGTGAAGAAAACCAACAACACGCTGGCGGTAGCGGGGGATGCGTTCTCCCGTCAGGAAGCTGGCGTTGCCGTACGTAAAGGCAATGAAGATCTGCTGAAAGCCATCGACGCAGCCATCGCTGAGATGCAGAAAGACGGATCTCTGGCTAAGCTGTCCGATAAATGGTTCGGGGCGGACGTCACTAAGTAACCCGATATCACAGTGAAAAGGTGCTGATTTCAGCACCTTTTTTTATTTACCCCAGAGAATGAAGTCGTCTCTCTGGTGCATAATAAAACTGGATATTGATATCGGCTCAGGAGGCCCTATGTCACTGCATCACCTAACGCGTTTTCCTCGTCTGGAATTTATTGGCGCGCCGACGCCGCTGGAGTATTTGCCGCGCTTTTCGGACTATCTTGGCCGTGAAATTTATATTAAACGTGATGATGTGACGCCGATGGCGATGGGCGGCAACAAGCTGCGCAAGCTTGAGTTTTTAGCCGCAGACGCGCTGCGGGAAGGCGCTGATACGCTGGTCACTGCCGGCGCTATCCAGTCTAACCACGTGCGCCAGACGGCAGCGGTGGCGGCAAAGCTTGGGCTACATTGCGTGGCGCTGCTTGAAAACCCTATCGGGACAAAAGCCGAAAACTACCTGACCAACGGCAACCGTCTGCTGGTTGATCTGTTCAATGTTGAAGTCGAAATGTGCGAGGCGCTGAACGCCCCGGATAAGCAACTGGAAGCGGTGGCTACGCGCCTGGAAGCGCAGGGGTTCCGGCCTTATGTTATTCCGGTCGGCGGCTCTAATGCGTTAGGTGCGCTGGGGTATGTTGAAAGCGCGCTGGAAATTGCCCAGCAGTGCGAGAACGCCGTGAACCTGTCATCCGTGGTGGTTGCCTCCGGCAGCGCGGGGACGCATGCCGGTCTGGCGGTCGGCCTTGAGCAGTTGATGCCGGACGTGGAGCTGATTGGCGTCACTGTTTCCAGAACCGTGGCGCAGCAAAAACCAAAAGTTGTCGCCCTGCAGCAGGCTGTGGCGCAGTCGCTTGAGGTGAGCGCGACCAGCGAAATTATCCTCTGGGATGACTATTTCGCGCCAGGCTACGGCACGCCGAATGAAGAGGGCATGGAAGCAGTGAAGCTGCTGGCCAGGCTTGAAGGCATCCTGCTTGACCCGGTCTACACCGGCAAAGCGATGGCCGGGCTGATTGACGGCGTGGCGCAAAAAAGATTCAAGGATCAGGGGCCTATCGCCTTTATTCATACCGGCGGGGCGCCGGCGCTGTTTGCCTACCACCCGCATCTGTAAGACGCGGAGCAGGTTTTAATTATCGGGAATCACCATGCAAGAAAGTTTGCAACTGGTGCTGGATTCAGCACCGTATCTGCTTAAAGGGGCGGTTTTCACGCTCCAGCTGAGTATCGGCGGGATGTTCTTTGGCCTGATCCTCGGGTTTATGCTGGCGCTGATGCGTCTGTCGGCATTTTGGCCCTTTTCGCTGCTGTCGCGTTTTTATGTCTCCATCTTTCGCGGGACGCCGCTTATCGCCCAGCTGTTTATGATTTATTACGGGTTGCCGCAGTTTGGCATTGAGCTGGACCCGATCCCGTCGGCGATGATTGGCCTGTCGTTAAACACCGCGGCCTATGCGTCTGAAACGCTGCGGGCGGCTATTGCCTCTATTGATAAAGGCCAGTGGGAAGCGGCGGCCAGTATCGGGATGACGCGGTGGCAAACGCTGCGCCGCGCGATTCTGCCGCAGTCGGCCCGTGTGGCGCTGCCGCCGCTCGGAAACAGCTTTATCAGCCTGGTGAAGGATACTTCGCTGGCGGCGACCATTCAGGTGCCGGAGCTGTTTCGTCAGGCGCAGCTGATCACCTCCCGCACGCTGGAAGTGTTCACCATGTATCTCGCCGCATCGCTGGTCTACTGGGTGATGGCGACGGTGCTCTCCACGCTGCAGAACTATTTCGAAAACCGGCTTAATCGCCAGGACAGGGAGCCGAAATGAGCGCCATTGACGTAAAAAAACTGGTGAAAAAATTCCACGGACAGACGGTGCTGCACGGCATTGATCTGGACGTGAAGCCCGGTGAAGTGGTGGCTATTATCGGCCCGAGCGGCTCTGGAAAAACCACGCTGTTGCGCAGTATTAACCTGCTGGAAGAGCCGGACAGCGGCACGATTCAGGTGGGTGATATCACGATTGATGCCGGGCAGTCGCTGGCAAAGCAAAAAGAGAAAATTCGTGCGCTGCGCCAGCAGGTGGGGTTTGTGTTCCAGAGCTTCAATCTTTTTCCACACCGTACGGTGCTGGAAAATATTATTGAAGGCCCGGTCATCGTTAAAGGCGAGCCGAAAGCTGAAGCCATTGCTCGCGCCCGTGAACTGCTGGTGAAAGTGGGCTTAAGCGGGAAAGAGAACAGCTACCCGCGCCGCCTGTCGGGCGGGCAGCAGCAGCGGGTGGCAATTGCCCGTGCGCTGGCTATGCGACCGGAAGTTATCTTGTTCGATGAACCAACATCGGCGCTCGACCCGGAACTGGTGGGGGAAGTGCTGAATACTATCCGCCAGTTGGCTGAGGAGAAGCGCACGATGGTGATTGTGACCCATGAAATGAGTTTCGCCCGTGACGTAGCCGACCGCGCAATCTTCATGGATCAGGGCAAAATTGTGGAGCAGGGGCCGGCAAAAGCGCTTTTCGCCAGCCCACAGCAGCCGCGTACCCGGCAGTTCCTCGAGAAGTTTCTGACCCAGTAAGCCGCGTTGATGACGCCGGTTTCACTCCCAGGCGGCGTCCGCCGAGCCGAGAGGCATCGGTGGCGTCGCCCAGATAACCGGCGTGCCTGCCAGCCTCAGTGGAAATTTTAACCGGTTTCCAAGCCCAAAAGCTGACCATTCCATCCCTGACTGAAAATCATGCGGGCCGGGAGCGGCAAGCCCCGACTGAACGCCAGCCGGATGCGACATTAATAAAGCGGCCGTTCGGGCGAGCGACAGGCGTGCGCTATAGCCCTGATTTTGCACATGCCGAACATGTAGACCTTTTAGCACTGCCGCCGCGATTAGGTAACCCGTGGCGTGATCCAGTGCCTGAACGGGAAGCGGATAAGGCCGCCCGGCGTTTTTCCAGCGCATACCTGCCTCGGCTATACCGCTGGACATCTGGACCAGGCTGTCAAAACCTCTGCGATTGCGCCATGGTCCGTGCCATCCCCAGGCGTTGAGCGACACGTCTACCAGCCCCGGAGATAAAGCCTGCAGGGTTTCGGTATCAAACCCTAATGATTCGAGCGCATCCGCGCGGTAGCCGTGCACCAGGACATTCGCTTTCGCAAGCAGGATTTTAAATTTCTCCCGGCCTGCGACAGACCTGAGATCGAGCGTCGCGCATTTTTTTCCGAGAGTGACTTCCTCGACAAGCGTGGGTTCTTCCCAACCGGGTGGATCAAGGCGCAGCACCTGTGCCCCCAGCCCGGCCAAAAATCGGGTGGCAACCGGGCCGGCAATAATACGGGTGAGATCCAGCACCCGGAGGCCTGCCAGCGGGCGTGCAGGTGATAGTTTCAGCGTTGTGCGGGGCGCTTCGGCGTGGAACTGCTGCCAGAACAACGGCTCTGCCGCAACGGTTTTCCCGTGCGGATGTTTCAGCCATTCGTCGTGGGTTAGCATCGCCGCTGCACATCCACCTGCGGCAACGATCGCGGCTTCGAGTTCGATTTTACTCCACGTGGCAACGCGCTGGGCGAGAGCTGTTTTATCCTTGCTCACTCCCAGCACGCTTTCCATCGCCTGGCGATGATGTGGCGCATTTGTATGCAGGCGGATCCAGCCGTCTTGCGTGGCATAATCCCCGGCAAATTCATCCCACAGCGCGGCGGGAGCACGGTTCACGGGGAAATGGCTACCTGAAAACCAATATGAGCCCAGACGTTGATCCACATAAAGCGGTGTATCCGGGCGAGAGAGAAGTGCACGCAGTGCAAAACCCGCCGTCGCGAGGCTGGCCGTGGCGAGTTCGGTCACAGGAAAGCGCGAGCTGAGCTCCCCTCGACCCACCACGCTTACGGATGGCTGGGGCGTTTCCAGCTCGAGATCCTGGGTCATTGTAGTAAGGAGAGAAGAAAACGAAGATTTAACCATACATAGCTCCAGTAAATTTTTCCTTACATATGTAAAAACCGAAGAATTGTGGCGGAAAGACAATAAATCACATTAATTACTTTAATAAATGTGTTAGCTTATTACATTCTATTAATGAATTACTTTTTAGCGCCAGGAGAGCCGCCAGATATAATGCTGGAACGTGACTTTTTTAGCTGGCGACGGGAAGCACTCGAACTTTTCCTGTCAATTACTGAAGCCAGCGAATTACAAACTTTAGTTCAACAACAAACTCAATGTCTGGGTTTTGATTATTTTTCACTGTGTGTTCGGCATCCGGTGCCTTTCACGCGGCCTAAATTATCATTGCAGAGTTCTTACCCGCAAAAATGGCTAGAGTGGTATGTCACAGAAAACTATTTTGCTATTGACCCGGTATTGAAACAATCTAATTTCATGCGCGGTGAAATAATCTGGAGCGATGCGTTGTTTGCTGAGGCTCGTGAGCTGTGGGATGCCGCACGCGATCACGGTCTCGCAACTGGGCGGACACACTGCGTCATGGCGCCTAACCGTACGGCCGGTTTTCTTTCCGTTTCGCGCTCAAATATCCGCACGGAAATGGTTGCGGAAGATGAGCTTGGGCTGCGGCTGGACTACCTGGCTGAGCTGAGTATGGCGACGTTAAACCGCCTGGATGACCCGTCGGTTGAAATGATCGACATGAAGCTGAGTAGGCGTGAAAAAGAGATTCTCCAGTGGACGGGAGAAGGGAAAACGTCGGCAGAAATTGCGATTATCCTGTCCATTTCTGAGAACACGGTGAACTTCCATCAGAAGAATATGCAGAAGAAATTCAATGCGCCAAACAAGACGCAGATAGCCTGTTATGCGGCGGCGTTGGGGATTATCTGAACCTGGAGGGCGAGTGTTGCGTGTGGCGCTGACGGCTGGTGAACCCGGATTCAGCCAGCCGCCCTCGGCTTATTGACGGTAAGCCTGTTTAATTTGCTTAACGGTATTACTGAATACTTCGGCCTGAGTTGGGTCTTCCAGTTGAGCGATCTGCTTTTCCATTTTCAGGATAACGCGGCCCGCATCAGCCTGGCCCATAGCCTGCAGCATCAGGGTTAACAGCGTCTTCAGACAGGTAACTTCTTGTGCCAGTTCACGAGTGTGTTCGGCGGTGGAAAAATCTGGAGTGCTCATTTACTTTCCTCAATGCTTAGTTAGTACGCTGCCATTATGCACAGTGATATTCATAAGGCGGCGGAGTATACCATAACATTCATCAGAGTTATTCATGTTCGACGAATGAGAATGCGCCTGACTGTTTACGGTAATAAACAATATTGCCGGAGGTTATTCTCGGGGCACTGGGAAGAATTAAAAACAGATTGTTTCACTCTCGTTTAACTAACGTTAAATAAGGCGAGAGAATAAGGTTTTTATTCTTGATGATTGTCGCATTTTGATAATTAGCTGTTTTTTAGTCAGTGAATAATAGCGTTCGAGTCATGGGTTGAAACTTGATGTATGCCGCAGAAACAAGGTCGAAAGTAAAGATATATTCTTCTTTAATGTTAACAGAATGTGCTGACCGCAATTTGGATTTTAATGTTGCCGGAAAAACGTTAATATATGCCCAATTAGCTATCAGCAGCGTTATCCCTTTCTGGAGAATAGCCCTTTGATCAACGTTCTTCTTGTTGATGACCACGAACTGGTGCGCGCAGGGATACGACGCATTCTGGAAGAGATTAAAGGCATCAAAGTCTCGGGTGAAGTGAACTGCGGTGAGGATGCCATCAAATGGTGCCGCAGTAACCCGGTCGATGTCGTGTTAATGGATATGAATATGCCGGGGATCGGTGGCCTTGAAGCCACCCGCAAAATTGCCCGCTACTCTTCAGATATCAAAGTTATCATGTTGACTATCCACACCGAGAACCCGCTGCCTGCAAAAGTGATGCAGGCCGGCGCGGCAGGTTATTTAAGCAAGGGGGCGGCGCCTCAGGACGTGGTGAACGCCATCCGTTCCGTCAATGCGGGCCAGCGTTACATCGCTTCAGATATTGCCCAGCAGATGGCCTTAAGCCAGATAGCGCCGGAAGCGGAATCCCCGTTTGCCAGTTTGTCTGAGCGAGAATTACAGATTATGCTGATGATCACTAAAGGCCAGAAGGTCAATGAGATCTCTGAACAGCTTAATCTCAGCCCTAAAACGGTGAACAGCTACCGCTACCGCATGTTTAGTAAACTGAATATCAGCGGTGACGTGGAGCTAACGCACCTGGCTATTCGCCATGGGTTATTCAATGCGGAGACGTTAATCAGCAGTGAGTGAACCTTTTGATTCCCTGGCTTTTCTTAAGACGGTAACCAGCCAGCCCGGCGTCTACCGCATGTACGATGCCGGCGGCACAGTTATCTATGTCGGCAAAGCTAAAGACCTGAAGAAACGCCTCTCCAGCTACTTCCGCACAAATCTGTCCAGCCGTAAAACAGAGGCGCTGGTGGCGTTGATCCAGCATATTGATGTCACGGTGACCCACACGGAAACCGAGGCTCTGCTGCTCGAGCACAACTACATCAAGCTTTATCAGCCGCGTTACAACGTGTTGCTGCGAGACGATAAATCCTATCCCTTTATCTTCCTGAGCGCCGACAGCCATCCACGACTGGCGATGCACCGCGGCGCGAAGCACGCGAAGGGCGAATACTTTGGTCCGTTTCCTAATGGCTATGCGGTGCGAGAAACTCTGGCGCTGCTGCAGAAGGTCTTTCCGGTTCGCCAGTGTGAAAACAGCGTCTACCGTAACCGCTCTCGGCCTTGCCTTCAGTATCAGATCGGGCGTTGCCTTGGTCCCTGCGTTTCAGGTCTGGTCACCGAAGAGGACTATGCCCGGCAGGTGGACTATGTTCGCCTGTTTTTAGCGGGGAAAGACGATCAGGTGCTGACGCAGCTTATTTCCCGCATGGAAGCAGCGAGCAAAAATCTTGAATTTGAAGAGGCCGCGAGGATCCGCGATCAAATTCAGGCGGTCCGACGTATTACCGAAAAACAGTTTGTCTCCAACACTGGCGACGATCTGGATGTTATTGGCGTCTCCTTTGATGCAGGCATGGCTTGCGTGCACGTCTTGTTCATTCGCCAGGGCAAAGTTCTTGGCAGCCGCAGCTACTTCCCGAAAGTGCCGGCAGGCACCGAACTTAGCGAAGTGGTGGAGACGTTTGTCGGGCAGTTCTACCTGCAGGGCAGCCAGATGCGCACGCTGCCGTCTGAAATTCTGCTCGACTTCGCGCTGGCGGACAAATCGCTGCTGGCGGACTCGTTGAGTGAGCTGGCCGGCCGTAAAGTGAATGTCCAGACCAAACCTCGCGGTGACCGGGCGCGTTACCTGAAGCTGGCCCGTACTAACGCGGCAACGGCGTTGGTGACAAAACTTTCTCAGCAGTCCACCATTCATCAGCGCCTGAAAGCGCTGGCCGAAGTGTTAAACCTTCCGGAAGTGAAACGGATGGAGTGTTTTGATATCAGCCATACGATGGGGGAGCAAACCGTCGCTTCCTGCGTCGTTTTCGACAGCAACGGCCCGCTTCGGGCGGAATACCGTCGCTACAATATTACCGGTATCACGCCGGGCGATGATTATGCCGCGATGAATCAGGTGCTGCGCCGTCGCTATGGTAAAGCAATAGAAGAAAGTAAAATCCCTGACGTGATCCTGATCGACGGCGGGAAGGGGCAGCTGGGGCAGGCGAAGGCGGTGTTTGCTGAACTGGATGTGCCCTGGGATAAGCATCATCCTTTATTGCTTGGCGTGGCTAAAGGCAGTGACCGCAAAGCCGGGCTGGAAACATTGTTCTTTGAACCGGAAGGTGAAGGGTTCTCTTTGCCGCCTGATTCTCCGGCGCTGCATGTGATCCAGCACATCCGCGATGATTCCCACGATCACGCGATCTCCGGCCACCGTAAAAAACGGGCGAAGGTGAAAAGTACCAGTTCGCTGGAGACGATTGAAGGCATCGGGCCAAAGCGCCGTCAGATGCTGCTGAAGTATATGGGCGGATTGCAACCGTTAATCAATGCCTCTATTGAGGAGATCGCAAAAGTGCCGGGCATCTCGCAGGCATTGGCAGAAAAGATCTACTACTCGTTGAAACATTAAGGGCTCTGTAGCAACATAGAGACAATTTCCACTTATGACAGATAGTTAACTGGCACTATGCGATTCAATATCCCAACACTGCTCACGCTGTTTCGTGTCATCCTTATCCCGTTCTTTGTGCTGGCGTTTTATCTGCCGTTCAACTGGGCTCCTTTCCTTTGTGCTTTCATTTTTTGGCTGGCGGCCATCACCGACTGGTTTGACGGTTTTCTGGCGCGTCGCTGGAACCAGAGCACCCGTTTTGGCGCATTCCTCGATCCGGTTGCCGATAAGGTGATGGTGGTTGTGGCGCTGGTGCTGGTGGCGGAACACTATCATGCCTGGTGGGTGACCCTGCCTGCGGCCACGATGATCGCCCGTGAAATTATTATTTCGGCACTGCGTGAATGGATGGCGGAAATCGGCAAACGCAGCCGCGTGGCGGTTTCCTGGATAGGCAAAACCAAAACGATGGCGCAAATGCTGGCGCTTATCGGCATGCTGTGGCGGCCAAATATGTGGATTGAGTACACAGGTATCGCGCTTTTCTTCGTTGCGGCGGTGCTGACGTTCTGGTCAATGTTCCAATATTTAGCTGCTGCGCGGGGCGATTTGCTCGAACCGTGATCTATCCGGCGCAAAATTCAGCAAACGATTCGTAGTGTTAGAAAATTTCATTGACTCATTGCGTCAGGTAAGTAGAATGCAACGCATCGAAAGGCAGCAAGGTTTGCCGGAAGATAATAAAATCAAGTGATTAGCTTAATAGCCACCAACAGTCACTTGTACAAAAAGCGGGAATAGCTCAGTTGGTAGAGCACGACCTTGCCAAGGTCGGGGTCGCGAGTTCGAGTCTCGTTTCCCGCTCCAAATTCAGGTAATAGAGTTTCTGTTACCGCCTGAAAAGGCAAAAAGATTTTGGCGCGTTAGCAAAGCGGTTATGTAGCGGATTGCAAATCCGTCTAGTCCGGTTCGACTCCGGAACGCGCCTCCAATTTCTTCCCGAGCCCGGATGGTGAAATCGGTAGACACAAGGGATTTAAAATCCCTCGGCCTTTGGCTATGCGGGTTCAAGTCCCGCTCCGGGTACCATGGGAATAAAAAGAATAAAATCAATGATAAGCAGTGTCGTGTAAACCACCTTCGGGTGGTTTTTTATTGCCTGCGATTTGGCACTGTTCCCACCCTGGCAAACAGCGCACGCCGCAAGGGTTGCGGCGTTGTCGTTGATAGCCTGAAAAGATGCTCGCTGATCGCCGTTTTACCCTGAAATATTGATTACGTGAGAGCATCGCCAGGCGCCATTCAGGAAAAATTCTTCCATTGCTCTTCGCTAATGATTTTTAGCGGGATTCCTTTTTCATCTCTGTAAGAGACGGCTTTTTCTATCTTTCGGCCGTGCGCTTTGTATCGCCAGTCCCGGGAGCTCAATGTCCCAATAATCAGATAGTCGAGTTTTTGAGTGATATTACTGATGACATTCGCCCCCTTAAGACGAAGTTCTGCTTCACACAAGCTTCGCTTACCATAAATAAACTCACCCGTAAGGCAAACGGTAGCACCTGCGAAATCTATAGTATCGATATTATCAACCGGCAATTGCGTTGACAGGCCATCTACAATACCAGATGCTAAATCACATCCCGTAAATGAAATAAGGGCCTGCTTGAGTAATTCACGTTCATCTTCTGTGATAACCCCATCAGCCAAAATATCTTCTATAAGGCTATACAGCGCTTTGCCGGGATAGTTATTTTTAAGCGCACCATTGACGGAGAGAAACCATCTTAAATACTTTATCTCGGCATCATTGAGCTGGTGGTTCGCCAGCATCCCTTTGCACAGCCCTTCGAGCAGGTGTCGGTCTGATTCAATTGAATCCAGGTTGAGGTGGGGAAGGTCGATGAGCTCCTTCTGAATCTTAAGCAAGTCCGCTTTAAGCGACTTGATTTCTGAGGGCTCAATCACGCCATCGGCCAATATGTCCGCAATTCTACGACGGATGGCTTTTACGCAATGGTTATCACTGATTTATTCTGACTCAAGTAACCAGGTATCTATACTCGTCATACTTCAAGCCGCAGGTGCGTTAGCTGCACCCGCTCACCTCAGTCACATAGTTAGCTATGCTCCTGAGGATTCCCGGTCTTGCCGCCTTCCTGCAACTCGAATTATCTAGAGTATAAATAGAGCATTTCTTTTTGAAAGAAGTGGCCATCACTAAGCAGACCATCAATAATGCTAATTAAATTAGCGAATGCCTTGTCCCGGTTTTTAAAGTAATTAAATCGAGAATACTCACTCATGTTTATTTCCTCCCTGGATATTAACTGTCATTGGTATTTTACTGGCGTGATTATATCAGGAGCATTTTTGGTTATTCCTTGATGAATCACAACATATTGCTGTTCACTGGCTCATATGCTTACGGCATTAATCATGAGGAAATAAACAAATGAAACTGAGCCAGGAAGGTTTTGCTTTGCTAAAAAAATTTGAAGGTTGTGAACTCTCGGCGTATCAGGATTCTGTTGGAGTCTGGACGATAGGCTATGGCTGGACACAGCCAGTTGAAGGCCGACCGGTCGCTGCCGGAATGGTCATTACTCAGGACGTAGCCGACAGCCAGTTGGGCAGCGGTATCGTGCAGTATGAAAAGGAGGTGTCGGGACTGTTAAAAGTCGATGTGAACCAAAATCAGTTCGATGCCCTGGTTGATTTTGCCTATAACCTTGGCCCCAGGGCCCTGAAAGGTTCTACGCTGCTGAAAAAGCTCAACGCAGGTGATTATGCGGGCGCGGCAGATGAGTTTTCAAAGTGGAACAGAGCTGGCGGTAAGGTTCTAAAAGGGCTGGTTGCGCGCCGGGCCGCAGAGCATACGCTCTTTTTGTCATAAAACGTTGGGGCTTACTTAGGAATGATAAAGATGCGATGCTAACTCATCGACTAATATCGCACCAGGCAGCCATGAACACTTTCTCCCGACACCCATTTGATGTCGCTTTTCAGGGCCGCATGCTCAAGGCTGACAGTATTTTTGCCAGTAAAGGTCACATTCTGATGATCCACGGTGGTTCAAAAGACCGCGAGGCGGGTCTTCGCTACCGGCACTTAATGGCGGAGCTGGGCTTTGGCAGCACGGCTTTTGATTGCATCGGCCACGGGGAAACTGGTGGAGATCTTTCTCACTCCTCTTTAATCAGCCGCACCGGGCAGGCGCTGGCGGTTGCCGAACATTTAGGTCCTCAGTTGACTGGCTGCATGGGCGTCAGCATGGGGGCGTACAACGCTTTGCACCTGAGTAAATCCGTGCCTTTGCATTCCCTTATCCTGATGGTGCCGGGCGTGTATCACCCTTCGGCTTACCGGGTAAACTTCGGGCCTGAATTTTCCGCCATTATCCGCCAGCCGCGAAGCTGGGCCGAAAGCGACGCCTGGCAGACTGTGGCTGAATTTGGCGGTAATGTCCTGGTCATCGCCGCGGCAGAAGACCGGGTGATCCCGGCAGAGATCCCACCGCGGCTTTATGATTCGGCGTCGGGGCAGGGCAAACATGCTTTGCTGACAGTGCCGGGTGCTGACCACAACAGCGTCTGGCAGGCGCTGCAGCACACCCCGTCGCTCTACGACAAAACCTGTCAATTATTGGTGGAATGCCTGACAAAAGCGGAATGAAAATGACTCGTCGCGCGCAGAACGGGTACACTACGCAAAATTTTATTCAAAACGCGAGACGAGGAAGCCAAAAATGTCCCAGGGACCGCTGAACGAAGACGAAATTATCTGGCTGGATGACATCCTGCTGAAATATGGCACGGCGCATTCGGTGATTGATGTGGCTGAGCTGGACGGGCTACTCACGGCGCTATTGTCGGGGCCAGCTGTGACCGAACCTGCCACCGTGCTGCGGGCGGTATGGGGTGGCGATGTTGAGCCAGAATGGGAAAGCAAAGAAGAGCTGACGCGCTTTAGCGTACTGGTTTTCCAGCATATGAACGACATTGCCGAACGCCTTGCAGAGTATCCGGGGCAGTTTGAGCCTCTGTTTGGTACCAGCGAAGTGGATAACCGCGAAATCACCATCGTGGAAGAGTGGTGCTACGGCTACATGCGCGGTGTGTCACTGGAAAGCTGGCCTGCGCTGCCGGCAGAACTTCAGCCAGAGCTGGACGCCATTGCCCTGCATGGACTGGAAGAGAATGAAGCGAAGTTTGAGAGCCTGACGCCGGAAGCATTTCTGGCGAGCATTGAGGCGATTAAACCTGCGGCACTGGCGCTATACGGGTACTGGCACAGCCAGCGAAACGGCGGGGCGCTGCACTAAAATAAAAATAGCAGGCCGCAATGGCCTGCTATTTCACGGCAATTAAGCCTGAGCGTCCAGGGTAGCCAGCTCTTTATCGACAAAGTAAAGGCCTTCGCCGCTTTTGCCTACCAGACTGAGTTTATCCAGCACGGATTTAAACAGTTTTTCTTCTTCATGCTGCTCGGCAACATACCACTGCAGGAAATTAAAGGTTGGATAATCCTGAGAGGTCATCGCGGAATGCGCCAGCGCATTAATCTGGCGAGTAATTAGCTGCTCGTGCTCGTAGGTGGCTTTAAATAACTCGTCCAGTGACGCGTATTCTAAATACGGGGACTGAATGGCGTTAATACGCGGCATGCTTCCGGTATCATTTAAATAAGCAAACAGGCGCTGCATGTGCTCCATCTCTTCCTGAGCGTGGCGGCGCAGGAACGCGGCGGCCCCTTCGAAGCTGTGATAGCTGCACCAGGCGCTCATCTGCTGGTAAAGCAGGGAGGAGTAGAGTTCAAGGTTCATCTGCTCGTTCAGTTTTTCAATCATTTCCGTCTTCAGCATCACAGGCTCCATATTTTTTGAGGGACGTTAATATGGCGCTACTTTAATTATTAATTTTCCATAATGCAAAGAAATTGTTAATTATATTAGTGTAATGAGAATGGTTGTTACTATTATTTTATTTGTGACAAAATGAATTAATAATGAGAATTAATCTTGTTCCGCTTCGCTATTTTATTGCCAAATAAGGTGTCATGAATTAGTCATATTTAGCCGCGCAAAATGGTAACCATGCTAAGAGTAAGTTTATGTTGTCATTGGAAAATCTTATGGCTAAATATTCTTATGGCCGCCATTTACCTGACGCAAGAGCTGTGGCTAAATACGTTTCTTTCAAAATTAGACTGCACATGAACATTCTTCATTTTCTTCTCGCACTTTTTGTCATCATGGGACTGGCGTGGCTGGTGAGCTTCGATCGTAAAACCATCCGCATCCGCTATTTGTTACAACTTGTCGTTATTGAAGGCCTGCTGGCGTTCTTCTTCCTACACTCCGACAGCGGGTTGTGGGTGATTAACGGCGTGTCCGGTTTCTTTGGCCATCTTCTGACCTTCGCCGGGCAGGGCAGCGACTTCGTCTTTGGCGGCATGAGCAAAGCGGGTCTGGCCTTTATCTTCCTCGGTGTACTGTGCCCGATAATCTTTATTTCGGCGCTGATCGGTATCCTGCAGCACTTCCGCATTCTGCCGATCATTATTCGCATCGTCGGCACATTGCTTTCTAAAGTGAACGGCCTGGGCAAGCTGGAATCATTCAACGCCGTGAGCTCGTTGATTCTGGGCCAGTCTGAAAACTTCATCGCCTACAAAGGTGTGCTGGGCGACCTTAGCTCTCGCCGCCTGTTCACCATGGCCGCAACGGCGATGTCCACGGTTTCGCTCTCCATCGTCGGGGCTTATATGACGATGCTGGAGCCGAAGTATGTGGTCGCGGCACTGATCCTGAATATGTTCAGCACGTTTATTATCCTGTCGATCATTAACCCGACCCGCCCTGGCGCTGAGCCAGAAATCAAGCTTGAGAAGCTGCACGAATCTCAAAGCTTCTTTGAAATGCTGGGGGAATACATCCTCGCAGGTTTCAAAGTGGCGATGATTATTCTGGCGATGCTGATTGGTTTTATCGCGCTTATCAGCGCCATTAATGCGCTGTTCGCCACCGTCTTCGGCCTGAGCTTCCAGCAAATTCTGGGCTACGTTTTCTATCCGTTTGCCTGGCTGGTGGGTATTCCTCAGGCGGATGCGCTGAAAGCGGCCGGGATCATGGCGACCAAGCTGGTGGCGAACGAATTTGTGGCGATGATCGAGCTGCAGAAGATCATGGCGACGCTGTCGCCGCGCGGGCTGGGGATCCTGTCGGTCTTCCTGGTGTCGTTCGCTAACTTTGCTTCCATCGGCATTGTGGCCGGGGCTATCAAAGGGCTGAACGAAAAGCAGGGGAACGTGGTTTCTCGCTTTGGCCTGCGCCTGGTGTACGGCGCGACGCTGGTCAGCCTGCTGTCGGCGGCGTTTGCCGGGCTGGTACTGTAAAAACAAAAACGGCGGGTTTCCCCGCCGTTTCTTCTCTTCACAACAATCAGAACGCGGCGCAGACCGGCTGGTCAACGCGCATTACGGATTCCTGCGCAAAGCGGGTTTTATAGATAGCGCGCAGTTCGTCTACCTTTTTGCTGCTCTCCGCATCGCTGCCGCGAATCAGCATGATCGCTTTGCTCGGTTCGTGGGTCACTTCACCTTTAGCGTTCAGCCACTGGCCTTTGGCATCATATTCAGTCAGCCCTTCGCGGAAACGTGGGGTCACGTCTTTATCCACAAAGCTGCGCCATTCATTGGCGGTAATTTCCGCCCCGGATGGACGGCTGATGCCGAAATAGAGCGTGGTTTGCGTCATTGCATCACCAACCTGGCACTGTTTAGCCGGGGCGGTTACTGCCGATGTGGTTTTCGCTGGCGCGACACAGCCCGCCAGAGCCAGAGCTAATGCCCCTGCAAGTGTTGCTTTATAAAATACCATTATCCACCTGTCTTACTGTCATCATCATTATTAAAATTAAATGCGGAATGATTCCGCCGCGATATCAAATTACAATTCCGCACTTTTCGCAAGTCACCGAGCATCAACAGGGCAAGAATAATCCCGCAGATGCCGCTGCCGGGCAGTACCCACTGTGCCGGGAAGTACCCGGCAATCGTCCCCGTGACCAGAGGAGCGATTAACGTAATGCCGAGTTGGAGTCGCCAGGTTGCCGCCATGGCAGCACCAACCTGCGGGCTGGGGAAACTGTCCATTACGTTGAGCGTCGCAACCAGATAAAACCAGTTACTGAACAAATGTGCGAGCACGATGAGCGGCACGGCCAGCCACAACGTGCCCGAATACGCTACGGCGAAATAACACAATGTGAAAAGCAGCAGCGCCAGCATCAGCGGGAAGCTTTTACCCGCCCGGTTGCGTACCTGTTTTTCACTTAGCAGGAGCGGGGCGAGCAGTTGCCCTGCGCTGCGGGCAAACAGCAGCGCCAGGCCATTGGCTGTGTTATCGCCCGGCAACGCAGGGGCCAGAGCAGGGAGCAAAGCCATCACAGGCGCGCCAACCAGGGCAAGACTGGGCAGCAGAAGCAGGCTACGCTTTTGTACCGGGGTAACGTGCCGCCAGCTAAATTCTTCGCTTTCGCCGAGGGCGTTGTTTTCTTCTCCTGTGATAACAAAAGCCGCTGAGGCTCGCCAAAGTAGCCCCATGGCAAAAGTGAAACTGAGCGCATCCAGAAACAGCATCAGCCACAGGCTGACGTGGCCATATAACAATGTCCCCATTCCCACGCCGAAGATAACGTTGGCTGCAAACACTAGCGTTTCAATACCTGCGGCGGCGGGCATTAATGCTTTAGATAAGCCTTGTTTGAAGAGCTGGCTGAGCACCGGCACCGTGAGACCGGTGCTAAAAGCGGCGGCGGCCTGGCTCAATAAGAGCATGGTCGGGTGATCATTCAGCAACGCAAGGCACGGCAGAACCAGGCCCGTAAGGCCTAAACTCTCACCGAGAAGCAGAACGGAAAACGGCGGCCAGCGCTTTAATAACCACACGCCAACAAAGCTGGCGGGTAAGCCGGGGGCAAGCGCGAGGACGTAAGCGAGAGAAAGCCAGGCGGGCGTAGCGTGGCTGTTTAACAGCTGGCTAAAGACCAGAACATAGGTCAGGCCGTTACCTACCGAAGAGAACAGGAGCGCCAACCCGAGCAGCGAGAACCAGCGGTGCTGGCGCAGGGCGCGTAGCAATAAAAGAAGCATGTTAATTTCCTGATGAACAAATAGAGTCAAGCCGCCGTGGGAAGACGGCGGCGCGAGATATTTATCGTCAGGAACGGGTTACATTGGTGTCAGGCTTCTCTTTGCTCAGGTGTCTCTAAAAATAGAGGAGTATTCACAAATTACCAGTTGCTGGTGACGCCCGCATACTGTGGGCCGGTCACGCCACGGCACTGGTACTCCAGCACCACCTGGGTGTTCAGGCAAACGGTGCCGCTGTAGGTGGTGCAGGTCTTGATGTCGCTGCCGTAAGGAATGGCGCTGGCATAGCCCCATTGCTGGCACTGGCGCGAAGCCGTGGACTGGGCGAGGAATTTATCCACTTTGGCCGTTTGCAGCGGCGGCAGGCTATAGGCGAGGCGAACAACACCGGCAGGCTCATTGGTATTGAGCGGAACAGGCGTTTTGCTTACGGTGCATCCGCCCAGCAACAGGGCAGTAACGGCCAGAGAAATGCGCTTCATCTTTGATTCATACCTCATACTTAACCGCTTTCATGGTAGCACGCGCGGCGGGCAGAAAAGCCTGTTCAATTAAGCTGGTCGTAAATTCCATAAATTTCGAATTTTAAATAATCCTTAATTCAAATTGTGGAATAAAAAAGTCTTACCTAACATAAATTCCCCACAAAATGCGCGGCGATTTTTTGATCAAATACGCGTCAAGTTTTGCTGAACCGTGCCGACAATAGCGCTACGGCGCGATTTAATTTCACTTATGCAGGTATACAAGGGAATAAATCAGGACGCGCGTCGCTAAAGCCGCACAGGAAGTGCATTTTATTTTTACCGGGGAACCAAAAAATGAACATTATTCGCAATATTAAAATTCGCGCGATGGTGGTGCTGATACAAATCTTTTCAACGCTGGCATGGATCTGCGTGGCGGGCGCGACGCTGTGGCTATTACATAATCTCAAACAACAGCTTGCCCTGAGCCCGGATCAGCTGACGTGGATTAACACGGCCCAACGGATGCTGATGCTTTCCATCGCCATCAGCATCGCGATCGTCATTTTTACAGAACGCTACCTGTGGTTTTGCCTGGTGAAACCGGTCAATGCTATCCGCCACCACATGCATGTCCTGGCGCAGGGTGAACTGGCCGCTGCACTGCCGGATTTGGGGCGTAACTGTATTGGCCTGATGGTACCGCCTATTCAAAAGATGCAGGAAAACTGGCAAAGGGCGGTGAGCCGGATCCGGGACAGCGCTGAGGCTATTCGCAGCAACGCCACCGAAGTGTCCGGGGTGAACACCGACCTGTCATCCCGCTCGGAACAGCAGGCCGCCGCGCTGGAGCAGACCAGCGCCAGCATGGCGCAGCTGAACAGTACGGTGAAGCTGAACGCCGACAATGCGAATCACGCCAGCCATCTCGCGCAGAATGCCACCAATACCGCGGTAAACGGCGGGGATTCTGTGAAGCAGGTGGTGAAGACCATGGACGTGATTGCCAGCAGCGCGAATAAAATTGTCGATATCACCACGGTGATTAACAGCATCGCTTTCCAGACCAACATTCTGGCGCTAAACGCCGCGGTGGAAGCGGCAAGGGCGGGAGAGCAGGGCAAAGGCTTTGCGGTCGTCGCCAGCGAAGTGCGTAACCTGGCCAGCCGCAGCGCCGGGGCCGCCAAAGAGATTGAAACGCTGCTCAACGACTCGGTCAGTAATATTCACACCGGGTCGCAGCAGGTGCGAAAAGCGGGGGAAGCGATGGACGAGATCCTCCGCGCCGTGAAGCAGGTCAACGACATTATGGGGGAGATTGCCAGCGCTTCCCTGGAGCAAAGTCAGGGCATCGGGCAGGTCGGGATCGCCGTTAGGGAAATGGACAGCGTGACGCAGCAGAACGTGAACCTGGTCCAGAAGTCGGTACTCTCTTCCGTTGAACTGGAGAAGCAGGCGCACCATCTGCATGACGCGGTGGCGATGTTCCGACTTAACGCAGTCTGAAAGTCACGTAAATGACAAAGCAGCCTCAGGGTTGCTTTTTTTACGTCTTATACATGCGCGGAAACAAAAATATGTGACGCAGCTTGGTTAAATAATATTCCCCGCAGGCATTGGTGTCAGGCACCATGCGGATAGTTAAAATTCAGCTAAGCTTATGCTTTTTAGGCACATTTACAAGCGATCGCGAGTGTCGCACTATGCGGGCTCTTATTGAGCAAGGAGTTTCTGAAGCAATGCGTAAACCTCTGGTATTGTCGGCGCTGGTCGCCGCGCTGGCCCTGGCCTTAAGCGGCTGTGATGACGCAAAAAAAGAGACCGCGGCGGCACCCGCTCCGGCAAGAGAAGCGCAGCAGGGCGGCAGCCTGATAATCGGCATCACCTCCGGCGACCCGCTGGCCATGAACCCGCTGTACGCCAGCGATCGTACTACGTTAACCATCATGCAGGCGCTTTACTCGCCGCTGTACAGCTACAACGGCGATAAGATCGAGTGGGGCCTGGCGGAAAGCCTGACGCCGTCGGCCGACAACCTCACCTGGACGCTGAAACTCAAGCCCGACCTGAAATGGCAGGATGGGCAGCCGATCACCGCCGATGACGTGGTGTTCACCTTTAATAAACTGCTCGATGAAAAGCAGCACAGTTTCTTCCGCAGCATGTTTGTTTATGGCAACAAGCCGCTGGCCGTGAGCAAAGTGGATCCGCTGACGGTTAAATTTACGCTGCCGCAGATCAGCGCCGCGTTCGCCGGTACGCTGGTGCAAATCTTCCCGATCCCACAGCATATCTTCGGCAGCGAAGCGGGCGATCTGGAAAAAAGTACCCGCAATGATGCGCCTGTCGGCTCCGGCCCGTTCAAGTTTAAAGAGTACCGGGCGGGTCAGTACTACGCCCTGACGCGGTTTGATGATTACTGGAACGGCAAATCGAAACTAGACTCGGTCACCTACCGTTTTGCGAAGGATGCCAACTCGGCCAACCTCGCGCTGCAGAACGGCGAAATCAATCTCAAAATGGTCGATCCGCAGGATGTTTCGCGCCTGAAAGCCACCGGCAAGTTTGATTTTGTTATTTACCCGGAAGGGCGTCTGGCCTACATGACGTTTAACCAGAACGTTGACAGCATGAAGAGCAAAGATCTGCGCCAGGCTATCGCGTATGCGCTGAACAAAGATGACCTTGTGCAAACGGCGTTCACCTCGCTCGATTACGCCAAACCTGCGGCTTCTATTTTGACCCCGGATACCCTCTACCAAACCAGCGATGTGGAGCCGTATAAATTCGATCTCGAAAAAGCCAAAGCATTGTTTAAAGCGTCCGGGCAGCCGGAGGGCCTGAAGCTGCGCCTGGCTTACATCAACAGCAATAAAACCCAGGAAAGCATGGGGCTCTACATTCAGCAGCAGCTGAAGGCGATAGGCATCAACGTTGAACTGCTGCCTCTGGATGCGAACGCGATGTCTCAGCGCAGCCAGGACATGAAAAACACGGCCTATGAGCTAAGCCTGGGGGGTTACATCATGGGCTCTGAGCCGGATGGCTATAAATCGCTGTATATGAGCAACGAAGCCTACAACTACGCGCATTATAAAAACCCGGCGTTTGATGCGTTGTGGGAGCAGGGCGCAACGGAAACGGATGCGGCTAAGCGCGCGGCTATCTACAAGCAGATCCAGCAAACCGTCGCCAGCGATATGGCCTGGTACCCAATTGCTTACACCAACGCAGTGGTGGCCGTGGACAAACGTTTTGGCGGGACGAAAGAAGCCGAGCCTAAGCCCGTTTATATGTTCCAGGATCTGTCTAAGATTTATCAACAATAACAATGAGTGATCCTCCTCTCGGCCCGTTTTGTGCAGGCCGGGCGGAGGAAGGCGAAACTATGAATAACCTTCTTTTCCGGCGTTTACTGCAGCTGCTCCCGATGCTGCTTTTTATCTCGCTGGTCTCTTTTTTACTGGTGAAGCTGGCCCCCGGCGATCCTGTGCAGGCGTATATCACTCCTCGCATGAGCCCGGAGGATATCGAACGTATCCGCCAGAGTATGGGGCTGGATAAACCGCTGCCGGTGCAGTACCTGCTGTGGCTGAAGAATCTGCTGCAGGGCGATCTTGGCTACTCCCTGATCTACCACCGTCCGGTGCTGACGATGATCGGCGAGCGTATCCCGGCCACCCTTGGCCTGATGGGCGCGTCCCTGGTGTTAGCTATCTTGCTGGCGATCCCGCTTGGGCTGCTGGCGGGTGCGTTCAAACACCGCTGGCTCGACCATGTTCTAAACCTGTTCGCTTACGTCGGGATCTCGGTGCCGATCTTCTGGTTTGGCATCCTGCTGATTACCGTGTTTTCGGTGCAGCTGAACTGGCTGCCGAGCATGGGGATGCGGACCATTGGCGCGGAGGATTCCTGGCTCGATGTGATTCGTCACGGCATTCTGCCCTGTATCGCTCTGACGTTTTACAACCTCTCCAGCTACGTGCGCTACATCCGGTCGAACACTATCAGCCAGCTGTCCGCCGACTATGTGCAAACCCAGTTGGCCTACGGGGCGACCCGCCGCACCATTCTGTTCCGGCACGTGCTGAAGAACGTGCTGTTGCCGGTGATCACGCTGTTTGGCCTCTCTTTTGGCGAGCTGGTGGTGGGCGCCTATGTGACGGAAAGCGTTTTTTCCTGGCCGGGGATGGGGCTGCTGGGGATCCAGGCTATCACCTCCCTCGACTACCCGCTGATCATGGCCATTATTTTGCTTTCAGCATTGATGCTGATCGTAGGGAATCTGCTGGCCGATCTTCTGTATCGCGTGGCGGATCCGCGCATTAAGGCGCTGAGGTAACCATGAGCAGAAGATGGAATCAGGTTAAACAAGGCCTCAAACACAGCCGCCCCGCGCAGCTTTCTCTGGCGGTGTTGGTGATTTTTGCGTTGGCTTCATTATCGGCTTTTCTAAGTCCGTGGGACCCCAATCAGATGTCGCTGCAGGCGAGAATGCTGCCGCCGGGGGCGGGCCACTGGTTTGGCACGGATGAATATGGCCGGGACTATTTCACCCGCGCGCTTTACGGCGGGCAAATCTCCCTGATGGTCGGGTTTTTAGCCATGATGTTTTCCACGCTAATTGGCACGCTGGTGGGCACCGTCAGCGGCTACTTTGGCGGGAAAATTGATAACCTGCTGATGAGGCTGGTGGACATCTTAATGGCGATCCCGGCGTTTTTCCTGCTGCTGGTGCTCAATGCTTACCTGAAGCCTGGGATTGCTAACATCATTTTAATTATCAGCGCGCTGACCTGGATGAATATGTCGCGGCTGGTACGGGCAGAAACGTTGACGCTGAAAGAGCGGGAATACGTGATTTATGCCCGGGCTTCCGGGGAGCATCCGCTGATGATTGTCGCGCGGCACATCATCCCGAATATTTTGCCGACGATTATCGTGGCGGCAACGTTGAATATCGCCTCGGCGATTTTAATGGAGTCAACATTGAGTTTTCTTGGTCTTGGCGTGCAGCAGCCGGATGCCTCCTGGGGCAGTATGCTGAATAACGCTCAGTCTTATATCGGCGAAGCGTCCTGGCTTGCTATGTTCCCGGGCGTGCTAATCCTACTGACGGTGCTGAGTTTTAACGTGCTCGGCGATGTGTTCCGTACCGCTTTCGAGCCGGGGGCAAATCGCGATGCGTAATTTGCTGGAAATAGAAAACCTGAAAACCTCTTTCTATACCCGCGAGGGCGAAGTTCAGGCGGTACGCGGCGTTACCTTCAGCGTGCAGCGCGGGGAGGTTGTTGGCATTGTGGGCGAGTCTGGCTGTGGCAAAAGCGTTACCTGTAAATCGGTTATCAATTTGCTGGGCAGTCACGGCAAAGTGGTGGGAGGCCATATCCGTTTTCAGGGAGAAGACCTCGCGCGTAAAACGGCAGAGCAAATGCGCCACCTTCGCGGCAGCGAAATCGCGATGATTTTCCAGGATCCGATGACGGCGTTAAACCCGGTGCTGACTATCGGACGACAGATGAGTGAGATCCTGATTCGCCACCAGAGTTTGAGTAAGAAGGCGGCGAAAGAGAAGGCGATCGCGATGCTGGAGCAAGTAGGCATCAGCCAGCCGGAGAAACGTTATGACCAGTACCCGCACGAGTTTAGCGGTGGGATGCGCCAGCGGGTGATGATCGCCATCGCGCTGTCGTGCCATCCGTCATTGCTGATTGCAGACGAGCCGACGACCGCGCTGGACGTGACGATTCAGGCGCAAATTCTGCGCCTGCTGAAACACCTTCAGCAGCAGACGGACACCGCGATTTTACTGATCACTCACGACCTCGGCGTGGTGGCACAAGTCTGTTCCCGGGTGGTGGTGATGTATGGCGGGCTGGTTATGGAACAGGGCAGCGTTGACGCGATTTTTTATCGCCCCGCACATCCTTACACGCGAGGTTTGCTGGCCTCGCTGCCTCGGCCGGACGGTAACGAAGAGCGCTTATCGCCGATTGAGGGCAGCCCTCCGGGTCTACTCAACCCGCCGCCCGGCTGTCCTTTTGCCGCGCGTTGCCCGCAGCGCATGGCCATTTGCGACACGGCGGCACCCAAACACACGCTTGCCGACGGCCATGAAGTCAACTGCTGGCTGTGGGAAAAAGAGGCCGTTCATGCCTGACATTACTCCTTTGATTCGCGTGCGTAATCTGCACAAGCATTTCATCGCTCGTCGGGGCTGGTTCGGGCCGGGGACTACGGTCAAAGCCGTGGATGGCGTGAGTTTCGATATTTTTCCGGGGGAAACTTACGGCCTGGTGGGGGAATCGGGCTGCGGTAAATCGACGCTCGGGCGAAGCGTATTGCGGCTATTTGAACTGACCGACGGGGAAATCGAGTTCGACGGGCAAAATATTGCGGCGCTTAACGAGCGCCAGCTAAAGCCTGTTCGCCGTCGGATGCAGGCCGTTTTCCAGGATCCCTATTCGTCGCTAAACCCCGGCATGACGGTGGCGCAGCTGATCGCTGAGCCAATGCGTATCCACGGTTATGATGCGGCACGGCGTAAAGCCCGTACTCTGGAGTTGCTCGGGCAGGTGGGATTAAACCCTGAGCATCTGAACCGCTTTCCCCATGAGTTCAGCGGTGGTCAGCGGCAGCGCATCAGCATTGCCCGCGCGCTGGCGGTGAATCCTGAATTTATTCTTTGCGATGAGCCGCTGTCTGCCCTCGATGTCTCTGTGCAGGCGCAGGTGGTGAATATCCTGCAGGATCTGCAGCAGGCCTTCGGGCTGACTTATCTTTTTATCGCCCACGATTTGTCGATGGTTCGCCACATTTCTGACCGTATTGGAGTGATGTACCTGGGATCGCTGGTGGAGGAAGCGCCAGCGGAAACGCTGTATCACCAGCCTGCTCATCCGTACACCAGGGCGCTGCTCGCGTCCATCCCCGTTGCCGACCCGCATGTTCAGATGCTGGAGCAGGGAGGGGTAAAGGGCGAAATAGGCGGTGATACAGGGGAGAGCGTTGGCTGCAAGTTTGCCAGCCGCTGTCCGCGAGCGATGGGCCAATGTCAGCAGCAAGCTCCCCGTATGCAGGAGATCTCGCCGGGTCACCGCGTGGCCTGCTGGTTGTTCGAAAAATGAGTCGGCGGGGGCATTTGCTCCCGCTTCTTCTCTCTGCCAACGAATGGGCTGTTGCCTCGTACGGAGGCACGCAGGTAGACTGTCGCGCAAATAAAACAGGAGATTAAAATGGCCGAACAACTCTCTGCCGATCAGGAACTGGTTTCCGATGTCGTGGCATGCCAGTTAGTGATTAAACAAATTCTCGACGTGATTGATGTGATCGCGCCCGTTGAAGTCCGTGACAAGATGGCCGAACAG
The DNA here is from genome assembly GCF_000758305.1 of Cedecea neteri. Taxonomy (NCBI): domain Bacteria; kingdom Pseudomonadati; phylum Pseudomonadota; class Gammaproteobacteria; order Enterobacterales; family Enterobacteriaceae; genus Cedecea; species Cedecea neteri. The sequence continues at coordinate 4,128,653 of NZ_CP009458.1, read as the reverse complement.
CTGAAAACCATCGATTTTACTACCCATCCGGCGGCCGTTGACCCGGTCACGCGCCGTGCGATTCAAAAAGCTATTGCTTTGATTGAGCTGAAGTTTACTCAGCAGAAAGAAGCGCACTGAAGCTTTTATCCGCTGCCAGAAAGCAAAAGCGCCGCCTGGTTGCGGTGCTTTTTATCTGAGCAGAAGCTGTTCAGTGATAGTCTCGTTCGACAAAGCTGAGCACGCGCCTGTCGGTCTGGCTCATACACAGGCCCGCTTTTTTTGCGTCGCGCACTTCTTCAAGAATCGTTTGCAGCCGTTCTCCCTCACGATCCTGCTCTAAGCCTAGCGCCATTAAAAAACTCACAATCTTACCGGCATTGATGGCTTTAGCTTCTTCCTTAAGCGTGGTCAGCGTTTCTTGCCTGAGATGATAGTCATCCAGCGTTTGTTGAAATAGCTCTTCCAGCGTCAGGCAGTCGCAGTCTGGGGGGGACATGGTGCCGACGCTAGGCATGCCGCCGGATTGCTTCATAAAATTGAAGACCCGCATCATGTGGGTCACGTTGTTTTGAGCCTGACTGCGTAAAAAATTCGCACTCCCTGTCAGGCTATGTTTGGCACACCAGGCACTCAAGTGCAGACACAGATGGGAGGCGTAGAATTCACGATTAATTTGCGCATTCAGTTTCTGGATCATGCTGGCAGTAGGCATATCAATATCCTTATTTCATGAGCAATTTTATGAAGAGATGAAATAAACATACGCTGCTATTAATGGTGAGAAAAGTCCTAAGTGGCGCTATTTTTCATTTCTTTAATTTTATTTAAGATAAAAAAAGCTTAATTCTTTGCCCCTTGCGTTGTTACATAACTTGCTGTATTTGATATAAAATATATTTTACTCATTGGCGTGATGCTATCTCTGTGGGGCTATGTCAAAAGTACGATTAATTGGATTTGTTTATTTTCCAATGTGAATCATTTTTTATTTTTTGGTTGTATTTTAGATTTTGGTTTATGCGCATCGAGATCATGTTTGTCTGTTTTGCATCTTAGACGGAGGTTTGAAGATCCGTGGTTAAAAAAATTTTTGCTCTCAGGGGTCAAGATGTTCCGCGGCTAAGGAGATCTCTTGTTGTGCAAGAGCAGATGATGAGTACAAAAAACAAGCTGTTTTGGGCCAGGGAAAACACCAGAATCTGCTGGTACGGCTAATGAATTGATTTTTTTATCTATCGGAAAAAAGTATGCCTTAGTGAGGTGATTATGCCGCGCAAGGGAGTCCGCATCTCGCTTGCAACGTGTCCTCACAGTAAGCCGTACCTCATTAACAATGATGAAACCTGGAAATCCAGCCGTTTATTGGAGCGTGTTTTTTCTTCTTTCCGGCGGCAGTGAAATGGCAGGATAAAAACGCGATTTTTGAAAAATTATCGTGATTAGTCGCTATGGAATAATCGAATAAGCAGCGGGGTTGGGGGTGAAAAAGCGGAGCAGGCTCCGCTTTCTGTCAGAGAAAGACTTAAAGCGGGACTAGCAACACATCGACCCGGCTGGAAGCCACAACAGTCTTGGCCGAACACATGACTTTGCTGAAAAAACTCTGATTATGATTACCGCAAAGGACTAAATCGACATCGTGTTTTTCACAGATATCCAGAATGTGCTCGCTTAGTTCCCCTGTGGAAATAATTACCTTTTCAACAGGATATTGCGCTTTCTCTTTTAGCTCATCGAGAAAAAGGTGGGTTTCTTCCAGCATCAGATCGCGCAAACTTTCCAGCATAGGGGCGGCAAGCTGGTTATACAGTTCGGGATCTGACGCGAGCGTGACGAGGGTAATTTTTCCGTTGACGGGTTTAACGATGGAGACGGCCTTTTGTACCAGACGATGGCTTTCAGGCGTGATAGCAACGGCAACCAGCACATGACGATAGCTCATATAACCCCTCCACATTTAGTGTGAATTGTTAACATTTTCTTACACCAGTTGTGCCCGAGGCGCAACGCTTGTCGCGGTACGAAATGTGAAGCCACTCATAGAAATTGTTTAGTTATTCTTATGAAACGAATTTGAAACATTGTTTCGTAGACGAAATGTAAAAATTTTCCATCAGACGAATGGATTAATTTCAGAACCTGGATCGCGCGATAACTTTCGGTAACAGGCGCTTTTGAAATCATAACGGTCAGTTAAAATGCCGCTATAATTTGACTTAAGTCCATGAATAACAGCAGATTACTCCGAATGGCTTTCACAAAGTGTGATCGCTAAGGCATTCCTGGCCGCCCGTATCGGATAAAAAGCAATGACAACTCATAGAGTTGTGATCTTTCCGTGTCACTATTCATCTGTCGGCTTCGGTAAAATTCTTAATCAGATGAAAAAGTAAGCAAATGAAAAGCGATTCTGATGCTTTTCATCCCAAAGGATGATGTATTTATGTGATCTGCGTCACATAAATTCCAAAATCGCAGGTGCCCGCATTGTATGTGCCAGGGGCTGCGAGTAGAGTTTGCCCGAATTAGGAAAAATCTTAGTTTTTTGTAATAAAATGATGAACGACAACAGGCGTTCGGGCTCTGTCAGGGAAAAGGCTTCTTCTGTGGGATGCGAAGGAGTTTAGTCAGAGCTAAAGATTTATCCGTGCATTTTGGCCGTAACGATTGTTTTAATTTAACCGGGGAGACCCGGCGACATCGCGGGGTGCGGTAACAACCCCCTAATAGTTCAGAAAACAGTAATGGCGCGAGAGATGCGCTTCGGCTTCTTACAACTGTAAGTTTCTGGAGAATTTACTCGCGCTGACACGTTACTGTCATCCGACATATTTAGGCTGGGCCGCATACAATAATAGTTGGTTATTCGGGATGGAAAAAATGCATACTTCCGAGTTGCTAAAACATATTTACGACATCAATTTGTCGTACTTATTGCTTGCACAGCGTCTTATTAGTCAGGACAAAGCCTCTGCTATGTTTCGCTTAGGTATCGCTGAAGATATGGCAAATACGCTTGGGGAACTCACGTTGCCTCAAATGGTAAAATTGGCAGAAACTAACCAATTAGTTTGTCAGTTCCGGTTTAGCGAAAGTCAGGCAATTACTCGCTTAACACAAGACTCCCGTGTGGATGATTTACAGCAAATTCATACCGGTATTTTGTTATCTACCCGTTTATTGAATGAGGTGTCGACGCCTGCCGAGGCACCTAAGAAAAAAAGGGCATAACAAATGAGCGAGAAAAGTATTGTCCAGGAAGCTCGCGACATTCAGCTCGCTATGGAGCTGATAACACTGGGTGCCCGACTGCAAATGCTGGAAAGCGAAACGCAGTTGAGCCGTGGTCGCCTGATCAAACTCTACAAAGAACTCCGTGGAAGTCCTCCTCCAAAAGGGATGCTGCCTTTCTCTACTGATTGGTTTATGACCTGGGAGCAAAATATTCATGCTTCCATGTTCTGTAATGCCTGGCAGTTTTTACTTCGTAGTGGGCTATGTACCGGCGTTGATGCGGTGATCAAAGCCTATCGACTCTATCTTGAACAATGTCCTTCCCAGTCTGACGGCCCGCTCTTGGCGCTGACTCGCGCGTGGACGCTGGTTCGATTTGTTGAGAGCGGTATGCTCCAACTGAGCCAGTGTAACTGCTGTGGAGGCAATTTTATTACCCACGCACACCAGCCTGTCGGCAGCTTTGCCTGCAGTCTGTGCCAGCCGCCATCGAGGGCGGTAAAAAGACGTAAACTTTCCCAGAATGCTGCCGATATTATTCCACAACTGCTGGATGACCAGGTGGAACAGGCTGTGTAACAGATTCTGTGTTTGCGTATTCCAGCAGCGGTGAGAGATTACCGCTGCTTTTTTTATGCCCAAACACGACGCTACACCTGCCTCCTGGGCATCCTCGCTACACTCAACGGCGTAAGGATGATCTCGTGCTGATTTTAATAGGTTACCTGGTTGTTTTAGGGACAGTGTTCGGCGGTTACATGTTGACCGGCGGCCACCTTGGCGCACTTTATCAACCTGCTGAATTTGTGATCATTGGTGGGGCGGGTATTGGGGCGTTTATTGTAGGGAATAACGGCAAGGCGATTAAGGGCACCTTAAAAGCGCTGCCGTTGCTCTTCAGACGCTCAAAATATACCAAAAGCATGTATATGGACTTAATGGCATTGCTTTATCGTCTGATGGCTAAGTCGCGTCAGCAGGGTATGTTTTCACTCGAAAGAGACATTGAAAACCCTAAAGAAAGCGAAATCTTCGCCAGCTACCCGCGTATTCTAGCGGACACCATGATGCTTGATTTTATTGTCGATTATTTGCGTTTAATCATCAGCGGAAATATGAATACATTCGAAATTGAAGCGCTGATGGATGAAGAAATCGAGACCCATGAAAGCGAAGCGGAAATACCGGCCAACAGCCTTGCGTTAATGGGGGATTCATTACCGGCCTTCGGTATCGTTGCTGCGGTAATGGGGGTTGTTCATGCCCTGGCATCCGCTGACCGCCCCGCAGCGGAATTAGGCGCATTAATTGCGCACGCCATGGTGGGAACTTTCCTCGGTATTTTACTGGCCTACGGTTTTATTTCCCCATTAGCGAGCGTGCTGCGCCAAAAAAGCGCTGAAACGACTAAAATGATGCAGTGCGTGAAGGTCACTTTACTCTCCAGCCTCAACGGTTATGCGCCGCCAATCGCGGTGGAATTCGGCCGTAAAACGCTTTACTCCAGCGAGCGTCCATCGTTCATTGAGCTGGAAGAACACGTCAGAGCGGTACGTTCCCCGAACGCGCAGCGCGCGACGGAAGAAGAAGTATGAAAAATCAGTCCCATCCCATCGTTGTCGTAAAGCGCCGCAAGCACAAGGGACACGGCGGGGCGGCTCACGGCTCCTGGAAAATTGCCTACGCGGACTTTATGACCGCGATGATGGCTTTCTTTCTGGTCATGTGGCTGATTTCCATCTCCAGCCCGAAAGAGCTGGCGCAAATTGCTGATTACTTCCGCACTCCGCTGGCTCAGGCCATTACCGGCGGCCAGCGTATCGCCGACAGCGAAAGCCCTATTCCCGGTGGCGGTGACGACGTCACTCAGCAGCAGGGCGAAGTGAAAAAACAGCCCAACATCGAAGAACTGCGCAAGCGCATGGAAGCCAACCGCCTGAAGAAAATCAAAGGGGATTTGGACCAGTTGATTGAGTCTGACCCTAAGCTGCGTGCGCTGCGTCCGCATCTGCAAATCGACCTGGTTCAGGAAGGGTTGCGGATTCAGATTATCGACAGCCAGAACCGCCCGATGTTTAAAAACGGTAGTGCGGAGGTCGAGCCTTACATGCGCGACATCCTGCGCAAAATCGCCCCGGTGCTGAACGGTATTCCTAACAAGATCAGTTTGTCCGGCCATACCGATGACCTGCCTTATGCCAACGGCGAGCGCGGCTACAGCAACTGGGAGCTTTCCGCCGACCGTGCGAATGCTTCCCGCCGTGAGCTGGTGGCAGGCGGCCTCGACGATGGCAAAGTGCTGCGCGTCATCGGGATGTCCTCGCAGATGAGCCTCTCCAAACGCGGAGGCGGGGACGCCATTAACCGTCGCATCAGTTTGCTGGTGCTTAATAAACAGACCGAAGACGCCATCATGCATGAGAACTCAGAGAGCGAGAACCAGCCTCTCAGCGTTCTGCAGCAGGATCCAACGGCGGCTCCGGCGAATAACACAGTTGCGCCACAACCAGGCACGAGGTGATAGCGTGAGCATGGATATTAGCGATTTTTACCAGACATTTTTTGACGAAGCCGACGAACTGTTGGCCGATATGGAGCAGCATCTCCTGGATTTGGTGCCTGAGGCGCCGGACTCCGAACAGTTGAACGCTATTTTCCGTGCGGCCCACTCCATCAAGGGCGGAGCGGGTACATTTGGCTTCTCCATCCTGCAGGAAACGACCCACCTGATGGAGAACCTGCTTGACGAAGCGCGGCGCGGTGAGATGCAGCTCAACACCGATATCATCAACCTGTTTTTGGAAACCAAGGATATTATGCAGGAACAGTTGGACGCCTATAAAAACTCTGAAGAGCCGGATGCCGCAAGCTTCGACTACATCTGCAAAGCGTTGCGTCAGCTTGCCCTGGAAGCCAAAGGCGAGGCACCCTCGGCGCCGGCCAAACTCTCCGTGGTTGAAACTGAACAACCTGCGTCGGCTCCTGCCGACAGCGGCGGTAAGCTGCGCGTAGTGATTGATGGCTTGAAAGAGGCTGAGCGTGACCTGATGCTCGAAGAGCTGGGGAACCTGGGGACCCTGAGCGAAGTGGTTAAAGATACCGCTTCCGTAACGGCCACGCTGGAAACCAGCGTCAGCGAAGACGATATTACTGCCGTACTTTGCTTCGTGATTGAGCCAGAGCAAATCAGCTTTGTGCCGGTTACAGCAGCCAGCGCGCCAGCGGTGGCAGAAACCACTTCGGTGGCGGTGCCTGAAGCGCCTGCTCAAACGGCAGTTGCCGTGCAAAAAGCTGGTTTGCCTGAGCCGCTAACCCCTGCGACAGGGCGCGTTGAGCGCGATAAACCTGCTGCTCGCGCATCCGAATCGACCAGCATTCGCGTGGCGGTAGAGAAAGTTGACCAGTTGATTAACCTGGTTGGTGAACTGGTGATCACCCAGTCCATGCTGGCCCAGCGTTCTAACGAGCTCGACCCGGTCAACCATGGCGATTTGATCACCAGCATGGGGCAGTTGCAGCGTAACGCGCGCGACCTCCAGGAATCGGTGATGTCTATCCGCATGATGCCGATGGAATACGTCTTCAGCCGTTTCCCACGCCTGGTTCGCGATCTGGCCGGGAAGCTGAACAAGCAGGTAGAACTGACGCTGATGGGCAGCTCCACCGAGCTGGATAAGAGCCTGATCGAGCGCATTATCGACCCGTTAACGCACCTCGTACGTAACAGCCTTGACCACGGTATCGAGTCGCCGGAAAAACGCCGTGCGGCAGGGAAGTCCGAAGTCGGTAACCTGATTCTGTCTGCGGAGCATCAGGGCGGGAATATCTGTATCGAAGTAACCGATGACGGGGCTGGGCTTAACCGCGAACGTATTCTGGCGAAGGCCATTTCCCAGGGGATGCCGGTCAGTGAAAGCATGACCGACGACGAAGTTGGGATGCTTATTTTCGCCCCGGGCTTCTCCACCGCCGAGCAGGTCACCGACGTGTCTGGCCGCGGCGTGGGCATGGACGTGGTGAAACGTAACATCCAGGAAATGGGCGGCCACGTCGAAATCCAGTCGAAAGCCGGGGCAGGGACAACCATTCGCATTCTGCTGCCGCTGACGCTCGCTATCCTCGATGGCATGTCGGTTAAGGTGAGTGATGAAGTCTTTATTCTGCCGCTGAACGCGGTGATGGAATCTCTGCAGCCGCAGGAAGAAGATCTGCACCCGCTGGCGGGCGGCGAGCGCGTGCTGGAAGTGCGTGGGGAATATCTGCCGCTGGTTGAGCTGTGGAAAGTCTTTGACGTTCAGGGCGCCAAAACCGAAGCCACGCAGGGCATCGTTGTGATCCTGCAAAGCGCCGGACGCCGCTACGCGCTGTTGGTCGACCAGCTGATTGGCCAGCATCAGGTTGTGGTGAAAAACCTTGAAAGCAACTACCGCAAGGTGCCGGGCATTTCTGCAGCCACCATTTTGGGTGACGGCAGCGTGGCGCTGATCGTCGATGTTTCTGCGCTGCAGGGGCTAAACCGTGAACAACGTCTGGCGCTAACCGTCGCCTGATTAACCGCTTAAAAGAATAGGTACGCAAATGACTGCACTAACGAATGTGACAAAACTGACCGGGGAAAACGTAGGCCAGGAGTTTCTGGTGTTCACCCTCGGCGCTGAAGAGTACGGCATTGATATCCTGAAAGTGCAGGAGATCCGCGGTTACGATCAGGTGACGCGCATCGCGAACACGCCTGCTTTTATCAAAGGCGTTACCAACCTGCGCGGCGTTATCGTGCCGATTATCGACCTGCGCCTGAAGTTCGAACAGGATGGCGTGGAATATAACGACAATACCGTGGTTATCGTGCTGAATCTGGAAAAACGCGTGGTCGGGATTGTGGTTGACGGCGTGTCTGACGTGCTGTCGCTGACCGCCGACCAGATTCGTCCTGCGCCAGAGTTCGCTGTCACGCTGTCGACCGAATATCTTACCGGTCTGGGCGCGCTGGGTGAACGTATGCTGATTCTGGTGAACATTGAGAAGCTGCTGAACAGCGAAGAGATGGAACTGCTGGATTCTGCGGTTGCTTAATCCGGTTTGCTAAAATAAGAAGGGCTACCCGAGGGTAGCCCTTTTTTTATGCCTTAACTTCTTCCACCGGCACGGTGTCAGTCTCGGTGTCTTCCAGCATCCCTTCGTTCTTGGACAGCATCGCGGTAGCCACGCCGTTGCCCAGCACGTTGATCGCCGAGCGACCCATATCCAGGAAGTGGTCAATCCCCATTAACAGCAGGATCCCCGCCACCGGAATATTGAAGCTTGGAATTGTTGCCGCCAGTACAACCAGCGCGGAGCGCGGCACGCCCGCAATCCCTTTGGACGCCAGCATCAGCGTCAGCATCAGCACGGCAATCTCAGAGAAGGAGAGGTGCACGTTGTAAGCCTGGGCAATAAACATGGAGGCGAAGGAGCAGTAGACCATCGACCCCACCAGGTTAAAGGAGTAGCCGATGGGCAGCACAAACGAGGCGATGTTACGGGAGCAACCAAAGCGCGTCAGCTGATCCAGCGTTTTCGGATAGGCCGCTTCGGAGCTGCTGGTGGTAAAGGCCACCAGCACGGGATCTTTCAGCATCGCCAGCAGGCGGAACACATCACGCTTCAGCACCATGTAACCCACACTAATCAGCACGATGCAGGTGAGCACGATAGCCACATAGTAGCCGCCGATAAACGAAGCGTAATTGAGCAGAATGCCCAGGCCCTGGGTGGCAATCACTGAAGAGATGGCGGCGAAAATAGCCAGCGGCGCGACATACATCACGTAACCGGTCACTTTCAGCATGATGTGGGAGACAACGTCCAGCGCGCTCACCAGCGGTGCATTAAATTTCTCACCCAAAGAAGCACCGGCAATCCCGAAGAACATCGAGAACACCACAATCTGCAGGATTTCGTTGTCCGACATCGCCCCGGCAATGCTGGTTGGGATGGTATGGGAAATAAAGGCTTTCAGCGTCATCCCGCTGACCGCCAGACCTGTTTGCACGGCTTCAGCCGGCACTTCCAGGTTCATGCCCGCACCCGGATGCTCCAGGGTGACAATAAACAAGCCGACCAGAATAGACAGCACGGAAGAAGAGACAAACCAGATCATCGCTTTACCGCCTACGCGGCCAATGGTGGAGGTTTCGCCCAGCTTCATGATACCGACCGTCAGCGTGCTAAAGACCAATGGCGCAATCACCATCTTGATCAGTCGCAGGAAGATATCGGTAAACAGCGTGATGTTATCGGCGTAGCTTTTGATAACGTCGGCGGCGGCGTATTCGTGGATGGCCGCGCCGGTGAAGATCCCCGCTATCATGAACAGAATGATGAATAGCGTGAGTTTGTTTGAACTTGCCACTGACTTAGTAACCCCGTAGTTGACTGTAGTTAATGTGTGTTTTTTTGTAACTTACTGACCCCTATATAATTATTGTTTCCGGGCCGTAAATGCGCGGAGCATAAATTGAATCAAACCGCGCCGATATACAACTCTTTTTTATAAATTCTGTTAATTGTTAATTAAGCAGCACTTAATCATTATTTGTGATTAACATCACAAAATAGCGGATATATTCTTTTCACTTTGCAGGCTTCTGAGGTGTGTGCTGGTTAACGACTTGTTTTGATTGGTAATAATGTGTCAATCGGCCGCTAAGGCGAATTTTGGGGGGGAGTCTGGTTATTTCCCATTCTCTAAACTAAATTTCAACTAAGTGATGGCGTAACGTACTGATTTTTTTCTTACCGTGAGGTCTATAAAGGGTGCGGTCAGACACTGTTCTGCCTGCTTGTGAAGTGAACGATTGGGATTAATTTGTGGGCAGAACCATGCTCCCCGCAGCATGAACGGTATTTAGAGTCAGCCATTTGGCTTCATGACGAATTATATAAACGACAAGTTATGGTGTCCGCCGTCTTTATTAAAGCGGAATATAAACTAACGTTAAATCATCCCGTGCCGCTTCGTTGTGTATTCACGAAGCACGATTGAGTCATTTGAATGAGGGTAAGGATATGAATTCAGCCACTGCAGCACGCTTAATTCTCTCTTGTACTGCGTTTGCGATTATTCCATCGGCTAATGCTGCGGTGGCAAACGGTACATTTCAGGTCCTCATTACTATTACAAAGTCCTGTGCAGTAACGGCGGGTACGGCCTCGAATATTAACCTGGGTTCGGTTGCAGCTAGCGCAGTAAACACCTCGCAAAGTAATACTTTCACCGTTAACTGCTCCAAGGCAACGCCCTATTTTATTGGGCTTGCGCCTTCTGCGGCCAACGGCGGAACCACCACCGGTTCGGGGGCAATGTCGTCCGTGCTTAACGCCGCAACCAACACCGACAAAGTCCCTTATCAGTTGAACCAAACCTCGGCTACCGGGCCAGTTTGGGGTAACACCGCTACCACAACGACAGTGGGCAACGGCGTGGCGGGGGTGGGCACAGGGCTTGCTATCTCGTATACGGTTTATGCCACTGCGGCGAGCGCCAACTACACGCCAGACAGCTATGCGGATACTGTGACCGTCAACGTTAACTACTGATTTCAGGACAACGGATGAAAATGAAATTAGGCGGACGCCCGGCCTGCGCATGCCTGTTGCTGGCGCTGGCCGTGGGACAAAATGCGTTGGCCGGTGGTCTGCAGATATCGCCGGTTAACCTGACGTTGAGCGCCGCACAAAATGCGGACGGTATATGGTTAAGTAATGAAGGGACTGCGCCGCTCAACGCGCAGGTTCGGGTGTTTAACTGGCAGCAAAGCGGCAATGCCGACAGGCTGTCAACCTCTCAGGGGCTGGTCATTAGTCCGCCCATCGTGACGCTGCCCGCCGGGGAGCGTCAGCTTGTCCGCGTGATCCGCACGACGCCTGCCACCAATCAGGTGGAACAGGCCTACCGTTTGTTTATTGATGAACTTCCGCCTGCCAAAGTGCAGAAAAATACCCTTCAATTTGTTATGCGCTATTCCGTCCCGGTGTTTTTGCAGCCTGTCGGGCAGGCTGAAAACACAGCGAAGCTAAAATGGGCATTGGTGCAAACCGATGGCAAAACATTTGTCGATGTGAGTAATCAGGGAAACAGCCACGCCCAGCTTTCTGCCATGACATTTATTCAGGCTAATGGGGCGCGAAAAACGATTACGCCAGGTCTGTTAGGTTATGTTCTTCCAGGTTCAACTATGCGGTGGATAATATCTTCGTCTGCCAGTGATGCTTATCACAGTGGAAAGGTTGAAGTCACTATCAATGGTCAAAAAACAGAACAAAATCTATGACTGGCCATATTCTTTGGTAAATATTGTATTGCTTAATGGTTTATTTTTCTCAGGCATGACAGCAGCACAAAATACTAATAATGACTTACCTCAGAATGCGGCCAGCAATGATACAGCTCAGCCTGTAGGCGTGGATTTATATCTGGACACGACGGTGAACGGGAATGCCGTGGGTCTGGTTCATCTTGGCTACGCGCAGGGAAAACTTTACGGCGACGCAATGGCCCTGCGTCAGTTGGGATTTCGCCTGCCGGAAAATGCAAAGCCGCCGTATTACCTGGATGACATTGCTCAGGTCAAAGTTGACTATAACGTCCAGCAACAAACCCTGGCCCTGACCGCACCGCTAAGCCTGTTAGATCTGAAAACCACCCAGCTCAACCAGTCCGACATGTCTGCGCCGAAGGCCGCCAATGCCTTTGGGGCATTGCTGAATTACGACCTCTACGGCGACAGTGGCAAGAGCAACAACTTCAACACGTTCAGTGAGTTCCGTGCGTTTAACTCGGCAGGCGTCCTGAGTTCGACCCAGCTTACCCGCTACAGCACGGAACAGAATAGCAATCAGTCTTTTAGCCGCCTGGACACCAGCTGGCGCACCTCCTTTCCCGATAAAATGCTGGCGGTAACCCTCGGCGATACGCTCACCAGCTCGCTTTCTTGGTCCCGCCAGACCCGCATTGCCGGGGTGAAAATTGGGACGGATTTTGGCCTCAACCCTTATATGCCGACGACGCCGCTGCCCGCGTTTCTGGGTTCGGCCACGCTGCCCTCAAGCGTTGAGCTGTATGTCAACGGGGTAAAATACTATAACGGCGAGGTTCCGGCGGGCAGTTTCCAGTTAAATACGCTGCCAAACATCACCGGCGCAGGGGATGCTCAGGTGATGATGACTGATGCCCTCGGCAGAACCAGCGTGCAGAACTTCTCTTTTTACAACGATCAGCTTCTGCTGAGGGAAGGATTGACGGACTGGTCGCTTGAGCTGGGCGTGGTCAGAAAAAACTACGGCTATTCCTCTTTCGATTACGCCAGCGAACCGGCGATCAGCGGCACCTGGCGACGTGGCTTTAGCAACAGCCTGACTGCAGGCGGCCATATGGAGGCCAGCGACAGCCTGGTCAACGGGGGCGTTAGCAGCGACTGGATCCCCTGGAGTCAGTCCGGGACGATTTCAACCGCGCTGGCGGCAAGCTCGGACGCCGGGGAGAGCGGCTATTTATATAGTCTCGGGTACCGCTGGTCCGGCGGGCGCTTCAACTTTAGCTCCAGCGCCACGGCTACCTCCGGCGACTATCACGATGTGGCGACGCGGTATGGCGCCCCGCCGGCTGCCTTCAGCGGCAGCGCGGTGGTGGGGTATAACTTTGGCGTAGGGGGGAATCTCAGTCTGAGTTACCTGCAGTTTCGCTACCCTGACCAAAGCGCTATTCGTTACGCCAACGCCAGCTGGTTTAAACCGATCACGGAAAACATCTCTTTAAGCGCCAGCTTTAACCAGAACATTGATGATACCCGCGACCGCAGCGTCTACCTGATGTTGACAGTCAGTACCAGCAATAGCCTGACGGCCGGCGCGACAGTGCAGCGCACCGGTGACAAGATGGGCTACCAGCTCAATGCCAGCCAGAATCCACCGTCCGAGGGCGGTGTCGGCTGGAACGTAGCTGCCAGCCAGCAAAGTTCCCAGCAAACCGGGCAGGGCGAAGTGGGTTACCTGGGGCGCTATGGCCGCGTATATACCGGCTTCCGCAGCATTCCTGACAACAATTATGGCTATGCGGGGGCGACGGGGTCGCTGGTGATGATGGGCGGCGGCGTTTTTGCCGCCCGGGAAATCAACAACGGGTTTGCCGTGGTCTCTACGGACGGGATCCCCGATGTACCGGTCAAGCTGCAGCATAATCTGGTAGGCAACAGCGACAGCAGCGGACGGCTGCTGGTGACGCCGCTCAACAGCTACCAGAACAACCTGATCAGTATCGATCCGATGAACCTGCCGGCCAACATGCGGATCCGCAGCGTTAGCCTGAACGCGACCCCAGCCGACCGCTCCGGGACGCTGGTGAATTTTGATATCAAGCCGGTTCGCGCTGCCCAGATAAGTCTGGTTGACGCTAAAGGCAAAACTATCGCCGAAGGCAGCCCGGTCAGGCTGATGACGGGCATCGGGCAGGACTCGATTGTCGGGTTTGATGGCATGACCTATTTCGATGCGCTTGAGCTACATAATCAGCTCCGGGTGACGACAGGAAGCGGCATTTGTGTGGCTGAGTTTGACTATCCAGAGAATCAGAAAAACGTACCGACTATTGGCCCGGTTGTGTGCCGATAGCGTAACTGTGGACTTTGCTACAGGAGTGAACCGCATGAGATTAAAACAATTGTTGCTGCTGGCGGTGCTCTTGCTGTCCCCCGGGATTAGCCATGCGGTCGTGTGCTCGGTGAGTAACGTGCAAAACGTTAACTTTGGCACCCTCAACCCGCTGGCGACAGGCACGCCGAACACGTCGATGACCTTCGATTACAGCTGTTCCAAACAATTGGGCGATCTGCTTGCCGGGGTGACGCTCTGCTTCAATATCGACGGGGCCGGGGTAGGGAACCACAAAATGTCCTTTGCCGGGCCACCGGCCAGTACGCTGTCCTATGAGCTTTATCAGGGCACATTGAGCGGGGGGGCGTGGGGAAGCCAGTTCCAGTCGGGAACAACGTACCCGGTGGTGCAGCTCAATTTGCTTAACCTGACGCCCGTCACCGGCAGCCTGACGGTCTACGCCCAAATGACGCTGCCGCAAATATCCGCCGCGCCAGGCGGCTATCAAGATACTTACACCAGCGGCATGATGACCGTCACAATGAACACCGGCCTGTTGGCACCGCCCGCAAGCTGCGGTACGGGCGTGACGGCAAACTTTCCCTTCAACGTGGTGGCGACAGTGGGCAAGCAGTGCAACGTCAGCTATGCCAATAACGTTAGCTTTGGGCCGGTGACGGCCACGCAAACCAATGTGGCGTCGAATAACACCATTGGGATTGCCTGCACCAACGGCACGCTTTACACCGTGGGCCTGACGCCATCGAACGGTAACACGGGCGGCACCGGGGTATTGTCAGGCACAGGAAGTAATACCGACCAGGTGCCTTATCAGCTAAGGCAAGCTACCGGAACATCCGGGGCGGTGTGGGGCAATACGTCGCAGAACATGCCGTCCAGTACCGGCACTGGGTCTGCGCAGCAGTTCCCGGTCTATGTCACTATTCCGAGCACCAATTACACGCCAGACAACTATGCCGACACGGTAACCATCACCGTAACCTATTGATCGTTCCCCTGCCTGACAGATAGCCGGTTGCCGTGGCGCAACCGGTTAATTTCCCTGTGACTTAACGTAAAGTTCCCGCGGGCCGTGCCGATAACCTCGGGAACAAGTCGTTAAAAGGGCGTCCTATGTTAAAGCGTATTCGCGTTGTCACCATGCTGATGATGGTGCTGGTGGTGTTCGCGCTGCTGCAAATCATTTCCGGTGGAATGTTCTTTAATTCGTTAAAAAACAATAATGATAACTCCAAAGTCTCCCGCGAACTCCGGGTGCAGCAGGCTGAATTAAATCAGGCATGGGTTCTGATGCTGCACACGCGCATTAACCTTAGTCGCTCCGCCGCGCGCATGATGATGGATCCGGCCAATAGTCAGAGCGCCGCCAAAACCGATCTGCTGAACAATGCGAAGAAATCCCTCGCCAGCGCCGAGCAGCACTACAACAAATTTAAACAGGTTGCGCCCATTTCCGCCGAGATGAACACCGTGGTGAAAGATATCGACGGTGATTACCAGACCTACCATCAGGCGCTGGCGGAGCTGATTGGCTACCTGGAAAGCGGCAACATGGATGCCTATTTCGGCCAGTCGACCCAGGGCATGCAGAATGCGCTCGAAAAAGCCTACGACGGCTACCTGGCGCTGAACGATCGCATGTATGAGGCCTCGTACGTCGACAGCCGCGACGGTTACACCTTTGCTATCTGGCAGTTGGGGGTTTTAGCCCTGGCGCTGGCCGCAGTCATTCTGCTGGTCTGGGTCGGGATGCGTCAGATCCTGCTGAAACCGTTGAACGTGGTGATTGGCCATATCCGCGAGATTGCGGCCGGTAACCTGACGGAAAAAATTAACGTTGAAGGCAAAAACGAGCTGACCCAGTTGGCCTCCAGCGTGCAGCACATGCAGCAGGAACTGATTACCACGGTCAGCAGCGTGCGCGAAGGGTCGGATGCCATTTACAGCGGCACCACCGAAATTGCCGCAGGCAACAACGATCTTTCATCCCGCACCGAGCAACAGGCGGCGTCCCTGGAAGAAACCGCTGCCAGCATGGAGCAGCTCACCGCCACCGTTAAGCAAAATGCCGACAACGCACGTCAGGCTTCTCAGCTGGCGCTGAATGCGTCCGAAACCGCGCAGCGCGGCGGTAAGGTTGTGGATGGCGTGGTGAAAACCATGCATGACATCGCGGGTTCCTCCAAGAAAATTGCCGACATCATTAGCGTGATTGACGGCATTGCCTTCCAGACCAACATTCTGGCGCTGAACGCGGCGGTAGAAGCTGCACGTGCGGGTGAGCAAGGACGCGGCTTCGCGGTTGTCGCCGGGGAAGTGCGTAACTTAGCCAGCCGCAGTGCCCAGGCGGCGAAAGAAATTAAGTTGCTGATTGAAGATTCCGTTTCACGCGTGGACACGGGTTCCGTGCTGGTTGAAAGCGCAGGGGAAACCATGAGCGACATCGTGAACGCGGTGACGCGGGTCACGGACATCATGGGAGAAATCGCCTCCGCTTCTGACGAGCAAAGCCGGGGTATCGACCAGGTCGCCCTCGCCGTGTCTGAGATGGACAGAGTGACGCAGCAGAACGCCTCGCTGGTGGAAGAGTCTGCTGCTGCGGCCGCCGCGCTGGAGGAGCAGGCCAGCCGCCTGACTCAATCGGTCGCGACGTTCCGTTTGCAAGGGAATGCGGGTAGTCAAAAACCTGCAGCGGCCGCGCCGGTAGCGCAAAGCCCTGTGGTTCATGCCCCGCGTACTCCGGCCCGGGCCGGGGATAACGATAACTGGGAAACTTTCTGATCAGATGAATACCGGCCTGCAGGCCGGCAGAGGGAAGCTTTGATGTTAAACCGTATCCGGATCTCGACCACGCTTTTCCTGATTTTGATTGTCTGCGGCGTTTTGCAGATTGGCAGTAATGGGTTGTCTTTTTGGGCTTTTCGTGACGATTTCCAGAACCTGAAAAGGGTTGAGGTTAGCAATCAGCAGCGCGACGCGTTAACCCAAAGCCGGGCCGCGTTACTGCAGGCCAGCAATGCCTTGAACCGGGCGGGCACGCTGACGGCACTCAGCTATCCACCGGACGATATTAAGCGCCTGATGGCGGATGCCCGCAGCAGCCTGAAGCAGGCGGATATGCTGTTTAACCAGTTCCTTGAGATCCCGCAGAAAGGGGGCGAGGCCGAGACAATGCTGGCGTCGACGAAAGAGAGCTATGCGGCATTCAGAGACGATCTCCAGCATCAGGCAACATGGCTCGAGAACAACCAGCTTTCCGATTTTATGACCGCGCCAGTACAGAAATCGCAGGGTGTTTTTGATGCGAACTTTAATGCCTGGCAGCAGAGCATTAATCAGATTGTGCAAGCCGCGAGCGGCGACAGCCAGAAAAATTACCATATCTCCGCGGTGATATTCACCGTGGTGACGATCATCGCCGTGGTGCTTTTGCTCGGCTCCCTGGCCTGGTCGCGCAAGATGATTGTGCAGCCGCTGGCGATTGTGCGGAGCCACTTTGACAGCATCGCCGCCGGGGATCTGGCGAAGCCTATTTCGGTCTTCGGGCGCAATGAGATCTCGGAGATATTCGCCAGCCTGAAAAACATGCAGACGGCATTAAAAGAGACGGTCAGCCAGGTGCGCAGCGGCACTCGCTCAATGCACGCCGGTATTGGCGAAATTGCCGCAGGTAATAGCGATCTGTCTGCGCGCACCGAGCAGCAGGCGGCTTCCCTGGCCGAAACCGCAGCCAGCATGGAACAGCTCACGGCCACGGTCGGGCAGAACGCCGATAACGCTCGCCAGGCGGCGCAGCTTTCCCGCAGCGCGGCTGATACCGCGAAACAGGGCGGGCAGCAGGCGGCAAATGTGGCAAATACCATGCGTGATATTGCGGGAAGTTCACAGAAGATTAGTGATATTACCAGTGTGATCGACGGTATTGCGTTCCAGACCAATATCCTCGCGCTGAACGCGGCGGTAGAAGCTGCACGAGCCGGGGAGCAGGGGCGTGGGTTCGCGGTGGTTGCCGGGGAAGTTCGCAACCTGGCCAGCCGCAGCGCGCAGGCGGCCAAAGAGATCAAAGTGTTAATCGAAGAGTCAGTTGATCGCGTACAGCAGGGGTCGAAGCTGGTGGATACGGCGGCGACAACGATGGCTGAAATTGTCCGTTCGGTCACCCAGGTGAACGACATTATGGGCGAAATTGCCTCGGCGTCAGATGAACAGCGCCGTGGGATTGAGCAAGTCGCCCAGGCGGTCAGCCAGATGGATCAGGTCACGCAGCAAAACGCCGCGCTGGTGGAAGAAGCCGCCAGCGCCACCGATGCGCTGGCGGGGCAGGCTGAATATCTTTCCGGTGTGGTGGCGGTATTTCACCTGAGCGGTGCCGACGCTGAGCCCGCAGCCAGTGAATTCGCCGCGACCGGAGAATGGGTAACATCTTGAAGGGAATAAAGAAGGCGCTATGACATCATCGACGCCCACCGGGCAACAGTCATTAATGCTACAGATGACACAGCGTCTGCCGCTGTCCGACGCGCATTTTCGTCGGATATGCCAGTTGATCTATCAGCGCGCGGGTATCGTGCTGGCCGACCATAAACGGGACATGGTTTATAACCGTCTGGTTCGTCGCCTGCGTCTGCTGGGTCTGGATGATTTTGGCCGCTACTTAGGCATGCTGGAAGCCAACTCCAGCAGCGCCGAATGGCAGGCGTTTATCAACTCGCTGACCACTAACCTGACCGCTTTTTTTCGCGAAGGACACCATTTCCCCATTCTTGCGGAACATGCCCGCAAACGCAGCGGGGACTATAAAGTCTGGAGCGCCGCGGCTTCGACTGGCGAAGAACCCTATTCCATCGCCATCACCCTGGCGGATGTGCTGGGGGGCGGCGCGGGCCGCTGGAAGGTGTTTGCCAGCGATATCGACACGCAAGTGCTGGAGAAAGCACAGAGCGGCGTTTATCGCCAGGAAGAGCTGAAAACGCTTTCCCCGGTCCAGATGCAGCGCTATTTCATGCGCGGCACGGGGCCGCATGAGGGGCTGGTCCGGGTGCGCAGTGAACTGTCGAATCATATCGATTTTGCGCCGATCAACCTGCTGGACAAGCAGGCGCCGGTGCCGGGGCCGTTTGACGCCATTTTTTGCCGCAATGTAATGATTTATTTCGATAAACCTACACAGCAGGCGATTTTGCAGCGCTTTGTTCCGCTGCTGAAACCCAGCGGGCTGCTGTTTGCCGGGCATTCGGAGAACTTCAGTAACCTCAGCCGTGACTTCTGGCTGCGTGGTCAGACGGTCTATGGCCTGAGTAAGGAAAGAACATGACGAAAATACGTGTCTTATCGGTCGATGACTCTGCACTGATGCGGCAGATAATGACGGAAATTATCAACAGTCATAGCGATATGGAAATGGTTGCCACCGCCCCGGACCCGCTGGTGGCGCGCGATCTGATTAAAAAGTTCAATCCGGATGTGTTAACGCTGGATGTCGAAATGCCGCGTATGGATGGCCTCGACTTCCTTGAAAAGCTGATGCGCCTGCGGCCTATGCCGGTGGTGATGGTTTCTTCGCTGACCGGCAAAGGCTCAGAAGTGACGCTGCGCGCGTTGGAACTGGGGGCGATCGACTTCGTGACCAAGCCGCAGCTGGGCATTCGCGAAGGGATGCTGGCCTACAGCGAAATGATTGCTGAAAAGGTGCGAACCGCCGCCAGGGCTAAGATTGCTGCCCATGCGCCAGCCGCCGTGCCAGCAACCCTGAAGGCCGGGCCGCTGCTGAGTTCGGAAAAATTGATTGCGATTGGGGCTTCAACCGGCGGTACAGAAGCGATTCGCCATGTGCTGCAGCCGCTGCCGCTTTCCAGCCCGGCGCTGTTGATTACCCAGCATATGCCGCCGGGTTTCACCCGTTCGTTTGCCGAGCGGCTGAACAAGCTGTGTCAGATCAGCGTTAAAGAGGCCGAAGACGGTGAGCGCGTGCTGCCGGGCCATGCCTATATCGCCCCGGGCGATAAGCATATGGAGCTGGCGCGCAGCGGCGCAAACTATCAAATCAAATTACATGACGGCCCACCCGTGAACCGGCATCGCCCGGCCGTGGATGTGCTGTTCCATTCGGTGGCGAAACACGCGGGGCGTAACGCCGTGGGCGTGATCCTCACCGGGATGGGTAATGACGGTGCCGCCGGGATGCTGGCGATGCACCAGGCAGGGGCGTGGACCATCGCCCAAAACGAAGCAAGTTGTGTGGTGTTCGGCATGCCGCGTGAGGCCATCAATTCCGGTGGCGTCAGCGAAGTGGTCGATTTAAGCCAGGTTAGCCAGCAGATGCTGGCGAAAATTAGTGCCGGACAGGCAATACGTATTTAACTGAAGGAGCCCGGATTTTATGGCGGACAAAGAACTCAAGTTTCTGGTCGTAGACGACTTTTCAACCATGCGCCGTATCGTGCGTAACCTGCTTAAAGAGCTGGGTTTTAATAACGTTGAAGAAGCGGAAGACGGCGTAGATGCGCTGAACAAACTGCAGGCCGGTGGTTTTGGTTTTGTGATTTCTGACTGGAACATGCCGAACATGGACGGTCTGGAACTGCTGAAAACCATTCGTGCCGACGGCGCAATGTCAGCGATGCCGGTGCTGATGGTCACGGCAGAAGCGAAGAAAGAAAACATCATTGCAGCCGCACAGGCCGGGGCAAGCGGCTACGTCGTTAAGCCATTCACTGCGGCAACACTGGAAGAGAAACTGGGCAAAATTTTCGAAAAGCTCGGCATGTAAGGAGGCGCAAATGCACTCATCAACAAACCCGGCAACAGAGATACACGAGCATTCACCGACCGATATCATTGCACGTATCGGCAGCCTGACCCGCATGCTGCGCGACAGCCTGCGTGAACTGGGGCTCGACCAGGCTATTGCTGAAGCGGCTGAAGCTATTCCTGATGCCCGCGATCGCCTGGACTATGTCGTGCAGATGACCGCACAGGCCGCCGAGCGCGCCCTGAACTGTGTGGAGCTGTCGCAGCCTCACCAGAACCAGCTGGAAAGCGAAGCGAAAGCGCTGAGCGGCCGCTGGGATGCATGGTTTGAAAATCCGATCGAGCTGAAAGATGCGCGCGAACTGGTAACCGACACCCGCAGCTACCTGTCAGGCGTCCCGGAGCACACCAGCTTCACCAACGCCCAACTGCTGGAAATCATGATGGCGCAGGATTTCCAGGATCTTACCGGCCAGGTTATCAAGCGCATGATGGACGTTATCCAGGAGATCGAACGCCAGCTGTTGATGGTGCTGTTGGAAAACATGCCGGAGCCGGACGCTCGCGCCAAGCGCGTGAACGAAGGCTTGCTGAACGGGCCACAGCTTGATGCTACCGCCGCCGGCGTGGTGGCAAGCCAGGATCAGGTTGATGATTTGCTGGACAGCTTAGGCTTTTAAAATAGCGGCGGCCGCTCTCACGCGCGTGGGGGAGGCCGCTCGTTAACGTCAAAATAAACGTACAAAAACGTTTGTAATTCCTCTATTAGCCCAACCGTGCTCTGGCATGCTGTCCTTGAAAATGCGGCCACGAGATTGTTGCGGTGTCTGAAGATAGCGATCAGGAAAAAACAGAAGCCCCCACGGCCCACCGACTTGAAAAGGCGCGTGAAGAGGGGCAGATCCCGCGTTCCCGTGAACTGACTTCTCTACTGATGTTGCTGGTGGGGCTGTGCATTATCTGGATGGGCGGAGCGTCGCTGGGCAAGATGCTCGGCGCGATGCTGTCTGATGGCTTGCACTTTGACCATAAAATCATCAACGACCCCAGCCTGATCGTGAATCAGATTAGCCATTTGATAAAACTTGCGGTGATGGCGCTGCTGCCGCTGATCTCCGGCCTGGTTATTGTCGCGATAGCCGCGCCGATGCTGCTGGGGGGCGTGAACTTTAGCGCCAAGTCGATCAAGTTTAATCTCGGCAAGCTCAACCCGATTGCCGGTATTAAGCGAATGTTTTCCATGCAGACGGCAGCCGAGCTGCTCAAGGCGCTGCTGAAAGCGGTGCTGGTGGGCTGCGTGGCCGCCTGGTATTTGTGGCACAACTGGCCGGCGATGATGCGCCTGATGAGTGAGTCTCCGGTTACTGCCCTGGCCAGCGCGCTCAACATGGTGGCGCTTTGCGCCCTGCTGGTGATTCTGGGCCTCATCCCTATGGTGGGATTTGACGTCTTCTTCCAGATCTACAGCCACATTAAAAAGTTACGCATGACCCGCCAGGACATTCGTGACGAGTACAAACAGAACGAGGGTGACCCGCACATTAAAGGGCGTATTCGTCAGCAGCAAAGAGCGATTGCCCGCCGTCGCATGATGGCCGATGTGCCAAAAGCTGACGTTATCGTGACCAACCCGACCCATTATGCGGTGGCCCTGCAGTACGACGAAAACAAAATGAGCGCACCCAAAGTCCTGGCGAAAGGTGCCGGGCTGATCGCTCAGCGCATTAAAGAAATTGGCAATGAAAACCGCATCCCGATGCTGGAAGCCCCCCCGCTGGCGCGTGCGCTGTACCGCCATGCGGAAATTGGGCAGCAGATCCCCGGCCAGCTTTATTCTGCCGTGGCGGAAGTGCTGGCCTGGGTCTGGCAGCTGCGCCGCTGGCGCGTGGCGGGCGGCTTAATTCCGAAGAAACCTGAAAATCTGCCGGTGCCTGAGGCGCTGGACTTTGCAAACGAGAAGGACTCCGATGGCTAATCTGGCTGCGATGTTGCGCCTGCCGGGCAACATGAAATCTGGGCAATGGCAAATTCTTGCGGGACCTGTACTGATCCTGCTGATTCTGTCGATGATGGTGCTGCCGCTGCCGCCGTTTGTCCTCGACCTGCTGTTTACCTTTAACATCGCGCTGTCGATCATGGTGCTGCTGGTGGCGATGTTCACCCAGCGCACGCTGGATTTCGCGGCATTCCCGACCATTCTGCTGTTTACCACTTTGCTGCGCCTTGCGCTGAACGTAGCGTCTACCCGAATTATCCTGCTTGAAGGCCATACCGGCGCGGCGGCGGCGGGTAAAGTGGTTGAAGCCTTTGGCCACTTCCTGGTGGGCGGCAACTTCGCCATCGGTATCGTGGTGTTTATCATCCTCGTTATCATCAACTTTATGGTTATCACCAAGGGTGCAGGGCGTATCGCCGAAGTCGGGGCGCGTTTTGTGCTGGACGGGATGCCGGGTAAACAGATGGCTATTGATGCCGATCTGAACGCCGGGATCATTGGTGAAGAGGAAGCGAAAAAACGCCGCTCGGAAGTCACCCAGGAAGCCGACTTTTACGGCTCAATGGACGGGGCAAGTAAGTTCGTGCGCGGCGACGCCGTGGCCGGGCTTATCATCATGGTGATTAACGTGGTGGGCGGCCTGATGGTCGGGGTTATCCAGCACGATATGGCGATGGGGGCGGCGGCACAGAGCTATACGTTGCTGACCATCGGTGACGGCCTGGTAGCGCAGATCCCGGCGCTGGTGATTTCCACCGCAGCGGGCGTGATCGTTACCCGCGTGGCGACTGACCAGGACGTCGGCGAGCAGATGGTGACCCAGCTGTTCAATAACCCGCGCGTGATGCTGTTGGCCGCTGGCGTACTGGGACTGCTCGGCATGGTGCCGGGCATGCCGAACTTTGTTTTCCTGCTGTTTACCGCGGCGTTACTGGGCTTAGCCTGGTGGATGCGTGGCCGTCAGATGGCCGCGCCGGAAGCGCCTCAGCCAGTGAAAATGCCGGAGAATGCTCAGGCTGTGGAAGCCACCTGGAATGACGTACAGCTGGAAGATCCGCTGGGCATGGAAGTGGGTTATCGCCTGATTCCGATGGTGGATTTCCAACAGGACGGCGAACTGCTGGGCCGTATTCGCAGTATTCGTAAAAAATTCGCCCAGGAGATGGGGTTCCTGCCGCCGGTGGTGCATATCCGCGACAATATGGATCTGCCGCCTGCGCGCTACCGTATTTTGATGAAGGGCGTAGAAATCGGCAGCGGGGATGCTTATCCTGGTCGCTGGCTGGCGATCAACCCCGGCACGGCCGCCGGGACGTTACCGGGCGAGGCGACCATTGATCCGGCCTTTGGCCTGGCTGCCATCTGGATTGAAAGCGCATTGAAAGAGCAGGCGCAGATTCAGGGCTTTACCGTGGTTGAAGCGAGTACCGTGGTGGCTACGCACCTGAACCACCTTATCGGGCAGTTTGCGCCAGAGCTGTTTGGCCGCCAGGAAGCGCAGCAGCTGCTTGACCGCGTGACGCAGGAAATGCCGAAGCTGACGGAAGATCTCATCCCGGCAGTGGTGACGCTGACCACGCTGCATAAAGTGCTGCAAAACCTGCTGGAAGAGAAGGTGCCGATCCGCGATATGCGTACCATTCTCGAAACGCTGGCGGAGCACGCGCCTATTCAAAGCGATCCGCATGAGCTTACCGCCGTGGTTCGCGTGGCGCTGGGCAGGGCTATCACGCAGCAATGGTTCCCTGGCACCGGTGAAGTGCAGGTTATCGGCCTGGATGCTTCCCTTGAACGTCTGCTGCTGCAGGCGCTGCAGGGCGGGGGCGGTCTTGAACCGGGGCTGGCGGATCGCCTGCTGGAACAGACTCAGGATGCGTTACAGCGCCAGGAAATGCTGGGTGCGCCGCCGGTGCTGTTGGTGAACCACGCCCTGCGTCCGCTGCTGGCGCGTTTCTTACGCAGAACCTTGCCGCAGCTGGTGGTGCTTTCTAGCCTGGAGCTGTCCGACAACCGCAACATCCGCATGACGGCCACGATCGGAGCGAAATAAAAAATGAAAGCGTTACTTTTGATGCTGCTGGTGCCGTTTGGCGCGCTGGCGTTAGGTGAGGGCTCCTGGCAGGACAGCGGGATTGGCGTGACTCTCGCTAATCGGGGCGTAACGGCCTCGTCCCGCCCGTTGAAACCGATGCAGCCCGTCAGCGGCAGAATGACGCTGATCGCCTGGACCTACGTGCTGGATGGCCCGACGCCTGCGGGGCTGACTGTCAAACTTTGTTCGCCGACGAATTGCACCCCGCTTGAGGGGGAAAATGGCACCACGCGCGGCCTGACCAACACCGATGCAAATCAGCCCTTACGGTTTGTCTGGGAAGTGCCCGGCGGCGGTTCTATGTATCCGCCGCTGCGGGTGCGCAGTAATCAAGTTATCGTTAACTACGTCCAGTAAGCCTCTGGTTTCGCCAACCGTGCTGTATGCGTGTTAATGCATTGTTCTCCTGACAATGTCTGATTCGTCTAAAAAAGAAAACCCGGCACAGTGGCCGGGTTTGTTGTTTCTACGTCTGAGACTTACATACGTTCTACGGTGTTGATACCCAACGTGTCCAGACCCAGCTTCAGCGTTTTCGCGGTAAGCAGTGCCAGCTTCAGGCGGCTATTACGGGTCGCTTCATCGGCGGCGCTGAGAATCGGGCAGTGCTCGTAGAAGCCGGAGAACAGGCCGGCAACATCGTACAGATAGGCACACATCACATGCGGCGTACCGTCGCGAGCTACCACGTTCAGTGTCTCTTCAAACTGCAGCAGGCGGGCGGCTAACTGGGCTTCACGATCTTCGGTAATGACGACCTTCGCTTTCAGCAGTTCAGCTTCGTCGAGGTCGGCTTTACGGAACACGGACAGGACGCGGGTGTAAGCGTACTGCATGTACGGCGCGGTGTTCCCTTCGAAGGCCAGCATGTTGTCCCAGTCGAAGATGTAGTCGGTGGTACGGCTCTTGGACAGGTCGGCGTATTTCACCGCGCCAATGCCTACCGCTTTGGCCAGGTTTTCCAGTTCGTCCGCAGGCATGTCCGGGTTCTTCGCCGCAACCAGACCGCGGGCGCGTTCCATTGCCTCATCCAGCAGGTCGGTCAGCTTCACGGTGCCGCCGGAGCGGGTTTTGAACGGCTTGCCGTCTTTGCCCAGCATCATGCCGAACATCTGGTGTTCCAGGGTGACGGACTCCGGTACGTAGCCTGCTTTACGCACGATGGTCCACGCCTGCATCAGGTGCTGGTGCTGACGGGAGTCGATGAAGTAGAGCACGCGGTCGGCATGCAGGGTTTCGTAGCGATATTTGGCACAGGCGATGTCGGTGGTGGTGTACAGGTAACCGCCATCTTTCTTCTGGATGATCACGCCCATCGGGTCGCCATCTTTGTTCTTGAACTCATCCAGGAACACCACGGTCGCGCCTTCGCTTTCTACCGCCAGACCTTTTTCTTTCAGATCCGCCACAATGCCAGGCAGCATTGGGTTGTAGAGGCTTTCGCCCATCACGTCATCGCGGGTGAGCGTCACGTTGAGGCGTTCGTAGGTTTTCTGGTTCTGCGTCATGGTGATGTCGACCAGCTTGCGCCACATCTCACGGCAGTATTCATCGCCGCCCTGCAGCTTAACCACGTAACCACGGGCGCGCTCGGCAAAGACTTCGTCTTCGTCGTAGTGTTTTTTGGCCGCGCGGTAAAACTCTTCCAGGTCGGCCAGCGCCATTTCGCCCGCGTTTTCCTGCTGCTGTTTTTCCAGGAACGCGATGAGCATGCCGAACTGAGTGCCCCAGTCGCCAACGTGGTTGGCACGGATGACTTTGTGGCCAAGGAACTCGAGGGTACGCACAGCCGCGTCACCGATGATGGTGGAGCGGATATGGCCCACGTGCATTTCTTTGGCAACGTTTGGCGCGGAATAGTCGACGACGATAGTTTGCGGTTCAGACACGCTCACGCCAACGCGATCGGACGCTACTGCCTCATCGATGTTTTTCGCCAGAAATGCCGGGTCGAGGAAGATGTTGATAAAGCCTGGACCGGCAATCTCTACTTTGCTGGCGATCCCGGTTAGATCGAGGTTAGCGATGACCTTCTCTGCAACCTGTCGCGGCGGCATGCCCAGCGTTTTGGCAACGGACATCACGCCATTGGCCTGATAGTCGCCGAACTGGACTTTTGCTGACTGACGAACCTGCGGTTCGCAGTCCGCTGGCGCACCTGCAGCAATCAGCGCCTGGCTGACTTTTTCTGAGAGAAGAGACTGAATATTCACCGGGATACCTTACAATTTGTACTGGGCTGCCACTCAAGGGCCGCCTAAAAATGAGGAAAGAAAACAGGGCGTGAGTATAACGTTATTTGCGCTCTGACGTCAGCAAAAGCCTCGCTTGCGGGCAATGCAATTATTATTAACGGCGCAATGAATAACCATTCATCGGTATTTGGCTCTGACGGGGAGTTGGCGACCTGTCAGGAACAGGGTAGATTACGCGGTTTCTGAAAAAGAGGATGGCGGCATGGCACACTGGCAGGCGGTAGATGAACTGCATGATATTTCGGCAGATCTGCCAAGATTTACGAAAGCGTTAACAGAACTTGCCACCCGGCTTGGGCTGGAGATTGCGCCCCTGGATGCCGATCACATTTCTTTGCGCTGCCACCAGAACGCGACTGCCGAACGCTGGCGTGCAGGGCTGGAAAAATGCGGCACGCTGCTGAGTGAAAATATCATCAATGGCCGCCCGATCTGTTTATTCAAGCTCGATGAGCCGGTGTGCGTTGAACACTGGCGGTTTACGGTTGTGGAACTGCCGTGGCCTGGGGAAAAACGTTACCCGCATGAAGGCTGGGAACACGTTGAGATTGTGCTGCCGGGCGAACCAGCAACGCTTAACGCGCGGGCGCTGGACTTGTTGTCTGACGCCGGGCTGCGTGAAACGGGCATTTCAGTGAAAACCAGCTCACCGAAAGGCGATCGCGAAAGATTGCCTAACCCAACGCTTGCGGTCACCGACGGTAAAGTGACCATCAAATTCCATCCCTGGAGTATTGAGCAGATAGTCGCCAGCGAACAGGGCGACTGATCAGCGCTTTTGCACCGCGTTTTGCAGGCGGATGATGGCTTCTTCAAGGAGCGCCGCCGTGCAGCCAAAATTGATTCGGACAAACTGTTGCTCGCCGAAATCTATGCCGGGAGAAAAGCCCAGCCCGGCGTTGAGGAAGAATTCCGCCGGGTTCTCTACGCCTAATCCGCTGGCATCAACCCAGCCGAGATAAGTGGCTTCCGGCGATATCATCGTTAAACCTGGCGTGGCATTTACCGCTTGCGTCAGCCTGTCCCGGTTAGCGCGCAGATAAACCAGCAGCGCCTGGAGCCACGCATCGCCGTCTCGCCAGGCCGCTTCCGCCGCCGTCAGGGCAAGAATATCTACCTCCGGAACAATACCGGCTCGCGCGGCTTTGAATTTGCGCCGCAGTTCAGGGTTGGGAATAACCGCCACCGAGGCGCCAAGCCCGGCAATATTAAAGGTTTTGGACGGGGAGAGTAGCGTCACCGAACGCTGCGCAGCATCTTCACTTAATGTCGCGAAAGGAATGTGTGTTACGCCGGGCTCAAGCAATAAGTCACAGTGGATTTCGTCGGAACAGACAATTAAATCGTGGCGCTGTGCAAAGGCCAGATGCTGCTCGAGTTCGTTACGGCGGTAAACCGTGCCGCCTGGGTTCTGCGGGTTGCAAAGCATTAATAGTTTTTCATTCCCCGTCATACCAGCCGTTAATGCCTCAAGCTCGAGAATCCAGCGTTTCTCTTTCAGCCTGAGCGGCGCGTTAATCTGCGTACGCTGTGCAAGTTCGGAAGCTTTACGAAACGGCGGGTATATCGGCGTTGGGGCTATCGTCGATTCAGAGGCGGCGGTAAAGGCTCGAACGCAGAGATTCAGGCCGGAAACAACGCCAGGCAAAAAGACCAGCCATTCTGGTTTGATGCGCCACTGGTAGCGGCTGGCGAGTCTTTCGGTCAGAACATCTATCAGTTCATGCGGGCGCTTGCCGTAGCCAAATACGCCGTGCCGGACGCGCGCCTGAAGTGCCTCAAGAATGCAGGGTGGGGAGCGAAAATCCATGTCAGCAACCCACATGGGCAGCACGTTTTCAGCAAATTTATTCCACTTCGAACTGTCGCTGTGACGCCTGTCGATCCATTCATCAAAATTGAATGCCATAGTACGCTACCTTTTTGTGGACCTCTTTTAAGATTATCATTCAGTGACGGGGACACAACCGGCGAACTGCAGGTTTTATCAGGAGTAATCAATGGCTTTGCTTGAAATATGCTGTTATGGAATAGATTGTGCGGTGACTGCAGAACAGGCCGGCGCGGACAGAATTGAACTCTGCTCGGCGCCTAAAGAAGGCGGGTTGACACCCTCTGCTGGGGTGTTGCGCCAGGTGAGACAAAAAGTATCGATTCCGGTGCATCCGATTATTCGCCCGCGCGGCGGTGATTTTTGCTACACCGACGGCGAATTTGCCACCATGCTCGAGGATATTGCATTTGTGCGCGAACTCGGTTTCCCTGGGTTTGTGATCGGGATGCTGGACGAAGACGGTAATATTAATTTGCCGCGGATGGAGCAGGTGATGCAGGCCGCTGAGGGCATGGCCGTGACGTTCCACCGGGCTTTTGATATGTGCCATCATCCGCTGCAGGCGTTTGAGCAACTGGCGGCGTTAGGCGTAGCGAGAATACTGACTTCAGGGCAGCAGCAAACGGCTGAAACGGGAATCTCACTTCTTCGGGAACTAAAACAGCATTCTGGTGCTCCAATTATTATGGCTGGCGCAGGCGTGCGTCTGAGCAACCTCAATAAGTTTGTTGCAAACGGCATTGAGGAGCTGCACAGTTCGGCGGGGCGGTCGGTGCCTTCCCCGATGCGCTATCGCAAAGCAGGCGTGTCGATGAGCGCCGATGCTGAAGCCGATGAATTTAATCGCTACTGCGTGGATGGTGATGTAGTAGCGGCCATGAAAAACGCGCTTGCGAGCGCAAACTCGCCGCGCTGAAAAGATTTCTACCGCGCATCATGTCGCCCAATATGATGCTTGCTCGTACCAGGCCCCGGCGTATTGCTGGGGCTTTTTTTATTTTGTAACCAGTGACGCGTTGTGTAACGGATTCTGCATTTTTTGCACACATTGTTTAACATCGTTTGCCAGCCACTTACGTTACAAAACACCCCATTGTGAATAATCCTCTCCGACAACTATCCATGTTAGAGGGAATTAAAAATGAAAAAAATAACTGCAACTGTCATCCTGGCTCTGTCATCCGTCTTTGCATCTGCCGCTTTTGCCGCACCGTTGCCTCAAGTACTTAACGGTAGCGCTGCTGGTGAGGAGCAGATTGGCGTTGTGTCCGTTCGAGGCGTATCCGGTAGCACCGATGACGCCATCAATCAGCTCCAGGTCAAAGCCGAAAAAATCGGTGGTAGCAAGATTAACATTACTGGCCTCAGCACCCCGAGCGACTCCAGCCTGTGGAGCGGAACCGCACAGGTCTATCGCTAAGCGATGGCGAAGATAAAAAACCCGGCAATCAGCGCCGGGTTTTTTATTTGCGGATTATGGCTTGCGGGCCACCAGTACGGCACGAAGTGGGGCGGGGTAACCTTCAATGGTTTTGCTGCTGTCGTTCGGGTCGAGGAAGTCACCCAGCGATTCGGTGATCATCCACGACGTGCGGCGCTGTTCTTCCTGAGTGGTGACGCAGTGGTCGACAATCTTCACGTCGACAAAACCACATTTCTCCAGCCAGTTTTTTAGCGCCAGCGCGGACGGGATGTAGTAAACGTTGCGCATCTGCGCGTAACGCTCGCCCGGCACTAAGACGGTATTTTCATCGCCTTCCACGACCAGCGTTTCCAGCACCAGTTCGCCCTCTTTGACCAGCTGATTTTTCAACTGCCAGAGGTGATCCAGCGGCGAGCGGCGATGGTAAAGCACGCCCATAGAGAACACGGTATCAAAGGCATTCAGCTCCGGAAGCTGCTCAATACCCAGCGGCAGAACGTGGGCGCGCTGATCGTTGCCCAACAGCTTGCGCACGGCTTCGAACTGGCAAATAAACAGCTGCATCGGGTCAATACCAACCGCCAACTGCGCGCCTGCGCCAATCATGCGCCACAGGTGATAGCCGCTGCCGCAGCCCACGTCGAGGACGGTTCGCCCGGCAAGAGGGGAGATATGTGGCAAGACACGATCCCATTTAAGATCTGAGCGCCATTCGGTGTCGATATCTACGCCATACAGCGAGTAGGGCCCTTTGCGCCAGGGCATCAGGTTGCGGAGCAGCTTTTCAATGCCAAGCTGTTGGCCTTCACTTAGCGGCGTGGCAGATTCTGCGGTAACGCTATGCAGGAGATCGAGACGATGAGGCATCATCTCCGGCAGATAGTTCACCGTGTTGTACCAGTGCTTGAACTGGCCGTGCAGGGATTCACGCTGCCAGCTGGCAATTTGCGCGGGCAGGGTTTCCAGCCACGGGGCCAGGTGGTTTTTTGCAATCAGCTGATAAAAATTACCGAAATCAATCACGCGACTTCTCCGGATTTGACGGCTACCAGAGAGCCAAAGTTAAAGCACTGGAACCACAGTTCGGCGTGCTCAAAGCCCGCCTGCTTGAGGCGTTTTTTATGGGTTTCGACCGAGTCGGTCAGCATCACGTTTTCCAGCATGCTGCGCTTCTGGCTGATTTCCAGTTCGCTGTAGCCGTTGGCGCGCTTAAAGTCGTGGTGCATGTTGAACAGCAGTTCGCCGACTTCGGCATCTTCAAAGCTGAATTTCTCGGAAAGCACCAGCGCGCCGCCCGGCTTCAGGCCCTGCCAGATTTTATTCAGCAACAGTTGACGGTCGTCGGGCTCAAGGAATTGCAGCGTGAAATTCAGCACCACCATCGAGGCATTTTCGATGGCGATATGGCGGATATCGCCTTCGATGACCTCGACGGGCGTTTGCGCTTTAAAGGCGTCAAGATGACGACGGCAGCGTTCGACCATGGCCGGCGAGTTGTCGACGGCGATGATTTTGCAGCTATCATGATGAATGTTGCGTCGTACCGATAATGTTGCCGCGCCCAAAGAGCAGCCAAGATCGTAAACCTGGCTGTGGGGCTGTACGAAGCGCTCCGCCAGCATGCCAATCATGGAGATGATATTGGAGTAACCTGGCACCGAGCGCTGGATCATATCGGGGAAGACTTCGGCTACCCGTTCATCAAAGGTCCAGTCGCCCAGTTTGGCTATCGGGGCGGAAAACAGCGTATCGCGGTCAGACATAACGTTAAATCCGGAAATTCGAAAGGGGCGTATTTTGCGTTAATGGAGCGAGAAAACCAACTCCCACGGCATATACCATAAGTTAGCCAGCACCATCAGCAATAGCGCACACCATGTGGCGCTCATGCCGGAACGACGCCAGCGAATAAGACGATGATGGTATCCGTAGTAATGCAGCAGGCGTCCGGCCAGCAGCATAATACCGCAAATATGCACCATCCAGGTTTCGGCGCCGTCCATCTCCATCAGCAATAAAAGCAGCAGGGAAATGGGGATATATTCCACCGCATTACCGTGAATACGAATGGCGCTTTGGAGTTCACTAAAGCCGCCGTCGCCGTAGGAGACCCGGTACTGCATTCGCAGGCGAACAACGTCGAACGAAAACTTAATTAACAGCAGAGCAGCCAGCACCGCATAAAGCGCGCTTACCATATTAACTCCATGTCGAAATAGTTACGGCTCAGGCTATGATAGCTCGCAAGTGAAGTACTGTCGCTAGTGGTCAGAAAAGTGTGGCCTGCTGCGGGATGGCGGGCGGGGCACCTAATTCAGGAAAAGCGTGCTGCAGCGCGGGCCACAGGGTATGAACCAGCTCCGGCGCCTGGGCGATGTCCGGAGTGTGCAGAAACAGGTAGGGTGTTGTTTTTGTCGCCCATTCCGGCAGTTTTTTTAACCAGACGTCGAACAGGGCGGCGTTTTGTTCCATGTTGTCGCTGCCGATAAACCGCACCAGCGGGTTTGAGGCGGTCACGATGGCATGCACCGGGACTTTTGGCTTTTTACGCTGGGCCTCTCGTACCGCCTCGTTGTGCGGTACGGCGCTGTGAATAGGGCGGCTGTCGAGAATGGCACGATTCACTTTCCTGTCATGCAGGCCACGGTTCAGTGCCTGTTCATCCGCACCTTTGTCGAAAAAGGCCGGGTGCCGCACTTCAACGCCATAGGTGAACTCTGCGGGCAATGCATCCAGAAAATTCCATAACGCCGGGAGATCGCCAGGCCCGAAGGTGGCCGGCAATTGCAGCCAGTATTGGCCTATCCTGCCCGCCAGCGGCGACATGCGGTCAAAAAACTCGGCGGTGAGATCGCCGCAGTTGCGAAGGGCGGCGGTATGGGAAATGGTGGCGGGAAATTTAAAACAGAAGCGAAAACTGTCGCCTGTCATTTCCCGCCAGCGCTGTACGATTTCCGCTTTTGGCAGAGCGTACAGCGTGGTGTTGCCTTCCACACAGTTGAAGTGACGGGCATAGTCTTCCAGCGACGTGATGCCCAGCCGGTTCCATTTCGGGTGCTGCCACTGAGGAAGGCCGATATAAATCATAGCGAAGCGATTATCTCTTCGGTGCTGCGAATGCGGGAGATGCGCGGGAAGATGAACTTCAGGCTGTGATTATGCTGCTCGGCGCTGGCTGCGCTGCAGGCGTCCTCAGCCAGAACCAACGAGAAGCCCATTTCCCATGCGTTACGAGCGGTGGACTCGACGCCAATATTGGTCGAAATACCGCAAAGCACGATGGTGTCGATGCCGCGGCGGCGCAATTGTAGCTCGAGATCGGTGCCGTAAAACGCGCCCCACTGGCGTTTAGTGACTTCAATGTCGCTCTCTTTTTTACCGAGCGCGGTCGGGTAACTCCACCAGTTTTCAGGCAGGGCATGGCCCGGAGGTGCGGCATCAACAGGTTGTTTCAGGGCTTCGGCGTAATCGGCTGACCAGCCCACGCGCACCATCACCACCGGCGAACCGTTGGCGCGGAATTTTTCCGCCAGGCGCGCTGCACGAGCCACGACGTCGCTGGCGCTGTGGGGCCCGCCGGCAAACGGTAAAATGCCGTCCTGCAGGTCAATCACCACCAGGGCAGTACGAGATGCGTTGAGTTGTGTCATTGTGACTCCGGTTAACATTGGGGTTAAGGGTCAATACCTTACGCTGGAAGCCAGGTTGCTGAGTTTACAAATTTTGTTAATTTTTGTGAGAATCTGCAATACCGGCGCTGTGATTCGCGCCAGTCGGCGGTTTCGGGGTTATCGCCAGCCATTATTTCCAGTATAATAGCCCCCTTTTTTCATCCAGTTGTGACAGTCGAAATAGCTGCCACCAAAGCGCCTGCCGTCGCAGGTGGCGGGTCGCGTGCAGCTGATTAAGGGATATCTCATGCGTACAGTATATTGCGGGCAGCTCAATCAATCCCATGTGGGACAGCAAGTAACGCTTAGTGGGTGGGTCAATCGTCGCCGTGACCTCGGTAGCCTTATCTTTATTGATATGCGCGATCGTGAAGGCATCGTGCAGGTGTTTTTCGACCCGGACCGTCAGGAAGCGTTCCAGCTCGCCTCTGAACTGCGTAATGAGTTCTGTATTCAGGTTGTTGGCACCGTGCGTGCTCGCGACGAGCGCAACGTTAATAAAGATATGGCGACTGGTGAAGTGGAAGTGTTTGCCACCGAACTGACCATCATCAACCGCTCTGACGTGCTGCCGCTGGACTCCAACCACGTTAATACCGAAGAAGCGCGCCTGAAGTACCGTTATCTGGATCTTCGCCGCCCAGAAATGGCTCAGCGCCTGAAAACTCGCGCAAAAATTACCAGCTTCGTGCGCCGCTTTATGGACGACCACGGTTTCCTCGATATCGAAACCCCAATGCTGACCAAAGCCACGCCAGAAGGTGCACGTGACTATCTGGTGCCTTCACGCGTCCATAAAGGCAAATTCTACGCGTTGCCGCAGTCTCCTCAGCTGTTCAAACAGCTGCTGATGATGTCCGGCTTTGACCGCTACTATCAGATCGTGAAATGTTTCCGCGACGAAGACCTGCGCGCTGACCGTCAGCCAGAATTTACCCAGATCGACGTTGAAACGTCCTTCATGACCGCGCCACAGGTGCGTGAAGTGATGGAAGATCTGGTGCGCAAACTGTGGATCAATACCATTAACGTTGACCTGGGTGACTTCCCGGTGATGACTTTCGCCGAAGCTGAGCGCCGCTACGGTTCCGACAAGCCGGACCTGCGTAACCCGCTGGAGCTGGTGGATGTGGCTGACCTGGTCAAAGACGTAGAGTTTAAAGTCTTCTCTGGCCCGGCAAACGACGCGAAAGGCCGCGTTGCCGCGCTGCGTGTGCCGGGTGGCGCACAGA
Organism: Cedecea neteri; assembly: GCF_000758305.1. Taxonomy (NCBI): domain Bacteria; kingdom Pseudomonadati; phylum Pseudomonadota; class Gammaproteobacteria; order Enterobacterales; family Enterobacteriaceae; genus Cedecea; species Cedecea neteri. Next base: position 4,093,534 of record NZ_CP009458.1, on the reverse strand, counting down.
TCAGCCGTAAACAGATTGACGACTACGGCAAGTTCATTGAAATTTACGGCGCTCGCGGCCTGGCGTACATCAAGGTTAACGAGCGTGCGAAAGGCATTGAAGGCATCACCAGCCCGGTCGCCAAGTTCCTGAACGCGGATATCGTTGAAGCTATCCTGGCACGTACTGGCGCAGCCGACGGCGACATGATCTTCTTCGGCGCGGACAGCAAGAAAGTGGTTGCCGACGCGCTGGGCGCACTGCGTCTGAAAATCGGTAAAGACCTGCAGATTACCGATGAGAAAAAATGGGCACCGCTGTGGGTGGTTGACTTCCCAATGTTTGAAGACAACGGTGAAGGCGGCCTGACCGCGATGCACCACCCGTTCACTGCGCCGAAAGACATGACGCCTGAAGAGCTGGCGGCTCAGCCGGAAACCGCGATTGCCAACGCCTACGATATGGTTATCAACGGCTACGAAGTGGGCGGTGGCTCCGTGCGTATTCATAACGGTCAGATGCAGCAGACCGTGTTCGGCATTCTGGGCATCAACGAGCAGGAACAGCGCGAGAAATTTGGCTTCCTGCTGGATGCGCTGAAGTACGGCACGCCGCCTCATGCAGGCCTGGCGTTTGGTCTGGATCGCCTGACCATGCTGCTGACCGGCACCGACAACATCCGTGACGTTATCGCCTTCCCGAAAACCACGGCTGCCGCCTGTCTGATGACCGAAGCACCAAGCTTCGCTAACCCGGCTTCGCTTGCCGAGCTGGGGATTGAAGTCATCAAAAAGGCAGAGAAAAACTGATGCCTTATAAGCGTCCCGTTTCGGTTCTGGTGGTCATTTACGCAGAAGATACGAAGCGGGTGCTGATGTTACAGCGGCGCGACGATCCGGATTTTTGGCAGTCGGTCACCGGCAGCCTCGAAGAAGGAGAAAGCGCGCTGCATGCCGCCCGGCGTGAAGTAAAGGAAGAGGTCGCTATCGACGTGCTCAATGAGCCTCTGCCGTTAGTTGACTGCCAGCGCCGGGTGGAGTTTGAGATATTTACTCATTTGCGTCATCGCTATGCGCCGGGGATCACGCGCAATACGGAATCGTGGTTCTGTCTTGCGCTGCCTCATGAACGCCAGATTACGATTACCGAACATCTGGCCTGGAAATGGGTGCCCGCCGAAGAGGCGGCCCTGATGACCAAGTCATGGAGCAACCGGCAGGCGATTGAAGAGTTTGTAATTGATGCCGCCTGATACAGGCGCTTTTGGAGATTGTTATGGCAGGTCATAGTAAGTGGGCCAACACGAAACACCGCAAAGCGGCACAGGATGCCAAGCGCGGTAAGATTTTCACCAAAATTATTCGCGAGCTGGTGACGGCTGCCCGTCTGGGCGGCGGCGATGCAGGGTCTAACCCGCGTCTGCGCGCAGCTATCGATAAAGCGCTGTCAAACAACATGACGCGCGACACCCTGAACCGTGCGATTGCACGCGGCGTGGGTGGCGATGATGATGCGAACATGGAAACCATCATTTATGAAGGTTACGGCCCTGGCGGCTCTGCTGTGATGGTGGAATGTCTGAGTGACAACCGTAACCGTACCGTTGCCGAAGTGCGCCACGCGTTCAACAAATGCGGCGGGAACCTGGGCACCGACGGCTCCGTAGCTTATCTGTTCAGCAAGAAAGGCGTTATCTCCTTCGAAGCTGGCGACGAAGATCAGATCATGGAAGCGGCGCTGGAAGCCGGTGCTGAAGACGTCGTGACTTTCGACGACGGTGCTATCGACGTTTACACTGCGTGGGAAGAGATGGGCGCAGTGAAAGATGCGCTGGAAGCGGCGGGCCTGAAGGCGGACAACGCAGAAGTTTCAATGATCCCTTCCACCAAAGCAGACATGGATGCGGACACCGCGCCTAAGCTGATGCGTCTGATCGACATGCTGGAAGATTGTGATGACGTGCAGGAGGTTTACCACAACGGTGAGATCTCCGACGAGGTGGCGGCTACCCTTTAATGGCGCAGCCAATATCTGACCTGTACTCAGGAGACGCGTGATGGCGATTATTCTCGGCATCGACCCGGGGTCACGCGTCACCGGTTACGGCGTTATTCGCCAGACCGGGCGGCAGTTGACCTATCTGGGCAGCGGCTGTATCCGAACGCAGGTTGCCGACTTACCCTCGCGTCTGAAGCTTATCTACGCGGGGGTGAGCGAAATCATTACCCAGTTCCAGCCCGAGTATTTTGCCATCGAGCAGGTGTTTATGGCGAAAAATGCGGATTCCGCGCTTAAGCTGGGGCAGGCGCGCGGCGCGGCCATTGTCGCGGCGGTGAATGCGGACCTGCCGGTGTTTGAGTACGCGGCACGTCAGGTAAAGCAAACCGTGGTGGGCATAGGCAGCGCGGAGAAAAGTCAGGTGCAGCACATGGTGCGCACGTTGCTTAAGCTCCCGGCTAATCCTCAAGCTGATGCGGCGGATGCGTTGGCTATCGCCATCACGCATTGCCACGTGACGCAAAACGCGGCCCAGATGAGCGAATCGCGGCTTAACCTGGCGCGGGGACGATTAAAATAATTAAGGCTGGATATCTATCCAGCCTTTTTTATATCATAGCGTTACTTTTTCGCGCATCAACGTAAAAACGCAGGAGTACAATGTGATAGGTCGACTCAGAGGCATCGTTCTGGAAAAGCAGCCCCCATTGGTATTGCTGGAAACCAACGGCGTGGGTTACGAAGTGTATATGCCGATGACCTGCTTCTATGAGCTGCCGGACATTGGCAAAGAAGCGGTGGTGTTCACTCAGTTCGTGGTGCGTGAAGACGCTCAACTGCTCTACGGGTTTAACAATAAGCAGGAGCGGACGCTGTTCCGCGAGCTGATTAAGGTGAACGGCGTAGGGCCAAAACTGGCGCTGGCTATTCTTTCCGGGATGTCGGCTCAGCAATTTGTTAACGCCGTCGAGCGTGAAGAAATTGGCTCCCTGATCAAGCTACCGGGCGTGGGTAAGAAAACCGCCGAACGCCTGATCGTTGAAATGAAAGACCGCTTCAAAGGCATGCATGGCGACCTGTTTACGCCGGCGGCCGATCTGGTGCTGACCTCGCCGGATAACGGCCAGGCGGACGATGCGGAGCAGGAAGCCGTTGCTGCCCTCGTTTCTCTGGGCTATAAACCACAGGAAGCCAGCCGAATGGTCAGCAAAGTGGGCCGCGCCGGTGCCGACAGCGAAACCCTGATCCGCGAAGCGCTCCGCGCGGCGCTATGAGGTAGAGGATGATTGAAGCAGACCGCCTGGTATCCCCAGGAAATATTACCCAGGATGAGCTAATCGATCGTGCCATTCGCCCGAAGCTGCTCGAAGAGTATGTCGGGCAGCCGCACGTGCGCTCGCAGATGGAAATCTTTATTCAGGCGGCCAAGCTGCGCGGCGATGCGCTCGATCATCTGCTGATTTTTGGCCCTCCGGGGCTGGGGAAAACCACCCTGGCTAACATCGTGGCCAACGAGATGGGCGTGAATTTGCGAACCACCTCCGGTCCGGTGCTGGAAAAAGCCGGCGATCTGGCGGCGATGCTGACCAATCTTGAGCCTCACGACGTACTGTTTATTGATGAGATTCACCGTCTTTCCCCGGTGGTGGAAGAAGTGCTGTATCCGGCGATGGAAGACTATCAGCTGGATATCATGATTGGCGAAGGCCCCGCTGCACGTTCGATTAAAATCGATCTCCCTCCGTTCACCCTGATTGGCGCGACCACCCGCGCGGGCTCCCTGACTTCGCCGCTGCGCGACCGTTTCGGCATTGTGCAGCGCCTGGAATTTTATCAGGTGGCCGATCTGCAGCATATTGTCGGGCGCAGCGCCAGTGTGCTTGGGCTGGAGATGAGTGATGATGGTGCTCTGGAAGTTGCCCGCCGCGCACGCGGTACGCCGCGTATTGCTAACCGTTTACTTCGCCGCGTGCGCGACTTTGCCGAAGTGAAGCATGACGGGGCAATTACTGCCGAAGTAGCAGCGCAGGCGCTGGACATGCTGAATGTGGATAGCGAAGGATTTGATTACATGGACCGTAAGCTGTTGCTGGCGGTGATCGACAAGTTCCTCGGCGGCCCGGTTGGGCTGGACAACCTTGCCGCAGCGATAGGCGAGGAGCGAGAAACCATTGAGGATGTGCTGGAGCCGTTCCTGATTCAGCAGGGTTTCCTGCAGCGAACGCCGCGCGGGCGTATTGCGACGCCGCGGGCCTGGACTCACTTTGGTATTGTCCCTCCGGCTCAGCCGTGAATATTCCGCAATAAAAAAGGCGCCTCAGGGCGCCTTTTTTGTGTCTGCGTGAGATTTAAGCGGGCTGCTTTTTGGCCATGCTCAAAATAAACAGCATAGCGGCGGCCAGCACGACAGACGGGCCTGCAGGAGTATCGTAAAGCGCCGAGAAAGCCAGCCCGCCGGTGACGGCAATCATACCAATGAGAACCGCAAAGCCTGCCATTTGCTCAGGCGTCCGGGCGAAGCGACGTGCGGTTGCGGCCGGGATGATTAGCAGTGAGGTAATGATGAGCGCCCCGACGAATTTCATTGCAACGCCAATGGTGAGGGCGGTCACCAGCATCAACAGCATTTTCACTCGCTGAAGATTGACGCCGTCTACGTGGGCCAGGTCCGGGCTGATGGTCATCGCCAGCAGGCTACGCCATTGCCAGGCAAGCACGCCAAGCACGACGGCAACGCCAGCGGCAATGGAGATAATGTCCGACGGCGTAACCGACAGTAAATCGCCGAAAAGGTATGCCATCAGGTCGACACGGACGTTAGACATCAGGCTGACCACCACCAGACCGAGCGACAGGGCACTGTGCGCCATAATGCCCAGCAGAGTATCAATGGCGAGGTGAGGGCGTTTCTCCAGCCAGACAAGACCAATGGCAAGTAACAACGTCACCGCGATAACGGCATAAAAGGGGTTCACGTTGAGTAGCAGACCAAACGCGACCCCCAGCAATGAGGCGTGAGCCAGCGTATCGCCAAAATAGGACATCCGGCGCCAGACCACAAAAGAGCCCAATGGCCCCGCCGCGCAGGCAAGCAAAACCCCGGCTAGCCAGCCGGGCAACAACAATTCAAGCATTACTGTCCATTCCCTCTGCGCAGAACGATGCGACCCTGCAGATCGTGACGGTGGTTATGATGATGGCGATAAATGCCCAGCTGTTCAGCACCGATGGGCCCAAACATCGAGATAAACTCCGGATGAGTAGAAACGACTTCTGGCGTGCCGGAACAGCAAATATGGTGATTCAGGCACAGCACTTCATCGGTTTTGGCCATGACGAGGTGCAGGTCATGAGACACCATCAGCACGGCGCAGTTCAGCTCATGGCGAAGCTGGTCAATCAGATTGTAAAGCGCGAGCTGGCCGTTGACGTCCACGCCCTGGGTGGGCTCATCCAGCACCAGCAGATGAGGCTCATTAAGCAATGCGCGCGCCAGCAGAACTCGCTGGTTTTCACCGCCAGAGAGCTTCTGCATCGGCGCATCTATCAAATGGGCGGCCTGCACGCGTTTAAGCGCAGGAAGAATGTCTGCTTTTTTTACTCCCGGACGCAGCCGCAGGAAACGGCTGACCGTGAGCGGCAGCGTGGCGTCCAAATGAAGTTTCTGCGGGACGTAGCCAATGCGCAGATGCCGATCGCGCTTAATGACGCCCTGGTCGGGGGTAACCAGCCCGAGCACGACGCGCACTAAGGTGGATTTACCTGCACCGTTTGGCCCTAGCAGCGTAAGAATACGGCCAGGCTTTAGCGCAAGTGAGATATCGGCCAGCACGCGTCGCTGGCCGAAAGAGACCGAGATATTTTCCAGTTCAACCAAATTTGTCATGACAATTTCAGGGGTTGCATAAGTTAGCGGATGTTATAATATCACAATTATTCTGGTTATCACGATGATAAGTTGCATTATGTTACATAAAAAGACACTTCTTTTCGCTGCATTTTCCGCCGCCCTCTGGGGCTCTGCTGTCACCGGCACCAACGCCGCCGTTGTGGCGTCCATTAAGCCTCTGGGCTTTATCGCTTCAGCCATTGCCGACGGGGTGACTAGCACAGAAGTATTACTGCCTGATGGTGCCTCTGAGCACGATTATGCACTTCGCCCGTCTGATGTAAAACGCTTACAGGGCGCGGACTTAGTCGTTTGGGTTGGTCCTGAAATGGAAGCCTTTATGCAGAAGTCCGTGCGCCAGCTTCCCGAACAAAAACAGCTTGAGCTGGCGGCTCTTACCGGCGTGAAACCGCTGCTGATGAAAGGCGGTGATGACGATGACCATGAGCACAGCGATGAACACGACCATGGCGCAAAGAGTGACGCAGATCACCATCACGGTGAATACAACTTGCACATTTGGCTCTCCCCAGAGGTGGCGCGGCTGTCGGCGGTTGCAATCCACGATAAATTAGTGGAACTTATGCCCGAAAATCGAGCCAAACTTGACGCCAACCTGAAAGATTTCGAGTCAGGCTTAGCCGACGCCGATAAACAGGTGGGTTCCGTGCTGGCACCGCTGAAAGGAAAAGGGTATTTCGTTTTTCATGACGCCTATGGCTACTTTGAAAAGCACTACGGTTTAACGCCGCTTGGCCACTTTACCGTTAACCCTGAAATACAGCCTGGTGCACAGCGTTTACATGAAATAAGAACACAGTTGGTTGAGCATAAAGCGGTTTGCGTTTTTGCTGAGCCACAATTCAGGCCAGCGGTAATTAACGCCGTTGCCAGAGGCACTAATGTCCGCTCCGGCACCTTAGATCCTCTGGGAATTGAAGTCGCATTGGGTAAAAACAGCTATATGCAGTTTATGACCGGACTTGCGAACCAGTATGCGAGCTGCCTGAAAGGAGATTAACGAGGAAGTGAATACGTGCAACAGATAGCCCGCTCTGTCGCCATGGCATTTGACAATCTATCACGGCCCCATCGCGTTATGCTGGGGTCGCTTACGGTTCTCACTCTGGCGGTCGCAGTATGGCGACCGTCAATTTACCATCCGCAGTCCAGTCCGATAATCAAGACCATCGAACTTCAAAAAAGCGAAATACATTCGCTGCTGCCGGAAGCCAGCGAACCCCTTGATCAGTCCCCGGACGCCGAAGATGACACTCTGCCTCAGGATGAACTGGATGATAAAACCTCCGGTGAAGCAGGCGTTCATGAATATGTCGTATCTACAGGCGATACGCTAAGCAGCATTCTGAATCAGTATGGCATCGACATGGGTGACATCAGTCAGCTCGCTGCAGCTGATAAAGACCTGCGAAACATGAAAATTGGTCAGCAGCTTTCCTGGACACTTAGCGCAGACGGCGATTTGCAGCGTCTGACCTGGGAAATGTCGCGCCGCGAAACGCGCACTTACGATCGCACTGATAACGGTTTCAAAATGAGCAGCGAAACCCAGCAGGGCGATTGGGTTAACAGCGTGCTGAAGGGCACGGTGGGGGCAAGTTTTGTTTCCAGCGCGCGTGATGCCGGTTTAACCAGCGCGGAGATTAGCTCAGTTATCAAAGCGATGCAGTGGCAGATGGACTTCCGCAAGCTGAAAAAGGGCGATGAATTCTCCGTGCTGATGTCCCGCGAAATGCTGGACGGCAAGCGCGAGCAAAGCCAACTGGTCGGCGTGCGCCTGCGCAGCGACGGCAAAGATTACTACGCCATTCGCGCTGAAGACGGCAAGTTCTACGATCGTAACGGTTCGGGCCTGGCCAAAGGCTTTATGCGCTTCCCAACCGTGAAGCAGTTCCGTGTTTCGTCGAACTTCAATCCACGCCGCCTTAACCCAGTAACTGGCCGCGTTGCGCCGCATAAAGGCGTTGATTTTGCGATGCCGCAGGGTACGCCTGTGCTGGCTGTCGGGGATGGCGAAGTGGTAATGGCGAAGCGCAGCGGCGCGGCCGGATTCTTTGTGGCTATCCGCCATGGTCGCACTTACACCACCCGTTACATGCACCTTAAGAAGCTGTTGGTGAAACCTGGCCAGAAAGTGAAGCGCGGTGACCGTATTGCACTGTCGGGTAATACCGGACGTTCTACCGGCCCGCACCTGCACTATGAAGTGTGGATCAACCAGCAGGCGGTTAACCCGCTGACGGCCAAGCTGCCGCGTTCTGAGGGCCTGACCGGATCCGATCGCAGCGATTACCTGGCGCAGGTAAAAGACGTATTGCCGCAACTGCGCATCGACTGATTTTTCCCTTTAACGAAAAGCCGGCTCCAGTGGCCGGCTTTTTCTTTTGTCTGCCGGCCGTTGCCCCGCTAAAATAACGATAAATTTGTCTCGCCAGACTGCTGGCGAACTGCAGAGAGCCGCATGGAAAAAGCAAAAAAAAACCACAGTGAGTTTATCCCTGAATTTCAAAGAGCCTTTTTGCACCCGCGTTACTGGGGGGCATGGCTTGGCGTTGGCGCTTTTGTGGGGCTGGCGCTTCTTCCTCCGGGGCTCCGGGATCCTTTGCTGGGGAAAGTGGGGCGCTTAGCAGGGCGACTGGGCAAAAGCGCCAGACGCCGGGCGCAAATTAACCTGCTTTACTGCTTCCCTGATTTACCGGAAGCCGAGCGTGAGGCAATCATCGATCGCATGTTCGCCACGGCGCCGCAGGCGATGGTGCTGATGGCGGAATTGGGACTGCGTGACCCGAAGAAGGTCATGTCCCGCGTGGACTGGCACGGCAAAGAGATTGTGGACGAGATCCGCGCCAAAGGGGAAAACGTGATTTTCCTCGTGCCACACGGCTGGGCTGTCGATATCCCCGCCATGCTGATGGCCTCTGAAGGCCAGAAAATGGCGGCGATGTTCCATAACCAGGGCAATCAGCTGTTTGACTATGTCTGGAATACGGTGCGTCGTCGTTTTGGCGGCCGCATGCATGCCCGCAACGACGGCATCAAACCGTTTATCAGTTCCGTTCGTCAGGGTTACTGGGGATACTATCTTCCCGACCAGGATCACGGCCCTGAGCACAGCGAATTTGTCGATTTCTTCGCGACCTACAAGGCAACGCTGCCGGCCATTGGCCGCCTGATGAAAGTCTGTCGCGCCCGCGTGATCCCGCTGTTCCCGGTTTATAACAGCGACACCCACAGGCTGGATATTTTTATCCGCCCGCCGATGGATGACTTGATGGAGGCCGATGACCATACCATCGCTCGCCGGATGAACGAAGAGGTGGAATTGCTGGTGGGCCCGCATCCGGAGCAATATACCTGGATCCTCAAGCTCCTGAAGACCCGCAAAGAAGGCGAGATAGAGCCGTACTGCCGGGATGAGTTGTACCCGAAAAAGAAAAAATAGCGCATATTGCGAAATGGAAAACCGCGCCACTGTATTTCACTGGCGCGGTTTTTTTCACCCTTTCACTAGCACCGGATCTTTGTTCCACAGCTCCGGGAAGAGCTGTTTAAGTTGCTCGACTTTCGGAATGTCGTTGATCGCAATGTAAGGGTAATTTGGGTTGTCGTTCAGGAAATTCTGGTGATACTTCTCCGCCGGGTAGAACTGCGCATGTTCTTCCACCGTGGTGACCAGCGGCGCACTAAACTTGTGGCTGGCGTTAAGCTGCGTGATATACGCTTTGGCAACTTTCGCCTGTGACTCGTTGAGCGGGAAAACGGTAGAGCGATATTGTGTCCCGTAATCCGGTCCCTGACGGTTTAGCTCTGTTGGGTTGTGCGCAACAGAAAAGAAGACCTGTAATAGCTGGCCATAGGTTACTTTGGTCGGATCAAAGATAACCTGAACGGATTCGGCGTGCCCGGTCATCCCCATGCTTACCGTCTCATAATTCGCCGTCCGTGCTTTGCCGCCCGTATAGCCAGATATTGCGCTGGTTACGCCTTTCACATGCTGAAATACGCCCTGGACGCCCCAGAAACAGCCCCCGGCAAAGACGGCGGTTTCAAGATGCTGGCTCGTGGGCGACTCGTCCTGCAGTGGCGCAGGAATAGCCACCGCGCGTTCGGCTTCGGACCAGGCAGTATTCTGAAAGACAAGTGCCGCGACGATCAGTACCGGTGCGCTAAACAAGGCTACCCGGCGTTTGCTGGCAGAAAATAGTGTTTGTTTCATCGTAATTCTCCCCGGTTAACCGAACGTGAAGGCATAGGCGTTCACGCCCAGATCTTCAAACTCAATGCTGAACGTGTGTTCGCCGCTGCCGCTCGACTGGCGAATTAGCTGGTAAAGGCGCTGTTCCGTCACCGTGCCGCTGCCGTCCGGGTTAACGTCTGAACCGTGGACGCTACCGGGTGCCTGCCCGTCGATAGTGACTTTAAAATGCACCGGTTTGCCTTCTGCACCCGGGCCGAGAACGAGATGCAGATCGCGAGCATGGAACTGGTAAACAATGCGGCCATTCGGGCGATTAAGCGTGATGTTCTCCCCGCCGATGGTCCAGTTACCTTCGAGTCCCCAGCTGTCCAGAGGCAGTGCAGAAGGCTTTTTGTAGTCTGCCGGTTTGTCCCCGGTGACTTCGCCAGAGGCAAAGTTCTGCGCCCGCATATAGCCGAGATAGGTCTCTGGAGAGATATCATTCTGGCCGCTGGCTGCCTGTTCTACGCCGCTGGCAGAAACAGTGCTGATGCCGCTGTTAACGTTTTTAGCACCCGCCTGGCGCAGCAGTTCCTGAATGACGCGTTCGGATTGTGCATAATCGCCTTCGCCAAAGTGCTCGTAGCGAATGTGGCCGCTGGCATCGATAAAGTAATGCGCAGGCCAGTACTGATTATTGAACGCCCGCCAGATGCTGTAATCGTTATCAATGGCGATGGGATAAGTCACGCCTAGTTTTTTCGCCTCTTTTGTGACGTTATTGACGTCACGTTCAAAGGCGAACTCCGGCGCGTGCACGCCAATCACCACCAGGCCCTGATCGCGGTATTTTTCGGCCCAGGCTTTCACATACGGCAAAGAGCGCAGGCAGTTAATGCAGGAATAAGTCCAGAAATCGACGAGGACGACTTTGCCTTTCAGCGATTCAGCAGTCAGCGGTGGCGAGTTGAGCCACTGTGTCGCGCCGCTCAACGAAGGCATCACGCCAGCATCGGTTAGCGTTGGAATGGTGTCGTCATCTGAGGTTTTCACCACGGAGGTGGACGTTGGGGCATTGGCCGTGGTGCTGTCCGGGGAGAGACGTTTGACCAGCGCTTGTTCGATGCCGCCGGTTGACGCTGTAGAAAGTCGGGCCAGTACGCCGGTATCCAGGCCAAAAGAAATAGCGACGACGCCAAGTAACATCCCAGCGCCCAGAATTCGACGGATCCATTCCCCTACACCCAGAGAGCGTTTCATGGCGCTGAAGACTTTACCGCCGATCAACAGCGCCAGTGCGAGCGAGGTGGCCGCGCCTGCGGCATAAGACAGCAGCAGCAGCGTGGAGCCTACGTTTGCCCCCTGCAGCGCTGCGCCTGTCAGTACCAGCCCCAGAATGGGGCCAGCGCAGGGCGCCCAAAGTAACCCGGTTGCAATACCGAGTAAAAATGAAGCGCCAGGCCCTGCCGGCTGGCCTGGTGCCACGCGGTTAGACAGCGAGTTACCCGCGTTAACCAGAGGGTGCATAACGCGCTCAGCCAGGCGAGGGAATAGCAGCGTGATGCCAAAAATAGCCATCAATACTAATGCGACGCCGCGGCCATATTGGTTAGCCGCGACGACCCAGCCACCGCCGACGGCAGCCAAAGTAGCGAATAACGTGAACGTTAACGCCATGCCCGCCAGTAACGGCAGCCCGGTACGCACAAATGGCTGATCGGAACGTGCGAATACAAACGGCAGCACCGGCAGGATACAAGGGCTGGCAATGGTTAGCAGGCCGCCCAGATAAGCAAGAATAATGACCAGCATCATGATGTTCCTGTGTCAGAGAGAGAACGGAGAGCCGGGCGGAAAGGACGAGGCTCCTCATGGAGATATGCCTGCACTTTATAAAAAGAATACTTACTAAATCCTCCTCAAGAGTTAACAATTTCGTGATAACTCCAGGGAGGATAAAAGGGCATGCGAATGCAGCGGAGAATGCCGGGGCACTCGCCGCTGATTTAATGAGGATGTTGCAGGGGAGAGCAGGCGGGGGACGCCTGCTAACGTTTACTCAACGCACAAGATACGCGTGGTGTTGGTGGTGCCGATGGTGCTCATCACGTCACCCTGAGTCACGATGACCAGATCACCGGAAATCAGGTAGCCTTTGTCACGCAGGAGGTTTACCGCGTCGTTAGCGGCGGCCACGCCTTCGCTTGCGCTGTCAAAGTAAACCGGGGTCACGCCGCGATAGAGTGACGTCAGGTTCAGCGTGCGTTCGTGGCGCGAGAGCGCAAAAATAGGCAAGCCAGAGCTGATGCGGGACGTCATCAGCGCGGTACGCCCGGACTCGGTCATCGAAATGATGGCGGTAACCCCTTTGAGGTGGTTAGCGGCATACATCGCGGACATCGCAATGGCTTCCTCAACGTTATCGAACTGCACGTCGAGGCGGTGCTTGGAGACGTTGATGCTTGGGATTTTTTCTGCACCCAGGCAAACGCGCGCCATTGCCGCGACGGTTTCAGCAGGATACTGGCCTGCCGCCGTTTCTGCAGACAGCATCACCGCGTCGGTGCCGTCAAGTACGGCGTTTGCCACGTCCATGACTTCCGCACGGGTTGGCATTGGGTTAGTGATCATCGACTCCATCATCTGGGTGGCGGTGATCACGGCACGATTCAGCTTACGTGCACGGCGAATCAGGGTTTTCTGGATGCCAACCAGCTCCGGGTCGCCGATCTCAACACCCAGGTCACCACGAGCAACCATCACCACGTCGGAGGCGAGAATAATGTCGTCCATTGCGGCTTCATCGCAGACGGCTTCCGCGCGCTCTACTTTGGCCACAATTTTCGCATCGCAGCCTGCATCACGCGCCAGGCGACGAGCGTAGTTCAAATCTTCGCCGCAGCGCGGGAAAGACACGGCCAGGTAATCAACGCCGATTTTGGCCGCGGTCACGATGTCGGCTTTGTCTTTATCGGTCAGCGCTTCGGCTGACAGACCGCCGCCCAGTTTGTTGATCCCTTTGTTGTTGGACAGCGGGCCGCCTACGGTCACTTCGGTAAACACTTTCAGGCCCTGGACTTCCAGCACTTTGAGCTGAACACGGCCATCGTCGAGAAGCAAGATGTCGCCTGGGACGACGTCGGCCGGGAGGCCTTTATAGTCAATACCCACTCTCTCTTTGTCGCCTTCGCCTTTGCCGAGGTTGGCATCCAGCAGGAATTTGTCGCCCAGGTTAAGGAATACTTTGCCTTCTTTGAAGGTAGATACGCGAATTTTAGGGCCTTGCAAATCGCCGAGGATCGCCACATGACGCCCCAGTTTTGCGGCAATTTCACGCACTTTATCTGCACGCAGCTGATGATCTTCAGCTGAGCCGTGGGAGAAGTTCATTCGCACCACGTTAGCGCCGGCGGCAATAATTTTTTCTAAATTATTATCGCGGTCGGTTGCCGGGCCTAAGGTGGTAACGATTTTGGTTCTACGTAGCCGTCTGGACATGTATTACTCCGTTGACTGAAACAACTTGGTGTTGCGTGAACAAAAACTCGGTAGGTCAGGGTGTGCTGTGAATACCCATGACAACGTAACCGAACAGCCTAATAAGTTACAACTTTGTTATCAAAAATTAACGTTCATCGCCTGAGAGAAGACGTTCTTTATCAAAGCGCGATTCTTTGAGCGCTTCCTTGACTCGCTTCAAGTTATCCCTGAATTTAGCCCCTCGACGCAAAGTAAAGCCCGTCGCCAGAACATCGATGACGGTCAACTGCGCCAGACGAGACACCATCGGCATATAAATATCAGTATCTTCTGGTACATCCAGCAGCAGAGAAAGCGTCGCCTCGCGGGCAAGCGGGCTGCCTTCCGATGTGATGGCGAGCACAATGGCATCGTTTTCACGGGCTAACTGCGCCAGCTCAACCAGATTTTTAGTCCGGCCGGTGTGGGAGATAAGCACCACCACATCTTGCTCGGTACAATTCATACAGCTCATACGTTGCATAACAACGTCATCTGAGTAAATCACCGGGACATTGAAGCGGAAAAACTTGTTGGTAGCGTCGTGCGCGACGGCGGCGGAAGATCCTAGCCCAAAGAAGGCAATTTTTTTTGCCTGAGTAAGTAAATCCACGGCCCGGTTGACCGCAGACATATCCAGCGACTGACGAACCCGGTCAAGGCTCGCCATGGCAGACTCAAAGATCTTGCCGGTGTAGGACTCGACGCTATCATCTTCATCAACATTCCGGTTTACATACGGTGTGCCATTCGCCAGACTCTGAGCTAAGTGCAGTTTAAAATCCGGGAAGCCCTTGGTTTCAAGGCGACGGCAAAAGCGGTTCACGGTGGGCTCGCTGACATCCGCGCTGCGGGCAAGCGTCGCGATGCTGGAGTGAATGGCGTCCTGAGGCGCAGCAAGAATCACTTCTGCGACTTTGCGTTCCGATTTGCTAAGGTGTTCCAGCTGTGACTGGATTTTTTCCAGCATATTCATAAAGGCGGGCACTCATGGGTTTTAGCGATTTCAGCAACAGAAGAAATCGTGGGCCGATTTAGCAAGAATATACTCTTGCTAAAATGTGATAGGGCGAGTCGCCCGGCTAATGTTGTTGTTTTTTTTCATTACATGATCGGTGTCTAACTTTGGCAACGGTTACATCGCACAAAAAAACGCCAGTAAATGACGCTTTAGTGCGGCATTGTGGGAAAAGTTAGCAATTGAGGCGGTCAAACCGGGGTTAACGGTTGTCCTCAATTCAGCAAAAGCAGTACATTGCAGCGTAATAAAATTACAAGACGTGCCTGGCTTAATGCTATCCGCGCCCAGAGGGCCGGTAAAAGCCGGGATATCCGAAACGAGGAGACAAACATGGCGGTAACGCAAACAGCCCAGGCGTGCGACCTGGTCATTTTCGGTGCAAAAGGCGACCTGGCGCGCCGGAAACTGTTGCCATCCCTGTATCAGCTGGAAAAAGCAGGTCAAATCCATCCGGAGACCCGTATTCTGGGTGTTGGCCGCGCAGAGTGGGATAAAGAGGCATACACCAAAGTTGTCCGCGAAGCCCTCGAAACCTTCATGAAAGAGAAGATTGACGAGAGCCTGTGGGACAAACTGAGCGGTCGTCTGGATTTCTGTAACCTGGACGTCAACGATACCTCTGCTTTTACCAAGTTGGGCAAAATGCTCGACCAGCAGAATCGCGTCACTATCAACTACTTTGCTATGCCACCAAGCACCTTTGGCGCTATCTGCAAAGGGTTAGGTAAAGCGAAGCTTAACGCCAAGCCTGCTCGCGTCGTCATGGAAAAACCGCTGGGGACTTCCCTCGAAACCTCCCAGCAGATCAACGATCAGGTGGGCGAGTTCTTTGAAGAGTGCCAGGTTTACCGTATCGACCACTACCTGGGTAAAGAAACTGTTCTTAACCTGCTGGCGCTGCGTTTTGCCAACTCCCTGTTCGCTAACAACTGGGACAACCGCACTATCGATCACGTAGAAATCACCGTGGCCGAAGAAGTGGGTATTGAAGGCCGCTGGGGTTACTTCGATCAGGCCGGGCAGATGCGCGACATGATCCAAAACCACCTGCTGCAGATCCTGTGCATGATTGCCATGTCTCCACCGTCTGACCTGACCGCGGACCATATTCGCGATGAGAAAGTGAAGGTTCTGCAGTCGCTGCGCCGCATTGACCGCACCAACGTGCGTGATAAAACCGTGCGTGGTCAATACACCGCAGGCTTTGCGCAGGGCAAGAAAGTGCCTGGCTACCTGGAAGAAGAGGGCGCGAACAAATCCAGCGCCACCGAGACCTTCGTGGCTATCCGCGTAGATATCGACAACTGGCGTTGGGCCGGCGTGCCGTTCTACCTGCGTACCGGTAAACGTCTGCCAACCAAATGTTCTGAAGTCGTGGTTTACTTCAAAAACCCTGCGCTGAATCTGTTTAAAGATTCGTGGCAGGAATTGCCGCAGAACAAACTGACTATTCGTCTGCAGCCGGATGAAGGCGTGGATATTCAGATCCTGAACAAAGTTCCGGGCCTGGAGCACAAGCATAACCTGCAAACCACTAAGCTGGATCTGAGCTACTCCGAGACCTTCAATGAATCTCACCTGGCGGATGCCTATGAACGTCTGCTGCTGGAAACCATGCGCGGGATTCAGGCGCTGTTTGTACGTCGTGATGAAGTAGAAGAGGCGTGGAAATGGGTCGACTCCATTACCGAAGCCTGGGCTGCGGACAACGATGCGCCGAAACCTTACCAGGCCGGTACCTGGGGGCCAGTGGCTTCTGTGGCGATGATTACCCGTGATGGCCACTCCTGGAACGAATTTGAGTAACAGGCTGTGAACATGGCCGGTAAAAAGTCGCTAACAAATGGTTCTCATTTTACCGGTAACATGATCTAACACAGAAGTGGCATAGTTTTTTATGAATAATAGCCCCGCGTGGATTCACCCGCGGGGCTTTTTTATTTACACTAGCTGAAGCGTTTTTGCTCCCGGCATCAAGTCTGATGGGCTACAAAGTTACTTTTATCAGCCCCGAACATGGCGATATCAATGCGGGAGAACAGCCACTTTCTGAGGAACTTCTATGCATCCAAATTTGTTACGGGTAACATCGCGTGTTATCGAACGCTCCCGCCCAACGCGCGAAGCCTACCTGGCACGTATTGAGAAAGCCCGGAGCAACACGGTTCACCGCTCGGAACTTGCCTGCGGTAACCTCGCGCATGGTTTCGCTGCCTGCCAGCCGGACGATAAGGCGGCGCTGAAAAGCATGTTGCGTAACAATATTGCGATCATTACGTCCTACAACGACATGCTCTCCGCCCATCAGCCGTATGAACATTATCCTGAGCAAATCCGCAAGGCGCTGCACTCCGTGGGCGCGGTGGGGCAGGTTGCAGGCGGTGTTCCGGCGATGTGTGACGGCGTGACTCAGGGTCAGGATGGCATGGAGCTTTCGCTGCTGAGCCGCGAAGTGATTGCCATGTCTACCGCCGTTGGCCTCTCCCATAACATGTTTGACGGCGCGCTCTACCTTGGCGTGTGCGACAAAATCGTGCCGGGGCTGACAATGGCTGCGCTGTCGTTCGGTCATTTACCTGCGCTCTTTGTGCCATCAGGCCCGATGGCGAGTGGCTTACCTAACAAAGAAAAGGTTCGCATTCGCCAACTTTATGCGGAAGGCAAAGTTGACCGCCTTGCGCTGCTGGAAGCGGAAGCCGCCTCTTATCACGCGCCGGGAACCTGCACCTTCTACGGCACGGCGAATACCAACCAGATGGTTGTTGAGTTTATGGGCATGCAGTTGCCGGGGTCGTCGTTTGTTCAGCCTGATGCAGAGTTGCGTCACGCGCTGACGGATGCCGCGGCGCGCCAGGTCACTCGCCTGACCGGCAACGGCAACGAATGGATGCCTCTCGGGAAAATGATTGATGAGAAAGTGGTGGTGAACGGCATTGTTGCACTGCTGGCTACCGGCGGCTCGACTAACCACACCATGCACCTTGTCGCGATGGCTCGCGCTGCCGGGATCATTATTAACTGGGACGACTTCTCTGAGATCTCCGAAATCGTGCCGCTGCTGGCTCGTTTGTATCCAAACGGCCCCGCCGACATTAACCACTTCCAGGCGGCGGGCGGTGTGCCGGTGCTGATGCGTGAGCTGCTGAAAGGTGGCCTGCTGCATAAAGACGTTAACACCGTGGCCGGTTTTGGCCTGCATCACTACACCATGGAGCCGTGGCTCGACAACGGCCAGCTTGCCTGGCGTGAAGGCGCCAGCGAGCCACTGGACAGTGATGTTATTGCCACCATGGAAAAACCGTTCTCCCGCCATGGCGGAACTAAAGTGCTGAGCGGGAATCTGGGCCGGGCGGTGATGAAAACGTCAGCGGTACCGGTAGAAAATCAGGTTATTGAAGCCCCGGCGGTGATTTTTGAAAGTCAGCATGACGTATTGCCCGCTTTTGAAGCAGGCAAACTGGACCGTGATTGCGTTGTTGTCGTCCGCCATCAGGGGCCAAAAGCGAACGGCATGCCAGAATTGCATAAACTTATGCCACCGCTTGGAGTATTATTGGACCGCTGTTTCAAAATTGCTCTGGTGACAGATGGAAGACTGTCCGGTGCCTCTGGGAAGGTGCCTTCCGCAATCCATGTTACCCCGGAAGCATATGACGGCGGGCTGCTGGCGAAGGTGCAGGATGACGACATGATTCGCGTCAACGGCCAAACGGGCGAGCTGACATTGCTGGTCGATGAAGCCGTACTTGCGGCACGCCCTGCTTATCACCCGGATCTCAGCGCCGAGCGCGTAGGGACCGGTCGGGAGTTATTTGGCGCATTGCGCGAACAGCTTTCGGGCGCTGAACAAGGCGCAACCTGCATTAAATTTTAAGCCCGTGGCAGCACTGCCCCGGAACAGATTAAAAGTGGCTAAGAGGCGCTCAGATGAAAAATTGGAAAACTACGGCAGAACAAATCCTGAAAACTGGCCCGGTTGTGCCGGTCATTGTTGTTAACAAGCTGGAACATGCTGTGCCGATGGCGAAAGCCCTGGTAGCCGGTGGCGTCCGCGTGCTGGAAGTCACGTTGCGTACAGCTTGTGCTATCGATGCCATTCGTGCGATTGCAAAAGAAGTGCCTGAAGCGATTATCGGCGCGGGTACCGTGTTGAACCCACAGCAGCTTGCGGAAGTGACCGAAGCGGGCGCGCAGTTCGCCATCAGCCCGGGCCTGACCGAGCCGCTGCTGAAAGCCGCGACGGAAGGCACTATTCCTTTGATCCCAGGCATCAGCACCGTTTCAGAACTGATGCTGGGGATGGACTACGGCCTGAAAGAGTTCAAATTCTTCCCGGCAGAAGCTAACGGTGGCACTAAAGCGCTGCAGGCCATTGCCGGGCCGTTCTCTCAGGTACGTTTCTGCCCAACCGGCGGCATCTCTCCGGCTAACTACCGCGATTACCTGGCGCTGAAAAGCGTGCTGTGCATCGGCGGTTCATGGCTGGTGCCGGCGGATGCGCTGGAAGCGGGCGATTATGACCGCATCACCAAGCTTGCCCGCGAAGCGGTGGAAGGCGCTAAGCTGTAAGCCATAAAAAAGCCCGCAGTACGCGGGCCTAATGATTCAGTCGCTCTCATTTGAGGGCGATTTTTTTATCCTTCAATTTTTACCTGTGCGGCTGACGCCACGGCTCTGGAAACTGCCTCATCGACGCTATTCCCGGTAGCCAACGCCACGCCCATACGGCGTTTACCTGCGATCTCCGGCTTACCGAACAGGCGAACCTGTAAACCGCCGCCCAGTGCAGCGCCTACATTGCTGAACTTGACGTTGTCGCTATGCAGCTCTGGCAGGATCACCGCCGACGCAGCAGGGCCATACTGACGAATGTCACCGATGGGCAGGCCGAGGAAGGCGCGAACGTGCAGGGCAAACTCAGACAGATCCTGCGAAATCAACGTCACCATGCCGGTGTCATGCGGGCGAGGGGAGACCTCACTGAAAATCACCTCATCGCCGCAGACAAACAGCTCAACGCCGAACAGGCCGTGGCCGCCCAGGGCGGTAACCACTTTTTCAGCAATCTCTTTCGATTTTGCCAGCGCGATGTCGCTCATCTGCTGCGGCTGCCAGGATTCGCGGTAGTCGCCATCCTCCTGACGGTGGCCGATAGGCGCGCAGAAATGCACGCCATCAACGGCACTGATGGTTAGCAGGGTAATTTCAAAATCAAAATTGACCACGCCTTCGACGATGACGCGGCCTTTGCCAGCCCGTCCGCCAAGTTGGGCGTATTCCCAGGCTTTAGCCAATTGATCTGCGGTGCGGATGAAACTTTGACCTTTGCCGGAGGAGCTCATCACCGGTTTAACGATGCACGGCAAACCAATTTCCTGCACGGCCTGGCGGAAAGCGTCTTCACTGTCGGCGAAGCGGTAGCTGGAAGTGGGCAATTGAAGTTCTTCTGCGGCCAGGCGGCGGATCCCTTCGCGGTTCATGGTGAGTTTGGTGGCGCGGGCGCACGGCACTACGCGCTGGCCCTGGGCTTCAAGCTCCAGCAGGGCATCGGTAGCAATGGCTTCAATTTCAGGAACGATAAAATCAGGCATTTCGGCGGCGACAAGCGCTTTTAGCGCTGCGGCATCCAGCATGTTAATCACGTGGCTGCGGTGCGCGACGTGCATCGCTGGTGCATTTGCATAGCGATCGACGGCGATAACTTCGACCCCGAGGCGCTGACACTCAATGGCCACTTCTTTACCCAATTCACCGGAACCCAGCAGCATAACTCGCGTAGCTGCCGGGCGCAGAGCAGTTCCCAACGTTGACATGTGATTTAGCCTTAACAAAGAAAAAGACCGGGGAAGTATAAACGAAAACGTTTGCGTTGGCAGCGGCTTTCCGGCTTGTGTGATAAAATGAATGTCGATATACTGGATAAATGAACAGGTAAAACGGAGCTGCAAAATGGCGGTCGAGATTAAATATGTTGTGGTGAGAGAGGGACAAGAAAAAATGGCCTTTGCCAGTAAAAAGGATGCTGACGCTTACGACAAAATGCTGGATCTGGCTGAAGTCCTCGGCGACTGGCTGCAGCAAAGCCCGATTGCGCTGGATGAAGGGCAGAGCGATACCCTGGCGATGTGGATGGCGGAAAACAAGGATCTGCTGGCGGGGGTGCTGAAAAACGGCAAGCTGCCAGAGCCTGAAGTAAGCCAGTCTGAGCCAGATGTGGAATCTTCTGTGGCTGAGCAGTCGCCAGCGGCGGAAGACAACGTCAGCGAGCACCCCGGACGTAAGCGCACCAAAGCCGCGTGATACGTTGCAGCAGTAAGCGCCGGGCAGCCGGCGCGATTCTTTTCCCATCTTTAGCGCTGCCCGACGTTTCTTGACGTCCTGTGACCTACTCTCGACGAGTTAAGTCAACAGAGGGTTTCGTCATGAATAACTGGTTACAGCAGCTTCAGTCGCTCCTGGGGCAATCTACTTCCCCTCAATCTTCACAGCCTGCAGCCGGTAATGGCCCTGAAGGGATCGGTAAACTTCTGGTGCCGGGGGCGCTGGGCGGATTAGCCGGATTACTGCTGGCGAGTAAGTCGTCCCGAAAACTGTTAACAAAATACGGCACCAGTGCGCTCCTGGTCGGCGGCGGTGCGGTGGCCGGAAGCGTGTTATGGAACAAATACAAGGCACGCGTCCGTGAGAATCAGCCTGCTTCAGCGGGTTATGATCATTCGCACTCGTCGGTTGATGTTCGTACCGAAAGATTAATTACCGCGCTGGTTTTTGCCGCTAAAAGCGACGGCCATATTGATGCAAAAGAGCGTCAGTTTATTGAGCAACAGCTGCGTGAAGTCGGCATCGACGACGAAGGCAAAGCGCTTGTCGAACGAGCTATCGACAGGCCGTTAGATCCTCACCAGCTCGCGCAAGGGGTGAGAAACGAGGAAGAAGCGCTCGAGCTTTATTACCTAAGCTGTACGGCTATCGATATCGATCACTTTATGGAACGTAGCTATCTGAGCGCTCTGGGCGATGCGCTAAATATACCGCCGGATGTCCGCTCCGGTATTGAGCAAGATATTCAGCAGCAAAAACAACCGCTCGCGGTTTAATCCTCCTGCAATCATCCTGTGCCGGGTTTCTCCCGGCATTTTCTTTTAATCCTTCATGTTCCGCTTGCAAGCCCGGCTGAATTTGCCACCCTTACGGGGTGTTAAACGGAAAATGATGAAAGTGATGCCGCCAAAAGCCAAAAAAATACCTCACGCTATGATGCTGCATGGCGATACCCGCACGGATAACTATTACTGGTTGCGGGATGATGACCGCGCCGATCCCGATGTGCTGAAATACCTCGAGCAGGAAAATGATTACGGTAAAAGGATCATGGAGAGCCAGCGCGCGCTGCAGGAGCAATTGCTCAAAGAGATGATCGCTCGCGTTCCGCCTCGTGATGTTTCCGCCCCCTATGTGAAGAACGGCTATCGCTACCGCCAGGTTTATGAAAAGGGTAATGAGTACGCGATTTATCAGCGGCAATCTGCGGTCAGAGAAGAGTGGGCCGAGTGGGACGTGCTGCTGGATGCCAATCAGCGCGCTGCCCACAGCGAGTTTTACACGATGGGCGGGTTTGCTATTACGCCGGACAATACCGTGATGGCCCTGGCGGAGGACTATCTCTCTCGTCGTCAGTTCGGCATTCGTTTGCGTAATTTGAAAACCGGAAACTGGTACCCGGAGCTTTTGGATAACGTCTCGACCAGTTTTGTCTGGGCAAATGACTCCGCCACGCTTTACTACGTGCGCAAGCATCCCAAAACCTTACTGCCTTATCAGGTCTGGCGGCACACGCTGGGCCACCCGGTGGCCGATGACCAACTGGTGTATGAAGAAAAAGATGACGCTTTTTACGTCAGCGTGCACAAAACAACCTCCCAGCATTTTATTGTCATCCATCTTGCCAGCGCGACGACGAGTGAGGCTTTGTTATTGGATGCCGAACTGGCAGACGCCGAGCCGCAAGTTTTTGCCCCGCGCCGGAAAGATCATGAATACACTGTCGATCACTACCAGCATGGGTTCTACATTCGTTCCAACAAAGACGGTAAAAACTTCGGGCTCTACCGCTGCGCCGTGCGGGACGAAAAACAGTGGGAAACGCTAATTGCCGCAAGGGAACAGGTCATGCTTGAAGACTTTACGCTGTTCCGTGACTGGCTGGTGGTTGCCGAGCGCCAGCAGGGGTTGACAAGCCTGCGTCAGATTAATCGCCATACGCGTGAGTCCACGGGCATCGCTTTTGACGATCCAGCCTATGTTACCTGGCTTGGCTACAACCCTGAGCCGGAGACCTCGCATTTACGCTACGGCTATTCTTCGATGACTACGCCGGATACGCTTTTTGAACTGGATATGGACAGCGGAGAGCGCCGGGTTATCAAGCAAACCCAGGTTGCCGGTTTTGACGCTAATAATTACCGCAGCGAGCATCTGTGGGTGACGGCGCGGGATGGCGTTCAGGTTCCGGTGTCGCTGGTTTATCACCGGAAACACTTTCGCCGGGGCAAAAGTCCTCTGTTGGTCTATGGCTATGGATCCTATGGCAGCAGTATGGATGCGGACTTTAGCAGCAGCCGTTTGAGCCTGCTGGACAGAGGTTTTGTCTTTGCCATTGCTCACGTACGCGGCGGCGGTGAACTGGGGCAACAATGGTATGAAGACGGTAAATACCTG
Source organism: Cedecea neteri (assembly GCF_000758305.1). Lineage (NCBI taxonomy): Bacteria > Pseudomonadati > Pseudomonadota > Gammaproteobacteria > Enterobacterales > Enterobacteriaceae > Cedecea > Cedecea neteri. The sequence goes on along the minus strand of NZ_CP009458.1, from coordinate 4,070,212 downwards.
AAAAAGATGAATACCTTTAACGACTATCTGGACGTGTGCGACGAGCTGCTCAGGCAGGAATATGGCGATCCTAAACTGCTTTATGGGATGGGCGGCAGCGCGGGTGGGATGCTGATGGGAGCAGCTATCAACCTGCGCCCTGAGTTATTTCACGGCGTGGTGGCTCAGGTGCCGTTTGTTGATGTGGTGACAACGATGCTGGATGAGTCGATTCCGCTCACCACCGGAGAGTTTGAAGAGTGGGGCAACCCCCAGGACGAAGAGTATTACCGCTACATGAAGCAATACAGCCCTTACGACCAGGTTCGCGAGCAGGCTTATCCCCATCTGCTGGTGACTACCGGGCTGCATGATTCACAGGTGCAGTATTGGGAGCCGGCTAAGTGGGTTGCCAAATTACGCGACTATAAGCGGGATGAGACCTTGTTGCTGCTTTGTACCGACATGGATTCCGGGCACGGCGGTAAGTCGGGGCGCTTCAAATCTTACGAAGGCGTTGCGCTGGAGTTTGCTTTCCTGATTGCCCTGGCGCAGGGGACCCTGCCAGGGCGCGTGCATTAATCGGCCGCGCTGGCGGCCAGGTAATGTTTTAGCGTCATGCGGAGATCCGGCGCTAGCTCCTTGATGTTATTAAGCATCCAGCGAAGATAGCCCGGGTCATCTTCCGCTATTTCCGCAATGCGTTTGCCCCGGTATTTGCCAAACATCATGGTGGTCACCAGCGCCGGACGCCCGGTAATGGTGACCATATCTTCCGCGCTCCAGCCAGACACATCCATAATTCTCAACAGCAGGGCGGCGGTAATATAACAATCGAACAAGGCGCGGTGATGATGCAGCCCGGCGGGGGTATCCACATGCAGCTTTAGCGATTTATACAAGCCCATGTTACTGTACTTGATGCCCGGCCACAGGCGACGCGCCAGCTTCACCGTGCAAATCCAGTCGCCCTGCATCTCCGGCAGCATGCGGCTGTCGAAACTGGCGTTGTGTGCCACGTAATAAGGGCTCCCCATATAGCGGGGGATGACCTCTTCAATCCAGGGTTTATCGGCCACCATCTCTTCGGTAATTTTGTGGATGGCCATCGCCTGGTGACTTATCGGCCGGTCAGGACGGACAAGATCGCTCATCGGGTTTACAATCTTGCCGTCGATGATATCCACCGACGCAACTTCCACTACGCCTCCCTGTAACCCACAGGTTTCCGTATCAATAATGCGCAGCATCGCAGTCTCCGTTAACAGGCTTCAGGCGACTAGCGTAAAGGAATGACCTCGCCGTGCCAACCTCTCTCGTCCCGGCGGCCAATCGCCAGCAATTCACCCTGGTCAGCCCTGACGACGAGCTGGCCTAAATTATCCCAACATGCGCTGCGGCCTGCGGAGCGAAGTTCAGCCCCGGACCAGGCGTAGTTGGCCTGCAAAATGGTGAGACCATATTTGTGCGCCCAGCGCTGCATATACATTTCGTCTTGCTGGTAGCTTAGTTCCGTCATCGCGGCACCGGTGGCGTAAAGGTCTGCTCCGATGTCAGCCGCACTTCGGGGCCAGGCTTCATCATCGCTTTGGGCGCAAACCGCAAGGGCAATATTGCGGGAACGTTGCCCCAAAAGTGGTGCGACGGGTGTTTGAGCGCTCATACCGACAGACTCTGCGGGACGTTTGCAACAGGCGATTCGTGACCCGTCTGACAGAAATCCGACCATACCGGCGGCGCTATGCGCCTCGTCACTGAGCGACATGCCGACGATCACGGTCATATGATAGCGGCGGGCAGCTTCGCTGAGCGGGTCGAACAGCGGATCGGTAAACGCCGGAGGGTGGTTATCGGGGCGTAATCCGGATAAAGAGAGATGAGGGAAAACCAGAAGATCAATGCCTTGTTCGGCGGCACAGCGAATAAAATCGAGGTGGTGGTCGATGTTGGCCTGATAACTTCCGGCAACAGCACCGTATTGCGCAGCGGCAACATTCCAGCGTGGCATAGGTTCTTCCTTAATCTTTCATCCAACGATTGCATCCTGCAACCGTGAGGGATGAGCCAAAGCTTGTGGTCAACTGAACAAGGAAGAGAGTAGCACTAGTTTTGAATCAAAGAGAAAATTCTTAAGTTTTTATTTTTGCTTTGGTTCATACGGCAAACGAGAAAGATTAACCGAGGCCAGACGATAGGCAATCAGCTTTTCACGGAACCAGGTCCGCAGGTGTTCCGGTTGCTCACGTTCCACCATTTCGGCCACAACGGGCATGTTATAGCGCTCTTTAAACGCCACGCCGGCAGCGGCAAGGTCGACGTTAACTTTATCCATTTCTTCCTGGGGTAAATCGGCGAGATTGTAGCTCATCATATCCTCCTGCAATGTCAGCGCAGAAGTTACTGTTTTGCGCCCCGGATGACAAGCAACAATAGCTTTTCCCGTCTCGACTTGGTATTGACGCGGGGGTATCCTTGCCGCCTCAACACATAACAAAAAGGAATAGTTAATATGGCGTTCATCTCCTCCCGCATCGCAACCGTGGCGGCATTTGTCGCTGCTATGGCCGTTTCTCCAGCCGTGTTTGCGCATGCGCACCTCAAGCAGCAGTCTCCGGCGGCAGATTCTGCCGTGACCGCATCGCCGCAGTCGCTGACCCTGAACTTCTCTGAAGGCGTGGAGCCTGGCTTCAGTGGCGTGACCGTGACCGGCCCACAGAAATCAGCCGTAAAAACCGGGAAAGTGAAGGTTGCTGAAACCGACAACAAACAGCTGATTGTGCCGGTTGAAGAAGCCCTGAAACCGGGTGATTACTCCGTGGACTGGCATGTTGTGTCGGTCGATGGGCACAAAACCAAAGGTAACTATCACTTCTCCGTGAAGTAATCGCCATGCTGTCGGCGTTTTACATCGCGCTGCGTTTTATCCATTTCACTGCTTTGATGGTGCTGCTCGGCAGCGCCATCTGTTGTTCGCTGCTTGCCCCGCAAAAGTTTAAGCCCGTGCTTGTGCGCCGCCTCAGGGCACAGTGGCGGCCTGCCGTCTGGCTGTCGCTGATTAGCGCCTGCCTGTTATTTATGGCTCAGGCAGGCCAGATGGGAGACGGTTGGAGCGATACTCTCTCGCCGGATGTCTGGCAGGCGGTCCTGACGACGCGTTTTGGTTCGGTATGGATATGGCAGCTGGTGCTCGGCGTGGCTACTCTGGCCGCCGTGCTGATCGCGCCTCGGGCAATGCCGGGTTTATTGCTGTTATTAGCCGCGGCGCAGCTGATTATGCTGGCTGGCGTCGGGCACGCCGCCATGCACGACGGCGCGCTGGGGGCCTTCCAACGAATCAATCACGCGATTCATCTTCTGAGCGCGGGCTGGTGGGTAGGCGGGCTTCTGCCTTTGCTGGTTTGTATGCATATGGCGCACAAGCCGCGCTGGCGTACTCCGGCGATTACGGCAATGATGCGTTTTTCGCGCTACGGGCATCTCGCGGTGGCTGCGGTGCTGGTGACCGGCGTGGTGAATAGCTTGCTGATCCTGGGCTGGGCGCTGCCGCTGGAAAGTGGCTATTTTCAATTGCTGGCGCTGAAGGTTGGGCTGGTGCTCGTGATGGTCATGCTGGCATTGATCAACCGCTATATACTGGTGCCGCGTTTTGACGCTGTTCAGGCCGATGCTCAGCGAAGATTTATTCAGCTTACGTGGCTGGAAGTTATTTTATCGGTAGGAGTACTGCTGCTTGTCAGCATCTATGCTACCTGGGAGCCGTTCTGACGGCGCAAACTGGTTATATGAGAGATTCATGAAAAAGAGCATTTTGACTTTACTGCTGCTGGCCTGCGCGGGTTCTGCGCTGGCTGCCCCGCAAATTATCACCGTGAGTCGGTTTGAGGTGGGTAAAGACAAATGGGCGTTCAACCGCGAAGAGGTGATGCTGAGCTGCAGAGCGGGGAATGCCTTGTTTGCCATCAACCCAAGCACGCTGATGCAATACCCGCTGAACGCCATTGCCGAGCAACAGATCAAGAGTGGTAAAACGAGCGGGCAGCCAATCAGCGTTATTCAAGTGGACGACCCGCAGCATCCAGGCCAGAAGATGAGTCTCGAACCCTTCATTGAGCGCGCGCAAAAGCTTTGCAGTGAATAAAAAAACACGCATTTTTTGCCATAAAAAAACAGCAATAACCTCAACGGGATATTGCTGTTTTTGCATAAATAGTCACCTTTATTGCGCCTTTTTTCTGACCACTTTTGCTGCGGACTGGAAAACCTGCGCCGGTAATCTATTCTTAAGAGGCAAGGCGACTTAGCCTGCATTAATGCCAACTTTTAGCGCACGGCTCTCTCCCAAGAGCCATTTCCCTGGACCGAATACAGGAATCGTGTTCGGTCTTTTTTTTATTCGGAAACCAGCCAGCCTGCTTGCGCGTAAAGCGTTTCCCATAACGCTTCGGCTTGGCCTGTGCGCTAAAACCATACCACACCTTGATAGCTTGCCGTCCAGCGTTTTTTGCTCAACTTGTTAATTATTTGTTGCGCAAACGAAAGGGTTGGGCAGATGAGTCATTTAGACTAGTGATGTGAGTCACAAAAATTCGCATCACTGGAGCGACAACGCTACACTTTCTGCCTCGCTGACCGCATTCCTTGAGAAATGCGGCGTTCATGACAATAAGCCTGCATCCCACTATGACAAATCAAACTGAGCTTGCCGCTCAACATGCGCATGAGAATAGCCTGCGCGCCGTGCTTCGCTCCCCCCTGTTAATCCAGCGCGAAGTTCTTGCCGGGGTCGTCACCGCGCTGGCCTTGATCCCCGAAGTTATTTCTTTTTCCCTGATCGCTGGCGTGGATCCGAAGGTCAGCCTGATTGCCTCGATCGTGCTTTGTTTTGCTATGTCGATTCTGGGTGGCCGTCCGGCAATGGTCACCGCGGCGGCCGGGTCGGTGGCGCTGGTTATTGCTCCGATGGTTCATCAGTACGGCGTGGGTTATATCCTGCCTGCGGTGGTGCTGGCGGGCGGGATCCAGATCCTGTTTGGCGTGAGCGGGCTGGCGCGAATGATGCGTTATATCCCGCTTTCGGTCATGACCGGGTTTGTGAATGCACTGGGCATTCTTATTTTCTTTGCTCAGGTGCCTCATGTCTGGGGGCAATCGCCTCTCGTTTGGGGCCTGTTCGCCGTGACGCTCGCCGTCGTTTTACTGTTACCGAAAGTGCTTAAATCAGTGCCTTCTCCGCTGGTGGCGATTGTTCTTGTGACCGGGCTGAGCATCGCCATGGGATGGATAATGCCCACGGTAGGTGACAGCGGGCCGATGAAAGCCGGCTTACCTGGATTAACGGAACTGATAGTGCCGCTTAACGTTGAGACGCTGCGTATTATCTGGCCCTGTGCGTTGAGTATTGCTTTTGTTGGCCTGATGGAGTCCTTACTGACGGCCAAGCTGGTGGACGATCTCACCGATACCCCTTCAAGCAAGCGGCGCGAATGCTGGGGGCTGGGTGTGTCGAATATCTTCGCCGGTTTTTATGGCGGCATCGCGGGCTGCGCCATGATTGGGCAAACCATCGTCAACGTTGAGCTGGGAAGAGGGCGTACGCGGCTGTCTACCGTGGCGGCTGCGCTGGTATTATTACTGCTGGTCACCGTGCTGAGTGAAGTGATGGCGAAAATTCCGATGGTGGTGCTGGCCGGGATCATGATGATTGTGGCGGTGAAAACGTTGAACTGGCATAGCATCTCTCCAGTTACACTTCGCCGTATGCCGGTGCCGGAAACGCTGGTGATGCTCACCACTGTCGCGATCACGGTTTATACCGATAACCTGGCGCTTGGCGTTTTGGGGGGCGTTATCTTCGCTATGATGTTATTCGCCCGTCGTATTGCGCATGTGGTGCGTGCTGAGCGGCATCTGGCAGCGGACGGGAGTGAAGTGACGTACTGGGTTCGTGGGCCGCTGTTCTTTGCGAGCAGCAACGACCTTGTCGAGCATTTTCATTATGCTGACGACCCGGCACGGGTGGTGATCGATCTGAGCCAGGCGCAAATTTGGGATGCTTCCACGGTTGCCGTATTAGATGCCATTGAAACGCGGTATCAGCGTTATCAGACTCAGGTCGAAATTGTTGGTCTGGATACCCACAGCGCCGATTTCCATCAGCGTCTTAGCGGAAAACTGTAGCGATTCTACCGGCGGCGTTCAGCCGCCGGCTCGCCCCCAAACATTCTCAGCACGAAATGCCATTTTTTGAGCGGCAGGTCACAATTTCCCACTATTTTTTGCTGCCCGGCTGACGGTTTAAACGACAAGCTGGGGAAATAAACATTTCAGTAACATTTCCGTTGCCAGCCAATACGGAATAACTTATTACTATTTAACCGCTTACTCAGCGTAAGCGGCCCCGCCTCCACTATAACGATAAATAACAGGACACTTTATGACGACAAACGATGCCGTCCGTGAGGACGCTGCGCGCGGTTTTTGGCCGACGGTCAAAACCTTCCCAGCCACGGTAATTGCGCTGCTGTTTTTTACCCTGGTGATTCGCTTTAGCTATTTTATGGCCTGGCCGTTTATGACGGTGATCATGACCCGTAATTATCATCTCTCCCCGATCTCAGTGGGCGTAGCAATGACCAGCAGCGCGCTTCTGGCGGTTGTGCTGGGGATGTATGGCGGGCAGCTGTCGGACAAGCTAGGTCGCCGGGGCGTGCTTTCCCTCGGCTGTGCGCTGTCGTTTGTTGGCTATGCTCTGCTTGGGCTGGCCACGGGAATGGCATTATTTATCATTGGACTAATGATTGTTGGCGTCTGTTTTGCTTGGGTAGAGCCTCCTACACGTGCCCTGATGAGTGACTTGTTGGGCGATCGCCGTCGTCGCGCTCTGGCACTGCAGATTCGCTATTATTTGGTGAACGTGGCGGCTGTGACCGGGCCGCTGGTGGGCATCGCGTTTGGGCTGACATCGCAAAAAGGCACTTTTGTGATCACCGCGGTGAGCTATCTGCCCCTGCTTATTTACACCCTGCTGTATATTCCTGCAGGCAAGCTGGTGGCCAACGAAAGCGAACATAAAGCCGGGGTCAGATTACGCGACATTATGCTGATCATCGCCCGGGACAAACTGTTTGTCGCGGCGCTGCTTTGCAGCACGTTGTGCGCCGTGGTTTTCGTACATTATGAGTCCGTGGTGCCGCTTTATTTGCTGACGCTGGACGCTGAGGCGGCCGTAAAGTTAATTACGCTGATTCTGGTGTCGAACGCCTGTACGGTGCTTATTGCCCAGCTTTTCCTGGTTCGCTTCCTGGCTCAGGTGAGTCTGTCTAATCGTATTTTGCTCGGGGGCGCTATCTTCGCGCTTTCGCAGCTTTTGTTCTGGTCCGTCCGTACGCCGGATGCGCTGTTGTGGGTGAGCGTGACGGTTATTTTCAGCATCGGCGAGGCAATTTTGATGCCGAACCTGAATATTTTGCTGGATCAGCTGGCACCGGATGAGCATCGTGGCGCGTACCTGGGGGCATCGACCCTGACGACGTTAGGCATTGCGCTGGGACCGTTGATTGGCGGCGTTATGCTGACCCTGACCGGCGCGGGCGTGTTTTTGGGGACTATGCTGTTTAGCCTGCTGCTCTGCGCTATCATTTACGCCTGCAAATCCGGCCTTAAACAACGACTACAAGAGTAATACTGAGCGGAGTCATGATGATTACTGAAGCCCCACGTCTTGAAACGGAACGCCTTATCCTGCGCCACTTTACGCTGGACGACTATGAGGCACTGGTTGCCTGTTGGTCCGATCCGGAGATGGTGAAGTTTATCGGCGGCGGCAAACCGCAGGATGGTGAAATGAGCTGGGCGCGCCTGATGCGCTATATCGGCCACTGGCAGGCGCTGGGCTATGGCTACTGGGCGCTGTTTGAAAAACAGAGCGGGCGATTCGTGGGGTCGTTTGGTTTTCAGGAGGCTAAACGGAATCTCACGCCAGCTTTGGCATACCCGGAGGCGGGCTGGTCGCTTATTCCTGCGGTACACGGTAAAGGCTATGCAGCGGAGGCGCTCAGGGCAGTTTTATGCTGGGCTGATGACAATTTCAGCGGGCCGGTATGCTGCATTATTGATGACGATAATCAGCGCTCTATCGGCCTGGCAGAGCGCTTCGGTTTTGCTTTCCAGCACTACGTTGAGTACCACGGGAAGCAAATAAGAATGTTCCTTCGCCCGAATAATCGCTAATCTCACCTGGCCCTGCTCAAAAGTCGCTGTACTCCTGGGCAGGTCGCCAGAACCCATCGATAAATGCTTCCACCGGGTAACAGCCGCCGTGGCGCATCCGCTGTTCGCTCATTGCACTCAGACACTGACGTTCGCTGGTGAAGACTTCCAGCACCAGTTCGTCGCAGCCGTCGTCCAGGTAACAAACAAATAAAACCAAAGCAAACATTAGCGCCTCAGAACCGCTTCGTTTGGTTTAAGTGTAGGGGAGCACAAGGGAGTGGGGGAAATAATTAACCCGTCTCAGGGACGGGTTCATCTTGAATTATGCAAGGCGCATAACCCAGGCATCGCGCTGACGATCGTAGTGTTGCAGGTAAAGTACGGAATGTTCGCCGTCCAGCACGGCGGGAATAGAGGTTGCCCCATCCCAGGCATCAAGCTGCATGCACAGGTCAGGATCGGACTTGCAGGGAATGCTTAACGTTCGATCCCCCTGTTGTTCACCGTGTAATTCGGCATCATCGATCTCGAAGATGCCGATCCGGACATTGGTCTTTGTCATCTTTGGCTCCTTGTTATCTGCGGCAGGTGGTATGACCAGTAGGTCACCCCAATTTCAGCGTAGTCAAGGCAGCACAAATTGCCAACTTAAAACGTGCTTATTTTTTCAGCCAGCCTGCGGGGCAGCGAAAAGCTTGCCGTCGCGCACTAATTCCCTTGGGTAGCTGTTCTTCAGGCGTGAGCCAACTTTTCGCGCCAGACCGAGCGGTTGCCCCTGAAAAGTGACAATCACTTCATCTCGTGACGGTGTCACTTCTGGATGGATATCTCGCCCACGGTACCACTCTTCGGCTTCGGGCTCGCTCAGTGGGAAGCATAGCGGGTTGTCACTTTTGACCAGAGAAACCACGGCTTCATGCTGCCAGCGAAAGCCTTTGTTGTGCTGTTCGGCGAGCTTCAGGCCAATGCGGGAAAAACGCACTTTACCGATAAGCGGCTCAATCTCTGTTGGGAACAGCCAGATCTCTTTATCGCGCTGCCATAAGCTCAGCTCATTACCCCAGGCCAGACCCGATTTTGCCGCCGCAGCGGTCAGTTCGGTAGCGGCCTTGCCCTTCATTGGCGCGAAGGGGAATTTCCCTACTTTATAGCCTGGGGCAGGCAGCGGCTCGATAGAGGCCGTTTTGCGTAAACGTGCAACGAAAAAGCCTTCGCAGTCGTAAATCTGTGGGAAGACGTGCAGGAAACCTTCCGGAGTTAGCGCGCGACTTGCTTCCGGGAAAAGTTCATTCAGGGAGGCTATTTCCACTGCATCTGGCCAGGTATTCAGTAGCCACTGGCACACGTCCTGGTTTTCCTGGCGATTCAGCGTGCAGGTCGAGTAGACCAGCGTGCCGCCGGGGCGGAGCGCATGAAAAGCGCTCTCAATCAATTCGCGCTGGGTGTTGGCAATTTCGGTCGTGCTTTCTGGCGACCAATTACGCAGCGCATCGGGATCTTTTCGCACCACGCCTTCACCGGAGCAGGGGGCGTCAAGCAGAATGGCGTCGAATGATTCTGGCAGAGCGGCACCGAATACTCGGCCATCAAAATGCGTCAGCGCCACGTTGCTGATACCGCAGCGGCTGATGTTGGCATGCAGGACTTTTACCCGGCTGGCGGAATATTCATTGGCAAGAATTGCGCCGGTGTTATTCATGCGGGCGGCAATCTGGGTTGTTTTTGAGCCCGGTGCGGCGGCGACGTCCATCACGCGCTGCGGCTGGTTGCCGTCGGCGAACAGCGCGGCAACGGGCAGCATTGAACTGGCTTCCTGAATATAGAACAGGCCACTCAAATGCTCTGCGGTGCTGCCCAGCGGCAGGGTTTCTTCATCTTCACGTTCAATCCAGAAACCTTCTTCGCACCACGGCACCGGCGTTAAACGCCAGTTATAAGGCGCGACGAGCGTCAGAAAGTCGGCCACGGATATCTTCAGCGTATTGACGCGCAGGCTGCGGCGCAGCGGCTGCTGGCAGTATTCGATAAAGCTTTCCAGCGTCTGGTCGGCGGGAAGTGCGTCACGAATCTCGTCGAGAAAAGGTTGAGGAAGATAAACGGCAGTAGATTGAGCCATGAAAAACGCCCCTGAAAAAATTAAGGGGCGCAGTTTAACACGGAATTGCCCGGGCGACTCACCGCCCAGGCTTGCGGTTTAGCGCGGAAGGGCGGTGCCCCACTGGCGCCACTCTTTCGGCTCACTTTCCAGCAGCAGGAAGTGCTTCCCGGCTTCCGCTTTAGGGGAAAGCGGGATCCCCGGCGGGGTCGCAAACGCAATACCGCCGCGAATAAACTGATTAAAGGTCCCGGTTTTCACCACGCCACCGGTTAAGCCAAAGTCGAGGCTGTAGCCGGAAGCCAGCCAGAAGACGGAGTTGTCCCGGACCAGATGCTGGTAACGCTTGCTTATGCGCAGGCCAACCATCACGCGGTCAGAGAGATTGCCCAACGTCATGCCGGTGACCGTGCCGACTTCAATGCCACGGAAGAGGACCGGCGTGCCAATACTCAGCGAGCCGGCTTCAGGCACTTCCAGTACGATGTTCAGCCCGTCCGAGTAACGAGAATCGGTGATAGACGCTTCCTGCAGCTCAAAGTCGCGACGCGGGTCGCCTTTACCCGGTTCAACGTTGATGTACGGCTGTAGAAGGGTATCAAGATGATCGACTCCCGCCGCAGAGATCTGCGGTGTGACTACGGAGAAGCGTGTGCCGACACGTGCAAAGGTAGACACATATTCAGGGTAAAGTACCGCTTTAGCTTCCACTTCGTTGCGGGACTGCGTCAGGTTCAGGGATTCAAGCTGGCCGATATCAATACCCAGATAGCGAATTGGCATTCCGGCGGAAAGTTTTCCGGCATCGAACGTGTGCAGCGTTATCTGGCTGCCTACCGCTCTTGCTGCGGTTTCAGAGGCGTAAAGCACGCGTTTCTCACCTTTCACTTGCCCGACGCTGGCACCGCTCATGTTGTCAAAACTAATGGCCCCTTTGAGCGCACGAGAGAGCGGCGAGGCCTGCACCGTCAGACCACTGCCGTTGAGCTGAACTTTCGCGCCACCTTCAGCCCAAAACACGGTATTTGGCGTCAGGAGCTTGCGATATTCCGGCTTGATATGAACATCGATATCGAAGTTCTCAGCGCGAGGGCGGATGGTGATGATTTCGCCCACCTGGAATTTGCGGTACAGCACCACGGAGCCGGTCTGGATATCAGGCAGGCTGGATGCCGTCAGCGTCAGTGTGGTGGTCGGGATGTCGCTCAGGCTGTTTTCAATCGCTTTTTCCATGTTGGCGTAAAGCGGGTAGCTGCTTTTCATCTCGCCTTTGTTGCCTGGTAGTACGCGAATACCGCCGTTGACCCATTCGTTAGCGCTGGCACCCAGAAACTCAACGCCGTCCATGCCAAGCTTCACATCAATGCGACTGTTGACCACGAATTTGCTGTCGCCCTGCAGCAGATGACGGTATTGCGGTTCAATGGCGACGGAGAACGTGACGCCTTTGGCCGACAGTGCTCGCTCGACCACCTGGCCGATTTGTATCCCGTGCAGGATGACGGGTTGCCCGGCATCAATACCATAGCTTTCAGGTGCGGTCAGTGAAAGCGTGAGTACATTTGGCTGCTGGAGCGGCGTTTGATCGCTGGAGACCACGGTGAAGCGATCCTGCGGCTCGCCGTCACCAGGCACAAGCTCAAAGGTGCTGCCCGTCAGCAAAGTGCTGATGCTCGGATTATCCAGCGAGATTTTTGGACTACGGAGTTCGATGCGCGTGCCGCTACGCATCAGGCTAACCACTCCGGGGTCAACGGTCATTTCCCCTGTCACGGCACCGCCTGGATTGAGGTTCAACTTAGTCAGAGAACCCACTTCCAGCCCCTGATACATCAACTTAGTTGATCCTGCTTTGAGGCCATCTCCGCTCGGGAGATCGAGGTTAATGATGACGCCGCGCTGGCTGTGCGCCAGGTCTTCGTAAAGGCCGAATTCATCATCCGCTTTGGCCGGTTCTGAATCGTCAGGTGAATCGAAAGCAATCGCACCATTGACCAGGGCTGCGAGGCTTTCTAGCTGAACTTTGGCGCCACTCAGGCCAACATCGGCCTTCACCCCAGACACATTCCAGAAACGGCTGCCTTTTTTCACCAGACTGGTAAAGCGGCGATCGATCAGTACGTCGACAGTGACGCCCTGCTTGTTCTTATTGATGGCATAGTCATACACCCGGCCAACCGGAATTTTGCGGAAATAGACCAGCGACCCGCTGTTAAGGGAGCCTAAATCCGGGGCATGCAGGTGGATCATGAGTTCGCCGTTATCAAGACGATACTTAGGCTGGGTATCGAGCGCGGTAAAATGATCCCGCGGCTCGCCTTTACCCGGCATCATGCCGATGTAGTTCCCGCCAACAAGGGCATCAAGCCCGGATACCCCGGCGAGGGAGGCTTTTGGCGTCACCAGCCAGAATTGTGTGTCTTCCCGCAGCGCATCCTTCATATCGCTTTTGATGCTGACTTTGACTTCGATTTTACGCAGATCATCGCTCAGGCTGATGTTTTGCACGGTGCCCACTTCGACGCCCTGGTAGCGTACGGGCGTGCGGCCAGCGACTATCCCGTCGGCGGAGATAAAGTCGATGGTCACGGTATTGCCGCGCTCCTGGTAAGTCGTCCAGATCAGCCAGCCGGCAATCAGTAACGCAATTACAGGTAATAACCAGAAAGGGGAGATCCGGCGTTTCGTTTTAATTCTCGCTTCAGTCGGTGAAGCGGGCGTTTCCTGACTCATGTGCGTCCCAAAGTAGTCGGCTATCCAGCCATTCGACGGCAAGAATAGTTAATATAACCGCCGCGCCAAAGAAGACCGCGGCGGGACCCATCGTAAAGGCTAACAGCTGGTCACGATTAACCAGTGACATCATCAAAGCGATGACAAACAGATCGAGCATAGACCAGCGGCCAATCCAGGTGACAAACCGCAGCAATAATATGCGGGTTCGTAATCCCTGCTGGCATTTGAAATGAATACTGATCAGTAGCGTAATCAATACAATAACTTTAGTAAACGGCACCAGGATACTGGCAATAAACACCACGGCAGCGACCGCAATATTGCTGTGTGCCAGGGAAATGATGCCCGAAAGAATGGTGTCTTCCTGGCGTGCTCCGTTCACGTAAATAATTGAAATAGGCAGCAGGTTTGCCGGAAGCAGAAAGACCAGGGAGGCAACCAGTGCTGCCCAGGATTTTTGTAAGCTTTGCTTACGGCGATGATAAAGCGGGATATGGCAGCGAGGGCAGCGACCCCGTTCGTCAGGAACGCCGGTAAAATGGCAACCGAGGCAAACGCGCAGCTGCGCGTTGAAAGCGCGAGCCGGGCGCTGAGGGTAAAAACGCTCCCATAGCTGCTCAATATTCAGGTGGATCATGGTCAACAGACTCAAGACGACCAGGGCAATAAAGGCTATCAGTCCAGGACCGGGTTGTATGAACGCGTACTCGCGTACTTTAATGCAGGCCACGCCAATCCCCACCAGATAAATATCCAGCATCACCCACTCTTTAAGCTTATCGAGCATCAGCAGTACCGGGCGAAGGTTCATGCCGAGAATGTTGCCAAAGCAGAGGTAGGCAATAGCCGCGACCAGCGTGGCCGGTGCGCCGATCACACAGAAGAGCACGACGGCGGCGGTAAGCACATCTCCCTGGCTTGCCATCTGCCAAATCCCTTGCATAACGTTGGCGTCAATACTCGATCCCAGCAGATAAATGCGCAGTAGCGGATCGGTAAAGGCGACGGGCATAAGCACCAGCATCGCCACGGCCATTGCCCCCAGGCGCGTCAATGACCAGTCACGGCCATGATGTACCCTTGCATCACAGCAGGGGCAATAGGCACTTTGTGTCGATTTAACCTGGGGCAGAGAGAAAAGGGTATCGCATTGAGGACAACGCTGATAACGTGCCTGAGGCAATTCCTGACTGATGGCGTGTATTTTCATTGTGCGTCGTAAGCCGGGAGCGTTGTTATCTGAATAATGCATTTAGCCTATCGTAATTCATAAAATGATACACCTTGTGGCACCGTGCATTTAATGCTTATTTTAGTATGCTACAAAGTAAAGCAAGACAACATAACGGTTATTTAATGAACAAAGAACAATTTTACGCGGATCTGAATCGCGATTTTAGTGCGTTAATGGCAGGTGAAACCAGCTTCCTCGCAACACTGGCGAACACCAGTGCTTTGCTCTTTGAGCGCCTTGATGGCGTGAACTGGGCAGGATTCTACCTTCTCGAAGCCCAAACGCTAGTTCTGGGGCCCTTCCAGGGCAAAATTGCCTGCGTAAGAATCCCTGTCGGCAAGGGCGTATGCGGCACAGCCGTTGCTACAGGCACGATTCAGCGTGTGGAAGATGTGCATGCTTTCGACGGGCATATTGCCTGCGATGCGGCCAGCAATTCGGAAATTGTGCTGCCGCTGACGGTTGACGGTCAGACAATTGGCGTCCTGGATATCGACAGCACCGAGTATGGCCGTTTTTCGGAAGAAGACGAAATGGGTTTAAAAACCTTGATTTCGCAGCTTTCAGACGTGCTGAGCGGCACTGATTTTAAAAAATTCTTCCCTCGATAGCATGATAAGCAACGGATAACGTGGCATTTAGCGATGGCGTCATTATAATGTCGCCTGTTCATGCCTGCGACTTATTGGCAATTCCGTTGTAATCAGGAAATTTCATGGAAAATCAACCTAAGTTGAATAGCAGTAAAGAAGTTATCGCATTTTTGGCCGAGCGTTTCCCTCAATGTTTTAGCGCAGAAGGTGAAGCTCGTCCGTTGAAGATTGGTATCTTCCAGGATTTAGTCTCTCGTGTTGAAGGCGAAATGAGCCTCAGCAAAACGCAGCTTCGTTCAGCATTGCGTCTTTATACGTCAAGCTGGCGTTACCTGTACGGCATCAAAGCTGGCGCAACTCGCGTTGATCTCGATGGCAACCCTTGCGGTGAGCTGGACGAACAGCATGTAGAACATGCTCGCCAGCAGTTGGATGAAGCCAAAGCCCGCGTTCAGGCACAGCGTGCTGAGCAGCAGGCGAAGAAACGTGAAGCCGCTGCAGCCGCAGGCGTCACTGAAGAGGCTCCACGTCGCGAACGCAAACCTCGCCCGGCCGCAGCACCGCGTCGCAAAGAAGGGGCAGAGCGTAAACCTCGCGCTGAGAAACCGGCACCAAAGGCACCTCGTGAAGAGCGTCGTACACCGGTGACCGATATAGCTGCTCTGCAGGTTGGACAGGCCATTAAAGTCAAAGCCGGTAACAACGCAATGGATGCTACCGTACTGGAAATTACCAAAGATGGCGTCCGTGTACAGCTGACTTCTGGTATGGCAATGATCGTACGCGCAGAACACTTGCAGTTCTGAAACGGAGGCCTGACTCAGGCATGAACAAACTCTTTAAGCTTACGGCCATCGCCAGCCTGCTGTTCGTGGCAGGCAGCGCCCTGGCCCTGGACAACATTACCCGTGCTGACCAAATTCCTCAGTTAAAGGAAGAAGCTCAGCACGCAACGGTGAGTGAACGCGTGACCTCGCGTTTTACGCGTTCTCATTACCGCCAGTTCGATCTGGATGCCAACTTCTCGGCAAAAATCTTTGACCGCTACCTGAACTTGCTGGATTACAGCCACAACGTGCTGTTGGCCAGCGACGTCGCCCAGTTTGCCGCGAAGAAAGGGCAGATTGGCGATGAGTTGCGCAGCGGTAAGCTCGATGTGTTTTACGACCTTTATAATCTGGGTCAGAAGCGCCGTTTTGAACGCTATCAGTATGCCTTGAAGGTGTTAGCGAAGCCGATGGATTTCACCGGTAACGACACCATCAATCTGGATCGCAGCAAGGCGCCGTGGCCAACAAGCGTCGATGAGCTGGATAAGCTCTGGGATGCGAAAGTTAAATACGACGAGCTGAGCCTGAAACTGACCGGCAAAACCGAGCAGGAAATTCGTGAAACACTGACCAAGCGCTATCAGTTTGCCATCCGCCGTCTGGCGCAAAGCAACAGTGAAGATGTGTTCTCGCTGGCGATGACTGCGTTTGCCCATGAGATTGACCCGCATACGAACTATCTTTCCCCGCGCAGCACCGAACAGTTCAACACCGAAATGAGCCTGTCTTTAGAAGGCATCGGCGCGGTATTGCAAATGGACGATGATTATACGCTGATCAACTCCATGGTTGCCGGTGGCCCGGCGGCGAAAAGTAAGGCGATTACCGTCGGCGATCGTATTGTTGGCGTAGGCCAAACGGGTAAACCGATGGTTGACGTTATCGGCTGGCGTCTGGACGACGTTGTGGCGCTGATTAAAGGGCCAAAAGGCAGCAAAGTTCGCCTTGAAATCCTGCCTGCGGGCAAAGGCACCAAAACGCGTACCGTGACGCTGACCCGCGAACGTATTCGCCTCGAAGACCGCGCGGTCAAGATGTCTGTGAAGACTGTCGGCAAAGACAAAGTCGGCGTGCTGGATATTCCTGGCTTCTACGTTGGCCTCACGGATGACGTGAAGGTTCAGCTGCAGAAACTGGAAAAACAGAACGTGAAGAGCGTGATTATCGATCTGCGTTCTAACGGCGGCGGTGCGCTGACGGAAGCGGTGTCCCTGTCCGGTCTGTTTATTCCTAGTGGCCCGGTGGTTCAGGTTCGCGACAACAACGGTAAAGTCCGCGAAGATAGCGATACCGACGGCGTGGTCTACTACAAAGGTCCGCTGGTGGTGCTGGTTGACCGCTTTAGCGCCTCGGCCTCTGAAATCTTTGCGGCGGCGATGCAGGACTATGGTCGCGCGCTGATTGTCGGCGAACCGACCTTCGGGAAAGGCACCGTGCAGCAGTACCGTTCACTGAATCGCATTTACGATCAGATGCTGCGTCCGGAATGGCCTGCGCTGGGTTCGGTTCAGTACACCATTCAGAAGTTCTACCGCATTAACGGCGGCAGTACTCAGCGGAAAGGTGTGACGCCGGACATCATGATGCCAACCGGGACCGAACAAACTGAGACCGGCGAGAAGTTCGAAGACAACGCGTTGCCTTGGGACAGCATCAACGCGGCGACTTATGTGAAAACCGGCGATCTTACGCCGTTCGAACCTGAGTTACTGAAGCTGCATCAGGATCGCATCGCCAAAGACCCTGAGTTCCAGTACATCATGAAGGACATTGCTCGCTTCAATGCCCTGAAGGAAAAACGGAACGTTGTTTCTCTGAATTACGCTCAGCGTGAAAAAGAGAATCAGGAAGACGACGCGACTCGCCTGGCCAGAATCAACGATCGCTTCAAGCGGGAAAGTAAAGCGCCGATTAAGAAACTCGACGATTTGCCGAAGGATTACCAGGAGCCCGATCCGTATCTTGACGAGACGGTGCATATTGCCATCGATCTTGCCGGCATGGAGCAAGACAGGCCTGCCGAGCAGCCGACGGCGACCAAGTAACCTCCCGGATGGGCACCCAAGCGGTGCCCATTTTTTTTGCCTGTCTTCAGTGATGTAAGATAAATGCATACAAAATGTAAAGTTATGTATTATTAATCACTTGGGCGGGATTGATGCTTGAAAATAGGCGGCGCGCCCCTACGATGTGTGGGAGCGCAAAGAGCGTGTTTTTAACCGAGGTAAAAAGAAAATTATGATGCGTATCGGGCTTTTCCTGTTGACCAACCTTGCGGTAATGGTCGTTTTCGGGCTGGTGCTAAGCCTGACGGGGATCCAGTCGAGCAGCGTTCAGGGTCTGATGATCATGGCGGTGCTGTTTGGCTTTGGCGGCTCTTTTATTTCCCTGCTGATGTCAAAATGGATGGCATTACGTTCAGTAGGCGGTGAGGTGATTGAGCAACCTCGTAATGAAACGGAGCACTGGTTAATGGAAACCGTGCGTCGGCAGTCACAGCAGGCGGGCATCGCCATGCCGCAGGTTGCGATTTATCATGCACCAGACATCAATGCTTTCGCCACCGGAGCGCGCCGTGACGCCTCTCTGGTTGCGGTCAGTACAGGTCTGCTGCAGAACATGAGTCGTGACGAAGCGGAAGCGGTTATCGCGCACGAAATCAGCCATATCGCCAATGGTGACATGGTGACCATGACGCTGATTCAGGGCGTAGTGAACACCTTCGTTATCTTTATTTCCCGCATCATCGCTCAGGTGGCTTCTGGCTTCCTGTCCGGGAACCGTGATGATAACGAAAGCAGCAACGGCAACCCGCTGATTTACTTTGCGGTGGCAACGGTGCTGGAACTGGTGTTTGGCATTCTGGCGAGCATTATCACCATGTGGTTCTCACGCCATCGTGAATTCCACGCCGACGCGGGTTCTGCGAAACTTGTGGGCCGAGAGAAGATGATTGCAGCGCTGCAGCGCCTGAAAACCAGCTATGAGCCGCAGGAAGCCAGCAGCATGATGGCGTTTTGCATCAACGGTAAGGCCAAGTCAATGAGCGAATTGTTCATGACGCACCCGCCGCTGGACAAACGTATCGAAGCGCTGCGCAACGGCGAATACCTGAAGTAGTTGTAACTCAGAAATGAAAAGCGTGCCCAGGCGGCACGCTTTTTTTATGCCTGTACCCTGGGCTGCGAGATTCGCAGCCCACTGACGACGGCGGCAATGGTGGCAAATATGCCTGCAAGAATCAGCGAGGCATGCGTCCCACTGTTACCAAACACGTTAAACATTAGAGCGACCAATGCGGCCCCGCAGCTTTGACCGAGCAAGCGAGCAGTCCCTAACATACCGCTTGCTCCACCGCTGCGGTGCCGGGGCGCAGAGGAGATAATGGTGTGGTTATTCGGGGACTGGAAGAGGCCGAATCCTGCCCCACACAGCACCATACGCCAGATAATATTCAGGTCGGACGGATCGTGCGGGAGCATGGCCAAAGCAAACAAGCCGCAGGCCATCACTAAAAGCCCTACGGCACCCATCAGACCTGCATGCACACGTTCGATAAGATAACCTGCCAGCGGTGCCATCACCATCGTTGCCAGTGGCCACGGCGTTAACAGCAGACCGGTTTCAACCTCACTGCGGCCCAGGACGGTTTGCAAGAAAAAGGGCAGTGAAACCAGCGCCAGCATTTGAGCGCCGAACGAACATATTGATGTGCCGATAGACAGCGAAAAAATTGGGATTCGCAGCAGGTCGACCGGGAGCAGAGGGAACGGTAAACGAAGCTGGCGACGGATGAAGAAATAGCCAATCACGACAAGCGCAACCAGTTCACCGATAATGATGAACCCCGACTGGCCCTGTGAAAAACCACCGATCGCTGAAATAAGCAGACCGAAGGTGAGGGCGTTCATTACCGCACTCGGGATATCAAAACGCTGACCCTGGGATTTTTGCTGGTTGGGCGGTAAATAGCGCAGCGCCAGAATCAGCGAAACAATGCCAATTGGCACGTTGATTAAAAACAGCCATTGCCACGAGGCTACCGAAAGAATTGCAGCGGCAACGGTGGGGCCGGCGGCAGAGGACACGGCAACAATAAATGAATTCACGCCCATCCCGCGCCCCAGAAAACGCTGAGGATAAATCAAACGAATCAGGGCGGTATTCACGCTCATTAATGCTGCGCCGCCAAAGCCTTGCAGCACCCGGGCAAAGGTAAGCATCGGCAGTGAGGTAGAAACGGCGCAAAATAGCGAGGTCAGGCAAAACAGGACCAGACCGCACTGATAGATACGGCGGTAGCCAAAAATATCGCCGAGAAACGAAAGCGATAAAAGCGACACAATAATGGCTATTTGATAAGCGTTAACCACCCAAATAGATTCCGCAGGGCTGGCATTCAAATCGTGTGCAATCGTAGGCAGGGCGACATTAGCAATAGCGCCGTCGAGCACGGCCATCATGATCCCGAGCGCAATCGTCAAAATGGCACCGTAACGCTGAGGCGTAGGTAAGCCATCGGACACTGATTTATCCATATTTAAAATTTGGCTGTCTGAAGTCGTTAGGAGGGTAATGATTTTATCATCAATTAATCTTGTCAATGCCGCAGATTTGTAACGAATCAGCAGGCTTTGATTGCGGCGATCATAGGGCATCAATATACTAAAAAACGGTTCTAATTTTTATAAAACAAGAATACCCGAGGTGATGTATGGCTCTCTCAGACCCCGACAAGCAGCCCGATGCCGTCTCTTCCGTGCTAAAGGTTTTTGGCATCCTACAGGCACTTGGTGAAGAAAAAGAAATTGGTATCACCGAACTGTCGCAGCGCGTCATGATGTCCAAGAGCACCGTATATCGGTTTCTGCAAACAATGAAATCCCTCGGTTACGTGTCACAGGAAGAAGAGTCGGAAAAATATGCCCTGACGCTGAAGCTTTTCGAGTTGGGCAGCGGGGCATTAGAGAATATCGACCTTATTCGCAGCGCGGATGTTCAGATGCGCGAGCTTTCCCGACGAACCAAAGAAGCGATTCATCTGGGGGCGTTTGAGGAAAGCAGCATTGTCTATATCCACAAAATAGATTCGCTTTATAACTTGCGTATGTATTCGCGTGTCGGACGACGGAATCCGTTGTATAGCACTGCCATTGGTAAGGTTTTGCTTGCGTGGCGACCGCACGACGAGATCTTGGACATTCTTTCGGATGTTGAGTATGTTCGCAGCACAGAACGGACTATCGTCAGTACAGAAGCACTTATCCCTGTGCTTGAGCAGGTGAGAGCGCAGGGGTATGGTGAAGACAATGAGGAACAGGAAGAGGGCATTCGCTGTGTCGCGGTACCCGTTTTCGACCGTTTTGGCGTTGTCGTCGCGGGCATGAGCATTTCATTTCCAACGATCCGCTACTCGGATGAAGGGCTGGCTGAATACGTCCGTATTCTTCATCAGGCCGCACGAACGTTATCTCAGCAGATGGGCTACCACCATTATCCTTTCTGATTTTGTAAAATCAGGCCGCGCAAGACACGCGGCCTTGTCGCTTTAACCGTTATCAATCGGCGTGTCGACTTTACGCAGAAGCGGGCAATCGGTCAGGCCAATAATCCCGCTATCGGTGTGAATAAACTGCGCGGTCACGGTATTACGTGCCGTCAGGTATTTACATTGCAGCCCAAGCCCCGCCGCATTTTCTTTGCTGCCCACTAAAACGCCATAGCCTGAAAGCAACAGGCCAATCCAGATGATGGCAATAACAATAATTGTACGAATAATCACTCGCATACTGACCTCAAACATCAATCTAATCCTGCATCAACCCTACTCTGAAAAATTGACGTCACAATCTGATGATTCTGAAATGAAAAAGCAGGAAACGTTACTCATGGTTTAGTTGGTTAGTGTTAAATTACCGAAATTCTATGGTCAAGAGGTGGCGATGTAGTGAGAAAGTACAGATGGGTGATCGTTTTGGTGATTGCTGTTACCTGCCTGCTGCTATGGACTCAAATGATAAATGTGATGTGCGACCAGGATGTGCAATTTTTCAGCGGCATTTGTACCATTAATAAATTTATCCCCTGGTAGTGATTTTTCTCTCTCTGCCTCAGGTGTAGAATGCGTTTTTTTTGAGGTGGTAAGATGAACGAATTGGGTTTTAGTGCTTTAACTATCATGCCGCTGGCGATATCGCTGGTGACGTTGATTGTCGGTCTTGTTCTGTGGTTTTTTGTCAATCGTTCCAGTAGTCGTGCAAACGAACAGATTGCACTGCTCGAAGAACTGGTGGATTTACAGAAGCGTCAAAATGCCTTGCTGCGCCGCTTGTGTGAAGCGAACGAACCAGAGCCGGAACACAAACCGGCTGCGAAGGTTGAAGAAGAAAATGACGACGACTTTGTGCGTCTGGTAGCGGAACGCTAATCTGGCTGGAGGTGGGATGAGCTGGAAAAACCCTTGGTACAATCCACAGTTATCCCACCATCTACCTGATGGGTTTCGCAATACAGAGCCTGCAATACGGCAACCTGGTGACGTCCAAAAGTGGCGGCAGGAGCGCAAAGCGCAAAAGCTTCCACATCCTCCCGGTCAAGGTTACTCCGCATTTATTGAACGCTGGTGGCAACAGGCCGATCTGAGCGGTAGTGATGACCGCGTATGGTGGCTGGGGCATGCCAGCCTGTTGTTGCGGCTTAATGGCCATTTTTTGCTGACCGATCCAGTATTTTCCCGTCGCGCGTCCCCGGTTTCTTTTGCCGGTCCTGCCCGGCGAACTGAAGTCCCACTCGATATTAATCAGTTACCTCGACTGGATGCCGTGCTCATTTCCCATAACCATTACGACCATCTCGATAAAAAAACAGTCCGTCGGTTGATTAAGCGTTTTCCCGACGTTCATTTTTTTGTACCCCTCGGCCTGAAAGCATGGTTCAGCCAGCGTGGGATTGAGCAGGTCACAGAGCTGGACTGGTGGCAAAGCTTTAACTGGTGCGGCATGGTTTTCACCGCCGTGCCTGCCCGGCACTGGAGTATGCGAACGTTTTGGGATCGTAACCGTTCGCTTTGGTGCGGCTGGGTTGTGGAGCAGGGGGCTTTGCGTTTTTGGTTTAGCGGTGATTCAGGCTACACCGAGTCGCTGGCCGAGATAGCGACTCGGCTGGGGCCGTTCGATATGGCCGCGTTGCCCATTGGTGCCTACGAGCCTCGCTGGTTTATGGGCGATCACCACATGGATCCCCAGCAGGCAGTGACGTTATGGCAAGCGATCGGCAAACCCGTGACAATTCCTATCCACTGGGGTGTTTTCGAGCTGGCCGATGAGTCTCTCGACAAGCCACCGCAGGAGTTGCTTGCGGCCTTGCATGAGCAGGGGGAAAACGACCAAATATTTTCACCTCTGCGCATTGGTCAAAGTTTGCCCTTCACGAAGAATAAGAATTAATTATTAATGTCGGCAATGACGGCTTTATTTCTATTTGGCTAAATTAACGCCCGATAATCACGCTTTAAATTCCATCGAAACGTTTTTATTGCCTTATCCTGGGGCAATGTCATTAAACTTTCATTATTTTGGTGCAGAATATCAGGCTTGTTGTACAGGCTTTATTCTGTTGGGCGTAAAAAATACAGTGATGAAATCCGTGTCCCAGTCACGATGATTGTCTTTAGGTTGATTTGTGCATAGATATGCATAAAAAATCATAAAGATATATCCTTCAAAAAGGATTTTATTGTACGGATGTCTGGACGAAAAGTACGCTTTACGCTAAGGTTCAGACGTTGTCGGAATGTTGTTAAAACACAATCTGTTGCGACAACTTTTTCTGATGAAAATATACGTCAAAAAACGCGGGTTACTTTCTTAAGGTAATCGTGTAATTTTCTGAATCTGTGCGGCAGATCGACACATGCTTAAAAATGGCTTGCCATTGTTTACGTTGTGTGTGATAACACGTTGGGTTAAACGAGGTACAGTTCTGTTTATGTGTGGCATTTTCAGTAAAGAAGACCTGAGTAAACACGTTGTCGTTGAATACCGCTTCTCTGCCGAGCCTTATATTAGTGCCTCATGCAGTAATGTCTCTGTTTTATCTAAGTTATGCCTGCGGGCGAAGAATACAATCTAAGGAATTTGCAAAATGGCAAAGATTAAAGGTCAAGTTAAGTGGTTCAACGAGTCTAAAGGTTTTGGTTTCATTACTCCAGCTGACGGCAGCAAAGATGTATTCGTACACTTCTCTGCAATCCAGGGTAACGGCTTCAAAACTCTGGCTGAAGGCCAGAACGTTGAATTCGAAATCCAGGACGGCCAGAAAGGCCCTGCTGCAGTTAACGTGACTGCCATCTAATTCTTCTGGATTAGAGCTCAGGCGCGAATAACGCCGAATTGAGATGAAAGCCCCGTTTCGACGGGGCTTTTTCATTTCTGTCACTAATCTACTGTTTTTCAAGCTATTAACAAATTGAATCATTTGTTGCCTCTTGTTGCAAAGCTGCGAAGGTTTTAGCACTGTTCTCCCGGCAAAATGTCGGGGATCTGGTTAAATCTTTCAATCGCTTAGGCTGAGCAAGGAATAGTTGTGAAGAAGGGTGTCCCCGTATTAACCGGTAATTTTATCCAGTGGCGTTTTGGGCTTCTGTGTGTGGCCATCACCGGGAGTTTGGTGTTTCTGCTCGGACGTATTGCCTGGCTGCAAATTATCTCCCCGGATAACCTGGTTAAGCAGGAGGATATGCGTTCCCTGCGCGAAGAACCGATTGAGGTGCCGCGTGGGATGATAGAAGATCGCAACGGAAAACCGCTGGCGGTCAGCGTGCCGGTCGAAGCGGTGTGGGCCGATCCGAAAACGGTTATGGAGAAGGGGGGGGTACTGGTTAACAGCCGCTGGCAGGCGCTGGCCTCTGCGCTGCATGTCCCTTTGAGCGAGATTGCCACGCGTATTCACAGCAACGAGCGAGGCCGTTTTATCTACCTTGCTCGCCAGTTGGATCCCCAACAGGCGCAATACATCGACAAACTGAATATTCCCGGTATCGCGTTGCGGGATGAATCACGCCGCTTTTATCCTGCAGGTCGGGTGGGGGCGAACCTTATTGGGTTCACCAATATTGACGATCAGGGTATTGAGGGGATCGAAAAAAGTTTTAACCAGCAGCTTACCGGCAAAGAGGGTGAGCGTCTGGTACGCAAAGATCGCTACGGTCATGTGGTGGAAAATATCACCGAGAATGCTGCCAGCCCCGCACACAATATTCAGCTCAGCATCGATGAACGACTGCAAACTGTGACGGAAGATGCGCTCAGCAACGCTGTGTCCTGGAACAAAGCAGAATCCGGTGCCGCGGTGGTCATTGATGTGCAGACCGGTGAAGTCCTGGCAATGGCTAACTACCCAACCTTTAACCCGAACAACCGTGATGACGCCAGGCTCGACGATTTCCGCAACCGCGCAATAAGTGACACCTTCGAACCCGGTTCGACGGTGAAGCCTATGGTAGTCATGACGGCGCTGCAACAGGGGATTGTCCGGCCTGACAGCGTTATTGATACCCATCCATTTACTCTCGACGGGCACCACATCCGTGACGTGGGGTACTATCCGCAACTTACCCTGACCGGGGTGCTGCAAAAATCGAGCGATACCGGCGTGTCCCGTCTTTCACTGGCTATGCCGATTCAGAATATTTGGGACACTTATCATAGATTTGGCTTTGGCGTCCCCACTGCAATCGGCCTGACGGGCGAAAGCCGCGGCCTGTTGCCGGTGCGCCAGCGATGGGGAGAGCTGGATCGAGCCACTTTCGCATTTGGCTATGGCCTGATGGTAACCCCGCTGCAGCTGGCTCATGTTTACGCCACTATTGGTAGTTTTGGTATTTCACGTCCTCTGTCTATCACGCGCGTTGACCCGCCGGTGGAAGGGACGAGAGTGATGCCGGAAGAAATTGTGCATGAAGTGGAGCATATGATGGAAAGCGTGGCGCTGCCTGGCGGCGGGGGCGTTAAGGCCGCAGTTCATGGTTACCGCGTGGCGGTGAAAACGGGCACTGCCAAAAAGATCGGCCCTGATGGTAAATATATAGATCAGTACATTGCCTACACGGCTGGCGTGGCGCCGGCCAGTAATCCTCGCTATGCGCTGGTGGTGGTGATTAACGATCCTTCCAACGGGAAGTACTACGGCGGTGCGGTTTCTGCCCCGGTATTCAGCCAAATCATGGGTGACGTTTTACGTCTGGAAAATATTGAGCCGGACGGGCTGCCTGCCGGAGACAACAGCGTGATGGTGCTGAACAAAATGGAGAATGACCGCGCCGCTATGTAGCGGTTTGGCAAAAGGGGCGCTAAACTTGCGCCCTTTGTTGCCTCCGGAGTTTTCTATGTCCTGGCTTTGCCCATTCTGCCATTCCGTGCTTAGCGCCAGCGCGAACAGCTACCGCTGCCCTCAGGGGCATCAATTTGATATAGCCAAAGAAGGCTATGTTAATTTGCTGCCCGTTCAGCATAAACGTTCGAAAGACCCGGGTGACAGCGCGGAAATGATGCAGGCTCGCCGGGCATTCCTCGACGCCGGACATTATCAGCCACTACGCGATGCTCTTTGCCTGCTGTTAAAAGAGATAGCGCCCTCTGCACTACTGGATATTGGCTGTGGGGAAGGGTATTACACGGCGGGATTTGCAGCGGTCGTGGCTGAGCAGGGCGGTGAGACATGGGGGCTGGACGTTTCAAAAGTTGCCATTCGCTACGCGGCTAAACGCTACCGGGAAGTGAAATTTTGCGTTGCATCCAGCCACCGCCTGCCGTTTGCCGATGAGAGCATGGACTCGATTGTGCGCATTTTTGCCCCCTGTAAGGCTGAAGAGCTTTCGCGAGTTGTGAAGCGCGGCGGTGTGGTGGTGACAGCCACGCCTGGCCCACGCCATTTGATGCAGCTAAAAGGGCTCATTTATCAGGATATTGTTTTGCACAGTGAAGAGGTTGAAGCTATGCCGGGCTTTACGCTGCAACGGACACTACAGCCAGGCTGGATGATGAACCTGCGCGGGGATGAGGCTGTTGCCCTGCTGCAAATGACGCCGTTCGCCTGGCGTGCTCGCCCTGAAGTTTGGGAGGAGCTGAGAGGAGAAACGGCGTTTAGCTGTGAAACTGACTTTGTGGTGCGAGTCTGGCAGCGCGATTGATCAGTTAAAAGGGGCGAAATGGCTGTACATAATCTGGCAGCCGATGCCTATCAGCACGATACCGCCGAGGATCTCGGCGCGTTTACCTAACATGGGTCCGATAAATCGGCCGACCATCATCCCCAGCGTAGACATGATCGCGGTAGCGCAGCCGATGGCTAAAGCAGTCTGAATAATATTGACCTGCAGGAAGGCAAGCCCAACGCCCACGGCCATTGCATCAAGGCTGGTGGCAATCGCAGTGGTCACCAGCAGCCAAAAACCGTGGCGATGAATTTTAGGCGCATCTTCCTGAGCCGCCCCGCGGAAGCCTTCCAGCACCATACGCCCGCCGAGGAACACCAGCAGAATAAAAGCCACCCAGTGGTTCCATTCCAGCACAACCTTGCTAGCCAACAGGCCAAGGCCCCAGCCGATAAGCGGGGTAATGGCTTCAATGACGCCAAAGATCAAACCGGTACGGAGTGCTTCTGAGAATTTAGGTTTGTGCAGGGTGGCACCTTTGCCGATGGAAGCGGCGAAGGCGTCCATGGACATGCCGAAAGCAAGCAGGATTGTTGCGGAGAGATTCATTCTTACGCCTCAGTTGGGAATATCCATATACACGCAAACCATCCCCAACTTTACGATGGCGCGTGCCTATGGTCTCGCCTACTCAGAACTCTGAGGCGTACATGCCACGTTAATCTCAGGAACGGATATAACGAGTATGTTGACATGTACATTTCTGCCTGTGGCAGAAATCGGCTACTCCCCAACGACGGGCGCAACCTTAACATATTTTTTTAAATTAAAACAATCTTTGAATTCTATTTTTATCATTATTTATTGATAACGATTTTCATTTTAATGAGATATGCAATGAAAAGGTTAAAATAAAGCCGTACAAATCTTATGAAATAGCAAAGGCTATGTTTCAGGTGGTGAAAAACAACCCACAAATATAGACTTTGCTATAATTGTAACTTACTGAGTTGAAACCATTAATTTGTAGATTTTTTCGAGGTCATCAATATTCTTTACGCGAATCAATAAGCGCCGCTGTTCTAATTGCATCACCAGCACACCATCTTCCGATAAATTCATTTCTTTAATGCGGTTATATTCCACCCAAACATTGGCGAAGAAAAAACCATGACTTTTGAAGATGATCTTCGGCTGCCTGAACCAGGAAAGATAAATAGCCATTAGCGCCAGAGCAGATAATAACCATGTGGTTAGCGGGGTACCGTGCGAGGTTACGTTGTTGTAGATAAGAATGCCGACAAGAAAGACAAAGATGGCGCTGTCCACGCGATTGCGGCGAAGCAGGGGGATTTTGAGCAGGGTTTTGCCCTTTAGTTTGTCCATCACAAACTCATCGTAAACGGCAAAAGCCAGCAGCAACGCGATAAACACAACCAGCACGACATCCGTTAACGTCATGAAACCTCCCGTCAAAGATAAAAAAACCGGGGGCTGGATGCCCCCGGTTATCAGTACATATTACAGACCCAGCAGGCCAATAGCGTAACCTACGATGCCGATCACGAAGAAGCCCATGATGATCCACAGTGCGTTGACTTTTTTGCGCAGCAGCCACATACAGGCAAAGGTCAGCAGCAGCGGTACCAGGCCTGGCATCAGCTGGTCAAGGATCGTTTGCACGGTGGTCACTTTAACTGCCCCGGTCTGGTCGGTAATTTTAGACACCACCAGCGGGATGTTAACGTGCGTCCACTTGTTAACTAACGCCCCCATGACAAAGAGGCCGAGAATAGACGCCCCTTCCGTCAGTTTCTGCAGGAAGCCGCCGCCCATATCCTTAACGATATCGACGCCTTTGCGGTAGCCATAGGCCACGCCATAGTAGCGGGTCAGCAGGCGCACTGCGTTGAACAGAATGAAGAACAGCAACGGTCCAAGCAGGCTACCGCTCATGGCGATACCGGCCCCCAGGGCAGCAAAGACCGGACGCACAGTACCCCAGAAGATAGGGTCGCCTACACCAGCCAGCGGTCCCATCAGGCCAACTTTGATGCCGTTAATCGCACCGTCATCAATTTCGGCGCCGTTAGCACGCTGCTCTTCCATCGCCAGCGTTACGCCAAGCACCGGGGCGGCAACATAAGGGTGGGTGTTAAAGAACTCCAGATGGCGCTTGATAGCCTGGCGGCGGGCGTCGTTGTTCTCCGGGTACAGGCGTTTGATTACCGGCACCATACAGAAGCAGAAACCTAACGCCTGCATACGCTCGAAGTTCCATGAACCCTGGAACAGGTTCGAACGCAGGAATACGCCACGGATATCACTCTGGGTGATTTTCTTCTCAGTCGTTAATTTAGTGGAATCAACCATTTCGCTCACCTGTTAGTCCAGTTCGTTATCAAGATCGTTCGCGGCAGCAGCCTGGGCCGGAGCACCCGCGCTACGGTTATATTTCGGGCTGAGCTGAATGTAGAGAATGGCCATCACTGCGCCAATCACACCCAGTGCCACCAGGTTGAAGTTGGTGAACGCTGCGGTAACGAAACCGAGGTAGAAGAACGGCATCAGGTAGCCCGCGCGCATCATGTTGATGACCATCGCGTAACCGACCACCACAATCATGCCGCCGGCGATGTTCAGGCCGCTGGTCACCACTTCAGGAATGGCGTTCAGCATGTTCTGAACTTCACTGGTGCCTACGGAGATGGCGACGATAACCGCTGGAATAGCGATACGCATTGCCTGCAGGAACAGGGACGAGACGTGGATCCAGGAAAGCGCCGTCAGGTTGCCGTTATTGGCCGCCTTATCCGCCGCGTGCTGGAAGCCAACGGTAATAGTACGCACGATAATGGTCAGCACCTGGCCTGCAGCAGCCAGTGGAATAGCCAGCGCGATACCGGCCCCGATGCTTTGGTGCCCAGCGATGACCAGGATGGTTGAGATAATTGAGGCGAGGGCGGCATCCGGGGCCACGGCGGCACCGATATTCATCCAGCCCAGGGCGATCATTTCCAGCGTACCGCCGATGATGATGCCGGTTTTCATGTCGCCGAGAACGGCGCCGATTAACGTACAGGCGATAAGCGGACGGTGGAACTGAAATTCATCGAGCACCGACTCCATACCGGCGATACAGGCTACGACAAACACCAGCACAATCTGAAGAGTGGTAATCTCCATTGTACTTCTCCTATTGACGATGACTTATGTGTGAAATCTGAGCAATATTATTAGTGATGACAATCATTTAACTTTCGCGATCAGATCCATCATTTTCAGTTTTTGATCGGTAGACACTTTCCGCGCTTCAAGCTCAATACCGCGGTCATTCAGTTTTTTGAAGGCCTCAATATCTTTCTCATCTACGGAAATAGCGTTGTTAACCTGGGTTTTGCCCTGGCGGAACGCCATGCCGCCGATGTTGACGGAGGTGATTTTTACGCCACCCTCAACAATGCGCTCAACGTCGGTTGGGTTGGTGAACAGGAGCATGACGCGTTCACCGGCGTATTTGGGGTTGTTGTAAACGCGGATCATTTTTGCCACATCTACCACGTGGGCGGTAACGCCCGGCGGAGCGACCTGGGTCAGCAGCGTTTTGCGAACGGTGTCTGCCGCAACTTCATCACTGACGACGATAATGCGGGTCACGTTGGTTTCTTTCGTCCAGCGGGTGGCGACCTGGCCATGAATTAAACGGTCGTCAATACGTGCCAGACCGATGTTCATGTAATCGTTTGGACCCATCGGTTTAGCCGGTGCAGCGACTTTCGGCGCGGCGGCAACGGGGGCTGGTGCAGCTTTTTCAATCGGCTTAGCTTTCAGCGCTTTCACGCCTTCGCGGCCGGTTTCAACGGCGTGGGCAACCAGATCGTCGAAGGTAGGATTGTCGTCCCGCGACATCAGGGTTTCGACCAGCATCGGGATATTTATCCCGGCGACCACTTCGTAATGTTCCTTATCCACAACGATACGGCTTGCCGCATTGAATGGACTGCCACCCCAGGTATCCACGAGGAATAGCACGCCTTTGCTGGTATCCAGTTTCTCCAGCTGAGCGTTATATTTCTCGATCAGGGTTTCAGCATTTTCACCCGGGACGAAATCTATCCAGCCAACGTTCTCTTGTTCGCCTAATAGCATTTCGGCGGTTTTCAGCAATTGTTCCGCTGCCCAGCCATGTGTGCCTATGACAATAGCAATAGTCACTTGCTACCTCCTGTTTTTGTCATTACAACACCCCTCGAAGGGTGCGGTGGTGTATCGGGATCGTTTCAGCGAATCGATTCAGATAACACGTTCAAGAAAGAACAAACCATTTGCCGGAATTATTTTAGACAGTGAAAAAATAATTTATGTGATGAAGATCCGTAATTTAACGTTGCCGTGATTTCATGGCATTACGCTGTAAAATATGGTCAGCGTAAGTTGCAAAAAAATTGCAAAGTCAGGTAAATCTTTGCCAAGCCCTGGTTTACTTTGATAATGTTAGCGTCCGATTCACTTTCAGGAGTAGCGGGCAGTAGCCCACCCTATGGACCGTCACCGACGTCTTTTCACTGCCGGGATGCCTAAATCCCACCCTCTCAGCGGCGTTTTATGCCCGCAAATACGACTAATCAGCCGCCTTGCGTCCGTAACCTACGGAATGCCGATTTGCTGCGCCCTTAACGGGAGTCTGACATGGAACTGTTAATGGACCCGCAGATCTGGGCTGGTTTGCTTACGCTGGTTGTGCTGGAAATCGTACTGGGTATTGATAACCTGGTATTTATCGCCATTCTTGCGGACAAACTTCCGCCTAAGCAGCGGGATAAGGCTCGATTGATCGGCCTGTCGCTGGCGCTGATTATGCGTCTGGCGCTGCTGTCGCTGATTTCATGGCTGGTCACGCTAACCGCGCCGCTGTTCAGCATCGCGGATTTCACCTTCTCAGGCCGCGACCTGATCATGCTGGTGGGCGGTATCTTCCTGCTGTTTAAAGCGACCACGGAACTGCACGAACGCCTTGAAAACCGTCAGCATGATGACGGCCACGGCAAGGGCTATGCCAGCTTCTGGGTGGTGGTGTTGCAGATTGTGGTGCTTGATGCCGTCTTCTCGCTGGATGCGGTGATTACCGCCGTGGGGATGGTAAACCACCTGCCGGTGATGATGGCTGCGGTCGTCATTGCTATGGGCGTCATGCTGCTTGCCTCCAAGCCGCTGACCAACTTTGTTAACCAACATCCGACGGTGGTGGTGCTCTGTCTGAGCTTCCTGCTGATGATTGGTTTGAGCCTGGTGGCAGAAGGTTTCGGTTTCCACATTCCAAAAGGCTACCTGTACGCGGCCATTGGCTTCTCGATCATCATCGAGCTGTTTAACCAGATCGCGCGCCGTAACTTTATTCGCCATCAGTCACGACAGCCGCTGCGAGCGCGTACTGCCGATGCGATTCTGCGCATGATGAGCGGTAAGCGTCAGGAACGTGTCCAAAGCAGCGAAGACAGCAAAGCTATGACGCCAATCGAGGCGGAATCCTTCGCAGAAGAAGAGCGCTATATGATTAACGGCGTGCTGACGCTGGCGTCGCGCTCATTGCGTAGCATCATGACGCCGCGCGGAGAGATTTCGTGGGTTGATGCGATGAAGAGCGTGCCGGAGATCCGCGAACAGCTGCTGGCATCTCCTCATAGCTTATTCCCGGTGTGTCGTGGCGAACTGGATGAAATTATTGGCGTAGTACGCGCGAAAGAGCTGCTGGTTGCCCTGGACGAAGGTGTTGACGTGGCGGCGATTGCCGCACAGTCGCCGGCAATTGTTGTGCCGGAAACGCTGGACCCAATCAACCTGCTTGGCGTGCTGCGCCGGGCTCGAGGTAGCTTTGTTATCGTTAACAACGAATTCGGCGTAGTGCAGGGACTGGTCACGCCGCTGGACGTACTGGAAGCGATTGCCGGTGAATTCCCCGATGCGGATGAAACACCTGAAATCGTTCGCGATGGCGACGGCTGGCTGGTGAAAGGCTCAACGGACCTGCACGCGCTTCAGCAGCGTCTGGATATCCATCGCCTGATGCACAGCGAAGAAGACATTGCGTCTATCGCCGGCCTGGTGATTGCGGTGAATGGTCATATTCCTAAAGTCGGGGATGTGATCGAAGTCGCGCCGCTGCGTATTCAGATAGTCGAAGCCAATGACTATCGCGTCGATTTAGTTCGCGTGGAGAAAGAACGATCTCCACACGAGGACGAAGAAGAGTAAGTCAGCGCATAGGGAAGGCCGGGATAGCCCGGTCTTCATGGCGAGGGGGCGGCGGCGTGTTGCCCTCGAGCCAGTGAGAGAAATCTCGCAGCGGCATGGGTTTGGCGTACAAAAATCCCTGCAGCACATCCACACCGTTACGTCGTAAATATTCTGCCTGTTCCTGTGTTTCCACTCCTTCAGCCACCAAATCGATACCCAGCTTTTGCCCGAGCGCAATAATAATATCCGTCACCGTCGAGTTCACAGCATCGGTGCCGATGGCGGCGGTAAAGGATTTATCGATTTTCAGCACATTCGGATTCAGCGTTTCAAGATAAGCGAGCGAGCTATGTCCGGTGCCAAAGTCATCGATTGCAAGGTCTATCCCCATCTTATGCAACTGTTGCACCACACCATGGTCCACGGTAGGCAGGGCGTTACGTTCGGTGAGTTCCAGCGTTAATTTTTGCTTAGGCGTGGCCGGGAACCAATAACGTTTCAGGTCGCGAATTATCGCCCCTTCGTGGAAATGGCTGGCGGCAACATTAAGGCCGATATGAAACCCTGGTGTTTTAGGGAAAATATCCAGATGGCGAACGGTTTCATCCAGTACAAAGCGGGTGAGTGGGGCGATTTGCTGCTGCTGTTCTGCCAGAGGAATAAACACCTCCGGCGAAATCCAGCCCTGTCTTGGGTTGTTCCAGCGCAGCAGCAGCTCGACGCCAACGCACTGTAAGTTTCGGGCGCTAACCAGCGGCTGGCAGAAGACTTCAAATTCCCGGGCGGCAAGGCCGAGGTTTATTTCCCAGGAGAAGCTCATTCGGTTGGCAGTGGCAAGCCAGGCAATATAGCCCACCAGCAGGCTGAGTAATAAAGCCAGCGGAAGTTGAGCCGGTAAATTTTGCAGCGTTAACTGGTCGGCAGAAGGGCCAATGGCGGTAATAGAATATGGGTAAAGCTTAGATACGGTTTGTGTGGAAACATCATCTTCGTTTGTTTCTATCTTGCCTAGCAGACCGGTACCGTATTCAAGATGATCGTCGCCAACGTTCAGTACCGCTCGCGTCACCCAGGGATGCTCTGGCTTAAGCAGCAGGCTGGTTAACATCTGAATATTAACGATCTGCATCACGCCATCGTGAGGCTGCCCCAGCTGTGGCCGCCAGAAAATCAGCACCGGGGTGCCTTTTAATAGCGAGCTGTCGTGGGATAAAAAAAGCAGAGGTTCATCGGACGGCAGGCGCGTGTGGAGCTGATGAATCCCCACGTTGCGGCTGCCGTAAATACTGGAGCAGTACAGCACGCCATCTTTGATTAAACCAATCGCGCGTACCGTTTGCATTTTGGCGGCGTGTTCGCGAATTTTTAATTGGGCGCCGTCGCAGGAGGTACCGATGAGCTGCATAATATCGTCGCTGACGGTATTCAGCGGGGCAAGAAGTGTGTCAAGTGTGGTAATAATTCGCTGATTAAACTGGACGACGCGCTGTTCGTTAAGATTACGCTCTGTCGCATATCTGACGCTAAGCGTGACGATTAAAACTAAAATGGCGAGTACGGCGCAGACAATAACTCGCCTGCGGCGATAGTCAGAAATAATCCGCTGTGCCGTTTGCATCCCTGTTTCCCTGTTTCTCGCCGCAAGAAATGAGGCGTAACGTTATCATCAAAGTGTAGCGGGATATCAGAGCGCGAAAAAAATAAAAAAAGATAAGATAAAAAAAACACCGCACAAGCGGTGTTTGGTATGCATCTGTCGCTGATATCAGTGTTCATGAGGCAAAATATTGGTCTCCTGATGACAACCTATTCAGCCTTATTTTCGGCCTCGCTTCGAGAGTCACCGCCAAAAGAAGGCACATCTTCAGAAAATCGCGCTGTCCTTGCATCTCGCTCGTAACCCTGTGATTCGCACAAGACGCCATACAGCTCAGGCCGACGGCCGTGAATCCACCTGCGGCCAGTAGACATCGGCAGCAATTGCAGATCGAGGTTGGCGTACACTATCGTATCCTCAAAGGAACCTGTTTCGCTCACGATCCTGCCGTAGGGGTCAATAATCATGGCATTTCCTGTCCGAACCTCGCCGTTATCCAGGCCGACGCCATTACTGAACAGAATGAAAAAGCCATTATCATGCGCGCGAGAAGGTAACCAGCGCATCAGCCACCCCCGGCCGCTGTCACCGCGCAAGGCTGCTTCCAGCGTTTGAGGATCGTTATGTCTGTTTTCCCAGAGGCTGGGGGGAATAGGTTTCATGCCGAAGGGACTTCGCGAATGGGTTCCTCCAGTCTGGTGCGGAGCGATAAGAACGTCGGCGCCCAGTAATGCCGTAATACGCGCATTTTCCACGAGATTATTGTCCCAGCAAATAAGCACGCCAACACGCACTCCCCACGGGGTGTCAAAAACAGTAAAACTGTTGCCGGAGGCGATATCAGGGTGTTCAAAAGCGTGGAGCTTCCTGTGTACATGCCGCGTGCCATCCGGCATGCAGATGGCGTAGGCATTATACAAGCGCTCGTCGCAGCTCTTTTCAATGAACCCAACCCCAATAGCCATCTGGTATTGTTCGGCAAGTGCTGCAATCCTGGCCAATGATGCGCTCTCATCAGCCCGCTCAGACAACGCATCCAGTGCCTGACGGCTGAGATCCGGCACATGCCAGTATCCGGTAATGCACATTTCAGGGAAGGCCAAAATCTTTACCTCCTCTTGGGCGGCCTGAATAATAAATTTCTCCATCACCGATAAATTGTACTGTTTGTCTCCCGCCCGGTGGCAAAACTGAACTGTGGCAGTACGAATAGTGGTATCCATTTTTCGCTCCTTATTTAACGATTCGGAGGCTATTCCATCAGAGAGCACGTTCGCGTGTATAATCACGATTTCGGCCCATACGATAACCAGACGGAATGGATATAAAACTGCTGCGCGCTTTCGTTACCCTCTCAAAGTCAGGGTCATATCATTCAGCCGCTGAAAAACTGTGTGTCACGCAGCCTGCACTGACCAAACAGATCCAGACGCTGGAGTCCCTTTCCGGCATCACGCTATTTCAGCGAGGTCGCCACGGGGCAAGGCTGACCGTGGCAGGCGAACTATTGCTCCCAGGGGCCACAGCGGTTCTTGAACGTCATGATTTTTTCTGTTCCGAAGTGGCCGATATTCAGAAAGGACGGGCAGGAAAACTGACCATGGGCTTTGGGATCTCCTCTTTCCAACGGGCACCTCGTCACGTGGCCGTCTTTCGTAGCCAGTTTCCAGATGTGCAGGTCTCCCTGAATGATATGTCGTCTGCCGACCAGTTTCGGCAATTAACGGAGGGTAGCCTTCAGGTCGGATTCGTGCGATTGCCTGCGCCTGCGCAGCTGGACAGTCGAATCCTGGCGGAAGAACAGCTGGTTCTTGCCGTGGCTCAGACTGCTTATACGGAAACAGCGGTTGCAACAGAGTTGCTTCAAATAAGCCAACTGCTGCAGCTGTCTCGCAATCGGGGAGAAGGGCTGTCGGCACAGACATCGCAATTTCTCTCAGGAAATAATCTCGCTCCCCGCACCGTTTCAGCGGCAGATGATATTCAGACCTTGCTGGCGCTCGTTGCCGCCGGAGAGGGTGTGGCATTGCTGCCGGCGGGGGTAAGTCATATTCTGCCAGCCGGCGTCAGGCTTGTGGCACTTGAAGGCAAACATACCACCTGGCAGACCGGCATTGCCTGGAATGCTCAGTTAAACGATCCTGTGCGAGATCGTTTCCTGCAGATGGTGCTCGGGTGATTGAATTTTAGATATTGAATGTCGGGGAAAGAACAAGCGGATGTTCGGTAAAACGAGGTGAGCGGGAAATACCTCACGATACTTCCCGCTTATTTCATCACGAACGCTGTTCAGCGCATAAGCAGCGTTTCGTGGTTACGGCTTAATCGCACTGAACCTTGATGGCCAGCCCGCCTCGTGATGTTTCGCGGTATTTGGCGTTCATGTCTTTACCGGTTTCGTACATGGTCTCAATGACCTTATCGAGCGAAACGCGTGGGGCGCTGGTACGACGCATCGCCATACGGGTGGCGTTGATAGCCTTCACCGAGGCAATCGCGTTACGCTCGATACATGGCACCTGTACCTGGCCGGCGACCGGGTCACAGGTCAGGCCGAGGTTATGCTCCATGCCGATTTCCGCCGCAACGCAAACCTGTTCCGGGCTTGCGCCCAAAATTTCAGCCAGACCCGCCGCCGCCATCGAACAGGCAACACCAACTTCACCCTGGCAGCCCACTTCAGCACCAGAAATAGAGGCGTTCATTTTGTACAGCACGCCAATAGCGCCGGAGGCCAGGAAGTAGCGAACCCAGGTATCCGGCGTGACAGGCTCGATAAAGTGGTCGTAGTAGGCCAACACCGCAGGCACGATCCCGCAGGCGCCGTTGGTTGGCGCGGTTACTACGCGGCCACCTGCGGCGTTCTCTTCGTTCACCGCCAGGGCAAACATGTTCACCCAGTCAACCACGTTCATTGGATCGTTGGACAGCTTGTCGCTGGACACCAGCATCCGGCGCAGGGCAGAGGCACGACGCGGCACGCGCAGCGGGCCAGGCAGCACGCCTTCGGTATTCATGCCGCGATCGATACAGGCGCGCATGGTTTGCCAGATGTTGGCGAAGTAGTCTTCGATTTCCTGGCGGCTATGCAGTGCCAGTTCGTTCTGCATTACCATGCCGGACACGGACAGCCCGGTGTCCTTGCAGTGCTGCAGCATTTCCTGTGCGGAATGGAACGGATAAGGCACGGTGACTTCGCTGGCCGCATCTTTACCAAAGTGTTCTTCGTCGACGATGAAGCCGCCGCCGATGGAATAATAGGTTTTGCTGTAGATCTCTTTGTCGCCGTTATAGGCGTGGATCTGCATGCCGTTTTCGTGCAGCGGCAGGTTGTCGCTGCGAAAACGCATGCCGTTATCCTGCGGAAAATCGACTTCATGCCGACCCTGAGCAATTAGCAGACGACCGCGGGTTTCCACGTCGCGAATAAAAGCCGGAATAGCGTCGATATCGACGTTATCAGGCTGGTTGCCGGCCAGACCCATAATAATCGCGATATCGGTGTGGTGGCCTTTCCCCGTCAGGGAAAGAGAACCGTAAACGTCCACCGCGATGCGGGTGGTACTGTCCAGCAGTCCCTGTTCGATCAGTGCGTCGACAAACTGTTTCCCGGCCTTCATTGGCCCGACGGTATGGGAGCTGGAAGGCCCGATGCCGACTTTGAACATGTCGAATATGCTAATCACTCTAAAACTCCTCTGATAGCACCCTGTTTCATGGAACATGATGCTTTGAAATGGCTAAGCGCTAGTTTAAAAATTTATTGGTTCCACCAGGAAACTATTCACATGAATTAAACTAATGCTTAACCATAAATCACCTAATAGCAGATGATTTATGGTCTTTCTGTTGCTTAAATATAGCCATTTTCAGCGTTTTAAAGTGTCGCCTGGATCGCTATCTACTTGTAAAGAGAGTTCGCGAATAATCCCCGCCGTCATACCCCAAACAAAATAGCGTTGATACCAGGAAAGCCAGACGCGATGCGCGTTGCCGCGGCGATGAATATCTAACGGATGGTAGCGCCCAAGACTCAGGGCCTCGGCGAGCGGCATTTCAAACACCGCAGAAACTTCATCTTCACTGGCGCGCCACGGTAAATCAGGGGGAATGATGCCGACAATCGGCGTTACCTGGAAACCCGTCACGCTGTCCACCGGCGGAAGCGTGCCGATAACCTCGACGGATTCTGGTGGAATAGCGACTTCTTCCTGTGCCTCGCGCAGCGCGGCGGCTATCAGCGAGCTGTCGGTGTCGTCTACCGCTCCACCGGGGAAGGCCACCTGACCGGCATGTTTGCGCAGCATCAGCGAGCGTTGGGTGAGCAAAAGCCCTGGCTGAGGCCGGCGTACAATCGGCACCAGTACAGCCGCCTGACGTTTGTTGCTGACCGGCGTGCTATCCGCCGGGCGTAACAGTTGAAACCGGGTAAGGAAATCATTCAGCGTCAGGGACGAACCAGGCATGCATTAATTCTCCAGTAAGGGCAGGATACGATTAACTTTATCAAAAGTTTCCTGATATTCCGCCGCCTCGTTACTGTCGGCGACGATCCCGCCGCCGGCAGAACAATATAATTTCCCGCCTTCAGCAGTAAGCGTGCGGATGGTGATGCTGGTATCCATCTTTCCGCAGAAGCTAATGTAGCCGATACTGCCGCACCATGCGTTACGCCGCTGAGGCTCCAGCTCTTCAATAATTTCCATTGCCCGCACTTTGGGGGCGCCGGTAATTGAACCGCCGGGGAAGGTGGCGCGCAGGAGATCGCAGGCGCTAAGCGTCTCAGGCAACCTGGCGGTAATTGTGCTCACCAGATGATGCACCGCAGGGAAAGGCTCCACCACAAACAACTCGGGCACTTTGACGCTGCCCGGCACCGCAACGCGGCCAATATCGTTGCGTAGCAAATCAACAATCATCAGATTCTCAGCGCGATCTTTTGGTGAGTTCGCCAGGCGCTCAGCTTGGGCTGCGTCGGCCTGCGGGTCGGCAAGGCGAGGCAGCGTGCCTTTAATCGGACGGGTTTGAATCTGCTTGTCTTCGAGCAGAACAAAACGCTCCGGAGAAAGACTGAGAATACAGCTGTCCGGCAGCCGCAAAAAAGCGCTGAACGGCGCGCGGTTCGCCTGATTTAGCGTTTCGAAAGCCTGCCATTCATCCCCTTCATAGCGGGTGCTGAACCGCTGAGCCAGGTTAACCTGGTAACAGTCGCCACTGCTGAGATAAGCCTGGATCTGGCGGAACTTCTCGCCGTACGTTTCTCGGGACATATTGGACTGCCATTGGCTGGTCAGCCGGAAAGGCTGAACCTCTTGCCGGGGCGAGAGTGCATTCAGCCAGGCCAGACGCGCGTCAATATCTCCCTGGCTAACCAGCGTCAGACGCTGCAGATGGTGGTCTGCAATCAGCGCCCAGTCATAAATGCCGACGGCCATGTCCGGCGTGATCAAATCCTGTTCAGCTGTCTCAGGGATTTTCTCAAAGCGGCGACCCAGGTCGTAGCTGAATAGCCCCAGCGCGCCGCCGCAGAAAGGAATATCGCTGGTGGGCGTGGTGGCAAGGCCAAAGCTGTCCAGCGTTTGCTGTAACAGTTCGAGCGGGCATTCGCTGTGTAGCGATGAGAGTCCGTGGCGTTCAATAACGGTTTCCTGGCCGCGTGTGACCAGCGTCGCAAGCGGGCTGGCGACCATAATATCAAAACGATTATGCGGATGGTCGGCAAAACCAGAGTGAAGCAGCATGGCCCAGGGCTGAGCGGAAACCGCGCGGAAATAGTGCTGAACGGCATCAGCCTGCCAGCGGAGTTCGCGAAAAGCGGGAGAGGTTGTAACATTCATCTTGGTAGCATCGTCAGGAGCAGAGTAAAATAGCGACTTCAGCACTGTAACAGGAGTTAAACATGATTTCAGGATTACCGGCGCTTAGCCACGAGCAGCAGCAGCAGGCCGTCGAGCGTATTCACGAACTGATGGCCGACGGCATGAGTAGCGGTGAAGCCATCGCCCTGGTAGCCAGTGAGATTCGCGCCTCGCATACCGGGGGTAACGTCGCCGTACGTTTTGAGGATGAAGACGGCGAAGAAGAAGACCCGCAGGACTAGCCGGGCCTCAGCGACTTAGCGTTACACCGCCGCGATGATTTTGATTTCCACTTTGTAGCGCGGGTTCATCAATTTAGCCTGTACGGTGCAGCGTACCGGCGCTTTACCCGCCACGACCCACTCATCCCACGCTTTATTCATCGCCGCAAAATCTTCGCCATCCGGCAGGAAAATCGTTGCATCCAGAATGCGGGTCTTGTCGCTGCCGAGTTCGGCCAGCAGGGTGTCGATTTGCTGCAGGGTGTTGGCCGTCTGCTGGTAGGCGTCAGCATCCAGATTTTCCGGAACGCCGGTGTAGTACACGGTCTGGTTATGGATAACCGCATCAGACCAGCGGGCTTCGGGTTTAATACGCGCAATACTCATGGCAACTCCTTAACAACAAACGATATGTGCGGCACAGACTGCCACAATCTGCTGCCCGGTGCCACCGCCTGGCTGGATAAACCTCGCCGGGGCTGACATAATCACTGGCAATTTAACCAGGGGGTAACGTGACGGACGATTTTGCAGCAGACGGCCAGCTGGCTAAGGTCATTCCCGGTTTCAAGCCGCGTGAAGCTCAGCGTGAAATGGCGGAAGCCGTAACCAGGGCGATCAAAGCCGGCGGTGAGCTGGTGGTAGAAGCGGGCACCGGGACAGGGAAAACGTATGCTTATCTTGCCCCCGCGCTGCGTTCTGGCAAAAAAGTCATTATCTCTACCGGCTCGAAAGCGCTTCAGGATCAGCTGTTTTCTCGCGATCTGCCGACGATATCCCTCGCGCTGAAATTTACCGGCCGCGTGGCGTTGCTCAAAGGGCGCTCTAACTACCTTTGTCTGGAAAGGCTGGAACAGCAGTCGCTGGCGGGCGGTGATTTGCCCGTGCAGGCGTTAAGCGACGTAATGCATTTGCGCGGCTGGGCCAGTGAAACCGTGGATGGCGATATCAGCACCTGTGGGTCCGTCGCCGAAGATTCCACCGTCTGGCCGATGGTCACCAGCACCAACGACAACTGTCTGGGGCAGGACTGCCCGCAGTATCAGGACTGTTTTGTGGTCAAGGCGCGTAAAAAGGCGATGGATGCCGACGTGGTGGTGGTGAACCATCATCTATATCTGGCCGACATGGTGGTGAAAGAGAGCGGCTTTGCGGAGCTTATTCCCGAGGCTCAGGTGACGATTTTCGATGAAGCCCACCAGATCCCGGATATTGCCAGCCAGTATTTTGGCCAGTCTATCTCCAGCCGGCAGTTGCTCGACCTCGCCAAAGACATTTCCATTGCCTACCGCACGGAAGTCCGCGACGCGCAACAGCTGCAAAAAAGCGCCGACAGCCTTGCCCAGCGCACGCAGGACTTCCGCCTGCAAATAGGCGACCCGGGCTACCGGGGAAACCTGCGGGAGCTGCTTGCGGACACCAATATCCAGCGCTCGCTGCTGCTGCTCGATGATGCCCTGGAGCTGTGTTATGACGTGGCAAAGCTTTCTCTTGGCCGCTCGGCGCTGCTGGACGCCGCTTTTGAACGGGCGGTAATTTATCGCGGGCGGATCAAAAGGCTGAAAGAGATTAATCAGCCGGGCTACAGCTACTGGTATGAATGCAACGCCCGCCACTTCACGCTGGCCCTGACGCCTCTCTCTGTAGCGGACAAGTTTAAGGAAGTCATTCGTGAAAAAGCGGGCTGCTGGGTCTTTACCTCGGCCACGCTTGCGGTGAATGACAATATGAGCCATTTCACCGAGCGGCTGGGTATCGACGAGGCGGAAACGTTGCTGCTTGCCAGCCCGTTTGATTATGCTAAGCAGGCGCTTCTGTGCGTGCCGAGAGGGCTGCCAACGCCCAATCAGCCTCACGCTGGCCGTCACCTGGCTAACCTGTTGCGCCCGCTTATTGAGGCGAACAACGGGCGCTGCTTTATGCTTTGTACCTCCCACGCCATGATGCGTGACCTGGCGGAACAGTTCCGGGCCACCATGACGTTGCCCGTGCTGCTGCAGGGGGAAACCAGCAAAGGTCAACTGCTACAGCAGTTTGTCGAGGCCGGTAACGCCCTGCTGGTGGCGACCAGCAGCTTCTGGGAAGGCGTTGACGTGCGCGGCGATACGCTCTCTTTGGTCATCATCGACAAACTTCCCTTTACCTCACCGGACGATCCGCTGCTCAAGGCGAGAATGGAAGATTGCCGCATTCGCGGGGGCGATCCGTTTGACGATGTCCAGTTGCCCGACGCAGTCATTACTCTTAAGCAGGGCGTCGGTCGCCTCATCCGTGATGTGGAAGACCGTGGAGTATTGGTTATCTGTGATAACCGCCTGGTCATGCGGCCTTATGGCGCTGTTTTTCTTAACAGCCTGCCGCCTACGCCGCGTACCAGGGATATAAATCGGGCAGTTGAGTTCCTCAATGCCTCAGGCGCGCAGTAATTTGTGCCAGGCTATGGTATGATGCGCGCCGTTTTTTGACCTTATCTCCGCCAGAGGTTGGCAAGCCCATGCGAATTTTAGCCATCGATACCGCAACAGAAGCCTGTTCTGTTGCCCTGCAAAACGACGCGGCGTCCTACGCCCATTTCGAGCTCTGCCCGCGCGAGCATACGCAAAGAATTTTACCGCTGGTCAAAGAGATCCTGAACCAGGGCGGGATTACTTTGTCTGAGGTGAACGCACTTGCCTACGGGCGTGGGCCGGGCAGTTTTACCGGCGTGCGCATTGGCATTGGTATTGCGCAGGGGCTGGCGCTGGGCGCTGAGCTGCCGATGATTGGCGTTTCAACGCTGGCGACGATGGCGCAGGGCGCATGGCGCAGAACGGGCGCGACCCGCGTACTTGCTGCAATAGATGCCCGCATGGGCGAAGTCTATTGGGCTGAGTATGAGCGTGACGAGCAGGGCGTGTGGCACGGTGAAGCAAGCGAAGCCGTCCTCAAGCCTGAAGACGTTGCCGGGCGGTTGAAGCATCTGAGCGGCACCTGGGCTACAGTCGGAACAGGCTGGCAGGCCTGGCCTGATATGGCGAAGGGTAGCGGACTTTTGTTGCAGGACGGTGAAACTACGCTGCCTGAAGCTGAGGATAT
This sequence comes from Cedecea neteri, assembly GCF_000758305.1. Taxonomy (NCBI): domain Bacteria; kingdom Pseudomonadati; phylum Pseudomonadota; class Gammaproteobacteria; order Enterobacterales; family Enterobacteriaceae; genus Cedecea; species Cedecea neteri. Next base: position 4,026,397 of record NZ_CP009458.1, on the reverse strand, counting down.
GCTTCCTCTGGCGCAGCAGGCGTTCAGCGCCGGTAAAACCGTCGCCGTCGAGCATGCTGAGCCTGTCTACCTGCGTAATGAAGTCACCTGGAAAAAGCTACCTGGCAGAGAGTAAGACCGACCGCCGCTAAACGGCGGGAAGGTTAAGGAGATGAGGTATGGCTGTTTATAATGTCAAAAAATGCAGCTGGCTGCTGGCGGCCGCTGCGGCGTTGGTCCTGAGCGGCTGCGTGAGCGTGCCGGATGCGATTAAAGGGACTTCCGCGACCCCGCAGCAGGATCTGACGGCGGTGATGAGCGCGCCCCAGCTTTATGTCGGGCAGGAAGCGCGCTTTGGCGGGCGGGTGGTGAACGTGGACAACCTGAAGGGCAAAACTCGCCTGGAGATTGCCACCGTCAGCCTCGATGAAGGTGCCCGTCCGGCATTGAATGAGCCTTCGCAAGGGCGCATTTATGCCGATGTGAATGGCTTCCTTGATCCGGTCGATTTCCGCAATCAGCTGGTGACCGTCGTTGGGCCAATTACCGGCACGGCAGAAGGTAAGATTGGCCAGACGCCCTATAAATTCATGACCATGCAGGCGACGGGCTACAAGCGCTGGAACGTGGTCCAGCAGGTGGTCATGCCACCACAGCCTATTGACCCGTGGTTCTGGGGTGGGCCTTACCCGTATCGCCACCATTACGACATGTGGGGCGGCTGGTACAATCCGGGGCCTGCACAGGTGCAAACCGTTGTAACCGAATAATCTGTTGTTTTTAAAATATTTTCAAACAGCGGCCTGGCCGCTGTTTGTTTTTATCCAGGACGGATGAAAAAATTTAGTGATGTGCTTCGCAACCTTTAATCAGGCTAATTAATAAACTGGTACGCTGAGTTAATATTATGTTAACGAAATGTATTCCCTGGGGTTGTGATGACGACAAATAATAATTTCAGAGGTGGATCCTTGAATAAGGTTTGGCTTAACCGCTACCCGGCCGACGTTGCGGCTGAAATAAATCCCGACCGCTATCAATCCCTGGTTGATATGTTTGAGCAGGCTGTCACTCGCTACGCCGACAAACCTGCGTTTATCAACATGGGGGAGGTGATGACCTTCCGCAAACTGGAAGAGCGCAGCCGGGCATTTGCCGCATACCTTCAGCAGGGGCTGGGCCTGAAAAAAGGCGACCGCGTGGCGCTGATGATGCCAAACCTGCTGCAGTATCCTGTCGCGCTGTTCGGTATTCTGCGCGCCGGTATGGTGGTGGTTAACGTGAATCCGCTCTATACCCCGCGAGAACTGGAGCACCAGTTGAACGACAGCGGAGCCAGCGCGATTGTTATTGTGTCAAACTTTGCCCACACGCTGGAGAAAGTGGTCGAAAAAACCCAGGTGAAACATGTGATCCTGACTCGCCTGGGGGATCAGATCTCCGGGCCGAAAGGGACGCTGGTTAACTTCGTGGTGAAGTACATCAAGCGGCTGGTGCCGAAATACCACTTACCAAACGCTATCTCTTTCCGTCGGGCGCTGCAAAGCGGCTACCGCATGCAGTACATCAAGCCTGACATTCTCAATGAAGACTTGGCTTTCCTGCAGTATACCGGCGGTACAACCGGCGTAGCCAAAGGCGCGATGCTGACGCATCGCAACATGCTGGCCAACCTGGAGCAGGTCAGAGCGGCATACAGCCCGCTGCTGCATGAAGGCAAAGAGCTGGTGGTGACCCCGCTGCCGCTGTACCACATTTTTGCTCTAACTATTAACTGCCTGCTGTTTATCGACATGGGTGGCCAGAACTTGCTGATCACCAACCCGCGCGATATTCCAGGGCTGGTAAAAGAGCTGGCGAAATATCCGTTCACCGCCATGACTGCCGTGAATACGCTGTTTAACGCGTTACTGAATAACAAAGAGTTTCAGCAGCTTGATTTCTCCAGCCTTCACCTCTCTGCGGGCGGCGGTATGCCCGTCCAGCACGCGGTTGCCGAACGCTGGGAAAAACTCACGGGCCGTTTCCTGCTTGAAGGCTATGGCCTGACTGAATGCGCACCGCTGGTCAGCGCCAACCCGCATGATATGGATTACCACAGCGGCTCTATCGGCCTGCCGGTGCCGTCTACCGATGTGAAGCTGGTAGACGATCAGGGTAATGAGGTGCCACCGGGCGAGCCTGGCGAACTGTGTGTTAAAGGCCCGCAGGTGATGCTGGGCTACTGGCAGCGTCCAAAAGAAACTGATGAAATCCTTAAAGACGGCTGGCTGCGCACCGGGGATATTGCGGTGATGAACGAAGAAGGCTTCATGAACATCGTTGACCGCAAAAAAGACATGATCCTCGTTTCCGGCTTCAACGTTTATCCAAACGAAATTGAAGATGTGGTGATGCAGAACGAAGGCGTGCTTGAAGTCGCTGCTGTGGGGGTTCCTGCCGGGGTGACCGGTGAGCAGGTGAAAATCTTTGTGGTGAAAAAAGATCCCACGCTAACGGAAGAGGCGCTTATCGCCTTCTGCCGTCGTCAGTTAACTGGCTATAAAGTGCCGAAACTGATTGAATTCCGCACGGAACTGCCAAAATCGAACGTCGGGAAAATTTTACGACGAGAACTGCGTGACGAAGCGGGCAAGACAGGCAACAATAACGCCTGAGCTCCAAGTCACTCGTCCTGATGCCGGTTCGCCGGCATTTTTTATGGGCGCAACCTAAGAGAACTGAATTTGACTTACCAGATGATCACTACCGATGAAGGGCTGGCCGCCGTTTGCCTGGCCGCCCGTCAATTCCCCGCGCTGGCACTGGACACCGAGTTTGTTCGTACCCGTACCTACTACCCTCAGCTGGGGCTGATCCAGCTTTATGACGGTCAGCAGGTTTCGCTGATCGATCCTTTAACCATCAGCGACTGGTCGCCTTTCAAAGCCTTGCTGCAGGATCCGGATACAATCAAATATCTGCACGCGGGCAGTGAAGATCTCGAAGTCTTCCTGAATGCTTTTGGCATGCTGCCAGATCCGTTTATCGATACGCAGATTCTGGCTTCCTTCACTGGCCGCCCGTTGTCTTGCGGCTTTGCCACCATCGTCGAGTCCTACACCGGCATTGCGCTGGATAAAAGTGAATCCCGGACTGACTGGCTGGCTCGTCCGCTCACGGAGCGGCAGTGTGAATATGCTGCGGCAGACGTACTTTATTTGCTGCCTATCGCTGAGAAACTGATGGCCGAAACGGAAGCGGCGGGCTGGATCGGTGCGGCTCTCGATGAGTGCCATCTGATGTGCTCTCGCCGCCGCGATCAGCTTGATCCGGAAGAGGCCTGGCGCGACATAGGTAACGCCTGGCAGCTGCGAACCCGGCAGTTGGCCTGCCTTAAGAAGCTGGCAGCCTGGCGCCTTCGCAAAGCCCGCGAGCGCGATATGGCGGTAAACTTTGTCGTCCGTGAAGAAAACCTGTGGCAGGTGGCGAGATACATGCCTGGCTCGCTGGGGGAGCTGGACTCGCTTGGCCTGAGCGGCAGTGAAATTCGCTTCCACGGTAAGACGCTTATCGCCCTGGTGGCCGAGGCGCAGGCGCTGCCGGAGAGCGAACTGCCGCAGCCGCTGCAAAACCTTGTGGATATGCCGGGCTACCGCAAAGTGTTTAAGGCGATTAAAGCTCTGGTGCAGGAAGTGAGCGAGGCAAAAGGGCTGAGTGCCGAATTACTGGCCTCCCGCCGCCAAATCAATCAGCTGTTAAACTGGCACTGGAAATTGAAGCCGCAAAACGTCATGCCGGAATTAATTAGCGGCTGGCGGGCAGAATTAATGGCAGAAGCGCTAACGAAATTGTTGGCGGAATACTGATTGTTCATATGACCTGGGAATAATTACAGTATTGTTCTCAGGCTGATATATATTTGTGGACCGCAACGAGAAGGCTCTTAATAAACGTTAAGTGGCGGCATAAAAATAAAACCCCCTGACACATGCAGGGGGTTTTTTATTCAGGCCGATTTGCTGGCTTCTTCCGCTTCCGGGAGCGTCACGTTCAGCTCCAGAATCGAAATATCCCCATCGCGCTGCTCAAGCTGGACGCTAACCATTTCCGGGTCGATTTGCACGTACTTGCAAATCACGTCGAGAATGTCCTTGCGCAGCTGCGGCAGGTAATGGGGTTCTGCATCGCTACGGCGACGCTCAGCTACAATAATCTGTAAACGCTCTTTCGCGATGTTGGCGGTGTTCTTTTTTCGTGACAGAAAAAAGTCGAGTAATGCCATAACTTATCCTCCGAACAGGCGTTTCAGGAAACCCTTCTTCTCTTCTTCAATGAAGCGGAAAGGGCGTTCTTCGCCGAGCAGGCGTTCAACGGTATCGGCGTAGGCTTTGCCTGCATCCGATTCGCCGTCAAGAATCACCGGCTCGCCCTGGTTGGACGCACGCAGCACTGACTGGTCTTCCGGGATAACGCCAACCAGCGGAATGCGCAGAATTTCGAGCACATCTTCCATGCTCAGCATATCGCCTTTATTGACGCGACCCGGGTTGTAGCGGGTCAGCAATAAATGCTCTTTAATAGGATCTTCACCGTTTTCAGCGCGGCGGGATTTAGAGGACAGAATGCCGAGAATTCGGTCTGAGTCACGCACCGAGGAAACTTCCGGGTTGGTGGTGATCACGGCTTCATCCGCAAAGTACAGCGCCATCAGCGCGCCGGTTTCGATACCTGCCGGGGAGTCACAAACGATAAACTCGAAGTCCATGTTTTTCAGGTCTTCCAGCACCTTGGCCACGCCTTCGCGGGTCAGGGCGTCTTTATCGCGGGTTTGTGAAGCTGGCAGGATATAGAGCTGTTCAGTACGCTTATCACGGATAAGCGCCTGATTCAGCGTGGCATCGCCCTGAATCACGTTAACGAAATCGTACACAACGCGGCGTTCGCAGCCCATGATCAGGTCAAGGTTACGCAGGCCAATGTCGAAATCAATAACGACGGTTTTTCTTCCCTTTTGGGCCAGCCCCGTAGCGATGGCCGCGCTGGACGTGGTCTTACCGACGCCCCCTTTACCCGATGTAACAACAATAATGCGTGCCATAAAGGATTTCCTTGTTAAAAGGGCTTAATTCAAAGATTGAACGGAGAGCGCACCACTCGCCAGATTCAGGCGAGCCGCTTTTCCATAATAATCGGCTGGGATCTGCTCGCTCAGCCAGTACTCGCCCGCAATAGAGACAAGCTCTGCCACCAGGTTAGTACAAAATATTTGTGCATCACGATCGCCGCTTGCACCAGCCAGCGCACGGCCACGCATCATGCCGTAAATATGAATATTACCATCTGCTATCAGTTCTGCACCGGCGCTGACGTGATTGGTCACAATCAAGTCACAGTTTGGCGCATAAATGCGCTGCCCGGAACGGACCGGTGTATCAATTAAACGTGTTTTTGTGACCGGTGTAACATCCGGCGCAGCAACCACGACGGGCTCTGCAGGTGCGGCTTTTGGCGTTCTTGCGGCCTTTTCTTTCCCTTCGGTCAGCAAGGGCAGGCCAGCGCGCTCAATTTCAGCCTTTAAGGCTTCATCTTTACAGCCGCTGATACCCACAACGCGCAGGCCGGTTGCGGTGACGGCCTGTTGTACTTTCTTCCAGTTGACGGAACCATCGAGACTGGCGACGTTAACGACCACCGGGGCATTCTTTAAGAATGCGGGAGCCTGGGCGATTTTATCTTCCAGAGCCTGGCGAATAACCTCAGGTTGTGCATCATGCAAATGAACCACAGATAAGGTAAAACTGCTGCCCTTTAACTCGATTGGCGTGTTTGACATCCTGGCCTTACTCAATTCAGTTTCAATCCCCACTATTGTGGGACGATATTCCGAAGTACACCAGGCATGTTATAGTCCAGCTTATATTCAGGCAAGCCACTCGCTGGCGAAAATAGAGTAAAAAAAATGTTTTGTGTGATCTACAGAAGTACTAAACGTGACCAGACATATCTTTATGTCGAAAAAAAAGACGATTTTTCCCGAGTGCCGGAAGAACTGATGAAAGGCTTTGGCAAACCGGTGCTGTCGATGCTGTTGCCGCTGGACGGCAGTAAAAAACTGGCCAATGCCGATTTGGATAAAGTGAAGCAGGCACTGGAAACGGAGGGTTATTATTTACAGATCCCACCTCCGGTAGAAAGTTTGCTGGCCATGCACCTGGAAAAGAGTCCTAAAAAATAACTTTCGGACTGAAGGTAAATCTTTTCCATGCATTCACACGGAAAATGTGTGAAACACATTATTGAAGATAAGCCGATGAAAAATGCTGCTTTGCGTTATACCTTCAGCGTCTTAATACTCTCCTGTGGGGCAGGTTATCTCCCCCATGCTGAGGCGGCTCCCACAGCCGCTTCAGATCCTCAAAGCAGCACGCCTCAAACCATCACGCTCGCTGAACAAGGGCGTAATCCCGCTGAATTCCCGGCTTATGTCGAAAAATTAAAATCACAAGCCAGGAAGCAGGGCATCAGCAACGAGACGCTGGCAAAAGCCTTTACCAATATTCATTTTGTTGATCGGGTTATTCAATCCGATCGCAATCAGCTGGAAAAGAAAATAACGCTCGATGACTATTTAACCCGAGTGATCACCCCGGCAAAAATAAAACAGGCGCGTAGTCTGGCCAAACAGCATCGATCAGAGCTGGAAAAGGTCAGCGCCAACAGTGGCGTTCAGAGTCGCTACATCGTCGCCCTGTGGGCAATGGAGAGTAACTTCGGCAAACTGCAGGGCAAAGAAGATGTCATTTCTGCTTTAGCAACGCTCGCTTTTGAGGGACGCCGTGAAGCATTTTTTACCAACGAACTGATGTCGGCGCTGAAAATCATTCAGCGGGGTGATGTTCGTGAGGCGCAGATGAAAGGCTCGTGGGCCGGCGCGATGGGGCAAAACCAGTTTATGCCGAGTTCGCTATTGCGCTACGGCAAAGACGGCGACGGAGACGGTAAAATTGATATCTGGAATAACACCCGCGACGTTTTCGCCTCCACGGCAAACTACCTGGCGGTAGAAGGCTGGGAGCGTGGCGGAGCGTGGGGCTATGAGGTGAAACTGCCTGCTGGCTTTAATAGTTCGCTGCTGGGAACAAGTCCGGAGCAGGGCAAGTCCGTGGCCCAGTGGAAAAAACTAGGGGTAACACTGCCGGGTGGAACTCATCTCCCTGTCTCCTCAAAAAAAGCCTGGCTGGTGAGGCCAGACGATGGCCTGGCGCGTTCATTCCTCGTCTATAACAACTTCCGCACCCTGATGCACTGGAACCGCTCTTACTACTTTGCCATTAGCATTGGCAAAATGGCGGATGCTATTGCCCGATAAAGCACGCTTAGAAACACTTCCCCGGTATTCAGCGGGGCGTTTTTTATCTAGTATCAAAGGCAGTTAACACAAACGACACAGAGGAAAGGCATGTATCAACATCATAACTGGCAGGGTGCGCTGCTGGATTTTCCGGTAAACAAGGTAGTCTGTGTTGGCAGCAACTATGCCAAACATATTAAAGAAATGGGCAGTGCGACGCCGGACGAGCCGGTGGTGTTTATCAAGCCAGAAAGCGCGCTGTGTGATATTCGCCAGCCGCTGGCATTGCCGCAGGAATTTGGTTCCGTGCATCATGAAGTTGAGCTGGCTATTCTGATTGGCTCAACCCTCAAGCAGGCAAGCGAAGAGCACGTGCAGAAAGCCATTGCCGGCTATGGCGTTGCGCTGGATCTCACGCTACGCGATCTGCAGGCCAAACTGAAAAAAGCAGGCCAGCCGTGGGAAAAAGCCAAGGGCTTTGATAACTCTTGCCCAATCTCCGGGTTTATTCCGGCGGCGCAGTTTACTCACGATCCGCAAAATACCCCGCTGGAGCTGAAGATCAACGGTGAAGTTCGCCAGCAGGGAAACACCGAAGACATGATCCATAAGATCGTGCCGCTGATTGCCTATATGAGCAAATTCTTCACTCTGCGTGCGGGGGATGTGATCCTGACCGGAACACCGGAAGGCGTCGGCCCTCTGCTCAGCGGCGACGAGCTGGAAGTGAGCTTTGCCGGCCACAGCCTGACGACGCGCGTTTTATAAACAATTTGCCGCTTCAGGGCGGCAAAACTTGCATCCGGGTGTCAGACTGTTTATAAGGTGCAGCTTAATTTTCAAATGCAGGAACCGCTATGACACCCACTCCTTTTTGGCAAAGTAAAACTCTCGACGAAATGAGCGACGCCGAGTGGGAATCCCTGTGCGACGGCTGCGGTCAGTGTTGCCTGCATAAGCTGATGGACGAAGACACCGACGAGATTTATTTCACTAACGTCGCGTGTAAGCAGCTCAACATCAAAACCTGTCAGTGCAAGAACTACGCCCGCCGCTTTGAGTACGAGCCGGACTGCATCAAACTCACCCGCGACAATCTGCCGACCTTTGAATGGCTGCCGCACACCTGCGCTTATCGTCTGCTGGCCGAAGGTAAACCGCTGCCGGAATGGCACCCGCTAATCACTGGCTCAAAAGCCGCCATGCACGGCGAGCGTATTTCCGTGCGCCATATCGCGGTGAAAGAATCGGAGGTCCGCGACTGGCAGGATCACATTCTCAACAAGCCCGAATGGGCGGATTGATGCTCTGATTTGAAAGGGAATTTGCCTTACTGGTTTTGTGCCTGGGGCATGAGTGGGGCGTATTCATTAAAATTAGCGTTCAAAACGCTCATCCGATCGCCGTTGTTGTCGTTCATCCACTTACCATAAACGTTGCGCAAAGTATGCCCCATTTGCGCTGCTATAAGTTCGGGTTCACGCCCGCACTCGGCAGGCCACTGGTTAACTCCGGTGGCTTTTTTGTTTGTGTTTTGTGGTTATTACGGTCCCATTATCTTAGTAAGTTAAACCCATAGTTTGCCCATGAGTTTTTGTTTTCAGGTCGCTGTAACCTACAATCAATATAATTCACTCAGCCCTGCATAAAACCAATGATTGGCAGAACTATTTATTTGAATCTCTTTCTTATGAAAAATATGGAAATTTAATCATGGTGAAATGTCTTCCGTTATTAATGCTTTTTTTCTCTGATGTTTGCATGGCCAGCGCCCCTGCTGATTTCTGGCGGTTGCGATATGATGAGCGAGGACTACCATTGGCGGATGTCCGAATAAATAATAGATTTCATACGTTAATGTTGGATACCGGGAGTGGAGAGGGGTTGCATCTTTACAAACATAACCTGGACACACTGATTGCAAATATCGGACTGAAAATTACTCAGAAAGCCCCCCGTCGGATGATCGATGTATCAGGTGGTGAAAGTATTATCCCGTCCTGGACAATTCATCAATTAACTATTTCTGATGTGCATTTCGATAACGTTGAAGCGGTAGAGCTCAAGCCATGGGGCTTCAACTTGGGTGGCGATGTGCCTGCAAATGAAGTGATGGGGCTTGGCATTTTTCACGACCGTCGGGTTTTAATCGACTTTAAAAATGGCCGGTTGCAAATGTTGGACTCAATCTCATCGGAAGTTAATAAGTGGTCATCCTACCCGATAAAGCAAACGGAATCGGGCTTACGTGTTACCGCATTCGTCGGAATAACGCCTTTGCATTTGATTGTAGATACTGGTGCCAGCCACTCACTTCTATTCTCAGACCGACTACCAGCCAACACGCTTTTTTCAGGGTGCAAAACCCTTGAGCCTGAGGCATCCAACTTAGACTGCAGAGTAGCGGAAATCAGTATTACAGATAACGAAGGCAAGACTAGCAGCAATGTGGCTATTGTCTCCAGTAGCTCGACTCCCCAAGAAATTGATTTCGATGGTTTGCTGGGAATGAATTTCATGCGGGAGCATCAGGTGATTCTCGATATGATTGAGGGGCGACTTTATATCAATCCTTAGATGCTTAATCCTGGGAAAAAATTTTATCTGACGCATAGTGACCTCAGTTTTTTTGCACGAAACTTCGACTACGAGTATGTAATAAAAAACTGAAGGCACTTTTTTATTTCTCCGGCGTATACTTCACTTTTCAGAGGAGGAAAAATGAAAAAAATAACAACTATTATGGGCATATTGCTGCTCAGCGGCTGTGCGACTGCAGAACGCGAGGCACCGAAGCCGCCGCACAGTGTGGGCATGGCGAACCCGGCGTCGGTTTACTGCCAGGCCAAAGGAGGGAAATCTGTCAGCGTCAAAACGCCTGAGGGCGAAAGAAGTGACTGCCTGCTGCCAGGCGGGGAAAGAATTGATGAATGGGCGCTGTACCGGCGCGATCATTCCTGAAAAAAATAACCCACCGACAGGTGGGTTATTACTATCGGGCGTTTGCGAAATTAACGGCCAAACAGATCGCGACGCTTAGGCTTGAAGAACTGAGCAATCAGCACCAGCACCGCAATAATCAGGAACACAGCGAAGATCCCGAGCAGCCACTGAACCATATCCAGCGACAGGAATTCCCACTGACGAACGGAGCAGTCACCGCTGGCAACGAAGACCTGCGGCAGCCATTTGTCCAGCGGCAGCCAGCTTGGGAAACGAGCGAAGAAATCGCAGGTCACAAACGGAGAAGGGTGAAGCTGCAGCATGGTGTGCTCCCACGCCAACTGAACGCCTTTCCCTGCGCTGTACAGCCAGATGGCCAGGGCGCCATAGCGCAGGGGGCTTTTAGGGGCTATCGCGCCCACGATACCGGCACCCATCACGCCAAATAGCGCGCAACGCTCATAAATACACATCACACAAGGTTTCAGCCCCATAACGTGCTGGAACCACAATGCCACCATCTCAAGCGCAAATGCCGTAAAGGCCAAAAGCAGCCAGGCGGTGCGCCCAAGAGAGCATTGGTTTAAATATCGCAACATAATCAGTTTCCCTGCAGCATGCGTAGAATCGGCAGTGTAAACCAATTCCCTTTTTGCGCCAGTAGCGCAGATGAAAATAACGCAGTAATCGGATGTTTATAAGGAAAAAATTTGTAACGGGAAGCGGACTTCCCGTCAAATTGCCTTAGTGCGGTGCAAGCAGCGTATCAGGCGTCATTAGCCAGCTGCTGTCCAGCATCCATTGTGTAGCAGGCGCCAGGGTATATTCCACGCACAGCAGGCCCACAAGAGTCAGCACCAACGTGTAAGGCAGCGCCATCACAACCATGCGGCCATAAGAGAGGCGAATCAACGGCGCCAGGGCCGACGTCAGCAGGAACAGGAACGCCGCCTGGCCATTCGGCGTTGCCACCGAGGGCAGGTTTGTACCGGTATTGATAGCCACCGCCAGCAGTTCGAACTGCTGCATATTGATGGCACCATTCTGCAGCGCGGTTTTCGCCTCGTTGATATAAACGGTGCCGACAAAGACGTTGTCGGAAATCGAGGAGAGCAGGCCGTTAAAGATATAAAACAGCGACAGCTGGGCGTGTGGGGAGGCATCGAGCACGTACTGAATAATCGGGCTGAACAGATGCTGGTCGATGATAACCGCCACGATGGTGAAGAACACGGTTAACAGAGCAGTAAACGGCAGCGCTTCGGTAAAGGCTTTGCCGATAGCATGTTCGTCAGTAACCCCGCACAGGGATGTCGCCAGAATAATCACCGACAGGCCAATCAGGCCGACTTCTGCCAGATGTAACGCCAGCGCGATAATCAGCCAGACGCCAATCAGTGCCTGAATCAGCAGTTTCACCTTGTCCTGCTTCGTCCGCTTCTTCGCGCTTTGGGCGTCAAAGTCATACAGGATCCCGCGCACTTTTTCTGGCAGCGTTTGCCCGTAACCAAATACTTTAAAACGCTCCAGCAGCACGCAGGTGAGCAGGCCACAAATCAGCACCGGTACGGTCACCGGCATCATGCGCAGGAAGAAATCGCCAAAATGCCAGCCCGCGTTTTTAGCAATGATCAGGTTTTGTGGCTCGCCAACCATAGTCATTACACCCCCCAGGGCGGTACCAACGCCGGCGTGCATCATCAGGCTGCGCAGGAAAGCGCGGAACTGCTCGAGGATCTCGCGGCTGTCGGTTCGGATATGGCTGTCGTCCTGAACGTTGCTGTCATCCTGCGCTTCAGAGGCCACGCGGTGATAGATGCTGTAGAAGCCCACGGCCACGCTAATAACAACGGCCACAACCGTTAAGGCATCAAGGAAGGCGGAAAGAAACGCGGCGGCGACGCAGAAAGCCAGCGACAGCGCAATTTTGGACCGGATCCCCAGCAGCAGGCGGGTGAAAAGCAGCAGCAGAAGCTGCTTCATGAAGTAAATCCCGGCCACCATAAACATCAGCAGCAACAGCACTTCGAGATTTGAAGCGATCTCAGCCCGGACGTGATCGGGACTGGTCATGCCGACCAGTACGGCTTCAATAGCCAACAGGCCGCCCGGCAGCAGCGGGTAGCACTTCAACGCCATCGCCAGCGCAAAGATAAACTCCACCACCAGCATCCAGCCCGCGATAAACGGACTGACAAACCAAAAGACCAGCGGATTAACCACTAAAAAGAGAAGTAGCGTTAATTTGTACCAGTCAGGTGATTGACCCAGAAAGTTGCGGTACAACGCCCGCCCAAAGGACATTTCCATCGTATTATTACCATTATCCGTTGTATTATGTTGATGTTTAAAAAGATAACGCTTCAGGGTACTCGTTTAAGGCGTATGCGATCAAGCCGAAGGAAATCCTGAGTTAAGGCATTTATCGTCAAAATTCAACGCCGATCCCGCATTTGCGCGCCGTCCCCGCTATCTGGCGCGCATGGCATCTGGTATGATGAGTCCAATTTGCAAAACCTGAGTAATGGAAATCTTACTATGGTCATTAAGGCGCAGAGCCCAGCGGGTTTCGCGGAAGAGTATATTATAGAAAGTATCTGGAACAGTCGTTTTCCGCCGGGTTCCATCCTGCCGGCAGAACGTGAACTTTCAGAACTGATTGGCGTTACGCGTACCACATTACGTGAAGTGCTTCAGCGTCTTGCACGCGACGGCTGGCTGACAATTCAGCACGGGAAGCCAACGCGGGTGAACAATTTCTGGGAAACCTCAGGCTTAAACATTCTGGAAACGCTGGCGCGTCTCGATCACGACAGCGTGCCGCAGCTGATTGATAACCTGCTTTCGGTGCGAACCAATATCTCCACGATATTTATTCGCACAGCGATTCGTCAGTATCCAGATAAAGCGCAGGAAGTGCTGGCCACGGCTAGCAAAGTTGAAGACCACGCGGACGCCTTTGCCGAACTGGACTACAACATTTTCCGCGGCTTGGCGTTTGCGTCTGGTAACCCGATTTATGGGCTGATCCTGAACGGGATGAAAGGGCTGTACACCCGCATCGGGCGTCACTACTTCTCTAATCCTGAAGCCCGCAGCCTGGCGCTGGGCTTTTACCACCGCCTGGCGGAAATCTGTCAGCAGGGGCTTCACGAGCAGGTCTTTGATACCGTGCGTAACTACGGTCGCGAGAGCGGCGAGATTTGGCACCGTATGCAGAAAAACCTGCCTGGCGATTTGGCGATGCACAGTCGCTAGGCCAGCATAAAAAACGCTTCCCTGGGGAAGCGTTTTTTTTCACTCCTACAGCGGGTTTCGCTGCGGGCATCGCTCCAGCAGTTCCACGCTGCCATCCGCATTTTGTTGTTCCAGCACGACGTCAAAGCCCCACAGGCGGTGCACATGCTTGAGCACTTCCCGGCGCCCTTTATCCAGCGGGGCGCGGTTGTGCGGGATGTAGCGCAGCGTCAGCGAGCGGTCTCCACGCAAATCCACATCCCAGACCTGAATGTTCGGCTCGAGGTTGCTCAGGTTGTACTGCGCCGACAGCTGAGAACGTATTTCCCGGTAACCCTCTTCGTTATGAATGGCCGAAATTTCCAGGTAATTATTACGGTCATCGTCCAGCACGGTGAACAGGCGGAAGTCGCGCATCAGCTTAGGCGACAGGAACTGGCTGATAAAGCTCTCATCCTTGAAATCACGCATGGCGAAATGCAGCGTTTCCAGCCAGTCTTTACCGGCAATATCCGGGAACCAGTAGCGGTCTTCTTCGGTCGGCGACTGGCAAATACGTTTGATATCCTGGAACATGGCGAACCCCAGCGCGTAGGGGTTAATACCGTTATACCACGGGCTGTTATAGGGTGGCTGGAACACCACGTTGGTATGGCTGTGCAAAAACTCCAGCATAAAGCGGTCGCTGACTTTGCCTTCGTCATACAGGTGATTGAGAATGGTATAATGCCAGAAGGTCGCCCAGCCCTCGTTCATTACCTGGGTCTGTTTTTGCGGATAAAAATACTGGCTCACCTTGCGCACTATACGCAGGATCTCACGCTGCCAGGGCTCCAGCAGCGGGGCATTCTTCTCCATAAAATACAGCAGATTCTCCTGCGGCTCCGAAGGGAAGCGGTGGGCGGATTCTGCGGTTTTTTCCTCTTCCTTACGCGGCAGCGTGCGCCAGAGCGTATTCACCTGGCTTTGCAGATACTCTTCCCGGCTTTTCTGGCGCGCTTTCTCCTCCTGCAGGGATATCTTCTGCGGGCGTTTATAGCGGTCGACGCCGTAGTTCATCAGCGCGTGGCAGGAATCCAGCAGGCGTTCCACCTCATCAACCCCGTAACGCTCCTCACACTGCGTAATGTAATTTTTAGCGAAAATCAGGTAGTCGATTATCGAGCTGGCATCCGTCCAGCTGCGGAACAGGTAGTTGTTTTTAAAGAAAGAATTGTGCCCGTAACAGGCATGCGCAATCACCAGCGCCTGCATGGTGATGGTGTTCTCTTCCATCAAATAGGCAATGCAGGGGTTAGAGTTGATGACAATTTCATACGCCAGCCCTTGCTGCCCGTGCTTATACAGGCGCTCGGTTTCGATGAATTTTTTGCCGAAAGACCAGTGCGGATAGTTAATTGGCATCCCCACGCTGGAATACGCATCCATCATCTGTTCTGAGGTAATTACCTCAATCTGGTGGGGATAGGTGTCCAGCCGGTAGAGCTTTGCTACCCGGTCAATCTCGGCCAGGTAGATGTCCAGTAGCTCAAACGTCCAGTCGGGTCCGTCACTCAGACGGATGGGATCCTTTGTGGCGAAATCAGTTACGGTAGCCATCAGCGCGCCCTCATTGTTTTCAACTTTCTCTGGATGGAAAGCCTCACTTTCAAGAATAGACAACTCCTGAAAGATAGCGCCGACAAGTAAAATTTTTTCTTCGCGATTTATTGATCTCAATAGCGGGGTTTTCACCCGCCTAACAGCATTTTATTTTGACGAAAATGTTTTCCCGTACAGGAGATGCTAATTATCTCGCTCCAGCACTGGCGGGCAACTCTGTGAGTTTAGTCACCATAATAAAGCCATATGTTGAATAACATATTCAACTGAGTTATCAATATGTAATCAGAAGATTATTCTTTTAGCTAATTGCGGAGCAGATATGCGTGTTGTGGTGCTGGGAAGTGGTGTCGTCGGCGTGGCGAGCGCCTGGTATTTACGTCAGGCCGGGCATGAAGTCACCGTCATCGATCGCGAATCAGGGCCGGCGCAGGAGACCAGCGCGGCCAACGCCGGGCAAATATCTCCGGGCTATGCCGCGCCCTGGGCTGCACCGGGCGTCCCGTTAAAAGCTATTAAGTGGATGTTCCAGCGCCATGCACCGCTGGCCATTAGTCTCGACGGAACCCAATTCCAGCTGAAGTGGATGTGGCAGATGCTGCGTAACTGCGATACCCGGCATTACATGGAAAACAAAGGCCGCATGGTGCGTCTGGCAGAATACAGCCGCGATTGTCTGAAAGAGCTGCGCCACACTACTGGCATTCAGTATGAAGGCCGACAGGGCGGCACGCTGCAGCTGTTCCGCACCGAGCAGCAGTATGAAAGTGCGGCGAAAGACATCGCCGTATTGAAAGACGCGGGCGTACCGTATGAACTTCTGGAAGCCAGCCAGCTCAATCGTGTTGAGCCCGCGCTGGCGGACGTAGCCCACAAACTGACCGGCGGCCTACGCTTACCGAATGATGAAACCGGTGACTGCCAGCTGTTTACCCAAAACCTGGCGCGGATGGCGGCGGAAGCGGGCGTTGAGTTCCGCTTCAATACGCCGGTTGATCGTCTGCTGTACGACAACCAGCAAATCAGCGGCGTGCAGTGTGGCCAGGAAGTGGTGAAGGGGGATGCCTACGTCGTGGCTTTCGGCTCCTATTCCACTGGCCTGCTCAAGGGCATTGCCGATATTCCTGTCTATCCTTTAAAAGGGTACTCCCTGACCATTCCTATTGCCGACGAGCAGGGCGCCCCGGTTTCTACCATTCTGGATGAGACCTACAAGATCGCGATTACCCGCTTTGACAACCGCATCCGCGTGGGAGGGATGGCGGAAATCGTCGGCTTCAACACCGAACTGCTGCAGCCACGCCGTGAAACGCTGGAAATGGTTGTCAGGGATCTCTATCCGCGCGGTGGGCACGTAGAGCAGGCAACCTTCTGGACCGGGCTACGCCCGATGACGCCGGACGGGACGCCAATTGTAGGACGTACGCCGTTCAAGAATCTCTGGCTTAATACCGGACACGGCACGCTAGGCTGGACAATGGCATGCGGTTCGGGCCAGATGCTGAGCGACCTGATCTCCGGGCGTACTCCGGCTATCCCAAGCGAGGATTTAGGCATCGCACGCTACGCGCCTGGCTTTACGCCACTGAGCGCCCGCCACCTTCACGGCGCACATAACTAAAAGGAGCCGTCATGTCCCGTCCTGTGATTGCTTCGCTGGATCTCAGCGCGCTGCGCAACAATCTTGAAGTAGTGCGCAGAGCCGCACCGCATTCACGTGTCTGGTCGGTTGTTAAGGCCAACGCGTACGGCCACGGTCTCGACCGTATCTGGTCGGCGTTAGGCGCGACCGATGGTTTTGCCATGCTGAATCTCGAAGAGGCCATTTTGCTACGTGAGCGCGGCTGGAAAGGGCCGATCCTGATGCTGGAAGGGTTCTTCCATGCCGATGAGCTGGCGCTGTTCGACAAATACCGGCTGACCACCAGCCTGCACAGCAACTGGCAGGTGAAGGCGATAGCCAACGCGAAGCTGAGCGCGCCGCTGGATGTTTATCTCAAAATCAACAGCGGGATGAATCGCCTCGGGTTTACGCCCGATCGCGTGCACGGTATCTGGCAAAAACTTCACGCGATCCCGAATGTGGGTGAACTGACGCTGATGGCGCATTTTGCTGATGCCGAGCAGCCAGAAGGCATTGTTGAGCCGATGAAGCGCATTGAGCAGGCGGCAGAAGGCCTTGATGCTCCTCGTTCGCTGTCAAACTCGGCGGCTACGCTGTGGCACCCGGAAGCGCACTTTGACTGGGTTCGCCCGGGGATCATCCTTTATGGCGCTTCTCCGAGCGGGCAATGGCAGGATGTCGCCACCAGCGGTATTCAGCCAGTAATGACGTTGAGCAGCGAAATTATCGGCATTCAGAACCTGAAGGCTGGCGATACCGTGGGCTACGGTAGCCGCTACTCCGCCAGCGGCGAGCAGCGAATCGGGATTGTGGCTGGTGGTTATGCGGACGGCTACCCGCGCATTGCGCCAGACGGTACGCCTGTCATGGTGGATGGTGTCATGACCCGCGTGGTAGGGAAAGTATCGATGGATATGATTACCGTAGATCTGACGCCTTGCCCGCAGGCCGGCATCGGCAGCCCGGTTGAGCTGTGGGGTAAAAACGTTAAAATTGACGATGTGGCCAGCGCCGCCGGTACGGTGGGTTATGAGCTGATGTGTGCGTTAGCGCCGCGAGTGCCGGTGGTGGTGAGTTAATGTCCGTGCTTCTCTCGAGAGGCAGTTTGGTTGTCACCTCACAAACCGCAGTATAGGTTTTGTTTTTTTACCCTCACCCTAACCCTCTCCCAGAAGGAGAGGGAATAAAGAAGGTTTCCGTCATTTGTTTTCCCCCTCTCCCTCTGGGAGAGGGCCGGGGTGAGGGGAAACTACTCCTCTTCTTCCTCGGCCACCCGGACACCAATCTTACGCACCAGGTTGTCTTCTTTCTCGGCCACCGTCCAAATCATCCCGGCAAACTCCACCTGGTCGCCAACAACCGGTGCACCGCCAAGCATCCCCAGCACAAAATCACCTAACGACTGCTGGGTATCCACTTCTTCATCCAGCGTCAGGCCGTAAATGGTCGCCACATCGGAGAACTGGGCGCTGGCTTCCAGAATAAAATCGCCAAAGAAACGTTGATCCAAATCCACCGGCGGCGACTGGCTAAACAGTTTCCCAAGTGCAGGAAGATCGCGTTCGCGGCCAATCACGCAAAGCACATCGCCTTCACGCAGGCGAGTGCTGCCCGTCGGATGCAGCAGCACGTTATCGCGGAACAGTGCGGCAATGCGCGTCTCTTCTGGCATATGCAGGTCACGCAGGGCGGCGCCCACACACCATTTCTCTTCGCTTAGCTGGTAGACAAATTGTTCCCACGGATTGTCAGGATGAATATCCAGGCCCACGCGGGAAACGGGCCAGCCGACCGGCGGCACCACGACTTTGGCTTTCTTTGCGGCCCAGCCCAGCGACGTACCCTGGAGCAGTAAAGACACAAGCACGACAAAGAAAGCGACATTGAAGAACAGGCGGGCGTTATCCAGCCCGGCCATCATCGGGAACACTGCCAGGATGATCGGCACTGCACCTCGCAGCCCAACCCAGCTGATAAATACGCGCTCACGAAGATTAAAACCGCGGAATGGCAGCAGACCGGCAAAAATCGACAGCGGACGAGCAAAGAAGATCATCCACGCGGAAAGCAGCAAGGCGGGCACCGCAATCGGCAGCAGATCGGACGGATTCACCAGTAAACCCAGCACCAGGAACATGCCGATTTGCGCCATCCAGGCCAGGCCGTCAAAGGTTTGCAGGATCCCGAAACGGTTGCGGATCGGGCGGTTGCCCATGACAAAGCCGCACAGATAAACAGCCAGAATACCGCTGCCGTCCAGCGCCGTGGTCACGCCAAACACCATAATTCCGCCGCTCAGGGCCAGCATCGGGTAAAGTCCGTGGGGGAGGGTTATCCGGTTAATCATTTGCAGCAGCAGATAGCCGCCGCCAAGGCCAAGCGCAATCCCCAGGCCAAATTGCTGAATGATGTGCACGAGGAACAGCCAGCTCAGGCCGGTCTGGTGTTGCTGGATCATCTCAATCAGCGTAATGGTGAGAAACACCGCCATCGGGTCATTGCTGCCCGATTCAATTTCAAGCGTCGCGCCTACGCGTTCGTTAAGGCCTTTCCCACCGAGCAGGGAGAAGACCGCAGCGGCATCGGTCGAACCCACAATGGCGCCAATAAGCAGCCCGTCAATCAGGTTCAGGTTGAACAGCCAGGCGGCGGCAATTCCGGTCAGGCCGGAGGTAATTAACACGCCGACGGTTGCCAGCGAGAGCGCGGGGCCAAGCGCAACGCGAAACGAGCTCGCCTGGGTTCGCATCCCGCCGTCAAGCAGAATCACCGCCAGCGCCAGGTTGCTGATCAGGTAAGCAAAAGGGTAATTATCAAACGGGATACCGCCGAGGCCATCGATCCCGGCCAGCATGCCGATAGCCAAAAAGATAACCAGAATGGGAATGCCCAGACGAGAGGAGAAAGAACTTAATAAGATACTGCAAGTTACCAGAACGGAACCCAAAATAAACAGACTGACAATCGCCCCTGCGTCCAAAATCACTCGTCTCCTTTGTCTATGTTGTCGAATTGTAACATGTCATCTGCTACCCAAACGCCCAAAAAGGGCGCTTAAACCGGGCTTCTTTAGCGAAGTACCGGGTGCCCGCTCAACGTCAGCCGGGAGGTGACGCCGTCGTGGGCCAGTTCGCCAAACGCGCCGAGCGGCAGCGTCACGGTTTGCGGCTCATGTCCAAAAGGCAGGCCGGAAAGGACTGGTATATTAAGGCGTTGTTGCAGCGTTTTACGCATTTCTTCAAAAGTATATCCTGCATCGTAATCTGTTGTGGTTGTACCGTTAAAACTTCCTAAAATAATTGCTTTCTGGCGTGACAGAATCCCCGCATGGTAAAGCTGCAGCAGCATGCGCTCAACGCGGAAGGGATGTTCATTAATGTCTTCCACAACCAGAATGCCACCGTCTATTTGCGGCAGAAACGGCGTGCCGACCAGAGAGATCAGCATCGCGAGATTGCCGCCCCAAACCGTGCCGCTGGCCTGCATCGCGGGCGCATCGTTTTCCCAACTTAGCGTGAACGTCGGTTCGCTGAGCGCCTGCCAAAAGTGGCGCCAGGTGTATTCATCCCTCTCCTCGGCACCAAAATTTCCGGCAAGCATTGGCCCGCTGAAGGTGATGGCCCCGCACTGTGCCAACAGGCCTAGCTGAAAAGCAGTAAAGTCGCTATGGCCGCAGATAATTTGTGGCCGGGCGCGTAGCACAGCACCCAGACGTGAAAAATCAATGTGCTCAAGCAGGCGGCTCACGCCGTAACCCCCGCGCACGGCCAGCACAATGTCCGTTTCCGGCGGTAGCGCCGCCAGCTGATTAAGTTCCGCCAGTCGTTCACTGTCCGTACCGGCAAAACGTTGAAAACGCCTTGTCACTGCCTGCTGATTGACGACCTGATGCCCATTCTCTTCCAGCCGACGAATGCCCCTGGCCGCGGCCTGTTGATTAACGCAGTAGCCGGACGGGGCGATTAAATGAATCAGAGACATGGCATTTCCTTGCTGAATATGAATTGGTTATCATGCCGCTATCGAGAGCGCTTGTCATCGCCGTTATGGCTGGCCACATCAATAAGGATAGAGGCGTGAAATTAAGAGGGTTTATCATTCTGGTGCTTTTTTTGGCCGGTTGCTCCAGCCATTCTCCGCAGCAGCAGGCGCCGTGGGATCCGACCATCCCCACCCAGCGGGCGCTGAACTGGATGCCGCTGACCGAAGTCTCCGGGCAGCAATGGGGCGTTAGCCCAAGGTTGATAACGGCGATCATTGCGGTAGAGTCGGGCGGCAACCCGAAGCTGGTTAGCGCTTCTAATGCCATCGGCCTGATGCAAATCAAAGGCTCCACGGCGGGCAAAGAGGTATACCGCAATCAAGGCTTCAGTGGGCAGCCATCGGACAGCGAACTGCGAGATCCGGCACGCAATATCGACATCGGCACAGCGTATTTGAGTATTCTGGAACACGGCATTTTACGGGGGATCAACGACCCGCAGGTGATGCAGTACGCGCTAATCGTTTCTTACGTGAACGGGGCGGGGGCGCTATTAAGAACCTTTGACTCTGACAGGCAGGACGCGATTGACAAGATTAACCGCCTGAGTCCGGATGAGTTCTACCAGCACGTAGCGACTAACCATCCTGCGCCGCAGGCACCGCGCTACCTGTATAAGGTCACGCGGGCCATGAATGCTATTTAAGCTATTTCACACGGTTGGCCCTTTCCCGGGCCGACCGCTCCAGCGAGAAAATAATTTTCTGCAGTTCGCGCTCGACCGCCGGGTTGACGTTTAAGAAACGAAAACTCAGGCGCGGAGTAGAAATGGTTTCATTTTTACTGTCCACCACTTTTCGCTCCGAAACCATCACCAGCTGCATATCAAAATAAAACTTGCCCCATTCCACGAGATCCATCTCTACGCGGCCAAAACGCAGGCCGGGCGCAAGTCCTGGCGGCAATGTGCCATCCACCAGTGCCCCCATTCCGCCGAGAGACAGGTCACAGAGCCGGAAGGCAAACTGAGACCCATCGGCCAGCTCGGTGCGACAATAGTACTGGGGCTGCGTAGGCGCGGTTATACGGAAGTATTCCCGACGCTGAACGAACCACAGCGATGGCGGCAGCGGCGTGGTAAACGCCGGGAGATTTTGATATTCCGTCGCTTTAAGGCCCGGCAGCGAGAATTCGACTTTTGCCCCCTGCGTTTCAGCGATGAAATCAATATCGTTGGCCTTCTGCACGGAAAGGTTCTCCTGCGCCTGGCTGCCAAAGTCCAGCACTAAACGCTCCGCCGAAACGTCGAGAATTTTGCTGATGAACTGCCCGTTAGACCATTCCAGCCTGACGGGAACCTGCTGTCTGTGTAAATCACGTAACACACCTAATACTGCCAGAGGAGACTGCTTCAGGAACTGATCGTTATAGTGACTCAAGGCTCAAGTCCTTGTTGTGTTTTCAGGTTGTGGTAACGAAGCTTATCGGCAAAACCGCACAAAACTTAATACAAATTTTTGACTATTTTTTCCTGAAAATGCGTATAACCAGGTGAGATTCATCACGTTTTTTTGCAACCGAACTATACTCTTTTTGACAGCAGGTCGCTGGCCGGGGCGCAGAGAGCCTCGGGCGAGCCTGCTAAAGCTCACAATGTAGAAGAGGACGTTCTAAAATGGGTATCCTGGCCTGGATTATTTTTGGTCTTATCGCGGGTGTGGTCGCTAAGTTGATTATGCCTGGCAAAGACGGCGGCGGTATTATCCTCACTTGTATTCTGGGGATCGTGGGCGCGGTTGTCGGCGGCTGGGTGGCGACGGCATTGCACCTTGGCGGACCGGTAACCGGTTTTAACTGGCCAAGTTTCTTTGTGGCGGTGATTGGCGCCATTATTGTGCTGGCTATTTTCAGGATGGTACGACGGTAGAAAGTCATTTATTACAAAAACGGCCCTGCGGGGCCGTTTTTACGTTTAGCTTTCTGTACAAGTTTAGAAATCGTAGCCCACGGTTGCAATCACGGAACGTTCTGCGCCCCAATAGCAATAGCCTGTCCCGTAGCAGCCCGCCACATAGTCACGGCCCGTCAGGTTGGTGGCATTGAGCTGCACAAACGCGCCTTTCAGCGACGGTGTCCATGCGCCTATATCTGCCCGAACCATGGTATCCAGCAGCATTACGGAAGGAACACGCAGGGTATTTTCGTTGTCGGCCCATTGTTTGCCGATGTAGCGAATCCCTGCGCCCAGGCTCAGGCCATAATCGGCTTTAAACGTGCTCCACAGGCTCGCCATTTGATTTGGCGTGACGTACGGCTTGTTGCCGTCATTACCGTCAATGGCGTCTTTATAGCGAACCCGGTTGAGGGTGTAGCTGGCAATGGTCGACAGGCGTGGTGTCAACTGAGTGCGGGCTTCCAGCTCCAGCCCCTGGGAATGCACTTTACCTGCCGGTTCAAAATAGCCGCCCTGAACGTTACGGTTGCCCACATCTTTTTGGGTCAAATCGTAAACGGCGACGCTATACAGATCGCTGGTGCCAATTGGCTGGTATTTAATCCCGGCCTCGTACTGTTCTGCGGTTGTCGGTTTCAGCAGCTTGCCTTCGGCATCGGAAAGTACCTGCGGCGTGACGGCCTGGCTGTAGCTCACATACGGCGAAATACCGTTATCAAAGGCGTACAGCAGAGATGCGCGGCCGCTAAAGTGGTTGTCGCTGCGGTTGTCCGTCACGTCACTGTCGATCGCCGTCGCCACCAGATGGCTTTTGGTGACCAGATGATCGTAGCGGCCAGACAGCGTCATATGCCAGCGGTCCCACTTCATCTCATCCTGCAGATAAGCCCCGGTTTGCTCATACTGGCGTCGGCCTGATTTAACCAAAAGCCCCTGATTAATTGTCGTGTAGCTTGGGTCACGTGGATCGTAATAGTAGTAACCGCCAACGCCGCCAGAAACGTCGGTCCATGGGTTCAGGTTGGTGGTGTAGCCCGTTCCGTCCGTCAAATCGTTGGTGAACCGGTGGTATTCCCCGCCGAGCACCACTTTATGCTGCAGGTCGCCGGTCGCGAAGTCGGCTTCCAACTGGTTGTCGATGGCCCAGGCATCCAGCGAGGAGTTTTCACGGCTGTAGTAGCGCGCCAGTTCGTTATGCGCGGTATCTGCCCAGCCAATTTGGTAAGCCTGCCGAAGCGCTACGTTTGAGTGGGTATAGCTGGCGTTTGAGCGGAAAGACCAGACATCGTCGAAGGCGTGTGCAAACTCGTAGCTGTAGATCTGCTGGTGGCGCTTAAAAGCGTCATCCCCCGGCTGTACGTCTGAGAACCCGGTATCCAGCTTGCGTCCCGTGGTGGTGTAAAGACTGCCGTCGCCCGGAACGGAACCGTGGTAGCCGCCGGACGGATCTTTTTCCAGGTAAGCTCTTAGCACCAAAGACGTTGCATCATCCGGCTGCCAAAGCAGGGAGGGCGAAATAGCGTAACGTTCGTCACGCGTGTTTTCATACTGTGTATCGCTATTTTTGGTCAGGCCGGTGATACGGAAGGCCCACTGGTCATTAATCGCGTTGGTGTAATCAAACGCCGTACCGTTGGTATTGTGGTTGCCGAAGATTGCCCGCACGTGGCCTTCTTCAACAAACTGCGGGCGTTTCGAGGTTTCCATCACCAGGCCGCCCGGCACGGTCTGGCCGTAAAGTGCGGAGGAAGGGCCTTTGATAACATCCAGCCGTTCGAGGAACCAGGGATCGACCTGGACCACGTTAAAGCTGCCCGCGTCGCTCATCAGGCGAAGGCCATCAAGGAAGATATTATTCACATCCCCGCCGTGGAAGCCCCGTAACGCGACGGTATCGTAGCGGGTTGCGCCGCCGGAGAAGCCGGTGAACACGCCCGGGGTATAGTTCAGCGCGTTGTTAATGGTTTGCGCGCCCTGGTCTTCCATTTGCTGGCGGGTCACGACGGAAATGCTTTGCCCGGTGGTAATCAGCGGCTCGTCGGTTTTGGTCGCACCACGGGTTGTGGTGGCGGTATAGCCAAGCGTAGGAGAGGTTGCGGTGTCAGCAGGTTTGGCGGTCACAACCAGGGTTTCTTCAGCCGATGAAGAAAAAGGGGCGATGAGCGCCAGCGCGCAGAGTAAAGCGGAGCGCTTGACGGTAAAAACCTTTATCATTTTTTTGTCCGGAAGTATTGAGGTCATCATCCTGATGGAAATCCTCCGCCGGCATGCGACGGGAAAACGCGGTTTAAATGCGATTTCGAATGCGAATTGTTATCGTTATTGTTTGTAAGTGCAAGGTATGTGATTTTTTTAATGCATGAAAGCCCATGAAATAACGGATGATTTCATGGGCTTGTTGTTTTAAATGAGATGATTAAGCGGCAATAATGCCGTGGTCAGTGCGGGGAGGTTACGGCGCTGGCTTGCTCGAGGCAGGTGAGCTCTCCGTTTTATCTGCGGCAGGTTTGGCCGTTTCCGTCGCCGGGCCTGGCGTGGCTGAAGGCAGTTTATCCGGCGCGTTGTCGCAGGATTTGCCTTTCGGGCAAAGCATATCCAGCATTTTCAGCGTGACGCCGTTGGTCCAGCCGAAGCCATCCTGTAGCGGATATTCACCGCCGCCACCGCCCGTGCCACCGGTGGTCACATCGTATTTTTCAACCAGCTTTTGCTCTTTGTTGTAGAGATTCTGCACCGTGCTCAGGAAGCGGAAACTGACTTCCAGCGCGAGGTCGTTATGCCCGTAATTTTGCAGACCTTCGGTGGCGACCCATTGCAGCGGCGCCCAACCGTTTGGAGCATCCCATTGCTGAGTCGTTTTTACGCTAGTGGTGGCAAGTCCACCCGCGCTGAGCAGATGCTGGCGGGTGGCTTTCGCCATCTTATCCGCTCTGTCTTGCGAAGCGGCATGAACATAGAGCGGGAACAGGGCGGCGGCGGTTAGCTGGTTTCGAACCGCGTTGCTTTTCAGATCGTAATCCGCGTACCAGCCTTCTTTGGCGTTCCACAGGTTTTGCTCAATCGCTTTTTGGCGATCAATCGCTGCCTGCTTATAGCGCTGTGCTGCGGCGCTATCTTTTGCCAGCTCGCTGGCGTGCGCCAGAGTTTTTTCAAGCTGATAGAGCAGCGCATTTAGGTCCACAGGCACAATGCTTGTGGTACGGATGGTGCCCAGCTGGGCTGGATTATCCATCCAGCGGGAGCTGAAGTCCCAGCCGGAAGCGGCGGCGGCCCGCAGATCGCGATAAATATCCGTGGCCGCACGCGACGGCGTATTTTTTGCAGTGGTGACGTCGTCGAGGTAAGACTCGGTTCGCGGCGTGTCTTTCTCATCCCAGTAACGGTTGAGCAGGGCACCATTCTTGAGTTTCACCACGCGGGCATGGGCTTCACCCGGTTTGAGGGCGTCGCTGCCTTCCATCCACCAGCTGTACTCCTGCTTCAACTGCGGGAAATAAGTTGTGTAAACGCTATCGCCTTTATTCTGCGCCAGCAGTTCCACCATCATAGCGAAGAACGGTGGTTGCGAACGGCCCAGATAGTAGCTGCGGTTCCCGTTGGGGATGTAACCCCAGGTATCGATTTCGTGCGCAAAGTTGTCCACCATATTTTGCACGTCATCCCAGCGCCCACTTTCCGCCAGTCCCAGCAGGGTGAAGTAACTGTTCCAATAGTAAAGCTCGTGGAAGCGCCCGCCGGGCACAACATAGGGTTTTGGCAGCGGGAGAAGCGGGTCCCATTTGTTGTCGCTGTTCGCGGTACGAGTCAATTCTGGCCAGAGCCCATTGATATGCTCCCGCAGGCTTTCTCCTTCCGGCGGCACAGGCTTTTTGTCTTCCTTCGGCAGGATAAAATTCACATCAACAAAATGGCGTAAGTCGAACCCGGAGAGTCGACGCTGCATACGGTAGTCCGCAAGGATCATCAGCGGGTCGCCTTTGGGCACGGCATCCGCAAAGGTTTTCTGGTCGGGGAACAGCTTCGCCGTTTGAACATCAATAAACAAAGGCCCAAAAAGCTCATCAGGCGATTGAGGCTCGGGTGGACGTGGGGTTTCTGTTTCCTGGGCTGCAAATGAAGCAAGCGGCGTGAGGCCAAATACGGCACCGGCAGCGGCCATCTGGGCCGCAAAGCAAAGCGCATAAGGCCGGCGCAAAACGGTTTTTATCATCATTTCTTCTCCATCGATGGGACGCAACGCACTACGTTGCGATCAACTCCCTGAAAACCTTAGTTGAATTTTCTGAATTTCGAGCACCGTTGAAGATAAAAAGAGAAAAACCGGATTATTTACCCCATAAAAAAGCCCCGCAGAGCGGGGCTGAAGTATCGTGTAACATTCACTGCCTAAAAAAATGCTGGCTCAGGTTTCATCATTACCAGCTCAGAATCCGCCCGCTCATGACCGGGCGCTGATAACGAACGGTAAGTTGATTGGCTGGCTTATTACCGACGATGTAGTTATCGATATGCCCATCTTCCTGCTTGTCTTTTTTGAGCTTTTCAAACTCGGCCTGGGAGATTCGAATTCCGAAGGTGGTTGTCTTGCGTTCCCGCCCGGTTTCACTGTCTTTGACCCACACCGCCTGCGGCACGCCGCGGCTGTTTATCGCTTCTGTTATCAGGTACCAACTGCGGCCGCCTGATTCATCGTAAGTTCTCTCCACACCCGATTTTTCACCGATGCGATCCACAACGATGAACGTCAGAGGTTCCACCACATAGGCATACATTTCATCCAGGCGGTTGATAGACTCTATCCATTCCGGCGGTGGAATAATCTCTGTATAGCCGCGTTCGGCTACGCTACGCTCCAGCCCGGCGACAAAATCGCTGAGTGTTTTCCTGTCACCGCTGGAAAGGGGGAGTCCGAGAAGCTTATTCTTCTTTTCCGCAAAAATTTTCATTCGCTCAATGCGAGTTTTTTGCTGCTCAACGGCGGTGCTGACCGTTGCCACAGCGGCCTCCACCGTCGGGCTATTCTGCAAGATCGCCTGTTTCGCCGCCTCGAATTTGGCTGAAACGTCAGAGGACTGGCTGAGGAATGTCGCGAACTGTGGATCAGCGGTAATCTCCTGCAGCGCGCCGTCAGCCTGCAGCAGACGAGGTACGTCGACGATGAGATTATTGGTATATTCCAGGCGATCTCTTTGTTTGTCGTTCAGCGCTGTCAGCGCTTGGAGCTGTTCCTCGCGCTCAGTACGGGAACCCGCCATCACCAAGTTTTGTGGCTGCTGATGCGAAAACTGCTCCAACATGCCGTTGACCTTATCCTCAACCTCGGCTAACGGTTTCGTGGCCCAGACAAGTGCCGCCTTATTGGCAACATCCAGCGTCCCCTTTATGTAGTGGGCAATCCCCGTCAGGTCCTGGCTTCTCTTTATCTGCAGCGCAATATTGTCGCTCAACGCTACCTGCTGCTTATGGGTGTCATAAAGACGATAGCCGGTAAACAGGGCGCCGCACAACACCAGCACGGCCAGTCCTTTTAACCACTTCGGGCTGGTCAGGTACAGGTTTGCGCCCAGCCGCTGGCTGAGGGTTAGCGACGGTGACTGATAGCTCAGACGGTGTGTGAACCAGTTTTTCACACCTTCTTCAATCAGCTCGTCATTCACAACAGTGCCCGATTTCTGGTAGTAGTCGCGTATGCGTTGGCTGATTTTCTGCCTTAACAACGGCAGGTCTAAATGCTCGTCAACGGCAATTTGCTGGGCATGCAGTGTGTCGATGATAGCCATCGCCCCAAGCTGATCGCTGAGTTTTATCTTATCCATCAGAAACTGTCCGTGGTCCGGTAACTGCCGCCACCGGTTGAAGAAGAAGAGCTAAAACCCCTGCCGGACGAACTTGTGCTGGAGCCTCTACCGGAGGATGAACTGGATGTCCACATCGAGCTGGAAGCGGGGCGTCGGGCGCTGCTATAGCTGCTGGTGACTGCGGGCTTCGGCCGCTTACGAGAGGCCGCAGAGATTTTAGCCATGATATCTTTCAGGCTTTGTTCGCCGTCCATATAGCGCTTGATCTGTTTTTCCTCGCTATCAAGCAGGCCCCATTTAAACTCCAGGTCGGGATCGTTAAAGCCATGCTGATGGAAAGCGCTCTCCAGGGATTCAGCCCGGCCAAGATCGTTCCTTGCACTCTCCTGGTCGGTTTGCGCGGCGGCAATACGGCCAACGAGGCTTGTTTCCTGAGGAATGAGGGTGCGTATTCTTTCCAGCATAATATCGTCATCCGGCGAGGCAGTGCGCGCCACCAGTTCGCTGAGCTTCTGCTGGGGCAGACGCGACATCTGCTCCGACAGTCTGCGCATAATACGCTGAAAACTCTCACCTTCTCCGTTGGCATATTCCTGTATTTTCAACTGCAGCTGGCTAACCTTTTGTTGGCTGACTGTCAGATTGGCTTCCAGGGCTTCAAGCCGCTGATACAACTCGGGCAGTCCTACATTTTTTTCTACGCGGCTAACAAAACCTTTGAAGTGCTCGTCCCGCGCAGCCGCCAACTGGCGCAGCGTTTGCAGTTTGGTTTCGGAGGCAGTCTGTAGCGCAAAAAGCATATGGTAATTAGCAACGTTTTCGTTAAAGCGGCAGAGTCCGGCAATCCAGCTGTCGAGGTTACGCCGAAGGCGCCAGGCGCGATATTTCTCGGTGCCGTAGCCTTTGCTCAGCAAATAACTAAACAATTTCTGTTGGTCGTAAACCGCCGTTTTCTGCGCGACCTCAACGTCAAGTTCGGCGTGAAGTGCGGTTTGTTTCTCTAATTCTGCGGTGAAGCTCTCTTTCTCTGTTCGAGCCTGCTCAGCTAGCGGATCTGCGGCCAGCTGCTTTTCTCGCTCGGCTTCTTGCTGGTCGACTTGTTCATCCAGGGTTACCAGAGCCCGTTGATGCTGCTGGAAACGTTGTTCTTCGGCCGTGAGCTGCTGGCGAGTGAGGTCAATTTCCTTGTTTAGCTGCTGCAGCAAGACTTGAATGTTCTGCTCGTCCACATCCACGGATGAGGATTCCTGCAGTAGCAACGTCGCCATTTTTTGGTAAAGAGAGGCGATCTGCTGCTGCAACGAGAGCTGCTGGCCGCGCAGATCGGCCACAGAGGCTTCGACAGATGAGAGCTGTAAACGCTGGCTGGCGGTATTTTGTGCCAGCGTTCGTGCCAGTTTATAGGCTTCCATTTAACTCAGGTTCTCCGTGAATCACGTCGGAATAGGGGCGTTGAAACGCCGGGATCAGCGCGTCAGTTCTGCTTTATTGACAATGCTGGTGAAGCGGCGCTTCCCGTCTTCCACCACCGCCGCCAGCTCTTCAGCATTTTTCGTGGCTTCGCCGCGCAGTTCCTCAATCATTTTGTAGCTGGATTCCTGGAAACTGACGATGGCGTTCACCAGAGAACGCACTGATTCTGCTTTGATGGTTGATCCGTAACCAGCCCGAAGTCCAGCTTCCAGCTGTTTGGTGCCGTTGGAGGCAATAGTGTTAAGCCCGTCGTTGATGCCAGCCTTCATTGCTTCCAGCGTTTTGGTACTTTCGTCCAGGCCTTGCAGCGAGGTCATTGAAGCGGAAAGCGCGGTAAAGACGATTTCGTTCGTGGCAAAAAAGGTCACGCCCTGGCGGTAAACGCGCTCTTTAATGGCGTTAGTTTGCTGCAGTCGGGCAAATACCGCTTCCGCCGCGTTGTAGGCGATAAGCAGGTTGTCGGTAAGGTCCTTGACGATTTGATAGCGCTCATCTTCTTTTTGCATCGCGCGGAGGGCTTCATCCCGGACCAATTCGCGGCGTGAGCGTTCTGCACCGTCAGCGGTATCGTTACTGTCAGCGGCGGTCTGAGCGCTCAGCAGCGTCTGACGGCATTGTTCTACACGTTGCTCTGTCATGGTCATAAGCGCCATGGCATCCACATGAGCTTCTTTCAGGCCAAAACGGAAATCCTGATAGGCGTCGAGAATAACTTTCTCGCGGGAGATTTGGTCATCGGAGGCTTTCGCCACCTCGAGCCAGGTCTTTTTGATAGCGTTGAATCGATCCGGAATAGAGCCACGACGGAGGGTCATCCAGCCGGATTTAATGCGCTCCATCAGGTCAAGTTTTCCGTCGTCAAGCCAGCCCACCATTTGGGTTGCATCCTGGCGGATAGAGTCGAAAGCGGCGACGATTTTTGTCTGGCGGTTGGCAACATCCATGCTTGAAATATTGTCGCGCACGACGGCATTAAATGCGCTTTGCTGCTGCAACGTTCTGCCGATGGCGGTAACGCGATCGGTATCCAGGTCCGCAATCGCGTCCAGCAGCACCAGCACCGGTGTTTCGGCTTCTGGCGCGGGCATGATGCCCAGTTTCTGTAATTTTTGTATGGCCCGGTTGGTATAGCTGGCTACGGCAGATGTCATCATCGCTTCCTTTGTTGATGTCAAAATATTTCAGCCAGCACTATACCCTGATGTTTTGCCTCTGTAATCACCCCTGTGGGTTCACCAGCCAGGTACCGGAATTCGCTACCACAATGGTTTGCTTGCGGGGTATTTCGCCTCCGCTCAGCGCCAACAAGTATTTGCCGGCCGGGAGCTGAAGTGATGCAAAACCGTTGGCAGCGGGCGTCAGCTTTTGCACTTTACCGTTCACCGAAAGCTGCTCACCGTCGTTCATTCGGATATAGACTCTGGCAAGCGTACTTTCAGCCGCGGCGGCTGCAGGGGCCGCACTGACCTGTGCCGGGCTTTGATTCACCGCCAGTGACGCAGGGGCAGGTTCCGGCGAACTTACAGCAGGGCTTCCCCGGCCAAAAAGTAGTGCACCGACAATCAGGCCCGCGACGGCAGCTGCGCCGATTTGCAGGGCTGCTTGATAGCGTTTCCAACGCGGAAGAGCCACGGTGCTGTCGGGATCTTCTACCGGCACCAGCGCGGTACCCGTTTTTTTACTGCTCACCAGTTCACGTACGTCGTCTGGCTGGATATTCAGCAGGGCCGCAAAAGCGTCAATGGACTGAGGGCGATCTTCCGGCTTCAGCGACAGCGCTTTATCAACCGCCTGCAGTAAATTGAGGGAATAGCCTTCGGGTTGGCTTTCCGCGAGCCTGACGCAGCTGTCCTGAATACTGCGAGCGACGCTGGCAGGCGGTGCACTGCCGGTAATAAGCGTATACAGCACGGCACCGACGGCGTAGATATCGGTCCATGGCCCTAGCTGGCTGGCCAGGTCTCCAGTGTACTGCTCCAGCGGGGCAAAACCGGGATGGAGCAGGGTGTTACCTTCATCCAGTGAGCCTTGCCCCCGGCGTGGCGCACCAGTGTTGAGCAGGATAGGCAGCCCATTATCCTGAATTTGAATGCTTTTCAGCGACAGGTTGCGGTGCAGATGCTCGGCCGCATGCAGCGTTGCCAGCGCGCCGCAAAGCATTGGCAGCATCCGGCGGAGCCACGCTTCATCAATCAGCGACGGCTGCTGCTTTTGCAGTTCATCGAGCGTAATACCGCTATAAAACAGGGTGACGACGTAAGCCGTATTGTTATCGCTCCAGATGCGCAGCACCTGAGGCAGATTGGGATGGTTAAAGTGCGCCAACTGACGCGCTTCTTGCATAAAGCTGTTCAGGCCGGTGGTATAGACCAGGTGATCGCGTTCGCTGTGCAGCACCAGCTCCATCATGTCATTGCGCATCACGTAAGCTTTAGGCATGTATTCACGGATAGCCACCAGGCGTTCTAGCTGGTGATCCCACGCCCGATAAAGAATACTGGTCATGCTGGCGTCGATGGCTTCCTGAATTTCAAACTCATCGAAGCGGTAGCCAGGCGGCAGAGCGTTCGGGACTTTTGGGATAAAATCGTTATCTAGCATAATGTTCTCTGCGCGTAATCATGCAATTTGCGGCCTGTTTATTTTTGGGCGCGCCAGGCGCCGGCGGCCGGGTCGCGCAGCTGCGGGTGCAGGGATTCAACCAGCAGCAGCGTGATGGACGTACCTGGCGTCAGCCAGGCGGACCAGAGCTTGCGCACCTCGTTGAGCCGCGTCTGGAGGCGTTGTTCATCCAGCGCCATGTCGCGAGATACCTCTACGGCAACGGTGCCGCTGGCTTTCCAGCCGTTGATCTCAGGATGGTAGGGCAAAATTAGCCAGCTTTGTGGTGCCTGTTCATTGCTAACCACCATGCGCTCATTGTTCACGCTGGTGATAAGCAGACTGTCGGCATCCGCTGAGGGATTCAATCCGCTGACCGGGAAACCGTGGACAAACGTCATCATAATGCGCTTTTCGCCGCCAGTGCCGCGCTGAACCACTTCGCTGGTGCCGTTCAGCCAGCCACCTTTTTCACATTTGCCATTCTCTTTACCCGGAATAAACAGGGAACTGCTGGCGGCGTCGCCCTGCCAGAATGTGCGCAAGTGGCAACCATCCTGCAGGGTAAACTCCAGCCACGGCGTGCGGTCGAGAGGCGTGGAAAGATCTTCCGGACGTTCGTTGCGGTTAGCGACCGAAGAGAGTGGGGATTCAATAGTGACTTCCCAGTCGCTGGCCTTGGTGGCGGAACCGCGGGCAAGGGATGCGCCCTCGGGATCTTCCAATTGCCAGTTAACGCGATCAATCTCGCTGCACTGGTTTTCCAGAAGTGCGCCGAGGCGAGGCATGAACGTTTTCAGAATAAGGGGGTTTTTATCCCCGTTTGCCACAATACGAACCGGCAGATCGCTTCCGCACCAGCTTTGAGGGGCATTGCTTTTGATGTTGTCTATCCACACGTCCAGCTTTTGGGACGGCGACTGAACAATGCGGTAGTTCCCTGCCCAGACGGTAGTGGATGCCAGCAGCAACGCCATACCCGAAAGCCAGAGTTTCATAAAGATCCTTGTTAGCCTGTGTGTAAAGAGAGGGCAACGTTAACGCCCGTACAGGTTGCCGGGTGAGTCGTTGCTACTCTCATACCAAAATCTTTGGTTAGAAAACCCCCGGAGGGGAAGTTTAATTAATGATCCACGTTCCGTTATCGGCGTTCTGGCAGGCTTTGCTTTTATTATCTACCGCAACGCAGGTGGATTTTTTGGCCGCACGGCGAGGGCGAGGGCGGTCTTTTTTCAGCGTCTGGTTATACAGCTCACTTTTTACCAGCGCCCTGAGCGGCACATAGCCCAGCAGCTCTTGTTTATCCTGCTCGGCGATAGCAAACCAGTGATTTTCTACCTCGCCTAACACAGTGTAGCTTTGGCCGCTTTCAAGCTGTGCCAGTACTTTGCCACCAAAATCGGGTTTGCTCATAATAGAGCCCGGATAAAGCGCCCGATACTCGGCGTCAACAGGTGTAAATTCTTTCGGTACTTCAACGATATAGCGGTGAGTCAGGGTGACGCCGTTTACCGTGCTGGTCACAATGGTGTCGTCGGTCATCTTCGGCGGCGGCGCTTTACAGCCGACAACCGTAGTGACAACAAGGAGGACTAACAGGCTTCGCAATTTCATTGAGACGTTCCCTGAGAAAAAGGTTAAAACCCAACCGCCGCGGGAGCAAGGAGCGCCGCACAGGAAAATTATCCACGACGTGAGGTACGCCCACGCAAAACGGCGTGGCGGCTTGGGTATCTCGCCGGCGCAAGGAATTCGCGTGGTTTCAGCATAGTAGCGTGATTTTACATAGCCCGGTTAACAATTCAATGGTGTTATAACAGTGGAATAACCTATTACGTACATGAAGGTTTGATGCCAGGTTGGTAGAGCAGAAAATTGGGTTGGTTTAAAAATGATCAAGGGGGCATCTAAGTGGAATGAAAAGCATGAAGATAGCGTTAATTTTTTGAATTTGTTTGATAAATTCAATGTTTTCAGCGAAGTCTTATTTTTATTCTGCCGTCAATGCGAATGGTCTTTTATGGTTTCCCTGAGGTTATTCTTAAAACAATAAAAAACATCGGGCCGTCTGCAGGTTGCCCGATGCGTTTGCAGAAATTCAGGCTCCGCTCGCTTGAGAAAAAAGTCGCAAAGCTCGTTCACCCAGTTCATCAACCGGGAGGTAAACCAGCAGCCTTGAACCGTCTCGCGGCGCAGAGTACCAGTTGACCTGCTGCATACCGAAGGTGCCGATCTGCGGGTGCGTGTACTGTTTTATATGGTTTTCGATATTGCGGATCTCATAGCGCTGCTCCCAGAGCGTTTTAAACGCGGGGGAGGCGGCGAAAAACGATTCCAGCAGTGTTTCCCATCGCGGGTCGCCGCGATGTTCGGTGATCCCGGCGCGGAACCAGCCCACAAACTTGGGCAGCACATCTTCGTTACAGTCTACCCGGCTTCGCCAGGTCTCATTGGTCAGATACTGATAAATGCAGTTGCGA
Organism: Cedecea neteri; assembly: GCF_000758305.1. Lineage (NCBI taxonomy): Bacteria > Pseudomonadati > Pseudomonadota > Gammaproteobacteria > Enterobacterales > Enterobacteriaceae > Cedecea > Cedecea neteri. The sequence continues at coordinate 3,991,391 of NZ_CP009458.1, read as the reverse complement.
TGCTCCGGCGGTTCATTGTCGAGATCAACTCCCATCAACTGGCAAAAATGCGAGTTATAGCCGAGGATGTCGAAATTCGGCTTCTGGATGCTGGCGGGGTTAGGCATCAGGGCGTCCAGCATCCGGCGGGCGGCGGGGCTGAGTCCTTCGCACTGCGCGGCGGCGGGAGCTTCGGACGGGGGCAGGCCAGCCAGAATAAACAAGTGTCGGGTTTCCGCCGGGGAGCACTGCAGCGCGCTGGCGATCGCCGTCATAGCAGTGGCCGAAGGATTCACTTCCCGTCCCTGCTCAAGCCAGGTATACCAGGTCACGCCGATGTCAGCCAGCAGCGCCACTTCTTCACGGCGAAGGCCGGGCGTGCGGCGACGCCCGCTGCGCGGTAAACCCAACCGCTGCGGGTCCAGACTTTCGCGCCGGGTGCGCAAAAACAGCGCCAGCATTTTACGGCTGTCGTCCAGCGGGCCATGACGCAGCTCAGGCTGAGTGATGAGCATCACAAATACTCCAGAATGGTAGTATCAGTACCAGTATAAGTAAGAACTGGTACCCGGTTAAATGTTCAGGGATCCTACGTCGGTATCCTGAACTATGCAATGGAGTCCCTGATGAATAATTCGCCTGTTTCACCCGGTCGTGCTGGCCTGGTGCTGCTGTTGACGGGCCAGATGCTGCCGTTAATCGACACGTCTATCACCAACGTGGCGCTGGACTCGATCACGGAGTCCCTTGGCACCACGCCAACCCAGCTTGAACTTATTGTGGCACTTTACGGCGTCGCCTTTGCCGTCAGCCTGGCGGTGGGCAGCAAGCTTGGCGATAACCACGGCCGCCGCAGAACGTTGCTGTGGGGCGTGGCGCTGTTCGGTATTGCTTCTTTCCTGTGCGGGATCTCCGGCTCGGTCACCGAGCTGCTGGCGGCACGTACCCTCCAGGGCGTTGGCGCTGCGCTGATCGTGCCGCAGATCCTTGCCACACTGCACGTGACGCTCAAAGGCACCGCTCACGCCCGGGCTATCAGCCTGTATGGCGGCATTGGCGGGATCGCTTTCATTATCGGCCAGATGGGCGGCGGCTGGCTGGTGTCGGCGGATATTGCTGGCCTGGGCTGGCGAAACGCGTTCTTTATCAACGTGCCTATCTGCCTGTTGGTGCTGGTCCTGAGCCGGTTCTATATTCCTGAAACGCGGAGCGAAAGTCACTCGCGCATTGACTGGCAGGGTACCGTTACCCTCGCGCTGGTGCTGTGTTGCCTGCTGTTTCCTATGGCGCTTGGGCCCGAGCTGCACTGGCCGTGGCCGATGCAACTGATGCTGGTGGCAACGCTGCCGCTCGGTTATCTGATGCGCGTGGGGGCGCTTAACCAGCAGCAGCGTGGGCTACATCCGCTGCTGCCGCCAAGGCTGCTTAAGCTGGGCAGCATAAGGTTTGGCCTGCTGATCGCGCTGCTGTTCTTTACCTGTTGGTCGGGCTTTATGTTCTGCATGGCGCTGACGCTGCAGTCGGGGATGGGAATGGCGCCGTGGCAGTCCGGGAACAGCTTTATTGCCATGGGCATTTCGTATTTTGTCTCCGCGTGGTTTGCCCCGAGGCTTATCGTGCGCCATTCGCTGAGTACTATTCTGCTAAGCGGGATTGCTATCCAGGTGGTGGGTCTGCTGGGGCTGATATTTACGCTCTGGCACTTTGGCACCCACGCAGGTCCGCTGGCTATTGCCCCGGCGACGCTGGTGGTGGGCTACGGCCAGGCGCTGATTGTGAACAGCTTCTACCGCATTGGGATGCGCGATATCGACCTGAACGATGCCGGAGCAGCAAGCGCAATATTGAGTACCCTGCAGCAGTCTGCGCTGGGTCTTGGCCCTGCAGTCCTCGGAGCATTGTTCCTGCACCTGCAGCACCAAAGCGGGGATTACTCCGTGGCGATGATCGGCTTCCTGGCGGCTGAAATCGTGATGATGCTGGTGCTGGCGGTTGCCGCAGTCACCCGCCGTCAGCTTTTGTCCGGGGTGAAGGTCTCTTTAAGATAACGCCCCGGCGGCAGGCCGATAATTCGGGTAAAGGCAGTGGTAAAGCTGCTGGCGCTTTGATAGCCCATATCATAGGCCACCTGAGTTATCGGCTCGCCGTTAACCAATTTTTCCACTGAACTGATTATCCTCATTCTTTCCCGCCAGCGAGTAAAACTCATCCCGATTTCGCTTTCGAAAAGGCGGCCTAATGTTCTGGGGCTGATGAAGGCAACGGCGGCCAGCTGAATTAGCGTTTTGCTACAGGCCGGATCTTCCCGCAGCAGACTGGTGACTAGCCTCAGCCGTTTATCTTTACCCTCAGGCACAAACAGGTCTGTTTTCAACACCTGTTTTTGCAGCTGGAAGTGCAGCAGCTGTGCAATCAGTTCGAGTTGTTCGTTCGAATCGCTGTTGTGTTGAATCGCTAAGGCTTCTTTCGCCAGCTCCATCAGCAGGTTTGAAGCGACGATAAGCGAGCTGTTGCCCGGCAATAGCCGCTCGAATCCTTGCCTGAATCGTAGATTGATCAGCCGCGAACGCTCGGTATAAAACGCCCGGTGTAAAAGGCCCGGCGGCACCCAAACGCCGTTACCGGGCGTTGCCAGCCACCAACCCGTTTCGGTTTGCAGGCGAAGAGTCCCTTCCAGGGTGACGCTTAACTGGCCATGCATATGGCGGTGAAACGTCACGTCGTCACCGCGACGATGCGCCATGTCGGAAGCAGCGATAGCCACGGAAAGGGCGTCTGGCATGTTGGCACTCCTGCGAAGGGTTTTGGCGGATTAGCGAAAGAATTATCACATTCTTTTTCTGATAATACCGGCATCGAGAAAATTAGAGGAGAACAAGATGAAAACATTACGCTTCGTGGGGATCGCCGGTAGCTTGCGGGTCGATTCGGCTTCCCGTGCATTGCTCAACAGCATCAGCGAAATGCTGCCCGAACAGAGTCATTTTAGTGTGCTTGATATTGGTGTCCTGGAACATTATTGCCAGGATCTGGAAAAGGGGGAATTGCCTGAGCCAGTGGTAAGCGCCCGCCGGCTGGTGGCTGAGGCTGATGCGGTGATTATTACGGTACCGGAATACAATCACGGTATGCCCGGCGTACTCAAGAATGCGCTCGACTGGCTGTCACGGCCAGTCAGAGCCAGCTGTATGCTGGGAAAATATGTCTTTTTCGTTTCGCAGTCGACCGGCGCGCTTGGCGGCGTCAGGGCGCAATACCAGCTGCGGGAAACGCTGGCCTCAATGCTGTGCAATATGGTGCCGCTGCCGGAGCTGGCAGTCAGCTTTGCGAACCAGAAATTAGAGAACGGGCGTTTAATTGATTCTGCCACGGATGCATTTATTCGTACCCAACTTGCCGTCTTTATTAAGGCGATAGGGCAGAATGGCACAAACCGTTAACGACGAATTTATCGCCTTTTACAGGAACGGAATAAGGATAAAATCCATGCATGTGCGTGGATTTTTTTTGCCAATAACATCCCGATAACTAAGCGGATTACCGCTAATAATACCCGGAATACAGGATGTATTCTCCGGGTATATTATTTTAATGATATTTGATTTTATTTGGTTTTTTTAATTAAAAAAATCATTGGCATTAATTGTATGGATTAATCAGGATGTGAATGAGATTTTAAAATATCGTGAAAGTGGGTTAACATAGATTTACTTCATTCACCTGCGATGCAATAGAATTATTATGCCTGCAATGAAAAAGACAATTATTTCTCTGACAACACTGGCGTTATTCGTAAGCTCTGCTAGCTACGCTAACGCGGATTCCACGCAAAAAACCGACTTCCTGCTGATTGGCGGCGGTATTATGAGCGCCTCTCTCGGGACGTGGCTCCAGGAGCTGCAGCCGGACTGGAAACAGGTCATGGTTGAGAAACTTGATGGCGTGGCGCTTGAGTCCTCTAACGGCTGGAATAACGCCGGTACCGGGCACTCGGCAAATATGGAACTGAACTATACACCGGAGCGCCCGGACGGTTCTATTGACGTCAGCAAAGCGCTGGAAATTAACGAACAGTTTATGATTTCCCGTCAGTTCTGGTCCGCACAAATTCAGCGCGGTATTTTGAACGACCCACATTCGTTTATTAATTCCACGCCGCACATGAGTTTTGTCTGGGGTGATAAAAACGTTGAGTATCTGACCAAGCGCTATGACGCGCTGCAGAAAACCACGCTGTTCCAGGGGATGAAATTCTCCACTAACCACGAGCAAATTAAACAGTGGGCTCCGCTGGTCATGGAAGGGCGCGACCCGAATCAAAAAGTGGCGGCGACCTGGACGCCAGTTGGGACCGACGTTAACTACGGTGAAATTACCCGTCAGCTGATCGGCAGCCTGAAAAAAAGCCCGAATTTCTCCCTGCAAACCTCTTCTGAAGTCACCGACTTCAAACGCAACGGCGATAATTCCTGGCACGTCACCATCAAAGACGTGACCAGCGGCAAAGAGCACGCCATCGACGCGAAATATGTCTTTATCGGGGCTGGCGGCGGCGCACTGAAACTGCTGCAGGAAACCGGTATTCCGGAATCGAAAAATTACGCCGGTTTCCCGGTGGGTGGCTCCTTCCTGATGACCGAAAACCCGGCGGTAACCAGCCAGCATCTTGAAAAAGTGTATGGTCAGGCCTCCGTGGGTGCACCACCAATGTCCGTACCGCACATTGATGCCCGCTTTATCGACGGCAAGCGCGTGGTGCTGTTCGGGCCGTTCGCGACCTTCTCTACCAAATTCCTGAAAAACGGCTCTTTCTTTGATCTGCTGAGCACGACCACCACCAGCAACTTTATGCCGATGACCGACGTAGGTCTGGATAACTTTGACCTGGTGAAATACCTGATTGGTCAGGTGATGCTGAGTGATGAAGATCGCTTTGAAGCGCTGAAAGAGTACTACCCGCAGGCGCGTAAAGAAGACTGGAAACTGATTCAGGCCGGTCAGCGCGTGCAGATCATCAAAAAAGATGAGAACAAAGGCGGTGTCCTGAAACTCGGTACCGAAGTGGTTGTTGACCAGCAGAAAACCATTTCTGCTCTGCTGGGGGCATCCCCAGGCGCATCTACCGCGGCGCCTATCACGCTGAACGTGTTGAAGCAGATGTTCCCGCAGCAGTTCAACTCGCCTGAGTGGCAGAGTAAGATCCGCGCCGTTGTGCCAAGCTACGGCCAGGAGATGAACGGCAACGCGGCGCTGACGCAGAAAGTGTGGGATGACACAGCAGCCACGCTGCAGCTGACCAAACCGCCGGTTATTCAGATGAACGACCAGAGTGCAACGCCGGTAGCAAAACCAGCCGAAGCGAAAGCGGAAGCCGCTACCCAGCACGATATGGCGCTGTAAGTAAACGCCTCTGCCAGCCTCTGTTACTGCAGGGGCGGTAATAAAAAAGCCAGCCGCAAGGCTGGCTTTTGCATTTCAGCGGCCGTTACAGCCCACGTTTATCCATCAGCAGGGCAAGGTCAACCAGGCGGTTAGAGAAGCCCCATTCGTTGTCATACCAGGCCAGGATTTTCACCAGGTTACCGCCAATCACCAGGGTTGAAAGCCCGTCAATAATAGAAGAGCGCGGGTCGCCCTGATAATCGCTGGAGACCAGCGGCTCATCGCTGTAGCCCAGAATGTCTTTCAACGGGCCAGCTTCAGCGGCTTTGCGGAACGCCGCGTTCACTTCTTCCGCCGTGACATCGCGTTTGAGCGTCACGGTTAAATCAACGATAGACACTACCGGTACCGGCACGCGCAGAGAGTAGCCTGTCAGGCGCCCGTCAAGTTCAGGGATAACCTTGCCGAGGGCTTTAGCCGCGCCGCTGGAATACGGCACAATCGACAGCGCTGCCGCCCGTGCGCCGCGCAAATCTTTTTCCGGCTGGTCGTGCAGCGCCTGGCTGTTGGTGTAGGCGTGAGTGGTATTCATCAGGCCGTGTTCAATGCCGAATGCCTGATGCAGTACCTGCGCGGCAGGGGCCAGGCCGTTGGTAGTACAGCTGCCGTTGCTGACCACAAAGTGTTTCTGCGGATCGTAACTGTCGTGGTTCACACCCAGTACGATAGTCAGATCGTCGTCTTTCCCAGGGGCAGAAATGATGACGCGTTTTGCGCCGCCGTGGGTGATGTGAACTTCAGCTTTTTCGCGGCTGGTGAAAAAGCCGGTGGCCTCGATAACGATATCTACGCCGACGTCACGCCATGGGATCTGCGCCGGATCTCTTTCACTGAAAACGCGAACCGGCTTGCCGTCAACGTGGAGCAGCCCTTCGGAGGCTTCCACTGGCGCAGGTAGTTTGCCCATCAGCGAGTCGTGCTTTAACAGGTGTGCAAGGGTTTTGCTGTCCGTCAGATCGTTGATGGCCACGATCTCAATATTGGGGTTACCCAGGGCAGCGCGCAGCACGTTACGTCCGATTCTGCCAAAACCATTAATCCCGACCTTAACCATGATTCACTCCTTCTCTTGAATGTCTGGCATCAGAGTAGGCGCAGAGTGAAATGGCGTAAATGACAAAAAAGGATCAATTCATGCCAACTTCCGGCAATGGAAACGTTCGCGGTATTCCCCCGGCGTGAGGTGAAGCTGGCGCTCAAAGACGCGGCGCAGGTTAATGGCGGTGCCAAAGCCCGAGGCGCAGGCGACCCGCTCCAGGGTATCGTTTGACTGCTCAAGATGGTGGCGGGCGGCGGCTAGCCGGGCTTCTTCCACATAACGGGCGGGCGTAACGCCTGTTTCCCTTGTAAAGACGCGGGTAAAATTACGTGGACTCATGGCGACCCGTTCCGCCAGTTTTTCTACCGACAAATCATCCGCCAGGTTATCCAACAGCCAGTCCTGGAGCTGGCTTATCGGCCCGGTGTTGGCCGCCTGGCGCAGATGATAGCGGCTAAACTGCAACTGGCCGCCAGGGCGGTGCAGGTACATCACCAGATCCTGAGCCACATCCCTCGCGAGGGTGAAGCCGTAATCCGCCTCAACCAACGCCAGCGTAAGATCAAAGCCAGAACTCACGCCGCCGGAGGTCCACACCGGGCCGTCCTGAATATACAAAGGGCCGCCTTCCACGTTGATTTGCGGCCACCTGGCCTGCATCTCTTCCAGCATTCGCCAGTGGGTCGTTGCCCGGCGGCCATCCAGCAGCCCGGCGCGAGCCAGCAACATCGCACCGCCGCACACGGAGGCAATACGCTGAGTATTTGGCGCGGCGCGGCATAGCCAGTCGACCACCGCGCTGCCTTCGGGCTCGCTTTGGCCTTTGCCGGTGATCATGATGGTGTCACGAGGCTCATTGGGATCGAGGTCGGCCAGCCGGTGGTCTGCCAGCAGGTTCAGGCCGGACATGCCGTGCACGACGTGATGAGGTTGAGTGGTGGCGATACTGATGCGGTAGCGGGGCTCGGTCAAGGCTTCCGCATGCAGGCGATTAGCCTGCATCAGAATATCGGCGATACCGGCGGCTTCAAACAGCATGCCGCCGTCAGGGACAATAACCAGAATCGTTTTCATGTCCTGAAAAGTACGCTTTTAACAAATTAAGTCAAGAGAGTTAGCCGTACTGCCGCTGCCCCCATGCCAGGGCGGTTTCAATCAGGCGGGCGATCACCTGCTGGAACTGGGCTCCTTTTTCCTCAGACCAGGCAAAACTCTCTTCATCCATATAGCAACACTGGGCCACTTCCAGCTGCACGGCATGGATATTTTGCTGCGGCGCACCGTAATGGCGCGTGATATGGCCTCCCTTAAAGCGGCCGTTCAGCACTTTGCTGTAGCCGTTAAAATGCTCGCTGGTTTTCAACAGTTCAGCGCTGAGAGCCGGATCGCAGCTGGTGCCGTCCGCGGTGCCGAAATTAAGATCCGACAGGCGACCTTCGAACAGGCGAGGTACCACGGATTTAATAGAATGCGCGTCCCACAGCAGGGCATAGCCAAAGATTTCTTTCAGCCTTGCCAGTTCCTGGGCAAGCGCCTGGTGATAGGGTTGCCAGATGTTGGTCAGGATGTCGGCTCTGGCCTGTGCATCGGGGGATTTTCCCGCCTCGAACAGTGGTTCGCCGTCGAAAAAAATGTCCGGGTAAAGCCCGGTGGTAGCCGTGGTGTACAGCGGCTTATCGTCCGACGGACGGTTCAAATCCACCACGTAGCGCGAGTAGTTGGCGCTGAGTATGCTGGCACCCATGTCACGTATTGGCTGATAAAGTCTGGGAATATGCCAGTCGGTATCTTCCAGTTTTTTGGCCCGCGCCGTCAGCCCGTTAGCCACTTCCGGCGTTAACTGTGTACCCGGATGCGGCATGCTGATCAGCAGCGGCAGCTTGCCCTGATGAAGCTCAAAGCCCTTAATCATTCCACACCTCTTTACCTTGATAGATAACCTGTTTGGAGAGCGTGCCGCCCAGCCAGTAGCTCAGCTCGGCGGGGTGGTCTATTTCCCAGGCGACAAAGCTGGCTTCTTTACCTGCTTCCAGGGTGCCCGTTTTCTCGCTAATCCCGAGCGCGCGCGCCGCATTTAGCGTCACGCCAGCAAGCGCTTCTTCCGGCGTCAGGCCAAACAGCGTGCAGGCCATGTTCATCATCAGACGCAGGGACTGCACCGGGGAGGTGCCTGGGTTCAGGTCGCTGGAAATGGCCATCGGCACGTGATGTTTACGCAGTAGCGCCACCGGCGGCTTCTGCGTTTCGCGCAGGAAGTAAAACGCGCCGGGCAGCAGCACGGCGGTCGTGCCGTGTTTTGCCATCAGCGTAATATCGTCTTCGCAGAGATATTCCAGGTGATCGGCAGAAAGCGCATTGTGGCGGGCAGCAAGCCCTGCGCCATGCAAGAGCGAAAGCTGTTCGGCATGAAGCTTAACCGGCAGGCCCAGCTCATGGGCTTTCACAAAGACACGCTCAACCTGCGGCACGGAAAAGGCAAGGTGTTCACAGAAGGCATCAACGGCATCAACGAGCCCTTCACGGTGCAACTCTGGTAACCAGCGTTCACAAACGTCAGTGATAAAGTCGTCGCTGCGGTCTTTGTATTCCGGGGGCAGGGCGTGCGCGGCCAGGCAGGTACTGTAAATCGTCAGCGGCAGACTTTGCGCCAGCTGGCGGACAACACGCAGCATTTTGCGCTCGTCGTCAAAGCTGAGACCGTAGCCTGATTTCACTTCCAGGGTGGTCACGCCGTCTTTACGCAGCGCGTTGATACGGCGACTGGCGCTTGCCAGCAGTTCGGCTTCGCTCGCCTGACGCGTGGCCTTAACCGTACTGGCTATCCCGCCGCCCGCAGCGGCAATATCCGCGTAGGTTGCACCGTTCAGGCGCATTTCATATTCCTGACTGCGGTTGCCGCCGAACACGCTGTGGGTGTGGCAGTCGATAAGGCCCGGGGTGACAAGTTTGCCCTGCAGATCGCGTTCTTCGTCGTGGGGCTGGTTTGGGCGCTGACTGTCGGGGCCAACCCAGATAATTTTGTCGCCTTCGGTCAGCATCGCCGCGTCTTCGATAATATTGTACTTGCCGCTGACCATGGTGGTGATGTGGCAGTTACGCCATAAAATCCGCATAAGATCTCTCTCATCAGGACGGGGCACGACGAAAGCCGCGCCCCAGGGGAACTACTTCGCCAGCATCGGCAGGTTCAGGCCGTGCTCTTTGGCGCACTCAATAGCAATATCATAGCCCGCATCCGCATGGCGCATCACGCCGGTGGCCGGGTCATTGTTCAGCACGCGAGCAATTCGCTCCGCCGCTTCGTCGGTACCGTCGCAGACGATAACCATGCCGGAGTGCTGTGAGAAGCCCATGCCGACGCCGCCGCCGTGGTGCAGGGAAACCCAGGTCGCGCCGCTGGCCGTGTTCAGTAGGGCATTCAGCAGCGGCCAGTCGGAGACGGCATCGGAGCCATCCTGCATCGATTCGGTTTCGCGATTCGGGCTTGCCACCGAACCGGAATCAAGGTGATCGCGGCCAATGACGATAGGGGCGGACAGCTCGCCGCTTCTGACCATTTCGTTAAACGCCAGGCCCAGTTTTGCGCGCTGACCGAGGCCGACCCAGCAGATACGCGCCGGCAGGCCCTGGAAGCTAATGCGCTCCTTGGCCATGTCCAGCCAGCGGTGCAGGTGCTTGTCGTCCGGGATCAGCTCTTTGACTTTGGCATCGGTACGGTAAATATCTTCCGGGTTGCCTGAGAGCGCAGCCCAGCGGAAAGGCCCGATCCCACGGCAGAACAGCGGGCGAATATAAGCCGGCACAAAGCCCGGAAAATCAAAGGCGTTGCTGACGCCCATTTCTTTGGCCATCTGGCGGATGTTGTTGCCGTAATCAAAGGTAGGAATGCCCTGCTGCTGGAAGGCTAGCATCGCTTTCACGTGTTCTGCCATGGAGGCTTTCGCCGCCTGAGTAACCACTGCGGGCTCAACGGCTGCGCGCTCGCGGTACTCTTCCCAGCTCCAGCCAACGGGCAGGTAGCCGTTAAGCGGGTCGTGGGCACTGGTCTGATCGGTGACCATGTCCGGGCGCACGCCACGTTTCACCAGCTCAGGCAGAACTTCTGCCGCATTACCGTGCAGGGCGATAGAGACGGCTTTCCCTTCGCCGGTGTAGCGTTTGAGGCGGGCGAGGGCGTCGTCCAGATCTTTGGCCTGCTCGTCGACATACCCGGTGCGCAGACGGAAGTCGATGCGCGACTGCTGGCATTCAATGTTCAGTGAACAGGCACCAGCAAGCGTAGCGGCCAGCGGCTGCGCGCCGCCCATGCCGCCGAGGCCCGCAGTGAGCACCCAACGCCCGGCTAGTGAGCCGTTGTAGTGCTGGCGACCTGCTTCCACGAAGGTTTCATAGGTGCCCTGCACAATGCCCTGGCTGCCGATGTAGATCCACGACCCGGCGGTCATCTGGCCGTACATCGCCAGACCTTTAGCATCCAGTTCGTTAAAGTGTTCCCAGTTTGCCCAATGTGGCACCAGGTTAGAGTTGGCAATCAGCACGCGAGGGGCGTTGGCGTGAGTTTTAAAGACGCCAACCGGCTTGCCGGACTGCACCAGCAGGGTTTCATCTTCATTCAGGGCTTTAAGTGCTTCGACCATTTTGTCGTAGCACTCCCAGTTTCTCGCCGCCCGGCCAATGCCGCCGTAAACCACCAGTTCTTTCGGGTTTTCAGCCACGTCCGGATCGAGGTTATTCATCAGCATGCGCAGCGGGGCTTCCGTCAGCCAGCTTTTTGCATTCAGCTTCGTGCCGCGTGGCGCCCTGATTTCAACATCACGATAACGAGAAAACTCACTCTTCATGGGGTTCACCTTGTTTTAAGATAACGGGGAAAGTGCTCACGAAAAATACCATGTCATCTTTTCGTTTGCTTGTATATACATGATTAGCACATTTGATGCCAGGCACGAAAAACATTTTATTATCGTTTTAAATCAATAACTTAAATAAGTTCTGGTAAGTAGTTACATCATATATCGTTTCTTTTTCGACCTCTTTCGCACCATTTTGGCGCTCTTTACAAAGAGATTGATCCTTTTTGGGGCAAAAAGAGCAGTTCAGATAGCTGGCAAATCGCCAGAAAGGCACCGTTTAATCCTGATAAAAATCACGAGTTGATCACACTTAAAATTTAATAAATTCATTATTTATTTGTTTTTAAACAATAAATATCATTGTTTTCGATGTTGCGTATTTGTTATGGCACAGGCTTTGCAGATTGTACATACAATGCTATACATAGCTTTTTTACGCAGCCGTTCATTTCTTCGGCAGCCAGATGACCATGAGGCGTAGCGATGATTACTTTCAACAATGTGACCAAGTTTTATGACGACGGCACGGTCGTGGTGGATGGACTGAATCTCACCGCACCCGGCGGCAAGATCACCGTACTGGTAGGCCCTTCCGGTTGTGGGAAAACAACGTCACTGCGCATGATTAATCGGCTGATTGAGCCGTCCTCCGGCGAAATCCTGCTTAACGGCGAATCTACCTCCGCCATGGACGTGGTGCAGCTGCGCCGCCGCATTGGCTACGTTATTCAGAATGCAGGTCTGTTCCCGCACCGAAACATCATCGACAACATTGCCACCACCGCGATCCTCAACGGCATGCCTAAGACCAAAGCCCGCGCGAGAGCAGGGGAACTGCTGGAAGTTGTCGGCCTGGCCCCGCAGCTGGCGAAACGCTATCCGTGGCAGCTTTCCGGTGGCCAGCAGCAGCGTGTCGGGGTTGCCCGAGCGCTGGCCGCTGACCCGGAGTTCATGCTGATGGATGAGCCTTTTAGCGCTGTGGATCCGGTGGTGCGTGACCAACTGCAGGAAGAGTTTCTCCGCATTCAAAAGGAAGTAAGCAAAACCATCATTATGGTGACTCACGACATCGATGAAGCCATGAAGCTGGGCGATCTGGTCGCGGTTTTGAAGCCTGGCGGTAAGCTGGGGCAGATGGCTTCCCCGGGTGAACTGCTTAACGCCCCGCAGAGTGATTTTGTTGCCGACTTTATTGGCCGCGACCGCGGCTATCGCAAGCTGAGTTTCTACAATTCCGGCCCGCTGGCTTCAATGCAGACGGAGCCGACCGCTGAAGTAGGCACGCCTATTGATATGGCGCGCAACATTGCGGTGCAGCGCTGGCTGCTGGTGACCCGCGAAGGCAAAGCCTGCGGCTGGTTTGATACGCACCAGCAGGTTGAGGCCGTGGTGCCGGAGCACATTAATCTGGGCGCAACCTTCTTCCCGCAAACCGGCACGCTGCGCCAGATGCTTGACTCCGCGCTCAGCTCGCCGTGCCACCGGGCGGTGGTGATTGGTGAGCGTGCAGAAGTGCTGGGGACGCTGGGGCTGGATCACGTCCTGGATGCCTGCAAGTCGATGGCGCGGGAGGCGGTATGAGATTTGACTGGCTGTGGGCGCAGAGCGACAAAATTTTCCATTTGCTGCTGTGGCATCTCTACCTTTCGGTGACGCCGATCCTGATTGGCCTGCTGCTGGCGATTCCGGCTGGCTGGCTGGTGAGCAGCATGCCGCGCGTAAAGGGCGTCATTCTTAACCTGTTCGGGCTGCTCTATACCATCCCGTCCCTGGCGCTGTTTGTGCTGCTGCCCCCGCTGCTCGGCACACAAATCCTTGACCCGATCAACGTGGTGGTGGCGCTGACGATTTATAGCTTTGCGCTGCTGGTCAGAACCGTGTGCGACGGCCTGGATTCAGTGCCCACCGACACCCGGCAGTCCGCTTTTGCCCTCGGCTACAAGCCGGTGCACCAGTTTTTCCAGGTTGATTTGCCGCTGGCGGTACCGGTGATTGGCTCGGGGATGCGGGTTGCCGTGGTCTCTAACGTCAGCATTGTTTCAGTCGCTGCACTGATCGGCGCTCCGCAGCTCGGGTCGCTGTTTACTCAGGGGTTTCAGCTGCAGTTTCTGACGCCAATTATTGCCGGCATCGTGCTGTGTATCGTGCTGGCTTTCGTGCTCGACTGCGTGGTCGTGGCCGTCACCCGCTCATTAAGCCGCTGGCAGCCAACAAGGGGATAAAGTATGTCTGACTGGTTCTTTACGCTCAGCCACTGGTATGGCGATGACGGTATTCTCCCGCTGCTGGCGCAGCATATCGGCTACAGCGCGGTGGCGCTGGCGATAGCGATAGCCATCGCGTTTCCGGTGGGCTGCTACACCGGCCATACCGGCAAAGGAGAGGCGCTGCTGATTGGCACCACCAACGCGCTTCGTTCTCTGCCGTCGTTTGGCCTGATTATCCTGTTGGTTATTCTGATGGCGGGCTACTTCGAGTCCGACATGGCCTTTATTTTGCCGTGCATTATCGTGCTGGTGGTATTAGCCCTGCCGCCGATAGCGCTGGGCGTTCATGCGGGGATTCGCTCCGTTGACCCAAGCGTGCACGACGCCGCCAAAGGTATTGGCCTGACGCCGTTCCAGGTGCTGACTCAGGTGGAGTTGCCTTGCGCCACGCCGTTGATTCTGTCCGGCATTCGCAGCGCCACGCTGCAGATTATCTCGACCGCCACCATTGCGGCTTACGTCTCTCTTGGAGGCCTGGGGCGGTTGATTATCGATGGTCGCGCAGCGAACGATTTTGCCCAGATGACAGCTGGCGCGGTGCTGGTTGCCATTCTGGCGCTGCTCGTGGATGTGTTCTTTTCCCTTTCGGTGAAGTACGTGGTGTCCCACGGTATTTCCCGACGTATCAAACCCCAGTGATGTTGAGCCCGTTAATTACACAAGGTGAAAGCGATGAATATGAAGAAACGTTGTTTGACGCTGTTGAGTGCCGCGATGCTGTCCGTTGTTTCCTCCGCGTGGGCGGCAGATGCGGGGCAGAAGGTGATTATTGGCTCGGCTGATTTCCCTGAAAACCAGCTGCTGGCGACGATTTACGCCGGTGCGCTGGAAGCGCAAAACATCCCGGTGGAGAAGAAGCTCAACATCGGCAGCCGCGAAGTTTATATTCCGGCCCTGCTGGACGGCTCGATTAACGTTATCCCGGAGTACAGCGGCGCGCTGCTGAGCTACCTGGATGCCAATAATAAAGCGCACAGCTCTGACGAAGTGGCGACCGCGCTGGCGGCGAAGCTGCCGGCCAAAGTGAAAATGCTGAATACCTCCGTGGCGCAAAACAGCGACGTTATCGCCGTCACCAAAAAAACGGCGGATAAGTACAACCTCAAAACCATTGAAGATCTGAAGCCTCACGCGGCAGAACTTATTCTGGGCGGCCCGGCTGAATGGAAAACGCGTCACGAAGGCGTGCCTGGCCTGAAAGAAGTGTATGGCCTGAACTTCAAGAGCTTCAAAGTGCTGGACGTCGCGGGCCCGCTGACGCTGACCGCACTGAAGAATAATCAAATTCAGGCGGCGGATTTAACCTCCACCACGCCGGAAATCCAGAAAGACCATCTGGTGGCGCTGGCCGATCCGAAAAACCTGTTTGCGGCGCAAAACATCGTCCCGATTGTGGCCACCACCACGCTGAATCCGACGATTGAAGGCACGCTGAATAAAGTCTCGGCTCAGCTAACCACCGCTGATCTGATTGCCATGAACGGGCAGCTTGCTGAATTTGCCAGCATTGATGACGTGGCGCATCAGTGGCTGGTTAAACATGGTCTGAGCAAGTAAGGGCGCACGATGACAAGACAAACTGGCTCCACCGCTCGTTCTCATGAAACCGTCACTTTAGGTAGGGCGCAAACCACCATTAACGAACTGGTGCACATTGCCGACGGGGCGCCGGTCGAACTGGCCCCTGAAGCCCTGGCGAATATGGACCACGTCAGCGGGTATATTCGACGAGCAATAGATGAAGGGCAGGTGATCTACGGCCTGACCACCGGGGTAGGAGACCTGGTCACGGAGCGCCTTTCTGTCGACCAGATAGCCAGCGTGCAGCTCAATATGCTGCGCAGCCACGCCTGCGGGATGGGGCCAGATTTGTCCGTGCGTGAAGTGCGCGCCATGATGGCGGTCATGCTGAAGTCGCTGCTGCAGGGGTATAGCGGCGTTAGCGCCGAGCTGGCGAAACGCATGGCCGAAATGCTTAATCGGCAGGTTACGCCGTGGTCACCGGCCAGCGGCTCGGTCGGCTATTTAATTGCGACGGCGCATATCGGGCTGTCTCTGTTTGGCGAGGGGCAGTGCTGGTATCAGGGAGAGCTTCTGCCGTCCTCCGAAGCCTTGGCAAAAGCGGGGATTGCCCCCCGAGTGCCAGGCCCGCGCGAAGGCCATGCGCTGATCAGCGGCACCTATGAAATCACCGGCCTGGCGTGCCTTGCCGTGCATGATTTTGAGCGACTACTGCCGGTGGCTGATATGGCCGGTGGTATGTGCCTTGAGGCGCTGAAGGGCAATACCCGTGGCTATGACGCCCGTCTGCATGCGCTCCGCCCACACGACGGGCAGCAAAAAACCGCCGCGATTCTTCGTCGTCTGTTGAGCGGCAGCGAGATCTTTGCCCGCTACCGCGACCATCGGGTGCAGGATGCGCTCAGCCTGCGCTGCATTCCGCAAATCCACGGCGCGGTGCGCGACCAGCTCGCCCATTGCCGCCAGATTGTGACTATTGAACTCAATTCGGTGACCGATAACCCGGTATTCCTTATCGAAAATGACGCACTGGCGATCCTGCCCGGCGGCAATGGGCACGGTGCGCCGCTGGCGCTGGCGCTGGATTCTCTGGCCGTCGCCATTGCCCAGGTCAGCACGGCGTCCCAGGCGCGATCGGATCGTATAACCAACGTGCATCTTAGTGGTCTGCCTGCGTTCCTGGTCGGCAGAAGCGGCGCGAATTCCGGGATGATGATCCCGCCTTATGTGGCCGCCGCGCTGGCGGGGGATAACCGCAGCCTGGCCGCGCCGTCGAGTGTGCATACCGTCACCACCTGTGCCGGGCAGGAAGACCATATCAGCATGGGCGTTTCTTCGGCACGCAAAGCCATGCAGGCGGTGAGCAATGCGGTGGATATTGTTGCCATCGAGCTGCTGTGTGCCAGTCAGGCGCTGGAGTTTCACCGCCCGCTTCGCGCCTCGGTTGGCGCAGAGTTAACGCTGAGCATGGTGCGCGCCCGCGTGCCGTTCCGTGAGACAGACACAGCGCTTTACCCGGATATGCATTCCGTGCGCGGTTTGATTGCTGACGGTGAGCTGAGCCAACGGCTGCTCGCCCTGGTTGAGGAATCCGAACATGAGTGAAGCTTTACAGCCGCTGAAAGGCGTCAGAGTGCTTGATTTATCCCGCGTGCTGGCCGGCCCGTGGTGCGCCTCGCTACTGAACGATCTCGGGGCGGAAGTCATCAAAATTGAGATGCCGGGCAGCGGGGATGATTCCCGCAGCTTCACCCCGCACATCGGCGGGGAAAGCAGCTATTTCATGCAGCTTAACCACGGCAAGAAAAGCGTTACCCTGGATTTAAAGGCACCTGAGGGGTTAGCCATTCTGAAGCAACTGGTGGCGCAGGCCGACGTGCTGGTGGAGAACTTCCGTCCGGGCGTAACTAAACGCCTCGGCATTGATTATGCGACGTTGCAGGAAATCAACCCACGGCTGGTTTATGCCAGTATTTCCGGGTTTGGGCAAAATGGGGCGATGGCGCACAAAGCTGCTTACGACCATATCGTGCAGGCCTACGGCGGCATTATGCAGGTCACCGGCTGGGCGGAAGGGGAGCCAACCCGCGTCGGCGATGCTATCGGGGACGTTGTGGCCGGGCTGTACGGCAGTTGGGCGGTGCTCGCGGCGCTGTTGCAGCGCGGGATCAGCGGCAAAGGGCAGCATCTTGATGTCTCGATGCTCGACACGATGGTGACGATGCAAATGGTTTCCCTGACTCAATGGATCGGCGGACAGCCTTCCGCCGGGCGGCTGGGCAACGCGCACCCCATCAGCGCTCCGATGGACAGCTATCCGGCGCAGGATGGCCACATCGTGATTGCGGTCGCCAACGATAAGCTCTTCCGCCAGCTTTGCTCGGCGATGAATAAGCCCGAACTGGCAAGCGATCCGCTGTACCTCACCGATCCACTGCGCCTGGCGAACCAGCGGCCCCTGCGGGAAGAAATTGAGCGCTGGCTGGCGGATAAAACGGTTAACGATGCTCAGGCCATTCTGGACCACGCAGGCGTCCCGGCCTCTGCCGTGCTGCGTCTCGACCAGATCCTGACCAGCGACTATGCGAAAGAACGTGAACTCGTTAAGCAGGTGACGCACCCGACGGCAGGCAACATCTCGATTGTTCCGCAGCCGGTGAAAATGAGCGCCATGCAAACAGAACCTGCGCTGGTGCCGCCAGCGCTGGGCGAGCATACGGCCAGCGTGCTGCGGGAATTGCTGGCTATCGACGAGGCAACGCTGGCGCAGCTCAAGGCGCAGGGCGTCATTTAACCGGCGGAGAACGCAAATGGTGCAAATAAAAAAAGTGGCGGTGATTGGGGCCGGAACGATGGGCGCGCGCATCGCCGTGGTGATGGCACGTGCGGGCTACCGCGTTAGCTTGTGGTCGCGCTCTGAGCCTACGCTCGATAAAGCGCGGGCTATTGTGGCCACCCTCGGCGCTGGTGAAGCCGTAGAGTTCACCACCTCCTTTGAGGCTTGCCTGAGCGACGCTGACCTGGTGTCTGAGAACGTTGCCGAAGACGTGGCGCTCAAGCAACGCGTGCTGAGCGATGTTGAACGCCTGGTGGGCGAGCATTGCGTGATCACAACCAACACTTCAAGCGTGTCCATCACGCTGCTGGCCTCGGCCTTGAACCAGCCGCAGCGGCTGATCGGCATGCACTGGTTTAACCCGGCGGATACCATGCCGATGATCGAGATTGTGCGTGGCGAACAGACCGGGAATGACATCTGCCAGCGCGTGCGGGACATCTGCCAGCAACTGGGGAAAGAGACGATAGTCGTTAACCAGGATATTCCGGGCTTTATTATCAACCGGCTGCAGTACGCGATGCTGCGTGAGGCGCTTTACCTGGTGGATGCCGGGATCGGCTCCGTGGAGGACGTCGACCGGGCGGTGCAGCGCACGCTGGCGCCCCGCTGGGCGGCAATGGGGCCGATGAAGCTAATGGATTTTGCCGGGCTGGACACGGTAGAGAAAGTGGCCGGTATTTTACTCCCCGAGCTGGATAACAGCAGTCAATTGCCTGCATGGCTGAAAGCCAAAGTCGCCGACGGTAAGCTAGGCGCGAAAAGTGGGGAGGGCTTCTATGCGTGGACCGCAGAGACCGCCGCAGCCGGAATGCGCCACCGGGATGACATCGTCCGGCAGCTGACAGGGGGAGAGAAGCATGAGTGATATTCTTTCTCGCGTTGACGGCGCGGTTGCGTTGGTGACGCTCAACCGGCCACAAAAATACAATGCGCTTACGGCTGAGATGCTTGATGAGCTGCTCGGCACCTTAACCGAGCTGGACGGGCGACCAGACGTCAGGGCGATCGTTTTGCTTGGCTCCCCCAAAGCGTTTTCTGCCGGGGCGGATACCGGCACGCTGGCGTCTGCTTCAGCGACAACATTATGGCGCAGCGGGTTCAGCGAGAAGTGGGATCGAGTGGCGAGCATTGAAACGCCGCTGATTGCCGCCGTGTCTGGCTACGCCCTCGGCGGTGGCCTGGAGCTGGCGCTGCTGTGCGACATTATTATCGCCGATTCAAACGCCGTCTTCGGCCTGCCGGAAAGCCACATCGGGATTATTCCCGGGGCGGGCGGAACGCAGCGCCTGGTGCGCGCCGTGGGCAAATCGCTGGCGATGGATATGCTGTTAAGCGGCAGGAGAATCGACGCACAGGAAGCGCTGCGTGCCGGGCTTGTTAGTCGCGTAACGGATGCGTTGGAAGAGCAGGCGCTAGTGCTGGCCACTCAGGTGGCAAAAGCCGCGCCGCTTGCCGCGATGATGATTAAAAAAGCCGTGGCGGCCAGCTACGAAATGCCGCTGAGCGCGGGCGTGGCCTACGAGCGCTCGCTTTCTGCGTTAATCGCCGACAGCGAAGACCGGGCGGCGGGTCTGGCGGCGTTTAAAAATAAGCAATCACCCGAGTTTAAAGGGCGATGAAGTGAAATAACGTTGAAACCGGCAGCCAGTCTGCCGGTTTTTTTATGCCGAAAGGGTGACGCGGGCGAAGAGGGATGAAGCAGAGGAAACCACTCTGACCGTGGCCGGGGCGCTAATTAACAGGCTGTCGTAGTGTTGTAATACCTGGCGTTCACCGTTGACCTCAACTTCCAGAACGCCACCGGCATTAAACAGCAACTGCGTACCTTGCTGGTGCGCCCAGGTGCCTTCCCGCAGCCAGCTTACCGTGGCTTGTGTGGTTTCTGCTTTATAGATGACGTTAAAGTCCAGCAGCGGTCCGCCGACAATTGCGCAGCTGACTGCGCTGTCGCCGCTAAAATCCGTGGCCCGGAACGGCGGAATAAGCGCGCTTTGTTCACCGTCGACGGTGAGATACATGCCTTCGCCTTCCAGCACGCTGATATTGCGCAGATAGCCTGAAAAAAGAGAGAAGGGGCCGTCCTGGCGGATGGTGGCCACCGAAATGCGCCAGGCGTAGTTATCCGTGGCCGGGAAACGATAAATTTCCCGCGTCACGCCCTGGCCGTTTTTCCAGAGCATTTCCGGGCACTGCTCATAGGGCAGAAGCTGGATCATTTATGCATGCTTCCTTCGAGGCGGTAGCGTGAGCCAGGGTAAACCAGGCGCACGCTGGTGACGATTTTTTTGTTCTGGCGCCCGGTCCAGGTGCGACGATTGACCTGCAGGCAAGGCGTGTGTTCGTCGATTTCCAGATACGCGCACTCTTCGCGAGGCACGTTCACTGCCTCAATAATATGTTCGCCTTCAACGATGGGCGCGATGGACGAAAGGTAGGCGTTGGGCGTGATGCGAGTGAAATCCTGCTGGAAGTAATCCGGCACGATCAGCGAGTTCACCAGGCGATCTTCCAGCATCACCGGGACGCCGTTTTCGTAGTGGCAAATCAGCGAGTGGAACAGGCGGCTGCCTTTGGGTAAGTTGAAGGCCATGGCCTGCTGCGCGTCAGCATACACCTGGGTCAGCTCCAGCACGCGGGCGTGATGGCGGTGGCCGCGGCTGGCAATTTCGTCGGCAATGTTATTGATTTCGAGCAGTGCGGACTGCCCGCGCACTTCGGCGACGAAAGTCCCGATCCCCTGCATACGCACCAGCAGACCTTCGGCGGTCAGCTCGCGCAGGGCGCGGTTGATGGTCATGCGGCTGTAGCCAAACTGATTCACCAGTTCACTTTCGGAGGGAACCCGGTAGTTTACTGGCCACAATCCACTATGAATATTGGTCTTAATAATGATTTTGACCCTTTCATAATAGGGAGCTGGCTGGTCCAGATTGTCGGTCTCTGCCGCTGCTTTAAAAACGTCGTTTTGTGCCATTCATCATTCCTCGCCCGGGTATCCTTTAAAGTTTACTCTACCCCTATTTGGATGTATATATACATGCATGTATATACAATTGATTAACATCAAACCGGGGTGCTGATATGGCGGTATATTTCGCGGCAAAAGCGCTTCTGCCGCAGGGCTGGGCGGAAAATGTCAGAGTGGGCGTTTCGCCCGAGGGCGTCATTCAGTCAGTGGCAGCTGACAGCATGCCGAATGAAGGCGATATCCGCCTGGACGGTGTTGTCGTGCCGGGGATGCCGAACCTGCATTCGCACGCTTTTCAGCGGGCGATGGCGGGGCTGACGGAAGTGGTTGGCGACCCGGCAGACAGCTTCTGGACGTGGCGGGATCTAATGTATCGTCTGGTGGGCAAAATCACCCCGGAGCAGCTGGAGATCATCGCCAGCTATCTGTATATCGAAATGTTGAAAGCCGGCTATACCTCAGTGGCCGAGTTTCACTATCTGCATCACGATGTGGACGGCAAAGCCTTCGCGCAGCCTGCGGAACTGGCGCTGCGCGTGGCTCAGGCAGCAAAAAATGTCGGCATCGGCCTGACGCTGCTCCCGGTGCTGTACACGTATTCCGGTTTCGGGGGGCAGCCCGCATCGGCGGGGCAGCGCCGCTTTATTAATGACACCGACAGCTACCTGAAACTGTACGAGAGCATTGCCACGGCGCTTGCCCCGGAGCCGATGCAGCGTGCCGGATTGTGCTTCCATTCGCTGCGCGCCGTGACGCCGGAACAAATGCATCTTGTGCTGGCGAGCCAGACGCAGCCTCAGCCGGTACATATTCATATTTCCGAGCAGCAGAAAGAGGTGGCGGACTGCCTCGCCTGGTCCGGGCTGCGTCCCGTCGAGTGGCTGTATGACAATATGCCCGTCGATGAGCGCTGGTGCCTGATTCATGCCACCCATATCACCGAAAGCGAAACCCGGCTTATGGCTGATTCTGGCGCAGTCGCCGGGTTGTGTTTGACGACTGAAGCTAATCTTGGGGACGGCATTTTCCCAGGCCAGGCGTTTTTGCAGCAGGGTGGCAACTGGGGCATTGGCTCCGACAGCCATATCAGCGTCAGCGTCAGCGAGGATTTACGCTGGTTTGAATACGGCCAGCGGCTGAATAACCGCCGCCGCAATTTGCTTCACCTTAAAGCGGAGCCGTATGTCGGCAATGTGCTTTATCAGGGGGCGCTGCGCGGCGGACGCATGGCGCTGGGGCAAAATATTGGCGAGCTGGCCGTTGGGGCGAGAGCCGACTGGCTGGTGCTGGACGGCAACGATCCGTTCCTGGCGACGGCGAAAGATAGCGAGCTGTTGAACCGCTGGATTTTTGCCTGCTCTTCTAACCCAATCAAAGACGTTATGACCGGCGGGAAATGGGTGATACGCGAAGGGCGGCACGAGAAAGACGCGGAGATCAAAGCAGGTTTCGCGCAGGTGCTGAAGCAGTTAACGCGTTAGTTACCCGGTGAAAATGCATATCCGCTATTGAGCTATCTGCCTACGGGATTTCAGGTTGTAATGCTGGCCTGCAAGTTCACGAGGAGAAAATCATGACCCATGCGCGTTATGCCATTTTGGGCGGCAGTTCTGGTATCGGGCTGGCGCTCGCCCGCAAGTTGACGTCTCGCGGAGACAGCGTGCTTATCGGTGGGCGGTCAGAGGAAAAACTGCAGGCGGCATTGGCGGAACTTGGCAAACATGCCGCAGGCAAAACGGTGGACGTGACCGATCGCTTGTCTCTCCGGGCTTTCTTTTCGGATGCCGGGCCGCTGGCGGGGTTGTTTACTCCGGCCGCATCTTATCAAACCGGGGATTTTCGCGACGGCGATGCCGCCACGTCGGAAGCGCTGTTTCAGGCAAAATTCTGGTCACAATATTGGGCTGTCTACGAAGCGCTTCCTGGTCTGCATGCCTCCTCTGCAGTGGTGCTGATGTCCGGCGCGGCGTCCGCCCGGCCCATTGGTGCTCCCGCTTATGCTGCCTGCAACGCGGCGCTTGAGGGACTGGCGCGGGGGCTGGCGGTGGAGCTGAAGCCGGTTCGAGTCAACTGCCTGTCGCCGGGCACTACCGATAGCGAACTTTGGCGCAATCGCCCGGCTGACGTGCGCGAATCGGCCTACCAATATTGGAACAGCCTGGCGTTAAATGGCCGCCCGGGGCACGTAGATGAGCAGGCTGCAACGGCGCTTTTTCTACTGGATAATCATAATATTACCGGCAGCACTATCTATTGCGATGGCGGCTATACGCTGCGTTAACCACGTTTATCCGTGGATGCTTTTTCACTCAAGTTAACCCCACTCAGGCCGATATTTACTGCAGACCAACATAATGGGATGAATTAAATGACAGGTCCGATTGGCAGCATTGGCATTTCTGCTCCCTTAATGGGAGCAAATATTACGGCAAAGGTTAAAGCTCCTGTGGTTCCCGCCCCGGCGATCCAGGCCTCAACGCGCGTCACCCTCAGCGGCGCGAGCGACAGCATCAACGCTGTTTACTCGTTCGGTGCCCAGAAACTTAGGGCGAATACGCCCGCAGGCAACAGCAGTTTGTCCGCGCTGATGGGGGCTACCCTTTCGCAACCGGGTTCTGTCTCGTTCCAGGGGCTGGGTAAAGAGCTTCTGCAGGCGCTGAAAGATAATCCGAAAGGCTTCTCTCTGGCGGTTGCCTCGCCTGCGGCCGCCGCCGTAGATGGCGACGTTGTGCAGGACAAAGACAGCGCGGTCGCACTGAATATCGAAACACAGAGCGGCGTTAAGGTCAGCATTTCGTTATCCCGCCAGTCTGAAGGCCTGGTTGCGCAAGTCCAGACCAGCGGCGGTGACCTGACCGACGATGACGTGGCGGCGATCTCGGGCCTGGCGGATGGCTTCCAGAACGCGCTTGATGGCCTGTCGCAGCAACCTCCGGCGATAAAAATCGATGGATTGCTCAACGTTAACAGCAAGCTGTTCAAGTCTGTGGAACTGAATACCGATGTCAGCCAGGCCGGCAACTCAATTCAGTCTCTGAGCTTCCAGAGCGACAGTACGCAGCGCGCGTTAAGCTACAAAGACGGCGACGCCACGTTTAACCTGACCACTGACCTCAGTAACCCGGGAACGTTGGGCAGCAAAAGCCAGCAGGCTCAGGCGCTCTCCGCCTATGAGAAACAGCTGGATGGGGCCGGATCTCGCGGCCACGCGAACAAAGCCCAGCTTGCCCTGTTTAAAAATGCCTTCCACGCCTTAAACAGCGATTACGGCTCAAACGAGGCGAAAACTGGAGGGGTACAGCAAAGTATCACCGTCTCTACAGAGGATAAGGCTCGCGCTTACCTGAGCGGGCTGGCTGACTTTACCGCCTCCTTCAAGCAGGCGGATTCGGCCTCTAACCCTTACAAGCCTGAGGAAAACGACAGTTTTTCCTATGACTTTAGCCAGACGACCCAGGCCACCACCGACAGCCGGGGTGACCTGAGCAAACTGGTTCAAAGCACGAGGGCTAGTCTCAAGGCCAGCTATCATGAGTCGCTGCTCTCTGGCGGGAAACTCGATCTCACGGGGCAGAAATCGTCGCAAAACTACACTTATCATGTGATCAGCGAAGAAACGTCAACCCGGACGACGCTGGAGTTCAAAAAGGGCAACCTGGCGAGCGTGGAAACCAGCCGCGCAACCCATAACGCCGAGTATGTTCAGACTTACGTTGCGGCGCGTTTGACCGATGAGAAACGTACCCCGTTTGATAAAGACGAGACGAAGAAGGTCAATCTGCTGGCGGAGAATGTAAACCTGAAATCAACCAATCCATTGAATCTGAAATAGTCCTGTCACCCACGCTTCGGCGTGGATTTTTTATCTCTGTAGGGAACCTGCGCGCCAGCGCTACCACTCAGCCTCAATTGCCCAACGAGTGGAATACCCTCCGATGAGAAACATCCTTAATACGTTCCGTCCTACACAGTCCGATCCGCGCTTGCAGGCACAAAGCGGCCAGTCGAGCCGCACCTCCAGAACGTCGGCCACGGCTTCGTCGTCCCGCAGCGTGAATAACCCGTCCACCCGCCTGGTGCAGGATTTTGCGAAGCTAAGCGGCAAAAACCTGAGGGCTAACGTGCTGCTTAACAGCGATGACAATTCGGTGCCGATTCATCACAAAAGCCCTTCGGCGCTGCTGAAGGCGATAGACGATAATATCTCAAATACGGCCAGAGACTGGGGAATGCCAAAGCATGAAGTTGAGGCGATGCTGGGCAGCAGCAAGCGCATAAACGAGCCTGTTTGCGGCGTTACGGCGAATAACGTGATGAAGCTTTTCCTCGACACTGACCATTTCAGCTACGCTTTTGAACACGGGCGTACAATGTCGTTACCTCAGCTTCAGCAGCAGCTTGCCAATTTACCCGCTCACAAACATTTTATTTTGCGTGTGAACGATGCAGGTATGGGCCATGCCTACGTGATTGATCTGCCGGCGAGTGCAAAACCAAGACGCGACGCGTTCCTGTATCAGTCGGATTTAGGGGACGGGGCGACTCGCCCGCTGCGCCTTGATGACTGGATGAGCAAGAAAGCCTCGCATCCGGTATCGCTCAACGACATCAACACGCATTTTATGAATATGGCGAACGGACGAATCGATCCCGGGCATATTGCGAAGCTATTCGACGTTGACAGTAACCCGAATATGCTGCGCCCGGAACGGCTGGATCTACAAAAGAATCAAGGTTTTAATTTTCAACTAGCGGAATACGATCCGGCTAATCTGGAGAGAAACGTTTCGGCGATTAAAGCCCGATGTGGCTAAGTATTTGCTGCCGGTCGCAGGGAATAAATCCATGGTTGATGTGGATTTATTCCGGTTTGTCGGCAGAGAAAAAGCGGCGTTGGGGCTGGACTAACTCAATGTGATCTCTATCATGTCGGGGTCACTACAGAACAAGAGAACGTGCTATGCAACATATCATCGAAGGTTTTCTTAACTTCCAGAAAGAGATTTTCCCGCAGCGCAAAGAGCTCTTTCGCAGCCTGGCGTCCAGCCAAAATCCTAAAGCGCTTTTTATTTCCTGTTCCGACAGCCGTCTGGTGCCGGAGCTGGTTACGCAGCAAGAACCTGGGCAGCTCTTCGTTATTCGTAATGCCGGCAATATCGTGCCTTCTTTCGGCCCGGAGCCGGGCGGCGTTTCTGCGACCATCGAGTACGCGGTTGTTGCCCTTGGCGTGACCGATATTGTGATTTGTGGGCACTCTAACTGCGGCGCGATGAAAGCAATCGCCTCCTGCCAGTGTCTGGACCCGATGCCAGCTGTTGCACACTGGTTGCACTATGCCGATGCGGCAAAAGCGGTAGTGGAAAAGAAAACCTGGAACAACGAGACCGACAAGGTCAACGCCATGGTAGAAGAAAACGTTATTGCTCAGCTGAACAACATTAAAACGCATCCTTCCGTTGCGGTAGGGCTGCGTAACAATGGCCTGCGCCTGCACGGCTGGGTTTATGATATCGAAAGCGGTGAAATCCGTACCCTGGATAAAAACAGCAAGACCTTTATCTCCCTGGCGGATAACCCTGACGTTTGTTTCGAATAAACTCACGCCAGCGTTCTTGCAGATAAAAAAATCCACGCTTTGCGTGGATTTTTTACATCTATGGATAAATAAAGACGCCAAAACCAGGATTGTGGAGATTTCACGGATTTACTTTCCCTATACGGAAAAGCCTGAGGCGGCGGGATTATAATCGACATAAAGCGGGCTAAAGCTCGCGTTCAGCCGCAGGTCAGGAGAGTTTAAGATGAAAAAGTATCTGTATGTGTTGGCAATGTCTGCGCTGATTGTTGTGCCGTCCCTGGCGCAGGCGCGCCCTGGCCCCTGGTTTGGTCATGGCCCAGGATTCTGGTCTGGCCCGCGTTATTATCCAGGGCCACATTATTTCTATGGTGGGCCGCGTTTGACCGTATTACCTGGGCTTGCCACGGCCATTATCGTTGGCGGTCTGACCTATTATGTGGTCAATGGGATTTACTACCAGCGTCAGGGGGCGGAATACATTCGCGTAGAGACGCCGTCCAGCATCAATTCTGGCGTCAGCGTGCTGGATTACAACGGTAAGCGCTATTACGTGCGCAACGGGAGCTATTACCAGAAGGATATTAACGGCAACTATTTTGAAGTGCCTCGCCCCGCCGGGCTGTAACCCCCATTTTTGCGGCCTGTATAGCAGGTAGCCAGATAAGAAACCCACCGTCAGCGTGGGTTTCTTTTGGCATTCATTGACGCCTTAATTTCCCGCTTTTGCTTAACGCCTATCCTCCCGTCAATGCCCGGGCTGGCCTTCCTACACTCGCTAACCATCAGTTTTTCGTATTGGTACATCTACACATCAATTTGGTTACATAAAATCTACAACTTAGTTCGCAAATTCATTATCAGCAGGGTGTGGTTTACGCACATTGCTTGTATATACATGAGTGATCATTTGATGTGCGATGGGTTTTCCGGCGTTTAATCAGGTTTAGCGAGGTCGTTATGTCTTCCTTTTCATCCACAGAAGAACAGTCAAAAAAGGGCTCACGTCTCAGCGAGACCCGATCTATCGATTACATCCCGGACGGCGAACGTCACGGGCATCCGTTTAGCCAGTTTACCCTTTGGTTTGGCGGCAATTTGCAGATCACCGCGATTGTCACCGGCGCACTAGCCGTTGTACTGGGGGGCGACGTTGTCTGGTCGCTGGTGGGGCTGTTTGTGGGGCAGATTCTGGGGGCATCGATCATGTCCTTCCACGCTTTGCAGGGGCCGCGTCTTGGCTTGCCGCAGATGATCATCTCCCGGGCGCAGTTTGGCGTTTACGGGGCTGTCATTCCGCTGGTGCTGGTCTGCATCATGTATATCGGGTTTTCCGCCAGTGGTACCGTCCTGGCGGGGCAGGCGATGGCGCATTTGCTGTCCATCAGCGATGTCAGCGGCATGATCCTGTTCAGCGCCATTATCATCGTCATTGCCGTGCTCGGCTATCGCGTTATCCATAAGCTCGGGAAGGTCGCCAGTATTGTCGGCGTGCTGGCTTTTGCCTGGCTGTTTGGCTCCTTGTTGTTCAATACCGATCTCACGGCTATCCTGCAAAATAACCATTTCTCTATGCCGATGTTTTTGCTGGCGGTGTCGCTGTCCTCTTCCTGGCAAATTGCCTTTTGCCCCTATGTTTCCGATTACTCGCGCTATCTGCCGCGAGACGTGTCTGGCCCGAAGGTGTTTTTCTCGGTGTTTAGCGGCACCGTGCTGGGGACTCAGGCCTCGATGACGCTGGGCGTTATCACCGCGGCCATAGCCGGGAGCGCCTTTTCCGGGCACGAAGTTGGCTATATTGTGGGGCTGGGTAAAACCGAAACCATGGCGATGCTGATTTATTTTGCTATCTGCTTCGGCAAAATTACTTTTACCACGCTGAACGCCTACGGCAGCTTTATGTCGCTGACCACCATTGTGTCCGGGTTCCGCAAGCAGGTAACCCTGAGTCAGAAGAACCGCATTCTGTTTGTGGTGCTGATGGTGGCGGCCTCATGCATCATTGCGCTGCTTAGCGAACCGGCATTCCTGAAACATTTCACCCACTTCCTGCTGTTCCTGCTGGCCTTCTTTGTACCGTGGAGCGCGATTAGCCTGACCGATTACTTCTTTATTTCGTCCCGAGCCGTAGATATTCCCGCGCTGTTTGACGCCGATAAGCGCTATGGCCGCTGGAACCTGTTTGGCATAGGGGTTTATATCGTCGGGGTGCTGATTCAACTGCCGTTTATTGAGAACCCGCTTTTCCACGGCTCGCTGACGTGGCTCTTCGAAGGCAACGATGTGTCGTGGATTATTGGCTGGTTTGGCACCGCAGCACTCTATTACGGGTTACACCGACTGGATAAACGCATTCTACCGGCGGCGACGGTTTACCCGAACAGCGCGGCTCGCTGATTGTTCTTTGTTTAAAGAAAATCCACGCCTGAGCGTGGATTTTTTTATTGTCAGGTTATTCATTATGTTTATAAATTGTTCAGTTTATACTGACTATATATGCTGTGCTTTAGTGCCGTGTTGATTTGTGTTGGTAAGAATTTGGGGGGGGTTATTAAATGCTATACCTTAGAAGCATGATAAAAATCAGTTATGATAATGCTGTCTGTATCAGATTTTAGTTTACTAATAACCAATCGTCTGGCTAAATAAAAAAATACAGATAGTGATGTTATAAAATCTTTCACTTAACTCAAATTAATATAACGGTTCAGAAATGTATAAAGAAATTATAGCTACTGGAATAGCGACAATACTTCTTAGCGGATGCACTGCTGGTTTCCGGCCTGCACTTGAAGACTATAAAGGTGCCGATGCAGCCCGTATACGCGCCGATACTATGGGTAACACAGCATTACAGTTCTATGAAAAGCAGGTTAGCGGCTGTTATAAAAAGGTACTAGAAAGACGTATCACTTCTGGTTTTGCCCTTATGGGGATCCCGGTAACGGGTAACAAGAGGCTTGCAGGCATGCCCGCATCTCAAAATGTAAGCGGTCCATTTATAAATGAGTTTACGATTAAGCCTGGGCAATTGATCAATGTTGTACATTATGCGAGCACCTGGACGTATGCCGATTTTATTCCCCAGGCTAACCATAACTACGATATAGTAGTCACTGGTTCCTTATATGCTGGCGATTTTGTTTCTGTCAAAGACATAGATACCAGTGAAAAAATTGTCAACTGGAAGTCTAAAGATATCAAACTTTGTCCTGATAGTGTTTTTGACTGATAAGAACGACCATGATTGGATGATATAGATATATGCATGACACAGGACCTTTCAGGATATAAATGTCAGTGATATGAACCTGACCGTTTATCTATAATGAATTTTAGTAGAGTGCTCCTGTGAATATTTAAATCTATTCGCTTAACTAATTCTGTGCCTAATTTAGATTAAGTTTAAAAGTTTCACTTAATGCATTATAAAAAAATCCACGCCTGAGCGTGGATTTTTTATGGCTGAAGAGAAAGGCTTAGACGTTGAACCGTAATTTTATTGTTATATTATTGATATTTAACATTTTTATTTTTATTAACTAATCTTGTACTCATATTCGTACTCACTTTGGCTGATGCTACCAGCTGAGGCCAGTTATCACAGCTACAGCCAATTCTTGTTCACCCGGATTGTGTGGTACGACTTTTCTTTATCAATGAATTGTTTTGATGGGATTGTCGAGTATTCAATAAGTGGAAGTGTAGTTGTAAGCACTTTCACAGGAATATATCTTATTTGACAGAGAGATTTTTGCTGGTAACGGGCATTTCGAACGCGATTGATACGTCAATCGATGGAGAGCCCGGCCAGAGTCCTTTCAATGACCAGCAGGCAAAGATTTCTGATAATTTTAGCCAAAGAAGGGTAATGTGATGTCAGATATTAATCCACAGGATGCTGCACATATTTTCCCCCAAGATCGGGAAGCGCTGTATCACTTGGTCTGGCGTGAGCCTGCGGAGCGTATAGCTGCCCTGTATGGCATTAGTACGGATTTACTGGCGAAACAATGCAGTGAAATGCGTATACCTAGGCCGCTTGCGGGTTACTGGAAAGCGCTGGCGAAAGGGGTTGCACCTGCAATCCCCGAGCTACCAGCTCTGAAAAAGGATAAGGTGGTGAAGGCGCTTGAGAATAGCAACCCACCAGTGCAACCTTCCACCACTGCGTTACCAAAACCAGTACTTTCCGTAACCCGAAAGCAAGCTCCTGTTACAGGGAATGGCTATGGGTTAATAAATGATCTTAAAACGTATCTGCCGGCCTCCTCGGTTACAGAAGATGGCTATTACAAGCCTACGAAAAAGAAATTATTGGATCTCAACGTTTCTGATACGGGATTTGATAGTGCGATAGAGTTCCTGAGTAGATTCTTTGATGCCCTGGGAAATAAGGGATACCGGGTTACGTTGGATGCACCGGGAGAAAGGCTACATCGTGCGGATATTGATATTAAGGAAGATTCGAAAGAGGGTGGGTATCGCAGGGGCAATCTATGGCGGCCTTATACGCCAAGTATTATTTGTATTGAGGATATGTACTTTGCGTTTAGTCTTGCTGAAATGACGGAGTATGTTCCAGCGAAAAAAGTCAAGAATCGCTATGTACGTGACGAACAGATGGGGAGATGGATACGGGGAAGAAATAGTGAACCTTTTCTTCACGTATCGAAACATACCTTGCCTACTGGGCGATTTCTGTTGCAGCTTTACTCACCTTATACTTCCGCAAAATGGTTACTTCAGTTCCGGCAGACAAAACAATGTGGATTAATTAGTCAGATCCCTAAGATGATTTCGGCAATGCAACAGGCTGTTCCGTTAATTTCAAAGCAACTAGAACAGGGCAGAATTGAAGCTGAGGAGTGGCGCATTCAGCGTGAGCGGGAACAAGCCATATACTTGGAAAAGAAGCGGATAGAGCAGGCGGAGGAAGCGTGTAATGCCAGTCGTACTGAGCTGAAATCCATTATTGCCCAGTGGGCAGAAGACAAACGGCTGGAGCAGTTTTTTTACGAAGCAGAGATGGATGCAGCAATGCTTGATAACCAGCAGAAGATACAGGTCATGGAACGCCTGCAACTTGCCCGTCAGTTCCTGTCTGACGATACGGCAATTGAGCGGTTGTTGAAGTGGAAAACACCAGGAGAGTGGTTAAACAAAGGATGAGTCTATTTCCTCGTCACGGTGTTAAATTAATGTGGATTGAACCTGATAACCCAAAGCCGACATTTGGCCCGGATCGGCCAACTTAGCTCTGAGATACTTCGAATATTCTACAGAACTTTTTCTTACTAGAAATCAACTTGGGTCAAATCCGAGTTCGTGGGCAAGTTTATTTGAGTCAGTTATGAAGGCAAATACTGGCCAAGCCTTAGGATTTTCATTAACAGCAAGATTGTATTCAGCTTCACTTGCAGGAATGCGATTGTCGATCAGAAAATAACCGATTAGCGGTTTGCGAAGCGCGAACCGTTTGGTGATTCCATCCTGATCCAACTCATAATCGATCACGATTAATGCCTGCTGATCTTGGCTGAGGTGTGGATTAGGCCTCAGCTCAAGTTCGATCATCTGCTCCCACTCAGTATCAGGATTAGGTGGGACACCTCTACAACGTTCAAAGGCAGGTGCATTATCGCCCCAGTTCTGCGTGTTTTTCGAGGGTTTAACTACTTTTGGGGTGTTTTTGAAACGACCAATGAGAAAATCGCGATACGCCATATTATCCCAACAAAAAGCGCGTACGTGGTAACGGTTATTAACGAACGCGATAGCCGTGGGTGTTAGCCGTCGGCTACGTCCTTTAGGTGAATTCATTGTTGCTACTACAGCTTCAATAGACTGCTGGTGCTCAATGGCCGAGAGTAATCGTGCCAGAACACGCAAATTATGATGGCGTAACAGCATGGGCATTTCAGTGGCGTGTGCAGTTATGGGCGGCGCGAACTCTTCAATGGCCTGCCACTGCAAATCTGCCTTGGATAATAACACCGGCTCAAACCCGTCAGTAGGTTGATAGTAGGGAATACCCAACTGATATGGCTTTAGCGCCTTAGGCGAGAGTTGCTGGTA
Organism: Cedecea neteri; assembly: GCF_000758305.1. NCBI lineage: Bacteria > Pseudomonadati > Pseudomonadota > Gammaproteobacteria > Enterobacterales > Enterobacteriaceae > Cedecea > Cedecea neteri. The sequence goes on along the minus strand of NZ_CP009458.1, from coordinate 3,958,830 downwards.
AAGCTTTATATCTTTCTGAGCCTGAGGGCGTGAGATACCAAAGGTTTCCATCAGCATGGTCGTTGTTAGCCGACGCTCCCAGAGCAACTGACGCTCAATGTAACACAAACGCAGCCACTGAGGGTGCGAGTATGCCCCAGTCTCTAGCCGCTTACTGGCTAAATCCGTTACGGAGACTGTTTGCGTGTCTGATGCGATCGCGGGTTTCATGTACTGTGAGTACTGCATATAGTGGCCCTTCTAATATCTTAAATGTGCAGACATCCGAAAGTATAAGTTGGCACTGTATAAATATCTACTACCATCACTTAATAATGGGGTGTATAAAATATACATATAGCTATATTGTACTTTCAGGTGAACTCAAAAAGTAACGAAAGAGCGTAGGACGATTCCGTGAGCTTTAACACACTCAATACCAATCTGTTTAAACCGATCTCGGGCGAGAATGGACGATCGATGCTTGCGTTATTAGTCGATCTCGATACTTTCTTGGATCCGACACAACTGGTAGATGAACCTACGCCGCAACAGGTACGGGTCTTTCTACGAGACTATATCGCCAATAAGAATTTGAGCCTTGAGATAGCGTCGGTTGAGTCAACGATAGGAAATCCCGCTCTGGAACATTATGTCTATAACCGGTTGCGAGATACGGGGTGGATTCGAGAAGAGCAGGAGAGCGGGTATCGATACGTCGTCTGGATGGCGCAAGATGCTCGTAGGCTGTTGAACTTCCTTGGCAATATGAGTGCTGAGCATCCCTCGTTAGGTGTGGTGTGTCTGGCGGTACGCTCGAACCTTTCTGAAGTGGTTAAAGACCCAACCAACGGATCGTTAGTGCGCAAAGCGGCTGATGACATGGAGGATTTCTTAAATCGACTCAGAGCTCTCGTGGGCAATATCCGCGAAATCCACCATGCAATTAGCGGTGGTTCCGTCCAAGGTAGTGGCCATTTCACTTTTTACTTTGAAGAATACTTGGCCGAACTCTTTCTACCCAATATTGAGAAACTCTCCCTGAAAGGAAACCCCAACCTTCATGCCAGTAAAATTCGTAAGCTAGTTAGCGATATCCGTTTCAGCTCAGAGCGCCTGGAAGCATGCGCTAGAGCCTATAAGCGTGATGATATTTCTAATCCTTCGGTTCAGCTTGTGGAAGCAGATCTAGATCGATTGAGCAAAGCGTTTGACGGAATTGCTCCACTGTTCAAGAAAACGCAGGACTATGCTCGTCGTATAACCCGGCAGATGTATGAGAAGATCAAGTATACCGTGCATACCCCAAGTAATATGGGGCAACAGATTCAGGCGCTGCTTGAGCGCATCGGGAGTGAAGCCTTGTTAGGCTCATTACCTAGCCCGTTGATAGGTGAAGAACTCCTTGCTGATTGCCGGTTGGCCACACCCAAGGCAAAGTCAATACTGCCTGTTCCGACGGTGCGCAGACAGCCAAAACCGTTGTGGGAAAAACGGGCATACAACCAGCTCAAGCAAGAACATATCAGTTTCCAGAAATGCGACCCTACACGTGTTGCCAACTTCATTGAATCGAATCTTGGAGAGCGAGTACAGATGACCACGGATGATCTTAGGATCGATACCGCTGATGACATGATGGCAGCGCTTCATTTGCGCCTTTTGGCACAAGGCATATCGAAAACTCATCCACTTTTTTCTCTGCAGTCCATGTACTGCGTTGAGTTCGATGAAGGGGAGTGGACGGACCTTAAACAGATGGCCGGTCGTCGCATCATAATTCGTCGGATCGTCACTATGGAGAAACGCACACATGACCAGTGAAATTGTGCTCAGAGAGTTGAAAGATATCGAGGCCAAGACATCTGCTGACTATGCCGATAGCTTACGTAACACGGCAGCATACCTACTGCAGAAGCAATGGGTATGGAAGGGTAAACGCGGCCAAAAAGAGCACTTCAAGTTGTGTGAGGATAATCTGGCTTATTTTAACAAGCTTTTTGATGGGTTGGATATGGGGTGGTACTACGATCGTAACTTCGGTTATGCGGGGATTTTACCGCGTGGTTCTGGTAAGCAACTGGATATCACCTCTACGCTGTTCCTGCTCATTCTACGGAAAATGTATGACGCTGAAGCGTCGATGGGACGTACGGAGCTTGGGTGTGTAACACCGCCAACGGTCGAGCTTCTTAATCAGTACGAACATGTCAGGGGGGAGATGCCCCCCATAACAGAAACCAATAATGCCCTGGAGAACCTAAGGAAGAAGGGAATTATTGAACTCGGAATTAAAGACCCCGATACCAAACTCCACGAGTTGACCGTTCTCCCTAATATTACCCGTGTGGTCGATCAAACCTATGTGGGCATGCTTAACCGCTTTATGGATAGTTACACACCTGAATCTGCGTTTGGCGAAGCGGTTTTCGAAGGAACTGATGATCTTGAGACACTGGAGGTCTACGATGACAGTGCAGAATAACCCCATACAAGCACATATTCTTCATAATGTGGTGTTGGCGCAGTGGTATCTGTTTGAACTGGAGACGATCCATCTCAATGCTCCAGCCACGCTAGTATCAGGCGAAAACGGAGCGGGAAAAACAACGATTTTTGATGCGATCCAGTTTGTTCTGATGGGGGGGGATCAACGTAAAACCCGCTACAACTCTGCCTCTGAAACCAAAACCTCTGGGCGTTCTGCGCGTAGTTATGCGCTGGGCGAGTTCAAAGAAAACGATGCAAAGAGTTGCCAACGTGAGAATGCCAATACTTACATTTTCTTAAACTGGTACGATAATCATCAATGTCCTTATGCTTTTGGACTGTCTGTTTATGCCAACAGTCAGTCACCAAACATTGAGACCCGCGGGCATATCATTAAAGGCCGCCACATTACTGAAGCTGATTTACTGTCCGGGGATGACGCCTTTCTACCATGGCGTGACTTTGTTGACCGCATGAAACAGGATGCCAAAGAGCGTCATGGTGCGATGAGCTATGAGTTGCTTGACAGTGCGCGGACGATACGTGAAAAAATGGCTGAGGCGATGTCGGTTAATCAGACGCGCAGCGCCAAAATTGAACCTGATTTATTGGTTAAGACATTATCAAATGCGTTACAACTGAAAATGGACAGCCCGATTGATCCATTTATCAGGGACTTCATTCTTCCTCCCGACCTCATTGAAACCTATCAATTGCGCGAAGATCTTCTTGAGCACCAGCGTATTGAGGCGGAAATCGCACGTGCCGAGAGCCACAAAAATGCGCGCGAGTTACTGATTGCCGAAGCGAAGAAGCTTACTCGGCATTACGCCAATGCCCACCATGCTCTTTGGGTTTCGCAAGAGGCCGATACTGTTCGGCTCAACGAAGAACTTGGCCGCACAGAAGATGCTCAAATAGCTGCGCAAGAGCGCCAGACAGCAGCTAAACGCACCATTGACAGAGAAGAGCCACGACTGCCGGAGCTGAAACAATGTCGTGATGATGCCCTGATCGCGTGGCAAAATTCTGATGCTGCAAGTCTGAGTAGAGCCGTTGATGCCGCAAAAAGCGCCGTTTCTAAATCCACAAACAGTCTTACCAACCGAATATTTTCACTGCAAAATGCTGTGCGTGAAGTTATCCGTCAACGATTTCCTGACACGCTGGGTATCCAGAGTTTCGAGCTATTAGCCCGGCACTGGGCGACATCCGTGGACATTCTCAATCGGGCAGGCATTGAGAGCCTCTCAGCATCGGAACATGAGAATACGCTTAAGGTAACCGATAAACTTAAAAGCGCAAAAAAATTACTGGACGAGATAGCTGAACGTATAGAGGTGGCTGATAAAAATGTGAGCCACGACTTAACACAAACCATGCATGAATGTAAGGCCTTGCAGGTGCGTATTGAACGGCTGAGAAAGGGACTTTCGGACATCAATCCGGCGACGGCTAAGGTCATCGAATTACTCAAACAAGAGAGAATAGAATCCATGCCCGTCTGTGACCTCTGTGAGATCGCTGATAGAGACTGGCAAGAAGCAGTGGAGTCGTACTTGGGTCCGAATCGCGAAGCACTGGTGGTGAGTGTACGTGATTTTGACCATGCATTGGAAGTGTACGAAGTTGCACAGAAGCGAGAGCCGCAACTCAAACGAGTACGCATGATTAACCCTGGTCATGCTTTAGCCGCCAACAAAGCGCCCACTGAAAGAATGGTTTCAAAGCTGATCGAAACCAGCGATCCGATCGCTCGTGGTTTTATGAACATCATTCTGGATAGAACTAAGATGGCGGCAACGCGCGATGAACTACGAAGAGAGCGCAAAGCGCTAATGGCATCAGGCCTTGCGACCGGTAGTGGAACGGTGGGCGGTACCGCTCATATTCGCGGGTTATTGATGGGGAAACAGGCTAAAGCTGAGCAGCTTAAGCTCCTGGAGCATGAACGGGATGTGCTCGCACAACGGCTCTCTGGCGTTGAGAGATCAGCACAAACGCTGAGCAGGCTTAACCGCAACTGGGCTGGGCTATCTACATCTATTGTGGAGGGCTCATCGTCCGTACGGGAAAATAGTATCCGCCTGATGCAAGATAAAAAAGCATTGTCTGCCGCTCAGGAACAGTTGAAACCGCTGACATCAAAAGATGAACAGCTCAAAGTCGCAAAGGCGCAGGCTGACGACAATTATGAAGCATGTAATACGGCGATCATCAATGCCACGGCCGAACAAAAGAACGCTATTGCAACGTTAAATAGCTTGAACACCGAGATTGAAAGCCTCTCAAAAAATAGGGACGAGGCAGAACGAATCCGCAGTGAAACAGAAAAATCTCCTATACACAATACCGCCAAAGCAGATGAATACTGGCAAACTTATGAGCAGAAGTTTGGGGGCGAAGAAGGATGCTATTCCCTGATTCGAAACAAAGCCCAGAATGAGGCTCAGGTTGAACGGGAGAAGGCGCTCAATACACGTGGAGATCTGTATTACAAGGTCGTTAGATTCACGACAGACTTTGCAGAGGATATAGCGAATCGTCAGGCGCTTCTTGAAGCCGCAAAAACTGATAACGTGAATACAGAGGCGTACCACTTTATTGAGGCAGATTGTACGGAATGGGTTGAGCGTATCCTGGCAGCACAGCTTTTAGTGCATCGTCAGGCGGCCCGGGAAGCTGCTGAACAGATGGAAAAAAACTTTCGAGGCATCATAGTAGGGGAGCTTCAAAGCCGCTTTGAGCAGATGAGATATACCTTCAATCAACTCAATAACTTGCTTAAGAAAGTCCCGTTTCACGACCACATCTACAGCTTCCACTTCAAGGTTCGCGAGATAGAGAGCTTGCGCACCGTCTACGAGTACATTACGACTGCAGATAGAGAAGAGACCGAGTTAGTTGGGACAATGTTCGAAACAGTATCAGAACATCCTGCTATAGACCTGTTGAAAGAGGCATTGCTCAGTGGTGACGATCTAATTAATGAGATCAGTGATTATCGCAGTTTCTTCACCTATGACATGAAGATGCGTAACCCTGACACCGGGACTGAGCGCAGCGTGGCAGATATGCAAAGCACAGGTTCAGGCGGAGAGCAACAAACACCAGCGTATATTGCGCTGGCTGCGAGTTTTATGAACGTTTACAAGATTAGTGGTCATTCAGATCGAGGGGCGTCTTTGGTACTCCTTGATGAAGCGTTCAATAACATGGATGGTGGCAATGCGAGCGCAGCAGTGGCCTTTCTTAAAGAAATCGGGTTGCAATTACTGATTGCTGCCCCGCCAGAAGTGACCCTGAAAATTGGTAAAGAGATGGAGCAAATTTATACCATTTGCCGTGAGGACAGAGATGTGGTGATTGACCACACGCAGATTTTCGAAGCAGGGCAGGAGCTTATAGACCAACGTAATCCAGTTTACCATCCAGAGCTTGTGGCTGAACGCGCTGCTGAATTGAAAGCTAAAGCCGAGATGGTTGAATGATATGAACTCTTATGTTGAGAAGTTCATCAATCAATTGATCAAGAAGATAGATAAACCAGAAGGTGTGGAACTTGAGTGCAGGATACGTATCACAGATCACGCCTATCGTTGGTACTTCGCCCTCAATAATAGTACCAAAACGGCGCTGCATAAGACGTTGGAATCCATTGCATACTTGAATATCCACTATCAGCGTAAAGTCGCGCTGGGAGCGTTTAAACATATTGAGTATATCGAGATCGTTGATGGCTACAGATTAATGGATAGTCAGGGAGTTATACCACAGGCTGATGAAATCAAAGTTTCATTTCGGCATTTAGAGACAACGGTGTTCAATGTACCTTGGTGGGATAATACGAAGCTGGAGATTGCCAAGGAATGGTCGAGCAACAAGACGTTTTGTGGTGTGAATCGCAACCAGGCAGACCGACTTTTTGATGCAATGAAAGTTATTGAGTGGATCGTTCAACTACCTGTCTCTGAGAATGTTCCCGATATTCGGACCCTCAGTGCCATGTTGTATGGCAACTCCAAGAAGTTAGAATGTAAGAGCTTTTCCGGTCTTATTCGAAAGTTGATGTTGCCGCATATTGACGATGATGTTGTGGATTTGCTTGACGATGGGGTTAAGCTGCTGGAGTATTTTGGGATTAGTAAATACCCAATACCAATGCGTTTCAAAGCCAATGGGTTGTTGCATTGCAGGGGGATTATCGATTTATCTGCACTCCACTACGGAATCGGTGTTTCCCCGGATGAAGTCAAAGGCATTGTGTGGGGACAACGGCCACCCTATGTGCTTTTCATTGAAAATCGTGCTAGTTTCGAGCGGTATGTGCGCGAAATTGATGATTTGGGTGTGATTATTTACACCGCCGGCTTCCCGCCGCGCTCTTGGGTACATGTAATAGAGATCATTATCGCTGAACTGCGTATGGAGATACCGATTTACCATTGGGGTGATCGAGATGCCGGTGGCTATCGTATTCTTGCATTTTTGGCGAAGCGACTTGATATTGATATTCAGCCATATCTGATGGGGGTGGGGGCTGAAGCATTGACTCAGGCTGATGATGAGCTCGTTGATAAACCTGTAGTCGAATTAATGCAGGCGCTGGAGTCAGCAAAGCACTATCCAGCTATTTTAGCGCTTTATAGAGATCTAGCGAAACTCCAAATTAAGAATCTACCTTGGATCGAGCAGGAGCAGATAGCCCCTGTTAGCCCTCGGAAATATTGAAAGTTCTCCCTATTCGTTGATATTTCATGTCCTTATGACCCTGACCCGAAATCCTGCTCCATTCAGAAACAGAATTCCGGCATGATCTACACTCCCTGAACGGAGGTGGTGCCGATGAAAAAATCACGATTCACCGAAGAACAGATTGTTTTTGCCCTGAAGCAGGCTGAACTGGGGACGTCCGTGCCGGACGTCTGTCGCAAACTGGGCATCTCCGATGCCACGTTCTATACGTGGCGCAAGAAATACGGCGGGATTTCTCCTTCGGAGCTGAAGCACATGCGGCAGCTTGAGGAAGAGAATCTCAGGCTGAAGAAGCTGGTTGCCGATCTGAGCCTCGACAAGGCCATGCTGCAGGATGTACTGGCAAAAAAGACCTGACGCTGGCGCGTCTGCGTGAATGGGTCCGGGACTTGCAGGCACGCTACGGGGCCAGCGAGCGGCAGGTCTGTTTTGCGCTACGGATCAGCCGCAGCTCTTTCCGCTATCGTTCTGTGGCAGCAGACGACAGTGCGCTACGCCTGCGTATCAGGGAGATCACCGAAACCCGGGTCCACTATGGCTACCGCCGGGTTCACGTCATGCTCAGGCGGGAGGGCTGGCGGGATAATCATAAACGCATTTACCGGCTCTACAGTGAGCAGGGGTTGTCCCTGCGTCTCAAACGCCCGCGCCGGAATAAATCGGCACAGCGTCGGCAGCCCCAGCCTCAGGGGTTGTATCCGAATCATATCTGGGGCATGGACTTTGTCTCTGACGCCTTATTTGACGGGCGTCGGTTACGTCTGCTGACGGTAATTGATCTCTACACCCGCGAATGTCTGGGGATCTGCGTGGGCCAGAATCTGCGCTCAACGGAGGTCGCAGAGATGCTGAACACCATTGCGCTCAGACGGTCCTTACCACAATTACTGAAAACCGATAATGGCTCTGAATTTGCAGGGAAAATGCTGGACAAATGGGTATATGAACGAGGGATCCGTATAGACTTCTCACGCCCGGGAACACCGACGGACAATGCCACTGTGGAGTCGTTTAATGGCAGGCTGCGGCAGGAATGTCTGAACGAGAACTGGTTCATGTCCCTGGAGGATGCACGGTGCAAAATCGAGGCCTGGCGCATACACTATAACCAGAGACGTCCCCATTCTGCGCTGGGCTGGATGACGCCATCTGAATTTGCCGAGAAGTCTGTCGGTTGCAAGAATATGCAGCCAACATGAGGCCGGTTATTCCTGATTATGACTGGAGCATATTCGGGGTCAGGGTCACTTATGTTGGGATCTCAAAATTGCGTGGAACTAAAAGGGGGGTGCTTACAATAGCACTTCAAAAGGATATGCCTACCTCCAATACTCATTTGCAAATGATGATGTGTGTCAGGCGGAGATTGAGGGAGTGAAAAAGAGCTCCTTGTAACTAATTGTGCGAAAAGCCTCATGAACTGGCGCTTTTACTGATGCTATAATTAAAAGTATTGTGTTTATGGAGGGGTTATGAATTCACGCGATGAACCTGGTTCGTTTGGTTTGCCTGAAGGAGAGAAGGGCGAAATAATTTCCATGATAAATTTTGGTGAGTTTATGGAGGTTTACACAGAAGAATCTACATATAAACTCATGACTCCAGATAGTATTGATCCTGAGAGAGAACATCAAAATGTGCCTTGGATATACACTAAAGTTTCTGATTTTGGAGCATCTAACCCCTTGGTTGCTAATACAGTAATTCTAACTGATGAATTTTTACGGCAACTTTACTCCAATGAAGATAGTAACCGCATCCAAATCATTGGTAAGGCCAGAGACATTAAAAATGTTCTGTTGAATTATTTGCTGTCTTTGCAGTCTTTAATAGATAATTCAAATATTGAAATCAATAAATTTATTGATAATGAAAATGTCATGAACGGCAAGGCTCATGCTTACTTCCCTCAGCTAAAAGGTCTTGATGGATATGCAACGGATTTTTTAATTTCAGCTAAGCGATGCATTCAGGAAGTTTCTGTGATGGTGAATTTTTTCTTACCATTAAAGAGCAAGCATGGGCGAATTGATAGGTTGTTACAGGATGTAAAGACAAATCACCAGGATGCGACAATGCTAATTAATGTTCTAAACGAGCACTTACCGATGTGTGAGCATATATATAGCCTTAGAAATGCTCAGGAACACGCCGCCACAACTGATACTCCATTGATAGTTAATAACTTTAAATTTGAAAATGGAAACGAATTAAATCCTCCCAAATGGGGGTTAAAAGGACAGGGATTTAAGTGTGTTTATGAAGAAGCAAATGAAATACTTTGGTTTCTGATTACATTCTTCGAAGAAGTATTTTTGTCATGTGTGACGTTGGCTTTCCCTACATTCCCAAAATATGAAATAGTTTTTAATAAAAATCCAGTGAAAGAGAACCCGGTGCGCTACAGTCTCCATTTATCACTTCCAGATGAATTTATTAATAAAGAGTAGAAATACGCTTCTTAAGGAAACTTATAATGTAGTTGGGCATACTAATTTCTATAGCATGTATCTGTTGTTAACTAATGCAGCTTATGCCCATCACTTTGGTGTAAGCCGCCAGACCGTCTATGACTGGGTGGTGAAGGGGGAGGCAGTGATCTCCAGTAGCAAGATTGACGTTGAAGCTACTAAACAAATGCAACATGGCAACGACCGTTCTGGGGGCAATGGCTAGCTTGTCCTGTCTACCTCACAGGTGATTGAATGGATTCATACCAGTCAAGATAAGTTGACTGCGCACAAAGCCAAGATGAAGCGAAACAACTGCTGGAATCCGCCCCCACGAATTCACGGAAATCTCAAAAGGTTCGTGGAACTAAAATAGGTCTATTTACAAAACATCTAGAACTCATGAACGTTCTATGTAAAATTGAGAAACTTGGTGCGTTGGAGAAAATGCGTAAAGCGCGGCGGTTGGTGCTGATGTGTTGCCGATAGTAAAAGAAGGGTAACGGTATAAATGCTGGATCTTCTGATCCAGTATTTATAGTTTTGGATATTTTTTGTTTTTAAAGTTTTATTATTAGCCTGACCATTGTTTTGTATGTATATTGATCATTTATCTACTACTAATAAGTATTGTCTTGCTTGATAGACAGAAATAGTTTTGACAAAGTGCTATATCTCCAAACCCTCGATGTATGAGCGCTACCTGATATCGTGAAAGCGATAAATTCGTCCATTCTCGTTCACCTCCGCAACCTTTCCCAAAGCCTCCGCTGGAGACAAACCGAACTTTCTAGTTAACACAACGAACAGATGATAGCACTCGGATTTCAAATCCGCTGCGAAGATCCCCGGATCATCAGATCCTAGACAAATAGACATAGGGACATCACCGTTAATCACCTCATTCGGCAAGCCCATCCAGCGAAAGATATGATGTTCGCTGACATCTCGATACTGACTGATACGGGTGTTGCTGGTCGGAGGGCACTCAATCGCAATGTTTCGGCCTGCCATTTTTGCCATCACAGCTTGTTGTAATGCAACAACCGCCTCATTTGGCAAATATTCTAGAGCAACTTCAACATATTCTGCACGCTGCTTTCGCACATTGTCAGATGTAAGCCATTGCTTATACAACTTTAGTGGCCTTTTCATTCCTGCATTTTTAGCCAACTCTCTAGCATGTTCGAACTCTTCCAACCAGAGGGATTGGGGTTTTAACGGCCCATCCAATTCATCCAGCAGACCTTCGGATTCAGCCAACACCCCCCGCAACTCAAACACCTGGTCAAGGGTGGTAATCGAGATTTCTTCTTCCAGTTCAAACACCTCTTGGGCCAAACGAACCGCTTTAATCTCAGCATCACTGGCGCAACAAAGCAGTTCCGGATGACTTCGAAGTTCCCGCCAGATAAACACCAAATCGAGCAATCGCGTCTCTTTAGTCATGGACAAAAACGATGGTAAAGAGCGTTTCCAGATGTCAGGCGTGATACCAATAGCCGTGCAGTGACCAAGACGGTCGCCATTACGCAGCGGCAAAAACCTCAAGGCATCATCAATTGATCGAATACCACTGATCAGATGCGGAAAGTCCTCGCCAACATGATAGGTAAAATGAGCAATTCCGGATTTGGCTAGCACTCGGAACAAGGGGCCAAACAACTCTGGTGGCGCGTGCATCTCATTAGCAGCGGCATCAACTCCTCGAATCCAGCGTGTCAGACGCGGTTCATACTTTAGCATGTCCATCAGGATAGCTGCTTGATTCTTCAAATCCTTGAATAGCAACGCGTAGGGATAGACTTCATCCTTTTTGGACTTTTTCTTGATGAAGTGCGGCACCAGCGCCAGCTCGGCACATTTACTGTCAGGCTTAACCTGCTCAAGATTATCGAGCACCTGAGTGATATTTAGTGGCTGGGAATGCTCCCAGTCAACGGTCATTTGACCTTTAAGGTACTCCCAGTACCCACGCAAAACGCTAAAGAGCAGTTTTTGCATTTTGCTGAGATCGCTCTTCGGGGCAAAACGTCCTTCCAGATAGCGCACCTGAGAATACATGCCGGTACCATGTGCATGTTTGAAACGAGACAAATAAGATTTCTCGGTTTCTTCTCTCAACTCCGTCATGGTGTATTTCTGGAATTGATCAAAACCGAAAAAATCGTCTCGCTGAACCAGCAGGGTTAAATACTGATTCTGAATCAGCAGGTAAATCCAAAGCAGTCGTTCCAATCCTTCTGGCGCACCATACCGCCATTTTTCCAACAACCCAGTTAGCCAGCAAAATTCAGACTCCTGACTGTATTTGTCGTCTGTTGGCCAAACCGTCGCAAACCCATACTCCTTGTCCTGATGCAGAACTGTGTTATCCGCCAACTGCAGAGGGTGTTGCAATGACGTCATCCACTCAGGCAATTCCATGCCCTGAGCTACCCGACAAAGAATTTCTCGAATATTGCAGGCTATCTGCAAACGGTCCCTGAATACGGCCGGCGTCAGGGAGGGATCAATCTGGGCACAGAGTTGTTTCGTCTCTTGAGAACCCCATCCCTTCTCGAAATCTCTGACGGTTACTTCAGGGTGCTTGAGTGCATCAAGCCAACACTCTTCCGCACTGGTACTGCCATTCAGATGTTGGTGAGTTTCGTGCAGGCGTTCACGGGTAATGTAGTCCTCAACTGCCGGGTGATAAGGGTACAAAGGCCAGCGAAAACGATATTCCCGGCTGGCAGGCTCAGGGTTATATACCTGATGACATGCCATAACCGGCAGGCACGAGACTCGGCTCATGAGAGTTTGCCATTCCGAGAACAAAGTAAGATCGGTTTTGGGGCCATCTTTCTCGTTTTTAACAAATTTTTCAGCGATCAAGCGTAAAGCAGCAATTGGGCCGAGTTTCATGTTTCGCTGTTTAAGTTTCTGTATCAACGATGACCAAGCCGATTTAGCTACATGATCAGGCAAACTACGCGTTTGTTCGTATTGAGCAAGGAACACGGATGTCTCCACCCTGTCATCAAGTGATTCCTCATTTAATGCAGTTACACTCAGACGATGCAACAATGCTGTTGAATTAAGAAGAAATCTTTCCATTTCTAATCCTTATACGGAGGTCATCATTTTTCGCCAGCATTATCATTCGAAGAAGCGGTACTACTTCCATCGTCTGATCTAGAGTTAGCGTAATTTGCTCCTGCGATTGTGGCTGCATTAAGTGATATTATTGTTTTACCGAAATTTTTCAGATCAATATTTTCATTTGGTTCATCATTTTTAAATAAATCGCTAAATTCATTTTCAGATAACAAATCACTATTGGTTATATCAGAATCGATTATTTCTGAAATAAGTTTGCGAAAACTTTCCTCTTTTGCATAGGGTTTTTTCGACCCATTAACCCCACCCAAAGGAAAGATGAATGGGTGGAGAATAGGGCAGTTAATCAACAAGTAAAATAAAGGATGATTCTCACTCCATGATTCATTGTTTTGTTGCAGATAATTTTTTATCGATTTTAGCTTTTTCTCAAATTCATCAACCGAAGTAACTGGATTTAATCTTAAACCTTCACCAAGATATTCTTCCTGATTTACAGAGTGATATAAACTTTCTTCAACTAAAACTGCATGTAGAAAAGCTAATACATTAAAACGCATAATCTTTGCAGCATTTGATTGGCTGGCTTTTCGTCCAGTATGTGAGTTGTTATCGATTCTGATTTTATGTTGGTCCACCACATTATTCAGATTGAAATAGAACCGAGTCCATACTTTACCAATCAATAGCCCTGATGGGCGGATTGATGGCTCAATTAGTTCCACTTTTCCAAGCCAATTCTCAAGGCTTTTTATAGCACCAGGAAATTGCGCCTGGACTTCTTGACTATCTGCATTTCCTTTTAGGTCATCATTAGTATCAGTTTCAAAATCTGAAGATGGAATAACATTATCAGTGCTTTTATTCGATCCTTTCATTTCTGCACGAGCAGCAGCATCACTCCATGGAGGAACGATACATGTTGGCTGTGCTATAGCTTTATTAAACGCATTAGCAAAGGCAGTATTTCCACTATGGCATGCAGAGATATCAGCAATAGCACCAATCAGATTAAAAATACTACTGAAATCCATGAGATTACTTGAAGCAACTGAACTCAATGAAGCTGCCATTGCAGCTTTTGCTAAGCCGTTCTCAGTATCAATGTTAAATGTTTTGTATCCCTTAGGCATGTTTCGGCGTGATTTACGGTTTAACTGTACCATGCCAAGAAAAATGCCAACCTTTTCATCATTGGGGTTGTTTGCAACCACAGCGCAACATCGGTTAGCCCAATGGGACGCACTTTCATTTCTACCCACAGACATATAGGCTAGATATTCACTAACAAGCTGTTCATATTTGTCACTATCATTGCCAGCATGCTCCAGCCCGGCCACAAATTGGTTGAATATGCTGACGGAGCCACAACCAATCAAAAGAATTTGTAGGAATTTAGACAGACTTCCTTGAGAGTTTTCACTTACCTGAGAAGCTAAGTAAACAGAACAGTTTCTTAACGCTTCACTCTCAGACTGAGGCCGCAAGTAAAATCCAGTATTAAAATCACGATCCCGTTTTACATAGGTAAATATATCCTTGCATAGTGAATCCATGCCAAAACGATGTTGTTCATAATTTAAGCCCACACGATAAATGCTACTAAGCATCGCTCCATACAAAGAATTTCTTAGTAAATGCGGAATTGATGGTTCACCTTCATTTTTATTATATTTGACATAATATTTTTTGGTATAGAAATCTTGTAGTACCTGCATTAATAAACGAACTGGCTGTTTCAGTAGTTCATTCACGTACATATCTGCATCCGAGCCTTCTCGCAGATTCAGTCCTTCCATAACAGCACTTCCAATAGCATTACGAACTTCTATAGCATCTTTATCGCTCATATTAAGTTCAGTCTTAACCTTAATATTTTCTTCACCGCCCCCTTCCTTTTCGCCGACTAGTTGTAGCATTGTTTTCAACTGCATACGTTTCTGAACAGGGAATAGTTTCAACAAATACTGTTGTTCAAGGTGCTCCACCATATAGCTTCGTTCGTCTAAGCGGGCACTCTCTTTTTCCTGGTCGAGCAAAGTCTTGCCGTAGTTTTCATATTGCTTGCCGCGAATCAACTGGGAATAAAGGCGCAAGTCACCTGTAGCCACCACCACCAATTTCTGGCTATTAAAGAATTTGCGAATAGATTCAAGTACGTCCCAACCCGTATCAAACTGAGTATCGATATCATCAAACGAGATCAAAATGGCCTTGCAGCCTAGAATTTCACACGCACGTTCAACTAGCCGGTCAAATATCTCTGATAAATCCTGACCACCGATGGAGTAATCAAGTTGGGTGTCCAGTTTCAAAGCGTCACTGAAATATTCCGGCTTGTATTCCTTGTCGGTGAGCAGATGTAAACCACGCTGGAGCTGTCCAAGGTGACTCTGCCAATGTTCCTTTTGTTTTTTATGGTCATTCGACGACCAGCATCCTTTTAACTCGTCGGACACCATTTTGTTCAGACGGGCTGTCACCGTAACCAGAATGGGTTCATGACGCGGCAGTTTAGTGGGGTCAATAGTCGGAAGGCACTTAATGGTGATAATGGCATCATTTTCGTCACTGTTCAGGGATTTTACCACGCTATTGATAAAAGTGGTTTTACCGGCACCGCGAGTACCATCCACAAAGAACACATTGCGGCCTGATTCATCAATAAATCGGGAAACCCCTGACGTGTCGTTGGATTTGGGGAGCGAAATTGATCTTCGAATACTTTCAACCAGCTGATCACGTAATGCTTTCTGGATTAAATCGCCTTCTTTGGTGCTGCCCGGAAGATTGGGGGCGAACAAGTCGATGATGATTTCGTTCGTCTCTTTGTTTTTTTTCTGTGTGTTATCAGTCATATCCGTATTGATCCAGTCATTTTGTTTTTTTGCCAGTCTGTACACTAGAACTGGCGCTTTGAGTTTCCACTACATTGAATTCTCAATATTCTCCCCCTAAATCAGTTCACGGGGTCGTGAAGCGAAGGTAAAACTGACCACTTCATTCAATCCATCCGTGTGATTGATGGTTCGTTATATAGAGCTGGCATTAGCATGCACTGGAATTACGTATAACAATTTGTTAGATTCCTAAATGGGGCAATTAAACACCTTATTTGGGGATCTTTCATGCATTCTAAAGAATGCTGACTTCTGGTATAACTACCTGTTTTTATGATGGTATCATAATAATACCCAAAAGAGAGAACGAGAAAAAACGACGAAGTGTGAATCGCTATGATGATTGCAAGCGGTGCGGCATTCTAGGAACCTTTCGCCATTGAGCGATCCCTCAGTATGAATCTGAATTTAGGTAACATACCAACTGCGACTGACGTAATCTGTCAGTGTGTAGTGCTGTCAGTAAACATCAGTTATTCATTTCCGGACAACTCCAGCCTCTGGCGGACGAGGATGTTTTCAGTGACATGACGGCAACGTTGGCACTAAACGAAATCGTCAGCATCATGGCATATTCCCATTCTCCTCGGTGTACGGCCAGTGCGGGAATTCTGTCGGCAATGATGCTGATATCCTGCTGACGATTAATCAAGGCTTCTGCGCTTTGTCTTCTGATGGAGTTCGAACTGGCTGCGCATATTTTTCCCGTAACGAGCGCAGGTATTCATGATGGTGCTCCTGTAAACGGCAGTATTTGCCGAACAACTGTCACAGCCATTTTCATTACAGCCTTAGAGATGCAGAACGATGAGTTTTTTACCGGGTTGTTGCAAGGCCCGGCGGAACAGCGACTGCAGGACATTATCGTGCCTCTATCGAAGTACCCAACGGTCTGGCGCTTTTTGCGATTCACCATAAAGTGTTTGACCGTGGCTCGATTGACTTCGATGAAAATATGCGTGCGGCGGTTCCCGATGCGGTGAACGGCGATGATGGGCGAATTATGATGCTGTCTTCCATGCTTCTGACACGAGGCACACTAAGCCTTCTTCTTCGAACAGTTGCGGGGGCATCCATGGTGTGACATCTTCCTGACCTGAATAATGACGACACTATCGACTACAATTGTACATTACACGTTACATCGGTTAAATCTCGTTTAGTATCGACAGCAGTTGCGATTGTGCTGACTCTACATGTATCTGTCTGGTTAGACTTATGATGAATGGTCCATTTGACCCGCCCCCAGTATTAGATACAAGCATCAGTTAGTAATGTCGGTTTGTGACCCTGACCCCGAATATGCTCCAGTCATAATCAGGAATAACCGGCCTTGTGACCCTGACCCCGAATATGCTCCAGTCATAATCAGGAATAACCGGCCTCATGTTGGCTGCATATTCTTGCAACCGACAGACTTCTCGGCAAATTCAGATGGCGTCATCCAGCCCAGCGCAGAATGGGGACGTCTCTGGTTATAGTGTATGCGCCAGGCCTCGATTTTGCACCGTGCATCCTCCAGGGACATGAACCAGTTCTCGTTCAGACATTCCTGCCGCAGCCTGCCATTAAACGACTCCACAGTGGCATTGTCCGTCGGTGTTCCCGGGCGTGAGAAGTCTATACGGATCCCTCGTTCATATACCCATTTGTCCAGCATTTTCCCTGCAAATTCAGAGCCATTATCGGTTTTCAGTAATTGTGGTAAGGACCGTCTGAGCGCAATGGTGTTCAGCATCTCTGCGACCTCCGTTGAGCGCAGATTCTGGCCCACGCAGATCCCCAGACATTCGCGGGTGTAGAGATCAATTACCGTCAGCAGACGTAACCGACGCCCGTCAAATAAGGCGTCAGAGACAAAGTCCATGCCCCAGATATGATTCGGATACAACCCCTGAGGCTGGGGCTGCCGACGCTGTGCCGATTTATTCCGGCGCGGGCGTTTGAGACGCAGGGACAACCCCTGCTCACTGTAGAGCCGGTAAATGCGTTTATGATTATCCCGCCAGCCCTCCCGCCTGAGCATGACGTGAACCCGGCGGTAGCCATAGTGGACCCGGGTTTCGGTGATCTCCCTGATACGCAGGCGTAGCGCACTGTCGTCTGCTGCCACAGAACGATAGCGGAAAGAGCTGCGGCTGATCCGTAGCGCAAAACAGACCTGCCGCTCGCTGGCCCCGTAGCGTGCCTGCAAGTCCCGGACCCATTCACGCAGACGCGCCAGCGTCAGGTCTTTTTTGCCAGTACATCCTGCAGCATGGCCTTGTCGAGGCTCAGATCGGCAACCAGCTTCTTCAGCCTGAGATTCTCTTCCTCAAGCTGCCGCATGTGCTTCAGCTCCGAAGGAGAAATCCCGCCGTATTTCTTGCGCCACGTATAGAACGTGGCATCGGAGATGCCCAGTTTGCGACAGACGTCCGGCACGGACGTCCCCAGTTCAGCCTGCTTCAGGGCAAAAACAATCTGTTCTTCGGTGAATCGTGATTTTTTCATCGGCACCACCTCCGTTCAGGGAGTGTAGATCATGCCGGAATTCTGTTTCTGAATGGAGCAGGATTTCGGGTCAGGGTCACTCTTGGCACAAAAGTGGACCCTGAAGAATGAGTTCTATCCTCGTGGTTCACTAAGTGCAGTAAGTTCTACTCGAATCCTGCTACCCATTTGTCCAACATATCAGCCCATTCCTGCATCATCACTTTACGCTCATCAAGATAAGTTGCATGGTTGTATGTGCGACGAACATTGTTGATGTCAGCATGAGCAAGTTGAGCTTCAATAGCATCAGGTCGATAGCCCATTTCGTTTAAACGCGTACTTCCTGTAGTTCTGGTAGCATGGGGGCTATAAATGCCACTCCAACCGAGGCTTTTAAGTAGCTGGCGCAGAGAGTGCGATGTCATCGGGCCACGTGGGTTATCTCGGCCCGGGAAAAGGTGCTGCCGATGTCCGGTTAATCCTTGTAGCGTTCTAAGAGTTTTGACAGCTTGAGAGGGCAGGGGAATAACGTGTTCTCTGCGGGCTTTCATTCGCGCTGCTGGAATGGTCCACAGGGCGTTATCGAGATCGAATTCTGTCCATTCTGCTTCGGTGGCTTCTGCAGGACGCGCCAATGTCCACCACATAAGCCACATGCAATAGTTAACCTGATACGAGCCACGACTATTGTCAAAACAGCTTAATAACTTTCCGATTTGCTGAGGATTCAGTGCTTGTTTGTGCTGTGTCTTATTGGCCGGAAGGGCCTTACGCACAGACCAAACAGGATCACTATCAGCTCTAAGTGTCGCTACTGCCAACTCGAAAACTGATGAAATGGTTCGACGGGCTTCAGCGGCAACTGTCGGTGCTCCTCGTTTAGCAGTTTCCTGAAGAATTTTAAGAATGTGGTGTGGGGTGATCTCTCTGACAGGGAGCTTACCGATTGTGGGAAAAACCACTCGTTCAAGCATATCCAGTCGGCGCGTTTTGGTGATTTCGGCCCAGTCTTTCATCTGCAACCACTCTTTGGCCATTAGCTCAAAGGTGTTGGATGCGTCGTTGATCTTGCGAATCTTATCTAATTGACGAGCCTGTGTTGGGCTAACTCCATCCGCGACCTGCTTTCGCGCTTGCTCGCATTTCTCGCGAGCTTCGGCAAGTTTGACCGTCGGGTAATCACCTAGCGCAAACATGCTGGATTTACCGTTGAGTTTAAACCGATAGCGCCAGGCCTTTTTGCCATTGGGTTTCACTTCGAGGTAGAGACCGTTGAAATCATTAAGTCGATAGAGTTTTTCTTTCGGCTTGGCAGTGCGGCATTGCGTATCGGTGAGCATAACGGGGCCTTGTTTATTTATTATACCGTTATTGTACTCACTTAAAATGAAGATGGAAGAATGTTGTACTCATCCATGTACTCATTTTTGACAGCGCTCTTACGAGATGAGTTGAGACTCCATGAAATGAAAAATCCACGCAATTGCGTGGATTTTATAGTTTTTTGTGATTCTTATGAGATTCAGTGAAACCTCATGAGACAACAAATTTTATTTAGACGTTGAACAGGAAGTTCATCACGTCGCCATCTTTCACGACGTAGTCTTTGCCTTCGGCGCGCATTTTGCCGGCTTCTTTCGCGCCTTGCTCGCCTTTGTAGGTGATAAAGTCTTCATAGGCGATGGTTTGCGCACGGATGAAGCCTTTTTCGAAGTCGGTGTGGATTTTACCCGCCGCCTGTGGTGCTGTAGCGCCAACAGGGATGGTCCACGCGCGCACTTCTTTCACGCCGGCGGTGAAATAGGTTTGCAGATTCAGCAGCTCGTAGCCTGCGCGGATCACGCGGTTCAGCCCCGGCTCTTCCAGACCCAGCTCGTCCATGAACTCTTCGCGGTCGGCGTCGTCCAGCTCGGCGATGTCGGATTCAACGGCGGCGCAGACGGCAACCACAACGGAACCTTCACCAGCGGCAATTTCGCGGACTTTATCGAGGTACGGGTTGTTTTCAAAACCGTCTTCGTTAACGTTGGCGATGTACATGGTTGGCTTCAGGGTCAGGAAGCTCAGGTATTTGATCGCTGCCTTATCTTCTTCGGTCAGATTTTTCAGCGCGCGCAGCATACCGGCGTTTTCCAACTGCGGCAGGCATTTTTCCAGCGCGGCCAGCTCGGCTTTAGCGTCTTTGTCGCCGCCTTTGGCCTTCTTCTGCACGCGGTGAATTGCGCGCTCGCAGGTGTCCAGGTCAGACAGCGCCAGCTCGGTATTGATAACGTCGATATCGTCAGCCGGATCCACTTTATTGTTTACGTGGATAATGTTGTCGTTTTCGAAGCAGCGCACCACGTGGCCGATAGCTTCGGTTTCACGGATGTTGGTCAGGAACTGGTTGCCCAGGCCTTCACCTTTAGATGCGCCTTTTACCAGGCCGGCGATGTCCACGAATTCCATGGTGGTCGGCAGAATACGCTGCGGTTTAACGATTTCGGCCAGCTTGTCCAGACGCGGGTCCGGCATTGGCACCACGCCCGTGTTCGGCTCGATGGTACAGAACGGGAAGTTAGCCGCTTCGATACCTGCTTTGGTCAGGGCGTTGAACAGCGTGGATTTACCAACGTTCGGCAAGCCGACGATACCGCATTTGAATCCCATGGTTTAAATCACCTTAATTGCTTGATTATCAATGAATTTAACTGTTTTCATTGAAAAAATGTAGATAACTTTGCGCATTATACACTGAAACCGCCGCCAGCGGGCGTGGAAATCCTTTCCCGGTAAGGGGAAGGCCGGTTATTGTGCTTTAAAGGCGTGCAGACGATTGGTGGCTTTAGTCAGGCCCTCTTTTAGCCAGACTTCGGTGCAGCGCGCCGCTTCGTCCACCGCGTCGTCGATCAGCTTCTGTTCGCTGACCGGCGGTTTGCCGAGCACAAAGCCGACAACTTTGTTTTTATCGCCCGGATGGCCAATCCCCACGCGTAACCGGTGAAAGTTCGGGTTATTGCCGAGTTTGCTGATGATGTCTTTCAGGCCGTTGTGTCCGCCGTGTCCACCACCCAGTTTGAATTTAGCCACGCCCGGCGGCAGATCCAGTTCATCGTGTGCCACCAGAATTTCGTCCGGGGCAATGCGGAAGAAGGTGGCCATGGCGGCAACCGCTTTCCCGCTGAGATTCATAAACGTGGTCGGAACCAGCAGGCGAACATCTTCTCCACCCAGATTAATGCGGGCGGTATAGCCAAAGAATTTTGCTTCTTCTTTCAGCGACTGATTGTGGCGCTCGGCCAGTAAATCCACATACCAGGCCCCGGCATTATGGCGGGTCGCTGCATATTCAGCGCCTGGGTTGGCCAGGCCGACAATTAATTTAATGCTCACGTTTAAATTCCTGAAAACCGTTCACAGCCGCGTAGTTTACTGCGCGAGGGCGACGTTGACAAAGTCCAATCCCCCCGCCGACACATTCTTGAATAGTTGAGGATCTGAACCATTAGAATTTCAAGTAACTCAGGCGCTTATTTGTAAACTTTTGTAGGTCTTTCATTCGTAATTGTGATCGCTCACGCACACGCTCTTTAGGGGCATTGTCTATACTTTAGGCACAAGGATAGGGGATGTTCCCCACCGACCCGTAATAGTGCGGAGGTGACATATGAAACGCAGAAACGCTTCGTTACTCGGTAATGTCCTCATGGGATTGGGACTGGTTGTGATGGTGGTCGGCGTGGGCTATTCAATTCTGAACCAGCTCCCGCAGCTAAACCTGCCGCAGTTTTTCGCCCACGGCGCCGTGCTGAGCATCTTCGTTGGGGCCGTACTTTGGCTTGCAGGCGCGCGCATTGGCGGACGTGAACAGGTCTGCGACCGTTACTGGTGGGTACGCCACTACGATAAACGCTGCCGCCGGGACGAACATCATCGCCACAGCTAATATTTAGCAGATTTTGAGAAACGGCTCCTTTTCAGGGGCCGTTTTTTTTATGCTTAACGGGTTGACCCTCACGTAACGTGAGGCTGCACACTCCCTCTCAGCAGAAGCCAAAAGGAGCAGGACATGTTGTTCAAAGTAGGTGAACTGGCAAAGCGTGCCGGGATCACGGTACGGACGCTACACCACTATGAAGCAATAGGCCTGTTGCTGCCTTCTGCCCGCACCGCTGCGGGTTATCGACTGTATAACCGGCTGGATATCGCCCGGCTGCATCATATTCAGGCACTGAGCCGGATGGGAATGAGCCTGAGCGAGGTGCGCGACTGTCTTGAGCGTCAGGCGCTGTCGCTCCAGGAGATCCTGGAGTCGCAGATCTCCGTGCTGGATGGCCAGCTGGCTGAAATCACTGTGCTGCGCCAGCGACTGGTTACGCTGCGTGAAACTCTGCGCAGCGGCGCAGAACCTGACCTCGAGGAATGGCTGACTACGCTGGAGTTAATGACGATGTACGATCGCTATTTTTCAAAAGAAGAGTTAGAGCGCCTGCCTTTTGCGCAGGCTGATAGCCGCCGTGACGGGGAGTGGAAACAATTGGTCGACGAGATGTCCGGGCTTCATGCCCAGGGTGTTCCACCGGCGGATGAGCGCGCCCAGCGGCTTGCAGCGCACTGGATGGAAATCCTGGAGCGTGACACGGCGGGTGAGCCTGATTTTCTGGTTCGCCTGAACAAAATGCATCAGGCAGAGCCGGGCATGGCCCGCCAGACCGGGATCTCTCCGGCGCTGACCGATTATGTGACCCGTGCATTCGGTCACAGCAAGCTGGAGATTTACCGGCGCTATCTTAACGATGAGGAGTTTGCTTTCACCAGTCGCCACTATTTCGATCGCATGCAGGAATGGCCGCCGCTGGTGGCTGCAGTGAGAAAGGCCAATGCCGAAGGCGTGAAACCTGATTCAGACCAGGCGCAGCAGCTCGCACGCCGCTGGCTGGAACTGTTTCAGTCGTTTGCCGGGCCGTCGCCGCAGACGCAGCAAAAATTTCGCACCGCGATGGCGAACGAACCCGAGCTTGCCAAAGGCACCTGGATGACACCGGAGGTGCTGGCCTGGCTGCAGCAGGCGATTGGCGCTATGTTCCAAGCCGCTGGACTAAGAAATCAACCAGGCTCCTGACGCGTAAAGAGAGATGCCTGGCGTGAGGGTAGAGTAAAATAAATGGTCGGGAGGTGCCGCCGTACTCCGGCAGCACCTCAACCAGCGTTCCGTCGGCCACGTCCTGCTCCAGAATAAATCGGTAGGTCTGAATCAGGCCCGCGCCGCTTCTGGCAAGCGTCACAATCCCCAACACATCTTCCGCACAGGTAAAGCCGCCTTGGGTAAAAATGTCGGTATCTTTGCCGTCGACGCTAAACGTCCAGGGGACTTTTCGCCCTGTGCTCGGCAGTTCAAACTGGATGCACTCGTGGTGATTTAAGTCGTCCAGCGTTTTGGGTATTCCCGCCCGGGCTAAATAGGCCGGGGAAGCCACGGTGATAAGCTCCGCATCTTCAAGCTTGCGGGCAATAAGCGATGAGTCCTGGGGCGAGCGGCCGCGAATGGCAATGTCGTAACTTTCATCGGCAAAGTCGATGTTGCGGTTGCTGATGTGAACCTGCACTGAGACGCGGGGGTAAAGCTGCCTGAATTCCGGTAGCAGCGGCAGCACGCGGTAATGAGAATAGGGCGTGGGGAGGCTAATTCGCAGCACGCCAGCGGGTTCTATCTGCGCGCCAGTCACTTCTCGCTCGGCTTCTCTGAGCTGCTGCAGTGCCTGCTGGCATTGGCGGAAGTAGCGCTCCCCGCTCTCGGTTAATCTTATTTGACGTGTTGTACGCACGAACAGGCGTACGCCTAAACGCTCTTCAAGGCGAGCGATGGAGCGGCTGACCGCCGCGGGCGTGATCCCCATAAAATTGGCCGCCGCGCTGAAGCTCAACTGTTCTGCGGCCTGGCAAAACAGCTCCAGCGTGCCGATCTGCATCTCTTCGAAGTGGCGTTTCATCCCGGTGTTCTCTTCTTATTTATTACATGAGGTATCTTGTCATGTTACGGATGGCTAATTTATCGGTCATTATGTCATAAGTATAGTGAGCTCCACATTCACCCACAGGAGCAAATCATGAACTCAACCCCAACCGTTATTGTGACTGGCGCCTCGAGCGGTATTGGACTGGCTATCGCCCAGGCTTATCTGGCTCGCGGCTACAACGTTGTCGGCAATGGCCGCACGCTGAAGCGCTTAGAAACGGCGGCGGCAAGCCTGGGGAACCCGGCGAACTTCCTGGCGGTGGCCGGAGATATTGCGCTGAAGGCCACCGCAGAAGCGCTGTTCAGGCAGGCAATCGCCGCTTTTGGTCGCGTGGATATTCTGATCAATAACGCCGGGATTTTTATCCCGAAACCGGCGAGCGACTATAGCGAGCAGGATATTGATGCGCTGATCAACACTAACCTGAAAGGGTTCCTTTTCCCGTCACAGCTAGCCGCCAGCCATATGAGCAAAAACAAGTCGGGTCATATTGTGAACATCACGGCGAGCGTGGCCATGCAGCCTAACGTTAAGGTGCCTGCATTGCTGCCGGTGATGGTGAAAGGCGGTTTGAACCAGGCGACCAGGGCGCTGGCTTTAGAACTGGCCGCGGACAATGTGCGGGTTAACGCCGTTGCGCCCGGCATTATCGAGACGCCGCTGCACGCAGATTATTCAGGCTCGGTAGGTTTTCTAAGCTCGCTGTCTCCGAGCGGGAAGACAGGCACCGTGCAGGATGTGGTGAATGCCGTGTTGTACCTGACGGATTCACAGTTCGTCAGCGGCACGGTAATGGCCGTGGACGGCGGCAGTACCGCCGGGATTTGGTAACAGGAGACCCGCTATGCCATACGTTAATATTCGCGTCACCCGGGAAGGGGTTAGCGCAGAGCAGAAGCTGGCGCTGATTGAGGGCGTCACCGATCTGCTGGAGCAGGTATTAAACAAAAAGCCCGCCGACACATTTGTGGTTATCGATGAGGTTGAAACCGACAACTGGGGCGTGAACCGTGAAAGTGTAACGACCCGGCGTCAGCGAGAAGCCGGGCAGTAGGTACGACACTGGCCGCTAGTTGGCGGCCAGTGCAGCCTGTACGTCCGGGAAGAACGCAAGACGGCCTGCAATCGGCTTAACACCAGCCCGCGCAAGGGTGCGCAGCGGCTGGAATTCAAGGTTTGTTACCCGCAGCTCACAGCCTTCCGGCAATTTCTCCACAAAGCGCTGGAAGGCATCCAGGCCGCCAGCGTCCAGCACCGGCACGGCATCCCACTGCAGAATAACCACACGATGTCCCGGTACCTGCTGGGCTAACTGGGTAAACAATCCTTCGGCAGCGGCAAAAAACAGCGGCCCCGTGACGCGCAGCGCCAGTACATCCTCCGGCGTATTCACATTGCTAAGCGGCGCGAGGCGTGTCATACGCGCCACCCGGCGCATGAAAAGCAGCGAGGCGAGCACAATGCCGACGCTGATGGCAATCACCATGTCAAACAGCACGGTCAGCGACATGCAGATCAGCATCACGATGATGTCGTCTTTCGGCGCACGGCGCAGCAGGTTGACGACTTTATGCGCCTCGCTCATGTTCCACGCCACCATCAGCAGCAGGGCCGCCATCGCCGAAAGGGGCAGCCAGGAAAGCAGGGGGGCGAGTGCCAGCAAGGCCAGGATCACCAGCAGCGAATGAATAATGGCGGCCACCGGCGATGTCGCGCCAGCTCGAACGTTGGCGGCGGAACGGGCAATGGCTGCGGTGGCGGTAATGCCGCCGAAGAACGGAGCAATAATATTCCCCAACCCCTGGCCGACAAGCTCGCTGTTGGCGTTGTGCTTGGTGCCGGTCATGCCATCCAGCACCACCGCACAAAGCAGCGATTCAATGGCGCCCAGCATGGCCATAGAAAACGCGGCAGGCAGCAGCGCGCTAAGCGAATCCCCGCTCAGCGTGAAGTCCGAATTGGGCATCGCCCACGGGAGCATGAGCTGAGGAAGCAGTTGAGGAATGCCGTTACCCTGGGTGCCGTCGGCCAGCATGTAGTGGAACCGGGAGCCGATGGTAGCGACTTCGCCGCCCAGTGAAGTGACGATAGCCATGACGGCGCAGCCCGCCAGTAGCGCAGGCAGATGCCCCGGCAGGCGGATCCCCAGACGAGGCCAGAAAATCAGGACTGCCAGCGTCACGATGCCAATGGCAGCGTCACCCATATTCACCGTGGGCAGCGCCATCGCCAGCGCGGCCACTTTATTCAGGTAGTGTTCCGGCACGTGCTCCAGCGTCAGGCCGAAAAAGTCCTTCACCTGCATCGTCGCAATAGTGATCCCGATCCCCGAGGTAAAGCCCAGCGTCACCGACAGCGGAATGTACTCGATAAGCCGCCCAAATCGCGCCAGCCCAAACAGGATCAGGAATATCCCGGACATCAGCGTGGCAACCAGCAGCCCCGCAAGGCCAAACTGCTGTGCGACCGGGTAGAGGATCACCACGAAAGCCGCTGTTGGGCCGGAGACGCTGAAGCGCGAGCCGCCGCTAAGGGCGATGACAATCCCGGCGACGGCGGCGGTGTACAAACCGTACTGCGGCGCAACGCCGCTGCCGATGGCCAGCGCCATAGCCAGAGGAATAGCAATGATCCCAACGGTCACTCCGGCGATGGCGTCGCGGCTAAAGCGGGACAGGGTGTACTTTTCGCGCCAGCAGGCATCTATCAGGGCGCGAAAAGGCATTACGTGAGAAGAAGATACGGTTTTCACTTGTGATTCCATCCGTGAGCGCATCATCTGTCGTTCAGGCAGGTGAAGGAGGCATTGAAAAAAGAGTAGTACAAAAACGAAAAAACCCGCCGCAGCGGGTTTTAAAAGCAACGTCTATCAGTGTTCGAACATCGCAGAGATAGATTCTTCGTTGCTGATACGACGAATAGCTTCAGCCAGCATACCGGACAGGGTCAGGGTGCGGACGTTTGGCAGGGCTTTGATTTCGTCAGACAGCGGGATGGTATCGCAGACAATCACTTCGTCGATCACCGAATTGCGCAGGTTGTGCACCGCGTTTCCGGAGAAGATTGGGTGAGTTGCATAGGCGAATACGCGTTTAGCGCCGCGTTCTTTCAGCGCTTCCGCTGCTTTGCACAGGGTGCCGCCGGTATCGATCATGTCGTCAACCAGCACGCAATCACGGCCGGACACATCACCGATGATATGCATAACCTGAGAAACGTTAGCGCGCGGACGGCGCTTGTCGATGATAGCCATATCGGTGTCGTTCAGCAGCTTAGCGATAGCACGGGCACGTACCACGCCGCCGATGTCCGGGGAAACCACGATTGGGTTTTCCAGACCGATTTGCAGCATATCTTCCAGCAAGATTGGGCTACCGAAGACGTTGTCTACCGGGACGTCAAAGAAGCCCTGGATTTGTTCAGCGTGCAGGTCCACGGTGAGAACACGGTCAACCCCTACGCTTGAGAGGAAGTCAGCAACGACTTTCGCAGTGATTGGCACACGAGCGGAGCGCACGCGGCGGTCCTGACGAGCGTAACCAAAGTAAGGGATAACAGCGGTGATACGACCTGCAGAAGCGCGGCGCAGGGCATCAACCATAACAACCAGTTCCATCAGGTTGTCGTTCGTTGGGGCACAGGTGGACTGGATGATGAAAATATCACCACCGCGTACATTTTCGTTGATTTGTACGCTTACTTCACCGTCGCTAAAGCGACCGACGGCGGCGTCACCAAGGGAGGTGTACAGGCGGTTGGCAATACGTTGTGCTAGTTCCGGGGTGGCGTTACCAGCAAAAAGCTTCATATCAGGCACGAGAAGAACCTCAGGCATGCGTCCAGTGGCGGATGGTTGCTACCGCATAATGTGCGGGCGGGGTAGCCCCCATCCAGGCGGTGTATTAAAGAGCACGATGCAACGTCTGAAACGAGGTGACGTTGTCACCAATGCCCAGCTTGCCCGGATATGGCCTGATGCAGCGGAGATCTATTAACGCCTCGCGCAACAAACCCATGCAGCCATTCCGGGGCTTGCTCAAGCACCTGCCGGGCGGCCTGCTCGGTGTTAAATTCAGCAAACACACAAGCGCCGGTGCCGGTCAGGCGCGACGGCGCGTATTCTAACAGCCAGGAAAGCGCGGCATCAACCTCGCGAAAACGTTTTCTTGCGATAACCTCACAATCGTTGCCAAATTCACATTTTAGCAACGTCGTAATTGACCTGACCGGGGTTTCGCGCGGGAGGTCCGGATCGCCAAAAATGACCGGCGTTGGAATACTCACGCCCGGATGCGCAACCAGGTACCATTTTTCTGCAGGTTCAACCGGCGTCAGGATTTCACCGACGCCTTCAGCAAAGGCGGCGTGGCCCCTGACAAATACCGGCACGTCGGCACCAAGGCGAATGCCCAGCGCGGCCAGTTCGTCTTCGCTGCAGCCGGTTTTCCAGAGATGGTTCAGCGCCACCAGCACGGTGGCTGCGTTCGAGGAGCCACCGCCCAGCCCGCCGCCCATCGGCAGACGCTTTTCAACACCGAGATCCGCCCCTGCGCCATCTGGCAGGGTGCCTTTTTCTGTGGCGAACTCCACCAGCATACGGGCGGCGCGCACAATCAGGTTTTCTTCGTCAGGCACGCCGTCAATCGGCGTCACCAACTGAATTATGCCGTCGTGACGCGGTTCGATGGTCAGCGTATCGCCATAATCGAGAAACTGAAACAGTGTCTGCAGGTTGTGATAGCCGTCGGCACGGCGGCCGGTGATGTACAAAAACAGGTTCAGTTTTGCAGGAG
Organism: Cedecea neteri; assembly: GCF_000758305.1. Taxonomy (NCBI): domain Bacteria; kingdom Pseudomonadati; phylum Pseudomonadota; class Gammaproteobacteria; order Enterobacterales; family Enterobacteriaceae; genus Cedecea; species Cedecea neteri. Next base: position 3,929,890 of record NZ_CP009458.1, on the reverse strand, counting down.
AAGGCCAGTGGGAGATCATTATTTCACCGTCCAGCTGTCCATTTTCAGCTTGATGCGCTGGTCGCCTTCGCGCAGTTCCATGTTGGACGGCAGAGAAGGCTGGGTTTTGCTGTCGTAATCGCTGTACACCACTTTCCAGGTTTTGCCTCCCTGGGTGTAATTTACTTCGCGCAGGCGGTACTGGTCGTCCAGCTTGTAGTCTGTGGAGTCGCCCGGCAGGCCGAGCATCCACTGGCGCAGGCTGTTCAGCGGAATAGGCATCCCGGTCAGCTTGCCGATCATCTCTTCCGCATCTGTGGCGGTGTAGCGCTTGCCGTCGCGGTCGGTCAACTGAACCCGATCCGGCTGAGCGTTAAGCTCAAGTTCGGTGCTGCCGAGCGGGTTAGTCAGCAGCAGGCGGTAGCGGTCCGGGGCGGTTTGCTGCCAATTAAAGCGGGCATATACCTTTTGGCTATCGGAGAGATAAGCAAAAGCGCCACGCGTCTGATATTGGGTGATTTTTTGCACTTGTTGCTGGTGTTCTAACCACTGCGGCGAGTCAGGACTTTTGCCCGGGCCGCTCGGTTGGTTGACTGAACAGGCAGCCAGTACGAGGCTGGCAAGGGGCAGAAGGCGCATCAGACGGGCTTTTGGCATCAACATGGCGGCAGCAAATCCTTAAATTCATTTTTGTGGTCAACCGTTCATGCTAGCGGGCGGGCGGCAGGGCGTCTACGGTCATGTTGTCTTAAATCATAAATCATCCACTTACTCCGCAAGGGGAAGCTCTCTTTTATTGATTCGGCTCATCCTGTATGATGCGACCAGAAATCCTTATCAACATCGGTATTACTCAGACCGCTCCATGACCCTGTTAGCGTTAGGAATTAACCACAAAACCGCGCCAGTATCGCTGCGAGAACGTGTAACGTTTTCGCCAGACACGCTCGACCAGGCGTTGGGCAGCTTGCTGGAACAGCCTATGGTCCAGGGCGGGGTGGTGCTGTCGACCTGTAACAGAACTGAGTTATATCTGAGCGTTGAGCAACAGGAAAACCTGCACGAAGGGCTGGTACGCTGGCTGTGTGACTACCACAACCTCAACGAAGAGGAAGTGCGCAAAAGCCTTTACTGGCACCACGATAACGACGCCGTCAGCCATCTGATGCGCGTGGCCAGCGGCCTGGATTCCCTGGTGCTGGGCGAACCTCAGATCCTCGGGCAGGTGAAAAAAGCCTTTGCCGATTCCCAAAAAGGTCATTCGCTTTCAAGCGAGCTGGAGCGCATGTTCCAGAAGTCCTTCTCCGTTGCCAAGCGCGTGCGCACCGAAACCGATATTGGCGCCAGCGCCGTTTCCGTCGCGTTTGCTGCCTGCACCCTGGCACGGCAAATCTTTGAATCACTCTCCTCGGTTACCGTCCTGCTGGTCGGTGCCGGGGAGACAATTGAACTGGTTGCCCGCCATCTGCGCGAGCACAAAGTTGAGAAGATGATTATCGCCAACCGTACCCGAGAACGCGCCCAGGTGCTGGCCGATGAGGTCGGCGCGGAAGTGATTAGCCTGAGCGAGATTGACGAACGTCTGGCGGATGCCGATATCATCATCAGTTCTACCGCCAGCCCGCTGCCTATTATCGGCAAGGGGATGATGGAACGCGCGCTTAAAGCTCGCCGTAACCAGCCGATGCTACTGGTAGACATCGCCGTACCGCGTGATGTTGAACCGGAAGTCGGTAAGCTGGCGAACGCCTACCTTTACAGCGTGGACGACCTGCAGGCCATTATTCAGAGCAACCTCGCGCAGCGCAAAGCGGCGGCGGTTGAGGCTGAAACTATCGTGGCGCAGGAATGCAGTGAATTTATGGCCTGGCTGCGCGCGCAAAGCGCCTCCGAGACCATTCGCGAATACCGTAGTCAGGCAGAGCAGGTGAGAGACGACCTCGCTGCCAAAGCGCTGGCTGCCCTGCAACAGGGTGGCGACGCGGAATCTGTACTGCAGGATCTGGCCTGGAAACTAACCAACCGCCTGATTCATGCCCCAACCAAATCGCTCACGCAGGCCGCCCGTGACGGGGATGACGAACGCCTGCAAATCCTGCGTAACAGCCTCGGGCTGGATTAGCACACACAACTCTTATTACAAGGTGAACCACCGCCCATGAAGCCTTCTATTGTTGCCAAACTGGAAGCCTTGCAGGAGCGCCATGAAGAAGTTCAGGCCCTGCTTGGCGATGCCTCGACCATTGCCGATCAGGACCGCTTCCGCGCCCTGTCTCGTGAATATGCCCAGTTAAGCGATGTATCGCGCTGTTTCCTGCAATGGCGTCAGGTACAGGAAGACATTGAAACTGCAGAAAGCATGCTCAGCGACCCGGAAATGCGCGAAATGGCGCAGGAAGAACTGGCCGAAGCGAAAACCAGCAGCGAAGAGTTGGAGCAGCAGCTTCAGGTTCTGCTGCTGCCAAAAGATCCCGATGATGAGCGCAATGCGTTTGTCGAAGTTCGTGCCGGCACCGGCGGGGACGAAGCCGCGCTGTTTGCCGGCGATTTGTTCCGCATGTACAGCCGCTATGCGGAATCCCGCCGCTGGCGCATTGAAATCATCAGCGCCAACGAAGGCGAGCACGGTGGTTTCAAAGAAGTGATTGCCAAAATCAGCGGCGAGGGCGTCTATGGTCGCCTGAAATTTGAATCCGGCGGCCACCGTGTACAGCGTGTCCCGGCCACGGAATCCCAGGGGCGTATTCATACTTCCGCGTGTACCGTGGCGGTGATGCCGGAAATCCCGGAAGCGGAACTGCCAGACATCAACCCGGCGGATCTGCGCATCGATACTTTCCGTTCTTCCGGCGCGGGCGGCCAGCACGTTAACACCACCGACTCAGCCATCCGTATTACCCACTTGCCGACCGGCATTGTGGTGGAGTGCCAGGATGAACGTTCTCAGCACAAAAACAAAGCCAAAGCGCTTTCTGTACTGGGGGCGCGTATTCGCGCTGCCGAAGTCGCCAAACGTCAGCAGGAAGAGGCTTCCACCCGCCGTAACCTGCTGGGCTCCGGTGACCGCTCTGACCGCAACCGGACCTACAACTTCCCGCAGGGGCGCGTGACCGACCACCGCATTAACCTGACCCTTTACCGTCTGGATGAAGTGATGGAAGGGAAAATCGACGCCCTGATCGAGCCGATTGTGCAGGAATTCCAGGCCGATCAGCTCGCGGCGCTGTCCGAGCAGGATTAATGGAGTTTCAGTCATGGCTTCGCCAGACCGTTCAACGCCTGGCGCAAAGCGAAAGCCCGAAGCGAGATGCGGAGATTTTACTGGGGTTTGTCACCGGCAAATCGCGCACGTTTATTCTCGCGTTTGGTGAAACTACGCTGACGCCAGCCCAGGAAACCGAGCTTGATGATCTGCTGGCGCGCCGGGAACGCGGTGAACCGATTGCACACCTTGTTGGGGAGCGGGAATTTTGGTCGCTCCCGTTGCGTGTTTCTCCGGTGACGCTTATTCCTCGCCCTGATACTGAATGCCTCGTCGAACATGCGTTAACAAAGCTGCCAACCGCTCCGTGCACAATTTTGGATCTTGGCACCGGGACTGGCGCTATTGCCCTGGCGCTGGCCAGCGAACGTCCTGACTGTGATGTCACCGCGTTGGATGTGGTGCCAGAAGCGGTAGAGCTGGCAAAAATGAACGCAGACAACCTGGGTATAACCAACGTCAGAGTGCTGCAAAGTCACTGGTTTAGCGCCCTCGATGCCCAACGTTTTGCGCTGATTGTCAGTAATCCACCGTATATCGACGAAGCCGATCCGCACCTCAGTGAAGGTGACGTTCGCTTTGAGCCGAAAAGCGCGCTGGTGGCGGAGAATCATGGCCTGGCCGATTTAGAAACTCTGGTTAACGATTCACGCCGTTTTCTCGAACCCGGTGGCTGGCTGGTGCTCGAGCACGGCTGGACGCAGGGCGAAAGCGTGCAGCGTTTGCTGCGGGACGCCGGTTTTACCGAGGTTGCAACCTACAAAGATTATGGCGATAACGATCGCCTGACGTCAGGACGCTATCTTTGACTTATTAAGGAACAGACATTTTGGCGACTTATTTCTCACTTAAATATCTGCATATTTTCACCGTCGTTATTTCAATCAGCCTGTTTGTTTTACGCTACTGGTGGCAATATCGCGGGTCGGTGATGTCCGGCAAGCGCTGGGTGCGCATCGTACCGCACGTTAATGATACGCTGTTATTGATCAGTGGTTTCGCGCTGGTTATGGTTACGCATTTCTATCCTTTTACGCCGCAGGGAACGTGGCTGACTGAAAAGCTGTTTGGCGTTATTATCTATATCGCTTTAGGTTTTATCGCGCTGGGAAAACGCCCGCGCAGCCAGCAGGTTCGTTGGTTTGCTTTTCTGCTGGGGCTGGTGGTGCTCTACATCATCATAAAACTCGCCACCACTAAAATACCGATATTGGGGTAAGTATGAAGTCGTTAGCCGATTTCGAATTTAATCAGGCACCGCTCTGCGAGGGCATGATTCTGGTCTCGCAGCTGATTCGGGATGATTTCCCGACCGCAGAAGTGAAAGCGCAGCTTGGGGAGCTGGTCAGCCTGGCAAAAGAAGAGATTTGCCAGGGGGCGCATCCCGACCTGCAGCTGGAAAAACTGCTGGAACTCTTTTACGGCGAATGGGGTTTTAAGGACTCAGGCGGCGTGTATCGCCTGTCCGACGCCCTGTGGCTGGACAACGTTTTAAAAAGCCGTCAAGGGAGCGCAGTTTCCCTTGGGGCAATCTTGCTGTGGCTTGCCGAACAGCTTGATATTCCGCTGATGCCGGTTATCTTCCCAACGCAGCTTATCCTGCGCGCCGACTGGATGGATGGCGAAATGTGGCTTATCAATCCGTTTAACGGCGACACGCTGGATGAACACACGCTGGAAGTGTGGATCAAAGGCAATATTAACCCGACGGCGGAGCTGTTCGACGAAGATCTGGACGAGTCCGACAACGCGGAGGTGATCCGCAAACTGCTGGACACGCTCAAGTCCGCGCTGATGGAGGAGCGGCAGATGGAGATGGCGCTGCGCGCCAGCGAAGTGCTGCTGCAGTTTAATCCTGAAGACCCATATGAAATCCGCGACCGCGGCCTGATTTATGCGCAGCTGGACTGTGAGCACGTGGCGCTCAACGACTTGAGCTATTTTGTTGAGCAGTGCCCGGAAGATCCGATTAGCGAAATGATTAAGGCGCAAATCAATTCGATTGCGCACAAGCAGATTACCCTGCATTAAGTTCACACCTGATAAGGCGAACATATGAAACAAAAAGTGGTTAACATTGGCGATATCAACGTCGCAAACGACCTGCCGTTTGTGCTGTTTGGCGGCATGAACGTTCTGGAGTCTCGCGACCTGGCGATGCGCATCTGCGAACACTACGTGACCGTGACCCAAAAACTGGGTATCCCGTACGTGTTCAAAGCCTCTTTTGATAAAGCTAACCGTTCATCCATTCACTCTTACCGCGGCCCTGGCCTGGAAGAGGGCATGAAGATTTTCCAGGAGCTGAAGCAAACCTTCGGCGTGAAAATCATCACTGACGTGCATGAAGCTCAACAGGCACAGCCTGTGGCAGATGTGGTTGACGTGATTCAGCTGCCCGCTTTCCTGGCTCGCCAGACCGACCTGGTTGAAGCGATGGCCAAAACCGGCGCCGTCATCAACGTGAAGAAGCCACAGTTCGTCAGCCCAGGTCAAATGGGCAACATCGTGGATAAATTCGCCGAAGGCGGCAACGACAAAATCATCCTGTGCGATCGCGGCACGCAGTTCGGCTACGACAACCTGGTTGTCGACATGCTGGGCTTCAGCGTGATGAAACAGGTCTCTAACGGCGCGCCGGTGATTTTCGATGTCACCCACGCGCTGCAATGCCGTGACCCGTTTGGGGCGGCATCAAGTGGCCGTCGTGCTCAGGTTACTGAACTGGCTCGCGCCGGGATGGCCACTGGCCTTGCCGGTCTGTTTATTGAAGCGCACCCGGACCCGGACAACGCCCGCTGCGATGGCCCATCCGCGCTGCCGCTGGCGAAGCTGGAAGCTTTCCTGACCCAGATTAAAGCGATTGACGATCTGGTGAAAAACTTCGAGCCGCTGGACACCAGCAAGTAATTGCTGCAAAAAAGAAAACCCGCTTCGGCGGGTTTTTTTATATTTGTTTCCCTCTCTTGAGGGAGACAGCGAAATGAGTCTGCTGTGGCCTGATGCCCTCACCCCGACCCTCTCCCACGGGGAGAGGGAGTAAACACTAAAGACTGCCCTTATGGGCAGTCTTGCTGTTTGTCTAGGCAAAGATTGTCATCAGGTAGGCAGCGAACAGCGCAAGGTGCGCGGTGCCGTTAAGCACGTTGGTGCGGCCGGTGGAGAACGAAATCTGACACAGCACCAGCGCTGCCATCATCACCACCATCTGCGGCATGCCGAGGGAGAAAATCAGGTCGTTGCCGGTGAACCAGGCAATCAGCGTCACCGCCGGTACAGTCAGGGAAATGGTGGCGAGCACGGAACCGAAGAACAGATTCATGGCGCGCTGTACCTGGTTGCTCAGCACCGCTTTTAACGCCCCCAAACCTTCCGGAGACAGAATCAGCAAGGCGACCAGGAAGCCGGTGAACTGAGCCGGGGCATCCATTGCGTCCAGGAGATGCTCCAGCGGGTTGGCGTTCATCTTGGTCACGGCGATCACCGCAATCAGGTGGACGATAAGCCAGGCCGTGTGCCATGCGGAGCTGTGCGCGGACGGCTTGCCGTGGTGCGGGTCGTCGCTGTCGCCTTCATCTTCGTGCTCGTAAACAAACAGGCTCTGGTGCGTTTTTGTTTGAATAAGCAGGAACACGCCGTACATGGCGGCAGAAATCAACGCCACAAGCAGGGACTGACCCAGCGAGAAATTACCGCCCGGCAGCGCCATCGGGAACACCAGCACGATCACCGCCAGCGGGAAGAGGGCGATCAGGTACTGTTTAATACCAAACAGGTTCATGTACTGCGTGGCAAATTTGCGGCCGCCCATCAGCAGGGAGAAGCCCACAAGGCCACCGGTCACAATCATGATGATGGAATAGAGCGTGTCGCGCATCAGCGTTGGGGCGGCATCGCCGGTGGCCATCAGCGCGGAAATCAGGCTAACTTCAAGAATAACGACCGACAGGCTCAGAATCAGCGAGCCGTAGGGTTCACCCAGACGGTGCGCCAGCACGTCCGCGTGACGAACAACGCTAAAGGCACTGCTCAGGATGGCGACCAGCGCCAAAATATTGATGCCGACAACCACCGGCAGGGACTGGCTTGACCCCCACATCGCCAGTACCGCCAGTGCCAGTACCGGGAAAATGAGAGAACTCTCCTTGTGGCGGGTTTTTACCGCCTCATGTTGTGTTTTTGTCATTCAACTTCTCCATCTCTGCAGGCGATAACCTGTTTTGATCATTATAGTCAGGTTTTTGAAGTCATATAAACTAGCAAAAAACCGTTACTTTTAGTTAAAAATTTACTTATTTTTACGGCATTTATTTGAATTTAAGTCTGGTTTGCCAAAATGGCGTGTATTCTTTATTTAATTTAAATAAAACATATCGATATGAATTTCATTAAATCAAATAACCGTTATTTTAGACGGTGTTTGTCCCGGGTATTGGCATGAAAATCACAACCTGAGCGCGAAATCAGTATGTTAGAGATACAGTAACGGGCGAGTGCATTGTTTACAAACAAAGGTGTTATGAAAATTAACCCTCCATTATGTATGCCTAATTTATTGGCGACAGAGTAACACACGTCAGTCTGGCAAGAAAAAATGACAATTTATCTGTTTTGTGATCGTTATCATGCTTGCCAGCGCGCGGTGAATTGCTTATGGTCTTGATATATTGCTCTATTAGTAGGCAAAAGTTGTCAATAAATGCCGGGAAGGCGCAGCGTGTGCAGTCGCACGGAAGCAAGCAGTGGCGGAGGTATATCGTGTTAACGCGTGATTTCTTAATGAAAGCGGATTGTAAGACGGCTTTTGGTGCCATTGAGGAATCGTTACTGTGGTCCCCTGAGCAGCGTTCGGCGTCTCTTGCCGCCACGCTCGCTTGTCGCCCAGACCAAAGTCCGGTATGGCTCTTTGGTTACGGTTCACTGATGTGGAACCCGGCTTTTGAATTTGAAGAGTCAGCCCCCGGCATGCTGGTGGGCTGGCATCGTGCATTTTGCCTGCGGTTGACGGCAGGGCGTGGAACCGCCTGTCGCCCAGGGCGTATGCTCGCGCTTAAAGAGGGCGGCAGAACAACCGGGCTGGCTTATCGGCTGCCGGAGGCAGGTCTGGAAGACGAGCTGACGCTGGTCTGGAAGCGGGAGATGATTACCGGCTGTTATTTGCCAACCTGGTGCAAACTCGAGTTGGATGATGGGCGGACAGTTAACGCGCTGGTGTTCATTATGGACCCGCGTCACCCGCTTTATGAGGCGGATACCCGGGCAGAAACCATCGCGCCGCTGATCGCTTCTGCCAGCGGGCCGCTGGGCACCAATGCGCAGTATCTTTTCGCTCTCGAGCAGGAGATGAAAAAGCACGGTATGCAGGACGATCGTATGTCCGAGCTGGCAAACCAGGTGCGAGCCTGGCTGAACGGGCATGAGGATGACAGCGGACTGCAGCCCGGTTTTGCATAGGAAGAAGAAGGCCACCGAAAGGTGGCCTTAGTTTTTATGCCGGAACATAACTGATGGAGTGCTCCAGCGACTGCGTATGGCTGTCGATCAGTACTTTCCAGGTCCCGCTGTAGGGCACGGCGATATAGGCCGACTGGCGATTTTGCACGCTTAGCACGTCGGCCTCCGCGCTGCCGCGTTTGTCTGAGTCGCACATCAAATGGATATGACAGTTATCCGAACAGCGAACCACCACGGTATCGCCACCAAAAAGTTTTAGACTGGCTTTTACTACTGGCATTTTTCACTCCACTTCCGCATCAAACATGGCCTGCTGGCCCCCAAAGGTGCTGTCCTGGTTCGTGATGTTGTTCACAAATCACTCGTGGCATCACACCAGAGCCGAGAGGGGGAAATGCTGATACTGATCAAAAAATGCCGTAACGATTAAACAATAATCATATTGTGCCTGAAACCTTTCAGCTGGCGGGCGTTTCGTTGGCAAACGTCCGCCAGCGCATCATTAAATACGGAAATGCCCCGCGGTTTCCGCCAACTCGCCAGCCTGACTTTGCAATGCACCCGCCGCCGCTGCGGATTCCACTACCAGTTCAGCGTTTTGCTGCACCATATTGTCCAGATGGGTCACCGCGTGGTTAATCTCCTGAATGCCTTTCATCTGTTCGTCTGTTGAGAGAGTGATCTCGCGCATGATGACCAGCACGCTGCCGACGCTTTGTTCTATTTTGTCCATCGCTTCACCGGCCTGGCGCACATAAAGTGAGCCATCGGCAACGCTTGCTGTGGTGGAGTCGATCAGGCTTTTGATCTCCTTCGCCGCCTGCGCGCTGCGGCTGGCGAGGTTACGCACTTCACCTGCCACTACGGCAAATCCCCGGCCTTGTTCCCCGGCGCGAGCAGCCTCCACGGCAGCGTTTAATGCCAGGATATTGGTCTGGAAAGCGATGCTGTCAATGACGCCGGTGATATCGCCAATCTTGCCTGAGGCCTGCTCAATGGCCTGCATGGTGGTAATGACCTTCGAGACCACTTCGCCCCCGCGCTCGGCGGCTTCACCGGCGCTATGGGCCTGAGTATTCGCCTGTGCGGCAGAAGCCGTAGAGTTTGCGACAGAGGCGGTAATCTGCTCCACGGCGCTGGCTGTTTCCCGCAGGCTGGAGGCAGCCTGTTCGGTACGGGTAGAAAGCTCCTGATTGCCTGCGGCAATTTCGTTGGCGGCGACTTTTACCGAGGCGCTGGAATCCCTGAGCTGGGTCATGACTACGCCCAGCTTGTCGCTGAAGGCGTTAAAGGCGTGGGCAATTTCCGTCACTTCGTCGTGACCGGTTTCCGGCAACCGCTGAGATAAATCATTTGTACCGCTGCTGATGGCGCGCATCCCGTCGCGAATCGTCCCGAGGCGGCTCATCACCTTGCTGATCAGCAGATGCACAACCGCGCCGGAAATTAACACCAGCACCAGCAGTGCAATGGCGGAAGCCTTCAATAAAGCGCGCATCCCCGAAGTGGCATCATGTTCGTCGAGGGCAACGACCAGATACCAATGTGTGCCGCTAATCGGCGTGGCCATCAGCTGCTTGCTTTGCCCGCTGATTGTGCCGACGGCGCGATGTGTATCGCCGAGCAACTGAGGTAAATCAGCCTGTTGAACGGCATCAGAAAAGGCTTTCAGCGTTAGCGCAGGATCCTGACCGGCAATCAACGTTCCATCGCTATTGATCAGCAGCCCGCTGCTGGCGGGCGTAGGGTGAATGCTGCGCACGTTCGCCACCACGCTGTCCATCGCCACATCCCCCGCCACGACGGCTTTTAGGCTGCCATTTTGCTTAATGGGCACAGCAAAAGTCACGACCAGTTTACCGGTCCCGGCATCCACGTAAGGGGCGGTGACGACGGGGCCATCGTCCTTCACCACCTGCTGATACCACGGGCGCCCGGTGGGGTCGAAGTCGGCCGGGACCCCCGTCGGATCAGAGAATTTTGCGGTTTTATTCGCATAGCCCACGTAGATGTTGGTGAAGCCACCGGCTTTGGCCAACTGAGTGAAGACCGGGATGGGGTCTTCACTCAGTGCGGCGTTTTCCAGAGAACTCACGATGGCCATTTTACCGCTGACCCAGTCGCCAATAGCAACGGAATGGCTCAGGCTGGTGCTGGTTAATGTGTCGGTGATGGCGCGCTGGTTATCGCGGCTGGTGACGGTGTAATTGATAAAGGTGTTAAGACTTAAAGCTGAGACCAGGCAAATTGCCGTGACTAAAAGAAGACGTGTACGAAGAGATCTAACCATAATTATTATCCTGCTGCTGTGTTGTCCTAAGCAAAATATCGGCAACAATTGCAGGTAACTTGATGGCGCGGGAGAGGGTATAAGCAAATAATATTCCCGCGCTGAAATAATTAGAAGGTGAGGGTTTTGTCCGACGCTAACGTCCATTCGGCAAGTTCAACGAGCGTGCCGATGGCAACGCCTTCAATGAGCGGCAGGCTGGTGATCCCGCGCCCGTCGGTACAGGTTTTACAGAGCTTCACCGGCACGCCCTGTGCGGTAAGAATCTCGAGCATCTGCTGAATATTGTATCCCTCTGCTGGCTTCTGACCGCGCAGGCCAGCGGTAACCGCATCGGACATCAGAAACAGTTTTACTTCTGGCTGAGGCTCCTGGTCGCGCAGGGCGATGGCCAGCCGCAGGCTGTTAAAAAGGGATTCGCTGCCGTAAGCCGCCCCGTTGGCAATAATGACTACCTTCTGCATGGGTTTCTCCTTGATGATAACGCTGAGCATAAGAAGTAGTGTATCGCCCTGAATTATCGCTGGGTATGATTTGTGCCCGGAAAAGCAGGATTAATCCTGGAGTCGTACATGCGCGTGGTTCTTGCCGTTAAGAGCAAAACCAGTGTGTTATCATTAATCAATGCGTAGATTTGCCGTTCCGCTTTTAACCTTGTGTTGTTTGCTCCCTCGTCCGGGAGGGGCAATGAGTACTTCAAACAACGCTGTTCCCTCGGCCCAAAATCCTTTCTCTTCTCCCGCTGATGACCTGCCGAACATGGGGCTTGCGCCTGAAACCGACGCCGCCGCGCGCAGAATTGCCGCGATGGCGAAGAAGTTTGGCGAAGACAGCATGGTGGACAACGGGCTGGATACCGGCGAGCAGGCGCGACTGTTCGCCTTTACCAGCCTGAGAGATTTACTGGCCGACAAAGTGACCGATGAAACCCAGACATTGCTTTCGCCGTGGGGTAAAGCCAGCGTTAATTTGCGGGTGGATGAGCACGGGAGCTGGAAGGGCAGCAATGGTGCGCTTTTCACGCCCTGGCAGGACAACAGCCGCTATCTGACCTGGAGCCAGCTCGGCTTTAGCCAGCAAAAAAATGGCACCACCGGTAACTTCGGGCTGGGGCAGCGCTGGGTCGCCGGTAGTTGGCTACTGGGCTACAACTCGTTCTACGATAACCAACTGACAACGCAGCTCCAGCGGGCGGGATTTGGCGCTGAAGCCTGGGGCGAATACCTGCGGCTTTCGGCCAACTATTACCAACCGCTAAACGGTTGGCGTGGGCAAACCGACACGCTTGAGCAGCGCCTGGCCCGGGGCTATGACGTCACCGCGCAGGCCTGGCTGCCGTTTTATCGACATATTTTTACCAGCCTCAGCTTCGAACAATATTTTGGTGACAACGTCACGCTTTTCGACAGCGATAGTGGATACCGAAATCCTGTCGCGGTAACGATGGGGATCAACTACACGCCCGTGCCGCTGATTACGTTGACGGCCCAGCATAAGCAGGGAGAAAGCGGGATCGCGCAGGAAAATCTGGGGCTTAAGCTGAATTATCGTTTCGGCGTGCCGCTGCAGAAGCAGCTCTCGGCGGATGAAGTGGCCGCGACCAGCTCCCTGCGCGGCAGCCGCTACGATAGCGTTGAGCGCGAATCCGTCCCAGTGATGCAGTTCCGCCAGCGTAAAACTCTGTCGGTATTCCTGGCGACGCCGCCGTGGCAGCTGCAGCCGGGAGAAACGGTTCTGCTTAAGCTGCAGGTGAAAGCGACTCACGGCATCCGGCACCTGGTATGGCAGGGTGATACCCAGGCACTCAGCCTGACGCCACCGGCCCAGCCGCACAGCGCCGACGGCTGGAGCATTATTTTGCCCGCGTGGCAGGCAGGTGCCGACAATGAATATCATCTTTCGGTCACCGTGGAAGATGAAAAGGGCCAGCGCGTCACGTCGAATGAGATTGTGCTCAAACCTGCTGCTCCGCTGCTGATTGCCCCCGAAAGTGACCCACGTTACTCCTTGCTGCCGGGGGAGTAGCCGGCGCTAAAAAATGCGATCCTGGTGAACCCAAACGGCGGCTTCTACCCGGGATTTAAGCTTCATTTTTTTCAGCAGGTGTTTGACGTGCACCTTCACCGTGCTTTCGGTGATGTCCAGGCGACGGGCGATCATCTTGTTCGGCAGCCCCTGGGCTATCAGCTTCAGGATATCGCGTTCCCGTGGAGTAAGCTGATTGACGTCACGGTCTGAGGTGGCACGGTTGGCCCGCAGGCTGGCCGCCAGCACTGGGGTCAGCGCTTCACTGAGTACCATTTCCCCCGCCGCAGCCTGCTGCAGGGCTTTGAGCAAATCTTCCGGCTCCATGTCTTTCAGCAAATAGCCATCCGCACCGCGCTTAAGGGCGGTGACCACGTCTTCTTCATGGTTCGAAACGGTAAACACCACAATGCGCCCTGACAGCGCTTTTTCGCGCAGGCAGTCGAGCGTTTCCAGCCCGTTCATGCCCGGCATGTTCAGGTCGAGCAGGATCAGGTCTGGATCGAGCGCTTCGGCAAGCTGCACGCCCTGTTCGCCGCTGCCGGCCTCGCCGACGACGGCCAGCTCTGGCGCCATGCTGATGAGCTGCTTAACGCCGGTACGCATCATGGGATGATCGTCTATCAGCAAAATGGTTGCTGCTTCCTGATGACTCATTCTTCGCTCCTTGTTACGGAAGAAAGCGGTGCTTCGGGGATGAAATTGACGACCACTTCGGTGCCGCCGCAGGGACGGGGGCGAACCTGGCAGTCACCCTGCAAGGTTTGAGCGCGGTCGCGCATGATAATAAGGCCGTAATGATTGCTGCGCTCGCCGCTGCCGGAAATACCGCGCCCGTTGTCCCAAACCACAAGGCGTACCTGATTTCCGTGGCGGGTGACGCTTATGCCACAGGCGGTGGCTTCCGCGTGTTTCAGGCTATTGTTCAGCGCTTCGCGTGCAATCTGTACTAAATGAATCGCCTGGTGAGAAGGCACTAAGCGCGGCGGGAGCTGATAGTCCAGCGTCACCGGAAAGCCCAGTTTGTCGCTGAATTCCTGGCAACTGGCCTCAAGCGCCGGGCGTAAGCCTGGCTCAGTGAGCTTAAGGCGGAAGGTGGTCAGCAATTCTCTCAGCTGCCGCCAGGAGGTATTCAACTCGCCGCGAATTTGTTCCAGCAGCGTCCGGCTTTCCTCCGGCAGCGTTTTGCCCTGCATTTGCAGGCAACTGACCTGCATTTTCATACAGGAAAGTGACTGGGCGATGGAGTCGTGCAGTTCCCTGGCGATGGCGGAGCGTTCCTCCATCACCACTAACTGCTGCTGGTGCTCATACTGACGCTCCATGGCGAGCGTGGCGGTGAGCTGTTCCATCAGCGTGGCGATAAGCTGCAGCTGGTCTTCGGTCAGCGTTTTGCCCAACGGAAGCTGGGCCAGCACCAGGCCGTAATGAAGATGGTTATCGGTGAGGCGCCATTTCAGCGTGGTGGTGTCCTGCGGCAGCACTGCCCCGGCATCGGGGCACAGCTGGCAACCCCGGGCATCGCAGTGCGCGTCCGGCTGGAACGTGTATTCCTGATAATTCTCTTCATCTTCGTACTCGTACACCCGCAGCACGATGCCCAGCAGCGGCGTTAAAACCTGCAGCTCACTCAGCACGGGGGAAATACGCTGGCACAGCGGGGCCTGCGCGTGCAGGCGGCGGTTAGCCTCGTAGAGGAAGGTGAGCATCTGGTTTTTTTGCTCAAGCCCGGCGGTTTTCTCCCGGACTCGCCGCTCGAGCACGGCGTAGCTTTGCGCCAGCTCGCTGGACATGCTGTTAAGCGCGCTCCCAAGGGTGGCCATTTCGTCGCGACCGCGAATATTCACCCGTTGGGTGAAGTCTCGCTGACCAATGGCCGTGGCCATCGCCAGCAGCTGACGCCACGGGCGGAGTAACCTTTTGCGTAACCAAATCAGGGTAAAGACGATCAATAGCCCGAGTAATACCGCCATACCCTGCTGCAGCAAAATCACGTGATGCAGGCGCATCTCGGTGGTGCGGTCGAAGGAGCTGACCAGTTCATCAATGCTGGCGACAAAATGGGCGACGGCGGGTTTTACCTGTTGCGGCGTTTGAGCGGCAATCAGCGCGGGTTCAAGCGTGCTGCGCCAGTAATCTTGTAGCTGTTGAAGCTTGACCTGCTGCCCGTCGCGCTCGGCGGCAAGGCGGAGATCGTCGCTCCAGGTGGTCTGCTCCATTTCTCGCAGCAGCACCTTGTCCTGCTCCGTCAGCGGAATGGCCGCCAGCAGCCGGTAGCTCTGCATGCGCATGGAGCCCGTTTTGTTGATCGCGTGGGCATTGCCCGAAATCCCCTGGGCCAGCCACCCGGCCATCGCCATTCCCACCACGCTTAAAATCGCCAGCAGCATGACAACCAGCGCGAGCTGATTGACCAGCGAAAGGGGAGAAAACAGGCGTTTTAGCATTGGCAAACGGGCTCCTGAAGCGAGGAAGGTGACGAGTGGCGCTATTTTCGGCCAACAGCTGGAGTATACCCATACCCCCAAAGGATTACCCCTAAATTGCCAAAGGTGGCAGGGCATTAGGGGCGATCGGCAGCAAGTCCCGCAGGGGTGTGATAAATCACGTTATTTTTTTGCCAGAAGATTACTCACAAAGAATGAGGGGGGATTTTTGCCCGCTGGAGAGATAGATTATCCCTTGATTTACATCAACTAATCTCGACGCAGGAACCCTAAGGTTGCGGCATTTACTCACACGAAATGAGGTGTTTATGTCACAGTCCCCCGTTCCCGAGAAGCCGTCGGGTGCACTGATTACCGACTGGCGGCCGGAAGACCCGCAGTTCTGGCAGCAAAAAGGTCACCGGATCGCCAGCCGTAACCTGTGGATTTCCGTCCCAAGCCTGCTGCTGGCCTTCTGCGTCTGGATGCTGTTCAGCGCGGTAGCGGTAAATTTGAATAAGGTCGGCTTTACGTTCACCACCGATCAGCTGTTTATGCTCACGGCGTTACCTTCCGTTTCGGGCGCGCTATTGCGTGTACCTTACTCGTTCATGGTGCCGGTCTTTGGCGGCCGCCGTTGGACGGCATTCAGCACGGGTATTTTGATTATTCCGTGCGTCTGGCTGGGCTTTGCCGTGCAGGACACCAGCACTTCGTTTAACACCTTCATCTGTATCTCGCTGCTGTGCGGCTTTGCCGGGGCGAACTTTGCCTCCAGCATGGCAAACATCAGTTTCTTCTTCCCTAAGGCAAAACAGGGCGGAGCGCTGGGGATTAACGGCGGGCTGGGGAATATGGGCGTGAGCGTGATGCAGCTGGTGGCCCCGCTGGCGATTTCCTTGTCGATGTTTGCCGTTTTTGGCGGGAAAGGCGTGGCACAGGGCGACGGCACGATGCTGTTCCTGGAAAATGCCGCGTGGATTTGGGTACCGTTTCTGGCGGTATTTACTTTAGCGGCCTGGTTCGGGATGAACGATCTTTCGGCGTCCAAAGCGTCCCTGCGTGAACAGCTGCCGGTGCTTAAACGCGGCCATCTCTGGATTCTGGGGCTGCTTTATCTGGCAACATTCGGCTCGTTCATCGGCTTTTCTGCCGGATTTGCGATGCTATCTAAAACTCAGTTCCCGGACGTCAACATTCTGCATTTTGCCTTCTTTGGCCCGCTGTTTGGCGCGCTGGCACGTTCTGCCGGTGGGGCGATTTCCGACCGCTGGGGTGGGACGCGCGTCTCGCTGTATAACTTTATCCTGATGGCCATTTTCAGCGCGCTGCTGTTCACCACGCTGCCAGCTAATGGTCAGGGCGGGAATTTCATCGCTTTCTTCGGCGTGTTCCTGATGCTGTTCCTGACGGCCGGGCTGGGCAGTGGCTCGACCTTCCAGATGATTTCCGTGATTTTCCGCAAGCTGACAATGGACAGAGTAAAAGCCGCCGGTGGCAGCGACGAAGTCGCCCTGCGAGAGGCCGCTACGGATACCGCCGCAGCGCTGGGCTTTATTTCGGCTATTGGGGCCATCGGTGGGTTCTTTATCCCTAAAGCTTTCGGCACCTCGCTGGCGTTAACCGGCTCGCCTGCCGGGGCGATGAAGCTGTTCCTTGTCTTTTATATCGTGTGTGTGGTTATTACCTGGGCCGTTTATGGCCGTAAATCCTCACGTTAATGTTTTGACCTTTTTGGTTATCCCTTTGCGCGGCTTCGGTCGCGCTTTTTTTTGCCTGTCACGTTTTCAACGGTGGTTAATTCGCCGTCTACCCCTTAATACCTGAACCTGGCTTATCTCTAACCCCTCATCGATAAGTTTTTGGTTTTTTGTATTTATATTCAGCTGGTTAGAGGTTTTGTGAGGGTTACACTTTGGTGGTAGTGGCCGCCGGGAGGCTAAAAACCACACCAGGAGCAGTTGATCGTTATCAAAAATCCCCTTCTTTCGAGGCGTTACCGTCTCGGGCATCAAGCAATGTCGATTTCACCAGAAGAGCCACCAGGCTCCACATCAGGAGTATCCCGATGAGCAAGTTCCTCGACCGGTTTCGTTATTTCAGGCAGAAGGGCGAAACCTTTGCCAATGGACACGGCCAGCTACTCGATACCAATCGCGACTGGGAAGAAGGGTATCGCCAGCGTTGGCAGCACGACAAAGTGGTGCGCTCCACGCATGGCGTGAACTGTACCGGCTCCTGCAGCTGGAAAATTTATGTCAAAAGCGGCCTGGTGACCTGGGAAACCCAGCAAACTGACTACCCGCGTACCC
Source organism: Cedecea neteri (assembly GCF_000758305.1). NCBI lineage: Bacteria > Pseudomonadati > Pseudomonadota > Gammaproteobacteria > Enterobacterales > Enterobacteriaceae > Cedecea > Cedecea neteri. The sequence goes on along the minus strand of NZ_CP009458.1, from coordinate 3,912,142 downwards.
GCCCGGATATGCCGAACCATGAGCCTCGCGGCTGCCCGCGTGGCGCAAGCTACTCATGGTATCTCTACAGCGCCAACCGTCTGAAGTACCCGCAGATGCGTAAACGCCTGATCAAGCTGTGGCGTGAAGCGAAGACGCAGCATAACGATCCGGTTGAAGCCTGGGCATCGATCATCAACGATCCTGACAAAGCAAAAAGCTATAAACAGGCCCGTGGCCGCGGGGGATTTGTTCGTTCGTCCTGGGAAGAGGTTAACGAGCTGATCGCTGCGGCGAACGTCTACACCGCAAAAACCTACGGCCCGGACCGCATCACCGGCTTCTCGCCGATCCCGGCCATGTCGATGGTTTCTTACGCCGCAGGCACCCGCTATCTGTCGCTTATCGGCGGCACCTGCATGAGCTTCTATGACTGGTACTGCGACCTGCCGCCAGCGTCTCCGCAAACCTGGGGCGAGCAGACTGACGTACCTGAGTCCGCAGACTGGTACAACGCCGGCTACATCATCGCCTGGGGCTCTAACGTCCCGCAGACGCGTACCCCTGACGCCCACTTCTTCACCGAAGTTCGCTATAAAGGCACCAAAACGGTAGCCGTCACGCCGGACTATGCGGAAATCTCCAAGCTATGCGACCAGTGGCTGGCACCGAAGCAGGGAACGGATGCGGCGATGGCGATGGCGATGGGCCACGTTATGCTGCGGGAGTTCCACCTCGACAAACCAAGCCAGTACTTCACCGACTACGTTCGTCGCTACACCGATATGCCGATGCTGGTGACGCTGGAAGCGCGTGACGGTTTCTATGCCCCGGCGAATTTGCTGCGTGCGGCAGACCTGGTCGACAGCCTAGGCCAGGAAAATAATCCGCAGTGGAAAACCGTGGCGCTGGCTGACCAGTCCGGCGAACTGATCGCACCGAACGGATCAATCGGCTTCCGCTGGGGAGATAAAGGTAAGTGGAACCTCGAGCAACGTGACGGCAGCACCGGCGAAGAAACCGCGCTGCGCCTGAGCCTGCTGGGCAGCCACGATGAAGTTGCCGAGGTGGGCTTCCCGTACTTTGGCGGTGAAAGCACCGAGCATTTCGACAACGTCAAACTTAAAGATGTGCTGCTGCATAAGCTGCCGGTTAAACGCCTGCAGCTGGCGGACGGTTCAAGCGTGCTGGTGGCAACGGTTTACGATCTCACTCTGGCTAACTACGGCCTGGATCGCGGCCTGAACGATGATAACTGCGCCAGCAGCTACGATGAAATGAAGGCTTATACGCCAGCCTGGGCCGAGCAGATCACCGGCGTGCCTCGCCAGGATATCGTGCGTATTGCCCGTGAGTTCGCGGATAACGCAGACAAAACCCATGGCCGCTCGATGATTATAGTGGGCGCGGGCGTGAACCACTGGTTCCACATGGATATGGCCTACCGTGGGCTGATTAATATGCTGATCTTCTGCGGCAGCATCGGGCAGAGCGGCGGCGGCTGGGGCCACTATGTTGGCCAGGAAAAACTGCGCCCGCAGACCGGCTGGATGCCGCTGGCGTTTGCCCTCGACTGGCAGCGCCCGCCTCGCCACATGAACAGCACCTCCTACTTCTATAACCACTCCAGCCAGTGGCGCTACGAGACGGTGACGGCGGATGAGTTCCTGTCGCCGCTGGCGGATAAGTCCCGCTACACCGGTCACCTGATCGACTTCAACGTGCGCGCTGAGCGCATGGGCTGGCTGCCGTCTGCGCCGCAGCTTGGCACTAACCCGCTGCGCATTGCTGGCCGGGCGAAAGAGGCCGGGATGTCACCGGTGGATTACACCGTGGATCAGCTCAAATCCGGCGGGATCCGCTTTGCGGCGGAGCAGCCGGACTCCGGCTATAACCACCCGCGCAACATGTTTATCTGGCGTTCTAACCTGTTGGGCTCTTCCGGGAAAGGGCATGAATTCATGCTCAAATACCTGCTGGGCACCGAGCACGGTATTCAGGGGAAAGACCTGGGCCAGGAAGGCGGGTTGATGCCGGAAGAGGTGGAATGGGTCGACAACGGCCTCGACGGCAAGCTAGATCTGGTGGTCACCCTGGACTTCCGCCTGTCGAGCACCTGTCTCTATTCCGACATAGTGCTGCCTACAGCCACCTGGTATGAGAAAGAAGATCTGAATACTTCGGATATGCATCCGTTTATTCACCCGTTCTCCGCCGCCGTCGATCCTTGCTGGGAGTCGAAAAGCGACTGGGAAATCTACAAAGGCATCGCGAAAAAATTCTCGGAAGTTTGCGTCGGCCACCTCGGCAAAGAGACCGATGTTGTGACGCTGCCGATTCAGCACGACTCGGCCGCCGAACTGGCTCAGCCGTATGGCGTCATGGACTGGAAAAAGGGCGAATGCGACCTGATCCCTGGCAAAACAGCGCCACACATTATTGCCGTTGAGCGCGACTATCCGGCGACGTACGAGCGCTTTACCTCCGTCGGGCCGCTGTTGGAGAAAATGGGCAACGGCGGGAAAGGGATTAGCTGGAATACCGAGAAAGAAGTCGAGTTCCTGCGCAAGCTCAATTACGTGAAGACCGACGGTCCGGCTAAAGGCCAGCCGATGATCAACACGGCGATTGATGCCGCCGAGGTTGTACTCAGCCTGGCGCCGGAAACCAACGGCCAGGTGGCAGTGAAAGCCTGGGCCGCGCTCGGTGAATTTACCGGCCGCGACCACACGCACCTCGCACTGCCGAAAGAAGAAGAGAAGATTCGCTTCCGCGACATTCAGGTTCAGCCGCGCAAAATCATCTCCAGCCCGACCTGGTCTGGCCTGGAAGACGAACATGTGTCCTATAACGCGGGTTATACCAACGTGCACGAGCTGATCCCGTGGCGCACCCTGTCCGGCCGCCAGCAGCTTTATCAGGATCATCAGTGGATGCGCGACTTTGGCGAGAGCCTGGTGGTGTACCGTCCGCCGATTGATACCCGCTCCGTCGAGGGCATGATGGGCCACAAGTCCAACGGCAACCCGGAAAAAGCGCTTAACTTCCTGACGCCGCACCAGAAGTGGGGTATCCACTCCACCTACAGCGACAACCTGTTGATGCTGACGCTGGGGCGCGGGGGCCCGATTATCTGGCTGTGTGAAGCTGACGCGAAGGAAATCGGCATCGCCGATAACGACTGGGTTGAAGTGTTTAACAAAAACGGAGCGCTGACGGCGCGAGCGGTAGTGAGCCAGCGCGTTCCCGCCGGGATGACGATGATGTACCACGCGCAGGAACGCATCATGAACCTGCCTGGGTCTGAAATCACCGGCCAGCGCGGCGGCATTCATAACTCGGTCACCCGCATCACGCTGAAGCCAACCCACATGATTGGTGGCTATGCCCAGTTGGCCTACAGCTTTAACTATTACGGCACGGTAGGCTCTAACCGCGATGAATTCGTGGTGGTTCGCAAGATGAAAGAAATTAACTGGTTAGACGGCGAAGGCAATGACCAGGTACAGGAGAGCGTAAAATGAAAATTCGTTCACAAATTGGCATGGTGCTGAATCTGGACAAATGCATCGGCTGCCATACCTGCTCGGTGACCTGCAAAAACGTCTGGACCAGCCGCGAAGGAACGGAATACGCGTGGTTTAACAACGTGGAAACCAAGCCTGGCCTGGGCTATCCAAACGACTGGGAAAACCAGGAGAAATGGAAGGGCGGCTGGATCCGCAAAATCAACGGCAAGCTGCAGCCACGCATGGGCAACCGCGCGATGCTGCTGGGTAAAATCTTCGCTAACCCGCATTTACCGGGGATCGATGATTATTACGAGCCGTTTGATTACGACTACCAGAACCTGCACACCGCGCCGGAGGGCAGCAAAGCGCAGCCCGTGGCCCGGCCTCGCTCGCTGATTACCGGCCAGCGAATGAACAAAATCGAAGCTGGCCCGAACTGGGAAGAGCTGCTCGGCGGTGAATTTGAAAAACGCGCGCAGGACCAGAACTTCGTCAATATGCAAAAGGCGATGTACGGCCAGTTCGAAAACACCTTCATGATGTACCTGCCTCGCCTGTGCGAGCACTGCCTGAACCCGGCCTGCGTCGCCACCTGTCCGAGTGGCGCTATCTACAAGCGTGAAGAAGACGGCATTGTGCTGATTGATCAGGATAAATGCCGCGGCTGGCGGATGTGCATCACCGGCTGCCCGTACAAAAAAATCTACTTCAACTGGAAAAGCGGCAAGTCCGAGAAGTGCATCTTCTGTTATCCGCGCATTGAAGCGGGGATGCCAACGGTCTGCTCAGAAACCTGCGTTGGGCGTATTCGTTACCTCGGCGTGCTGCTGTATGACGCCGATGCGATTGAACAGGCGGCCAGCACGGAAGACGAGAAAGATCTGTATCAGCGCCAGCTGGACGTGTTCCTCGATCCGAACGATCCGGCGGTTATTGAGCAAGCGCTGAAAGATGGGATCCCGCAAGGGGTCATTACGGCGGCTCAGCAGTCGCCGGTGTACAAAATGGCGATGGACTGGAAGCTGGCGCTGCCGCTGCACCCGGAATACCGCACGCTGCCGATGGTCTGGTATGTGCCGCCGCTGTCGCCGATTCAGTCCGCGAGCGATGCGGGCCAGTTGCCGCATACCGGCATTCTGCCTGACGTCGAAAGTCTGCGTATTCCGGTGGAGTATCTGGCCAACCTGCTGACTGCCGGGGACACTGCGCCGGTGCTGCGGGCGCTGAAACGCATGATGGCGATGCGTCACTACAAACGTGCTGAAACCGTTGAAGGCGTGATCGATACCCGCGCGCTGGAAGAGGTGGGGCTAACCGAAGCTCAGGCGCAAGAGATGTACCGCTACCTGGCTATCGCTAACTACGAAGATCGTTTTGTGGTACCGACCAGCCACCGCGAACTGGCGGAGAACTCTTTCCCAGAGCACAGCGGCTGCGGCTTTAGCTTCGGCGATGGTTGCCACGGCAGCGACACCAAATTCAATCTGTTCAACAGTCGCCGGATTGATGCCATTGACGTCTCAAGCAAAACGGAGCCGCATCCATGATTGACTTACTGATTATCTCCCGCCTGCTGGAGTACCCGGATGCTGCCCTCTGGCAGCATCATCAGGAGCTGCATGAGGCGCTGGCACAGAGTGAGGCATTGACGGAAATGCAGCGCGCTAGCCTGGATGGATTTATCGACTCACTCTGCCAGCGGGAGCTGCTGGACGCGCAATCCAGCTACAGCGAATTGTTCGACCGGGGCAGAGCCACCTCGTTGCTGTTGTTTGAGCACGTTCATGGTGAATCGCGCGATCGCGGCCAGGCGATGGTTAACCTGATGAACCAGTATCAGCAGGCCGGGCTGGAAATAGACAGCCACGAGCTGCCGGATCATCTGCCGTTGTATCTGGAATACCTGTCCCAGCGCACGCTGACAGAAGCGCAGGGCGGGCTGCAGGACATTGCGCCGATCCTCGCTTTGCTCAGCGCCCGGCTCAAGCAGCGTGAGAGCGACTATGCGCTGTTGTTCGACCTGCTGATCGCTCTTTCTGAAAGCAGCGTCAGCGTGGAAACCGTTCGCCAGCAAATTGCTAACGAAGCGCGCGACGACACGCCTCAGGCGCTGGATGCGGTGTGGGAAGAAGAGCAGGTGAAGTTCATGGCTGATGACAGCTGCGGAGAGACTGAAATTACCGCGCACCAGCGCCGTTTTGCCGGGGCGGTGGCTCCGCAGTACCTGAATATAGCAGGAGGGAAATAATGCATTTTCTCAACGTCTTCTTCTTTGACATCTACCCGTACCTTTGCGGGGCCGTGTTCCTGATTGGCAGCTGGCTGCGCTATGACTACGGGCAGTACACCTGGCGCGCCGCATCCAGCCAGATGCTGGATCGCAAGGGCATGAACCTGGCGTCAAACCTGTTTCATTTCGGCATTCTTGGGATTTTTGCCGGGCACTTCCTCGGCATGTTGACGCCGCACTGGATGTATGAGGCGTTTTTACCGCTGGAAATTAAACAGAAAATGGCCATGTTTGCCGGGGGGGCCAGCGGCGTGATGACGCTGGTGGGCGGCCTGCTGCTGCTGAAGCGTCGCCTGTTTAGTCCGCGCGTTCGCGCCACTACCACTGGGGCCGATATCCTGATTCTTAGTCTGCTGGTGATCCAGTGTGCGCTGGGGCTGAGCACCATTCCATTCTCCGCCCAGCATATGGATGGCAGTGAAATGATGAAGCTGGTGAACTGGGCGCAGCACGTGGTGACTTTCCGCGGTGGTGCCTCGGAATACCTGGACGGCGTGGCGTTTATCTTCCGCGTCCATCTGGTACTGGGCATGACGCTGTTCCTGCTGTTCCCGTTCTCGCGCCTCGTGCATATCTGGAGCGCTCCGGTAGAGTATCTGACGCGCAAATACCAGATTGTTCGCGCTCGCCGCTAGTCGGTATGAATTATCCCAAGCCCGGTATATGCCGGGCTTTTTACATTATTAACAAATTCGTTTTTTCGAATATGATGATTGACTTTAACGCCGTGAGCTTTACTATGGCAGCGTCAATCCAAGAGATTTCAATATGACTACCCTGACGCCTTTACAGCTTTTTAAACATCTGTCGGAAGAAACCCGGCTTTCTATTACCCTGCTGCTGAGGGCGAAAAACGAGCTTTGCGTTTGTGAGTTGACCGCCGTGCTGGATCAGCCTCAGCCTAAGGTTTCCCGGCATTTGGCGATGCTGCGTGAGGGTGGTTTGCTGCAGGACAGAAGAGAGGGGAAATGGGTTTACTATCGTCTGTCGCCGCATATGCCCGCGTGGGCGGCGGCGGTCATTGAGCAGGCCTGGCAAAGCCAGGGGCATGAAGTGCTGGAGCGTTTGAAACGCATCGAGGCGAGCGGGGCTATGGCGCTTTGCCAGTAAAAAAATTTAACTAAACATATTCGTATTTTCATATATGAATGTAATTGTACTGAAGCAGGAGTGAACATGTTTTTAGCTGGAGCCCTATTTCTTCTCACCCTGGTACTGGTTATCTGGCAGCCGCGGGGGTTGGGAATTGGCTGGAGTGCGATGCTGGGCGCGGGGCTGGCATTGGTGACGGGCGTAGTTCAGGTCACCGATATTCCCGTAGTGTGGGCGATTGTCTGGAACGCTACGGCGACCTTTATTGCAGTGATTATCATCAGTTTGCTGTTGGATGAGTCGGGATTTTTTGAATGGGCGGCGCTGCACGTTGCCCGCTGGGGAAAGGGGAGTGGGCGGCTGCTTTTCACCTGGATTGTGCTGCTTGGGGCGGCCGTGGCGGCGCTGTTTGCCAATGATGGCGCGGCGCTGATTCTGACGCCGATTGTTATCGCCATGCTGTTAGCCCTGGGCTTTAGCCCCGGCGCGACGCTGGCCTTTGTGATGGCCGCAGGCTTTATCGCCGACACGGCAAGCCTGCCGCTGATTGTCTCTAACCTGGTGAACATCGTTTCCGCTGATTTCTTCCAGCTTGGGTTCAGTGAATACGCCTCGGTGATGGTGCCGGTGAACCTCGCTGCAATTGCTGCCACGCTTGTCATGCTGCATCTGTTTTTCCGCAAAGAGATCCCCCCGGTTTACGACCTCGACCGGTTGAAAACCCCGGCCAGCGCCATCAGGGATCCGGCTACGTTCAAGGCTGGCTGGGTTGTCCTTGTCCTGCTGCTGGTGGGATTTTTTGCCCTGGAACCGCTGGGGATCCCCGTCAGCGCAATAGCCGCCGTAGGGGCATTGATTCTGCTGGCGGTGGCAAAAAAAGGGCAGACGATCAATACCGGCAAAGTATTGCGCGGCGCGCCCTGGCAGATTGTGATTTTCTCTCTCGGGATGTATCTGGTGGTTTATGGCCTGCGCAACGCCGGCTTGACTGACCAGCTTTCCAGTTTGCTTAACATGCTGGCACAGCATGGACTTTGGACGGCGACGCTTGGTACAGGATTTATTACCGCTTTCCTGTCATCCGTGATGAACAACATGCCCACGGTGCTGGTCGGTGCCTTGTCGATTGAAGGCAGCAGCGCGGGCGGCGTTATTAAAGAAGCGATGATTTACGCCAATGTGATCGGCTGCGATCTCGGACCTAAGATCACGCCAATTGGCAGCCTTGCCACGCTGCTGTGGCTGCATGTGCTTGCCCAGAAGAAGCTGACTATCAGCTGGGGTTATTACTTCCGGACCGGCATTGTGATGACGCTGCCGGTGCTGCTCGTCACGCTGGCAGCGCTTGCCCTGCGACTTTCTTTCTCTCACTGAGTGACCTTCTATGAGCAACATTACGATTTACCACAACCCGGAATGCGGCACGTCCCGCAATACGCTGGCAATGATTCGCAACACTGGCACTGAGCCCACGATTATCTATTACCTCGAGACGCCACCGTCCCGTGAAGAGCTTGCCGGGTTACTGGCCGACATGGCGATCGGCGCCCGTGAACTGCTGCGCAAAAACGTTGAGCCTTATGAGGCATTAGGACTGGAGAAAGGGGAGTTCAGCGATGAGCAACTCATCGACTTTATGGTGCAGTATCCGCTGTTAATTAACCGCCCGATTGTGGTGACTGAGCGAGGGACGAGACTTTGCCGTCCTTCTGAACGCGTGCTGGATATTCTGCCGGAAGCACAGCAGGGCGCATTCAGCAAAGAAGATGGCGAGCAGGTTGTGGATGAACGGGGCCAGCGCCTGAAACCGTAAAACCCGCTTGAAACCCTGGGGGGAAGGGTTCACAATGCTTCGCAAGGTGATGGCGTTCCACCTTCCCCAACCGCCTCGTTCAGAGGCTGATGACGCCTGGTATGACTCTTTTAATCCAAGAGGCATGTCAGGCTGGTCAACGTTTACCCCCCCGGCTCTGCATGCTTCCCTTAACAGGGCTCGAGCCATGATACATGTTATTGGTCACCTTCATCCTGACAGCGATGCCGTTTGCAGCGCCGTGATGGTTGCTCGCTGGTTAACGCTGCGGGGCCGGACGGCACAGGCGTGGCGCTGCGGTGAGGTTAACCGTGAAACTGAACTGATTTTCTCCCGCGCCGGGCTTCCTCTGCCCGAGGTTCTCTCGTCTCCTCTGAGCAATAAAGACATCTGGCTGGTGGATTTTAACGAGCCAGGGCAAGGGCCAGACTCGCTTATCACCGGCAATATTGTCGGAATTATCGATCATCACCGATTGGGCGGGCTGATAACCCGGCTGCCGCCAGAGGTGTGCATTAAACCCGTGGGCAGCACGGCCACGGTACTCTGGCAGCTTATGGACTCCCGACTTCGGGCCGGGATCTCCGCCAGCGAGGCTATTTTGCTCCTCGGTGCGCTGCTCAGTGACACTGTCACACTACGTTCGCCCACGACCACGCCTGAGGATCGGCTGGTAGCGGATGAACTGGCCGGGCGCATCGGCATCGATTATGAAGAGTTTATCGCCGACTTGCTGACGGCCAAGACATCTATTGCCGGGCTGAGCGCGAGGGAGCTGTTGCACAAAGATCTCAAGCGTTTTGACATCAACAGTGTTCGGCTAAAAATTGCGCAGCTGGAGCTATGCTCTCTCACGCAACTTGCTCCTCTGCTGGATGCTCTACTGGAAGAAATGAACCGGCATGCAGCCGACGCCGATGTCGATCTTGTCGTGTTGATGGTGACCGACATTAATGCCGGGTTTTCCGAACTCTATTTTTCTACCTCTTCATTGATTCCTGGGGCGCAGCCCTGCGTGATGCCCGGCATGATGAGCCGCAAAAAACAGCTTCTCCCCTGGCTGCAAAGCCAACTCAACCCTGCCTGGAGTCCGCTATGAGTCTCTATTCCCACGTTCTCGTACTTATTCAGGGCAAGACTGACGGACTGGGGCTGATCCAGCATGCCGCTCGCCTTGCCGGGGTGCTGCCTGTCCAAATCACGCTGGTACACATTAGCGAAGACTACCGGGAGATGAATTATGTCTCCGATGCGCGAATGGATGACAACGTATCTGCCGACCTGATTCAGGCGAAAGCGTTGTTTAGCGAGCTGGTGCGTTCCGTCAACGTGCCGGTAAAAACGCGGGAGCTGGTGACGTTGAACCGCTTTGAAGACGTTGAAAAGTGCATCTCGTCACTGGGAGTGGACCTGGTGCTGGCCGGGCACCGCAATCGCTGGCTGGGGCAGATCTCTTCTGATTCGATGGAATACGTCAATCATCTGAATGTTGACGTGCTGATTAAACATATCGATGGCAAAAAATGAGGTAATCACCATGAATTTTACGCTGGATAGAATTGTTGCTCGTGAAATTTTGGATTCCCGTGGTAACCCCACGGTTGAAGTTGATGCTTATACCGCTGGAGGCGTGATGGCCCGGGCATCGGTTCCGTCCGGTGCCAGCACTGGTTCAAGGGAAGCCATTGAGCGACGAGATGGCGATAAACAACGCTATAACGGTAAAGGTGTGCAGAATGCCGTGCATTCAATCAACACTGAGATTCATCAGGCACTTGTGGGCGTTGATGCCCGTGAACAGCGGGAGGTAGATGACATTCTGCTGGCGCTGGACGGCACGGAAAATAAGGCGCGGTTGGGGGCCAATGCCATTCTCGGCGTGTCTCTGGCCGTGGCGCGACTTGCCGCTCAGGTGACCGGCCAGCCGCTGTTTCGTTATCTCGGCGGGCTGAGGGCAAATCTCTTGCCGGTTCCCTGCATGAATATTGTTAACGGCGGGGTGCATGCCCGTGGGCAGGGGGCGGATTTTCAGGAGTTTATGATTGCGCCGCATGGGGCGGGCAGTCTGACCGAAGCCGTGCGCCAGGGGAGCGAAGTCTACCAGGCCCTTCGCCAGATCCTGCTGGATAACAATCTTTCTGCAGCCGTGGGCGACGAAGGCGGATTTGCCCCGGCGGTGTCCTCTAATAAACAACCTTTGCAGTTTATCGTGCAGGCGATTGAGAAAGCCGGCTACCGGCCTGGGGAAGATATCAGCATCTGTATCGATCCCGCCTCCAGCGAATTCTATACAGAGGGTAAATACCACTTAAGAACGGAAAAAAGCACGCTTAGCGCCGAAGAGATGACGGGCTATTATGCCGAGCTGCTGAATCAGTTTCCGATTGTGCTGCTTGAAGATGGGTTGGCCGAGAATGACTGGGCAGGCTGGAAACACCTGAACCAAAAATTGGGCAACAGGGTCGAGCTGGTGGGCGACGATCTCTTCGTGACTAACGTGAAATACATCCGGCGTGGCATAGAAGAAAATCTGGCTAACGCGGCGCTGATCAAGCTGAACCAGATAGGTACCCTGAGCGAAACCTTTGACGCGGTGGCACTTTGCCAGCAGCACGGCTGGGGAACGTTTATTTCGCACCGCAGCGGTGAAACGACGGACAGCTTTATTGCCGACATGACGGTTGCCCTGCGTGCGGGGCACCTGAAAACCGGCGCGCCTTGTCGGGGCGAAAGGGTAGAAAAATATAATCAGCTGATGCGAATTGAACAGGCGCCAGGCGCCGATGCACATTTTGCCGGGCGTGGCGCTTTTATTCATAAAAGCTAAAAGCAAAGTTCTTATTTAACAACACCGTATCGTTTAGATCTTTTTGAGGGAAATATGGTTAAACCACTGTTTGCAGTTATTGTTGGCGGCTCAGCTGGGTGTGTGATTCGCTGGCTCCTTGCGTTACGTCTGAATGGCCTTTTCCCTCATTTGCCCCTCGGCACGCTGGCGGTCAACCTGTTGGCCGGGCTGATTATCGGTGGCGCGTTGGCTTTCTTTCTGCGCCAGCCGCATCTGGACCCTATGTGGAAACTGCTGATCACTACTGGCCTGTGCGGCGGTATGAGTACCTTCTCAACCTTTTCTGTTGAGTTATTTTCGCTGCTGCAGGGGGGAAATTATGCCTGGGCGATGGCGTCTGTTTTCGCTCATGTGCTGGGTTCACTGCTAATGACCGCGGTCGGCTTCTTTGTCATAAATGCCGTGATGTAAATCCTACGGACTCAGGCTACCTGAGTCCGCTTTTTTTAGGTTTAGTTTATCCCACTCAGTTTCTTCAGTCGTTCGATGCCCACCGGTTCTTCAGGCTGAAGCGGCGTGAGGGCTATGCGTCTGGCATGTTCGTTCTGAATTTCCTGAATAATTGGTATTTCTCTGCTGGCTCTGGCCTTCAGCAGTGGAGACGAGGGCTGCGCGGCGGCGAGGCTGTTGTTGATAATCCACGCCCAGGGCTCAATTGCGGCCCGTCGCAGATCGTTTTGCAGATTAACCGCCTCCAGCATCGGGGTTGTTTCCGCCAGCGTGACGATAATCACTTTGGTTTGCTCCGGGTCCTGCAGCTGCATCATCGGTGTGAGATAACGCTCTTCAGTATTGCCCATCTGACGCACCATCTCTTTGTGGTAGTTACCTGAGGCATCCAGCAGCAAAAGTGTGTGCCCGGTGGGCGCGGTGTCCATAATCACAAAATGGTCATCCGCCTCTTTGATGATACGGGAGAACGCCTGGAACACCGCAATTTCCTCGGTGCAAGGGGAACGCAGATCCTCTTCCAGCACGGCTCGCCCGGCGTCATCAAGATCTTTGCCCTGATTGTCCATCACAAAACGGCGGTAGCGCTCGGTTTCTGCTTTGGGATCAATTCGGCTCACCGTCAGGCCGGGCATGGCATCGGCAAGCGTATAAGAGAGATGCGCCGCCGGGTCGGACGTTGTCAGATGAACGTTATGTCCACGACTGGCCAATGCGACGGCCAGCGAAGCAGCAAGCGTGGTTTTTCCTACGCCGCCTTTGCCCATCGTCATCACCAGGCCTTTCCCCGAGAGACTTAATTCTTCTACCAGAGTGGAAAGCGGGGGCAGCGCTGGCGCAGTTGTCTGTGCCGGGATATCGGTGTATGAGGGCTGTTCATCACTGGGGTTAAGCAGCGCTCTCAGGGCATTAACTCCCACCAGGTTGAATGATTTTAGCGGTAGCCGGGTTTGCGGGAGCTGCAGCAGATTTTCAGGCATGGCCGCTAGCGCTTTTTCTTCCCGTGTCAGAATACTTTGCGCCAGCGGATCGTGCTCATCCGGCTGTGGCGTCAGCACGCCGTTAATGGCGAGGTGCTGATGCTTCAAACCCAGTTGAGAAAGTTCGTCGTGGGTGTGTGAAACCTCTTTCAGCGTGGAGGTTTGCGCGCGGGCCACCAACACCAGACGCGTCAGGTTTTCATCTGCCAGGGCGGTGACAGCATTTGCATATTGATGCTGCTGTTTTTCAAGCCCAACCAGCGGGCCAAGATTAGCGGCGGCGTCCGGGTTAGCGTCCAGATAACCGCTCCATGCGCCCGGTAGTTCAAGCATGCGGATAGTGTGGCCGGTGGGGGCAGTGTCGAACACAATATGCTGATATTTCTCGCGTAATGCTTCGCTGGTCAATAGCGCAGTGAACTCGTCAAAGGCGGCTATTTCGGTCGTGCAGGAGCCGGAAAGCTGCTCCTCTATGCTGCTTACGACGTCCGCCGGCATTTGATCCCGCACCGGATTAAGAACCCTGTCACGGTAAGCCTGTGCGGCAGCAAGCGGATCGACTTCCATCGCATCCAGGCCCGATACTTGCTCCACGGCCACGATTCGATGTCCGATCTGCTGATTGAATACCTGCCCTACGTTAGACGCCGGGTCGGTGCTCACCAGCAGCGTACGTTTCCCGCTGTCAGCCAGGCGGACTGCCGTAGCGCAGGCCAGAGAGGTTTTGCCCACGCCGCCTTTGCCGGTGAAGAAAATAAACTGAGGGATGTCGGTTAAGAAAGACATTGCCATGATGTGCTCCTGAGATGAGTTAAGGCAGACGGGGGATGGTGCAGCAGCCGGGTTCAGTGCTGTGTTGTTCCCAGTCCTGGGTGAAGGGGATGTTTGCCCAGCGGGCCAGATCCACGCGGTTCGGACGTTTACCTGCCAGGGCTAATACCCCATCGACCAGCACAACCGGCAGCACGCTGGAGCCAGACTCATTCAGGAGATTCTTCACGGTGGGGTTATTGATAAAGCTGGCGGGATTTTTAGCCAGATTGTACCGCTGAATAGCGATACCGTTTTGCTTCGCCCAGTCGAGATCGGCGCTCCACTGCAGGTCGGCTTGCTGGACGTTTACGCTGCTGGTCGCGCAGCAGCCGGCTGCTTCATAAATTTCAATTCTGGACATGTTGTTTGCCTCAAAAGTAAGCCACAAAGTGTGGTATTGAGGTAAACGAACGAGGAAAGAAAAAGATGCAAAAATTAATGCATTTTTTTATGGCAGCAGACGGGGGAGTGCTCATCCGCTTCGATTTCACACAGATCAATCAGCTTTTGCTTCAGGCTTGATCTGGCGCGCAGCAGTCTGGATTTCAGGGCGGTCAGCGTCAGTTTGAGTTCGTCGGCAACGTCCTGCTGCGGGCGGCGATAAATATCGCATTGCTCAATAAGCCAGGCTTCACCGGCGGGAAGGGACTGGAGCGTTTCCGGCAGGCATTGTGCCAGGGAAGAAACCGGCTCAGCCAGAGAGGGTTCAGGAGTCAGTGACTCAGGGACTTCAACGAATGTTTTTGCCTGACGATGTTCGTCAATCAGCAGGTTTCTCGCGGCACGATAGAGCCAGGCTAAGGGATAATCCATCTCGCAGAATGTTCCGGCGTTAGCCCGGGCCTTTAAAAAAAGTTCCTGCAGCAGGTCTGCCGCTTTGTCCGGATCGGCAGTTTTGGCTAACAGAAAGTGATACAACCCGGCCTGATGCTGAGGCCAGAAAGAGGCCATGCAGTGATTGAAGGTGTTTATATCAGGCATTTTATTTCCTCTGAATGAATACGGAAATAGCATAACGCAGTTCCGGGTGGGGCCGAAAGCGCTACGAATGAAGGGGGAATCTGAAGTAGGAGGAGGATGACCGCGCAAGCGCGTTCTCACAGGCATGAGTCGAAGCTTCTCGTCCTTCCCCAACGGGGATCTGGAAGATTGTGCAAGTTTTGACGTTGAGATTTGTTCTGGAAGATGGTGGCGGGGGAAGGATGACCGCGCAAGCGCGTTCTCACAGGCGTGAGTCGAACCTTAGTCGAAGTTTCTCGTCCTTCCCCAACGGGGATCTGGAAGATTGTGCGAGTTTTAAAGTTGGGATTTTTTTTGGAAGATGGTGGCGGGGGAAGGATGACCGCACAAGTGCGTTCTCACTGGCGTGAGTCGAACCTTCGTCGAAGCTTCTCGTCCTTCCCCAACGGGGATCTGGAAGATTGTGCAAGTTTTGACGTTGAGATTTGTTCTGGAAGATGGTGGCGGGGGAAGGATTCGAACCTTCGAAGTCGATGACGGCAGATTTACAGTCTGCTCCCTTTGGCCGCTCGGGAACCCCGCCAGGGGTAATGCTTTGAATTTTGAGATGGTGGTGGGGGAAGGATTATTTGTCGCTTCACTCCTCACCCTTCGGGCCGCTGCTTTAGCAGCGTTATCTCGCTTTCGCTCGATTCGAACCTTGGTCGAAGATTCTCACCCTTCCCGATAAGCGAAAACTTTGTCTCATCTCATCGGTATTACCACATCGCTGTGGTGAATAATGGTGGTGGGGGAAGGATTCGAACCTTCGAAGTCGATGACGGCAGATTTACAGTCTGCTCCCTTTGGCCGCTCGGGAACCCCACCACGGGGTAATGCTTATTATTGGCCTGCTTCGCTGTGGAAGCGGGGCGCATCATATCAAATGAAGCGCCGCTGTAAAGCATTCACTTTAGGAAAATGAATCGTTTGCCGCTTTTTTACGCTGAGCGCCGCAAAGCTAACCAATTCATTTTCCGGGTGATTAGAGAATAATCGTGCGGTTACCGTAAACGAAGACGCGCTGTGCCAGCACTTCGTAGAGGGCCCGGCTTAGCACATTCTTCTCTACGTCACGCCCGGCACGCATCATGTCGTCGGCGGTGTAGGTGTGGTCGACGTGAATCACGTCTTGCATGATGATTGGGCCTTCGTCCAGATTATCATTAACGTAATGCGCGGTAGCGCCGATAATCTTCACGCCGCGTTCGTACGCCTGATGATACGGACGTGCGCCGATAAACGCCGGCAGGAACGAGTGGTGGATGTTAATTATCTGGTTCGGGAAGCGGGCGACAAACTCAGGCGTCAATACGCGCATGTATTTTGCCAGCACGACGTAGTCTGGTTTATGCGCTTCGATGGCATCAGCCATTTGCATGTCGTGCTCTTCGCGCGTCATCCCTTCGTGGCTGACTAACTGGAACGGAATATCAAAACGCTCCACTAAGGTACGCAGGGTTTCGTGATTGCCGATGACGGCTGCGATTTCTACGTCCAGGCCGCCATAGGTAGATTTCATCAGCAAATCGCCCAGGCAGTGGGCTTCTTTGGTGACCAGAATAACAATGCGACGACGGCCCGCTGGTGTCAGTTCGCG
This sequence comes from Cedecea neteri, assembly GCF_000758305.1. Lineage (NCBI taxonomy): Bacteria > Pseudomonadati > Pseudomonadota > Gammaproteobacteria > Enterobacterales > Enterobacteriaceae > Cedecea > Cedecea neteri. The sequence goes on along the minus strand of NZ_CP009458.1, from coordinate 3,895,766 downwards.
AATTGAGCCTTCCGGCAGCGCGCTGTCCAGGTCGGCCATCAGCGTGGTGTCGTTAAAAATGCCTTCAAGCTCGGTACGCATAAAGAAGCGGCCGGTACGATGATCGACAAATTCGTTGTTCTGAACAATATTGAGTTCGTGTTTATAGCAAATGTTAGTGATTCGCGCGATGAGACCCTTCTGATCGGGGCAGATTGTGCGGAGAATTTTACGTTGTAGTGCCTGCATGAAGAGATAAATCCTGTTGAACGGTGTTTGCGAAACAATAATGCCGTTATGCGGTGAAGGCTATCATCCGCAGCATTTTTTATATTTTTTTCCTGAACCGCAAGGGCAGGGGTCGTTACGACCGAACTGCGGACGGAGGCCGTCGATATAGTACCATTGACCGCTTTCCCTGACGAAACGGGAACGTTCGATTATTGCGCTTTGCTTGCCGTTTTCCTGAAAACGGGCAACAAAGCTCACAAATCCTTCGTTGGCATCTTTGCCCTCGGCCTCTTCATATATAGTCAGGCCGAGCCATTCCGTGTCACCGAAGCCGCTGGATATTTCTGATTTTAAAGACGGGCGGCGGCAGCGCTCATGCCAGCTTGCAACAAGATAATCCGCATCCTGCTTCACAAAAGCGGTGTAACGAGAGCGCATAAGCTGTGACGGGCGTTGCGGATGCTGGGCTGCGCTTAGGTAAGGCTGGCAACATAAGCTATACTCCAAACCGCTGCCACAGGGACAAAGTTGCAACATAATATCTCCAGGAAAAAATAAACGACGCCAATAATACGACGGCAGCACTTATGTTAACTGAGCGGTGGCGTTGGCGTCACGGAGTGATTACCGGGGAAGATTGACCGAGGCGTGATGAGACAGGTAAAGATCGGCCTGGCACTAGGGTCGGGTGCGGCCAAAGGATGGGCGCACATTGGCGTTATCAATGCGTTAAAAAAAGCAGGGATTCAGATTGATATCGTGGCAGGGTGTTCCGTCGGCGCGCTGGTCGGTGCCGCCTATGCCAGCCAGCGGTTGCCGGTGATGGAGCGGTGGGTGCGCTCTTTCAGCTACTGGGATGTTCTGCGCTTGATGGATCTTTCCTGGCGTCGCGGTGGGCTGCTTCGCGGCGAGCGTGTGTTTAACAATGTCCGTAAAATCATTCCAGAAACCGCTATTGAGGGCTGCGGCATGAGATTTGGTGCCGTGGCCACCAACCTGAGTACCGGGCGAGAGCTGTGGTTTACCGACGGTGACCTGCATCAGGCTATTCGCGCTTCCTGCAGCATGCCGGGGCTGCTGTCTCCCGTTGCGCACAACGGTTATTGGCTGGTGGATGGCGCTATCGTTAATCCGGTGCCGATTTCGCTCACCCGCGCGCTGGGTGCGGATATCGTTATCGCGGTGGATTTACAGCACGATGCACATCTGATGCAGCAAGATCTGCTGTCGGTGAATATGACGCCAGCCGGGGAAGAAAATCTGGCGCAGCCTGCGTCCTGGCGCAGTCGTTTACGGGAGCGTTTGGGGAAAATGACCCATCGTAGGGCGAACGTCACGCCGACGGCGATGGAGATCATGACCACCTCGATTCAGGTACTGGAAAACCGGCTCAAGCGTAACCGTATGGCGGGCGATCCCCCTGATATTCTTCTGCAGCCCTTTTGCCCACAGATTTCCACGCTCGACTTCCATCGTGCGTCCGAGGCGATTGTGGCAGGGAGTCTGGCGGTTGAGAAAAAAATGGATGAGCTACTGCCGCTGGTTCGTACTCATGATTAAGTTAATACTTAACCCGTTACTGACAGGCGCTCGTTGCGATACCGTGCCACTATTGAAATATTGCCAGGCAGAGGAATGCGCATGAGTTACCCGCTGGAAGGAAAACAGATCCTCATTGTTGAAGACGAGCCCGTTTTCCGCTCTCTGCTGGACAGCTATTTGACGTCGCTTGGCGCAGGCACGCTGCTTGCGTGGGACGGAATGGATGCGCTTGAGAAGCTGGGGCAATTTACGCCGGACCTGCTGATTTGCGATCTGGCGATGCCAAGAATGAACGGACTCGAGCTGGTAGAGCATATCCGCAATGAAGGTAATCAAACACCTATTTTGGTTATTTCGGCGACGGAAAATATGTCTGATATAGCCCAGGCTTTGCGGCTCGGGGTGCAGGACGTATTGCTAAAACCCATTAAAGATCTTAATCGATTAAAAGAGACCGTACTCTCCTGTATCTACCCCGCAATGTTTAATTCACGGGTAGAAGAAGAGGAGCGGTTGTTTCAGGACTGGGACGCATTGGCACGGGATCCTCAGGCTGCATCGAAGCTGTTGCAGGAACTCCAGCCGCCGGTCCAGCAGGTTATGTCACGTTGCCGAATAAATTATCGCCAGTTAATCTCTGTCGACCAGCCAGGCCTGGTGCTCGATATTGCGCCACTTTCAGATAATGACCTGGCTTTTTATTGCCTCGATGTTACCCGCGCCGGCGATAACGGTGTATTAGCGGCGCTGTTACTCAGAGCATTATTCAATGGATTATTACAGGAACAGCTTTCCCATCAAGGGCAGCGTTTACCTGAGTTGGGTAATTTACTTAAACAGGTCAATCAGCTATTGCGTCAGGCAAACCTGAGCGGACAATTTCCGCTCATTGTTGGTTATTATCACAGCGGATTAAAAAACCTCATCCTGGTCTCAGCCGGGCTTAATGCAACCTTAAATACCGGCGAGCACCAAATTCAGGTCAGCAACGGCGTGCCGCTGGGTACGCTGGGCAACGCTTACCTCAATCAAATCAGCCAGCGATGCGAAGCCTGGCAATGTCAGGTGTGGGGTTCAGGTGGACGTTTACGCCTGATGTTGTCTGCGGAATAAACAACGGAACAACTGATTACATTTAGCTTTTTTCCTGGCACCCGGGCGGTGGTAATATCGCGCTCAACCTAATCGTATTTGTCTTAAATTAGCCGCTGCCGGAGTAAACGGGGGGCGGTTTTTGTTTTTAAGCTGATATACTCAACCGCGTTTTTAAATTGACGACAAGTGTGAAACTTGAACAGTCCTGGAGGTTTTTTCGATGGCTGCCATTAATTCTAAAGTAAGAAAAGCTGTTATCCCGGTTGCGGGGTTGGGAACGCGTATGTTGCCGGCAACAAAGGCAATTCCAAAAGAGATGCTGCCGCTGGTTGATAAACCGCTGATTCAGTATGTCGTTAATGAATGTATCGCTGCCGGTATTACTGAAATTGTGCTGGTTACCCACTCTTCGAAGAACTCTATTGAGAACCACTTCGATACCAGTTTTGAACTGGAAGCCATGCTTGAGAAACGTGTTAAGCGTCAGCTTCTGGAAGAAGTACAGTCTATTTGCCCGCCGCACGTCACCATCATGCAGGTGCGTCAGGGGCTAGCGAAAGGTTTGGGTCACGCCGTCATGTGCGCACACCCTGTTGTCGGTGATGAGCCGGTAGCGGTAATCCTGCCGGACGTAATTCTGGACGAGTTTGAGTCCGATCTTTCTCAGGACAACCTGGCTGAAATGATCCGCCGCTTTGACGCGACAGGGAACAGCCAAATCATGGTTGAGCCTGTTGCGGATGTGACTGCATATGGCGTGGTTGACTGCAAAGGTGTCGCACTTTCTGCAGGTGACAGCGTCCCTATGGTCGGGATTGTTGAGAAGCCTAAAGCTGACGTTGCGCCGTCAAACCTGGCCGTTGTCGGACGTTATGTCCTGAGCGCGGATATCTGGCCGCTGCTGGCGAAAACCCCTCCAGGTGCCGGGGATGAAATTCAGCTCACCGACTCTATTGCCATGCTGATGGAAAAAGAGACCGTTGAAGCTTACCACATGAAGGGCGTGAGCCACGACTGCGGCAACAAACTGGGTTATATGCAGGCGTTTGTTGAGTACGGTATTCGTCATAACACGCTGGGTGCGGACTTTAAAACCTGGCTTGAAGCCACCGTTGGCGCGAAGAAATAAGTTCATTCAACGCAGGATGGTAAGATGAAAGTTACCGTATTTGGTATTGGCTACGTTGGCCTAGTCCAGGCCGCCGTGCTCGCCGATGTTGGGCATGACGTCATGTGTATTGACGTAGATGCAAAGAAAGTGGAAAACCTTAAAAAAGGCGAAATCCCTATCTTTGAGCCAGGCCTTGCGCCGTTGGTGAAGAAAAATTATGAAGAAGGGCGCCTGCAGTTTAGTACCAACGCTGAAGAGGGCGTCAACCATGGTGAAATGCACTACATCGCCGTGGGGACTCCACCGGATGAAGACGGTTCCGCTGACCTGAAATATGTGACAGCCGTTGCGCGTACCATTGCGCAGTATATGGATTCACATAAAGTCGTCATCGACAAGTCAACGGTTCCAGTTGGCACGGCAGACAAAGTGCGTGCGGTGATGGAAGAAACGCTGAAATCTCGCGGTCTGGAGATTAATTTTGATGTGGTTTCTAACCCGGAGTTCCTGAAAGAAGGTGCCGCGGTTGCCGACTGTATGCGTCCTGAGCGCATCGTCATCGGGACGGATAACGAAGAGGTGGTTGAGCTGCTTCGTGAACTGTATGAACCGTTCAACCGCAATCACGATCGCATGATTCTGATGGATATCCGCAGCGCCGAGCTGACCAAATACGCCGCTAACTGCATGCTGGCGACCAAAATCAGCTTCATGAACGAAATTGCTAACCTGGCCGAACGTCTCGGGGCTGATGTCGAGAAAGTACGCATGGGTATCGGCTCTGACTCCCGGATTGGCTACAGCTTCATCTATCCTGGCTGTGGTTACGGTGGTTCTTGTTTCCCGAAAGATGTTCAGGCGCTGATTCGCACCGCGGAGCAGATTGGCTACACGCCTAAAATTCTGCAGGCGGTCGAAGAAGTTAACTATGCTCAGAAGCAAAAGTTGCCTGAATTCGTGACTCGCCACTTCGGCCAGGATCTCAAAGGCAAAACCTTTGCGCTTTGGGGACTGTCTTTCAAGCCGAATACAGACGATATGCGTGAAGCTTCCAGCCGCGTGCTTATCGAGGCACTTTGGGAACGTGGTGCACAGGTGCAGGCTTACGATCCGGAAGCCATGGACGAAACTCAGCGTATTTATGGTCACCGTAGTGATTTAAGGCTGATGGGGACCAAAGAGGCGGCCCTGCAGGGCGCTGATGCACTTGTAGTTTGTACCGAATGGCAGAGCTTTAAGGCACCGGATTTCGACCTCATGAAGAAGTCCCTGAAGCAACCGGTTATCTTTGATGGCCGTAACCTTTATGATCCAGAAAGACTGAATAAACGTGGTTTTGTTTATTACGCAATCGGTCGTGGTGCCTCCATTAATATCGTCTAAGAAATACCCACCTTTTGTTATTTAACGTGATCGGCACGACAGGACTCTCAGAGAACCTGTGCGCTGCCGGTCACGATATCCATCTTTGGCTACCCGTAAGCTTTTAAATCCTCGCCACAGCTTGTCTACAGGCTATTTCAGCCCGTCATCGGTGCGTTTTGCTGACAGCCATCTAACGTCCTTATACTCCACGCCGGAATACAGTTTTGTGCTCGTTATTTAACCGTCTGGCCGCGATGTGTGCATAAAGGCTGGTCATCAGGTTAAATGGCAAAAGGATGAATATTCATGACTCAAAGGGCGGGAATATACTTAAGCAAACTGAAACGAGGTGGATCGGGAGGTTCCAGGCGGGTCGTTTTAAGAAGATTAAAACCACGTAAGCCATGCTTAATAATCATCGTTAATGAGATCTTTAGGCAGGAAAGCATTTCCTCAGGCTATGATTCAACATTATGTAGCAATGTTTACTTTTTAGTTGATAACGCTTACGGAGTATATCGGCTCAGGAAAAGGATTATCTTAACGTCAGATAAATCAGTTTCGGGCTTAACCTGATGATTAGCGAGCGAAATTAACTGTACTAAAGGACAGGTATTGTATCTAAAGATATTAGATACGATTCATTAATAAAGAAACGTAAGCTGTTATAGGATTGTTTTACTGAAGCAATGCATAGCCGGGGCATAAAAATGAGGTGCGTCACAAATAAAAAATCCCGCCGGAGCGGGATCTTAATAAGCAGCACTGAGTGGATTACAGCAGGAAGTCTTCCAGTTTCTTACCTTGCTCATCCATTGCTTTCTTGATAACTGCTGGGGTACGGCCCTGGCCAGTCCAGGTTTTAGTTTCGCCGTTTTCGTCGATGTACTGGTATTTAGCAGGACGCGCAGCGCGCTTCGCTTTACCTGCAGATTTAACAGCAGCAATGCTGTTCAGCAGTTCGTTAGGGTCGATGCCGTCAGCAATCAGCATTTCACGGTATTGCTGCAGTTTACGAGTACGCTCTTCAACTTCAGCCGCCGCTGCATTTTCTTCTTCACGACGTTCGTTAACGACAACTTCTAATTTCTCCAGCATCTCTTCCAGAGTTTCCAGGGTGCATTCTCTTGCCTGGGCACGAAGAGTACGGATGTTGTTCAGAATTTTAAGTGCTTCGCTCATTGTAGTAATCTCAAACTTATTATTGGGGGGTGACGTTTGAGCTAATAATAGAGCGTTATATTAAGTTCTGCAATAGCCGTGAATGTAAGGAATTCAAAATTTGCTGATATATATGCGGCGGTTTAAATACCGTTAACTTAATTTCTGGCTTCCAGGCCACGCGAAATGGCACTTTAAGACTCAAATTTTAGACAACAACCCTGGCATCAAAAGGGTTTGTTGCAGGCAGAGAAAGATAGAAATTTCGCATTAATCATCAAATATCATGCGAGTGTATTAATGTTTATGAGCGCTGCAGGTCGTTTACAATTTATAATAATTGAGGTGCTGAATAATTTCACGGGCGCGCGATAAACGTGCGGGAAGGCCTCCGCTGTAGCCGTTCCATATCTGCACGGCTACAACTATTACCCGCTGTATAAGCGGGATTTATTAATATATCTGATGCAATTAACCCGGATCTTTAGCAAGGTAATCGGCAATCCACTGATGTCGTACTGTGTGGTACAATCCGCCGAAACATAATTTACACTTTGATTCAGGCTACAGGTGCAATGGCTCAACTCTATTTTTACTACTCAGCAATGAATGCGGGAAAATCAACCGCGCTGCTTCAGTCCTCCTGGAATTACCAGGAAAGAGGAATGCGCACGTTGGTGTATACCGCAGAGATAGATAATCGTTTTGGTGTGGGAAAAGTCAGTTCGCGTATTGGCCTGTCTTCCCCTGCAAGGCTTTATAATTCGACCACGGACCTGTATGCCGACATTCGTGCAGAGCAGCAATCTGCGCCCGTACACTGCGTGCTGGTGGATGAAAGCCAGTTCTTATCTAAAGAACAGGTTTATGCTTTATCTGACGTTGTCGATGAGCTTGATATTCCCGTTTTGTGCTACGGCCTGCGTACGGATTTTCGCGGTGAGTTATTCAGCGGCAGCCAGTACCTGCTGGCGTTGTCCGACAAGCTGGTTGAGCTGAAAACGATTTGTTTTTGCGGGCGTAAAGCAAGCATGGTGCTTCGTCTCGATCAGGACGGGCGACCTTATAATGAAGGTGAGCAGGTGGTGATCGGCGGTAATGAGCGTTATGTCTCGGTTTGCCGCAAGCATTATAAAGAAGCGCTAATTAAAGGCTCTCTGCAGGAGATGCAGGGCAGTTAATTTAAACGGGGCGTATTCCTTGCCTCGTTATTAAACGTGCCGCAGTGGCCTGTACATTGCGTTCAGGCATAAAAAAACCCGCCTTTCGGCGGGTTTTGTGTTTTAAGTGCTAATGTTTAAGCGGTTTTCTTCGCTTTTTTGTCAGCTTTTGCTGCAGGTGCGGCTTCTTTCGTCGCTACGCCTTCTACGAACTCACGGCCGTAGTAGGTATCCAGCAGAATTTGTTTCAGTTCAGAAATCAGCGGATAGCGCGGGTTAGCACCGGTACACTGGTCATCAAACGCATCTTCAGACAGTTTGTCGACGTGTGCCAGGAAGTCTGCTTCCTGTACGCCAGCCTCACGGATGGACTTAGGAATGCCCAGTTCAGCCTTGATGGATTCCAGCCATGCCAGCAGTTTCTCGATCTTAGCCGCGGTACGGTCGCCCGCTGCGGTTAGACCCAGATGGTCTGCAATTTCAGCGTAGCGACGACGAGCCTGTGGACGGTCGTACTGGCTGAAAGCAGTCTGTTTGGTTGGGTTGTCATTGGCGTTATAGCGAATGACGTTGGAGATCAGCAGGGCGTTCGCCAGACCGTGAGGAATGTGGAACTGAGAACCCAGTTTGTGAGCCATGGAGTGACACACGCCCAGGAAGGCGTTAGCAAACGCGATACCGGCGATGGTCGCGGCGTTGTGAACGCGTTCGCGGGCAACCGGGTTTTTAGAGCCTTCATTATAGGACGCTGGCAGGTTTTCTTTCAGCAGTTTGAGTGCCTGCAGAGCCTGGCCGTCAGAGAATTCGCTTGCCAGGACGGAAACGTAAGCTTCCAGCGCGTGGGTCACCGCATCCAGACCACCAAAGGCGCAGAGCGACTTAGGCATATCCATCACCAGGTTGGCATCAACAATGGCCATATCCGGGGTCAGTGCATAGTCGGCCAGTGGGTATTTCTGGCCAGTCGCATCGTCGGTAACAACCGCAAACGGTGTCACTTCAGAACCGGTACCGGAAGTCGTGGTCACCGCAATCATTTTCGCTTTTACGCCCATTTTCGGGAACTTGTAGATACGTTTACGGATATCCATAAAGCGCAACGCCAGTTCTTCGAAGTGGGTTTCTGGGTGTTCGTACATCACCCACATGATTTTGGCTGCGTCCATTGGGGAGCCGCCGCCCAGCGCGATGATCACGTCTGGTTTGAAGGAGTTCGCCAGTTCAGCACCTTTGCGAACAACGGTCAGGGTAGGGTCAGCTTCAACTTCGAAGAAGACCTCAGTTTCAACGCCAGCGGCTTTCAGCACGGAGGTGATCTGATCGGCATAGCCGTTGTTGAACAGGAAACGGTCGGTCACAATCAGCGCACGTTTGTGGCCATCAGTAATCACTTCATCCAGCGCAATTGGCAGGGAGCCACGGCGGAAGTAGATAGATTTCGGAAGTTTATGCCACAGCATGTTCTCAGCTCGCTTAGCAACGGTTTTCTTGTTGATCAGGTGCTTAGGACCCACGTTTTCGGAGATGGAGTTACCGCCCCATGAACCACAACCCAGCGTCAGAGAAGGCGCCAGTTTGAAGTTATACAGGTCACCGATACCACCCTGAGACGCTGGGGTGTTAATCAGGATACGTGCGGTCTTCATTTTGTCACCGAAGAACTTAACGCGTGCAGGCTGGTTGTCCTGGTCGGTATAAAGGCAAGAGGTATGGCCGATACCGCCCATCTCAACCAATTTTTCCGCTTTGATCACAGCGTCTTCAAAGTTCTTAGCACGATACATGGCCAGCGTCGGAGACAGTTTTTCGTGAGCGAATGGTTCTGACTCGTCTACAACGGACACTTCACCGATGAGGATTTTAGTATCTGCTGGCACAGTGAAGCCTGCCAGTTCTGCAATTTTAGTGGCCGGCTGACCTACGATAGCGGCGTTCAGCGCGCCATTCTTCAGGATGATGTCCTGAACGGCTTTCAACTCTTTACCCTGCAGCAGGTAGCCACCGTGGGTCGCGAAGCGTTCACGTACTGCGTTATAAGCGGAGTCGACAACGATGACGGACTGTTCAGAAGCACAGATAACGCCGTTATCGAAGGTTTTGGACATCAGGATAGAAGCAACAGCACGTTTGATGTCTGCGGTTTCGTCAACCACAACCGGGGTGTTACCGGCGCCAACGCCGATAGCAGGTTTACCGGAGCTGTATGCTGCTTTAACCATGCCTGGGCCACCGGTCGCCAGGATCATATTGATATCCGGGTGGTGCATCAGGGCGTTAGACAGTTCTACAGACGGCTGGTCGATCCAACCGATCAGATCTTTTGGTGCACCGGCAGCTATGGCAGCCTGCAGCACGATATCAGCCGCCTTGTTGGTTGCATCTTTAGCGCGTGGGTGTGGCGAGAAGATAATGGCGTTACGGGTTTTCAGGCTGATTAAAGACTTGAAGATAGCGGTAGAAGTAGGGTTAGTCGTTGGCACGATACCGCAGATGATGCCGATAGGCTCGGCGATAGTGATGGTACCGAAGGTATGATCTTCAGACAGCACACCGCAGGTTTTCTCATCTTTATAAGCGTTATAGATATATTCGGAAGCGAAGTGGTTTTTAATCACTTTATCTTCGACGATACCCATACCGGATTCAGCGACGGCTAATTTAGCCAGGGGGATTCGAGCGTCGGCAGCGGCCAGGGCGGCAGCACGGAAAATCTTATCGACTTGCTCTTGAGTAAAGTTGGCATATTCACGCTGGGCTTTCTTTACGCGCTCTACGAGGGCGTTCAGTTCCGCGACATTAGTTACAGCCATAATGCTCTCCTGATAATGTTAAACTCTTTTAGTAAATAAGCTGCGCGAGTCGACAGTATAGTCAGCAGCCACAGAATGCGTGTTTAAGACAAAAAACTGTCATAAAAATGACCTGGATTCATGCGCTGATTTACTAAAAGAGCCTCATCTGAATAAGCTGTGTTAGTCGAGATACCTGCTTTCCAGATGTGTCCAAGAGTACTCACTTCTGAGTAGGTTTTTCGTGATCTAAATCACAACTAATTGATGCTGACACCATTCAGCAGGCGCTATCCAGGTGATTGATAAATCTTTAAAAATTTAGTCACAGCGACGTCAAAACAAAGTACCATAAATTCAACATTCAGGTAACAGTTCACCATAATGCTAAAATAAGTTGCTGCAGGTGCTGATTAAGTAAGGAAATAGCGTAGCGGCAGGGTTTTTTTTCCATTACATTACGCCTGCTTTTGCTTTGTTCATTTGCGGAGTTTTGCGTGGCTCAATCCTTTTTCGACCTGCCCACCTATATTAAGTTCTTTATCGGGATGTTTGCTCTGGTCAACCCGGTAGGGATCATTCCCGTATTTATTAGTATGACCAGTTACCAGAGTGCCGCAGCAAGAAATAAAACCAACCTCACGGCCAACCTCTCGGTGGCGATTATTCTCTGGACCTCGCTTTTTTTGGGTGACGGTATTCTGCAAGTTTTTGGTATTTCGATTGATTCATTTCGTATTGCCGGTGGGATTCTGGTAGTCACCATCGCGATGTCAATGATCAGCGGCAAGTTGGGTGAAGATAAACAGAACAAGCAAGAGAAGTCGGAGAGCGCGATTCGCGAAAGCGTGGGGGTTGTTCCGCTCGCATTGCCGTTGATGGCGGGGCCTGGTGCCATCAGTTCAACGATTGTCTGGGGAAGTCGCTATCATAACTGGGGCCACCTTCTGGGCTTCTCCCTTGCCATCGCGCTGTTTGCATTTTGCTGTTGGCTGCTGTTCCGTATTGCACCGTGGCTGGTACGTATGTTGGGGCAAACTGGAATCAACGTCATCACCCGTATTATGGGTTTGCTCCTTATGTCTCTGGGTATCGAGTTTATTGTTACCGGCGTCAGAGCCATCTTCCCTGGTCTGGCAAGTTAATTCCGCTGCCGCCTTCAAATGAAAAAGCAGAATCTCTATTCTGCTTTTTTTCTTTCAGTAGAAGAAAATTTCATCTGCTCGCTATCCTCATTATCGCAAAAGTAATTGCGAATCTTTCATAAGAAAATGCTTTGGAAAACCGTGCATTAGCGGTTGACGTTGTAACAAGCTGTACAGAAAAGTGGCGATCGAAATGATATTTAGCATCCGTTATGCAATCAGGCTTGCTGCGGGTTTATTGAGATGATATTAGTAATTCATGCCTTCCCGCAGAGGAATGTGCTAAAAAATAATCAATTGTTAATTTTTTGTGAGTGATGAAGCAGGCGATAAACCGACCTCCTCTCTAATGCAGTGATAGTATACTAACCCCATGATAATCAAGATTATGATTGGGTTTTTATAGACATCCTTTCTGCATGACACTCCCCATAATCTCTCCATAAAAGAGAAATGGTTAACAAATTTGCAAATTGTATTGGCGGGTATCTGAAGCTTTTGATACTTTCCGGGCAAAACAATTCGCTGAAAAATGTTTCTTTTCTAGATGAGAATGATTTCGCAGCGTAATCATGTCCTGCGAACAACTAAATCATGGCCGTCGACCACGCAATCGGCGGCAGAAAGAATCGACGTAATGAGGCTGCCAAATCGAGCGGCCCGAAAATAAAGTCGGTGATAGCGAAGTAGTAAGGAAAGCAGTATCCCGTACGGACGTTTAACGCTCCTGCGCTGTAAGGGACCCCTGAGGGGAAGAGGCCGGCTTTCGGGTCGGTAATTATAATGAGTGGAGTACCAACACAATGACAAATATCACTAAAAAAAGCCTGATAGCAGCGGGCATTTTAACTGCGCTGATTGCTGGCAATGTCGCGATGGCGGCAGATGTTCCGGCGGGTGTGCAATTGGCAGAGAAACAAGATCTGGTCCGTAATAACGGCTCAGAACCTCAATCTCTTGATCCGCACAAAATCGAAGGTGTGCCAGAGTCCAATATTAGCCGTGACCTGTTTGAAGGTCTGCTGGTAAGCGATCTGCAGGGCCACCCATCTCCGGGCGTCGCAGAGTCTTGGGACAACAAAGATTTTAAAGTCTGGACCTTCCACCTGCGTAAAGACGCTAAATGGTCCAACGGCGAACCTGTCACCGCGCAGGACTTTGTTTACAGCTGGCAGCGCCTGGCTGACCCGAAAACCGCTTCTCCTTATTCAAGCTATCTGCAGTACGGCCACCTGACCAATATCGACGATATCATCGCCGGTAAGAAGCCAACCAGCGATCTGGGCGTGAAAGCCATCGATGACCACACTCTGGAAGTCACGCTGAGCGAGCCGGTGCCATACTTCTACAAACTGCTGGTTCACCCATCCGTTTCTCCAGTGCCGAAAGCCACTGTTGAGAAGTTTGGTGACAAGTGGACCCAGCCTGCAAACATCGTGACCAACGGTGCATACAAATTAAAAGATTGGGTGGTGAACGAGCGTATCGTTCTGGTGCGTAACACCAACTACTGGAATAACGCGAAAACCGTGATTAACCAGGTGACCTACCTGCCAATCTCTTCTGAAGTAACAGACGTTAACCGCTACCGCAGCGGTGAAATCGACATGACGTATAACAACCTGCCGATTGAGCTGTTCCAGAAACTGAAAAAAGAAATCCCAACTGAAGTTCACGCCGATCCGTACCTGTGTACTTATTACTACGAGATCAACAACCAGAAAGCTCCGTTCACCGATCCTCGTGTCCGTGCGGCTCTGAAACTGGGCCTGGATCGCGACATCATCGTGAATAAAGTGAAAAACCAGGGCGACCTGCCGGCTTATGGTTACACTCCACCGTATACCGATGGCGCGAAACTGACTCCACCAGAGTGGTTCACCTGGTCTCAGGACAAGCGTAACGAAGAAGCCAAAAAACTGCTGGCTGAAGCGGGCTACACCAAAGACAAGCCGCTGACCTTCAACCTGCTGTACAACACCTCCGATCTGCACAAGAAGCTGGCTATCGCCGTGGCATCTATCTGGCAGAAAAACCTGGGCGTGAACGTCAAGCTGGAGAACCAGGAGTGGAAAACCTTCCTGGATACCCGTCATCAGGGGACCTTCGACGTGGCGCGTGCCGGCTGGTGTGCGGACTACAACGAACCGACTTCCTTCCTGAACACCATGCTGTCCGACAGCTCTAACAACACCGCGCACTATAAGAGCCCGGCCTTCGATAAGATCATTGCCGACACGCTGAAAGTGACCGACGAAGCCCAGCGTACCGCGCTGTACGAGAAAGCTGAGCAACAGTTGGATAAAGACTCAGCCATCGTCCCGGTTTACTACTACGTTAACGCCCGTTTGGTTAAGCCATGGGTAGGTGGTTACACCGGTAAAGACCCAATGGATAATGTCTACGTAAGAGACTTGTACATTATCAAACATTAATGGCAATTCGTGGGGCAGGAGCCACCGGTTTCGACCGGTGGATAAATTCTGCCCCATCGTGTCTTATTTACATCGCACTGCAAAGGCACAGGCCAGAAGGTACGGGCAATGTTGAAATTTATTCTACGTCGTTGTCTGGAAGCAATTCCGACACTCTTTATTCTTATTACGATCTCCTTCTTTATGATGCGTCTTGCACCGGGAAGTCCTTTTACCGGCGAACGTACGCTGCCGCCAGAAGTTATGGCAAACATCGAAGCGAAGTATCACCTTAACGATCCGATCACCACTCAGTACTTCAGCTATTTAAAACAGCTGGCGCACGGGGATTTTGGGCCGTCATTTAAATACAAAGACTATTCGGTCAACGACCTGGTGGCGTCCAGCTTCCCGGTATCCGCAAAATTAGGCGCAGCTGCTTTCATCTTTGCCATTGTGCTGGGTGTGACGGCGGGCGTGGTTGCGGCGCTGAATCAAAACACCAAATGGGATTACACGGTAATGGGCTTTGCCATGACGGGGGTGGTTATCCCCAGCTTTGTGGTGGCGCCATTGCTGGTACTGATATTCGCTATCACCCTGAAATGGCTGCCCGGCGGCGGCTGGAACGGGGGAGCGCCGAAGTACATGATACTGCCGATGATCGCCCTGTCTTTGGCGTACATCGCGAGCATCGCGCGTATTACCCGCGGCTCAATGATTGAAGTTCTGCACTCTAACTTTATTCGCACCGCTCGCGCTAAAGGCCTGCCGATGCGTCGTATTGTGCTGCGTCATGCTCTGAAACCTGCGCTGCTGCCGGTCCTGTCCTACCTCGGACCAGCGTTTGTGGGGATCATCACGGGCTCTATGGTTATTGAAACAATTTATGGCTTGCCGGGTATCGGTCAGCTGTTTGTTAACGGGGCGCTGAACCGTGACTACTCACTGGTTCTCAGCCTGACCATTCTGGTCGGTGCGCTGACGATTCTGTTCAACGCGGTCGTTGACGTGCTGTATGCCGTTATCGACCCGAAAATCCGTTACTAAGCTGGAGTGGCCATAATGTTGACTAAGAAAAACAGCGAGGCGCTGGAAAACATCAGTGAAAAACTGGAAGTTGAAGGCCGTAGCCTGTGGCAGGATGCGCGTCGCCGTTTTATCCATAACCGTGCGGCGATCACCAGCCTGTTTGTTCTGGCGCTGATTGCGCTGTTCGTGGCGTTTGCGCCCGTTCTGTCGCAGTTTACTTACTTTGATACCGACTGGGGCATGATGTCGGCGGCCCCTGACATGGCATCCGGTCACTATTTCGGTACCGATTCGTCGGGCCGTGACCTGCTGGTGCGAGTCGCCATCGGGGGACGTATCTCCCTGATGGTCGGTATTTCTGCTGCGCTGGTGGCGGTAATTGTCGGAACGCTTTACGGCTGTCTGGCCGGTTATCTCGGCGGAAAAATTGACTCCGTGATGATGCGTCTGCTGGAGATCCTTAACTCCTTCCCGTTCATGTTCTTCGTTATTTTGCTGGTGACCTTCTTCGGGCAAAACATCCTGCTGATCTTCGTGGCTATCGGCATGGTGTCCTGGCTGGATATGGCGCGTATCGTGCGTGGCCAAACCCTGAGCCTGAAACGCAAAGAGTTCATCGAAGCGGCACACGTAGGCGGTGTTTCTACCCTCAACATCGTTCTGCGCCACATCGTGCCGAACGTCCTCGGCGTGGTGGTAGTTTACGCCTCGCTGCTGGTGCCTAGCATGATCCTGTTCGAATCTTTCCTGAGCTTCCTGGGCCTCGGCACGCAGGAGCCTCTGAGCAGCTGGGGAGCGCTGTTAAGCGACGGTGCAAACTCCATGGAGGTATCACCGTGGCTTCTGCTGTTCCCGGCAGGCTTCCTGGTGGTTACGCTGTTCTGTTTTAACTTTATCGGCGATGGCTTGCGTGATGCCCTCGACCCGAAAGATCGTTAAGGAGTCCTCCATGAGTACTATTGAAACCTCTCCGGTGGCCGCTCCACTGAACAAATCTGAAGTTCTGCTGGACGTTAAAGACCTGCGCGTGACCTTTGGCACGCCCGACGGTGACGTCACGGCAGTTAACGACCTCAACTTTAGCCTGCGTGCCGGTGAAACCCTTGGCATCGTCGGCGAGTCCGGCTCGGGCAAATCCCAAACGGCCTTTGCGCTGATGGGCCTGCTGGCGGCCAATGGCCGTATCGGCGGCTCTGCGAAATTCAACGGCAAAGAGATCCTGAACCTGCCGGAGTCGCAGCTTAACCGCCTGCGCGCCGAGCAAATCTCAATGATTTTCCAGGATCCCATGACATCGCTGAACCCGTACATGCGCGTGGGCGACCAGCTGATGGAAGTGCTGATGCTGCATAAAAAACTCGGTAAGGCGGAAGCGTTTGAAGAGTCTGTGCGGATGCTGGATGCAGTAAAAATGCCGGAAGCGCGTAAACGCATGCGCATGTTCCCGCACGAATTCTCCGGCGGGATGCGCCAGCGCGTGATGATTGCCATGGCGCTGCTGTGCCGGCCAAAACTGCTGATTGCTGACGAACCGACTACTGCGCTGGACGTGACCGTTCAGGCGCAGATCATGACGCTGCTGAACGAGCTGAAGCGTGAGTTCAACACGGCGATCATCATGATCACCCACGACCTGGGCGTTGTGGCCGGGATCTGCGACAAAGTGCTGGTGATGTACGCCGGGCGTACGATGGAATACGGCAACGCGCGTGACGTCTTCTACAAGCCGGTACACCCGTACTCCATCGGCCTGTTGAACGCGGTACCGCGTCTGGATGCGGAAGGTGAATCTCTGTTGACCATTCCTGGCAACCCGCCGAACCTGCTGCGCTTGCCGCAGGGTTGCCCGTTCCAGCCTCGCTGTCAGTTTGCGATGGAAGCGTGTAATAGTGCTCCGCCACTGGAGCAGTTTGGTGATGGCCGCCTGCGTGCCTGCTTTAGACCGGTGGAGGAATTAGTATGAGCACCGTTGCAGAAGAGAGAAAAGTTCTGTTAGAAATCGCCGATCTGAAGGTGCATTTTGACATCAAAGATGGCAAGCAGTGGTTCTGGCAACCTTCCAAAACCCTGAAAGCCGTCGATGGCGTGACGCTGCGCCTGTACGAAGGGGAAACCCTCGGCGTGGTAGGCGAATCCGGCTGTGGTAAATCGACTTTTGCCCGCGCCATCATTGGCCTGGTGAAAGCAACCGATGGCCGCGTCGCGTGGCTGGGTAAAGATCTGCTGGGCATGAAGCCGGAAGAGTGGCGTGACGTGCGCAGCGATATTCAGATGATTTTCCAGGATCCGCTGGCTTCGCTGAACCCGCGTATGAACATCGGCGATATCATCGCCGAGCCGCTGCTGACCTATCATCCAAAAATGCCAAAGCAGGAAGTACGCGACCGCGTGAAGGCAATGATGATGAAAGTCGGCCTGCTGCCAAACCTGGTCAACCGCTACCCGCACGAGTTTTCCGGCGGCCAGTGCCAGCGTATCGGCATCGCGCGCGCGCTGATCCTTGAGCCAAAACTCATCATCTGTGATGAGCCGGTCTCGGCGCTGGACGTGTCGATTCAGGCGCAGGTGGTTAACCTGCTGCAGAAACTGCAGCGCGAAATGGGGCTGTCGTTAATCTTTATCGCCCATGACCTCGCTGTCGTGAAACACATTTCGGATCGCGTGCTGGTGATGTATCTGGGCCATGCGGTGGAGTTGGGCACCTACGATGAGGTTTACCACAACCCGCTGCACCCTTATACCAAAGCGCTGATGTCGGCGGTGCCGATCCCCGACCCGGACCTGGAAAAGAATAAAACTATCCAGCTGCTGGAAGGGGAGCTGCCGTCGCCAATCAACCCGCCATCTGGCTGCGTGTTCCGCACCCGCTGCCCGATTGCCGGCCCGGAATGCGCCAAAACGCGGCCGGTGCTGGAAGGCAGTTTCCGCCATGCGGTTTCCTGTCTGAAGGTTGACCCGCTATAATCTCGCTTGGGGCCAGCACCGCGCTGGCCCTTTCTTTTTGCGAGGATTACCGTGGCAGGGAACATTTCATCACTTCGTGTGTTGCTTTACCGCTTTCTGTTCGATCAAAACACCCGTTCCGGGCGCCGTTTCGAGGCGTTTTGCGGCCTGCTGGCGCTGCTCAGCGTTGCCGTTGTTTTTACCGAGTCCAGCGTCGGGAGCGACCCCCGGCTAACCTACGGCGAATGGCAGCTGTTTATCTGGCTGGAAATCATCTTCACGCTGCTGTTCACCTGTGAATATCTGCTGCGAGTCTCCACTTGGCCGCAGCCCATCCGCTACGTGTTTAGCTTCTGGGGCATTATTGATCTGGCGACCATGCTGCCGCTCTATGTCCTGTGGCTGTGGCCAGAGTTTGCCATTCATTACTATTTTGCCTGGCGAGCAATGCGCGCCATCCGAGTGCTGCGTATCCTCAAACTCCTGCGCTATATGCCCGCGCTTAAAAGCCTGTGGCGCAGTCTGATCAACGCCAGCAATCAGCTGATCCTGTTCTACTCGTTTATTGCCATCGTGATGGTCGCGGCGGGGGCACTGATGTACGGCATAGAAGGGAAGGCCAACGGTTTTACCAGCCTGGGCGTAGCGGTCTACTGGGCCGTTGTGACGGTGACAACCGTCGGTTATGGCGATATTGTGCCGCACACTGCACTGGGTCGTTTTGTTGCCTCGCTGCTGATTCTGATTGGTTATTCGGTGATAGCCATCCCCACCGGAATATTAACGGCGCAGATGTCACAGGATTTGCAAAGAAGGCGGTCAGTGAGGGAATGTACACGCTGTCATCAGCAGGATCATGCCAGCAATGCGCATTACTGCAAAACTTGCGGGGAGCATCTTCCGCCCAATGAGAAGTAACCGCGCGGCCTGAAGGCCGCGCAGGAAAGATTACTCACGCCACAGGATGTGGCAAAGCTTGTGGTCTTTCTCACGGCACAGCAGGACGCGAGCAAAGATATCGTTCAGCTCACCGCCGTCGGTATCCGCCAGCCCGATAACCACTTCTGCAAAGAAGTCAGGGTTCAGGTCGAAATCGACGTGCTCCTGCCAGTCTTCAGCCGGATCAAACAGCTCCGCACCGCCGCGCTCCTCGAACTGCAGATTGAAAAGAATAATGTCGGCAGGATCGAGGTTATCGCCCGCCAGCTCGAGAAAAATATCGTAAGCCTGTTCTAAAGTCTCGTCTTCGGTCAGGCGGTTATTCAGATCCATTTCCATCTCTACATCCACTTATCGAGTGCTGATGCGCCACGTTTTACAGCAACGGACTAAAGAAGTAAAACAGTCGCTCGGCCATTCGCTGCCAGAGTGGACGTTTTAGCCACAAATGCGCGTCCAGCAGCCGTGAGCGAGAGATATAGTCGTCCTGCACGGCGGCCAAATCCCCGGCAAACCCTTCATCATCGATGACCAGCGTAATCTCAAAATTGAGCCACAGGCTGCGCATATCCAGGTTCACCGTACCGACCAGACTTAATTGCCCATCGACCAGCACGCTCTTGGTGTGCAGCAGTCCTCCTTCAAACTGGTAAATCTTCACGCCCGCCGCCAGCAGCTCAGTGAAGAAGGCACGGCTTGCCCAGCCTACCAGCAGAGAATCGTTTTTACGCGGCACGATGATGCTCACGTCCACACCGCGCTGAGCTGCGGTGCAAATGGCATGAAGCAAATCATCGCTCGGCACGAAGTACGGGGTCGTCATGATCAGGTATTCACGCGCGGCATAAACGGAGGTCAGCAACGCCTGATGAATCAGATCTTCCGGGAAGCCTGGCCCAGAAGCGATAGTATGAATCGTGTGTCCGCTGGCCTCTTCGAACGGCATGATGTTCTCATCCGGCGGTGGCGGAAGGATCCGTTTCCCGGTTTCTATCTCCCAGTCGCAGGAGTAAACGATGCCCATTGCGGTGGCGACCGGGCCTTCCATACGCGCCATCAAATCGACCCACTGGCCCACATTCGCATCCTGCTTGAAGAAACGAGGGTCGACCATATTCATGCTGCCGGTATAGGCAATATAGTTATCGATCATCACCATTTTGCGGTGCTGGCGCAGGTCCATACGACGCAGGAAAACACGCATCAGGTTAACCTTCAGCGCCTCAACCACCTCAATGCCCGCGTTACGCATCATATTGGCCCACGGGCTGCGGAAGAAGGCGACGCTGCCTGCTGAGTCGAGCATCAAGCGGCAATGAATGCCGCGTCGTGCTGCGGCCATCAGGGATTCTGCTACCTGGTCGGCCATGCCGCCGGGTTGCCAGATATAGAACACCATTTCGATGTTATGGCGCGCCAGTTGGATATCGCGGATCAGCGCCTGCATCGTGTCATCTGAACTGGTTAACAGTTGAAGCTGATTACCCTTCACGCCGGCAATCCCCTGGCGGCGCTCGCAAAGCTGGAACAGTGAGCTGGCGACCTCACTGGTTTCTGAGGCAAAAATATGCTTGCAGTTTTTCAGGTCTTTGAGCCACTTAGCGGTAGAAGGCCACATGGCGCGAGCGCGTTCTGCCCGGCGTTTGCCGAGGTGCAGTTCTCCTACGGAGAGATAGGCAATAATCCCGACCAGCGGCAGAATATAGATGATTAACAGCCACGCCATGGCCGATGGAACAGCCCGGCGTTTCATCAATATACGCAGCGTAACGCCGGCGATAAGCAGCCAGTAGCCGAGAATGACCAGCCAGCTCACCACGGTATAGAAGGTTGTCATGCCTTAAAAATCCTTTTGAAACCGAAGAGTTGAGAGTGTACGCAGAACTTTCATTGCTTAATACTAAAAGTATACGCAAAACGGATGGTTTGCCCGGCAGAAGGTTCTATAATGGCACGTCTTTTTTAGGAAATTGAGTCGTAGACATGAGACGTAGCAGAACGGAAGTTGGGCGTTGGCGTATGCAGCGTCAAACGCAAAAGCGCAGGGCGCGTTGGCTGGAAAGCCAGTCACGGCGCAATATGCGCATTCATGCCATTCGTAAATGTCTGGTTAATCAGCAGCGTAATTCATTGCTGTTTGCCATCCACGATCGCTGGGCATAAAGTTCGGGCACCGCGTGCGGTGCCCATAAAATCCCTGGGAAATAAACCTTCCCTTTACCCTGAAATTTTATTTCCAAATGACGGAAATTTGTTTTTAAAATGATCGTGATCATCATTCAAGCCTAAAATAACGCCATAATCCTCGCGAATTTTCTTATATCGCCAGGATATCAAAATCAGTGATCAGTGATTTAATAAAAAAGGATTTTTCTTACGCCAGGAAAATAAATTTCCTGTTTGTGATTATCATTTCCGTGTTAGTCGTCTTTAGCACTATTATTGCCTGCGTAAGTTATAATCATCTGGGAAGCACACTGAATGAAGAGAATGAGGGTTTTGTCCATAATGTCGCCACTTTCTTTCTGAAGCAACAGCTAAAAACCTTAGAAAATGCACTATGGCAAAATACTGTTTTGCTGGACAACGAATGTGTTGAAGCATTGGTCAAGTCTGAAGATGAAGAGCTGGAGAAAAAACTTACCGCGTCAATATCAATGCTGCCTGCTATTTCCGGGTATATCATTGCCACGCGCGATGGTCGATATAACAGCATTCCCAAATCCTATGTAGACAGTAATTACATTCTTGCAGGCCGCACCTGGTACGAACGTCTTAGCGCAAAGAGCTCTTTTGTTAATTACTCTGAAATTTATGCCAATGCAGTAGATGGCTTACCCGTGGTGACAATAGCCAAACTATTGCATGACGACAAAGGTGAGCGCTATGGCGTATTTGCCATGGATCTGAATCTGATCAATCTGAGCCAGGTGCTGCGCCAGCTGGAGAGCCCGAGTGAAGGGCACTTATCGATTGTTGATCGCAGGGGACGCGCCGTACTGGATGCTGACAGCGATGCGATAGGCACGCCGGTTGTCCCGCAGGCGGCAATTCACCGAATGACTAACGGGCTCGGCTCATTTCACGATAAAGTGACTGGTAAACATTATTACTATTATTCTTTCTCGAATCCCGACTGGTTTGTGGTATTCACCGTTGATAATAAAGTAATAAATGAATACACGTTGTATTATGTGTGGATTATTTTAATAGCCTTCGCTTCGAGTCTGGCTATTTATTTGTTGCTGTGGTTGTTCATGCGCCAGTCGATAAAGTCGATGATTGTGGATATTGTTTCGATGATGCGTTTTGGTCGAATCGAACTAAAAGATGGCGTAGATAAGGAAATTTTAAGTGAGATCAGCGAAAGTAGCCAACAAATAAAAAATGCAAAAAGTGCTTCGCTAACGGATGGTTTGACCGGGCTGCTTAATCGCCGAAGTTTTGACAACGATGTTAATTACCTATTAACTCGTGAAGCTCCCTTCAGCCTGGGTATTATCGATATTGATAACTTTAAGAAAATAAATGATGGTTATGGACATCTTGTTGGTGATACGGTTTTAAAAGTCATTGCCGATATGGGCATGGGGTTACTGGACGATCACGCTAAGCTCTATCGCTATGGCGGTGAAGAAATTGCCTTTGTTTATTTCTCTGATAACCAGGTTAAAGCCATGGAGATTATGGAAAACTGGCGTAAGCGGGTCGAAAATAAAACCTGGCGTGAACAAGGGTTGGCTGTCACCTTCAGCGGAGGTCTTTGCCCGTGGCGTGGAGAGAACTACGAAAATCTGATTGAGAAAGCCGACAAGCTGCTCTACAAAGCAAAATCCAATGGTAAAAATAAAGTGGTTATCTCAACCAGCTAAGAAAAGCCTGCATAAGGAGTTATTACATGGAGAAAAGTGCAGACTTCATCGTTAATCGCGTGATGAAGAATAACTTAAACCTGGCTTTTGAATCGGTGCTGCAGCCAATTTTTGACACCTCAAGTTTTAAATGTGTCGGAACCGAAATGCTGATTCGGGGCGTGCATCGCCGGGCGCTGGTTGCCCCGGACGTGTTCATTAACCGGCTGGAAGAAAATGGCGGCATTGTTTTGCTGGGCAAACACATCATTGCCACAGCTTTTAGTTATATGACTGATGTCATCGTGCCGCACAGCAGCAGTTATTTATTACATTTGAATCTTTCCCCTGTGCAGCTGAATGATGTCGGGTTTGCCGAACGGGTGATTGCCCTGGCTGAACGGCGGGCTGTTCCCGTGCAGCGAATCGTGCTTGAGATAACGGATAACAGCGTCATGTTGGATGACGCGGGACGCGAAAATGCCGCTCGCCTTCGTGAGACCGGTTTTTTACTGGCCTGGGATGATATTCACAGCGTGGAGCAACTACAGGATAGACTGGCGCAGGTGGAAACGGACTTTATCAAACTTGATCGTTCCTGTTTCAAGGCGACGTGCAGCGAGGAAACGCTGCGTATTATCCGGTGCGCACAGGAAAGTGAAGTGGACGTTATTGCCGAAGGGGTGGAAACCTTTTCGCAAATGCAGATGCTGTTCAATAACAATGTCAGGCTGGCACAGGGTTATCTCTTCTCACGGCCTCTGAGCCGGGACAACTTCCGACAAAAGCATTTACAGGCGACGGAAAACTAACGGGTTATTGAGCCTGCTTACCGCAGGCTCACAGAACGGTAAATCAGAACACTTTCTTGAAGGGTTTGACTTCAACTTTAGCGTACACGCCTGCGGCGACATACGGGTCTGCATCCGCCCAGGCTTTCGCCTCTGCCAGAGACGCAAACTCGGCAATGACCGTTGAGCCGGTAAATCCGGCGCTGCCGGGATCGTTACTGTCAACAGCCGGCATCGGGCCTGCGGTCAGCAGCCGACCTTCGTCGCGTAACACTTGAAGACGAGCCAGGTGGGCAGGGCGGACGGACAGGCGCTTTTCCAGTGAATCAGCAATATCTTCGGCATAAATGACGTACAGCACGGGCACTCTTCCTTCTTGGTGTTGGGTTGTAAACCACGTTAAGTGAACCGTGGGCAGACTGCAATTGAAAGATAAACAGGATGTTAAATCCTTGAGAAAATAGCGGGAAACTCGCGCAGGTAGCAGGAAAAAGTGCGCCTTTGGGCAATGCGTTGTTGAATATGATTGTTATTTGCATTTAAAATCGTTGTCTCTTGAAAGACACTGAAACCATTATGACGTCAATGACCCTGGAATTACCTCGCCGCTTTCCGTGGCCGACTCTTCTCTCCGTCGGGATTCATGGTGCCGTTGTGGCCGGGTTGCTCTACACCTCGGTACATCAGGTTATTGAGTCCCCAGCACCTTCGCAGCCGATCAGCGTCACGATGGTTGCGCCTGCTGACCTTGAGCCTCCTCAGCCTCAGGTTGTTCAGCCTCCGCCGCAGCCGGTCGCGGAACCTGAACCGGAGCCAGAACCGATACCTGAGCCGCCGAAAGAGGCGCCAGTTGTGATTCATAAGCCGGAACCCAAGCCAAAACCGAAGCCTAAACCGGTGAAAAAGGTCGAGCAGCCGAGGCGTGATGTTAAGCCGGTTGAGCCTCGCCAGGCGTCTCCGTTTGAAAACAATGCGCCTGTGCAGCCTGCGCCAACCCCAGCAGTGAAACCTGCCCCGGCAGCGCCGGCGCCATCGGTGAATACCGGGCCGCGCGTTATCAGCCGCGACAGGCCGCAGTACCCAACGCGTGCTTTTGCACTGCGTATGGACGGCAACGTTCGCGTGAAGTTTGATGTCGATGCCGATGGCCGGGTGAATAATGTCGAGATCCTCTCTGCCCAGCCGGCCAACATGTTCGAACGCGAAGTGAAGCAGGCGATGAAAAAGTGGCGCTATGAGAGCGGTAAGCCAGGGCAGGGCATTACCGTTAACATCAAATTCCGCATTAGCGGTGGCGCAAGTATGGATTAACCATCTCCCGTCTTTTAAAAAGGCCACGTATGAGAATACGCGGCCTTTTTTATTTTTTAGATTAACATTCGTTCAATTAATGGCTTGGTAAACTATGTCGGATAAAACAATGCATTCGCTATTTTTTGCCTTATCCTAAATTCAATAATTACACTTAAAGCAAATTCACTACCAATATTAATAGGGCGTTTATTTAAGACTTTTCTTATTTATTGCTGCGCTGGCATACTAAAAAGAAATGACAAAAATAGACTCTTATTTTATGCGCCATTATTACAAAGCCGCCTTCCTGTGCGCGCTTTTTTACTCTGACCTAAGCTATGCCGCGCCGCTAACGCCTGCCGATCGGGACACTATTCAGCAGCAACAGCAGGATTTGTTGTTGCAGAACAGGCAACAGCGAGAGGAGATTCAGCGCAGCCTCCAGCCTCGACTGGCAAGCCCTGTTGTCAATCCTGACCAGGGGCCCTGTTTCAGCATTCGTCATATTGAGATTGATAATACGACTCTGCTTTCCGAACCGGCCCGCAACCGCTTAATTACTCCCTATATTAATCAATGCCTCAGCATGGCGAAAATCAATCAGCTGACCCGGGATATTTCTGACTGGTATATCAGCCGCGGATATATCACCAGCCGTGCATTTTTGACCGAACAAGATCTTTCGGAGGGAACGCTGCATATTGCAGTGCTGGAAGGCAAGCTACAGGCCATTCGTATTGAAGGAGCACCTTCACGCCAGCTAACAATGGCGTTTCCGGGGCTGGAAGGGAAAATACTTAACCTGCGTGATATTGAGCAGGGGATGGAGCAAATAAACCGGTTACGTGCCGCGCCGGTACAAATTGAAATATTGCCGGGTGAAAAGGCCGGGGAATCCATTGTTAATCTTACGGCGACGCCTGAGTTTCCACTTTCCGTAGCCGCGGGGTTTGATAATAGCGGGCAAAAAAGCACCGGTACCGGGCAACTTACCGCCTCACTGACCGCCAATAACCCGCTGGGGCTGGCCGATAAATGGTTTATCAGCGGTGGGCGCAGCAGCGATTTTGCAAGCGACCATGATGCCCAAAGCTTTCAGGCCGGGGTGAACGTGCCCTGGGGTTATAGCCTCGTCGATTACAGTTACAGCTGGAGCGACTACCTCACCACCCTGGATAACAAAGGTTATCTGTGGCGTTCGACGGGCCGCGCCGAAACGCATCGCCTGAACCTCTCCCACGTGCTCTACCGAAACGGGGACTTAAAAACCGCCGCCTCCGTCGGCCTGACTCACCGGATCGGCCGCAACTACCTGAATGACGCGCCGCTGCTCAGCAGTAGCCGGAAGCTAACCAGCCTGCAATTCGGCCTTAACCACACGCAGAAAATCGCGGGCGGCGTGGCAACCCTGAACCCGTCATTCAGCCACGGCGTGCCGTGGTTTGGGGCCGAAAACGACAACGGCAAGCAAGGCGACGTGCCAAAAGCTGAATTCAAAAAATGGAGCCTGAGCGGCAGCTTCCAGCGCCCGCTGACGCAAAAAATCTGGTGGTTAACCAGCGTCTACGGGCAATGGTCACCTGACCGATTATATGGCAGTGAGCGCTTAACGATTGGCGGTGAAAGCTCGGTGCGTGGCTTCAAAGAGCAATACCTCTCCGGCGACAACGGGGGCTATCTTCGCAATGAGCTGAACTACGCCCTGTTCAGCCTCCCTTATCTGGGTGAGGTCAGCCTGAACGCTGCCGTTGATGGCGGCTGGCTGCGCAATGACAGCGACGATAAGCAGGCTTCCGGCACGCTTTGGGGCACATCCGCTGGCCTCACGGTTGCCGGACGCTACTACTCCAGCCAGTTCACGGTTGGTACGCCAATTCATTATCCGGGCTATCTGGCGCCGGATCACCTCGTGATTTATTACCGCCTGGGCCTGGCGATTTAAGGTAAAAAAATGGATAAGCACCCCGTTGGATTAGCGAAGCGCCTGTTAAGTTACCTTATCATCTGCCTGATCGCCGGGCAGCCGGTGTTTCCGGCGGTGGCGGCGACTATCAACCCGGTCACGCCGGGTACGCAGATGGATCAGGCCGGAAACGGCGTCCCGGTCGTTAACATTGCTACGCCCAACCAGGCGGGGATCTCCCATAACCAGTTCCAGGACTATAACGTCGGAAAAGAGGGGCTGATTCTGAACAATGCCACCGGGCAGCTGACGCAAACTCAGCTCGGGGGGCTTATTCAGAACAACCCTAACCTCCGGGCCGGTCAGGAAGCGACCGGCATCATCAATGAAGTCGTCGGCGGCAATCGCTCACAGCTGCAGGGCTATACCGAAGTGGCGGGCAAGGCGGCCAACGTGATGGTCGCGAACCCCTACGGCATCACCTGTAACGGCTGCGGATTTATCAACACCCCCAATGCCACGCTAACCACGGGCAAACCCCAGTTTGATGCGGCAGGCAACCTGCTGGCGCTGGATGTCAGCAAGGGCACCATCACGGTAGAAGGCCAGGGCCTGGACGCCAGCAAAAGCGATGCGCTGTCGATCATTGCCCGGGCGACGGAAGTCAACGCCGGTATTCACGCCAAAGATCTTAAGGTGACCGTGGGCGCCAACCGCGTTTCATCCACTGGTGCAGTCACGCCGATAGCCGGAGAAGGGGCTGCGCCCGTGGTGGCCGTGGATACCGGCGCGCTGGGCGGTATGTATGCCAACCGTATTCACCTTGTGTCCAGCGACAAAGGCGTGGGCGTTAACCTGGGGAACCTGAATGCGCGCCAGGGCGACATCACCCTGGATGCCAGCGGCAAGCTGGTGGTGAATAATAGCCTTGCGAGCGGCAATCTAACGGCTCAGGCGGATAACGTAGTACTGAGCGGCGAGCATAAAAGCGGAGGCGCAACGCAGGTTAATAGCCGTTCTGACATCACCGTCGCCAACGGTAAGTTAGCCAGCGACCGGGACATAACGCTGAACGGCAGCGGAAAACTGGCGCTGAACAACGGCCAGCTCGCCGCAGGCAATGACATCACTCTCAATGCCAGGGCGGTAAGCACGGATGCCGCCAGCGAAGCCAATGCAGGTGGCGCGATTCGGGCCAGCGCGGCGACACGTATGGACAATGCCGGTAAGCTGACGGCAGGGCGTGACGTAGCTGTATCCGCAGACCAGTTAATCAACAGCGGCCAAATTGCGGCCAACGGGAACCTTAACGCCAGGGCAGGCAGCTTTAACAACAGCGGTAACCTGCAGGCGCAGCGCAATATCCAGCTCGATCTCGGCTCGTTCACCCACAACGGCCAGATGCTGGCCGGGGCAGGGCTCACGGCCACGACCGGCGATGCGTGGATAGACGGCATGTTGAGCAGCGGCACCGACCAGGCATGGACCAACCGCAACGCCTTTACTGTGGGCCGAAATGGTCAACTGCTGAGTGGCGGCAATCTTGCGCTTCAGGCTGACAGTTTCAGCAATGCGGGGACGGTTAACGGCAAGCAGGATGTGACGTTAAGCAGCAATCGGTTTAACGGCTTGCAGGGAAGCGCGCTGGCAAGCGGGGGCAACCTTGAGTTGCTGACTCAGCAGCTGCAAAGCGCCGGGCAAATCACCTCGCAAAAAGATCTGATATTCAAGGGCGAGCGATTTGAAACCTTAGCTGGTGGGCAATTGCAATCTGAAGGCAATCTGCTGCTGCAGGCGAATAATAGCGTCACGCTTGGCGGCACGCAGGCCGCAAAAGGGGCGCTCACGGTTAACACCGGGTCGCTGACGCACAGCGGAAGCACCAAAGGTAATACCGTTACGCTTGGAGTTAAACAGCTCGACACTAGCGGAAATATTCAGGCTGACGGCGGGATGTCGCTCACCGCAGACAGCATTGTACAACAGGCCGGTGGCGCTCTGCTGGCACAGAAGAATTTAGAGATTAATGCCCAGAATCTTACCAACCGGGGTTCGCTGGACAGCGATGTTTTGACACTGGCGATCGCGGGGAATATCGACAACCAGGTCAGTGGGAAAATCACCGCCCGCAAGGATCTGAACAGTACCTCCGATAGCTTTAACAACGATGGGCAGGTCGCGGCTTCCACGCTTGATCTGACTGCGCAGACCGCCCTGACCAACACCGGCAGCCTGCTGGCAGAGAAAAACCTGAATGCCACGGCGGCGCAGCTAAAAAACACCGGGCAGTTGGGCGCTGCCTCCCTCAACCTGAAAACAACCTCTTTGGACAACGGCGGGCTGCTTCAGGGCGGCCAGAGCCTGACGTTAACCGCCGCGGAGCTGACTAACCGAAGCGGCGGCAAAATCATCAGCGGCAGCGGCCTGGCGCTCAGCATCCCTCAGCTCACCAATGCAGGACTGATTTCCGTTCAGCAGGGGCTGGCCATTGAGAGCCTGATGCTGGCTAACAGCGGCAATATTGAATCGCAGGCCATGACACTGAATGCGGGCCGGCAGTTAGACAACCAGGCCAGTGGTGCACTGTTGGCGAAAGAGGCGCTCTCGATCACGGCTGACAACGTCAATAACGCCGGGAGCCTGCAGGGAAAAAATCTCGCGATCGGCGCGGGGCGATGGAATAACAGCGGGCTGACCAGCGGAAGCGAGAGCTTAACGGCCAGCGTCAGCGGGGAACTGAATAACGACCCGCAAGGAAAAATCATTGTCGGTCAGCCGGACGGTGAGGGTGTCATCTCGGGCGGCCAGTTTGATCTCAACGCCGGGAGCGTGACCAATGCCGGCTGGCTGCAAAGCGGCGGCGGCATGAACGTCACCGTCCAGGCCCTGGTGAACGCGGGGGTGATTTCCGCCAACCAGGCTGTGACCCTCGAAGGGCTGACGCTCGATAACCGGGGCCGTATTGAGGCGCAGGATCTTCAACTGAAACTGCGTGACAAAGTCAATAACTTTGCCGGTGCCGTGCTGGTGGCAAAACGCAATCTGCAGCTTTCCTCATCTGAATTAGATAACGCGGGCCAGTTAATTGCGGACAACGCCGTGCTGGACGCACAAAACGTCTCTAACACGGGCTTGCTGCAAGGGGATTCCGCGCTCAACGCCACAAGCGATACGTTCAATAACGCCGAAGGCGGCACCGTATTGGCCGAAAAAGCACTGACGCTTGCCGCTCGCCAGATGACCAATGCAGGAGATATTCAGGCCGACAGCGCAACGCTAAAAACCAGCCAGATGACCAACAGCGGCAAGCTGCTTGGCTTGTCCATCCTCAACCTGACCGCGACAGATAACCTTGTTAACACCGGTAAAATCCTCGGTAAGGACAAGCTCGCGCTGACCAGTAACAGCCTCGATAACCGGGGCTCGCTGGCGGCGGCTGACCTCAGCGTTGAAAGCCAGCGTAACGTCAACAGCGGCCTGTTGCAGGGCGAAAAATCGCTGCGTCTTGGCGCCACGGTGCTGAATAACCTCGCGCAGGGGAAAATCATCAGCGGCAGCGGACTGTCGCTGTCTATTCCTGAGCTGAACAATGCCGGGCTGATTTCCGTCGAACAAGGGCTGATGGTCGACGGGGTGAATCTCACCAACAGCGGCAACATTGAAGCCAGCGACGTGAAGCTGGGGCTGACGCAAGGGCTGGATAATCAGGCTGGCGGCGTGCTCCTCGCCGACAACACGCTCTCGGTGACGGCGGCAAAAGGCAGCAACGCCGGGAAACTGATCGCCAACAATACCACCCTGGCGGTTGGCGACCTGACTAATACCGGATTGCTCCAGGGTAACAACAGCATTAGCGCCGGGGGCAGGACGCTGACTAACGGTGGCGCAGGCCAGCTGTTAAGTGACGGCAATATCGACGTGACGGCTGCGCGTCTGGATAACGCCGGTCGGCTGCAGGGCAGAAATATCACGCTCACCGGCGGGCAAAATGGCGGTGAAAACACGGGGCAGATCCTTGGCCGCGAAGCGCTGAATATTTTATTCGGCGGGGCGTTCAACAACGGCGGTCGGCTGATTAGCCAGAATTATCTCGGCCTGAAGACCGGGCCGCTCCGCAATACCGGCATTATCGCCGCTTCTGCCCTGGACATTGATGCCGGACAAGCCCAGGCAAGCAACAGCGGCCTGATTCAGGCCGACGGAAAACTTAATCTAACGGCCACGTCGCTGCAAAACGACAAAGGTGCCACGGTGGCGGGCGGGGATGACGTCACCCTGACGCTGCCCGAACTCAACAACGCGGGCACGATTTCTGCCGGCAAACATCTTCAGCTCGACGGGAGAAATTTAGATAACCTCGGGGCCATCGACGCCCAGAACCTGGATTTGAACCTGAGCGGGAAGTTAAACAATCAGGCGGGGGCCTCACTGCTGGCGGGCAACCAGATGGCAATGACCACTGGCGACTGGGCTAACGCCGGGCAAATTATCGGTGACAACGTCACGTTAACGACTTTGCAAGGGCAAAATGATGGCCTGCTGCAGGGCGGAAGCAGCCTGAAGCTCAACGCCACGCATTTTGGCAACGGCGCGGCAGGCAAAGTGCTGACCGGGGGCTGGCTTGATCTTCGCGGCAACCAGTGGAACAACACCGGACTGCTGCAGGGGCAAACCCTGACGCTGCAGGGCGGCGATCTGTACAATACCGGCTCGCTGTCCGGTAAAGACAGGCTGTCGATTAACACCAATAAATCGGTCACTAACGACGGGCAGATGCTGAGTCAGGGCGAGCTGCAACTTGCCACCGGCCAGCTGGATAATAATGGCGTGCTGGCCGCAACAACGGTCGGTATTCAGGCCGATGCGCTTAACAACCGGGGAACGCTGCAGGGCAACAACGGGTTAGATCTCCATACTGCCGCCGTGACAAACAGCGGCACGCTGTTGGCGAAGCAGGCGCTGAATATTATCGGCACAAACTTCGACAACAGTGGCATCGTCCAGGGTGACGCGCTCACCCTTGCCCTGCAAAACGGACTTACCAACCAGGCGACAGGGAAACTGCTGGCAGCCGGCACGCTTGATTTCAGTGGGGAGTCGCTGAGCAATGGCGGCGCGGTGGCAGCGGATAACGCGCGCCTGGCGGTCAACATTTTCAATAATAGCGGGCTGGTGCAGGGCAATCATAGTCTGTCGCTCTCCGGGGCCAGTCGCCCTCAGATGATACTGCTGAGAAGTTTTGCCGCAGCTCCGCCTCAGACGGTTCGTGTTCTGAATAACCTGAGCGGCGGGAAGCTGTTCAGCGGCGGCCAGCTCGACATTGCCGCTAACGACGTAAACAACACCGGCACCGTTCAGGCCCGGGACAATCTGACCTTCACCGCAGGCAGCCTGAGCAACCAGGGGACGCTTTCGGCGGGTAATTTAACGCTGGATATCGCCTGGCAGTTAAATAACCAAAACGGCGGCAAACTACTGGCAGCAGACACGCTCCACAGCCAGAGCGAAACCCTGGCGAACAGCGGCGTGATTGCCGCCGACAAGCTTGACCTTAGCAGCAACCGCATTGATAACCAGGGCGTGCTCCAGGGCGACAATGCCCTGGCGCTGAATACTCCGCAGTTCAATAACCTGGCAGGCGGGCAGATCGTGAGCGGCAGCCCGCTGAGCCTGACCATTCCGCAGATGGTCAACCTGGGTTTGATCTCCGTCAAAGAGGCGCTCACGCTTTCCGGCGCGAGCCTGGATAACCAGGGCATGCTGCAGGGCGGTAGCCTGGCGCTGAACTTTACCGACAGCATCCTCAATCGCAATGCGGCCAAACTTCTGGCAGAGAGAGGCCTGACTCTGCAAACAGCCAGCCTTAACAATCAGGGCACGCTGGCAGGTGACGCCGTTCAGATAACGACGAATACCCTGAACAACGCGGGCCTGCTGCAGGGTAATACGGCGCTGACCCTGGCCTCGGGCATGCCATCCACGCTGACGGTCTCCAACCAGAACGACGGGAGAATACTGACCGGCGGGGCGCTGGCGCTTAACCTGTCGACGCTCGCCAATCAGGGAACCCTGCTGGCGCAGCAGGGAATGACGGTCAATGCCGATACCGTGGACAACCATGGCACGCTGCAGGGGCAAGACCTGACGGTTAACGCTGCCGCGCTGAACAACCTGTCCGGCGGCAAAATGCTCGCGGGCGGGCAACTGGCGCTGAACGGCCAAAAGATTAGCAACGCCGGGATTATGCAGGGGCAGAGCCTGGGCGTGAAGGCGACTGACTGGGGCAATAGCGGCAGCGCGCTCGGCCTCAACGGGCTGACGGCTCAGGTTGATAACCAACTGACCAACGGCGGGCGTTTGCTCAGCCAGGGCGTGAGCCAGATAACCGCCGGAACGTTAAACAACACCGGCGCAGTGTTGAGCGAAGGGGATTTAACGCTCAGCGGCGGCGCGCTGCTGAACCGCGGCAATATTCAGGGCAGCAACCTCACGGCCAACAACACGGCAATAGACAACGCGGGTTCGGTCATTGGCCTGAAGTCGCTGACCCTGCAGCCTCAGCAGGACATCAACAACCGGCTGGGCGGCGCCATGCAAACCCAGGGCGCAATGCTGGTGTCCGGGCAGAACGTCATCAACGGCGGCCTGTGGCAGGCGCAGTACCTGAAGCTGAACGCGCAGCAACTGCAAAATAGCGGCACGCTGCAAAGTACCGGCAACCTCGATCTGGCGCTGGCGTCCGGCCTGACGAATACCGGTGCCATCACGGCCAATAACGCGGCCACCGTCACGGCTCCGGGGATAACAAACCAGGGGCAGATCCAGGCTAAAAATCTCGCGCTCAGCGGTAACGCGCTCAATAACAGCGGCAGCATCAGTGGCGTTGACGGTCTGGGCATCTCGCTGGGCGGTAACCTGGACGTACAAAGTGGCGCCAGGCTGCTGACCAATGGCCTGCTGACCGTCGGGGCTAATATCATCACCAACCTGGGCCACGTTCAGGGCAACGCGGTCACGCTCAACGCCGCCGCACTGAACAACCAGGGGCGTATAGAAGCGAACTCTGCCCTCACCGGCACGCTGAGCGGCAGCCTGGATAACGGACAAAACGCGGTGCTGTTAAGCCAGGGCAGCCTGGATCTTGGGGCGCAGCAGCTAAGCAACACCGGTACCGTTCAGGGGAACGGCAATACCCGCATCGATTTGCGTGAGCGCGGCAACAACCAGGGCCAGCTCCTGAGCGGCGGCACGCTGACGCTTAATGCGCCAGGGTTTAGCAATGGCGGTTGGGTTCAGGGCTATGGGCTTTGGCTGAATGCTGGCTCGCTGAGCAACAGCGGGACGGTGCTGGCGCAGCAGCAGGGGACGATCGGCGGCAGTTATATCCTGAATAACGGCATGCTGCAGGGGGGCAATTTAACCGTTAATCCAGGACAACTGGATAACAACGGCACCGTGTATGCCACGCAGAACCTGGGCATCACGGCCAGCCAGGTTAACAGCTCTGCCGGGGCGCGGCTGCTTAGCCAGGGTAATATGGGGATCAACGCCGGGAATACCAGCCTGCAGGGGCAGGTGGCGGCGCTGGGCAACCTGTCGCTTAACAGCCAGGGCAGCTACAACCAGCTGACCACGCTGGCGGCTGGCAATACGCTGGCGGTCAGTAGCCAGGGGGATATTAACGTCAATGGCCTGATGCAGGGCCAGGGCGTGCAGCTCTCTGCCGCAGGCACGTTGAATAATAACGGGCAGGTGCGTGCGGGCTACGGCGAAAGCCACCTCAGTGCCGGGCAGCTTAATCTGAACGGCGCGGGCAGCGTGCAGGCAGGCGGGACGCTGCGCCTGACCAGCCAGAACGGTATCAACAACGCGGGCTTCGTCGGCACCGCCGGTGATTTAATTGCCAGCGCGGGCGGCACGCTGCTCAACAGCGCGCTGCTGTATGCGGGCAATAACATGAGCCTGTTTGCCAACAGCATTCGCAACTACCGCGGCGATATTCTGGCTGGCAACAGCCTGTGGATGCAGCGTGATGCGGCGGGCAACGCCAACGCGGAAGTGGTGAATACCTCAGGAAATATTGAGACGCAGAATGGCGATATTTCTATTCGCACCGGGCATTTATTGAATGAGCGGGACGGTATTTCAGAATCTCGTAGTTACCTGCCAGCTAATAATGTTTCAAATGACTTAACGTCTTTAAATGTAAAAGTTGTTGAACTGGGTGATGGGAATTGGGGATTTTATCAAGAGTTTCACGGTTCGACACAGGGAGGAAGTGTCACATCAACTGTTGCACCTACTAACGCAGGAGCGACAAAAAGAGTACTTACAGGGTCCACAATCGTTAATGTTGTGGCCAGTGGTGATGCGTCGCGTATTTCTTCAAATAGAAATCTAAATATTTATGCAAATAATCTTGAAAATAGAGCCAGTAATTTACTTGCCGGGAATGTAATAAATCTTACAGGTTCGACAATGAATAACCAGTCGTATTTTGGTTATGCAGACGATGAGTATCATGTTTATAAATATAGTGGTCGTTTAGCGAATATTGTGGCTACGCCACAGACTATAAATGAAATTTATAATAAAAGGGCGTCAAGGGATCGTTGGGTAACATATTATCTTAATGGTGCTCCAGAACATGTTAGACGTGATACGGGACAGACCTTCCGCTCAGTCATTCAGGCCGGTGGCGCAGTCGTCGCCAACTTTAGCAACAACATCAGCAATACGTCTGTCTCAGCGAATACGCCAGGGTATACCCCAGGCCGCAGCGCGCCGGGGCTTAATTTAGCCGGTGGCCCAGGCGTCACTGGCGGTGCGCAGGCCACCGATCTAAAAACGGGCACCAGTAATACCGTGGCCGCACCGCAGGCAACGATCAATTTGCCTGGCCGCGGGATTGGCAGTATCGAAAACCCAACCGGAAACGGCGGATTAGCCGCCGTGGATAACCGGCCACAGAATGGCGCGGACTATGGGCAGGCCGGCGGTAAGATCACCGATATAAATCTCAGTCAGCAGGGCGGGTCCGGTATCGATTTAGCGGGCAACGCGACGGGTCTGGCGGATTCGAAGGCGAATGGTGGCAATCTCACACCTGTCAACGGTGAGGTTGTCGAGCTGACCAAACAGCAATCGGGTGAGTCGTCTCGTCAAAAAAATGATGAGATTGCCACCGCTGCCGCTCAGGTGATAGCGCAATCCAGCGGAGGTAAAACACCCCCACCGCCGGGATATGATTATCGCCCTATTGAGCTGACGGATATTTCGGCGATTACCTCGAAGCTGACGGCCAGCGGGTCGCCAATTAAGCTCAGCGATTATCCGCTGCCTGCCGGCAATAACGGCTATTTTGTGGTCAATAAAGATCCGAAAAGCCCGTACCTGATCGTCACCAACCCCAAACTGGACAGTCTTGGAAAGTTGGACAACAGCCTGTTCAACGATATCTACAAGCTTGCCGGAATGGCCGGGCCAAACGCACCTCAGGAAACGCGCGCCACTTATACCGATACCAATAAATTCCTCGGCTCGGATTATTTCCTCGCTCGACTGAACCTGCGCCCGGAATATGACTACCGTTTCCTGGGGGATGCGGCCTTTGATACCCGCTATGTCAGCAATCAAATCCTGAATCAGACCGGGAACCGCTACGTGAACGGCGTCGGTTCCGATCTGGAGCAGATGCAGTACCTGATTGACCATGCCGCTCAGGCTCGTGACAAACTGAGCTTAAAGCTGGGCGTCAGCCTTTCCGCTGACCAGGTCGCGGCGCTTGATTCCAGCATCCTGTGGTGGGAAAACGCGGTAATCGACGGGCAAAACGTCCTCGTGCCTAAACTGTATATCTCTCCGAAGGACGTTGCGGTGAATAACGGCAGCGTGATCGCCGGGAATCAGACGATCCTCAACGCCGGGAATATCACCAACGACGGCAGTACGCTGCAGGGCAAAACGCTGCTGAGCGCCAGCAGCCAGAACACCATCAGCAATATTAACGGCGGGGCAATTAATTCGGGCGGTAGCCTGCAGCTCAGCGCGCTGGGGGATATCAACAATATTGGCTCCACTATCGCCGGGCAGAAAGTCAGTCTTGAGAGCGTGGGCGGCAGCATCATTAACCAGACGCTGACCCACCAATGGGATACGGGGGGCAAGGCCAGCGGGCGTAATAACCCGGTTCTGGCATTCTCGAATACAGAAGTAGGCCCACTGGCTTCTATTACAGCCACTGACAGCCTGAGCCTCATCGCGGGTAAAGACATCCTCAATACCGGCGCTAACCTCAGCGCAGGTGGCGATATGCTGCTGAAGGCGCTGGATAACATCTCCCTTACTGGCAACCAGCTTGTTGAGCGCAAGCAGGTTGGTAATTATTTTGAGCAAAACAGCACATACAAAGGAAGCTCAATCACCAGCGGGGGAACGCTTAATCTGCAAGCTGGCCGCGATATTGCTGTTAAAGCCAGTAACCTGCTTGCACAAGAGAACGTAGGGCTGCAGGCCGGGCGGGACGTTAACTTAGCGGCGGCGGAATCTACCCACAGCGATAAGTACACCGCGAAGAAAAAAGTCGATATCAACGAATCTGTGCGTCAGCAAGGCACAGAAATCGCCAGCGGCGGGAACACCACAATTATTGCCGGGCGCGATGTTAACACCCAAGCCGCGCAGGTGACGGCTCACGGGGATATCGGGGTAGGCGCAGGGCGGGACATCAACCTCGCCACGGCCACCGACAGCGACTATCACTACGACGAAGAAACCAAAACCAAAAAAGGGTTCCTGAGCAGCAAAACGACCCACACCATCAACGAAACCAGCTCGACCCGCGAAGCCGGCACGCTGCTGAGCGGCGATAACGTGACGCTGAAAGCGGGCAACGATCTGCTGGTGAAAGGGTCAGCTGTTACCGCTGATGGCGATATTGCGCTGAAGGCCGGAAACAATGTCACAGTTGAAGCCGCCGAAGATCAAAGCTCCAGCTACAGCATGAAGAGCGTGAAGAAGAGCGGCGTGTTTGGCGGCGGCGGTCTGGGGATCACCATTGGCTCGCAATCCGCAAAAACTGAGCGTAATGGCGCAGAAGTGAAGCAAAGCGATGCGCGGAGCGTGATCGGCACCACCGGCGGGAACGTGGTTATCGATGCGGGCAAGCAGGTCACCTTGAGCGCGGTCGACATGGTTGCAGGGCGTTCCGCCGACGATACGGCAAGAAAAACGGGCCATATTGATATTACCGGCAGCGACATTGCCATCATTCCTGGCAAAGATACCGTTCAGGAAACGGTGAAGCAGTCTCAAAAAAGCCAGGGGATCGGGATTTCCTTATCTAACCCGATTGTCGACTCGGTGCTGAATCTTCGCGATATCGTCAAAGCCCGTGGGGACGGGATCTCTCAGTTTAAAGCGCTGGCCGCGGAAGGGGCTGCATCCGTAGCTGATTTCTCACTCGGGACATCGCTGCCAATCAGCTATGGCCGCTCGTCGTCCCACAGTGAATCGCAGTTCAATGCGGAATACCTCACCGGCAGCCATCTGCAGGCGGCAGGCAATGTTCAGCTAAATGCAAAAGGCAATGCAGGCCAGGGCGATATTCTGATTAACGGCAGCCGGGTGGGGGCTGGCGAGGCGATTATTGCCGAAGCGAAGCACGACATCACCGTCAATGCGTCAACCGATCGTGAACGGCTCAGCCAGCATTCTGAGAGTAAAAGCTGGAGCGTCACCAGCGCGATGCCAACGATTGGTTCAGCGATACGCACGGTAAATGGCGGCGCCAGTCACGGCAGCAACGTGTTGCCGTTCGGCATGGAACGCTCATCGGCGAACGGCGACCGGGAAACGCAGGCTCAGACGGGATCTCAGCTCAGCGGCCGGGAAATTTATCTGAACAGCCATGAAGGACGCATAGATATTTCCGGCAGTTCTCTGGCGGCAATCAACGATCTGCTATTGTCCGCGGACAAAGGCGACATCAGCGTCACGGCCGGAAACCACACAGTGCGCGATGAGCAGCACGGCAGCCAGACGAAAGTAGGCAACCTTGGCGGCGATGGCTACAGCGGCACCGTGGGCTGGAGCAAAGGCAGTCAGTCGTCTCTGCTGGAGAGCCAACAACAAAGTACGTTGCGCAGCCAGCTTGCCAGCCAAAACGGCAATGTAGCTCTGCAGGCCGGACAGGACATCTCGCTAAGTGGGGCGGATATCAGCGCCGGGAAAACGCTTCTGCTGAACGGCGAAAACGTTCGGATTGACGTCAGTAAAGACGATCGTCATACGCAAAGTGAATCCTCTTCCACGCAATACGGTGTTAAAGGATCAACCTCAGGCGTTATCGTCAGCGCCGTGCAGGCCGCAGAAAAATCGGCCCGTTCAGTTCAGGATGGGAAAGATCCGCGCCTGACGGCTATTTATGCGGCTCAGGCGGGGCTGAATATGGCCAGCCAGACCATCCAGAATGACATGAATGCTCCTCTCGTTAAGGTGAGCGTAAGCGTTACGGCAGGAAGCTCGAAGCAGCAGCAGGAGGCAACCAGTCAGCATCAGCAGGGCAGCACGCTTCATGCCGGGGAGTCCGTCATCCTTAAAGCGCGCCAGGATATCGAAGGCGCAGGCGTTGATATTCGGGGGAAAACCGTTGTGCTGGATGCCGGGCGTGACATTACGCTCACGGCGGCACAAAACACCCAGTCGCAAAACAGCAGCAGCAGCGGTAGCCAGTTTAATGCAGGCGTGGGCTTCACATTAGGTAAGAGCCAGGACGGCGTTACGATTGAAGCTGGCTATAGCGCCAACAACAGTCATGCTAACGGCAATAGCCTGAGCAATAAGAACAGCACCGTGCACGCCGACGAGCTGCTGAGCGTCAACAGTGGGCGCGATACTGCTTTAACTGGCGCGGTATTGAGCGGGGATAAAGTTATCGCCAATATTGGGCGCGACCTGACCATTGCCAGCGTGCAGGACACCGCGAAGTATGACAGCCGCTCCACATCGTCCGGAGCCAACGTCAGCGTCTGCGTGCCGCCAATCTGCGCGGGCAATACGGTACAGGGTAGCGCCAGCTTTAGCGCGGAGAAGCTGCGTAACAATTACCAGTCTGTGTTGGAGCAAAGCGGCATTCACGCCGGGCAGAGTGGGTTTGACATTACCGTAGGCAATCACACTCAGTTGGACGGGGCGGTGATTGCCTCAGACGCAACGGCAGATAAAAACCGCCTTGATACCGGCACGCTGGGCTGGAGCGAGCTGCGTAATAAATCCGACTGGAGCGGCAACTCCGTTAACGTCTCCGTGTCGGGTGGCGCGACTCAGGACCTCAACACTGGACAGTGGTCTCCTGTTTCACAGGGGATGCCAACGACAGGCTATGGACAGAGTAAGGGCAAAGAACAGGGCACGACCAGCAGCGCAATTGCGGATGGCAGCATTGTTATTCGCGATCCTGCAGGCCAGAAGCAGGATGTCACCGATCTCAGCCGCGACACGGTAAATGCTAACCACAGCGTGAAAGACGGATTTGATGCCGATAAGGTAAGAGATCGTCTCGAGATCCAAAGAGAAACTATCGCGCTGGGCACTCAGGCTGCGGATGTCTATAAATCGGCGATGATGAAAGAGGCCGATGAGAAAAACGCTGCGCTAAAAGAGGAGTTACGTAAACAACACCCGCTGGTGACGGACACAGCGCTGGATGGCGTAGTGAAAAGTGACCCTCGCTATATTGACGCTGATAAAGAATATGGCCCTGGCAGCGACTTCTGGCGAGCAACCAGCGCCGTGACTGGCGTAATGGCGGGCGTGCTGGGGGGCAATATTCAGGGCGGTATGGCTGCCGGTGCGGCGCCTTACATGGCGAAGCTGGTGAAGGATGTTAGTCAGGGTAATGAAGCCGCTCGTATTGCGCTGCATGGTATTGTATCGGCCGGGCTCGCCAGTGCTCAGGGCGGTAACCCGCTAGCCGCAGCTGCCGGAGGTATGAGTTCGGCAGTGATGGGCGACGGCCTGGCAATGGCGTTTTACGGCAAAAAAGCCGAAGAGCTTGAGGGCAAAGAGAGGGACTTCATCAGCAACCTTGCTACCGCCATAGGCGCAGTGGCAGGCGGTAGCGTGGGTGGCGATACGTTCTCAGCCGCCAGCGGTGCAAATGCTGCCCGGGTTGAGGTTGAGAATAACTCACTGAGCGGTGACAAGACTCGTGAATCTGTTAAGAAAAGTGCAAAAGTCTGGAAAGATCTCGTCAGAGATAAACTAGGTGAAGGCCCGTTGTCAGCAATGGTTAACAGTGTGATTAATGCAGCTGCAGATACTGGTGACACAGCATTGGCGACTACTGACTATGGTGCTGATGCTGCTATGGCGCTTACAGCCTGTGCTGTGAGGGACAACTACTGTGATAAAGCTCTAAGCGATCTGTCAGGTAAGAATCAAGCGGTAGCCGACTATATTACAGCTCTGATGAAAAGTGAAACCTGGTCAGCAGTAGCGGGTACAGTGGTACAGGCATGGAACGGAAATCAGGCTGCCGTAGAAGCCACGGGCGGAGTGCTGGCCAGTATTCTTGTGCCAGGCAAG
Source organism: Cedecea neteri (assembly GCF_000758305.1). Taxonomy (NCBI): domain Bacteria; kingdom Pseudomonadati; phylum Pseudomonadota; class Gammaproteobacteria; order Enterobacterales; family Enterobacteriaceae; genus Cedecea; species Cedecea neteri. Next base: position 3,854,436 of record NZ_CP009458.1, on the reverse strand, counting down.
AAGCTGCCAGACAGTATTGTAGTTGCAGGAAAACTATCGGCGGAAAAAGAAGCCTTAGAAAAAATAGCACAGAACTCGAAAAACAGTACTGATTTAAGTGTTAAACCATTGGGAACAGTATTAGAACAGCAGGCAGTGAAGAAAATTGATAACCTTGCATCTCAATTTAATAATCCGGCCATACATCCAAAAGATTTTCAGTTAAACATTAATGGGAAAACGATGGTTACGGATCCAGAGCTAAGTTTAGGTGCGCCTGTATTTAAGGGGGCCACTGATGCTGATGTCATGACTTACTTTAAACAGCTTACAGGATCAGAAAATATGCCTTCGGTTAAGGTTGTTCCCGGAAAAGGTAATCTGTACTCAGTAAAAATTACAGAAGGACCTTCTGCTGGTAGTACTGTAACATTGAGAGATTTTTCAACATCAGCGCAACAGACAGGTGCTAAATGGACTATAGATTTGATGACCCCATCGATAAATGGCGGAAGAAGGGTGGAGGTTAAATTTAAATAATGAAAGATATTAATGAAATATGTTCATTGGTTATTAAAAGTTCTTATGGCCTGTCAATGGGAACTATATGGCAGCATATCAGTGTTGAATGTGCTGAGATTTCTGATAATTACGCCTTCAGAAAGAAAGTGTTTTTTTGTATATTGACCAGACTATTAACTGAGAAAAAAATAAAATTAGCGGTGAATGGTGTTTTTTTATCGGGCTCTGTTGAGCAACAAGTATTGATGATACAAGCAGCTTGGCCACCATACCCATGCGAAGAGGAAGATGATGATTTAGATGAGTATGGTATGTGGTTTTTGGTTAAAGCTCCTGCCGGAGTGGTATGGTTATCATCCGATGGTAAAGAGTTATGGACCTAAAATAATGTCTATCCCGCCCACAGCTGGCGGGATTTTTTTTGCCTGTCAGATTACCTACGGAGTTATTGCAATCATTACCTCGGCAGCTAGTCGTCAATCTCCGAGCGCAAACTTGAGCAGCAGACAGCCTCTGTAGCATAGTGATAAAAAAACCGGCATTGCCGTGTTTCTCTTAAGCGCTAGTCCGTCTGAGGTATCGTGCGAGGCTGCCTTCTTTATCCATGGCAACATAGATAAATATCGCCTCGGTGGCTTTATTGCGCTGGCCGATCGGCCCGGAAAAAGCCAACACCTTCTGAGATTGAACGTTTTTTGATAGGGGGTGTGGTTATGTTCATCAAACTTGAACTTGTCCTAATAGTCTCGGTGATGACCTCATACGCGGTGGTGGTATGGGCGGTGGCACCGCAGGCGGTGCGGCAGATGCGGGCCTTGGGGTTATTATTGGTGAAATGCTTGGTGGTGGTGACAATAAGCAAAGCCAACCGAATGTAGGCAAGGACCTGTCGGATGATGACAAAGCCGAATACGGTGGCGCGGGTTCAGGAACGCCAGGTGGCTGGGGGCCAGAAGATGAGGGGAATGCACGGAGCCAGCAATCAGCTGAAATAGCGAAGAAAGATGTTGAGAAGTTGGGATATGATATCAAAAAAGTATCCCATATATTTGCAGATAAGCATCAAGTCAGTAGCCTTATAAAAGAGTTTGGTTCTCAGGAAGCAGCTTTAAAAGAAATGCATAATGCAGCTCAACCTTTGGCTAGAAATTCGGGTTCTTATCAAACAGGGAGTTGGGTAACAGTACGTGTTGGTAACAGCAATGTAAGTGTCAAGGACATTGCTGTTAATGGTGAATTCAGAATATCAACAGCGCCTTTGAGGCCGTTCTAATGCAGTTATTGGATGAAGAATATTTCGCGTTGACCTTTGCACTCGGTGAAGAATTGGTTTTTCAATTGGATAGTGCTGAGGTTTTAGAAAGGAATAGAACGGGTGTTGGATTTTTTACCACGGTACAGCTCAACCAGCCTTTCTCTAAAATAAATAAAGAAAAACGCTATTGGGAACGTAACTTTGAGCATAAAAAACTACCATATGGTGGTTGTTTTATGGTTAGTCTGGTTACATCAAATCAGTTGGAAATTGAAGCTGTTGCATTTGAAAGTTCCTGGCCAGAACCTTATGAGAGAGATGAATTTATTGGTTAGATGATAATCCCAACTTCTCGCGGTTGGGATATTCACGTTAAAGCTCAGTCCTTACCCCGCTTCAGGCAGTCATAGCGGGGTGACTCCCGCCTGATAACCGGGATATCGCCGGTGTCGTTCAACGCCCCAGGGAAGCTTTTTATCCACTGCTGCATCTTCTTCTTGTTGAAATGTGTGACGCTTAACCCCTCAGCACAACCCCAAAGTTCGCGACTGTTCTGGGCGGTGATCACAATGCAGTCCGGCATCACCCGAATTTTTATCGGCATACCCGGTGTAAACCCGGCTTGTGAAATCCATTCACCCTGAAGTGGCAGATAGTCGTACCGCACCCGGTCGTAAAACTCAGTGCGGGAAGGTGGGGCTGCTGGCAAGCACTTATCTGGTTTATTGCGTACCGAATCGCAGTATTCAGCGTTATTTTCCGATGCGTTTGATTTTGTTTTGGAAATAGTGGCTTCTGGCTTAAAATTCTTCGCAGCCATGTTCAACTCCTTGTAAGTTGTATGTGGTTAGCGACATAGAGGTGGTGGTACACCTTTATGTCGCGGTACTTAATAATTAATTTCTTATGTCGTACTTCTCTTCTGTAAGCCATTCGCTTCAACACCTGAGTATTATATCATGCTGTACAAAAACACAGAGCCTGATTCACTGGCTATATCCAATCTTGCGAGGTGTCTTCTAAAAATAATACGGTGGAATGTAACGTTGCATTGTTGATAACGATTACGCTTATTTCATCTCTCTGCATTCCTTGTTGCTCAAGAAATAATAATGCCTTTAGATGGCGTGACTTTCTGACGGAAAGGAATATTGCTGCATAAATATAACGGTGGTAAGTGAAATGAACGATATGGATAAATGCTACACAATGAAATCATTTTCATATCCTGAACAGGCCTCACTGGCAGAGGGTGAATTCTCAACCAGCACTTGGTGGCGAATAAAGAAAATAAATGATTGTCAGTATGTGTTTTTCTGTTTGTCAGGCAATCAAGGAACTGAAGAGAAAAGAGTGGAAATAACAGAAAGTGAATATAATCAATTGATTAATGGTGGTTTAACTTCGAATGAAATCTGTCTAAAATATAAGATCGGCTAAATTATTCTCGTCTTCCCAGCAATATTGTTTTAATGAATAAAAAAACCGGCATTGCCGGGCTTCTCTTAAGCATTAGTCTATCTGAGGTATCGCGCGAGGCTTGCCTTCTTTGTTCACTGCCACGTAAATAAAATGGCCTCGCTGACTTTGTCGTGTTGGCCGATAGGCTCGGAAGAAACCTTTTTCACCTAAACTTTCATATTTATTAGAGTAGACGTTATCAAGCATAACGTAGAAGGCGAATCAGCAGCAGGACTTTGCCACGCTGAGTCGCGACACCGAACATGCCAACGGCAGTATCGGGCAGATCTTTAACAAAGAGGAAGAGCAAAAACGCCTGCAAACGGCGCAGCTGGTGGGTGAAATCGGCGGCCAGATGACCGGCGTGGTGGCCACCTATGGCGATCTGCAGGCGCTGGATGCCGTGCGTGCCAAAGATAGCAAATACGCCAGCATGAGCGCTGCAGAACTGCGCAATACGGAGGACTACCAGAAAGCCTTTGGCGACTACGGCATCGGCGGTAAATACCAGATGGTCGCGCAGTCGGTGAGCGGCATTCTGGCCGGCGCCGCCGGGGGCGATTTCAATAAAGCCCTGGCGGGGGGGCTGAACCCGGTGATGGCGCAGGTTATTAAGGGCGCCACTACCAAGGGTGACGAAGTCAATGAGCCTGCTAACCTGATGGCGCATGCGGTCTGGGGCGCTCTGGCGGCGCAGCTTTCAGGCGGCAATGCGGCGGCAGGTGCGGCGGGCGCCTTCAGCGGCGAACTGGCGGCGAGGCATATCGCCGCCGAGATGTTCCCCGGTAAAGATCCGGGTAATTTAACCCAGGACCAGAAACAGCTGGTTAGCCTGCTCGGCACCATGGCGGCAGGGATCGCCGGCGGCGTGGTGGGGAATAGCACCGCAGCGGCGACTACCGGCGCTCAGGTTGGGAAGAATGCTGTTGAGAATAATGGGTTAAGCCTGCCATCCGGGATGATGAATTACGGTCAGGCGGTGCTTTCCTGGAGCCAGTATGCGCAGGACAATAATTTGACAGTGGAACAAACTCAGGCGGGGCTGGATAAGCTCGCTAAAGGTGATTTACCGGATGGTGCCAATATCACCAAAGTTATCGTCAATGGATATAAAGATGGTGTGCTGATCGCGGGAGCGGCTTATTTAGGGCCAGCGGCATCGGTGGGTAAAGCTGTGGGGGGGGCCGTCATCGCAGAAATTGCTAACGGTACTTATCAGTGGTTCGATATTAACAGCGAAAAAAATCTAAGCTTGCCGGAAAACCAGCAAAAAACCTGGGATTATAAGGGAAGTGTTTCAGCAGGTATTACGGGGCTGCTGGCACCGGGGCGAGGGGTCTGGCAGAGTGTCGGTATAGCTGCAGGTGGGGCGGTGTTTAGCGATGGTGCTGATGTTGGATCTGTTGGTATCGCAGCAGGAGATGCTGGGCTGGGATGGGGATTTGGTGAGTACGCACCAAAGGCTGTTAATTTGGTAACAGGAAAGGAAGTACCTGGATTAGTATTTGATGCGATAGGTTCACTCGGAACAGAGTTTTTAGGAGGGTACACAAAAGATCTCTTAAATGCACCGGCAGTGCAAAAAAAACCTGAAAAAGAAAAGGAGCTTGAAAAATGATTCCGTATATCAAATTGTTAATTTATTCTTGCATTTTTTGTATACTGTTTTGTTTTCTTTTAGGGGCTGGGGCATCGTTCATTATATACATAAAGAATGGATATTTTCTGATTCCTGATGGACAGATAAAGAGAGCTATTATTTTTGGATGCATCGCAGGGATAGCGATTACATCGGCTACAATAGTTTTCAATTTGATAGATAAATTTAACACTAAAAAATAGCCCAGGTGTTTAGTCGTTATGATGCTGATGAAGGCGAGCCCATCAGCAGCTAAAACGCGCCTTTTTATTGATTATCTTCTTCGGGAAATCGGGGAGAAATGAGGTGGTCAGGTGGAGGGAAATAAACTGCCCGGCGTTACCGGGCAGCTGAATTAATCTGTCTGAGGTATCGCGCGAGGCTTGCCTTCTTTATCCACGGCGATATAGATAAATATTGACGCTGATAAATAATATTTTCCGGGCAGCAACTTAAGGTGTGTGGCCCGCTAGCCGCGGCTGCCGGAGGTATGAGTTCGGCGTGATGGGCGACAGCCTGGCAATGGCGTTTTACGGCAAAAAAGCCGAAGAGCTTGAGGGCAAAGAGAGGGACTTCATCAGCAACCTTGCTACCGCTATAGGCGCAGTGGCAGGCGGTAGCGTGGGTGGCGATACGTTCTCAGCCGCCAGCGGTGCAAATGCTGCCCGGGTTGAGGTTGAGAATAATAATCTGGCAGCCGTCGTGCGTCTTGGCGTCACTGCATGCTCTAAGATCGCCTCATGCCGTAATATGGTTGTGGAGAAAGGGCTGGGGGCGTTGCTGGGCATCGGCGTGGCGATAACGGCGATGGACAATCTCTCAGATGCAGACCGCACAATGTTACTGGCAGCGGCCATGACGGGTAAAGCCGATGCCATCGAGCGGCTGACCCCGGAGCAGTAGGCGGCGTATAAGGAAATGGTCGAGGGACAGAAAGCCACTCTGCTTCCGTTGCCGGCGCTTGACCGGCCGCTGGTTGACAGTACGCTGACGAACCCCATCCCGGAGCAAAACAAAGGCACGACGCTGACCACACCGGATCAGCGCGATCGAAACGGCAGCAGCCATACCGGGAATACGGATGGAAAGCCGAATACGGGCGGGAGCATTTTAGTTAACCCAGGCGCAGATCCATTCACCAAGAAGATGTTGTGTATCTGTCAGAAAATTCTAACAGTAAGATCGACAGCATTATTAACGAAACTTTGTCAGGTAAGAAAAATTTCACTAGTTCGACAACCCTTACTTCAGATGAAGCATTAGCCGCTGGATTAAAGTTCTTGGGAGCCGGATATAAAGAGATCGGTAAGTCAGGGTCAGGTGTTTATCATGGTGCCGATGGAACAAAGGAATTTAGGATAGACTCAGGTTCAATTGGCGGTGCTCATGCTCCTGGTGTTCCGCATGTTCATTTTGGTGTAAAAAATCCTGAAACTGGTAAATACATCTCCAACAATCATGTTCCTTATGAGGATTAAGTAAGCAAAATGATTTTGAACAATGGCATAGTTATTAACGGTGAGTACTCCGGATGGGAAATCCAAATTGTTGATGATACTCATGGTGATACAGGGGGGTATTATCTGATTTTACGTAATAAAGACGCTCAATCTTTTGATTATTGGTTTGAAAAAAAAGATTATCTTGATAATCAGTTAGCTGATTTTAATGTCAAATGGAACTCTTAAGAAGATTCCGGCGACGACCGGGGTTTGCACATTAAAATTCAGCCTTTATCCGACCTCCGGTAATCAAAACACAATGAGGAGGCGAGGAGTCATTGTTAAAAATAGCGACCCTTCACCTTTCAGATGTCCAGATAGCGCTATCTCTTAGTACTCCTCCCCAAAAAATTCTTCTGGCAGGCTATTTTATAATAGCCTGTTTTTTTACCTCAAAATCCCCAGGTCCCACGCAGGGTTACATCTTGGGAGGTGGTGGAACTCAGAAAGTATTTATTCGAGATGATGCTGGTGGACATTTCTTTGCAGATGATCCAAGCCAGAATCGAGGTCCGCATTTTAATGATGAAAAAGATAATCACTATAAATACTAACTATGTTAAGCGTTATGCTAAGAATATAAATGACAAAAATGATATTTGTAATTTTGATGGTTTACTTCCTGCAGTAGATGGGATTTCAGCTGTTAGTTGGGAATGGCATGGATACTCTCGCAGAGAGTATGGAGGTGAGTTATTAAAAAAAATTTTTTCTACCTTGACTGATAATGACAGCGATAATATACACTTAATGGTTCAGTTATCACCAGAACAGCCCAATACCGCGATAGTAAATTATAAAAAAACATGGGGGTTGATAGAGTCTTCAGGAGTAAAAACGGATGTCTTTTGGGGTAAGAAATCCTTTATTGATAAAGGAAATAAAGACTTGGTGTTAACAGGGGTTTGTTGTGCCGATAGTTGCATTGCCAGTGACATTCAGAAGTTAATAAATGTTGATGAAAAGCTTTTCTTTTCTAATTTGTCACCAGACTTGATTGATACTCATGTTTCTGTCAGGGGGCGGATGGAAAAATGGATTGAGAATATATTGCACAACGATGGGGTTATATTTTTTCTCTTAGGTCGATTTGATGAAAGTGACTCAGAGGTTGTTGCTATTGGTAAAGAATTTACTTTGAGGAATATCATGCGATAAATATTTTTTGTGTTTAAAAATATTTAAAGTCAGTGTTGCATTGTTAGGTGATATTTGATGCTCCTGATTGGTAAAAGATAGCCGTGGTTAGTTTCCGACAAGATTAATTCTTCTTTTGCGGATGTGCTTCTCTGGCTGTTGCGATTTATCTATATTGCCTGGACTTTAATAATAATTGATAACTAGAACCGACTGGTTTGATGCATTCTTTAAGTATTCGTTAATAAAAAACTGCATGACCGGGTTTCTCTTAAGCATTAACCTATTTGAGGTATCGCGCGAGGCTTGCCTTCTTTATCCACGGCGATATAGATAAATATTGACGCTGATAAATAATATTTTCCGGGCAGCAACTTAAGGTGTGTGGCCCGCTAGCCGCGGCTGCCGGAGGTATGAGTTCGGCGTGATGGGCGACAGCCTGGCAATGGCGTTTTACGGTAAAAAAGCCGAAGCGCTGGAGGGCAAAGAGAGGGACTTCATCAGCAACCTTGCTACCGCCATAGGCGCAGTGGCAGGCGGTAGCGTGGGTGGCAGTACGTTCTCAGCCGCCAGCGGTGCAAATGCTGCCCGGGTTGAGGTTGAGAATAATCTTCTGAGCGGTGGAACTGAAGAAGGATAGATAAAATAATCACAGAAGTATGAGGAAAATATGTTTATGCTCCTGGTTTGTCGTTGAAACCCATTCCGAAAGGGGATTGGAGAAAACACATGAAGTCAATTAATTATAATGGCATAAATATAATGGATTGAAGTAATGAATACATCAAACGGCAAAGAACTTTATGATGTTATCAGCAAGCTTGGGGATATCGAATGGAGAAGGATTCCATCCAGATACCCCTCTTTTAAATTTAAAAGCACTCCTGAATTTAGCGAGGATCGCTCATCTCGACCTCCAGCGACAAGTTTTAGATTTTCAAATGAAAATGACCAGATAATTGCTCTTCTGGAAAAGGCAGTTAATTCATATTGTGGAATATTGAAATGGACATTAATAAGTCAAAAAAAAGAATTTGGCGAAGGTGTAAATAGATGTATATTGCCAGAATATGTTAATAAAAAAAGAGATTTTGCATGGTCTGAATTTCAACTTACAGCTGATAAGTATATGGAAAAATATGAACCAGATTTCGGTCCAATCGCTTATGAAGATCTTGTTGGATTGGCCATGCATGTGCGTGCAGTGTTCAAAAATGCCGGGTATGACGTATAAATTTGGTTTGAGTGCTCTTTAACAACGGATTTGTAACTTGACGTTGATAAATAGTGCTGTAGGGCAAAGAGAGAGCATTCATCAGAAACCTTGCATTTCTGAAGATTTTATTTAGTTTCGTGTGTAGAAAAATTTATATAAAATAACTCATGTCTCAGACTAAAAATTATCCGGCTAGAGCTTATTTTATGTCGGTCAAAAATGCTACATTTTATACATATTAATAATGGGGATAGTTGCATGTATAAAAATGAATTATACGTAAAAATGCTAGAGCTTGCGCTGCCTTACATACGAAACCTACTACAATTGGAAAGGAAAGAAAAAATTCTGAATTTGTCTTGCTATCTGGAAGCTGAGTTTGTTCATAATTTGACGGTTACCATTCTGGATAAGAACTTTACAGATCACGACATATGGTTTTTGAATCACCAAGCAAAAGCTTACTTTGAAAAATGTAATGAAGATATATCGCCAAACTACAATCAAAATATTATGTATATAAAGGAGTTATTTAGTATAGTGCCTAATGATTCGAAATCTAAACTAATTTGGGTTGGTCCATAATAAAACCAATCACGTAACTTTGTTGTTGTGATTTTAGTCTACATGCCAGTTAGTTACTCTCTTAACCGACATCTTTAATGAAAAGCTTATGCTACACCAGATATTGATAGTCATAATTTTACTGGTGTGTGGAAGATGTTCGACCGAACAGAGAGTCATTTAGGGACTTATGATGGCAATTTAGAAGATTAAAGGTTAAATAATGTTTGGTATTTTCCATAGTGGTGAATTGATAGTAGAGAATAATGAGTTGGTTCTTCCTTGCTCAATAGTAATTGGTTATTTTACTGAATCACTTCATATTCCTATGTCTTATTGGTCAATTGAGGATTATAAAATAAGCTGGATGAGTTCTCTTAAGCAAGGGATTGAAAAAAAGATCACTCCGCTTTGGCTGTTTCAATGTATGAGCCTAGCTTAACAAATTTTATTTTTATATGGGTGATGTATTTTTATGACGAGGATGTTTATATTAAAAAAATGTTGTTTTTAGATGAGCGTTCAGAATTTACCCCAGGACCCATTAATGATTTCATTGGTAGGCGAGAGACTCATAGTGAAGAGGGTATGGAAGTATCTGAATGGAAAACCGACTTAAAAAGTATTATTGATTTTTATTATTATCTTAAAGACTCAAATTAAAACCGATCCTTAGGGAGCGGGGAAAAGCATGTAAAATATTTAAATCAAGGAAATGTTATGCTCTCCGACAAATTTCAGGGATTATAATAATGTCTCATATAGGTAAGAAAGAAACCGTATTATTAAATTTTATCGAATCTTTAGGTGTTCTCGAGTGGCGTCGTTATCAGAGTCGGATTCAGGATGAATGGGTAAATGACCATTTTGAAAAAGTTGATCGTTCTAAGTATCCCCCTTACACCAGTTTTCGGTTTAAAGAAGAGAATCCGGAAATTGTTGTGTTGTTAGAAAAGGCCATTAAATCTTATAAAGGAGAAGTGCAGTGGTCTATGATTAGCCAAAAAAAAGAATATGGCCCAGGGGTTAATAGATGTATCTTGCCTAAATATATTGAAGAACTTGGTAAGAAAATGGAGGCAGGTACACGTGCAGTAAACGAGTATGTTAGTGAGTATTCTCCAGATTTTAGCCCGATAGCTTATGATGATCTTCAGAGTCTTACTAAACATGTGCGTGCTGTGTTCAAAAATGCTGGGTATGACGTATAAATTTGGTTTGAATGCTCTTTAACAACGGATTGGATTTGTAGCTTGGCTATGATAAATAGTGCTGTAGGCAAAGAAAGGGACTTCATCAGCAAGATTGAATCCCTGAATGTGTTATTTACTATCATTCGGATTTTTATCATAATGCATTAATTGAAGAGAATTTATTAGATGACCTTCGGGAATGCGACGAAACCGCCTATAACCGATCTCTTGAAATCCTGAAAGCAGATGGTCATATAAATCCGGATTTCTATTGATCATTAAAAATATCTGTCGCGGTGCCGATATTTTAATTTGTCTGCCAGTCAGTTACTGTTCTTCCTGTGTAGCTTACTGGGGACTACCTGGAGTCAGTTGAAGGGGACTAATATTCTGGAGATTCCTTCTTGAGCTCAACCTATACCTCAATCAGTACTTGGTTCAGCTAAAAAAGCTAATGTAATGACCCGTAATGCCAACGGGGAGGCATATAAATGGATAAGGATGTTTTTTACTGTAAGTCATGGTTTAGAGCAAAGAAAAAACCAATTGAGTTATGGGATGAAAAGAAAGCCCTCAAAAAACATAAGGTAGGTGAGCCTTACACTGTGCTGATTGGTTCTGATACGAATCCATTATGTTTTATTAATGTAACGCAGAATGCTGGATGGGTCAGTGTGAGTTTTCTGGATAAAGAGCTCAGAGAGTATCTTTTGTATAGTTTCAATGTATTGAATAATATTGATATTTTTTTATCAACGGCGGTTTATAGAGAGTTCGCTGAAAATGAAGGCGAAGGTGCTGGTATATTGAATGTATCGCGTGGGACCACTTACATTTTTAATGAGGATGGAAATACCGTAGTACGGGAAGAGCAGTTTAATCCCCATCTTTTAGAGGAAAGCCAGACGAAGACTGATGTATCAGGAAATTATGATCGTTTCCCTGAGTTTGGTTGTTATGATTCACTGATTAAAGTTGAACGATAATAAAACCTGGTATTGCCGGGCTTCTCTTAAGCATTAATCTATCTGAGGTATCGTAGCGAGGCTACCTTCCTGCATCGTTGGCTTTCAGTCTGGGAGATAAAGGCGTCGCCAGTGACAAAATAACCAAAGCAATAGAAAAATCACATCTCAACCCACCATTCGGAGATGTAGCAAAAATTAAAGATGGTATGAAAGGACAAGTGGTGGCAGGGGTTGGCGCAGGAGGGTATCTTGAAAGTGTTCTTTCCGAAGATAAATTCGCGATCAATGCAGGGTGACAAAGGCCTTCAGCTGGCGAGCTGATGCATCTGTAGGTTTGACTTTTGGGCCTTACCCGATTAAAGATTTCAGCCCTACCTATGATTATGCAGGTTCCGTATCGGATGGAATTATTTCTGTTGAGGGGGATATTGGTAAAGACGATATTGGTGATTCTTTGATATTTGGCGGTGGAATTGGCACAAGTTTCCGACAAAGTGAAAACCACAATAATCAGCCTGAGCTTAATAGTTCCGGTAGTACCGAAATAATGTCGTGGCCTATAAAGGACTAACTAAATGATGCTGTTGCTGTTAGCTATTGCTCTGATTGCGTTTGCTGTTGGAACAGTCATATTCTATCGGTTTGGTAAGATAACGGAGAGAAATCTTCAGTATCCCATAACAACAATGCATTTTTTTGATTCACTTTTTTTTGGACTCGGAAGAAAAAGCGAGATGAACATTGCTGCCTGTTCTTTCTTGATTTTTTTACTAAGCCTGTGGGGAATCTTTTATTTAAAATTGAAATCCCATTTTTGGGGGAGTCCCGAAAGTTATTTTGGCTTGGGGATCGCCGGAATTTTCTTTCTGATAATGCATTGTCGCTATAGTGCAAAGCATGTTGTTATCAAGCATGATGGCCTGGCACCGATGAGGGAATTAACTAATATCAGAAGATCTGGATTCACCAGCCCATTTTTATGGCTAAGTCGGATTGGGTATCTGGGATGGTTGATCGGGATGATACGCTAAATTAGTATACTAACATCACTATGTTTTCTAGTGTAGTTACTGATGTTGGATTGAAAACATCCACAACCTCACATCAGAGTGGAAAAATTGAAATGAATAGCGATACAGCTAAGGAAGTCTATCACTATGATTTCAAATGATATTTTATTTAACGTGCTGTCTGTGATGATGTTATTTTTCCTAATTATTTTCGCAGGGTGTTTTTTCATTTTTGTTTATAAGGCGCTCGGTGGTCCAAGGGTTGGACGCGATTCTTTTCTTTTTTTTAATTTCATCTTTTTCAGACGTAATATTTTATCAGGACTGGCATTGACCTTTCTTGTGCTGGCATATGCAGCTGAAGCTTTTGCTCAGTTGCGGGAAGGTGCAAGTATCACGACACTGCTAGCGAATGTGTCCGGGAGTCTGTCAATTTTGCTTTTCGGTGTATACGGGAAGTATTTATATCGGGGAGTTATTGATGATAAAAATCCATTTTTTTTCATCAAGGTATTCCTGACTAAGGTTGATTTTTCTTTTGCGGATGTGCTTCTCTGGCTATCGAGATTTACCTATATTGCCTGGGTTGTAATAATTATTTATAACTAAATCTTGCCGGTTAACTGCAGTCTAAAGGCTTAGGGAATAAAAAAACCCGGCATTGCCGGGCTTCTCTTCATCACTAATCAATCTGAGGTATCGCGCGAGGCTTGCCTTCTTTATCCACAGCGACATAGATAAATATCGCCTCGGTGGCTTTGTAGCGCTGGCCGATTGGCTCGGAAGAAACCTTTTTCACCCAGACCTCCACATTGATGGTGATGGACGTTGTCCCGCGCTTAACGCAGCGGGCGTAGCAGCACACCACATCGCCTACTGCCACTGGCTTCAGGAACGTCATGCCGTCCACGCGCACGGTTACCACGCGGCCATGCGCGATTTCTTTGGCCTGAATGGCGCCGCCCATGTCCATCTGCGACATCAGCCAGCCGCCAAAAATATCGCCGTTGGCGTTGGTGTCCGCTGGCATCGCCAGGGTGCGCAGCACTAATTCACCTTGCGGTAATTCGTTCGGCATTACTGCTCTTCCTTTGGCATATGACGGTAGATGTAGACGCCGCTCAGCAGGGTAAAGACCAGCGTGATAGCGGTCAGCCCGAAGACTTTAAAGTTAATCCAGATGCTTTCCGGGAGCCAGAACGCCACGTAAATATTCAATAAACCACAGGCGATAAAGAACAGCGCCCAGGCGATATTCAGGCGTGTCCACACCTCAGTTGGCAAGGTGATTTCTTTACCCAGCATGCTCTGAATCAGCAGCTTGTTCATACCGAACTGCATCACCAGCAGGGCAGCGGCGAACAGGCCGTAAATCAGCGTGACTTTCCACTTAATGAATTCGGCATTGTGGAAGTAAATTGTCAGGCCGCCAAACACGGCAACCATCACAAAGGTCACCAGCGTGGTTTTTTCCAGCTTGCGGTATTTCACCCAGCTGTAAACCAGCGCGAGGGCGGTGGCGATGATCAGCGCCCAGGTGCCGACAAAAATGTCGTACATCTTGTAGAAGGCAAAAAAGACAATCAGGGGCAGGAAGTCGAGAAACTGCTTCATAATCTGTTCCGTAAAGAGGTGACTCCTGACTATAACGCGCGGTCAGGAGTCGGGGAAGGTTATTGACGTATCAACATGTACAGGCGGAATAAGTAGATAAGCAGCACGGCAGAAATCAGGTTGCTTATGGTATTCGCAATCACGGCCCCGGCTTCAGGCGACAGCGCAGCAAAGCTGGATGCCAGCAGCAGTAACGCCGTTTTAGCTGCCAGCCAGGCAACAACCGCAGGGGCGACAAGGCGCATGTTTGCCCACACCAGGCGCAGGCTGCTGCGCATAGAGCGGAAAATCCCGATTTTATCCTGCACCAGCATCACCGGGGCAAGCGACAACAGGATTGCCAGCAGCACGCCAGGCACAACCACAAGCATGATGCCGATTTGCACCAGCAGCGTGGTCAGGAAGATCAGAATAAACATTTTTGGCAGCACGGGCGCGGAGGCACCAATCGCGCGCAGGGCACTAACGCGCTGACCCGCTGAGACGATCTGCATCAGTACCATCATGCTGGCCGCCAGAATAGCGTTGCCAATCAGGCCCGAAAACGTGGAGGCCGCAGACGCTTTCAGTAACACTTGCTGCTGTTCCAGCGACATATTCTGCACTAAATCAAACAGCCCGACGCTGCCCGCCAGGTTATCTCCCTCACTCAGAATCGCCATTTGTTCTTCGCTGGGCGAGAACGCACGGCCAATAATCACCGAAATTAAGGCGCAAAGTAACGCAATCAGCAATATGGTAACAAACTGATTACGCAAAAAATTCCCCGTGTCACGGTATACGGAACCTGCCGTGATAGACATGCACTCTCCTTGATGTTGCTAACGGTTATCAATCTGGGGGCAATTGTACCCTGGATGAGGCTGCCGTGGCACCACAAAGACTTTCTATAAGCGGTTGAATAGCGTCAGTTCCGTACAGCGGTACCAGGCCGTAGCGGGCTCTTGCCCGGTTGCAGGCATCGTGGGTGATACCGTTTTCCCCGGACATCGCAAACTCGCGGCAGGGCGAAGGGCGATTATCATAGATGCTACAACTGACCCGCTGACCCGGCTCGCCCTCCAGCGCAACGCAGCGGCTATTGCGCTGGTTGGTGCCGCTCATGCAGCGCAGGAAAGGGGTAACAGGTTCGGTTAAGTGTGAAGGGACCAGGCCGCCAGCATCGTCGGCTTCAGCCCAGTAGAAAGAGACACGAAAGTAAGCACAACAGGCACCACAAGTCATACAAGGGTTATCGCTCATCTTGCACCTGCAACTTCTGATTTCACGTTCCAACGGTTGAGAGGAATATCCAAATTAGCCAGGGCAGGACGTTTTGCAAGAGGTGGAGGGGGAAGAATTTTCAGGATGTGATTATTCACAAAGTTGATCTGGTTTCGGTTTGTTGTTTTTCACTGCGCAACCAAAAATTAATCCAGATCATTGAATGTTAAATTAGTGGATAAAGTGTGATCGGTGTTAGATCACTTTGTACTTCTTTCTAAGTATATTCAGCCCGCTGTTAAAAACCATAACAAGGGAAGGGCTATGAAAAAACTCACACTGGCATTACTGGCGATGGGATGTTTGTCCGGTGCGGCGTCGGCGCATCAGGCGGGGGAATTCTTTATGCGCGCGGGTACCGCGACGGTGCGACCCACCGCGGGTTCGGATGACGTGCTCAACATGGGCAGCTTTAAAGTTGATAACAATACCCAACTGGGGCTGACCTTCGACTATATGGTCACCGATAACATCGGGATTGAGCTGCTGGCGGCAACGCCGTTCCGTCATAAGGTAGGGCTTGGGCCAACCGGTGACCTGGCCACCGTGCACCAGCTGCCACCCACGCTGATGGCGCAGTGGTACTTTGGCGATGCAGGCAGCAAAGTACGGCCTTACGTGGGCGTCGGGGTGAACTACACCACCTTCTTTGACGCAAGTTTCAATGACACCGGCAAAAGCGCGGGCCTGAGCGATCTTAAAGTGAAAGATTCCTGGGGTGCGGCGGGTCAGGTCGGGCTGGATTATCTGGTGAACGAAAACTGGCTGCTGAACATGTCCGTCTGGTATATGGACATCGACACCACGGTGAAATTTAAAGCCGGGGAAGAGCAGCAGAGCATCAAGACGCGCATCGATCCGTGGGTGTTTATGTTCTCCGCGGGTTACCGCTTCTAAAGGCTGTGACCGAGCTGGCCGTCAGTTGGCCATCTCGGTCAGGTTTATCTCTCCCGTAAGTGATTAATGGCTATCACCCCGATATCAATGCCGTGCCTTTAATCCAATCGTACCGGCAGTTTGATCGTATAAAACATAGTTATCAAAATAGGTGATAATCCCGCCGTTAATGGTGTTCAGGCTGTGTTTGGTCAGATTAACGATGTGATGGATATAGCGTCCGCCATCGCTAGCGACCTTGAAGCGTTGCCCAAATTGTTTGCCATCTGCCAGCGTAAGCGTGTAGTGAACCGGAGTACCGTCTGGCCATTTGTCCTGCGCCTGTGGATCGGCGCTGAAGTAAATAAAGCCCTCGGAGCCGCTATCTATGATGTTTTTCCCGCAGACTTTTTCTCCGGTATCAAGTCGTTCCAGGCAACCGTCAATCTCGCTATCTTTCCAGTACTGATGTGTATCCCCGTTTTTTGGCGGCTGCGCCGATAATGCGATTTTTCTAAACCCACTGATTTCGGCATTCAGCGGATTAATAATCAGCTTACCGGGCTCGCTGTCGTGCGGGCGAGGGAGAATCACTATCCATCGCTCACCCATTGCTAACAGGGGATTAGGTGCATTGTTGCGGGTCATGCCGATCCCCAGAATAGCTTTGTAGCCAGCGCTCACGGGATCGCCGCCCATACGAAATTGCTCAATCGGCGCTTTGGAGGCAATGCAATGCGGGCGAATAACATTGCAGGTGGCGGATTCAACCTGTTGAACAACGGTCGACATCGTGATGCCGCCGAGTCCAACTTGCGTTCTGACAAGTTCGCCATCAAGCTGCACGCCGCTGGCATATTGCACGTGTTCAGGTTTGTTGAGCCGCTCTACATTGTCGGCGTTAAGCACGCCCGGCATCACGCGAAGGCCGACCGAACCGGTATCGAGCATCGTTTCAACGGGTTTGCCACCAATGGTCAGCGTCACGCTATAACGCAGGCCATCGTTAGCCATCAGTTTGGCATGAATGGGAATGACGATGCGGGGGAGCGTCTGGGCAAATGCCTGCGGCAAACCGAGCGTTAAAGAGAGTAATACGAAAGCAAAACAGGTTGTGACTCTGGAAATGTGTTTGAAAAGAGTGGTGTCAGACACGGTGTGTGATCCTGTGTATGCATAGCAAAATGTTTTTATTCTTATCGCTGATGGCAACCAGCGTTAGAACGTGCTTTCCGCTCCAAATTTTTTGGTGTGAGTGCAAACCCGACAGAAGGGGTTTGACCGCTTTAGGGTCGTCTTCCTGCGACTCTCATTTCCCAGCGGCGATAAAATACAAAGAGTAAAGGCGCAATGCATGCGATTTTTGCTGCCTGGCGCTAAAAGAGGGCAGGAACGAAGGAATGTGTCTGAAGGAAAGCGCAGGCACAGCGGCTATCGTGTTGAAAGAAAGAATAATCAATACTCTTTCAAAACCGCTATGCCTGATATTTTCGGATACTTCTGGAGTACCCTTACATTTTGATTAACCGCGCGTGGCGGCTTTCATGTTCTGCACGAACTGTTTTAGTTCGCTGAGCATCACTTCAGGCTGCGCCAGATTCTTTTCGATGATTTTCACCACCGCAGAGCCTGAAATCGCGCCTGCTGCACCGGCGGCAATGGCATCGCGTACCTGAGAAGGTTCGGAGATTCCGAAGCCTTGCAGAGGCGGTGCGGCCTGATATTCGCCCAGTTTCTCAATTAAATGATGTAGCGGAAGCTGAGCGCGCGTTTCGGTGCCGGTAACGCCTGCACGAGAAAGCAGGTAGGTGTAACCCCTGCCATGAGCCGAAATTTCACGCAGCAGCGTTTCGTCGGCGTTCGGCGGGCAGATGAAAATAGGCGCGACGTTGTGGCGCATTGCGGCGTGGCGGAATTCAGCGGACTCTTCCACCGGCACGTCTGCAACCAGCACGGAGTCCACGCCCACTTTGGCACACAGCGCATAAAACTCGTCGATGCCGCGGTTAAAGACCAGGTTGGCATACATCAGCAGGCCGATCGGGATCTCCGGGTACTTTTGGCGGATCGTCGCCAGCATTTCAAAGCACTGGGTTGGCGTTACGTCAGAAGCAAAAGCCCGCAGCGCTGCGCCCTGGATGGTTGGCCCGTCCGCCAGCGGATCGGAGAACGGAATGCCCAGCTCGAGCGCATCCGCGCCGCCTTCAACCAGTGCATCAATAATTTTCAGCGAAAGCTCAGGGTTCGGGTCGCCCAGCGTCACGAAGGGAACGAATGCGCCTTCCTTGCGGGCCTGCAGCTGTTCAAACAGATGATGATAACGTTCCATTACATTTCCCCTCGTGCTTTCAGAATATCGTGGACGGTGAAGATGTCTTTGTCGCCGCGGCCAGAGAGGTTCACTACCAACAGCTGCTCTTTTTCAGGGTTCTCGCGCATCATTTTTAAGGCATGGGCGAGGGCGTGGGAGGACTCCAGCGCGGGAATAATCCCTTCGCTGCGGCACAGTGCTTTAAAGGCATCCAGCGCTTCGTCGTCAGTAATGGAGACATAATCAGCGCGGCCGGTGCTGTTCAGGTACGCGTGTTGTGGCCCCACGGACGGGAAGTCCAGCCCGGCAGAAATAGAGTAAGACTCTTCAATCTGCCCTTCGTCGGTTTGCATCATCGGCGACTTCATGCCGAAGTAGATCCCCACGCGGCCATGTTTCAGCGGCGCGCCGTGCTCACCGGTTTCGATCCCGTGCCCGGCTGGCTCAACGCCAATCAGGCCCACGCTGGTTTCGTCGATAAAGTCGGCAAACATGCCGATGGCGTTGGAGCCACCGCCCACGCAGGCGATCACCGCGTCAGGCAGGCGACCTTCTTTTTCCAGGATCTGCGCTTTGGTTTCTTCGCCGATCATGCGCTGGAATTCACGCACGATGGTCGGGAACGGGTGCGGACCCGCAGCGGTGCCGAGCATGTAGTGCGCGGTTTCATAGCTTGCAGACCAGTCGCGCAGCGCCTCGTTACAGGCATCTTTCAGGGTGGATGAGCCGCTGTGCACCGGAATGACTTCGGCCCCCATCAGGCGCATACGGAAGACGTTTGGCGACTGGCGCTCGACGTCTTTGGCACCCATATAAATGCGGCATTTAAGGCCGAGCAGGGCGCTGGCGAGAGCAGACGCTACGCCGTGCTGACCCGCGCCGGTTTCGGCGATGATTTCGGTTTTGCCCATGCGCTTGGCAAGCAGCGCCTGGCCCAGCACCTGGTTAGTTTTGTGTGCACCGCCGTGAAGCAGGTCTTCACGTTTGAGGTACAGCGTGGTGTTGGTGCCTGCGGTGAGGTTTTTGCATTTGGTCAGCGCCGTTGGACGGCCCGCGTAGTTCTTCAGCAGGTCGGTAAATTCCGCCTGGAACTCAGCGTCGCTTTGTGCCGCCACGAAAGCTTCTTCGAGCTGGCGCAAAGCAGGCATCAGGATCTGCGGCACGTACATACCGCCAAATTCACCAAAATAAGGGTTCAGTAAAGTCATGGTATCTCTTCCTTAGTAAGCCCGCAGGGTCCGGAAGACCGCAGCCAGCTTGTTAGCATCTTTTATTCCTGGCGCGCTTTCTACGCCAGAGTTGAAATCCAGTCCCGCGCAGCCGGCTTTAGCCGCTTCCACGCAGTTATCCGCTCCGAGGCCGCCCGCCAGAATCACGTTGTCCAGCTTTTGTCCGGCTAACAGTCGCCAGTCAAAGCTTTGCCCGGTGCCGCCCTGG
Source organism: Cedecea neteri (assembly GCF_000758305.1). Lineage (NCBI taxonomy): Bacteria > Pseudomonadati > Pseudomonadota > Gammaproteobacteria > Enterobacterales > Enterobacteriaceae > Cedecea > Cedecea neteri. Next base: position 3,834,489 of record NZ_CP009458.1, on the reverse strand, counting down.
CCGTTATCGAACACGTATTTGTCGACGTGCTGCAGATTCCGCTCTGGAAGCGAGTCGGCCACGCTTAACGCTTTCCAGATTTGTGTTTTCTCCGGCAGCAGCGCACGCAGCTCATTAATGTATGCCTGGGTCTCAGCGCCGTGAAGCTGAACTGCGCTCAGTGAGAATGTCTCTACTTTCTGCACAACTTCTGTTACCGGCGTATTTCTGAATACGCCCACGTAGCGAAGCGGCGCGGAGGCAATGACTGCGGCGGCTTTCTCATCGCTGACGAAACGCGGTGAAGTCGGGACGAAGATCAGGCCCCCGTAAATAGCCCCGGCTTCCTGAGCTGCACGAGCATCTTCCCCTCGGGTCAGGCCGCAAACTTTGTTTTCACCCAGCAGCACGCGGCGTACCGCAGCGTTCAGGTCATCCTCACTCATCAGCGCAGAGCCAATCAAGAACCCGTTGGCGAAGTGGCTTAGCTCACGAACCTGGGCGTAATTATTGATGCCTGATTCGCTGATCACCGTTACGCCATGAGTCAGACGTGGAGCCAACTGGCGGGTGCGGTCCAGGTCAATGGACAGATCGCGCAGGTCGCGGTTGTTGATGCCAACCACTTTGGCACCGAGCGCGATGGCACGCTCCAGTTCTTCTTCGTTGCTGACTTCAGTCAGCACGCCCATGTTCAGACTGTGGGCCACGGCGGCCAGCTGGCGATACTGTTCATCGTCCAGCACCGAGAGCATCAGCAGGCAGGCATCCGCCTGGTAAAAACGCGCCAGATGGATCTGGTAGGCGTCGATAATAAAGTCTTTGCACAGCACCGGCTGGCTGACAATTCCGCTGACGATCGGCAGAAAATCGAAGCTGCCCTGGAAGTATTTCTCGTCGGTCAGCACCGACACGGCAGAGGCATAATGCTTATACACACCGGCGATAAGCGCCGGGTCGAAGTCATCGCGGATCACCCCTTTAGAGGGAGATGCCTTTTTGCACTCAAGAATAAAGACGGTGCGGGCACCCTGCAGCGCGTGATAGAAGTTCCGCGTGGCTGGCACAATCTCATTCTGGAAGCTCGCCAGCGGCTGCTGCTGCTTGCGGGCTTCGACCCACAGCGCTTTGTCAGCCACGATGCGGTTTAAAACAGTCTCCTGCATTCCCTTATCCTCTCCCTGCGAGCGCGGTAACGCGGTCATATGCGGCTCCGCTGTGCAATACATCCAGCACTTTTTTGACGTTAGCCTTCAAGTCTTCATGGCCGTGCAATCTCATCAACATCGCTACGTTAGCCGCGACGGCAGACTCGTGCGCGGTCTCGCCTTTACCTTGTAGCAGGCGAGTCAGAATGTCACGGTTTTCTTCCGGCGTACCGCCCGCCAGCGCTTCCTGGTGATAGGCCGGAAGATCGAAATCGGCGGCGGTCAGCTGATAGCTTTTGATTTCGCCGTTATTTAATTCAGCGACCAGCGTTGGTGCATGGAGCGATACTTCATCCATGCCGCCGCTGTGAACCACAGCCGCACGCTTATAGCCGAGGACGCGCAGGGTTTCAGCAATCGGCAGCACCAGTTCCGGGCTGTAGACGCCGATCAGCGCCAGCGGCGGATGCGCCGGGTTAATCAGCGGCCCCAAAACGTTGAACAAGGTACGCGTTTTCAACTGCTGGCGAACCGGCATCGCGTGGCGGAATCCGGTGTGGTACTTAGGCGCAAACAGGAAGCAAACGCCCAGCTCGTCCAGCGCTTTACGGGAAGCGTCCGCGTTCATTTCCAGGCTGATGCCAAACGCTGCCAGCAGATCGGAGGACCCCGAACGACTGGAAACGCTGCGGTTGCCGTGTTTGGCGACCTTTAGCCCGACCGCAGCGGCGACAAAGGCGCTGGCGGTGGAGATATTAATGCTGTTGCTGCCGTCACCGCCGGTGCCGACGATGTCTGCAAACTCGTAGCTCGGGCTCGGGAACGGTGCGGCGTGCTCAAGCAGGGCGGATGCGGCCCCGGCGATTTCGTTCGGGTGTTCGCCACGTACCTTCATGCTAACCAGCGCGGCGGCAAGCTGCTCTGGTTTCAGCTCACCGCGAACGATGGCGGAAAACAGCTGGTGGCTCTCTTCGCGGCTCAGGGTTTGCGCCTGATAAAGCTTGTCGAGGATCGGCTGCAGCGTATTGGCCTGCTTCAGCTTCTGCAGCGCCCAGTCGAGGGTTTGTTCCAGCAGGCGTGCGCCGTGGCTGGTGAGGATGGATTCCGGGTGGAACTGGAAGCCCACAACCCTGTCAGCCTCGTGGCGAACCGCCATCACCATGCCGTCGAAATGCGCATTAATTGTCAGGCCGGCAGGGATGTTGCTGCCCACAAGGGAGTGATAGCGCGCTACCGGCAGCGGGTTAGGCAGCCCGGCAAACATCGCTTCGCCGTCATGGGAAATTGAGGAAGCTTTGCCGTGCAGGATTTCGCCTGCCTGGCCGACGTAGCCGCCGTAGGCTTCGACAATGGCCTGGTGGCCGAGACAAATACCGATAATTGGCAGTTTACCGCGCATACGCGTCAGCAATTCTGGCATACAGCCCGCTTCGCTTGGGGCACCAGGCCCTGGGGACAGCATGAGCACCGGGTTATCCATGGTGGCCAGACGTTCGATCAGGGTTTGCGCCGGGACGTGGTTACGGTAAATCACCACGTTATGGCCGTTCGCGCGCAGCTGGTCTGCCAGGTTATAGGTGAATGAGTCGATATTATCGAGCAGCAGAATGTCAGCCATTAGAAAATCTCCTGGGCGTGATGCGCGGTAGCAATGGCGCGCAAAACAGCGCGGGCTTTGTTTCTGGTTTCGTCGGCTTCGGACTGCGGGTCTGAATCAAGTACAACGCCAGCGCCAGCCTGCACGGTGGCAATACCGTCTTCAACGTAGGCTGAGCGGATGACGATGCAGGTATCGAGGTCGCCGTGGGCGGTGAAATAACCCACCGCGCCGCCGTAGCTGCCGCGACGGACGCCTTCGGCCCCGGCAATCAGCTGCATCGCACGGACTTTCGGTGCTCCGCTCAGGGTGCCCATGTTCATACAGGCGCGGTAGGCGTGCAGCACGTCCAGGTCGTGGCGCAATTCGCCAACAACGCGAGACACCAGGTGCATCACAAAGGAGTAACGGTCAACTTTGGTTAAATCAGCCACGTAGCGGCTGCCCGGCGTACAGATGCGGGCGAGATCGTTGCGTGCCAGGTCAACCAGCATTAAGTGCTCAGAAAGCTCTTTATGGTCGGTACGCATTTCCAGCTCGATGCGGCTGTCCAGGTCGCGATCCAGCGAACCGTCGGCGCGGCGGCCACGAGGGCGGGTGCCGGCAATCGGGTAAATTTCAATCTGGCGATTCGTCGCATCGTATTTGAGTGAGCTTTCCGGGGAAGCGCCAAACAGCGTGAAATCGTTGTCCTGCATAAAGAACATGTACGGGCTTGGGTTGCTCTTCTTCAGCGTCTGGTATGCCGCCAGCGGTGACGGGCACGGCAGCGAGAAGCGGCGGGACGGCACAACCTGGAAAATTTCACCGATGCGAATGGCTTTTTGCATCTGGCGAACTACCGCCCCGAACTCTTCGTCGGTCTGATTGACATCGCAGCTCATGTGCTCAACTTTCTGTACAGGCAGAGCAGCAGGCTCTTCGCTGATTTGCTGGCGCAGCTGTTCGGTGCGTTTCAGCAGGCGCTGTTTTTCGCTGTCTGACGGCGTAAACAGACTGGCCTGAATGCGGGTTTGCTTTTTCTGGTGATCGATGGTCAATAAGGTTTCAGCCAGGTAGAAGCAGTAGTCCGGGCAACGGTTGTCCTGTTTCAGCTGCGGCAGGTCTTCGAAGCCGGCCACCAGGTCGTAGGCAAACAGACCGCCGAAGAACATCGCATGACGCTCTTCCGCTGGTACGCTGACCAGTTCCTGCATAATGCGGAATGCATCAAAGACCGACAGCGAGCACAGGCGCGCGTCTTCATCTAATAACGTGCTGACCGTTGGGAAACGCAGGGTGCGGCCATCCGGGAAATGTTCGTTTTCGACGCCGGCTGGCAACGCGGCATCCAGCAGCGGCAGCAGGGAAGCGCCGTTAGCAGACAATGCCTGTAAGGTGACAGTGTCACCTAAGGCCGTAATGCGCATGGCGCTATCCACCAGCAGAAGGCTTTTTAAGTCGTCTTTACTATCGATGTCTGCGGATTCCAGCAGCAGCGTCGCAGGGCGCGCACCGCACAGCTGGTGGAAAAGGGCCGTTGGGTTTTCACGGTAGGCAGCTTCGCTGCTCAGGAGTTCAAGTTCCGGTTTTTGTGTTTGCATTTTAGTTCTCAAATTTTGTTCAAAAAAAAGCCCGCATCGTTGGCGGGCCTGGTATCTGTGCTGTTAAACAGCGTACGCGATCGCACCGCCCGAGTTCAGGGAGTACGCCACCAACCGTGCAGGGAATTCATCGCTTTCATTTCAGATACCTCGTTATGTGAACTTGCGTACTAGTAAACTGGTTCGCGGCTATATTGTCAATACTGATTTTTTAAAATAGCCGATTATCGTTATCATGGGCCGCTAAATTTCTGTTTATCCATTCTGGAGCCATTTTGAGCGAGCCCACCCTGGCCACGATCCACGATTTACACAGCCACACTACCGCCTCGGATGGCCTGTTGTCTCCTGAAGCTTTGGTTAATCGCGCGGTTGATATGCGCGTCACTGTACTGGCTATTACCGATCATGACACCGTGGCGGGCCTGCCTGCTGCGAGGGCTGAAATCCAGCGCCTAAATTTACCGCTACAGTTAATTAGCGGCGTTGAAATCTCCACCGTCTGGGAAAATCACGAAATTCATATCGTTGGCCTGGGCATTGATGAGCATCACCCGGCGCTGAAGCTTTTTCTTGAACAGCAAAGTGAACGCCGCAGCCAGCGCGCGGTAATGATTGCTGAGCGGCTGGATAAAGCACGTATTCCCGGCGCGTTAGAAGGGGCGATGCGCCACGCAGGCAATGGGGCAATTACCCGCGGGCATTTCGCTCGTTTTCTGGTCGAGCAGGGCAAGGCCAGCAATATGGGAGATGTCTTCAAGAAGTATCTGGCGAAGGGGAAAACCGGATACGTTCCGCCCCAGTGGTGTACAATAGAACAAGCTATTGATGTGATTCATCATTCTGGCGGGCAGGCGGTGCTGGCGCATCCAGGGCGCTACGGCCTGACCGCAAAATGGCTAAAACGACTGCTGGCGCACTTTGCCGAACACGGTGGCGATGCCATGGAAGTTGCGCAGTGCCAGCAGGCTCCCAACGAACGTACTCAGCTTGCGAGCTACGCTAAGCAATTTAATCTGCTGGCGTCGCAGGGGTCTGATTTTCATCTGCCCTGCGCGTGGATTGAACTGGGTCGTAAGCTGTGGCTACCGGCGGGCGTTGAGCCCGTATGGCAGCACTGGGAGCAGAGCCACATCGCTAAAGAGAGGGCAGTATGAGTCAGTTTTTTTATATCCATCCGGATAACCCGCAGCCGCGCCTGATTAACCAGGCCGTCGATATTATTCGTAAAGGCGGGGTCATTGTTTACCCTACCGATTCCGGCTATGCGCTGGGCTGCAAGATTGAAGATAAGGGCGCTATGGAGCGCATTTGTCGTATTCGTCAGCTCCCTGACGGCCACAACTTTACCCTGATGTGTCGGGATCTGTCCGAGCTGTCGACTTACGCCTTTGTCGACAACGTGGCATTCCGGCTGATTAAAAACAACACGCCGGGGAATTACACCTTTATTCTGAAGGGCACCAAAGAAGTTCCTCGCCGCCTGCTGCAGGAAAAACGTAAAACCATCGGGCTGCGCGTGCCTTCAAACCCGATTGCGCTGGCGCTGCTTGAAGTGCTGAACGAGCCTATGCTGTCGACCTCGCTGATGCTGCCGGGCAACGAGTTTACCGAGTCCGATCCCGAGGAGATCAAAGATCGCCTCGAGAAAGTGGTGGATCTGGTTATCCACGGCGGTTATCTGGGGCAGCAGCCCACCACGGTTATCGATCTGACGGAAGACGCGCCGGTTGTTATGCGCGAGGGCGTCGGGGACGTTAAACCTTTCCTGTAAGGAAATCGCTATGGCCCGATTTAACATTGATGTTCTTGCTTCTCAATGCGGCGTGACGCCCGCCAATATTCGCAGCTGGCAGCGTTATGGGTTGATCAAGCCGCAGGTGGATGAGAACGGGCACCGTTTTTTTGATTTTACCCACTGTTCGCAGGTCGCCGCTATTGTCGGCTGGCTTGAAAAAGGGGTTGCTTTGTCGGATATGCTGGCGCTGCTGAAAGGCGAGGAGATGTCTCCGCCTTTCAGATGGCTCGACGTTCAGGAAGCCCTGCTGGCGCAGTGTGAAGCGATGCAGCCTGCGAAGCTGCGGGGGCTTATCTGGCGCTATGGCCGCGAAGTCCCGCCCGCTATTTTTATCGATGAAGTTATCCGCCCGCTGAGACTATGGCTTAACGCCGATGCACAGCAGGAGCAGGCGATGAATAGCGCATTGCTTGATACGGCGCTGATTGAATATGCGACGTTCGTCCTGGCCAGCGGGCGTAAGCGCCCGGGTGGCAGTCTGTTTATTCTGGCGCTTTCGCTTAAAGACCCCGTTGAACTGTGGCTGGAAGGGATCCGTTTTGCCAGCGACGGTTTTTGCGTCGAGGTACTGGATCGCGGTATTCCCTGCCCGGATCTTAGCCGTATTCACGCTGACCACATTATGATTTGGGCCGATAAGGCGCTGGATGCTAATCAACAGGCGCTGTATCACCGCTGGCTGAAGAGTGGCATTCCTGTTTTTCTGGGGGGCAGTGAGGCCGCCAGAGGAAATAAACATGCGGCTACTCCGCGAAACTGTGCTCCCGGCGAGCGAACTATGCTGCTGGATACTCAGAGCCAGCGGTGAGTAAATCGGGAAACGGGTTTTCACTCCATTTACCTTAAAATTCGTGTACTATGTGCGGCCACGATGCTGTCAGCGGTTTTCCTGTATTTCCGGGCAGCCATTCAAATTCGTATTTATACTTCATCAGGCCCATGCCTTTTGATTTCAAAGTATCTGAGACGCCTGTGAAGGCGACACCCGAGGAAGCTCAATGAGCGAAAAGTTACAAAAAGTGCTGGCTCGCGCTGGCCATGGTTCCCGTCGTGAGATTGAAACCATTATCTCTGCAGGTCGCGTAAGCGTTGATGGCAAAATTGCCACGCTGGGCGATCGTGTTGAAATCACCCAGTCGCTTAAAATCCGCATCGATGGTCATTTGATCTCCATCCGCGAATCTGCGGAACAAATCTGCCGCGTGTTGGCCTATTACAAGCCGGAAGGTGAGCTGTGTACCCGCAGCGACCCGGAAGGGCGCCCAACCGTTTTTGACCGTTTGCCAAAGCTGCGCGGTGCACGCTGGATTGCCGTTGGGCGTCTGGATGTGAATACCTGTGGTTTACTGCTGTTCACCACCGACGGAGAACTGGCAAATCGCCTGATGCACCCAAGCCGTGAAGTGGAGCGTGAATACTCCGTGCGCGTATTTGGCCAGGTGGATGACGACAAGGTAAGACAACTGTCACGCGGCGTGCAGCTTGAAGATGGCCCTGCGGCCTTCAAAACCATCAAGTTCACCGGCGGCGAAGGCATTAACCAGTGGTACAACGTGACCCTGACCGAAGGCCGTAACCGCGAGGTGCGTCGCCTTTGGGAAGCGGTTGGCGTACAGGTTAGCCGCCTTATTCGCGTGCGCTACGGTGACATTAAACTGCCGAAAGGCTTGCCGCGCGGGGGCTACACCGAACTTGACCTGGCGCAGACAAACTATCTGCGTACGCTGGTGGAATTGCCGGAAGAAACCAGCAGCAAAGTGGCTGTGGAGAAAGATCGTCGCCGCATGAAGGCGAATCAGATCCGCCGCGCCGTGAAGCGTCACACCCAAGTGACCGGCGGCAACCGCCGCGCCAGCAGCAGCCGTAATAACGGCAGCGGCAGCTAAATCTTAACCCCTCAAGCGAGGGGTTTTTTATTAGTAATCAATACCCATCTGCGCCTTCACCCCGGCGTCAAAGGCATGCTTAACCGGGCGGAGTTCGCTGACCGTGTCGGCTATCTCCAGAATATCGCGGTGGCACCCGCGGCCTGTCACAATCACTGTCTGATTCACCGGGCGGTTAGCCAGCGCGCTTAAGACGTCTTCCAGCGGCAGATAATCGTAAGCCACCATGTAGGTCAGCTCGTCGAGGATCACCATATCCAGCGTGGCGTCAGCCAGCATCCGTTTGCCGTGCTCCCAAACGGTAAGGCAGGCGGCGGTGTCCGTTTCCCGGTTCTGCGTCTCCCAGGTAAAGCCTGTCGCCATCACCTGAAACTCAACCCCGTGTGGCTCAAGCAGATTACGTTCTCCGTTCGGCCACTGGCCCTTGATAAACTGAATGACGCCGACTTTTTGGCCGTGGCCAACGGCGCGGGTCGCTGTGCCGAATGCGGCGGTTGTTTTACCTTTTCCGTTGCCGGTGAAGACGATCAAAATCCCGCGTTCCTGCTGGGCTTCTGCAATGCGCGCATCAACCTTTTCTTTCTGGCGCTGTTGGCGCTGTTGATAACGGTCCTCGCTCATTCTGAAATCCCGGGTTTGCGGTTAGGCTGGGCATCAAAACTCATGCCGGTCTTACGGCGACTGTCGTCGCCCATCAGCCAGAGATAAAGCGGCATTAAATCCCGCGGCGTTTTCAGTTTGGCCGGATCTTCCGTAGGGAAGGCGCTGGCGCGCATGGCTGTACGGGTACCGCCTGGGTTGATGCAGTTCACGCGCAGGTTGTGCTGCTTATACTCTTCCGCCAGTACCTGCATCATGCCTTCCGTAGCAAACTTCGAGGCAGCGTAAGCGCCCCAGCCAGCGCGGCCCTGGCGACCCACGCTCGAGGTGGTAAACACCAGAGAGCCGGATTCGGATTTAAGTAATAAAGGAAGCAAAGCCTGGGTCAGGAAAAAGGTCGCATTGACGTTCACCTGCATGACGGCCTGCCAGGTGTCGGGATCCTGCTTATCCATTGACACGACATCGCCAAGAATACCGGCATTATGCAGGACGCCATCGAGGCGGGGAACCAGCGCGCTAAGCTTGTTAGCCAGCGCATGGCAATCTGCTGACGTGGCGGTAGCCAGGTCGAGCGTGAACCAGTGCGCAGGGAGCAAACCGTGAGACTGGATCTCACCGGCGACGGCGCGGAGCTTTTGCTCATTGCGACCCAGTAAAATGACCGAGGCACCAAAGCGAGCGTAGGTGAGCGCGGCGACGCGGCCGATGCCATCGCTGGCGCCGGTTACTAAAATAATGCGATTTTTCAGTAAATTATCTTGCGGCTGATAGTGCACGGTTTTACTCCTCGCGTGATGCAATATGCTCACGTCTTATTTCTCATTGGGTTACCCGGCTTTATGCCTTAAAGACGGGCGTATTTCAATCAGTCAGCCGGAGACAATGCTAAGGATTAACATTTTGCAAAAATTTCCCCGGGCCAAACGCTTTAAAGAAGCGCTGTTGCTGCCTTTATAGTTACTTACAGACGAACGTGTGCCAGCTCGGGTACACTGCGGACATTAACAATGCTTAGTGATAAAGGCGGTAAATGTGGATCTGATTGCTGACTATGGACTTTTTTTGGCTAAAGCGGTGACCATTGTGGTAGCAATTGGTGCCGTTGCTCTCATTCTGGTGAACGTTGCGCAACGTAAGAAGCAGGCCCGGGGTGAACTGAGGCTGACAAATCTGAGCGAGCAGTATCAGGATGTGCAGCAAGAGATGCAGGTCGCGATGCTTGACCCGCATCAGCAGAAGCTGTGGCTTAAGGAAGAAAAGAAAAAGCTTAAGCTGGAGGCTAAGCAGGCCAAAGCGCGGGCTAAACGCGGTGAAAAGGCCAGTTCGGGCAAGCCGACGCTTTATGTCCTCGATTTTAAAGGCAGTATGGATGCCCACGAAGTCAGCTCGCTCCGTGAAGAAATTACCGCCGTGTTATCTGTGGTTAAACCCAAGGATGAAGTTTTGCTGCGCCTGGAAAGCCCCGGCGGCGTGGTTCATGGCTACGGGCTGGCGGCATCCCAGCTTCAGCGCTTGCGAGACAAAGCAGTGCCTTTAACCATTGCGGTCGATAAGGTGGCGGCCAGCGGCGGTTATATGATGGCGTGTGTGGCCCAGCGCATTGTGGCCGCGCCATTCTCCATCATTGGGTCAATTGGCGTTGTCGCGCAAATCCCTAACTTCCATCGCCTGCTAAAGCGGAATGATATTGACGTTGAGCTGCACACTGCAGGGCAGTACAAACGTACGCTAACTCTGCTGGGTGAAAACACCGAACAGGGGCGGGAGAAGTTCCGGGAAGACCTCAATGAAACGCATCATCTGTTCAAGCAGTTTGTCAGCAGTATGCGTCCGGGCCTTGATATTGAAGCGGTGGCCACGGGCGAGCACTGGTATGGTACGCAGGCGAAAGAAAAAGGTCTGGTGGATGACGTGGCGACCAGCGACGATCTGCTGCTGGGGATGATGAAAGATTTTGACGCTATTAATGTACGCTATCTGCAGCGTAAAAAAGTGATGGACCGCTTCACCGGTAGCGCAGCGAACAGCTTAGACCGCCTGCTGTTACGCTGGTGGCAGCGTGGTGAAAAACCCCTGCTGTAAAGCCATTTTTTGCTAAAACAAAAAAGCGAGGCATTCAAGCCTCGCTTTTCGTTTAGCCCTGCAGTGAATACTTTTCCGACAGGACGTGTGCCAGGTGTTTAAACATATTAAACACCGCCGTACTCTTCGGCGTGGGCAAACCTTGCTCGTCCAGGAAGTATTCTCCACTAAAGACCAGCACACCGTTTTTCTGTTCCACGCCGGTGGCTTCCATCCCGTGCAGGAAATCCTCATGTTCACGAATGATTTTGTTCGCCTCGACTAGGAGGGATTCGCGGTCAATAGGCTGAGTTGTCTCTTGCATGATGTTCTCCTTAAAAAACTGGCGCTAGTTTACGTCCGCTTGAGGGAAAAGGGCAAATTTTCCCTGTAAACCCTGTGGCCTTAAAAAAGTTAACCGTGCTGGCGGGATCGGGTATTGCATGCTAATAAAGTTGCGTAACATATTTTATCAGGTAGAGTGTGACGCTTTCGCAAATCTGGCAACAGAATTGCTTGACATTCGACCAAACTTCCGTCGTGCTATGCCACTTGCTCGAGGCTTTTGGCCTGCAGTAACCGATGAGTGAGCTGAGGGTGTTGCAGGTTATTGAAAAAAGAGTTGATCTCCTTCTACGCTGCCGCAATATAAAAAAGCGCGTCGCCAGTGGAAGGTGAAAATTTGCGACGTATTCCTGGAAGAATTAAATAGGTAAAGGTGAAAATGGGTAAAGCTCTCGTTATCGTTGAGTCCCCGGCAAAAGCCAAAACGATCAACAAATATCTCGGAAATGACTACGTGGTGAAGTCCAGCGTCGGTCACATCCGTGATTTGCCGACCAGTGGATCAACCACCAAGAAGAGCGCTGACTCTACCGCCGCCAAAGGGGCCAAAAAGGTCAAAAAGGATGAACGCGGAGCGCTCGTCAACCGTATGGGTGTCGATCCCTGGCATAACTGGGATGCTCATTACGAAGTGCTGCCAGGCAAGGAGAAAGTGGTCTCCGAGCTGAAGTCACTGGCAGAAAAAGCAGACCACATCTATCTCGCAACCGACCTTGACCGCGAAGGGGAAGCCATTGCCTGGCACCTGCGGGAAGTTATCGGTGGCGATGACACCCGCTATAGCCGCGTGGTGTTTAACGAAATCACTAAGAATGCGATTCGTCAGGCGTTTGAAAAGCCGGGTGAACTGAATATTGACCGTGTGAATGCCCAGCAGGCGCGCCGCTTTATGGACCGCGTTGTGGGCTACATGGTGTCTCCGCTGCTGTGGAAAAAGATTGCGCGTGGCCTGTCAGCCGGGCGCGTTCAGTCCGTGGCGGTTCGCCTTGTGGTCGAACGTGAGCGCGAAATTAAAGCGTTCGTTCCGGAAGAGTACTGGGAAATCGACGCCAATCTGTCGACGCCGAAGGGCGACGCGCTGCCGGTACAGGTGAGTCACTATAAAGACAAACCGTTCCGTCCGGTTAACCGCGAGCAGACGATGGCGGCCGTTAGCCTGCTTGAAAAAGCGCGTTACACCGTTCTGGATCGCGAAGACAAGCCAACCAGCAGTAAACCTGGGGCACCGTTCATTACCTCCACGTTGCAGCAGGCCGCCAGTACCCGCCTTGGCTTCGGCGTGAAGAAAACCATGATGATGGCGCAGCGTCTTTACGAAGCGGGCCACATTACCTACATGCGTACTGACTCTACCAATCTGAGCCAGGATGCGGTGAGCATGGTGCGCGGCTACATCGAAGAAAACTTCGGTAAGAAATATCTGCCGGCTGAAGCCAATCAATACGCCAGCAAGGACAACTCTCAGGAAGCGCACGAAGCGATTCGTCCTTCTGATGTGTCCGTGCAGTCTGAAGCGTTAAAAGACATGGAGGCGGATGCCCAGAAGCTTTATCAGCTGATCTGGCGCCAGTTCGTGGCCTGCCAGATGACGCCTGCGAAATACGATTCCACGACGCTGACGGTGGAAGCCGGTGAGTACCGCCTGAAGGCGCGTGGCCGCACGCTGCGCTTTGATGGCTGGACGAAAGTGATGCCTGCTCTGCGTAAGGGCGATGAAGACCGCACTTTACCGGCGGTGAACCCAGGTGAGGCGCTGACCCTGGTTGAGCTGCTTCCTGCCCAGCACTTTACCAAGCCGCCAGCGCGTTTCAGCGAAGCGTCGCTGGTGAAAGAGCTGGAAAAACGCGGAATTGGCCGCCCGTCCACCTACGCGTCTATCATTTCGACCATTCAGGATCGTGGCTACGTGCGCGTTGAGAACCGCCGTTTCTACGCTGAAAAAATGGGTGAGATTGTTACCGATCGTCTGGAAGAGAACTTCCGCGAGCTGATGAATTATGACTTCACGGCGCAAATGGAGGACAGCCTCGATCAGGTGGCCAATAACCAGGCCGAGTGGAAAGGCGTACTGGACAACTTCTTCACTGATTTTAGCGGCCAGCTTGAGAAAGCGGAGCAGGATCCGGAAGAAGGCGGTATGCGCCCGAACCAGATGGTTCTGACCAGCATCGACTGCCCAACCTGCGGCCGTAAAATGGGGATCCGTACCGCGAGTACCGGTGTATTCCTCGGCTGTTCTGGCTATGCGTTACCGCCGAAAGAACGCTGCAAAACCACCATCAACCTGGTACCGGAGAACGAAGTTCTTAACGTGCTTGAAGGTGATGATGCGGAAACCAACGCGCTGCGCGCCAAGCGTCGCTGCCAGAAGTGCGGCACGGCAATGGACAGCTACCTCATCGATCCAAAGCGCAAGCTGCACGTGTGTGGTAATAACCCGACCTGTGACGGCTACGAAATCGAAGAGGGTGAATTCCGCATCAAGGGCTATGACGGCCCAATTGTTGAGTGCGAGAAATGTGGCTCAGAAATGCACCTGAGAATGGGGCGTTTTGGCAAGTACATGGCTTGTACCAACGATGAGTGCAAAAACACCCGTAAGATCCTGCGTAATGGCGAAGTTGCGCCACCGAAGGAAGATCCGGTCCCGCTGCCGGAATTACCGTGTGAGAAATCGGACGCGTATTTCGTTCTACGAGACGGTGCCGCTGGCGTCTTCCTGGCCGCGAACACGTTCCCGAAATCTCGTGAAACACGCGCCCCGCTGGTTGAAGAGCTGCATCGCTTCCGCGATCGTCTGCCTGAGAAACTGCGCTATCTGGCCGATGCTCCTCAGGAAGATCCAGACGGCAATAAAGCGTTCGTTCGCTTTAGCCGCAAAACGAAGCAGCAGTATGTGGCTTCTGACAAAGACGGCAAAGCGACCGGCTGGTCGGCTTTCTTCGTTGACGGCAAGTGGGTCGTTGGCAAGAAATAATTCTGCCTGAACCTGTGAAAACCGGAGCCTGTCTCCGGTTTTTTTATGGCGCCTTATATAACTCGTTTATTATCTTTTCATCCCATCTATACAAAGTAGCTATAACTGATATAGTGAGTAAAGCAATGTCAATTTTCGTTTTTTCTGCGTCTTAACCCCGCCCATCGCGCCGGGGCCTTTGACCCTGGACGGTAAGCTATGAAATTACAGCAGCTGCGTTATATCGTTGAAGTCGTAAACCACAATCTTAATGTCTCCTCGACGGCGGAAGGGCTTTATACCTCCCAGCCCGGGATCAGTAAGCAAGTTCGTATGCTGGAAGACGAACTGGGGATCCAGATTTTCGCCCGTAGCGGGAAGCACCTGACCCAGGTCACCCCGGCGGGGCAGGAAATCATCCGCATCGCCCGTGAAGTGCTGTCGAAAGTCGATGCGATCAAATCCGTTGCCGGAGAACACACCTGGCCTGACAAAGGCTCGCTCTATGTGGCGACAACCCACACGCAGGCTCGTTACGCGCTACCAGGCGTGATTAAAGGCTTTATCGAACGTTATCCTCGGGTTTCACTGCATATGCATCAGGGCTCGCCGACGCAGATTGCAGAGGCAGTTTCCAAAGGAAATGCAGACTTTGCGATCGCTACTGAGGCGCTTCATCTTTATGACGACCTGGTGATGCTGCCTTGCTACCACTGGAACCGCTCCATTGTGGTCACGCCGGATCATCCATTGGCTTCTAAAGAATCGGTCAGCATCGAAGAGCTGGCACAGTATCCGCTGGTCACCTACACCTTTGGTTTTACCGGACGTTCTGAGTTGGACACCGCCTTCAACCGCGCAGGGTTAACGCCGCGAATCGTCTTTACTGCCACCGACGCCGATGTGATTAAAACCTACGTTCGCTTAGGGCTGGGAGTAGGGGTTATTGCGAGCATGGCGGTGGATCCGATTTCAGACCCTGATTTAGTCCGTATCGAAGCCCAGGGCGTATTTAGCCACAGCACCACGAAAATAGGTTTCCGTCGGAGTACTTTCCTGCGCAGTTATATGTATGATTTTATTCAGCGTTTTGCGCCACATTTAACCCGTGACGTGGTGGATACCGCCGTAGCTTTGCGCTCTAACGAAGATATTGAAGCGATGTTTAAAGATATAAAATTACCTGCCAAATAATTCCCCAGGGTATCTTCGGGTGAATCCGGAGATGCCCGAGTCATTATTAAACAAGAATTAAACGCATTTCTTCGTCTATTCCCATTCCCGCAAATAAGCCACATCCTGTTAATGGTTATTGTGTCGCAATTAAGAGACACAGCTAGTAAATAATTCGTGGTTGCGCAAATCTGAGGTTTCGATTATTTATTTCAGGTCAAAAGATTAAATCTTTTCTCCTGCTTATTGCGCAATTTTTCTGGCTTTTGAGCTAGAGTTTCTTTAGGATTAATCCCAACTGGCGATTAGTTATACCGATTGTTTAGAAACGTTACGATAAGTGGTGTCGATTGTATGAGGCTAGCAATGTCATCAGGAAGTGAGGAACCGCAACAAGATCCGGCTCTGAAACGCAAGGCATGGATTGCGGTGTTTTTGGTTTCAGCCTTGTTCTGGCTGGTTGTGGCGCTGGTTGCCTGGCATTTTTGGGGGTAGCTATGTCTACTCGGGATAGGGCTTCTGCACCTAAGGTCGTGGCCCGCAACAGCGGCAAGCCACGAAAAGACGTTAAGAAAGAGGAAAACACGCCATCTGAAGGCTGGACGCTGACGAAACAGCAGCAGGCCTTTATTGATTTGTTTTCTGAAGACGACAGTAAAAAACAATAAAATCGTTATTGAATCGTTTATTTTCTCTGCGGGGTTTAAAGCACTTTTTATTTACCGCCGGGTAACCTGTTATTCACTAATAATTACACACAGCAATACATTCTGGTGATTGCTTAAATAAGCAGTCTGGTTGCATATAGTCACATTGGGTTAACCCTATGAATAATCACAATGCTGTAAAATACTGGTCATGGATGGGCGCTTTTACGCTCTCTGCCTTGTTCTGGGTAGAAATACTTCGCGCCTTCGCCAATTAACCTTTGTTGTCAGTGGCTAAACGCCACGTCCTTACTGCTTCGAATTATCCTCCCGGTTTTCCTCTCGCCCTGACGTTATCGTTGGGGCGTTCGTTTTATTACCGCTTCTCCATTACCGCCATTTATCAATTCGGGTTGTTATCAAATCGTTACGGCAGGTTTGTGTTATCTTTAATAGTGACCCTGCGAATAATCAGGGCACTCGCTATCCCTGTCATAAAGGAGGAGCTATGTCGTTAACCCTACGCGAAGCCAGTAAGGATACTCTACGGGCGCTAAATAAAACCTGGCACTACTACAGCTTGCCGCTGGCTTCAAAAGAGCTGGGGGATATCAGCCGGTTACCTAAGTCGCTAAAAGTTTTGCTGGAGAACCTGCTGCGCTGGCAGGATGAAGACTCCGTCACCCGCGAAGATATTCATGCCCTGGCCGGTTGGCTGAAACAGGCCCACGCCGATCGCGAAATTGCCTATCGTCCCGCCCGGGTGCTGATGCAGGACTTCACCGGCGTACCAGCGGTGGTGGATCTGGCCGCGATGCGTGAGGCGGTCAAGCGCCTTGGCGGCGATGTGGCCAAAGTTAACCCGCTTTCCCCGGTCGACCTGGTGATTGACCACTCCGTGACCGTAGACCACTTCGGTGACAACGATGCCTTCGAGGAAAACGTTCGCCTCGAGATGGAGCGAAACCACGAGCGCTATGTTTTCTTACGCTGGGGCCAGCAGGCGTTTAGCCGTTTCAGCGTTGTGCCGCCCGGGACCGGCATTTGCCACCAGGTCAACCTTGAGTACCTGGGTAAAGCCGTCTGGAGTGAAGAACAGAACGGCGAACTTGTCGCTTACCCTGACACGCTGGTGGGCACCGACTCGCATACTACGATGATTAACGGTCTTGGCGTGCTGGGCTGGGGGGTTGGCGGTATCGAAGCGGAAGCGGCGATGTTGGGCCAGCCGGTATCGATGCTGATTCCCGATGTGGTCGGCTTTAAGCTTGAGGGCAAACTGCGGGAAGGGATCACCGCGACGGACCTTGTGCTGACCGTCACCCAGATGCTGCGTAAACACGGCGTTGTGGGCAAATTTGTTGAGTTTTATGGCGATGGCCTCGATTCGCTCCCGCTCGCCGATCGGGCAACTATCGCCAACATGTCTCCTGAATATGGTGCGACCTGCGGCTTCTTCCCGATTGACGGCGTAACGCTGGAGTATATGCGCCTCAGCGGGCGTAGCGAAGAGCAGGTGGCTTTGGTGGAGGCCTACGCTAAGGCGCAGGGCATGTGGCGCAATACCGGTGATGAGCCTGTGTTCACCAGTACGCTCTCTTTGAACATGAATGACGTTGAGGCAAGCCTGGCCGGGCCAAAACGCCCGCAGGATCGTGTCCCGCTCGGCGGAGTGCCAAAAGCTTTTGCCGCCAGCAACGAGCTTGAAGTCAACGCTTCCCATAAAGATCGTCATCCGGTCAGCTACACGCTGGCAGGCGAAGAGCATCAATTGCCGGATGGCGCAGTGGTGATTGCGGCAATTACCTCTTGTACCAACACTTCAAACCCTAGCGTGCTGATGGCGGCTGGGTTGCTGGCTAAAAAAGCCGTTAGTTTAGGGCTTAAGCCGCAGCCGTGGGTTAAGGCTTCGCTTGCGCCGGGCTCTAAGGTGGTCTCGGATTATCTGGCGAAAGCCAAATTAACCCCATACCTTGATGAGCTAGGCTTTAATCTGGTGGGCTACGGCTGTACTACCTGTATCGGTAACTCAGGCCCGTTGCCCGATCCTATTGAGCAGGCGATCAAAAAAGGCGATCTTACCGTAGGCGCTGTGCTTTCCGGCAACCGCAACTTCGAAGGCCGTATTCACCCGCTGGTGAAAACTAACTGGCTGGCCTCACCGCCGCTTGTCGTCGCCTATGCGCTGGCTGGCAACATGAACATCGACCTGACTAAAGAGCCACTGGGGCAGGATAAAAATGGCGCTGACGTCTACCTGAAAGATATCTGGCCGGGCAGTCAGGAAATTGCTGCGGCTGTGGCGCAGGTCACTACCGAGATGTTCCACAAAGAATATGCCGAAGTGTTTGAGGGGACTGAAGAGTGGCGCAACATTGAAGTGGAGCGGTCGGCCACCTACGGCTGGCAGGATGATTCAACCTATATCCGACTGTCGCCGTTCTTTGATGAGATGGGCGCTGAGCCAAAACCAGTGGAGGATATTCACGGGGCTAACGTGCTGGCGATGCTGGGGGATTCGGTTACTACCGACCATATTTCCCCTGCGGGGAGCATTAAACCAGACAGCCCGGCGGGGCGCTACCTGCAGGGGCATGGCGTAGAGCGCAGGGACTTTAACTCCTACGGTTCTCGCCGCGGTAACCATGAAGTGATGATGCGCGGGACGTTTGCCAACATCCGTATTCGTAACGAGATGGTGCCGGGCGTTGAAGGCGGCATGACGCGGTTACTGCCGGGTGAAGAAGTCCTGTCTATCTATGACGCCGCAATGCGTTACAAAGAGCGGGGCATTCCGCTGGCAGTAATCGCCGGGAAAGAGTATGGCTCTGGTTCAAGCCGAGACTGGGCGGCCAAAGGCCCTCGTTTGCTGGGCGTGCGGGTAGTCATCGCCGAATCCTTCGAGCGTATTCACCGTTCGAACCTTATCGGCATGGGCATTTTACCGCTGGAGTTCCCACAGGGCGTCACGCGAAAAACGTTAGGTTTAACAGGGGAGGAGAAGCTGGATATCAGCGGGTTAAACCAGCTGAAGCCAGGTGCTGTTGTGCCGGTTACGCTGACCTTTGCCGACGGGCGCAAGCAAGTGATTGACTGCCTCTGCCGTATTGATACCGGCAATGAGCTGACCTATTTCCGTCACGACGGTATCTTGCATTATGTGATCAGAAATATGCTGAAGTAAGAAAAGAAAAAGCCCCTGAAAAGGGGCTTTTTTACGAGATGAACACGCTTATTCCGACAGCAGATGGCCCATTTTGGCCGCTTTGGTGTCTAGGTAATGCGCATTTTTCGGGTTGCGGCCGACAATGAGCGGCACGCGCTCAACGATGTTGATCCCTGCCTCGGTCAAAATTTCGACTTTTTTCGGGTTGTTGGTGAGCAAACGTACGGCATCCACGCCCAGCAGTTTGAACATGTCGGCACACAGCGTAAAGTCACGCTCATCGGCAGCAAAACCGAGTTGGTGGTTCGCTTCTACCGTATCGTAGCCTTTGTCCTGCAGCGCATAGGCCCGGATTTTATTCAGCAGCCCGATATTACGGCCTTCCTGACGATGATAAAGCAGCACGCCACGGCCTTTTTCAGCAATGTGGGTCAACGCCGCTTCAAGCTGGAAACCGCAGTCGCAGCGCAGACTAAACAGCGCGTCACCGGTCAGACATTCGGAGTGAACGCGCGCCAGAACAGGTTCTTCACCACTAATATCACCAAAAACCAGGGCAACATGATCCTGTCCCGTTGCCACTTCTTCAAAACCCACCATCAGGAAATCGCCCCATGGGGTTGGCAGTTTGGCTTCTGCCACACGTTTAAGCTGCATGTGATTCTCCAGGTACTTATTTTGACACCTTGGTGTCTGCCAGAAGTCTGGCCTGTACGTTAATGTCGGATATTTTGCCATAACGCGCGGTCGTTCGCTTCATTGACAGATTAAAAAGCCATTTTTGCCAATGACCACCGCGTGGTTTAACCTTCTCAGGCATTTTCGGTTATTCTTTAAAAGCTTTCATTATCATGAGGTTTTCATGCAGGCAATAGCAAAACGCATCGCAGCTGGCACAATACTTCTGTTAATCATGCCGTTACTCGTCTGGCTCAGCGGCTGGCAATGGGCCCCTGGGGGCAATGAAAGCGAGTTAAAAATGCTTTATTGGGTCACTGAGACCGTCACCCAACCCTGGGGAGTCATTACGCATGTTATTCTCTGCGCATGGTTTCTGTGGTGCCTGCGCTATCGCCTTAAGCCTGCACTGATGTTATTTGCTATCCTCGCTGCCGCTATCCTTATAGGTCAGGGCATTAAGTCCGTTATCAAGAATAAAGTGCAGGAACCCCGGCCTTTCGTCGTATGGCTTGAAAAAACTCACCATATCCCTACCGACGAGTTCTACAATTTAAAGCGTACTCAGCGTGCGGAACTGGTTAAAGCACAGCTGGAAGGGCAGGATAATATTCCAGGCTGGTTACGCAAGCACTGGCAGTTCGAAACCGGCTTCGCTTTTCCTTCAGGTCACACGATGTTTGCTGCCAGTTGGGCGTTGTTGGGCGTAGGATTGCTTTGGCCGCGCCGACGGACATTGACGCTGGCGGTGTTGTTGATATGGGCAACCGGCGTGATGGGGAGTCGATTGCTGCTGGGGATGCATTGGCCCCGCGATCTGGTTGTCGCTACGATTATCTCCGGGGCGTTAGTCATTCTGGCGACTTGGCTGGCGCAGCGCTGGTGTGGTCCGCTCACGCCACCCGCCGAAGAAGAGCAGGAAATAACCGAACGCAACGAAAAAAGTTGATAATAGTGTTTTAACCCCCATTTCTTATGCATTGATGGGGGTTAATGGATTCCCCGGTTTGGCCTGAAATGGTAGTTTATACCTCCGGGATTCATTTTTGGCATAGCTGAGCCAGCTGTGACCACATAACGGGATGTCATGTGAAATATTTATTCATTTTCTTGCTGGTCCTCGCCATCTTTGTGATTTCAATTACGTTGGGGGCGCAAAACGATCAGGTAGTGAACTTTAACTACCTGCTGGCACAGGGGGAATATCGGGTATCCAGTTTGCTGGCGACGCTGTTTGCCGCAGGATTTATTATTGGATGGCTGATTTGCGGTCTGTTCTGGCTGCGCGTCCGTGTTTCCCTGGCCCGCGCTGAGCGAAAAATTAAACGCCTTGAGCAACAAGTTACCCCCACTGCTGATGTGCCGGCTCCGAATGTGCCGGCTGTGAAGGAATAATCTTCTATGTTGGAACTGCTGTTTCTGCTATTACCCGTTGCGGCCGCTTATGGCTGGTATATGGGGCGCAGAAGTGCGCTGCAAGACAAACAGCAGGAGGCCAGCCGCCTTTCCCGTGACTACGTGGCCGGCGTGAACTTCCTGCTGGCTAACCAGCAGGATAAAGCGGTTGATCTGTTCCTCGACATGCTTAAAGAGGACACAGGCACCGTTGAAGCGCATCTCACGTTAGGCAACCTCTTCCGCCAGCGTGGCGAAGTCGATCGGGCTATTCGTATCCACCAGTCGCTTATGGAGAGTGCATCGCTGAACTATGATCAGCGCCTGCTTGCCGTGCAGCAGCTTGGCAAAGACTATATGGCTGCAGGTCTTTATGACCGCGCCGAAGATATGTTCAGCCAGCTTATCGACGAGACCGATTTCCGCATCAGCGCGCTGCAGCAGCTGCTGCAAATTCACCAGGCAACAAGCGACTGGCAGAAAGCCATCGACGTGGCCGAACGTCTGGTGAAACTCGGTAAAGACAAACAGCGTGTGGAAATCGCGCACTTCTACTGTGAACTTGCGCTGCAAAATATCGGCAATGACGATACAGACAAAGCCATGTCATTGTTGAAAAAAGGGGCCGCAGCAGATAAAAACTGCGCCCGGGTCTCCATCATGATGGGGCGTATTTTTATGGAAAAAGGCGAGTATGCCAAAGCGGTAGACTCGCTAAAACGTGTGATTGAGCAAGATAGCGAACTGGTCAGTGAAACACTGGAGATGCTGCAGGTTTGCTACCAGCAGCTTGATAAGCCGGATGAGTGGGAAGTCTTCCTTAAGCGCTGCGTGGAAGAAAACAGTGGGGCGGTGGCAGAGCTTATGCTGGCGAGTATTCTCGAGCAGCGCGAAGGGGCTGAAACTGCTCAGATGTATATCAACCGTCAGCTCCAGCGTCATCCGACAATGCGTGTATTCCATCGTCTGATGGATTATCACCTGCATGAGGCGGAGGAAGGGCGAGCGAAAGAGAGTTTGATGGTATTGAGGGATATGGTTGGCGAGCAAATTCGCACCAAGCCCCGCTATCGCTGTCAAAAATGCGGCTTTACTGCCTACACCATGTACTGGCATTGCCCGTCCTGCCGCGCATGGTCAACGGTGAAACCGATTCGCGGGCTGGATGGTCAGTAAGCCTCCGATTTTTTAAAAGCCCACATTTTAGTTACAACATACTATAGAGATCTTCATCCTGCCCAACTTCAGCATCGTGCAACTTTCGCTTAGCAGGGGCAATCGCGGCTGTAAATTTACCTGGCTGGCGAGTAGAATGCTGCCGTTTAACTTTTTTGCGCCGCGCTGGTGCCCAACAGTCAGAAGGTTTTGCCATGAATTCAACTGCGTCATCCTCCTCCCGTGTTGTCACTGAATCGCCGATAGTCGTTGCACTTGATTATGATAATCGCGATAGCGCCCTGGCCTTTGTTGACCGTATCGACCCGCGCGACTGCCGTCTGAAAGTAGGCAAGGAGATGTTTACCCTGTTTGGTCCACAGCTGGTGGGCGACCTGCACCAGCGAGGGTTTGATGTCTTCCTCGATCTGAAGTTCCACGATATCCCTAACACCACCGCGCGTGCCGTGGCGGCTGCGGCTGAAATGGGCGTGTGGATGGTCAATGTTCATGCTACGGGGGGCGCTCGTATGATGCGTGCGGCAAAAGAAGCGCTTGTTCCATTTGGGAAAGACGCGCCGCTGCTGATCGCCGTTACCGTACTGACCAGCATGGAAGCCAGCGACCTGGCTGACCTGGGCATTACCGCCAGCCCGGCAGACTACGCTGAGCGCCTGGCGACGCTGACAAAAGAGTGTGGCCTGGACGGCGTCGTATGCTCTGCACAGGAAGCGGTGCGCTTTAAGACGGCGTTAGGCCGTGAATTCAAACTCATTACCCCTGGCATTCGCCCGGTTGGCAGTGATGCAGGCGATCAGCGCCGAATCATGACGCCGCAGCAGGCTCAACAGGCTGGGGTAGACTTTATGGTGATTGGGCGTCCGATCACCCAATCTGCGGACCCGGCACAGACTCTACGGGATATCCGCGCCTCGCTGGCACAGGGGGCGTGATGAAAGATAATAACAGCCGGCTGGTCTACTCCACGGAAACCGGGCGTATTGATGAACCGAAAGTCGAAGTCCAGCGCCCAAAAGGCGACGGGATTGTGCGTATTCAAAAGCAAACCAGCGGGCGCAAAGGAAAGGGCGTATGCCTGATCTCCGGTATTGATGCGGACGATGCGACGCTGGCGAGCATTGCCGCCGAGCTGAAAAAGAAATGTGGCTGTGGTGGCGCGGTGAAAGACGGTGTGATTGAAATCCAGGGCGATAAGCGTGATTTGATAAAATCATTGCTGGAAGCGAAAGGGATGAAAGTAAAACTCGCGGGCGGTTAATTCGGAATAATATTAATTATTGGGCCACGGCAATTACCGTGGCCTTTTATTTTAACTGCTGTTAGTCAGACCTGAAAATTAACACACAATAATTCGTCAAAGCGGGTTTGCTTTTGCTGGCGTCCTGCCTTATTTGCCCACCTGGTGACCGATAATACCGCCTACTGCCGCACCGCCAAGCGTACCGAGCGTGCTGCCATCGGTCAGTACTGCACCGCCCAGCGCACCGGCACCTGCGCCGATTGCCGTGTTGCGGTCACGCTTAGACCAGTTAGAGCAGGCACTCAGGGACATTGCGAGGGTAATAGCCAGCATTGCAGCGGCCACTTTTTTGTTATTTAAGGTCATCATACTTTCTCCAGAATAATTGATTCACGGAAGCCAGTCTCAGTTAAGTATAGTAAGAATTCACCACTTTACCGGGCGGTTCGTGAAACGATGTCACGATATAAGCTTAAAAAGGGCAGGTGCGTATATTACTCCCTGTTATATCGCTAAATTCTATTCTAATTTTTCCGCATGATTAACACAGGTAAAAACTCTTAATTACAGCGTGGGAATATTCTGAGAGAGGAAAGGCCCGTGCCTGACACGGGCAAAAAGCGTTAAACGACGGCGTAAGGATCGACGATATCCACCTGAAGATGGGCTGCTTTCAACTGCTCCAGCGTCTCCTGGCTCAGTGCTGCGTCGGTGATAACGCGGTTAAAGCGTGAAATCGGGCCAAGCGTGTACGGATGCACATTGCCAAACTTGCTGCTGTCCGTAAGCACAATGGCCTCGCTACCTTTCTCCAGCACAGAATTCACCACGTCGGTACGCAGCATATCGCGCCCGGTAAAGCCGGTTTCTGGCAAGAAACCATCGATGCCGATAAAAGCCTTACTGAAATGCAGCTGCTGGATAAACTGGCGGGTAAGCGGCCCGACCATGCTTTCACTTTTCTTCTGATAGATCCCGCCGACCAGAATGACTTCGCAATCGGTGTCTTTCAGTAAATGAGCGATGTAGCTGCTGACGGTGATCAGCGTGACTTTTTTCTGCTCCGCCAGCGTGCGGGCAAGAAGCGCGTTGCTGCTGCCGTTTTCGATAAACACGGTTTCACCATCATTCACCAGCGAAGCGGCATATTGCGCGAGCTGTAGCTTGAGGGTGTAGTTGTTCATCATACGAGTTTCAACGTCATCGCTATCGAGCGGGACGGCAAAACCATGCGTGCGACGAAGGTAATTATTTTTTTCCAGCAGGTTTAAATCCTGGCGGATGGTGACTTCTGAAACGCCGGTTGTTTTCGCCAGAGAGGCGACGCTAACCCGGCCCTGATCGATAACCATCTGCAGAATAATTTGTTGTCTTGAGTTCATGTCGGCCAGTCGTCAGGCGGTGGGATTAACCACCGCCTTCTCGTCAAAGAGTATGTTCCGTGCGGGCTATAATATCATCCTGCGCGTCAGGAGATAAGGCCGTAAAGAAGGCCGAGTATCCTGCAACCCTTACCACCAAATCTCGATATTTATCAGGATTTTGTTTGGCTTCAAGCAGTGTTTCACGAGAGACAATGTTGTACTGAACGTGCCAGCCCTTGTGTGATTCGAAGAAGGTACGCAGCATAAACATTAATTTTTCACGATCGCGTGGATTATCTAACGTTGAGGGATTCAGTTTTTGGTTCAATAAAACACCGCCGAGGATTTTATTGGTTGGCAGTTTGCCCACGGAACTGATGACCGCTGTAGGGCCAAGA
Organism: Cedecea neteri; assembly: GCF_000758305.1. NCBI lineage: Bacteria > Pseudomonadati > Pseudomonadota > Gammaproteobacteria > Enterobacterales > Enterobacteriaceae > Cedecea > Cedecea neteri. The sequence goes on along the minus strand of NZ_CP009458.1, from coordinate 3,809,296 downwards.
TGATCGGTCCCGGACGCGGGGCTGGCGCCTTCTGCCAAAGGTGTATGCGCCTTACGGCCATCAGGTGTGGCCATTGTGGCTGCGCCGAACGGAACGTTTGCAGAGATAGAGGATGTTCCCGCGTAGTATGTCCCGCCAACAGGGCCGCGGCCAAAGCGCGTGTTGTGATAGCGCTTAAGTTCATCGATGTAGGTCTGGTAGGCGCGGGCGAGAAGCATATCGACTTCGTCATCGTCGTTGCCGTATTTTGGCGCACCGTTGATTAATCGCTGGCGAAGCTGCTCGCCGTTCAGCCCGGCAAAGTCGTTAACCAGGGCATCCGCTAACTGCTGCTGCCCGATGATACCCTGTTCAAAGACCAGTTTTTTCACGGCTGAGAGACTATTCCCAAGGTTGGCAATCCCGACCTGGAGCCCAGAAACCCAGTCGTATTTCGCGCCCCCTTGCTTAATACTTTTGCCCCGTTCAATACAATCATCCACCAGCGCCGAACAAAGAATATCGTGCGCGTTTTCCTCCAGTACGGTATCCACCACGCATTCGATCTCGATCGATTTTTGTGTGTAATAACGAATTTGCCGATCCCAGGCGTCGAGGACTTCGTCAAACGAAGTGAAGTTGCCTTCGGACAGTGCCTTTTGCTGCGGGAAGAAAATTTTTCCACTGGTGGCATCGAGGCCATGCTCAAGGCTCGCCAGCATCACCCGGGCAAAGTTGATGAAGCTCATGCCGGTACAACGGTAGCCCCATTTTCCGCCGACGGCGGTTTCAATGCAGCCGATAGCCGCGTAGTCATAGGCATCTTCCCGGCTGACGCCGAGTTTGATGAATTCCTCGATAACAATTTCATCATTGTTAAACGCCGGCATGCCGAATCCGCAGCGAATCACCTGCACACAGGCGTCAAGGAAGTCATTGCTCATCCCGGCGTGATAGCGAACGCTGAGATTAGGCTGCGTTGAGCGCAGGCGGCCGCAGGATTCAAGAATGGCGTAGGAGAGCGGGTTAACGGCGTCCACCGCGACGCCGTGCACCAGCGTTTGTCCACCGATGGTGACGTTCTGGTAAAGCGGGCTACCGGCGGAGGCTTTTGAATGCGAACCGGAGCGAATTTTGTTCACCTCAAGCAGCTTCAGCCAGCAGCTTTGCAGCAGCTCAATGGCCTGTTCCCGACTGGTGGTTTGCTGTAATTCCACATCCCGGCGGTACCACGGATAAAGGTACTGATCGAGCCTACCAAAGGAGACAGAATGCCCGTTGGATTCAATTTGCAGCACAAGCTGAACGAAATAGCTGAGCTGTAAAGCCTGCCAGAAAGTAACCGGCGGGTTGCTGGCGATATGTTCGCAGTTTTCAGCGATCGCCAACAGCTCGTCACGGCGGGGAGTGCGTGACTCTTCTTCCGCCATTTTCTTCGCCAATTCTGCGTAGCGTAATATATGGTCGCTCAGGGCAGCAAAAGTCATATCAATGGCCTTCAGGAACTGCTCTTTATGCAGATCGTCCCAGTCGGTTAACTGCAAACGCCCGCGTCGCTCTGCGATTTTCTCACGCAGGCCGCTGATGCCGAGCTCAAGCAACAGCGGGAAATTAACCGCCAGGTGAGCGTCGCCGGAAGTCATATTGCCTTCGGCTTTGATGATCCCGGTCGCCAGCAGCGCTTTTTGCTCGTCGGTAAACATGCCATAACAGCGATCTTGTACCGTCTGCCCGCGCCACCAGGGGCAAATTTCATGCATAACCGCTTTGTCCGCGTCGGAAATCGAGAAGCCAGCCCCCGGACGGTCGCCAAGCTCGTCGATTTCGCTCTCAATCCAGCCCACGGTATATTCCGGGAAAAACGGTGCTCCGCGTACATGGCTTGCCTGGTTGCCGACGATAAGCTCGTCATGTTTGATCCAAATAGTTCGCTCTGCCAGATGATGGGCCAATGCCATCGCGCGGCGAACCGGCAGCGGTTTATCCTGATGCTGCTGGTAAACGACCGTGTAGTGGCGGGCGCGTTCGGTGCAGACCGGCGGCTTAACGATATGTATCAGCGCCTCTTTGTGTGCTTCTATTCGTGGGCTGAGAAAGTTCAGATTCAGTTCGGTCATGATGATTATCCTCTAATCCAGGCTGTCATGCCTTTTTGGCTGGCGTACTGTTCGGCGAAGTGCAGAAGGTCTGGTGCATCAAGTGGCCTGCTGGCGGCCAGATAGGGCTGACCCAACAGGTGATATTTGTTAATCCCTAAGGTGTGATACGGCAGAAAATGGATGGATTTCGCACCAATTTCGTCGGCGGCAAAATCACTGATGGCGCGGATGGAACGTTCATCGGCGTTAAAATCGGGAATCAATGGCACGCGAATGGTCATCTCTACGCCGCGGGCGGCCAGCTTGCGAAAATTATCCATCACACGTTCGGCGTTGCCGTCGGTCCATTGCTGAAAGCGCGCTTTGTCTACGTGCTTAAGATCCGCCAGCAGCAAATCTAAAAAAGGCAATGAAGGTTCGATGTATTTCCACGGCACATGCAGGCAGGATTCCACGGCGGTGTGCAGGTCGGCTTCTTTGCTGCGCTGGAGTAGTTCCCGCGCCAGGTCGGGCTGCATAAAAGGTTCCCCGCCGGAAAGCGTAATTCCCCCTCCGCTGCGAGCATAAAAAGGCTTGTCGCGTAGCACGGTGGCCATAATAGAATCTGCCGTTTTTACTTCGCCGCAAACGATCAGTGCCTGGGTAGGGCAGCATTCTCTCAGTGCATTTATCGCCTCCGCACTGAGTTTACCGCGAGCAATAACCAGTTCGCCGTTAACATGGGAAATTACGTCTGGAGCGGCCTGCTGGCAAAGTTCGCACCCTTTGATGCACAAACGGCGGTCCAGCAAAACGTCGCATTCCCGGCTGCGGCTTTCGGGATTCTGGCACCAGCGGCAGCCTAGCGAGCATCCTTTCAGGAAGACCACCGTGCGGATCCCTGGACCATCGTGCGTGGAGTAGCGCTGAATATTGAACAGCATGGCATTATCTCATCTTGTTTCTTTCGTAAATTAAATTACTTTCGAATGAAAGTTATATTGATATTGATCAGCTAAACAATCGACAGCCGGGTTATGATGCGTTCAATGAGAGATGACTCTAATTCTGGAGAGCGTAATGGAACTGTATTTAGATACCGCCGATGTTGCCGCCGTTAAGCGCCTGGCCCGTGTTCTGCCGCTGCAGGGCGTAACTACCAATCCTTCTATCGTTGCCAAAGCGGGTATTTCCCTGTGGGAAGTGCTCCCTGCGCTGCAGGACGCGCTGGGGGGAGAAGGTAAGCTGTTTGCTCAGGTGATTGCGAACCAGGCCGATGAAATGGTGAAAGAGGCGCAGCTGTTAACCACGCGTGTACCGGGGTTGGTGGTTAAAGTTCCCACTACGCCAGAAGGCCTGGCAGCACTCAAGCAGCTTAAAGTCCTCGGGATCCCAACGCTCGGGACGGCAGTTTATGGCGCGACGCAGGGGCTACTGGCCGCGCTGGCGGGCGCTGAATACGTTGCGCCTTATGTGAACCGGCTCGATGCTCAGGGCGGGGACGGTATTCAGATGGTGCAGGATCTCCAGCAGCTTCTGACGCTGCATGCCCCTGATGCGAAAGTGCTGGCGGCCAGCTTCCGCACCCCGCATCAGGCGATGTCATGTCTTCTGGCCGGTTGCGAAGCGATCACGCTGCCGCTTGATGTGGTCGAACAGATGCTGGTCACGCCTGCGGTGACGGCGGCGATAAGCGGTTTTGAAAAAGACTGGCAAGGGGCGTTTGGCTCATTAACGCTCTAATCATTTATGGCCACCGTTCGCGGTGGCTGTCACGTAAAGCCTATTTAATGTAGGAATCCAGCACTTTCAGGATCACATCCAGATCCTCCTCACGCTTCACTTCGTCTACCTCATGCACGATATGCTCCGTCAGATGCCCTTTAATCACCTCGCGCATTAATCCGTTTACCGCCCCTCGAATGGCGGCAATTTGCTGCAGGACTGCGGCGCACTCATGCGGTTCATCAAGCATCTTTTTAAGCGCAATCACTTGTCCCTGGATCTTACTGGTCCGGGCCTTGAGCTTTTGTCTGTCGCGAATGGTATGTGACATGTGAATTTCCCTCTGAGAAGAACTTCATAATGATACTATTACAAATCTACTGGGGGGTAGTATTTTGTACTGGGGGGGAGTAGAATTCAGATCCCGCATCTCAGCAAGAATGATCCCAATGACTGAATTCACTACGCTTCTCCAGCAAGGCAATGCCTGGCTGTTTATCCCCAGTGCAATTTTGCTTGGTGCCCTGCATGGACTTGAACCCGGGCATTCAAAGACCATGATGGCGGCGTTTATCATCGCCATTAAAGGCACGGCCAGACAGGCGATCATGCTTGGCCTTGCGGCAACGCTTTCCCATACGGCCATTGTCTGGCTCATCGCGTTTGGCGGGATGTACATCAGCCAGCGTTTTACCGCGGAGTCTGCCGAGCCGTGGCTGCAGTTAATTTCTGCCGTCATTGTGCTGGGCACCGCATTCTGGATGTTCTGGCGCACCTGGAAGGGAGAGCAAAACTGGCTGACAGAGTCGCAGGCAAAAGAGCATCACCACGACGATGAAACCAAACGAATAGACACCGGCCACGGCCTGGTTGAGCTTTCGATCTTTGAGCAGGGCCAACCCCCACGCTGGCGTTTGCGCAATCTCAGCCGAAGAAAATGGGCTCCAGGGGACATCTCGTTGGTGACCAGGCGCGAGGAGGGGGGATTTTCCCAGGTCTTCCAGTTTGTAGATTGTGGCGACTACATGGAGTCGACGGCGATTGTCCCGGAACCTCATAACTTCAACGTCCGTGTTTCGTTTGGCCATCGTGGGCACAGCCACGATTACGATCTGGCGTTCCACGAGCACGATCATGACCACAGCCATGCGGGAACCGAGGGGCTGGAAGTGGGCTCCAGGGAGTATCAGGATGCGCATGAGCTGGCGCATGCCAATGACATTAAGCGCCGTTTTACCAACAAAGATGTCACCAACGGGCAAATTTTACTGTTTGGCCTGACCGGAGGGCTTATCCCATGCCCCGCGGCCATAACCGTCTTACTGATTTGCCTGCAGCTTAAGGCGCTGGTGCTGGGGGCAACGCTGGTTATCGGTTTTAGCGTGGGTCTGGCATTGACGCTGGTGACCGTTGGCGTGAGCGCGGCGGTTGGCGTTCGTCAGGTGGCAAAACGCTGGAGTGGATTTAACACCGTGGCCAGAAGAGCACCTTACTTTTCCAGCATTCTGATTGCGGCGATGGGAATATATATGGCCATCCAGGGCTGGACCGGCCTGGTTCACTGAACGCTTTCACTATGATTGTATAAAAGAAAAGCAGCCTTTATTTTGGGCTGCTTTTTCGGCCAGAAAATTTAAATTTCCCAGGGCGATTTTTTTTGCTCGCCGTCCTGCTTATTTTCGTCGTTATTTATGCTCAGTAATTCAGCTTTGAGGATCTCAAGGTTGTTTATCGCGGAGGCATAATCTTTGGCAACCAGAATATCCAGCACGGTATCAATACGTTTGGCAAGCTGCTGCGGATCCAGTGTTGGCATTGTTAATCCTGTCTGTGTTAGGGAATCAATCATTCGCCCATAATGCAAAAAATAGCCGATAAAGAGAAGGGCAGTCGGCGAATTCTTAGCCTTATTCTTCAATAAATTATCGCACAACATATAAGCATTAATTATTAATCCTTACGCTGCATTCATCAAACTACGGGCGTGGATTAGTCTGATCCTGCGATGACCGCACATTCATTTAATGAGGATCTGGCTATGACAGTTATCAACCAACCAACCTGCAAACTCTTTACTGATACTGCACGTTTTACTCAACTGTCTGGATATTACGAAGAAGAGCGCCGTACCGTCTGGATGATGCTTCGTGCCCGCCCGCGTCCCTGCTTCAATCACGGACTTATCGAGGAAATAATGAACCTCGGATATATCGTCCAGAAGGCCGGATTTAAAGTCGATTTCTGGGTGACCGGATCGCTGGTCCCCGGGATGTACAATACCGGCGGCGATTTAGGTTTTTTTGTAGAAACTATTCGGAATGGACGTCGGGAGGCACTTCGCGCCTATGCCCGCGCCTGTGTGGACTGCGTGCACGCTGCGTCTCGTGGTTTTGATACGGGGGCGATCAGTCTGGCGATGGTTGAGGGCAGTGCCCTTGGCGGCGGATTTGAGGCGGCACTCGCGCACCATTTCCTGCTGGCGCAGCGCGATGCCAGGCTGGGGTTCCCGGAAATTGCCTTCAACCTGTTCCCCGGTATGGGGGCTTATTCTCTGGTCGCGCGACGTTCCGGGATGAAACTTGCCGAAGAGTTGATTTATAAAGGCGAGTCACACACGGCGGAGTGGTACCAGCAGCACGGGCTGGTGGATCAGCTGTTTGAGCCGGGGCAGGGATACCTGGCCACGCGCACCTTCATCGATACCCTGCAGCCTAAACTTAACGGCGTGAAAGCCATGCTGCGCGCGCGTCAGCGCGTGTTACAGCTGCCGCGCTCAGAGTTGATGGACATCACCGAAGACTGGGTGGATGCCGCGTTCTGCCTTGAAGACAAGGATATTGCTTATATGGAGCGGCTGGTCATGCTGCAAAACCGCCATACTTCAACGGCTTTGCGTAAAGCGGGCTAGCGCTTTGTTCTGGCCTGATAGCGCTTAAACCAACGCTCAAACACGGCTGCGGGCATTGGTTTTGCAAATAAGAACCCCTGCCGTTCGTTGACGCCGTTCTTGGTAAGAAAGGCGTCTTCTTTTTGATTTTCTACGCCCTCGGCGATGACCTGCAGATTCAGCGCCTGCGCCACGGCCACAATGGCTCTCACCAGCGACTGAGACACTGAGTGTTTATGCACATCGCGCACAAAGGACTGATCGAGCTTAATGGCATCGATAGGGAAGCGCGCCAGCTGCGATAAAGACGAATACCCTGTGCCGAAGTCATCCAGGTGCACCTGTGCGCCCAGTTGACTAAATTGCTTGATAACCGACAGCGCCAGCTCTTCGTTCTCGATAAGACAGCTCTCGGTTAGCTCAACGTCAATCGGGCAGTATTCAAAATTCAGATCTTTCAGTGCCTGTTTGAGATCGCTAAAAATAGTCTGATCGGCAAGCTGGCGGGCGGACACGTTGACCGCCACGCGGAGATTAATGCCTTTGTCCCGCCACTTAGCTACCTGCTGCACAACGCTGACCATCACCCAGCGCCCAAGCGGCACAATCAGGCCGGACTCTTCCGCATAGGAAATAAAGCCCTGCGGAGGAATAAGACCTCGTTCCGGCGATTGCCAGCGCACCAGCGCCTCCAGGCTACGGATTTCACCGCGCCAGGTCATTTTCGGCTGGTAATGAATCACCAACTGATCGTTATCCAGCGCTTTACGCAGATTGGTATCCAGCCACAAATACTCAAACACCCGCTGATTCATCTCTGGCGAGAACACGCAAAACTTCCCGCGGCCGCTCTCTTTGGCGGTATACATCGCCGTATCGGCGTTGCGAATCAGATTCTCTCGTTCATCGCCGTGCTGCGGGGCAAGGGAGATACCCAGTGAACAGCCGCTGTAGACCTCAATCAGGCCAATCCTGAAGGGTTGCTTCAGGCGGGTCAGAATGCGGGAAGACATCGCTTCCAGCGAGCCCTGAGAGGTGTTTGTTGCCAGCACGATAAATTCATCACCCCCGAGGCGCGCCAGCACCTGGCCTTCTTCAAGGCAGCTTAAAATCGCCAGCGACACGGCCTGCAGCAGCTGATCGCCAAACATGTGACCGTAGGCATCGTTCACTTTTTTAAAGTTATCGAGGTCCAGATAGACAATACCGACCTGCGTGTCGCCCCGTTTGGCAATGGCCTCGGTGATCAGGTCGTAAATGGCGTTGCGGTTAGGCAATCCAGTGATGGTATCGGTATTGGCCAGCACCCGCAGCCGCTCCTGCGCGCGGCGTTCTTCGGTAATGTCGGTGCCGGAGCAAATCAGATAGATTTCGTTTTTACCGCTGCCGCTGTGGACAAACTTGTTGCGGAACAAAAACAGCCGCTGACCTTTGCGGGTTTTGACCCAACGCTCAACTTCATAGGAGCTGCCGTTGCGAAAAAATCCGCTGATATTGCGCTTTGAGGCGGCGGCTTCGCTGCGGCTCATAAACAGCTTAAAGACATTCTGACCGATGACCTCATGCTCTTTCATCCCGGTGTATTCTTCACTTAACCGGTTGAAGCGCTGAATATTTCCCTGTTTATCAAGAATGACAATCACGGAATTCGCTTCAGAGACAACCTGCTCGGCAAAAGAGAGGCCCTGCACCAGGTCGCGAGCTACCGAATGGGTATCATGCCAGGCCGAGGCGGTGCCCGCCCATTCGCGTTTAGACACTTTGCGGCCGACCATATGCACCGGCACTTCTATGCCGAACAGCGACAGCGTCATGGTCAGGCTGGAGGTAATCACCGTCATCTGGCGAATTTCGTCGGCCTGTGCCATGTCCAACGCCACCACCTGGCCGGTGTCTGAATCTTCGCTGGCCGCCAGTTGAAGGGCGTTGCTGTCCGCCGGTAGACGCCAGTAGGGGCTGGTCGTCCCCAGGTAACGATAAAGCAGGTTCTGCTCCAAATCGTCTTTCATTCGTGCTCCTGAGCCTCAGGGGAAAAATATCACCTAAATCTATTATTTATAGTAGCAACAGACGGCCGATGTTAAAGCCCTGGTAAAGAGGAAAAGATCTTGTTTTTGCAGAGGATGTGCAATATATCGGCACATTGAGAGGGCAGAAATGAAAAAGCCGGGCAGAGCGCCCGGCTTTATACGGTGAAAATCAGGATCAGGCAGCAGGGCGAGCGATAACGCTGCGCGTTTCCATGCGAACTTCCGCGATGGTTACGTCGATAACGTCGGTCACTTTATAAACCACTTCGCCTTTGATCTGCACGGTGCCGTTTTCCTGGCTGCAAACCAGTTCATCACGTACCGCGTGGATGAATGGCGCAGGGATAAATGCGACAGCGCCGTTTTCCACCAGACGCACGCGCATCCCGCCGCGGCTGACATCGATAATCTCTGCCGCGAAGCGAGTATCGGTGCCGGCTTTCGGGCTCAGGAAACGAGCGTACAGCCAGTCGCCCACGTCACGCTCGGCCATCCGGTTTAGACGACGGCGTTCCGCCATCTGGACGGTAGTGTCTTCCGTCGGACGAGCCGCCGCTTCGCCTTTAATAATCGCTTTCAGCAAACGGTGGTTAACCATATCGCCGAATTTACGGATTGGGGAAGTCCAGGTGGCGTAGGCTTCCAGGCCCAGGCCGAAGTGTGGGCCTGGCTCGGTGCTGATCTCCGCGAACGACTGGTAACGACGAATGCGGCTGTCCAGGAACCCGGTCGGCTGAGCGTCCAGTTCGCGGCGCAGCTTGCAGAAGCCTTCCAGCGTCAGCACTTCCTGCGCGTCCACGGTGATGCCGTGGGTTTGCAGCATGGTGGCCAGCTGTTCAGTATTAGCCGGGTCGAAACCGGTATGAACGTTATAAATCCCGAAGCCCAGCTTCTCGCGCAGCACGATGGCCGCACAAACGTTAGCCGCAATCATCGACTCTTCAACGATACGGTTTGCGATGCGGCGCGGCTCGGCCACGATATCCAACACTTCGCCTTTCTCGCCCAAAATAAAGCGATAATCCGGGCGATCTTTAAAGACCAGCGCGTGGGTCTGACGCCATTCGCTGCGGGCCAGGCAAACGCGATGCAGCAGGCGAATTTGCTGTGCAATGGCGTCGCTCTGCGGCTGCCAGCCACCTTTCTCTTCCAGCCAGTCAGAAACTTCGTCATAAACCAGCTTGGCTTTAGACTCGATATTCGCGGCGAAGAAATGAATGTCGCTGGCGATAGCGCCGTCCTGCTCAATGGTCATGCGGCAGGCGAGGACAGGGCGGACAACGTTGGCACGCAGGGAGCAGAGGTCGTCTGACAGCTCGCGCGGCAGCATTGGAATGTTGAAGCCAGGCAGATAGTTGGTGAAAGCGCGAATTTTGGCGATGCCGTCGAGCTTGCTGCCTTCCGCGATCCACGCCGTTGGGTCAGCGATGGCCACGGTCAGCTGCAGTTTGCCGTCAGCAAGTTCTTCAACGTACAGCGCATCGTCCATATCTTCGGTGCTGGCGCTGTCGATGGTGACAAAATCCAGCGACGTTAAGTCTTCGCGCACCAGACCATCGTCAAGCATTTCGGTGGCCACGCCGTCTGGCGCTTCGCGTTCAAGATTATGACGTGACAGTGTCACCCACCACGGTGCGAGATGATCGTCGCCGAAGGTGATGAATTGGGTTAACTCGGCGTAGAAGCCACGATCGCCCTTCAGCGGGTGACGGCGCATTTCAGCCACTGCCCAGTCACCGTTCTGGAAGTCATGCGTCACATCGCGCGCCGCGCGGCACTGAATGGCATCTCTCAGCAGTGGGTGATCCGGCACAATTGACAGGCGGTCGTCTTTTTTCTGAACGCGGCCAACAAAACGCGTCAGGAAAGGTTCGATAAGCGTTTCCGGCTCGGCGGACTCACGGTCTTTATCGGTGTGGATGACGGCGCTGATACGGTCGCCGTGCATCACTTTTTTCATCTGCGGCGGTGGAATAAAGTAGCTTTTATTCGCGTCGACTTCGAGGAAGCCGAACCCTTTTTCCGTGCCTTTCACCACGCCTTCAGCGCGTGGAGTCTGTGAATGCAGTTGCTGTTTTAGCTGCGCGAGCAGCGGGTTATCCTGAAGCATATCGTTTCGTTTTCGTGGCCAAAAGAGCGGCTGACAGTTTTACGCGAAACCGTACCTTGCGGCAAGCGCTGATTGCCGTGAAGGCTTATGGATTCAGCGCTTGAGCGGTATTTCCCAGGCCAATTTTCAGGCGGTTTATCCACCCGGCCAGGCCGGCACTAACCAGTAATTTCAGCACCTGCTGTTCGCTAAAACCTTGCTCATACAAAGGTTGAAGCTGCGCTGCGCTAAATCTGTCCGGGGCGCGGGTTAACAGTTGCACAGCCTGAATAATTGCTTTTTCACGAGGGTGGTTGTGGCTCCAGGCGTTCAACGCTCGTTCCCCGTTGCGCATGGCGTCCGGTAATCCAGCATCTCCCTGCCAGGCCGCTACGGTATCGCTAAAGCAGGCGGCGCTGCCGTTAATCCGTGACGTCAGCATCACCACCAGCAGCGCATCGTCTGGATGTTGAGGCGTGGTCTGCCAGAACAGACGGGTAAGCTGGCTGAGGTAAGACAGCGCCCGCTCATCGTGGGCAAGCAGCCAGGCAATATCACGCAGAGTACGCAGCGGCTGGCTGATGCTCAGGACTTCCAGCTGTTCCGCACGGGCATAGCGCATTTCAACCGGTGCCAACCCCGGAAGCCAGTTGACCGGGTACGGCGTAAACAGCGCGGGCTCCGCGTCCTGTTGCCCGGCAAGTCCCGGTAGCCAGCGAACGGGCAGCCCCTGTAGCGCTTGCCAGACGGCAATGGCGCGCGCCTGGAAGCCCACGAAGCCGATAATCTGGGTGAAAGAGACAATATCGTCCACAGAGAGGCCGCATTCATCCAGCTGTGCTAAAGCGCTTTCGTCGATAAGCGTCGGTTGGCTGGCAAGCTGGCGGGCAAACTGGGTGATCTGAGTCAGGCGACGATTGCTTTCCCGGGATGAGTCTGGGCCGGGCTGCGGGGCGAGGCGAGCGGCATAGTGGTTACACAGGCGCTGGACGCCGTAGACCTGCGCGACGGTCAGCGCCGTGCTCAGGCGATCGTAGCTGCTCAGGGTGTGTAAACGCGTCACGTTAATACTTTCGGGCAGCAGCACATCGGCTGCCGCTCGGGCGGCATCAAGCCACGGGGCTTCAACAATCAATTGCGCTTCAGAAGGGACTACATCAAGCAGAAAGCGGTCTTCAAACTGCGCCGCTTCGGGAACTAAAGGCAGTACATCCGCCGGGCACAGACTGGACTGGGTTTCATGATACCAGTGGCTTTTACCAGAAAAGCGGCGTTGTTCCATGGTCGTTCCTTGGTCAAAAAGTTTGCAGACCCGGATACAACGTGAATGCCGGGCCTGGTTCGCTGTTTTATCCTGGCGCAAGCTCGGGAGGTGACAAAAGAATGATCGGTGATAATAAATATCGGAAAGGTATAACTAATTCGGAATCAGGCGAGGAAAGCAGGGGGAAATAGCGAAACGGGCCGCAGCCCGCTTCGCTCAGAAACAGAAATTAGTCTTTCAGTTCCAGTTCGTTCATGGCTGCGATGCTGAAACCGCCGTCAACGTGAACCACTTCACCGGAGATACCGGCAGACAGGTCGGAACACAGGAAGGCTGCGGAGTTACCCACATCTTCGATGGTTACGGTACGACGAATCGGGGTAACGGCTTCACAGTGGGCCAGCATTTTGCGGAAGTCTTTGATGCCGGAAGCAGCCAGGGTACGGATTGGGCCAGCGGAGATGGCATTCACGCGCACGCCTTCTGGGCCCATAGCGTTAGCCATGTAGCGAACGTTAGCTTCCAGAGATGCTTTAGCCAGGCCCATAACGTTGTAGTTAGGGATAGCACGCTCTGCGCCCAGGTAGGACAGGGTCAGCAGGGCGGAGCCTGGGTTCAGCATTTCACGGCAAACTTTCGCCATTGCAACAAAGCTGTATGCGCTGATGTCGTGGGCAATTTTAAAGCCTTCACGGGTAACGGCGTTCACATAGTCGCCATCCAGCTGGTCGCCTGGGGCGAAGCCGATGGAGTGAACGAAACCGTCAAATTTCGGCCAGCTTTTCGCCAGTTCGGTAAACAGCGCTTCGATGCTCTCATCTTCAGCCACATCGCAAGGCAGCACAATGCTTGAACCCAGCTCGGCAGCAAAACCTTCCACACGGCCTTTCAGCTTCTCGTTCTGGTAGGTGAATGCCAGCTCGGCGCCTTCGCGGTGCATCGCCTGTGCAATACCGTAGGCAATGGAGAGTTTACTGGCGACGCCAGTGATCAGAATGCGTTTACCGGTAAGAAAACCCATAGCTTTAATCCTTAATAGTCATTGTTGTTGCGGCCAGCAGGTGAATAAACAGGCAAGCCGACGTTAAGACGGGGCGATTCTAACATGACTCCCGCGTAAGCGTTAATCCGACCACTTTTCCACGTCATAATTTGAGCCGCAGGGGTGTTGGCTGCACTCCCATTTGTCAGTCACTTACTTTAGTAAGCTCCTGAAAACTGCTCCTTTGCCGCCTACCTGCAACTCAAATTATCTAGTGGAAGTTGGGGCAGAATGACCGTGGTGAAGTAGTCTAAATCAACGATCTCTACGCCAGGCGTCAGCGGTTAAAGCCTCGCCGAAGTGGCTGTTAATCAGCCGTTTAGTCAATTCATGCAGCGGGGAGGCGAGCACGTCGGCCGTGCTGCCGCGCTCCACCACTTCGCCTTCGTGCATCACCATCACCTGGTCGCTGATGTGCTTCATCATGCCAATGTGTTGAGTCACGTAAATATAAGAAATGCCTTGTTTTTCCTGCAGCTCAAGCATCAGATTGATCAGCTGTGAGCGCATGGACATATCCAGCGAGGCCAGCGCTTCGTCGGCGATAATGACCTTTGGCCGGAGGATCAGCGCGCGGGCCAGGCCCAGACGCTGTTTTTGCCCCGGCGCCAGCATATGCGGGTAATAACTGGCGTGGTCCGGCAGCAGGCCAACCATGCGTAAGGTGTCCAGGATGCGCTTTTGCCGCAGCTCCGGCTCCAGCTCGGTATTCAACCGTAGCGGGAAGTCCAGAATTTGCGAGATGCGCTGGCGTGGATTCAGAGACGTACTCGGATCCTGAAATATCATGCGGATCCGCTGACTGCGCCAGGAATAATCGCCGAAGTGGAGAGGGTGGTCGTCAATCACTAACTCGCCGGTGGTTGGCTCGATCATCCCCGCCAGCATTTTTGCCAGCGTAGATTTACCTGAGCCATTTTCCCCGATAATCGCCAGCGTTTGCTTTTCGCGTAGCGTAAAGTTGAGCGGCTTCACCGCTTCGACGTGCTGGCGATGGAACAACCCGGTACGGTAGCGAAACGTCTTACTTAAATTGCGGACTTCCAGCAGCGTTTCGACCATTACTGACTCTCCATATTCAGCGGGAAATGACAGGCGTAGAGGTGATTTTTGGCCCCTTCGAGCCTCGGCGCTTCAATGCATTTGCGCTGGGCATAAGGGCAGCGTGGCCCAAGGCGGCAGCCCATCGGCAATTGTTCCAGCAGCGGAATCGCACCCGGCATGGTGTTTAACCGGCTCTTGTGCGGCATCGGGCTCCCAAAATCAGGGATCGCGCGGATCAGCGCCTGGGTATACGGGTGGTGCGGGGTGGCGACCAATTCTTCGCTCGTCGCGCTTTCCACGGTTTGCCCGCAATACATCACGTTAATTTTATCCGCCCACTGGCTCAGCATCTGCAGGTCGTGGCTAATCAGCAAAATGGTGGTGTTGTTGTTCTGATTGAGCCGCGTTAACAGACGGAAAATCTGCGACTGTGTGGTCGGCTCCATGGCGTTGGTGGGCTCGTCCGCAATCAGCAGGCGCGGCTGGTTTGCCAGCGCAATGGCGATCATCACCTTCTGGCATTCACCTTCCGTCAGCTCGTACGGATAGCTGCTCATGGCGTCTTTGTGATCTTTAATCCCCACGCGGTGCAGCAGCTCGATAACCCGGCGTTTGCGCCAGCCAAAGCGCTGCCACCAGCGGCCTTTATAAGTCCAGCCGGGAATATTTTGGGTCAGCTGGCGGCCAATTCTTTCAGAAGGATCCAGGCAGGATTGTGGCTCCTGGAAAATCATCGACACGTTGTGACCCACCAGCCGGCGGCGCTCGCGCGGCGAGAGTCGCAGCAGGTCGATATCGTCAAAGCGCATACGGTCGGCGGTGACCCGCCAGTTATCTTTGGTAACGCCACAGATAGCTTTCGCGATGAGGCTTTTCCCTGAGCCGGACTCGCCGACCAGGCCGCGAATTTCCCCTTCACCAAGCGTCATACTCACGCGATCGACGGCTTTTACCCAGCCTTCGGACGTCATAAATTCGATAGTCAGATTGCGGATATCAAGTAGCGGCATTATTGCACCCCCGCGTTAATTGCGCGGCGCAGGCCGTCGCCAAGCAGGTTGATCAGCAGAACGCTTATCATAATGGCCGCCCCGGGCAGCATGACAGTCCAGGGAGCAACGTAAATCAGTTCCAGTGCGTCGCCGAGCATTGCACCCCATTCCGGAGAAGGGAGCTGCGCGCCAAGATCGAGAAAACCGAGCGCGGCAATGTCCAGAATCGCCATGGACAGTGCTCGCGTGATTTCCGTTACCAGCGTGGCGGTAATATTAGGCATGACGGCAAACCACAGAATGTTCAGGGTAGAAGCGCCATCCAGACGGGCGGCGACCACGTACTCTTTCTCCAGTTCATCGTGCACCGCGCTGTAGACCGAGCGTACCATTCGCGGCAGCAGCGCCAGCCAGACGGCAAACATCGCATGGCTGAGATGTGGGCCAGCAAAGGCGACCACAATAATCGCCAGCAGCAGCGAAGGAATCGACAGCAGCGTATCGAGAATGTGGTTCAGCACCGCCGAACGCAGGCCGTGGGTCGACCCGGCAATCACGCCGAGCACGATGCCGCAAATTGTCGCCGCAAGCGTGACGACAAACGCGCCGCCTACGGTGGGAGCCGCGCCGCTCAGCAGGCGGCTCAGCACATCACGGCCGAGATCGTCGGTGCCAAGGAAGAACGAAACTTCGCCGTAGCGGGACCAGGACGGCGGCAAAAGCTGGTAGCCCAGAAACTGCTGGTCAATCTGATAAGGCGCAAAAAGGCCGCCGAACAGGCACAGAATAGCCAGCCCGCCGCAGCCGTAGAGGCCAATCATCGCGGTGGTATCGCCATAGAATTTTCGCCACGTCAGGCGCAGCGTACTTGGCGGTCGCTTTTCGCGGTAGACGCTATCGTAAGGCATACCATTCCTTATGCTTCAGTGGGTTGGCCATAGCGCCCAAAATATCGGAAATCACGTTAACAATAATTACCAGCGAACCAATCACCATCACCCCGGCGGAGATCGCCATGTAATCCTGCTGGCGAATGGCGTTAATCAGCCAGCGTCCCAGGCCCGGCCAGCTAAAGACCACTTCGGTGATCATCGCCAGCGTCAGCATGGTTGAAAACTGCAGGCCCAGGCGAGGGATCACCGGCGGCAGCGCGTTGTGCAGCACATGGCGATGCAAAATAGTGAAGCGGGAAAGCCCACGCGTGGCGGCGGCTTTGACGTAGTTCTGATCGAACACTTCGATAGTGCTGATACGCATCAGGCGAATCACTTCGGTGGTCGGGGCGACGGCGAGCGCGGCAACAGGCAGCACCATATGACGCAGGGCGCTGACGATCATTTCGCTACGGTAAGGTGAGTCCGAGAGCCACGCATCCACCAGCGCAAAGCCGGTGACGGACTTGACCTCATACAGCAGGTCAAAACGCCCGGAGACCGGGAACCAGCCCAGCGTCAGTGAGAAAAACAGCGTCAGCAGCAGCGCCAGCCAGAACACCGGAATCGAAAAGCCCACCAGCGCCAGGGCGCTGATCAGCTTATCCTGCCACTTATTGCGCATGATGCCCGCCAGCATCCCGACCGGGATACCAATCAGCAACGCCAGCCCAAAGGCCAGAATGCACAGCTCCATGGTGGCCGGGAAGACGTCGCGTAATTGCTCGTTAATCGACTGACCGTTAATGCTGGACACGCCAAAATCCCAGTGCAGCAGGCTCTCAAACCAGAACACCCAGGCGTTCCACAGCGAGGCACCCTGCAGCGGCGCGTGCGGCGTAAAATAGTTGAGGCTAAAGCCGACCACCGCCAGGAACAGCAGGGTGATCAGCAGCAACAATAGGCGGCGCAAAGTAAAGATGATCATTATTTTTTCGCCTCTTCATTTTCCCTGGACACGCCCGCAAATGAGGCGTTGCCGAACGGGCTGAGCACCAGGCCTTTCATGTCGTAGCGGTAGGCCTGCAGCCTTAACGAAGAAGCCAGCGGCAGCACCGGTAGCTCGGCGGACAGAATGTCCTGCGCTTCGTTATAAGCTTCAATGCGAGCGGAGAGTTGCTGAGAAGAGAGCGCTTTTTGCAGCACGCTGTCGAAATGCGGGTTACACCAGCGGGCATAGTTGGTTTGCGAGCCAATTGCCGCGCAGCTCAGCATCGGGCGAAAGAAACTGTCCGGGTCGTTACTGTCCGTTGCCCAGCCGGCCAGCGTCAGATCGTGATTCATGTCCATCAGCCTGGCTTCCTGGAAGCGGCCCTCCATCGGCACGATAATCACCTTCACGCCAATTTGCGCCATATCCGCCTGAATCAGCTCAGCGGTTTTCAGCGGGCTTGGGTTCCAGGCCTGGGAACTGGTCGGCACCCACAGACGGAGTTCCAGCTTGTCCACGCCCAGAGCCTGCAGCTGTTCACGGGCTTTCGCCGGGTTGTACTCGGTAATTTTTGCGTCGTTATCGTAGGCCCATGAGGCGCGCGGCAAAATTGATGCGGCGGTTTCTGCCGTGCCGTAATAGATAGACTGCATCAGGCGCTGGTTATTAATGGCAAGCGCCAGCGCGTGGCGAACGGCCGGGTTATTCAGCGGTGGTTTGTTGGTGTTAAACGCCAGATAGGCGATGTTCATGCCCGGGCGCAGCGTCAGGCGCAGACGCGGGTCGTCACGCAGGATCGTTAACTGACTTGCCGCAGGCCAGGCCAGTACGTCGCATTCGCCGGTGAGCAGTTTGGAAAGACGACCGGTGCCGCCGGAACCGAGATCGACCACTACCTGCGGCATCAGCGGTACGCCGCGCCAGAAGTGCTGGTTGCGCGCCAGGCGAATGTATTGCCCGGCGCGATATTCGCTAAGCAGGAAAGGGCCGGTGCCGACAGGCTGCCTGTCCATCAATTCCTGATGGTCAGATTTGGTCAACTGCGCGGCGTACTCAGCGGACATCACCGAAGCGTAATGCGTCGCTAAATGCCAGAGGAAGGAGGCGTCCGGCTTATTGAGGCGGAATTCAACGGTACTGTCATCCAGTTTGCGAACGCTTTTCACCGTTTCCGGGAACTGCAGGCTGTCGAAATAGGGGTAGCTGCCGCCGTTAACGTTATGCCACGGATGGTTGCGGTCGAAGATTCGCTCAAAGGTAAACACCACATCATCGGCGTTTAACGCCCGGGTGGGCTTAAACCAGGCGGTAGTCTGGAACTGGACATTGTGGCGCAGGTGGAAGCGATAGGTCGCGCCGTTATCCAGCACTTCCCAGCTTTCTGCCAGCTCAGGCACCAGGCGATAAGTATAAGGATCGACGTCCAGCAGGCGGTCATAAAGCTGCGCCGCCAGCGTATCGACGGTCAGGCCACCGCTGGTCATCTGAGGGTTAAAGGTGTTGACCTGCCCGTTGACGCAATAAACAAAGCCACTGCGGCGAATATCTGCCGGCTTTTCAGCGGGCGTTGCGGCACGCGCCGCGCCGCTCAGGCAGCATAAACCCAGTAACAGGGAGGAGAGCATTCCGCGCATAAGTTTTTGAGTTATCTCAAGTGATAGGCAAAGTGTATCGCACTCTTGCCTTCTCCCCAAAATTACTGGTGACGATCGGCAATTTTCTGCGCAGGACGATGAAAAAAGCGCCGTTCAGTCCGGCGTCAGGCTGTTTAACTGGTGCTTTTTCAGCATCGCTCGTAGCTGATGATAACTCACGCCCAGCAGTTCTGCAGCCCGGCGCTGGTTAAAAGTTGCCTGCTTCAGGCTTTGTTCCAGCAGGTTTTTCTCCTGTTCGTTTTGCCAGCTTCGAAGATCGAGCGGCAGGCCGGGCAGGCTCGCCGGAGCCTCTTGTCTGGCCTGATGGAGCGGGGCAGGTTTATGGGTGAAAGGGTTAAGGATAATGTTGTCCAGCGCCTCATCGCTTGAGCCGTGACGGTATACCGAGCGCTCGACCACGTTTTTCAGCTCGCGGATGTTGCCCGGCCAGCCATAATTAAGCAGCGTCTCGCAGGCCCTCCCGGTAAAGCCGGGGAACAGCGGCAGATTAAGTTCCCGACACATTTGAATCGCAAAATGATCGGCGAGCAGCAGGATATCCGAGCGTCGTTCACGCAGGGGCGGGAGCATCACCACGTCAAACGCCAGCCTGTCGAGCAGGTCGGCGCGGAATTTCCCTTGTTCGGCCAGTTCCGGCAAATCGGCATTGGTGGCGCAGACGAGGCGAGTGTTCACCTGCAGCGGCTGGCTGCCGCCCACGCGTTCGAGTTCGCCGTATTCCACCACGCGCAGCAGTTTTTCCTGCACCAACATTGGAGCCGTGGCCAGTTCATCAAGAAACAGCGTGCCGCCTTCCGCGCGCTCAAAGCGGCCCTGGTGGCGCTTCTGTGCGCCGGTAAACGCGCCGGCTTCGTGACCAAACAGCTCGCTGTCGAGCAGATTTTCGTTCAGCGCCGCGCAGTTGAGGGAGATAAACGGCCCCTGCCAGCGCTGGGAGAGGAAATGCAGGCGGTTGGCTATCAGCTCTTTCCCGGTGCCGCGTTCGCCGATGACCAGCACCGGTTTATTCAGCGGGGCCAGGCGGGAAACCTGCTCCATGACCTCAAGGAAGCTATTGGCCTCTCCAATGAGGCTGTCCTTGTTTTCTGGCATGGTTAAATTCCCTAATAGTTAGTTAATTTAACCACTATAGCGGCTTTTGTGGGATCGTCAAATTTCCATGAATCCTTATTAATCAATGAAATAAAAAGTTGGCACGGATGCTGCAATATTCTGTCAGAGCAGAGTGCCTGGCACCTGAGATAATGACTAAGAGGATTGAATTATGGGTATTTTTTCTCGTTTTGCCGACATCGTGAATGCGAATATCAACTCCCTGCTGGAGAAAGCGGAAGATCCGCAGAAGCTGGTGCGCCTGATGATTCAGGAAATGGAAGACACGCTGGTGGAAGTGCGTTCCACTTCAGCCCGCGCGCTGGCCGAGAAGAAGCAGCTGAGCCGTCGTGTTGAGCAGGCTACCGCGCAGCAGGCCGAATGGCAGGAAAAAGCCGAACTGGCGCTGCGTAAAGAGAAAGAAGATCTGGCGCGTGCCGCGCTGATTGAAAAACAGAAGCTGACTGACCTGATCGTCACGCTGGAAAATGAAGTTGTGCACGTGGATGAAACTCTGGCGCGCATGAAAAAAGAAATCGGCGAGCTGGAAAACAAGCTGAGCGAAACTCGCGCTCGCCAGCAGGCGCTGACCCTGCGCCATCAGGCGGCTTCTTCTTCACGCGATGTTCGCCGTCAGCTGGATAGCGGTAAACTGGACGAAGCGATGGCCCGATTCGAATCTTTCGAGCGCCGCATCGACCAGATGGAATCCGAGGCGGAAAGCCACGGTTTTGGCAAACAGAAATCGCTGGACACCCAGTTTGCCGAGCTCAAAGCCGATGATGAAATCAGTGCCCAGATCGCCGCGCTGAAAGCAAAAATGAACCAGGATCGTCAATAATAATCCAGGCCGCGGTGCGCCCGGCGCATCGCGACTCAAGCCTGACCCGTAAGGAGTACACATGACTGCGCTTTTTCTTGCTATCCCGCTGACCATCTTTGTGCTGTTCGTGGCGCCGATTTGGCTGTGGCTTCACTACAGCAACCGTCCTGATGCAGGGCAGCTTTCACAGAGTGAGCAGCAGCGGCTCGCCCAGTTGACCGATGAAGCGCGACAGATGCGGGAGCGCATTCAGTCTCTGGAACAGATCCTTGATGCCGAACACCCGAACTGGAGAAACAACTAATGGTGAATTCATTTTCCGGTCGTAAGCTGTGGCGTATCCCTGAGAAAAGGATGGTAAAAGGAGTTTGCGCGGGTATTGCGCAATACCTTGATGTGCCGGTCAAGCTGGTCCGCGCCATTGCGATTTTATCGATATTCTTTGGCCTGTCGTTCTTTGTGCTGGTGGCCTACATCGTGATGACATTTGTACTGGACCCGATGCCCTACGGCGCAGATGAAAAAGATACACAACCGACCAACCGCGATCTGCTGAACGCGGTGGACGCTGAGCTGGCTGCCGGTGAGCAGCGTTTGCGCTCGATGGAGCGTTACATTACGTCTGACACTTTCACGCTGCGCAGCCGTTTTCGTCAGCTGTAAAACAACCCTCACCCTAACCCTCTCCCTGAGGGAGAGGGGATAAACTGGCGTTATTCTGCCACTGAGGGAGAGGGGATAAACAGGCGTTATTCTGCTACTGAGGGAGAGGGCATAAACAGGTTTTCTCCCTCTCCTGGGGGAGAGGGCCGGGGTGAGGGCTCCCAGACTCAACGTCTAACCGCACACCGCAATTAACCGCTTTTGGAGAGACAATGACCACATTCCATTCCGTCAGCCAGAAAGCTAAACCAGGCCTGAAACTTGCCGGGAAGCTTGCTTTACTTACCGCGCTGCGCTTCGGCCCGGCGGGTTTTGCAGCGTGGGCGATAAAATCCGTTGCCCGTCGCCCGCTTAAAATGGTGCTGGCCGTGGTGCTTGAGCCGTTACTGACCCGCATTATGCGTAACGTCTATGACCGTTACGACCGCCGCATGGCCAAATAACCTCCCGGCGGCGGGTTCCTCCGCGCCATGCTTTGATTCCTGGCAATCGCTCCCATTTGATATTATCAATAAAGGTATTTTCTGCAGCGGAAGGCAATCAGGACGCTTATGAACCGACTCAAAAACGAATTTAACGCCCTGGTGAACCGGGGCGTCGATCGTCATTTACGCCTCGCGGTAACCGGGCTTAGCCGCAGCGGTAAAACTGCGTTTATCACCGCGATGGTCAACCAATTGCTGGGCATTCACACCGGCGCACGCCTGCCAATGCTTAGCGCCGCGCGTGAAGAGCGTTTGCTCGGCGTTAAGCGCGTGCCGCAGCGCGATCTGGGCATTCAGCGTTTTACCTATGATGAGGGTATGGCGCAGCTTTTCGGCACGCCACCGGCCTGGCCGACGCCGACCCGTGGCGTAAGCGAAATGCGCCTTGCGTTACGCTACCGCTCCAACGACTCGCTGCTGCGTCACTTCAAAGACACGTCCACGCTTTACCTGGAGATTGTTGATTATCCCGGTGAATGGCTGCTTGACCTGCCCATGCTGGCGCAGGATTACCTGAGCTGGTCGCGGCAGATGACTGGCCTGCTGCAGGGCCAGCGCGCCGAGTGGTCGGCCGAATGGCGTCGCCTTTGCGAGGGGTTAGATCCTCTCGCGCCCGCAGACGAAAACCGCCTGGCGGCGATTGCCGAAGCCTGGACCGATTACCTGATGCGCTGCAAAAATGAAGGGCTGCACTTTATTCAGCCGGGGCGCTTTGTCCTGCCCGGAGATATGGCAGGCGCGCCCGCGCTGCAGTTCTTCCCGTGGCCAGATGTGGACGCTTTTGGTGAGTCGAAGCTGGCCCAGGCGGATAAGGGCAGCAACATCGGCATGCTGCGCGCGCGATTTGATTATTACTGTGAAAAGGTGGTGAAGGGGTTCTACAAGAATCACTTCCTGCGCTTCGACCGGCAGATAGTGCTGGTGGATTGCCTGCAGCCGCTCAACAGCGGGCCTCAGGCGTTCAACGATATGCGGCTGGCGTTAACCCAGCTAATGCAAAGCTTCCACTATGGGCAGCGCACGCTGTTCCGCCGTCTGTTTTCCCCGGTGATCGATAAGCTGCTTTTTGCCGCCACTAAAGCCGACCATGTCACGGTAGACCAGCACGCCAACATGGTTTCTCTGCTGCAACAGCTCGTGCAGGATGCCTGGCAAAACGCGGCCTTCGAAGGTATCAGCATGGACTGCATGGGGCTGGCTTCCGTACAGGCAACGCAAAGCGGCATTGTGGATGTGCAGGGGGAGCAAATCCCGGCGCTGCGCGGTAATCGCCTGAGCGATGGTGCGCCGCTGACGGTGTATCCAGGGGAAGTGCCTTCGCGCCTGCCCGGCAACGCTTTCTGGCAAAACCAGGGCTTTCAGTTCGAACAGTTTCGGCCGCAGGTGATGGACGTTGACCGTCCGCTGCCGCACATCAGGCTGGACGCGGCGCTGGAATTCTTAATTGGAGATAAATTGCGATGAGCGATCCTATTAAACCGCGCATCGATTTTGCGCAGCCGCTGGAGGCGGAAAAAGAGCAGGATTGGAAAGCGGCACACGCGTTCAGTGAACCGGAAGCGCAAAAGTTTACCCCGGTCACCACCAGCGTTGAAACGCTTGCCGACGAAGAGGGGCAGGCCGAGGCCGTTATTGAGGCCGCTTTAAGGCCGAAACGCAGCCTGTGGCGCAAAATGGTGACAGCCGGGCTGGCGCTGTTTGGCGTCAGCGTCGTAGCGCAGGGCGTACAGTGGACCCACAACGCTTTTGTCACTCAGGACTGGATCGCGCTTGGCGGCGGCGTTGCCGGGGGGCTTATCGTCGCGGCTGGCGTCGGCTCGATTGCCAGCGAATGGCGGCGGTTGTGGCGTTTGCGCCAGCGTGCCGAAGAGCGTGACGAGGCGAGAGAACTGCTCGCCAGTCACGGCACGGGCAGAGGGCGGGCATTCTGCGAAAAACTGGCCAGCCAGGCCGGGCTGGATAAAGGTCATCCTGCGCTGCAGCGCTGGTATGCTTCGATCCATGAAACCCACAACGACCGGGAAGTCGTGGCGCTTTATGCTCAGCTTGTTCAGCCGGTGCTGGACGCGCAGGCCCGGCGTGAAATTAGCCGCTCTGCCGCAGAATCCACGCTGATGATCGCCGTCAGCCCGCTGGCGCTGGTGGATATGGCTTTTATTGCCTGGCGCAACCTGCGCCTGATTAACCGCATTGCCACGCTGTACGGTATCGAACTGGGCTATTTCAGCCGTATTCGCCTGTTCCGCCTGGTGCTGCTGAATATCGCTTTCGCCGGGGCGAGCGAACTGGTGCGTGAAGTTGGTATGGACTGGATGTCGCAGGATATTGCCGCCAGACTTTCGGCTCGCGCCGCGCAGGGGATTGGGGCCGGGTTGTTGACTGCCCGTCTGGGTATTAAGGCGATGGAACTCTGTCGTCCGCTGCCGTGGCTGGAGGATGACAAGCCCCGGCTGGGCGATTTCCGCAAACAGCTTCTGGTTCAGCTGAAAGAGACGCTGGCCTCCGGGAAAAACAAACCGGCCAGCTGAATTTGTATCATTGACCCTAAGGGCGGCTTCGGCTGCCCTTTGTTATTTACAGCTCACGTATAAATTTCGTGCTTGTTGACCAGTGGTTTGTCTTTTAGTGTCAACATTTCATGACAGGCATCTTCTTGCCAACGGCTAACTGCGTTATTATCCCAGCAACTCTATGAGGACCTTCAGCCCGGCTGGAGGTCGTATAGGCCGTTTTCCGTAACATAAGGTCACCTGCATGCGTCTGGAAGTCTTTTGTCAGGACCGCCTTGGTCTCACTCGTGAACTGCTCGATCTGTTAGTGCTGCGCGGTATTGATTTGCGCGGTATCGAAATTGACCCGATCGGGCGTATTTACCTTAATTTTTCCTCTCTTGATTTTGAATCTTTCAGCAGCCTGATGGCGGAAATTCGCCGCATCCCTGACGTTACCGACGTGCGTAAAGTGCCGTGGATGCCTTCTGAGCGAGAACACCGTGCCCTGAGCGCACTGCTTGAGGCGCTGCCGGAGCCAGTGTTGTCGCTGGATATGCGCAGTAAAGTTGAGCTGGCTAACCCGGCTAGCTGCGCGCTGTTTGGGCAGAGCGAAGATCGCCTGCGTAACCATAATGCGGGCACGTTGATCAGCGGGTTTAACTTTACCCGCTGGCTGGAAAGCGAGCCGCACGATTCCCATACCGAACATGTTGTGATCCACGGGCAAAATTTCCTGCTGGAGATCACGCCGGTTCATCTGGATGGCGAAGATAATCAGCCGCTGCTGGTGGGCGCGGTTGTGATGCTGCGTTCTACCGTGCGCATGGGGCGCCAGCTGCAGAACCTCTCCAGCAGTGATTTCAGCGCCTTTGACCAGATTGTCGCCGTCAGCCAGAAAATGCGTCATGTGGTTGAGCAAGCCCGCAAACTGTCGCTGCTGAATGCTCCGCTGCTGATTGTGGGCGATACCGGTACGGGCAAAGATCTTCTGGCCAATGCCTGTCACCTGAGCAGCCAGCGAGCACAGAAACCTTATCTGGCGCTGAACTGCGGCTCTATTCCTGACGATGTGATCGAAAGCGAACTGTTTGGTCACGCGGCCGGGGCTTATGCCAACGCTGTCGAAGGTAAAAAAGGCTTCTTTGAGCAGGCCAACGGCGGGTCGGTGCTGTTGGACGAAATCGGTGAAATGTCGCCGCGTATGCAGACTAAACTGCTGCGCTTCCTGAACGACGGCACTTTCCGTCGCGTAGGCGAAGAACACGAAGTACATGTTGATGTCCGCGTGATTTGCGCGACGCAAAAAAATTTGGTGGAGCTGGTGCAGAAAGGCGAGTTCCGCGAGGATCTCTATTATCGCCTCAACGTCCTGACCCTGAACCTGCCGCCGCTGCGCGATCGCCCGCAGGACATCATGCCGCTGACGGAACTGTTTGTGGCGCGCTTTGCCGACGAGCAGGGCGTACCGCGGCCTAAGCTGTCTCACGATTTAAGCAGCGTGCTGACCCGCTACGGCTGGCCGGGCAACGTGCGTCAGCTGAAAAACGCCATTTACCGTGCTTTAACCCAGTTGGAAGGCTACGAGCTGCGTCCGCAGGACATCCTGCTGCCGGACTTCGATTCGGCCAGCCTGGCCGTGGGGGAAGAGGCAATGGAAGGCTCGCTGGACGATATCACCAGCCGCTTTGAGCGTTCCGTGTTAACACAGCTGTACCGCAGTTATCCAAGTACGCGTAAGCTGGCTAAACGGCTGGGCGTTTCCCATACCGCGATCGCCAACAAGCTGCGCGAGTACGGACTAAGCCAGAAGAAGGGCGAAGAGTAAACATAAAAAAAACCGGGAGACCGGTATTCGTAGCCCCATGCTATAAGCGATGTTTCACTATATATCATGGGGTCACTTCATTTATGGGTATAACCAGTTGAAGTAAATGCCATGCACATGTCGCCACTAAGCAAGTTACGCAACATCACATCATTTAAGTTATTGGGAGCCAGGTGAGCATATTGCTGGGGAATTCGTCAGTTTCAGTTTTTGGGTGGCGCGCCGGTATCCGTCTGGCGTGAGCTACGCCGGTTCCGCAATCAGGAACAGGCCGACAAGATAAACCCGCTTTTTGCCTAGTTGCACCGCGCTGCGGATGCTGGAGACTGGCAGGAATACACCCCATTGCAGGGCGGGACATTCGTTGCCCGTCGCGATTTACCGTTGCGCATCTGGTACCAACGGAAGCTACATGGTAAGCATTTGCGCATTGACGGCTATCTTATCTCAGCAACCGGCACAGGTGAGCTGAGGAAGCGGGAAGATACCGGTTTCGACAGACGAACCTCTAATTTGTGGCAGCATATGAAACTAAGGAATAATATTGATAGCATGAAATTCAGGAGCGATCCCATGGGTAGTTATGCTGAGATGTTGAAAAAGGCTGACCCGGCTGCTTGGAAAAATTTATTTGATAACAGGAAGCAAGAGGTAAGTATGGTTGACGAGGAAAGGAAATAGCAGAAATTAATAGGCTTCATATATAAAAAATTAAGAGATGCCGAAAGTGTGAACTATAGGTGTAAACAAAACCTATTGGTTTAGTTTACCTTTTCATGGGATGTTATTGGATAATGCTGGAGATGTTATGAAGCGTGTTGAGAAAAGGCGAGATTTTTTGTGGTTAAATGAAAATGTTATTTTAACATTCGTTTTATATTTAATGATCATAATTGCAGGGATTTTTGGTGTTTTTTACTCGGATTCTTTTGGACCCTTATTTAAATACTTACTGATAACACCTTCTTATTTAAATAGTACTTCTCTCAATTGGACGACTGGCGTTTGGGTGGGCGTTTTAGGGATACATGGTACTATCGCTGCATTGTCGATCACATTTATGGGCATGTTTGTCAGTCAAGTTTCAAGTTATTCAGAGCCGGGATTTGAAGATATATGCAAGTCATTGCTGCTAAGAAAGAGCCATTTTCTAATTTTTAGTCTGAACTCAGTTTTTAGTTTATTAAGTGGCATTGTTCTTGTAGCTTTTGGTGGAGGTATGATCGCTTATGTTATTTCAATTATTGTTTCTTTGTGTTTCATTTTTAGTTATGGATTGATGTATCTTAAACTATATAATGTCACAGAAAATCCGGCAATTATAAATGACTATTTGTTTATGGAGCTAAATTCTGCAGGGGAAAATCATTATTCCTTCATTGTTAATAGCCAAGGGTTGATTAGGCGTTTTAATGAGTGCTGTGAAGGTTTAAGTCATATTGATTATGGTTGGAACTCAAATTTTTTATTAAGAGAGCAGCGTACGCTAAATGTTTTTAATGAAAGCGAGCAGCTTGTATTAAGCGGGTTCTGTCCTCTGTGTCTTAGGCTTATAAATGATGAAATTAAAAATGGTACTGATGGTGGTGATGTTAAGTTGCTGTTGAACTTGAGTTTTAATCTAAGTGTTTCCTATTCTTCATTCAATATTGATTTTGAAAATGGCTCAGTTGTCAAAGATGAATTGATTTATAAAATTGAAAAGATGCTCGGCTCGGCATTTTTAACAAAAGATACTACACCAGATGAAATTGTTATTTACCGGAATTATGAACAGGCAGTAATAAAAAACATAAGAACTAGCTTGTTAAAAGGAAGTGAGTGGGGGATTGATTTTGGTGTAAAAGCTTTATTTGCACTCACTGATAAAAATGATTTTCTGAGAACCATAAGTGGCTTGGATCATTCATTTAGTTATACTAATAAAAAAAATAGTGTCGATTATTCTATTTTTGCGGCATTCTGTGAAAAGGTCGCATTCGAAGCGATAATAAGAAATGATGTTAAAAAAACCAGTCAGGCAATGAAGTGTATTATTGATATTGGACGATTTCTTTATACCAATGATTATTTTCATGAGTTCTACATTTTAATTTGTAGGTCGCTTCATGAAAAAATAAGGTATGGTTTTGTAGATGGTGATTCTAGCTTTTTTGATTTATATGTATACACAGTGTGTCAAAACTTACTGTATAAAAACTACATGTCTTTTGGATTTAATACAGAATTCTTAACGAAGGAGTTTCGTTATCTTCAGGATCCCGATGATAGAGAGTCATTAAGTGCTATAGAAATTAAAATGGTCCAATGTGTAAAAGATGTTGTTACATTAATTTTGATTCGCTTGGACTATCTACGCGACAAGAGTTTAGAGGATGACAATGAGCTTGTAATACTTTTTGAATATTTGAGGTCTTGGGTTAATGCGGAATTTTTTAATGAGCTGTATTATAAGGAGGGTACGTATGATACACTTTTTGTCATTCCAAAAAAAACAGATTTTGATTCTGGAAGAACTTTAAGAGAGATACCAGATTATCAAGCATCAGTAGCATCTGCAAGTGATGACACCTATAAATCCATTGTCTCAATAATAACTCAGTCTTCGTTTAACAAAAATAATCTCAACCCAATATTTATTCGTGACAAAAAAGATTTTTTAGAAGTAACTGGGCTTACAACATTTCAATTACAGGCGATTTCTTCATATTTAAGAGGTGAGGAATTCACCGGGTTTCTCAAGGTGATAAATCATGGGGATGCTGATGATTCCAATAGAGAGGCTGTCGCTGAATACCTTGATGGTATAATTCTTGAAAAGAATAATATTGTTGCTAAATTTATTACCAGCTCAGATTTAGATGATGAATTGGTTGGGAAGTATATAAATGAAGTATCAGTATCTTTAAAAAGACGTTTAGATAAAATATTGGATACTGAAAGCCTGGGATTATCTAATCTTGTATCGGGTAGCACATTTAATTCATTTATTAATAAAAGGGAGGTGATGAAGCCTATTGATGGCGTTCACTACTCAATGAATGGGGGGTATTATGCTGAGCGTGATGTTTTTAATTGGATTAAGAGTGTATTGGATAAAGTAAAATTAAAGAAAAAAAATATCATTGAAATAGAAACACTCAAAGAGTTGCCAACTGAAAAAATTGTTACCATTCATAATAAGTTAAAGGGAGAGCCTGGTGTTTATCGTTATTCAAAGGGGGTGAAAATGAATGATGAGAAAGGATTTCTTGGTCTTGAAAGCCCCGGACTTTACTATATGGATTTTGATAATGAGTTCAAATTTTCTAGGGGACATTCTTTGTACGATGTGTTAATTGAGAAAATTTCAGATGATAATGTGGGGTTGGTAAGTGAAAATGGTTTTTGGGGAACCGAAAACCCATTCTTATATGCTCACCTAGTAGTGGCTATTAATTTGGACTTAATCGAAGAAGAGTGTTACACCTTTTATTTTTTATCGGTCGATAATTGTAAGAAACTAACGGCATTACACGACCATAATGCACGTTTAACTCCTGATAAGGAAACGATTCTAAACGACTCTAAAAACATATCGTGATTTGGATAATCAAATTTTTTGTAAATATGTAATTTTAATGCAAGCTTTAGCCCCGGTTTGCACAATTTTTTTGATGGTGATTTTGTCAGGCTAGCCCAGACGCGGCGCTGCCTGCCGCAAGATGTAAGATTGCACAAAAAGATGGGGGTTTTGTGTGCGGGCGAGGCGGGGGATTCACCGCGCGCTGAGGGGGCCAGGAGGGTATGTCTGCCGGTGCCCTTTTTCGCGCCTGTGCGGCCCTGTTTTGATGTGCTTCGTTCGAGGTCATGCTGGAGGGTGAAAAGAGAGAGCCCCTACCTGCGGGACTCTGAGGGGGCTAATATCGCGTCTTGCCTTCGGCCGGTCGCGCCCACACCTAGGCGGGGTGATGCGTCAATGTTTTTGAATGTTCAGGCTGCTTCCGAGGGGGCGGTTAGGGCGTAAGGGTTGAAGCGGATCACTTCGATGCCCAACCAGTCATTTAGCTCTTTCAAACTTTCCTGTATCGGTGTCAGCTCGTTGATAGAGAAGACCCGGGCGGCCTTCTCGACGTCACCAAACCCCCCGGCGTTACCCGGCATGACGCCCATCAACTGAGGCGGGACGCGGTGCGCCGCGAGCATGTCATCCCGCGTCGCATCCTTGATGCCGGTAAATTCATCCTTTGCCGCTATCTGACTGAATGGCATAATTTGCAAGCCGTCTTTCTTCCTGCCCGCGGCATACACAAACAGGTTTTTAAATGCCCCGCAGCCGCGCGTATCTTTAAATGATTTCTTAAGACTTTCAACGCCTTTGTTGTTAGTGATCGGGTCTGTCAGATAGACAATTACCCCGGGGTGAGTGCCGTTGATGTAGTAGTTACGGCGGCAGATGGTAGCCTGGTTGTTGAGCATAGCGCTTTGAAGCAAGGTCGTGTATTCGGGCGCACCATAGATCTCTTGGTGAATGCTGGTTTTTTATCTGGCAGATACTGCCGGGCTTAAACGCGTAGTCCGCATCACGCCGGGTGATAAACCAGTATTGATCTTTGCTCAAAAATAAAAACGCCTTGGATGAAATCATTCAGGGCGCTAATGATGGATGCTAAGTGGATGAAGTAAAAATAATTATTTATTTTTCAATGAAATGAAGAAAAGAAAACCCCGGCATGCCGGGGTTTTCTTTTCATACAGACCTGAGGCTTAAGCCTTCAGCACTTCCAGTGCCGCAGCGTAATCCGGCTCGGTGGTGATTTCATTCACCAGCTCGCTGAAGATCACTTCATCGTTTTCATTGATAACCACTACCGCACGTGCGGTCAGGCCTTTCAGCGCGCCTTCGGCAATGCTGACGCCGTAAGTCTGCTGGAACTCAGGGTTACGCAGGGTGGACAGGGTGACAACGTTGTTCAGGCCTTCAGCGCCGCAGAAACGGGACTGAGCGAACGGCAGGTCGGCAGAAATACACAGCACAACGGTGTTATCCAGCTCGGTAGCCAGCTGGTTGAATTTGCGCACGGACGCGGCACACACGCCGGTGTCGATGCTTGGGAAAACATTCAGCACTTTACGTTTGCCGGCAAACTGGCTCAGCGCAACGTCAGAAAGATCTTTCGCGACCAGAGAGAAGGCGGCGGCTTTGCTGCCCGTCTGTGGGATCTGACCTGCAACCTTGACCGGGTTGCCCTGGAAATGAACGGTTTGTGACATGTTTAATCTTCCTTTTACATAAAATTAACGCCGGGAACAGTGTATTCCAGGAAATCCGTGATGAACATAAAAAACTGAAAGTACATGCAAAAGCGTGGGCTCGCTATACTCAGGCGATAACCCCAAGGGAGACTGAGAATGAGAACAGTGAAAGTTTACCAGGAAGCCTGGCCGCTCCATACACCATTTGTGATATCGCGTGGAACCCGCAGCGAGGCGGTTGTTGTGGTGGTGGAAATTGAAGAAGACGGCATAAAAGGCGTCGGTGAATGCACGCCATACCCGCGCTATGGCGAAAGCGATGCTTCGGTGCTGGCCCAAATCACCACGGTACTTTCACAGCTTGAGCGCGGTATGACGCGTGCTGAATTACAGCAGGCTCTTCCGGCTGGGGCGGCTCGGAACGCCATTGACAGCGCACTTTGGGACCTGGAAGCCCGCCAGAAACACACCACGATATCAGCCCTGAATGCGGTCGAATTGCCAGAAATGGTGACCACGGCGCAAACCGTGACGATCGCCGCCCCTGAACAAATGGCTGCCTCAGCGGCGTTGCTTTGGCAGAAGGGGGCGCGTTTGCTCAAGGTAAAACTGGACGATCGCCTTATCACCGAACGAATGGTGGCCATCCGGGCGGCGGTGCCGGAAGCCATTTTGATTGTGGATGCCAACGAGTCCTGGCGCAGCGATGGCCTGGCCGCCCGCTGCCAGCTGCTGGCCGATCTCAACGTGGCGATGCTGGAACAGCCGCTACCGGCGGGGGATGATGATGCGCTGGCGAATTTTATTCACCCGCTGCCGATTTGCGCCGACGAAAGCTGCCACACCCGCAGCAGCCTGCCGGCGCTTGTCGGACGCTACGACATGGTGAACGTTAAGCTCGATAAAACCGGGGGGTTAACAGAGGCATTATTGCTGGCTCAGGCCGCGCGGGAACAGGGTTTTGATGTCATGCTTGGCTGTATGCTCTGCACATCCCGCGCCATTGCCGCCGCTTTACCGCTGGCGGCTAAGGTGCGCTTTGCCGACCTCGATGGCCCCACCTGGCTTGCCGTTGATGTGGAGCCATCGCTGCATTTTGAAACGGGCAAACTGTATCCCTAATAATTACCTGTGCCAGTGCAAAAGGTCAGTCATCGCCCGCAGATAGCGCTCGCTGGCCTCATCGGCTGATATCGGCGGGAACTCAGCCGTAATGCACGGCAGACCTAAATCGGCACACCAGCTGCCGAATGACCCCGGCGTTTCGTAGCCAACGCTGGTCACCAGCGGCAGCGCAAAGGCTTCCGCCAGCCAGTGCCCCAGTGCGGAGCTGTGCGGATCTTCAATACAGCCCAGCGGATCGTGAAAAGAGACTACCCAGGCGGGCTGCAACTGATGAATAAGCTGGCACAACGCGGTGGTTTCCGGCTCGGAACCCGGCGTTTGCCCGGTAGAAAGCACCACGTCACGCTTGTCCGCGCTGCTGTTCCAGCGGTAGACGGTATCGCCAGCTTTCCAGTTGGCCGCCGGGAAGTTGCGGTTCAGGTCGACGCCGTGCGCGTTGGCGCGCAGGCCAAGCTGGCAGCCGTCCGGGTTCACCGCCAGCACGACATGGTGCCGCCTGAACTGCGGCTCAAGCGTTCTCAAGGCGCATGATAGCGCCACCATCGCGGCGTTTTCATCCCCGTGAGTACCGGCAATGATAAGCCCACCGCGTTCTTCTGTTTGAGTCGCGGGGAAATAGAGCAGCGGCGCACCTAATACCGATTTGCCGTAGCGTTCACAGCCCGGCGGCAGATGGCCGCGCTGGGGGCGAGGGCGGGTCGTGGGCATGATATTCCTCTCACTGAATAAAGCGGCTATTAACGTCATTAATAGCAATGTTTTGGGTAAAACTCACCTTAATCCGCAGATGTGAGCTTTTTCCTGGAATCAAAAGAATAAATTACGCTACAGTAACTTACACAAATCTCCTGAATGCAAAAACACGGAAGGAAAGCGATGAAAAAAAGCCTCAGTTTTAGCTGTTGTGCGTTGGCCGTGGCCGCCATGCTGCAAAGCGCCTGGGCGGCGGATGTTCCTGCGGGAACGAAGCTGGCGAGCAGTCAGGAGTTAGTCAGACATATTAAAGATGAACCCGCGAGCCTGGATCCTATCAAAGCGGTTGGTCTGCCGGAAATTCAGGTTATTCGCGATTTATTTGAAGGCCTGGTTAACCAAAACGAAAAGGGCGAGCTGGTGCCGGGTGTTGCCACCAAATGGCAAAGCAACGATAACCGCATCTGGACGTTTACGCTCCGCGACAACGCCCGTTGGTCCGATGGAACGCCTGTTACCGCCCAGGATTTTGTTTACAGCTGGCAGCGCCTGGTTGACCCTAAAAATACCTCTTCGTTTGCCTGGTTTGCCGCGCTGGCGGGTATCACCAACGCCCAGGCAATTATCGACGGGAAATTGCCCGCAGACCAGCTAGGCGTTACCGCCGTGGATGCTAAAACGCTGCGTGTACAGCTCGATAAACCCGTGCCATTTTTCCCTGGCCTGGCAGCAAACTTTGCCTTCTACCCCACGCCTAAAGCGGTCGTCGAAAAATTAGGTAATGAGTGGACGAAACCCGGCAATCTTGTGGGCAACGGCGCATTTACGCTGCAGGACCGCGTGGTGAACGAGAAGCTGGTTGTGGTGCCGAATAAAAACTACTGGGACAACGGGAAAACGGTGCTGACCAAAGTGACCTTTATCCCTATCAACCAGGAGTCTGCGGCAACCAAGCGTTACCTGGCGGGTGATATCGACATCACCGAGTCTTTCCCGAAAAACCTCTACCAGAAACTGCTGAAAGACATTCCAGGGCAGGTTTATACGCCGCCGCAGCTTGGCACTTATTACTACGCGTTTAACACGCAAAAAGGGCCGACGGCAGATGCTCGCGTTCGCCTCGCCCTGAGTATGACCATCGACCGCCGTCTGATGGCCGAGAAAGTATTGGGCACGGGAGAGAAACCGGCCTGGCGCTTTACGCCTGACGTTACCGCGGGCTTTAAGCCGGACCGCTCTCTGTTTGAAGACATGAGCCAGCAGGAGCTGAACGCCCAGGCGAAAATGCTGCTGCGTGCCGCCGGCTATGGCGATGCCAAACCGCTGAAATTGACGCTGTTGTACAACACTTCCGAAAACCACCAGAAGATTGCGATTGCCGTTGCGTCAATGTGGAAGAAAAATCTGGGCGTTGACGTGAAGCTGCAAAATCAGGAGTGGAAAACCTACATCGACAGCCGCAACACCGGCAATTTCGACGTCATTCGTGCGTCATGGGTAGGGGATTACAATGAACCTTCTACTTTCCTGTCGCTGCTAACTTCCACTCACAGCGGCAATATTTCACGCTTCAATTCCCCGGAATACGACAAGCTGCTGTCTCAGGCAGCGCAGGAAACCACCGACAAAGCGCGGAATGCGGATTACAATGCCGCCGAAAAAATCATTCAGGAAAAAGCGCCCATCGCGCCAATCTACCAGTACACCAACGGCCGCCTGATCAAACCGTGGCTGAAGGGCTACCCGATCAACAACCCGGAAGACGTGGCCTACAGCCGCACGATGTATATTATCAAACACTAAGCGCGGCTAAAATTTAGTCAGAAAAAGTGTTATTATAGTCACCTCAGGCATAGCGATTGCGGAGGTGACGAGATGGCATCAGGTTGGGCCAATGACGGCGCCGTTCAGGAGCAAATCGACAGTACCGTGGACGACGCCGTGGCCAGAGCGCGCAGCGAGCTACCGAAGGGCGAAAGCCTTGAGTACTGTGAAGAATGCGGCGAACGCATTCCGGAAGCACGGCGCAAAGCGATTCAGGGCGTGCGGTTGTGTATTAGCTGCCAACAGGCGGAAGATGCGCACCGGGCCACGTTCTCAGGCTATAACCGACGTGGCTCGAAAGACAGCCAGTTACGTTAGTAAGAACCGGGCCATTGCCCGGTTTTTTTTATCCCTCGACAGGCTCATCGACTCGGGCACTGTTTTCCACGCCGTAGCGGTGCCAGCGGTTTCGCCCCTGAGCTTTAGCCGAATACAGCGCGGCATCTGCCTCTGCAATCAACCGGGATGTGCTGATTTCTTTTGACCAGCCGGCTATTCCCAGACTCACCGTTACCGCTGGATTCACGGGCGAAGCGCTGTGTTCAAGCGCGGCCTGGGCCAGGTTACGCTGGATGCGTTGCGCAACCAACACGGCCTCTTCGCTGCTGGCGCCCGGCAGCAGAATAATAAACTCTTCGCCACCGAAACGAGCCACGAGATCCCGGTGGTGGCGGACAGATGCCTCCAGAATCTGTGCGACGCGAATCAGGCATTCGTCGCCGGCCAGATGACCATAGCGGTCGTTGTAATTTTTAAAATGATCCACGTCTACCATGATAAGCGACAGCGAAGTATTCATCTGCTGGCCGCGCTGCACGCTTTTATCCAGCAACAACTGAAAGCTGCGGCGGTTAGCGATGCCGGTCAGAGGATCTCTGTTTGCCAGCGATTTTAACTGATGAATCAGCGCGTTGTTTTCCAGCTCCCGCTGCATGGCCAGCCGGCACCAGCCGTGCAAAATACGCCGGCCCGATTCAAAAACAGCGGCGACAAGCAGGAAAATAAGGCTAAGAAATATAACGTCATCTGCCGGGTAGAAAAAATTCCCGGCAAACGCCACCAGCCAGATCGGAATCACGAAGGCATAGAGCGCCCGTGTGTCGGAATAGAGCGAAATCAGCGCGGAAAAAATCAGCAGCGAGGTAAAAGGAAACACAGTTCTGACATCATGCTCCGACAGCAAAATAAAAAAGCCCAATGCCCAGCAGGGACTGAGCAGCGCTATCACGCGGTGAGTAAAGACTCGCAGCGGCTCGCTTTGCTTATTGTCGACCATGTTGACAATAAAAAGCGTGGCCGCGCAAAGCATAGATATCACTATCATGGTGCCGTCGAGCAGATGCTGAAAACGAACGGTTACTGCAGATTCACGCAGCGGCGTGAAGATATCTCGCCCGAATATAAACGCAGAGAACAGCAGGTTGAGCCAGAGAAACCAACAGGTGCTAATGGTGACGGAACGCTGGCGCATCATGGCCAGGCGTAATTCCAGATCCGAGGTGGGCTTACGTCGCTCTGATAACATGCTGATCCTTATCCCTCTGAGCCGATATCGCTATGTGCTTAACTTTAGTCCCTGACGTTGGGTTGTCTAATGATTAAGCGATTTCTCCAGCGAATTCAGACTGTTTCACGCCAACCAGCGGTTGCCTTCGTATCAGAGATGGCTAGACTGACAGAAAGAACTGACTCAGCTTGAGGATTGCGCAGTGGATGTAATTAAAGGCAGCGAGCTGCACGTGCCGGACGCGGTATTTGCCTGGCAACTGGACGGCAAGGGCGGCGTGAAGCCCCTCGACAGCAATGAAATTATCGACAGCGAGCATCCCTGCTGGCTACACCTGAATTACACCAACGCTGACAGCGCTGACTGGCTGGCCAACACGCCGCTGTTGCCGAACTATGTCAGGGAGGCGTTAGCCGGTGAAAGCATGCGCCCCCGCGTTTCTCGCGTAGGTGACGGCACGCTAATCACGCTGCGTTGTATTAACGGCAACACCGATGAACGCCCGGATCAACTGGTGGCCGTGCGGCTTTACATCGATGAACGGCTGATTGTCTCAACCCGCAGGCGGCAGGTTCTTGCGCTGGATGATGTGGTGAACGATCTGAATGAAGGCACTGGCCCCACCGACTGCGGCAGCTGGCTGGTGGATGCCTGCGATGCGCTCACCGACCACGCCAGCGAATTTATTGAGCAAATGCACGATAAAATCATCGATCTCGAAGACAATCTGCTCGACCAGCAGGTGCCGCCTCGCGGGGCTTTAGCGCTGTTGCGTAAACAGCTGATTGTCATGCGTCGCTATATGTCGCCGCAACGTGACGTCTATGCACGTCTTGCCAGCGAGCGGCTAAGCTGGATGAACGATGACCAACGCCGACGTATGCAGGACATTGCCGACAGACTGGGCAGGGGGCTGGACGAAATCGACGCCTGCATCGCCCGCACCGGCGTGATGACCGATGAAATCTCCCAGGTTATGCAGGAATCTTTAAACCGCAGAACCTACACCATGTCGCTGATGGCGATGGTCTTTTTACCCAGCACGTTTTTAACCGGGCTGTTCGGTGTCAACCTCGGCGGTATCCCCGGCGGCGGCTGGGCCTTCGGCTTCGCGCTGTTCTGCATAATGTTGGTGGTTATGATAGGTGGTGTTGCCTGGTGGTTACATCGCAGTAAATGGCTGTAAAGTTGCGAGGTTTTGAACGAGTTTGTGGGCAAAAACGGCGTCGTTATTGAGCAAAATCAAGAAACCGAAAGCCTTGCCGCGGCAAACTCTCTCTCGCAGGTGAATGCAACGTCAAGCGATGGGCGTTGCGCTCCATATTGTCTTACTTCCTTTTTTTAGAATTACTGCATAGCACAATTGATTCATACCATGCCGGCTTTCAAAGTCGGCTTTTTTTTGCCTGCAATTTGTGGACTATGCTTTAAAGGGCGATTCACCCACGCAGGAGATGACGATGCTGTATCGCAACAGCCTGATGATGAGCGACCCGGCTTTCCCCACCGAACCCGTGCCGGTACCAGACCCGATCCCCAGACCACAGCCGATACCCGATCCGCCGACCGACCCGGATCCAAGGCCGATAATCGACCCACCAACACATCATTGAAGCTTTCCCTCTCCGGGCGGAGAGGGAATGAAGATTATTTAATTTCCAGGATATCCAGACGCTGCAGCGGGGCATCAGCGTTGTCTTCTTCTGGCTGCCAGCCAACGGGCTGCATAGGGATTTCTTCGCGATCGAACGCCAGGTCGCCGCCGTTCACCACTTCTGAACCGTGGGTAATACCCGCGAAGTCAAACAGCTCGGTATCGCAGAGATGCGACGGCACCACGTTCTGCATCGCGCTGAACATCGTCTCAATGCGGCCCGGGTAGCGTTTATCCCAGTCGCGCAGCATGTCGGCAATTACCTGACGCTGCAGGTTTGGCTGCGAGCCACACAGGTTGCATGGAATAATTGGATATTCGCGGGCGATGGCAAAACGCTCAATGTCTTTCTCGCGGCAGTAGGCCAGCGGGCGGATAACAATATGTTTGCCGTCGTCGCTCATCAGCTTTGGTGGCATGCCCTTCATCTTGCCGCCGTAGAACATATTCAGGAACAGCGTTTGCAGAATATCGTCGCGGTGGTGGCCCAGCGCGATTTTGGTACAGCCCAGCTCGGTGGCGGTGCGGTAAAGAATGCCGCGGCGCAGGCGGGAACACAGAGAGCAGGTGGTTTTGCCTTCCGGGATCTTCTCTTTCACGATGCCGTAGGTGTTCTCTTCCACAATCTTGTATTCAACGCCGATGCTGTCCAGATAAGCCGGCAGCACATGCTCAGGGAACCCCGGTTGTTTCTGGTCGAGGTTTACCGCCACGAGGCTAAAGCTGATTGGCGCGCTTTTCTGCAGGTTAAGCAGAATTTCCAGCATCGTGTAGCTGTCTTTGCCGCCGGAAAGGCAAACCATAATGCGGTCGCCGTCTTCAATCATGTTGTAATCGGCAATCGCTTCACCCACGTTGCGACGCAGGCGTTTCTGTAACTTGTTCAGGTTGTACTGTTCTTTTTGAGTGGTCATGAAAGTCTCGGGCTCTGAATCCAACACGCACAGCGTGTCATGCTGGCGTGTATGGTACGGATTGCGGCGGCGAATGCCAGCAGGATTTACGGTCATGCCACGTCTATCGGCTATGCTTTATCAGGTTAAACGTAATTCATAGCAGCAAGGAGTGAGGTTTATGACATTCGTAAAGACGAAAGATGGCGTCAATATCTTTTATAAAGACTGGGGGCCGAAAACGGCTCAACCGATTGTTTTTCATCACGGTTGGCCGCTCAGCGCCGATGACTGGGATAACCAGATGTTGTTTTTCTTAGGCGAAGGCTTCCGGGTTATCGCGTTCGACAGACGCGGACATGGCCGGTCTGACCAGGTCAGCGACGGGCACGATATGGATCATTATGCGGCGGATGCCTCGGCGGTGGTGGAACATCTGGATCTGAAAAATGCCGTGCACGTTGGCCACTCAACCGGCGGCGGACAGGTGGCCCGCTATGTCGCCCAATACGGCCAGCCTCAGGGGCGCGTTGCGAAAGCTGTTTTAATCAGTGCCGTTCCACCATTAATGGTGAAAACGGCGAGTAATCCGGGCGGGACGCCGCTTGAGGTGTTTGACGGCTTCCGTAAGGCGCTGGCGGCAAACCGCGCGCAGTTTTACCTTGATGTTGCCTCTGGCCCGTTCTATGGCTTTAACCGCCAGGGCGCTGAGGTTTCTGAAGGAAGTATTCGGAACTGGTGGCGGCAGGGCATGGCCGGCAGCGCGAAAGCGCACTATGAGGGGATCAAAGCGTTTTCAGAAACCGACCAGACCGAGGATCTGAAAGCCATCACCGTGCCGGTGTTGGTTCTGCAGGGTGATGACGACCAGGTTGTACCGTACAAAAATGCGGCTATTCTGCAGGATAAACTGCTCAGCAACAGCACGCTGCACATCTACCCCGGCTATCCGCACGGGATGCATACCACGCATGCCGATACCATCAATGCGGACATCCTGAAATTTATCCGCAGTTGATAGCGCTGTTATCAGGGGAGGCAAAAGCTTCCCCTGCTTATTTCTCCGCTTATGCCTCGGATGCCAAAGATGACAAGGCCGACATGGCTGATTCGGTATCTGTATGCGCCACGAAAATATGGTCGTGATAATACCCAGCCACCACGTTACAGCTGATGCCTTTTTTCGCCAGCGCGCGTGAAAATGCGGCGGTAAGGCCTACGGCGGCGAGGGATGAGTGAATCTTCAGGGTGATCCAGCTGGCGACGTAATCGTAGTTAACGGCATGTTTATCCGCCAGATCCTGCGGCAAAACCAGCGTGACGCCTTCAACCTCGCGGACGGTCACAATCGCGGCATCTTTTAATTCCGCTGAAGGCGCGGGTAAAGTGCAAAAAACATATTTCCCTGGGTTAAGCTCCGGGGCAGCATTGCTCAGCAGGATTGCCAGGTTATTCTCGCCAGCCATTTATCGGTCTCCTTTTCATTGATTGAGGACGAATTAAATAGCCTTTGAGCGATAAATAAAAATTAAAAAATATGCTGTTGCATTAGATTCGCTAATGACGAAGCGGCGCGCCTTTGACGCACCGCCCACGTTTATTTCCCGGTCAGCATCTGCCAGAGGAACTCTTCGATCATAGCCTGATGGGACGCCGTCTGGCTATTTTCCGGCGCGCTGCCGTGGCCGGCGTCCGTTTCCTCATACAGCCAGACGTTCTCGTGCCCTTGCTGCTGCATCCGTGCCACCATTCGGCGGGCATGAGCCGGACTAACCCTGTCATCCTGGGTGCCGGTGGTGAATAGCGTGGGTGGATAATCTACGTCAGCGGACACTTTGTCGAAAGGAGAATAACGCCGCAGCCACTCTCGCTCTTCGGCAATGTCCGGGTCGCCATACTCGGCAATCCAGGATGCCCCCGCGAGCCAGCGGTGATAGTTCAGCATATCCAGCAGCGGGACTTCACACACCAGCGCGCCAAATAACTCCGGGTAATCGGTGAGCATATTGCCAATCAGCAGGCCGCCGTTGCTCCCGCCCTGCGCGGCAAGTTTTGCGGCACAGGTGACTTTCCGCGCCTCCAGGTCGCTTGCCACAGCGGTAAAATCTTCCCAGGCGCGATGACGATGCTGTTTGAGCGCAGCCTGGTGCCAGCCGGGGCCATATTCACCGCCGCCCCGAATATTCGCGACGACGTAAACCCCGCCGTTTTGCAGCCATGTCACGCCTTTTGAGTCCAGGTAATGAGGTGTTAAAGAAACTTCAAATCCACCGTAACCATACAGCAGCGTCGGATTCTCACCGGACAGCGCCAGCGCTTTGGCGGCCACCTGGAAGTAGGGGACGCGGGTTCCGTCCAGCGAAAGGGCAAAGTGCTGGGTCACGCTAAACTCTCCGGCGTCAAAGCAGGTCGGATCCTGTTTCACGAGGCTGAGCGTGTCATTGTCCAGATCGCCATAGCTGAGGCTGTGTGGCTGCAGAAATCCGTGGCTGACCAGCCGGTAGCGGTTACTTTCATCGTCGATACCGCCGGCGGAAACGTTGGTGAAATCAGGCAGCTCAAGCGTTTTTATGCAGTGCCGCTGGCCGTTATCGATTTTTATAAATTCGACCTTTTCAACGGCATCCTGGCTCAGGTTAAGCAGGAGGTAGTCGCGGGTTGAACTGTAGCCTTGCAGCGTCGTGCGCGAGTTGGGTGTGAAGAGTGCAATGAAATTGCGCTCGCCCCGCTGAAAATCAGCCAAATCAATCGCCAGCAGGGCACCTGCAGGCCAGGTCGTCTCAGCGATTGTCCAGTCGGAAGTCAGTGTGACCAGCAGCCAGTCTTTGAAAAATCCGCAGGAGGCATCTTCGGGGATGGCGATAAGCGTCAGGGTGTTCTGGCCGGTCAAAAGCCAGGTTTGCCCATGGTAAAAGTCTTTGCTGCAGTGCACCAGATCCCGCTCAAAACCGGGGGTGTCATCATGCCAGGCTGAAACGGCCATGTCCGTCGCTTCACCGGCGTAGATGAGCGGCGCATCCTGCGGCGATGAGCCCCGAGCCCAGCGATAGACACTGCGTGGATAGCCGGACGTCGTGAGCGTGTCCTCTCCTGCATCGAGCGCCAGCAGCAGCGTGTTTTCATTCAGCCAACTGACCGAACTTTTGCTTTCCGGCAGGAAGAAGCCCTCGGGGATAAACTTTTTATTTACCAGATCGAATTCACGAATTTCACAGGCATCGCCGCCGCTGGATAAAAAGATCAGCGCCCGGGAATAGTCCGGGTGGAGGAGATCGGCGCCATGGTAGCTCCAGTTTGCGCCTTCCTCTTCATTCAGACGATCGACATCCAGCACCGTTTCCCATTCTGGTGTCGCGGTAAAGTAAGAGCTTTCAGAAGTCCGGCGCCATATACCGCGAGGGTGTTCGTCATCCTGCCAGAAGTTATACACCGCGTTGCGGTAATGGCTCCCCCAGGGAATATTGGTTTTATCGTCCAGCGACTGCAGGATCGCGCCCCGCATTTGCTGGAAGCGCTCTCCCGTGGCAAACCTGTCCGTGGTGCGCTTATTTTGTTTTTCCACCCAGCTTAGCGCCGCGGCATCTTCCGGGGTTTCGAGCTGGCTAAGCAAATCCTGAATCACTGGCTGTGTCATCACGCGTCCTTTTGTTGGGTACCGGGCTTGCAACTGACCATATCATTATGCCCATGCTCATTACACCTGAAGGCTTTTGTGGTTTCTGCCAGCGTGCTCGAATTTTTTCACTCGCAAAACGAAGGGCTTAGCAAAAGTACGTGTTTTCTTACTTGAAGTGTCTTTTTTACCTGATACTGTATATATAAACAGTATTTGTATTGGCGGTATCATGAACCTTCTCAAACCTGCGGCCTGTTGCCCTGACGCTTCCTTTCCTCTCTTTGCTGACCTGGTGCAGTGCGGGTTTCCGTCACCGGCTCAGGACTATGTTGAGCAACGTATCGATCTCAATAAGCTGCTGGTGCGCAATCCCGGTGCGACCTATTTCGTAAAGGCGGCGGGGGATTCGATGGTGGAAGGGGGAATTGGCGAAGGGGACTTGCTGATTGTGGACAGCTCAAGAACGGCGTCACAGGGCGATATAGTCATTGCGGCGATTGACGGGGCGTTCACCGTGAAGCGCCTGCAGCTTCGCCCCACGGTGATGCTACTGCCGATGAATAGCGCCTGGGCACCGATTCCCGTCACCGATGAAGCCGAACTCGATATTTTCGGCATCGTCACTTTTATCATCAAAGCGGCGGGCTAAGCATGTTTGCGCTGGTGGACGTCAACAGCTTCTACGCCTCCTGCGAAACGGCATTCCGCCCGGATTTAGCCGGAAAGCCGGTGGTGGTCTTATCCAATAACGATGGCTGCGTCATCGCCCGCTCTGCGGAAGCCCGGTCCTTTGTCAAAATGGGGGAACCTTTCTTTAAACAGAAAGAGGCGCTCAGGCGGCACGGCGTGCTGACGTTTAGCAGCAACTACGAGCTGTATGCCGACATGAGCGAGCGGGTGATGGGCGTGCTTGAAGAGCTGCTGCCGAGGGTCGAGATTTACTCCATTGACGAAGCATTTTGTGACTTAACGGGCGTGAGTAATTGCTACAACCTGAAGGCCTTTGGCCAGACGATCCGTGCAACCATTCGCCAGCGCACCCGCCTGACGGTGGGCGTGGGCATCGCACCAACAAAAACGCTGGCTAAACTGGCAAATCTTGCGGCAAAAACGTGGCAGGAGCGAACCGGTGGTGTGGTTGATTTATCCCGCCCGAAGCACCAGCGCTGGCTTATGGCACAGCTGCCCGTGGGTGAAGTCTGGGGCGTGGGGCGGCGACTGTCGAAAAAACTCGACGCCATGGGTATCAAAACGGTTTTACAGCTTGCCGACGCGGATATCCGTTTTATTCGACGGCATTTCAGCGTGGTGCTGGAAAGAACGGTGCGCGAATTGCGCGGCGAGTCATGCCTTGAAATGGATGAGTTCTCTGCCGCCAAACAGGAAATAATCTGCAGCCGTTCGTTCGGGGAACGCATTACCGAGTATGAGGATATGCGCCAGGCGATCGGCAGTTATGCCAGCCGGGCGGCGGAAAAGCTGCGGGCTGAGCATCAATATTGCCGGGTGATCTCTGCTTTTGTGAAAAGCAGCCCGTTTGCCGTGAATGAACCTTATTACGGGAACTGTTCGTCCGTTTCGCTGCTCATTCCCACGCAGGACAGCCGGGATATTATTCAGGCCGCATTGCAGAGCCTCGATGCTATCTGGCAGGCGGGGCACCGTTACCAGAAAGCGGGCGTCATGCTGGGCGATTTCTTTAGTCA
This sequence comes from Cedecea neteri, assembly GCF_000758305.1. Taxonomy (NCBI): domain Bacteria; kingdom Pseudomonadati; phylum Pseudomonadota; class Gammaproteobacteria; order Enterobacterales; family Enterobacteriaceae; genus Cedecea; species Cedecea neteri. The sequence continues at coordinate 3,765,015 of NZ_CP009458.1, read as the reverse complement.
GGGTGTGGCGCAATTCGATTTGTTCGACAGCAATGTTCCACGCCCTAACGGCGAAAAGTTGATGACCGTGCTGGACTTCCTGAATCAAAAGCAGGGCAAAGGCACGCTCTATTTTGCCGGGCAGGGCATACAGCAGCCGTGGGCGATGAAGCGCGAAATGCTGTCGCCGCGCTATACCACGCGCTATGCCGATCTGCCGCAGGCGTGGGTTTGCTGATCTTTAGGATGTTGATGAAGCTAATACCCCGTCTGCTTATTGACTGCTCTGTGCAGCGGTAATCCCTGGTTCTGGCGCTGAATATTTTCAAGTAACTGGCGAGCGATAATATCGACAGAGGCTGAGGAGGCCATATGTGGGGTGATCACCACCTGCGGGTGCGCCCACAATAGGTCGCCCTGCGGCAGCGGCTCTTGCGGAAATACATCGAGCACGGCGCCAGAAAGATGACCGCTGTTGAGGGCAGATAGCAGGTCGCCACTGACCATATGTTCACCTCTGCCACAGTTGATCACCGCGGCTCCCCTCGGGAGCTGATTGAACAGCGGCTCCGCCAGGATACCGCACGTTTGTTCAGTGAGCGGCAGAACATTGACCAACACATCAAGCGAGTTCAGAAAAGGCTCAAGCTGATGCTGCCCGTGATAGCCATCAACGCCTCTTAGCTGTTTTTCATTGCGCGACCAGCCAGATACCCGGTAACCCAGCGCCACCAGTTGACTGGCAATGTATCCCCCGATTTCCCCCAGCCCCATGATACCGATGTGGTAATCGGCGGCGGTACGCTGCGGGTAGCATTTCCATATCTGCAAGCGCTGATGAGCTACAGCGCGATCGAAATAGCGCTGGAACCATAATATGCCCCACAGCGCGTACTCGAACATACCGTGACGAAAACTGTCATCCACTACCCGGCAGAGTGGGATCTCGCTGGTGAACACCGGGGAGGGAAGGTGGTCAACGCCAGCTGAAGCGGCCTGAATTAACCTCAGTTTTGGCGAGCGAGTCAACAGCTGCGGGTGCGGATACCAACAACAGGCATAGCTTGCTTCAGCGGCGGCCTGATTGTCAGGCAATACCGCATCTACATCAGGAAACTGCCGCAGAGCAACACAAATCTCATGGGCGAAATCCGCATCGCTGCAATCCACAACAATTGTTATATCAGGCATAACGTTAACCTTTGTACGAGGTATCAATGCGATCAAGACGACGTAGCCACGCCTGCCAGACCAGTTGCCGTTCCTCTTCGACACCCATTAACTGTTCGCAGGCATGTTGACTGAGGTGTGGGGCGATGGTGTGGATCGGGCTGAGAGGTGCCAGCTGTGAGGCGGCCATCTGGATTTCACAGGCGCGGTTAAGGTAATACATGATGTAAAACGCATCTGCGACGGTACGGCCCACCGATAACAAGCCGTGGCTTTGCAGGATCAGGGCAATGTGGTTACCCAGCGAATGTTGAATACGCTCCCGTTCATCGAGATCAAACGCCACACCTTCATAAGGGTGGTAGCCAACGCGCCGGTAAAACTCGGTACTGATTTGATTAAGCTGCAGCAGGCCATCATGACAGGCGGCGACGGCCATGCCGGGCAAAGTGTGCGTGTGCATTACGCAGTGGGCGTCTTCCCGTGCCATATGCACCGCACTGTGGATGGTAAAGCCTGCGGAATTGGCCGGAGCATTGCCTTCCACGACCCTGCCTTGCATATCCACAACGATCAGGTTACTGGCCGTGACTTCATCAAACATCATGCCAAAGGGATTAATTAAAAAGCGCGGCGTACCGTCACCGGGAAGGCGGACGGAGAAGTGAGTGTAAAGGGTATCTTCCCAGCCGAACATTGCCGCCAGGCGGTAGGCCGCAGCCAGTTGCTGACGCAGGTGTTGTTCTGTAACCATGACTAGACTCCCATAAATTCACGGATGCGGTTAAGAGAAGGAGACTGCTCCGTGCCGCGGATAACCTGCGGGGAGACGTCGCCCTGAATCACGCCATGTTCCATAATGACAATTCTGTCGGAAATGGATAACGCGAAGTCCATTTCATGCGTGACGATCAACATCGTCATGCCTTCCCGGGCAAGAGACTGAATCACCTTTAGCACTTCGCCGACAAGTTCAGGATCCAGCGCAGAGGTGGGCTCATCAAACAGCATGATGTCCGGTTTCAGAGCCAGTGCTCTGGCGATGGCGACACGTTGTTGCTGGCCGCCGGAGAGCTGGTTCGGGTATTTATTGGCGTGCGCCAGAAGCCCTACGCGATCGAGTAGCCCAAGCGCCTGCGCGCGGGCGGCGTGCGGGTCGAGCAGTTTGTGGTACAGCGGAGCAAGCATCACGTTGTCGAGCACTGTACGATGCGGGAACAAATTAAAACTCTGGAAGACCATACCGATTCTGCGTACGCCCGCGCGTAGCCGGTGTTTATCGATAATGGCGTTACCTTTCAGGTAGTCCTCACCGTAGAGAATGATCTCTCCTGCATCGATGTTTTCCAGCGCGTTAATAGTACGGATAAGCGTGGTTTTTCCCGAGCCGGATGGGCCGATGATGCTTATTACCTCACCACTCTCGACCTTCATATTGATGCCTTTCAGCACCTGATGTTGCCCCCAGGACTTGCGGAGATCGCGCAAATCAAGGGCTGGAGGCGTGCCGCGGGTAGAAACCGATTCTTTTGCTTCCGACAACGTGGGCAGGCTTTGGCGTAGAGTCAGGCATTCGGCATCGCTCAGTGTTTGTGGGCGTTTGCGCTGAATATCCAGCCGGTTTTCCAGCGCTTTAAACAGCCAGGTAAATACCGTCACCACCATGACGTAATAAACGGCCACCGCAAGCAGTGTTTCCATGACAAGGAAATTTTGGGCATATAAACGCTGGCCGGTCAGCAGTAATTCGGGCAGTGACACTACCGACAATATCGAACTCAATTTAATCACGGTGATGTATTCATTAATTAGCGTCGGCAGAGCAATGCGAAACGACTGCGGAATAATAATTAAGCGTTGGATTCCGGTGAAACTAAAACTTAATGCGTGGCCTGCCTCGCTTTGCCCTTTAGCCACGGAAATTAAACCACCGCGATGAATTTCTGCCATATAAGCGGCTTCCGTGACGGTCAGCGATACCAGCCCGGCGATAAACGGCACCCCAAGAAGCGGCTGCGTCACCGGGAACAGCTGCGGCAAGTTGTAGACGAACACCAGCAGTACCATTAAGGGCACACTGCGGAAAAACCAAATATAGAGTTCGACGGGGATCTTAATCCAGCGCGGGGCTGAGAGCTTTGCGCAGGCTAAAAGAAAACCTAATACCAGACCAATCGACCAGGATAATGAGCTGACAAAAATAACCGTCACACACGCCTGCCAGAATGCCCCAATGCTAAATAACGAAAAAAAATATCCCCAATCGAACGCCATATCGACTCCTGTTGCTCAATAATTGATTGTCTTAATCGATACTTTCTAAGTTGTATTTCTTAATAATGTCTGCATATTTTCCGTTGGCTTTTAACGTCACCAACGCGGATTTAATGGCATCAACCAGTTGGGTATTTCCTTTTGCAACGTAAATCCCCAGTGGCATCGGATAGACCAGACGCGTGGAGCTAATCGCTAAACGGCCACGGCTTTTATCCACGAGAATTTGCGCAGCAGGGGCGATTTCAAGCTGCGCGTTAGTGTTCTGCGACAGCAGGGCTTGAGACGCTTCCGGTGCCGTTGGGAACTCCAGAATAGTGATGGCCGGTTTCCCGTTCGGCGTACAGTATTCATCCGAGTGTTTCTTCAGGCTGTCCACCCACGACGTGCCTTGCTGTAGCCCGACTTTTAGGCCGCAGAGTTCATCTTCCGTTTTCGGCTGCACCGGGCCACCTTTCAGGGCGATAATCGAAGCCCCGGAAAGGGCATACGGAATCGCGTCGGCCTGTTTCTGGCGTTCCGGAGTAACGTACATACCGGAGATGACCGCGTCATACTTCTTGCCTATCCCCAGGATCAGACTGGTGAATTTGGTGTCGATCAGCTGTGGTTTGGCTTTTAACTGCCCGGCAATCAGGGCTGAAAATTCCGGGTCAAAACCGACGATATTGTTATTGCTGTCATAGGATTCAAACGGTGGGTAAGTGACCTCCATCCCAACCTTAAATACACCGTTGGTCAGCAGCTCCGCCGACTGGGCCAAAGGGGAAAAACATACGCTGGCGATAAGCGCTAACGCCACGCGGGACGAGACTTTTTTTAAGGCGCTATTCATCATTTATCCTCATGTATTATTGTGGTTTTTTGTTGGGCTTGTTTTTTCAAATGACCAAATGTGTTTGTGCCCCTGGCTCTCTCCGGTAACTGGAGTTCGCCTTTGGCCACTTTCTCGCGCAGGTAGCGATAGGTCTGTAATGCCTGGCTCCACATATGCTCGCCGATACTCAACTCCTGGTATTCACTGGCTTCACCGGCAGCCAAAAAGTTCGGCAGCGGGCGGATAAGAGTGTGGTAGTCGCAGGCGAAAAACAGCGGGAAGGAGTAGCGTTCCTGTGGCACCTTGCGTACACGATGGGCAGTGGCAATAAAGGTGCCTGCGCTTAGCACCTCCAGCATGTCGCCAATATTGATCACGAAGGCTTCTTCCCCGGCCGCGTTTTTCACCGGCGGGGCATCTATCCACACGCTGTCTTCATTGAGCACTTCAAGCCCTGGTTGATCGGCCAGCAGCAGCGTGAAGCATTCATAATCGGTGTGTGCGCCAATGCCAGGAAAGTCTTCGGCACTTGCATCAAAGGGGTAGTGGATCAGCCGCAGTTTCGCGGGCGGGCAGGTGACCATCGACTTGAAATATCCCTCTGGTAAACCAAGCGCGAGGGCAAAAGCGTCAAACAGACGGTGGCCAAGGGCAAAGACCGCTTCATAGTAGGCGAGGATCCGGGATTTAAACTCCGGTAACGCTGGCCACTCGTTAGTGCCGATAAGCGGCGTGCCGGCGACAACAAACGGGTGATCGTCAGCAGCCTGGAAACCGATATCAAAGGCTTCTTTATGGTCTGGTTTACCGGAGCCGTAGATCTCTTCCCCTTCCGGGACATAACCTTTATGGCTTTTTGAATGGCCGATGTAATAGGCCATCTTTTCTTCCATCGACATGGCGAAGACCTGTTTCGCCGCAGCACGGATCCCGGCAATCAGCTCTGGTGCGATACCGTGGCCAGTGACGTAGAAAAACCCGACTTCACGCGATGATTTGCCTATCGCATCGGCAACGGCCTGGCGCTTAGCCAAATCGTCACTGGTCAGATCGCTGATATCGATGGTGGGGAGTTCGGTGAATGCGTGTCTTATGCTGTTCATTGCTGCATTTCCTTTTCAGTTAGTGATAAAAACTGGCGAAATTGCTGCTGTTGATACCGGGCCATCCAGGCATTCAGCGACCATAAGTCGGCAACCGGTACGTTGGTAAAGGGCAGGTGATGAAGGTAGCCATCCGGGCCAAATTCCGGCGTCAGTGTGGTTTGCGTGTAACCACGCTTACGCTGTGAGTGCCAGATTTTCATCCAGAACTTTTGCTGGAACGCTAACGCGTCCTGATATTCCGGCGCGGCAGGATGAGGGATCTGCGGCCCCTGGTCATAACCTGCACGGGCCTGCACATGATGGACGCGCTCGATAAAAGTGCTGAAATCGTCGCAGGGGTCGTTCAGCAAACGCTCACTGACGACAATCCAGTGACTGATATCGGCGGTGAAACGTAGCTGCGGTAGTTGTCGGATAATGTCGAGCGTCAGCCATGGACTGTATAGCGATGTCGCCCGGTGAGTTTCAAAACTGCAAACCAGGCCGATATCGGAGGCCATCTCATGCACTTTGCCGAGAAAATCTACCTGCTGAGCCAGCGGCCAGCGATCGTTGCCGGCGAGCAGATTAACAAAGCGCGGGTTCAGTATTTTTGCAGCCACGAAACGTTCTTTTAGCCGCTCCAGATGATGTTCCGGGGTTTCGTGCTGGGCAGGAATCACGCCACCGCCGCTAAACACAATCGCGATATACTCCAGCTCTGCGGTCAACAGACGCCCGGCGAGGTTTTGCAGTTCTTCAGCGGTGGACGGTACGCGTGCTTCAATCCCGCAGCAACCGACGCTTTTTAATTCACTTAAGGTTTGTGGCCAGGGCGTTGTCACCCCCCAAAGAGTGCGAAAGATATTGAGCTGCATGACAACACCCCTATTGGTATTTTACGCCGGGTAATACACAGAGCATTTCGTACAGGAGGTTTGCGGCCAGTTGAGAGGTATTGCCGCTGACATCATAAGGAGGAGAGACTTCGACCAGATCGCTGCCAATCAGATTCAGTCCACGGCAGCCGCGTACAATCTCTAAGGCCTGAATCGAGGTCAGTCCACCCACCTCCGGTGTGCCGGTTCCGGGTGCCCAGATAGGATCCAGACTGTCGATGTCAAAGCTAAGGTAAACCGGTCCGTCCCCCATCTGCTGGCGGACTTCAGCCATTAACGGGGACAGTGATTTATGCCAGCACTGTTCGGCCTGCACCAGACGGAAACCCCGATCAACACCCCACTGAAAATCACCGGCAGCGTAGCCCTGGGCGCGCTGGCCAATCTGCACCACGCGCTTAAGATCCAGCAATCCTTCTTCGACGGCGCGTCGGAATGTGGTGCCGTGAGCAATTTTTTCACCGAACATTTCATCATTGGTGTCGGTGTGGGCATCAACATGTATCAACCCCACGGGGCCATGTTTTTTGGTCAATGCCCGCAGAATAGGCAGAGTGATAGTGTGGTCACCACCAAGGGTGAGAGGGATCAGCGGATAACGATTTAAACCAGTGTAGTAATCCTCAATAATCTGCACCGATTTGAGCAAACTGTAGGTGTTAATCGGGACATCGCCGATATCTGCAACGGATAACGAGTCAAACGGCGCGGCGCCGGTGGCCATATTATACGGGCGGATCATCACTGATTCGGCGCGAATATAGCGCGGTCCGTAGCGTGTCCCGGAACGTTGTGAGGTGCCGATATCCAGCGGTATGCCAACAAAGGCAGCGTCAAGGCTTTGTAAATCTTCAACAAATGGCAGGCGCATCATTGTTGCACGGCCTGCGAATCGTGGCATTTCGTTGCCACTTTGCGGTTGATGAAAATGGCTATCCATTTTAGCTCCTGAAGATGACGGACAAAACGTAACAGGAGGGATAGTGTGAAAATTGTACGGGATGTTAAATCGTCTGTTATAAATAATTACTTCATCTTTTTGTGAACTAATGACGATGCAAAACGACAGTAGCCTCAATATCCGGCAGTTACAGGTTTTCGAAACGGTCGCGCGGCTGGAGAGTTTTAATCGCGCTCAGCAGGAACTGGGCATTTCGGTTTCGGCCATCAGTAATGCGATGTCACAACTGGAAGGGCAGCTTGGTTTCAGTTTGTGTCAGCGTGGGCGGGGTGGTTTTTCGCTGACGGAAAAAGGACAGCAATTTTTACAACAAGCGATCCGCGTTTTAGGTGAACTGCACGAACTGGAGCGGCAGTCGTCGTTGTTGAAGGGGGAGCATAGCGGGACGCTTTGTATCTCGGCGCTCGATTCGATGGAAACAGAAACCGCGCTGTCGCTGCCGGTGGTGTTACGCAGCTTTATTGATAAATTTCCCTATATACATATCAAACTGATTATTCGTACTCCGGCGGAACAGATTAGCGGCGTGCTCAACAACCATATTGACCTTGCCATCGGCAGCTACAATTCCCAGGTCAATAATATCATCAGTGAACCGCTGTATCGCGAGCAGCACTGGCTCTATTGCAGCGATCTGAACCCGATGTTTTTTAGCCATCAACTCGACAAAGACAAGATCAGCCAGTGCCCGTTGGTCACCCGTAGCTACTGGAACGCGGGCGATTTACGGCGACGGGGATTCAGTAAAGGCAGCGCGACGGTGGAAACGGTGGACGCCCAACTGCTGCTGATCCTCTCCGGAAAGTATATTGGCTATCTCCCCGAACATTATGCCTGGCCGTGGATAAAAGAGAACCGTCTGCGTGTATTACTGCCCAATGAGTTTGGCTTCCAGTCACCGTTTTCTGCTATTTGTAAACGCGGCCGCAGTAATGAACCGTATCTGAAAGAGTTTCGCAGCCTGTTAAAGAAAAATACCGTCGCGAGCCCAAAATGGAATTATTGAGAGCACCGTTAAGGCAAATATCTGCGTCAGTAAAAAGGTGAGTGGATCAACTACAGAAATTCCGTTATGACATATCCGTTGCAATGAACACCAAAGATGGAGTGAAAGCGATGAACGAGATTCGAATTGCCCCCGATCGATTGCATCAGTTGGTCTTCAATCTGTGGATATATGCCGGGAGCCACAGAGCAGAGGCGCAAAAAATTGCCGATCATCTGGTGGCGGCAAATCTGGCTGGCCACGACTCTCATGGTGTGGGCATGATCCCAGGCTATATTGCAGCGAGAGACCAGGGATTATTGCAGCAGAATAAAACATTGCTGGTGGTCAAAGATGCAGGGGCAGTGCTGACCGTGGATGGTCAGCAGGGCTTTGGGCAGGTGATGGCTGCGGATGCTATGGATTTGGCGATTCAGCGCACGCGGAAACTGGGAATGTGCGCTATCGCACTGCGGAATTCACACCATATTGGCCGTATTGGCCATTGGGCTGAAATGTGTGCCAGGGCTGGGTTTATCTCGTTTCATTTCGTCAATGTCGTGGGTGACCCCATGGTTGCGCCGTTTAATGGCAGCGATCGCCGTTTTGGGACCAATCCGTTCTGTGCGGTATTTCCTCGTTCCGGCAAAGCGCCGCTGCTGCTGGATTTTGCCACCAGCGGAATTGCTTACGGTAAAACCCGCGTGGCATGGAACAAAGGCGTTTCGGTCGCTGAAGGGAATCTGATCGATAGTCATGGTCTGCCAACAAACAACCCCGGGGTGATGCACGAGTCGCCTTTTGGTTCACTATTGGCATTTGGTTTACATAAAGGTTATGCCCTGGCGGTGATGTGTGAGGTGCTTGGCGGAGCCGTGTCCGGGGGGCAAACGACGCACCCTCATTCATTGCAAACGTCCCAGGCGGCCATTTTTAACTGTATGACCAGCGTGCTATTAGATCCGGCGGCTTTCGATGCCCCAGAGATGCAACAGGAGGCCCAACGTTTTATTGATTGGGTAAAAAACTCCCCGCAACCCGGAGAACAACCTATCCTAGTGCCCGGCGAGTGGGAAGAGATTCAGCGAATGGAGCGTCAGCAACAGGGCATTCCAATTGATACCAATAGCTGGCAACAGATTTGCCATGTGGCTCGCGCTGTCGGTATGCCCGAAGCGGAACTGGCAAAATATAGCGCATAGATGACGGCGAATTCTGCCAGCACATTTCATTTAGGGCGTGCTCAGCGTCATTCTCTATAAACCCAAACTCTCCGGCAGCGGAACGGGAATCGGTTCACCGCACACAGTTACCGTCGGGCCGCCCAACGCATTCCAGCGAAATAAATTCAAATGCCAGCCGTCGGGAATGCCTCGGGAGCGGTCGATAATGCCATCGGCGTTGGAGACGCGCGCCTGGTCAGCGTTTTGCCAGGAAGGCGGTTCAATATTTTGCTGCAGGGCGCTGAGCCAGCAGTGATTAGACAGATCGCGGTTAATGCCTAAAGCCAGACAGGAATATTCGTCTCGCTGGTCTAACACCCGCGCACCTTCGACATACAGTGGGACAAGCACCCGCGGTTTGCCGTCCTTTCGCATATGGGCGGCAACTGCGAGCGTTGCCCACTCACTTACCGGACTCATATAAAGAATTGTTTGTCCTGGCCGATGATAACGTCCTGGGGACTCGGGCCGACTGCGCGACAGCACGCTGCTGAGGAACTCCGTCGGAACGGCACGGTAAAAGAAACCGGTGACGTTTTTGAAATGAAGGTGGTTATCGGACACAATGGTACCTGGCCTGCTCAGAAAATTGGCAACCCTAGTAAACCAAAACGTTGTGACAGAATTGCCATCGCAAAGCCCCGAAGCGTCGGTGATGATTGTGCTACGGCCAGAATAGTTTCGCTGCTGAACTTTTTTTCAACCGGCCTGTCAATATCACAGCCAGAATCATGGGAGAGCGTTTCGAAGTGAAAGGATTGTTGACTGCATTAATACTCATTGCCAGTTTTCTGATTGGCTGCGCGATGTATTACAAAGTGGGCTGCTGGTTTGAGGATGACATCATCAATTTTTACGCCGGAGACGAAGGGTAAAGGCTGGGTAACTGCGCGAGGCATCATTACCCGGAATGTTTAACCTTTAAAGACGGAAAACTTTTTGGTCAGCGGTTTCAGTTTTTCAGTTTCGCCGTAAAGCGCAATGCCAACAAAATCGAGTTCAGCGAAAGGGGTTTCGCGAGTGTCTTTGATTTGTTGCTCAGAAGAATGCGACAGCATGGTGGTGGTAAAAAAGTTATACAGCACGCCTTCTTCCCTGCATTTCTCCAGCGTCGTCCCCAACTGGCTACTGTTTTTAGACTGAAGCACCACCACCGGATAATGGTTCATCCAGGCGCTTAAGCCGCTATCCTGGTTGGGGTAGTCATGAAATACAGGCTTATCGACTTTAAGCATGATACCGCCGCACAGGTGCCCCACGGCATTCATTTGCACGCTGACGTCGGCGTTGCGGTTCACGATGACATACAGCTTATAATCATTATCTTCGAACATTCTGGCTCCTTGTCTGTTTAAGCATCTGCTGCTGATTTAGCTTAGGGCGAAAAGCTCAAGCATAGTAATCGTTTTTTTATCCACCTTCCTGTTGGCGATCAATCTTTAAGGCACAGAGAAAATTATTCAAACGACAATCGTTATATATTATTTTATATAGCGATTAATAAGGAGAACAGATGGAACTTTACGTCTTTTATGTGGGCGGCAATGCCGGAAGATCCAATATCGAAGTGCATGACGTCCAGTTTGTGGCTGCGGAGAAACCAGAGGACGCATGGCCTGCATTACGTGCAGCCTGGTTTGGTGACAAAGATAAAATCCATATCGACGGTTACGGCAAGCTGAACTGGGCCGACGGCTACCACATTCGCCTTTCGGATAAACCTGTTGAGCAAACGCAAAAACTCTTTTTTGTGAACGTCGGCGGCTACAGTCCGAAAACGCTGGCGGAGCTGCATGAGTTTGATTTCTTCGTGGCGGAAAATCCGGCGCAGGCAAAAGAGAAGGCGATTGCCAGCCTGCTGGTCGAAAGCTATCAGCAGCACAAAGACAACCTGAAAGACGTTGATGACTGCCTGCTGTTAGAAAGCGTGGGGGAGTATTTTATCCATCTGGAAAAAGCGGAGCAGGGCGAACGCTTCAGGCCAGAATGGCAGGGTTATTTGCCGATTAGCGAATAGCGCTCTTGTTCTCTACGGAAAACGGTGCCTTAGCGAAAGGCGCCGTTTTTACTGTTTCACTCGCTAACGCAGCAAAATTGATAAACTCACGCCTGAATCACGCGAATCTGCTAGCATACGCGCCTGCCCGTTATTATTAAGAGATGACCATTGTGACCGCTTTTTCCGCACTGAACGCTTTACCTGAAGCACAACTCGCCAACCTTAGCGAACTGGGGTATCACGAAATGACGCCCGTTCAGGAAGCGGCTTTGCCCGCCATTCTGGCCGGAAAAGACGTCCGTGCGCAGGCTAAAACCGGCAGCGGCAAAACCGCCGCTTTCGGCCTCGGTTTGCTGCAGCACATTGATGCCAGCCAGTTTTTAACCCAGTCGCTGGTGCTGTGCCCAACGCGCGAGCTGGCCGACCAGGTCGCTAAAGAGCTGCGTCGCCTGGCACGCTACATGCCAAATATTAAAATTCTGACCCTGTGCGGCGGCCAGCCGTTCGGCGTGCAGCGCGACTCGTTACAGCATGCGCCGCACATTATCGTTGCCACGCCAGGTCGTCTGCTGGATCACCTGAAAAAAGAAACGGTGAAGCTGGATGCGCTGCAAACGCTGGTGCTGGACGAAGCCGACCGCATGCTGGACATGGGCTTTGCCGACGCCATCGATGAAGTGATTGCCCATGCGCCGGCCAAACGCCAGACGCTGCTTTTCTCCGCCACCTGGCCTGCAGCCATTGCCGCTATCAGCGGGCGAATTCAGCGCGACCCGCAGACTATCGAGATTGATACCGTGGATGAGCTGCCGTCCGTTGAACAGCAGTTTTATGAAGTCTCTCGCGGGGGCAAAATCGGCCTGCTGCTGGCGCTGCTCAGCAAACATCAGCCAGCGTCCTGCGTTGTTTTCTGTAACACCAAAAAAGATTGCCAGGCCGTTTGCGATGCGCTGAACGAGCGCCATCAAAGTGCCCTGGCGCTGCACGGCGACATGGAACAGCGTGACCGCGACCAGACGCTGGTGCGCTTCGCCAACGGCAGCAGCCGTGTGCTGGTGGCAACGGACGTTGCGGCACGTGGGCTGGATATTAAAGCACTGGAAATGGTCATTAACTACGAACTGTCGTGGGACCCGGAAGTGCACGTTCATCGTATTGGCCGTACCGCGCGGGCCGGGCAAAGCGGGCTGGCTATCAGCTTCTGTGCACCGGAAGAGGCGCAGCGCGCCAGCGTGCTGGCAGAAATGCTGAATCTTTCCCTGAAATGGCAGCAGCTGCCGTCCGGCATTTCCGTGAAGCCACTGGAAGCAGAAATGGCGACGCTGTGCATCGACGGCGGCAAGAAAGCCAAAATGCGTCCGGGCGATATTCTGGGGGCGTTAACCGGGGATATGGGGCTGGAAGGTGCGGACATCGGCAAAATCGACGTCCACCCAATCCATGTTTACGTTGCGGTACGTCAGTCCGTGGCGCGCCACGCCTGGAAACAGCTGCAACAGGGCAAAATCAAAGGTAAGTCAGTGAAGGTTCGCCTGCTGAAGTAAACAAGCTTTCCCCTCATCATAACCTTCTCCCCAAGGGGGAGAAGGGATAAAAGAACGGCAATCTCTGTTTTCCTCATCTCCCTTCCGGGGAGAGGGCCGGGGTGAGGGGCAAACTAGCTCAGCCGATAATGTCGGTTAGGCTTCAGCGCCTCCGGTTTCTCCGCCTCATCGTTCATGTCCCGTAAATCACGTTCAATGGCCACGCAAATAGCATCCAGCGGCAGGTCGTTATCCTCGGTACCAAACGGATCTTCCAGCTCTTCGGCCAGCGAATCCAGAGAGATAAAGGTATATGACACAAACACGGAAACAAATGGCGTCATGTAGTGCAGGTCGGTTACCAGGGCAAACGGCAGCATAATGCAGAAGATATACACCGTGCGGTGCTGAATCAGGCTGTAGGCGAAGGGCATCGGCGTAGACATAATGCGTTCGCAGCCGCCGGACACGGCCGACAGTTCGTTCAGATGATTGTCCAGGCTGCGCCACAGCACATCGGAAATCACACCATTCTCGCGCTGTTGATTCAGCCAGCTTCCCATCAGCATCAAAATGCGGTTACACGGCGCGTGGCTTTCGCTGACCCAGGCCAGATCCTGCGGGGTCAGGTAACGGCTAAGCATTTCCTGCTGCGGCTTTTTACGTAGCGTCATGCGCAGGCTGTTGCAGAAGGCAACCTGTAAATTCACAAACCGCTGCACCGCCTCAGGCTGATCCCCCGCCAGCGTTTTTACCTCACGCAGCAAAGAGCGCGAGGTGATAGCCAACTGTCCCCACAGCAATCGCGCTTCGTTAAAGCGTGCATAGCAGGCGCTGTTGCGGAACCCGAGGAAAATGGCGATCGCCACGCCGAGAATGCTAAACGGCGCAATGGTGAGCTTGATCCCGAGGGTTTCATACCACGGCAGGAAGAAAATAACGCTAATAGAAAGCAGCAGATTCAGCAGCAGGCGGGAATAGATTTTTTCCAGTACCGAGCCGTGCCAGACGAAGAGGCGAGCTAACCAGTGTTGAGGCGGGCGAACGATCATGATGAGTAACAGACTAGTAACAAGAGACTGTATTTAACGGCAGACCGTGACGCAGATCAATCTTTATCGCTACAGAAACTTAACAAAGGCTACCCCAACGCGCGATGGGGTAGCCGCAATGTTATCAGGCGAGTTTAAACACCGAGACGGCTTCATTGAGCCGGTGAGACTGATCTTTAAGGGAATGCGCGGCAGCGGAAGCCTGCTCAACCAGCGCGGCATTTTGCTGGGTGACCACGTCCATTTGCAGCACAGCCTGATTAATCTGCTCAATACCGCGGCTTTGCTCGCCGGTAGAGACAGCGATCTCGGCCATCAGCGTGGTGACCTGGGTAATCGACGCGGAAATACGCTTCATGCTTTCCCCAGCACGGTTCACCAGCTCGCTGCCGTTGGTGACCTGCTGGCCGGACAACTCAATCAGCTCCTTAATTTCTTTTGCCGCCACGGAAGAACGCTGGGCGAGATTGCGCACCTCGGCTGCAACCACCGCAAAACCTCGGCCTTGTTCACCCGCACGAGCGGCTTCAACCGCTGCGTTAAGGGCAAGAATATTGGTCTGGAAAGCGATGTCTTCAATGATGGAGATAATGCTGTCGATTTTGCCGGAACTGGTTTCGATATTGCGCATGGAGCCTATGACCTGGTCGACGATTTGCTGACCTTCGCTCGCCGCCGCGCGCATACCGTTAGCCAGAGTATTGGCCTGATGCGAGCTTTCTGACGTCCGTTTAACCGTGACGGTAAGCTGTTCCATGCTGGCCGCCGTTTCACCCAGCGATGCCGCCTGTTCTTCGGTGCGGGCGGACAAATCGGTATTGCCCGCCGCAATTTCTTCTGACGCATAACCAACGGTGGTGCTGGACTCGCGCACCTGGTGGATAATTTCAGTGAGCGACAGGCGCATTTGCTCGAGGCTGTGCATCATCTGGCCAATTTCATCATTGGATTTGATATCAATGGAACGATGCAGCAGGCCGTTGGCAATTTCAGCGCAGTGTGCCTTCGCGGTATCCAGCTCTTTAAGGACGCGCACTTTCAGCAAAACAAAGGCGGCGGCAAGAATCGCAATAAACAGCGCGGCAAACAGACCAATGGCGACAAAACTTGAATGAAAACCGGCCTGCGCGTCGTCGTTGAGCCGGTGCGCGTGCTCTTCCCTGAACGCCAGCAGCTTATCCAGCGTGATTTCGAATCCACGGTCGAGCGCCGGGATGGTGGCCGTGACCAGTTCAGCGCTGCGGACTTTGTCATTGGCTTTGGCAGCGTCCAGCAGGGGCTGTAGCCCACCGTCGCGGTAGGCGAGCCAGGCGGCTTTATACTCATCGGCGAGCGTTTGTTCCCCGGGCTGTTTGGCCGCCTCCTGGTAAGCCTGGAAGCTGGTGTCGGCTTTATCAAGCGCTTCTTTGGCCCCGACCAGACTCTGGTTAGCCTGCGTGGCGTTGCCGGATTCCATCTCCTGAATGGCCTGCATGGCACGAACGCGCATGGTGCGGCTGTGGTTAATGGGATCAATCACGGATAACACAACGCGGATTTCACTGTTGACGTCATTGAGGGCGTGGTTGCTGCGGGTAAGGGACCAAATGTTGGAGGCCGTGCTGGCGAGAAAAATAAGTAATAGCGTGCTGAAAACCAAAATCGAAAAACGCCTGACTGACATACTAAATCCTTAAGTCGGTGAAATATTCTTTTCCCAGGCAGCGCTGAAGGGCATTCAACACTGCTGGCCGTAGGGTTATCGGCAGCACGAAGGGGATATTTACCGGGCGAGAAATTTAGAGCACAAAGTGTAATCTTACTGTCATCTGGCTATTTTATAACTCCGGTACCTCAACCACCGATATGTATAAAAACCATGAAATTAAAAACACTTGCCTTACTTTGCAGTACCGCTTTCCCTCTGGCTGTTTACGCTGCGGATGCACAGGTTGATCGTTACGTTGTCACCTTTCCGCAAGGGGATAGCGTGGCCTATAAAGGTGAATATGCCGCTAACTTCCCTCATGGACTGCCGGTCGGCGTAGGTTCGGGCCTGACCTTTATGGGCAAGCAGGGCGACGACCTGATCTTTACCACCGTGACGGATCGTGGTCCCAATGCTGACTCGCCGAAAGCCGGGAAAAAAGAGTCCAAGATTTTTGCCAACCCTGATTTCACGCCGCTGCTGATGACCATCCGCGTGAGCAACGGCAAAGCCGAAGCTATCGACGCGAAGCCGCTGCATGATGCGCAGGGGCCCATTAGCGGGCTGCCGCTGCCGGAAGGGCTAATTGGTGCCACCAATGAAATTGCCCTGAGCGATGCGTTGCAGCAGTTGAAGAGCGACAAACGCGGGCTGGATACCGAAGGCATCACGCCGGACGGCAAGGGCGGTTACTGGTTGTGCGATGAGTACGGCCCGTTCGTCATCCATGTCGATGCTGACGGCAAAATCCTGAAAAAATATGGCCCGCAGGCTGAGCACGGTGAACAGGGCGTGGCGGGCGGATTGCCGAATATTGTCAAATGGCGTCAGCCTAACCGTGGGTTCGAAGGCATAACCCGTATGCCGGATGGCCGGATTATTGCGGCGGTGCAGAGCACGCTGGATATTGACGGCAAAACCAAAAACAGCGCGCAGTTCACGCGCCTGGTCAGCCTCGACCCGGCGACCGGTAAAACCGAAATGTACGGCTACCCGATCGACGTGGACGTCTACAAAAAAGCCAAAGATGCCAAAATTGGCGACATCGTGGCGCTGGATAATCACCGCCTGTTGCTGATTGAGCAAGGCGGCGACAAAAACAAGCAAATGCGCAATCTGGTCTACGTGGTTGACCTGAATGGCGCCACAGACCTGGCCGGGTTCGATAAAGAAAAAGCCCCAGAGTTTGATGATGCTGAGCAGTTGAAGGCGCGCGGCATCAAGCTGGCGAGTAAAAAAGAAATTGTCGACCTGCGCAAGCTGGGCTGGCAGCAGGAAAAAGCCGAAGGCATGGCGCTGATTGATAACCAGACGATTGCCGTGATCAACGACAACGACTTTGGCCTGCAGGCCGTGCTGGCGAACGCCGACGACTATCAGGTGGACGGCAAAGGTCACCTGCTGAAAGACGGTGCGGAAGTGGCGACCAAAATCGAGCTTAAGCCACTGGAAAAACCAGAATCACAGAACGATTTCTGGGTGATTAAGCTGCCCGAACCCCTGAAATAATCTCTGCCCTTGCTCCTTTGCCAGCCGACAGGGGAGCAAGCTATTAAAGCCAGGCCGGCCAGGAGCATTTTAGAGAAAGGAGTGGCAGGAAAACACGGTATACTGTATATAAACACAGTTATTGTAAGAAAAGGGAATGTTGATGCAAAACTTCTTCTCCGCCACGGCGCAATGCCGCGTGCGCTATCTGGATTTACCCGGCGGGGGTGTGCCACTCCTGTTCATTCACGGCCTCGGCTGTGCCTCCTCTTATGAATATCCCCGCGTCGTCAGCGATCCGGCCTGGAGTTCCCGCCGCAGTATTCTCATCGATTTACCCGGCAGCGGCTACAGCGAAAGGCCGCAGGAATACGGCTACAGCACCCGTGAACAGGCAAACGTGGTGGCCGATTTGGTGGAGCATTTAGGATTAAATCGTTTCTTTTTGTACGGCCATAGCATGGGCGGCAGTATCGCGATTGAAGTCGCCGCCGCCATGCCGGGGAAAATTGCGGGGTTGATGGTGTCGGAGCCCAATTTCCGTGCTGGCGGTGGAATGTACAGCCGCATGATTGCCGCGCAGACAGAAGACGAATTTGTGGCTCATGGTTACCAAAAAGCCATCGCAGCTAACGAGGCGAATCCGTGGTCCGGCAGCCTGCAAAATAGCGATCCCAGGGCGGTATGGCGCGCAGCAGTCAGCCTGGTCAGCGGCATAGAGCCGGACTGGCATCAGCTTTTTGCCCAGCTAAAGATCCCCAAAACGCTTATTTTTGGTGAGCTTTCGCTGCCGGATGAAGATTTCACCGCTTTCCAGAAGGCCGGGGTGACAACTGCCATCGTACCGAGCGCCGGGCATTCCATGTCGTGGGAAAACCCCGCCGGGCTGGCGAGAGTGCTGGCCGAACAGTGCAGAGCGTAATAAAAAAGCCATCCCGAGGGATGGCTTTACGGTTAAATCGCTAACTTTTTATTTAACGCCTCAATCTCTGCCCGCCACTGCTTTTGCAGCGCCGGTTTCTGGTGCTTTTCCTTACGCGCCACGTCCTCCGCCAGCTTTTCTTCCAGCTCGATAAGCCGTTCCAGCAGCGCATCGCTTTCACTGTAGCGCTGAGTTTGAATGACAGATGGCTCTGGTTTGGCTTCGGCCACCAGCTGCCCGGTTTCCTCGGCGGTCAGCAGGGCATATAGCGCGTCCAGGTCGTGCCATTCGCTTAACACGCCGTTATCCACCAGCCAGAAGCGGTTACAGCCTTTGGCGATCAGCTCGCGGTCGTGGGTCACCAGCAGCACGCCACCTTCAAAGGTTTGCAGCGTTTCCGCCAGCGCCTCTTTGCCTTCCATGTCCAGGTGGTTGGTCGGCTCATCCAGCATCAGCAGGGAGTAGCGGGCCAGCGTCAGGCCAACGAACAGCAGCCGCGAACGTTCTCCACCGCTCAGCGTACTGACGGTTTGCTGGTGCCGCAGCCACGGGAATCCGGCGCTGATTAACGCCATTTTCCTGTCCTGTTCGCTGAGCGGGGCAAACGGTTCCAGTGCAGCCAGCAGAGAGTCACCGTCGTTAAGCTGGTGTAGCGTCTGGTCGTAATACCCCATGTGCACGCGAGGATGCAGGCGAATAGCGTCCTCACGTTCCGGCTGCTGGTACTGCTGCCAAAGCAGGCGCAGCAGAGAAGACTTGCCGCAGCCGTTCCGGCCGATCACCGCCACGCGGTCGCCGCTTTTCACCCTTTGTAACGGCAGGGTAAACAGCGGCTCACACTCCGGCGCGGGCCGAACCTTCAGCGCTTCCAGCTCGAGCAGCCTGTCGGCAATCAGCGCTTCGCCTTTCAGCTTAAGCTGCCACTGGCTGCCCGCCGTGAGCTCAGTTTGTTCGTCCTTCAGCCGGTCGATGCGCTTTTCCATCTGCTTGGCTTTTCGGGAGAGGTCTTCGTTGTCGTAGACCCGGCCCCAAATCGCCAGCCGTTTGGCGCTGGCGGTAATGCGGTCGATTTCCTTCTGCTCCGCCTGATGGCGGTGGGCGTCGGTCTTGTCACGTTCTTCCAGCGCGCTACGTGCCTGAGAACACGGCAGAGCGAAGAAATGCAGTGAACAATCGCGCAAAATCCAACTGCCGTTGGTGACGTTATCCAGCAGGCTGCGGTCGTGTGAAACCAGCACGAAGCTGCCGCTCCAGCTGCGCAGGAACTGTTCCAGCCAAAGCAGCGTGGGCAAGTCCAGGTGGTTACTGGGCTCATCCAGCAGCAGCAAGTCTGGCTCGCTAATCAGCGCTCGCGCCAGCAGCAGGCGAGTATGCTGCCCGCCGCTCAGCGTGCCGGCGGTCAGCCGCCAGTCCGTTTCGTTAAAGCCCATGCTTGCCAGCAAAGCTTCTGCCCGCCAACGTTCGCTATCACGCTGGTTTTCCTCAATTTGCGCCAGCACGGCATCGAGCATGGTCATCGCATTAAGGCTTTCCGGCAGGTGCTGTTCGACCCTTGCCATCAGGCAGCTAGCCGCGCGAGTCACCGAGCCGCTGGTGGGCAAAAGGGTGCCATCCAGCAGTTTCAGCAGGGTACTTTTGCCGCAGCCGTTATGACCGATCAGGCCAATACGGTCGCCTTTTTTCAGGGTAAAAGTGATGGACTCCAGCAGCGAACCGAAAGCGGTGTCGAGGTGCAGAGACTGGGCGGTTAATAAAGTGCTCATATGTGCTTACTCAAGAGTTATGGCGTGCAAACGCCTCGTCGTATAACGCTGACGATAACCCGGTAAGCCCGAGAGAAGGGATTCAGTAAGTTTCTTCGCTCAAGCCGAAGTTATCGCAGCACGGAACCGATAACGCTTGAGCAGAGACGATCGCCAAAAGTATGCGAACGGTTAAAGCGCTCACAAGACATCATGGGGATCCTCCTTATATTCGTTGAGTGGATGGGTAGGCGGATTGTAGCGGGAAAGTTAATGGGTTGCCACCTGCCAGAATTTGTTGCGAGTCACTTTAGTGCGGCGTCGCTGCTTACCCTCACCCTAACCCTCTCCCTGGAAGGGAGAGGGAATAAGCAGTGTCTTCGGTAGCGTGTTTTCCCCCTCGCCCCTCTGGGGAGAGGGCCGGGGTGAGGGGCTGACGCCCCCAGCGTGACCGTGTTGTCCTGGTTCGGGCAGAGGCAGGCCAGCGCGGTTAACTAATACACCCGCCGCCGGACGGCGTGGAAGAGCTTGACGGAAAACTGCTGTACGTCGACGTTATTTGCCGCGTTGTCTGCGGTATTGCCGCATGACCGTATAAACAGAGCAACAGCGCTACAGAAATATGCGCTAATTTAATTTTCGCCGTGTGAACCGGCCGCGGTTGACAAAACGGAGACGAGATACGGCCAGCCTTTTTATCCGGAAAATAATGTCTTCCCTTATTAAAGGCTGATACGAACGCCCCCTTGCGGGGGCGATGTTTGTTTTTTCAGGCAGACTAAGAAACCTGTTTTTGGCATGTCTCTCAGGCTGTTATTGCGGCTGGCTTATTCGGTATAGGCTTGAGCAATAAAGCTAAAAACATATTCACCCGGGGTGACGTTTTGTGGGACGTCTGCGCCATTGAAAATAACTATCTCTCTACCACTATTAGTCATAGTGGTTAATAAGGAGCTGGCACCCGTAACCTGGTTTGCAGCTGCAGGCAAATAGGCTGTATCCGTACTAACCTTCTTCGTATTTGTTTTATCTATCTGTAGGATAAGTTTAGTGCCGTCATCTTTAGCGTTGCTATATACAGTTCCGTCCTCGTTGATAATGGTTTCGCTCCCCCCCGCAATTGAAATCTTAGTGTTCGCCTCGGATGCGTCGACGTATAATTTAAAGATTTGTCCAGTCCCCACGTTATCTTCTGGAATATTATTTGCCACACCCCCTGCGCTCAGAGTTATTCTGCTGTCTTGTTTGACTACAACGTCAGCCTTTGTCGTGACCGGGGTGCCCTGAAAATTAATGGCAGAGGCATTAAATGCAAATGCTAGTGGGCTTAAGATAATTAAATATTTAAACATTACTGTGTCACCTGTAATTTAAAATTTTATGAATGTAAGTGAAGGGTTATTCTGTATAGGCTTGGGCAACGAATTCAAAGGTGTAAGTGCCGGGGAGGGTATACTTCTCTTCTGCATCTGAAGCTACAGTGATATCTAAATTGTATATATCCTCACCTTCTAATAATAAAACTCTGTTGTAAGGATCTGAGCTACTGCCGACAGGAAAAAACTCTTGTTCATTAGTTATGTGTTGAGTATATCCTGACGGCAGATAACCTAGTAGAGAAATAGGTCCGCTACGCGTATTACGGACGGCTCCAGTCTCTGCAATGATTGTTTCATTCGCACCAGTAAGGGCTACTTTCGTCGTCGCATCCGCACTGACATTAATGGTAAATAAACGATCGCCGGGTTTTACATTACCTTCTGAAGTTAATGGGTTTGAGGTGGACATAGATAACGTACTTGTTTTAACCACTGTCGGTTTAACGTCAAGGGAAAACACATCGTCGTTAATCCAGGTTGGCGCCGCCAGGGCCGTGCTGGCGGAAAAAATACCGGCTGCCGTAAAACAGGCAAAAAATAGTTTCTTTCTCATATTCATATTCTAAGTTCCCTATAGATGGAGGTTGTGGGGGTAATACTTACGGATAGCAAAATCAACCCAAAGGCAAAGCTTACTATCGCGAATGAATACTCCTGGATACGGCGGCGATTTTCCTTCTGTAAGTGTTTAATTAAGCAACGATTAAGACTTTGATGAATGTTAATTTATCTTTAATTGAGTGGGCTATTGATCAGGATCATATCAAGGTGCATTAATATGGCGCGTGAGAATTCGGGCGGGGAAGCGAGGTTTAATTCGTTTAGTTATGAGGAGTATAAATAAAAGGTGAGTTTAACACTACGGGTTTTATTAACCCATCGGCGTAATTAATATCCGCGACGGAAATGCATGCCCTATAATATTGCCGTTACAGCAGCAATATTGGTGATGACGATAATAAAGAACCCGCAGCAGAATAGTTTGCAGATAGCCTCTCCCAGTGGGAGAGGCAGAAGGAGAGGGAATAAGCAATATTGAACTCGGCTTGTTTCCCCCTTGGCCGGAGTGAGAGGCAAACGCTCTAATTCACCCCAGCAGCTTTACCAGCGTCTGCCGCTGCTTCTCATTAATATCCAGCGGGTTTTGATAGCCGATATTCTCCGTTGCACGTGTATACAGCGCGACCAGCCAGTCATACACGTAGCTGGCGTTGCCGCGTGTGGGCTGCTCGCCCAGTTTCGTCAGGCGGCGACTGATATCCGCCTGCGCGGGCGGTGCAAACACGGCCTGGCCTTTATTGACACGGCTTGCAGGCCGATCGGAAACCGTCACGCTGGCGTAGCCCAGCCAGGCAATAAAATCACCCAGCACCGTACTGGCGCGGGAAATATCCAGCTCAAGCCCGGAATCGCCGTTTTGCATGCTGCGTTCCAGCCTCATCGGCACATCCAGCCGGTAGCTGGCGACGATCAGCACATCGCACAGCGCCTGAAGCTGAACGCTGTCCAGGCCAAACTGGTGCGCCGCCTCCCGACGCTGGCCCAG
The DNA here is from genome assembly GCF_000758305.1 of Cedecea neteri. Lineage (NCBI taxonomy): Bacteria > Pseudomonadati > Pseudomonadota > Gammaproteobacteria > Enterobacterales > Enterobacteriaceae > Cedecea > Cedecea neteri. The sequence goes on along the minus strand of NZ_CP009458.1, from coordinate 3,742,284 downwards.
CAGGCGCAGGTGGTTAACCCAAAGCTGGTGCACGGCGCGGGCGTAGCTGATGCCTTCGGTCTGGGGGACAATCTGCTCGGCCGCATCGGCAAACAAGTCTATCTCCAGCGCAAAGCCTTCCGGTTTAGGCTGATGCTGCTGTTGGTGCTGCAGCCATATCTGCTGCAGCGCATCCCGGGATGGCACCAGGCTTGCCAGCAAATCACCGTGCTGGGTTGCCCGGGCCTGCAGAGCTCGCACCAGATCTTCTGCCTGCTGGCGAGCCTGTTGCGGAGTGGCCTGCTGCGCGTCAATAAAGCGCTGGAACAGCGCGACGGTTTGCGCTTCCAGGTCGTTGCGCAGGGCGGCGAGGCGCTGTTCACGGCGGGTGCCATTAAGTGCATCAGTCAACCATTCCAGCAGGCGATGCATGTTTCTGCTGTCGAGCGCCTGCAGCGTGCCCCAGCGCTTGCCAGGGTTGCCGATCAGGCGCTGAACGCCGTCATCCAGGCTGGCACCCAGCGTAAAACGGGCATCAAACGGCGTGATGGCCCAGACCAGGCCCGGCAGCGCGCTGTGCCCCGGGCTTTGGGTGCTGTCTACCCACCACGTCAGCGCTTTCCCCGTCGCCTGAACTTCACCGCGCTCGCTGACGGCGTTACACACCAGCAGCGTGTCCGGCTGAAGACGAGTGGTGTACCAGCTTAGCTGATTCGCCGGGATATCCAGTAAATCCACGTTGCTCAGCGCGGTTGGCTGGCCGAGGGTGAAAATAACTTCGGCGCACAGTTGCGCGAGGTCGTTCTGCGGCAGGCTGAGGTGCGAACCCGGCTGATTCCGTACTAGCGGGCAAACCATCACATCCGCCTGTTCCGGCGCCTCTTCAGGGCCGGAAGGTATCAGAAAACCTTCGGCAGGCAGCAGGAAGCTGTCCACCACGAGGCTTGCCGGGGCCAGAACCTGCTCCACGCAGCCCAGATGCTGCAAGGCCTGCGCCAGCCGAAGCCAGGTTTCCGTCAGGGCGCTATCTTCGCCCCACAACAGGGCGAACAGCGAGGCGCGATCTTCTGTCGAAAGGCAAGGTGCAAGCTCGGCCATGCGGTAAACCAGGCGCTCATCCAGGTGATGCTGGCGGCGCTGGAGGCGGTGGTAGCCGTACAGCAGATCGGCCGTTTGCTCATGGGTTAATCCTGGTGCAGCTGCAGACAGACGGCGGGCTTCAAGTTCAGTCAGCCGCAGGGCAACCGCACTGGATGTTGCCCGGCGGGGTGCGTCAGAGGCGTGATATCGGTTGATAAACTGCTGCGCCAGTTCGGCCTCGCTGAACAGCGTCAGCAGCAGCGGGTAATTATCCACTTCCGGCGGCTGCTGCACGCTAAAACGCACCGCCATCGCCGCTGGCGTATGTCCAGGATTGATGTGCGTCAGGTAGTCCAGGCGTTTATCGCCGAGCTGAATATCGATGCGGCCATTCGGGCTGCCCTGCAGGGTATTCAGCAGATGATTTTTGCCGTCCAGGGCGTGACCATAAATGCCCAGCGTCAGCGGAGCATCCTCCAGCGCGCTGATGCGACGGTGTCGTTCGCTCAGCTGTTGGAGGCGCGCAAGCAGGCTGTCCGCTTCATTGTCGAGCAGCGGCGAAAAAGTGCGGGTCATCTGAACCCAGTTCACCAGATGGCTGAGCGTGGTAGTTAGCTGCTTCATTTTTGGTATACGCTCCCGCTGTCTATCCAGTAATGCGTCGCCCCGCTGTAGCTGCCGGCGAGGGTATTCAGTTTAAAACTCAGTTGTTCGAGGGGGACTTTGCTGCCGTCCGACAGCCAGGCTTCGGCAAGGCTGAATGACTCCGCCTCCCTGGTCTGCTTCAGGCGCACGTTCAGCACGCCGTCTCCGGCAATTGATTTCGCCAGCTGCGGAGAGTTAATCGCCAGCGTGTAGAGCGGCGTGGCTGGCCAGCGGGCGTTATCCAACTGACGGAAGCCCAGGCAGGCGTTGCCGCGCAGCGGGAAGTGGACTCGGGTGTCCAGGTTCGCCTGCGGGCTGTCGAGATCGATATCCCGGTACCAGACATTGTCTTCCAGCAGCCGGTCGTTGCCGTCCAGCATGCCCAGATAGCGCACGGTGGAGTAGGCCTGAATATCGGCGGCTTTAAAGTTAAAGCTCGGCAGGCGCAGATCCATCGCCAGGCTGCACAGCATTGCGCCCACCGCGGCGGTAGATTTCGGGTTACCGATGCGCCCTTGCTGGCTGAACGGATACCACTCGTGGGTCTGGTAGTTATCGAGCCAGACAATGCGGTTAACCGGCACAGGCTGCAGGTGGCGCAGCAGCGCCTGCACGCCAGGCAGACAGCCAGGGCGACCGGTGACTAACAGCACGTCGCAGCAATAATGGTTGATCACTTCGCACAGCGCCTGCAGCGGGGCGGTGAGGGTGAACTGGCCCGCCAGCAGTGCATCCTGCAGCGCGGCAATTTCCGCCTGCAGCGGTACGCTCATGATGTCGAACTGCGGCGCGTCGGCAGGCAGCTCGTGCTGCACCGCCTGCTGAACGTAGTTGATCACGTTGCGGGTTGGCTGCTGGGTCAGTAGCTCGCCGAAGGTGGCTTCCAGCACCGAATCCGGCGCTTCCGGGTCGCTCTCTTCCCAGAAAGAAAGCACCGCATGGCCAAGCGGAATAAATAGCTGGAGCGCGGTTTGCTGGCGCAGCGTGGCGCGGGTGTCCATGCGGCCAGATTCCCCGAACAGCGTGGTCATCAGGCCTGGTGCGTCAGCAACGCCAGCTTTGTGAATGTGCGCCTGCAAGGCAGGCAGGACGCAGCGCTGAATCACGTCCAGCAAAATATCGTCCCCGGCGACTTTAAAGCCTTCACGGAACAGCAGGCGCGGCGCGATTTTCACGTTGCTGCCCACACCGTCGTCCAGTTGATACTGGGTGATGGCCATATCGGTTGTGCCGCCGCCGATGTCAATCGAAGCCACGCGCAGGGTTTTACCGACGGGTTCGTCCGGCGTCAGGGGGCGGTCAGGGCGGGCGAGGCTTTCAAAGAAGCGCCCGGTTTGCCCGGCGTAATTCACCAGCGCCTCGTTATACAGCCAGACCAGTTGGCCGCAGGTGGCTTCGTCCCACTCCATCTGCACTTCTGGCACCGGCACGATACTTTTCTTTTTGTCGCGCTCGAGGGTGAAGCCTTCGTCGGTCGGGTGCCAGTCCATCGCTTTCCACACCAGGCCGACGGCCTCCTGCATCCGCTGGCGGAACAGTTCGCGCTCAGGCTTCGGCATTGCAGAAGGTAAAGTCAGGATCAGGTTGCGCAGTTGGCGAGGTGAGGTCGGGTGCCCCATGCTCTGGCGGGATCCTATGCTGTTGATCTGCATCAGCGCCTGGGAGAGCAGCTCGCACAGCATCAGGGTCATCAGCGAGCTGCGGCTGTACTGCGGCGAAAACACCGGCAGGCGCTCGTCCATCGGCAGGGCGTACAGCGGCTGGCCGTCGTCGTTCATCAGGTTCATCAGCGGGAATGCGGTCGCCAGCGGCTCACGCTGGGTTTTCACACCCATTTGACTGAAGCGCCAGTCCTGGCTGGCTGGCGTGACGTCCCACAGGTAGCGGCGCGGGCTGGAGATCCCGCTGGCGCCTTCTGTACCGAGGCGAGCGCAGGCCATGCGGCGGGCTTCGTCGCCCACGCGGGCAATAGACGGCCAGACAAAGGCGTCATCGCGCCCGCTTTCAACGGAGAAATGCTGTTTGCCAAATTTTGCCTCGCTGAACTCAAGGCGGCTGGTAAACATCGCGTCGTTGATCAGCTGCGGCTCGCTCAGGGAGCGGATCTGCAGCTCGGCGGTCTGGCGCAGACCGTCGTTTTCTTCGCCGTGATCTTCGATCAACACGCCGCAGGTGTGGGTGTTGCCCACATCCAGCACCAGATCTACGTCAATCGGCGGGGATTGCAGCGTGGCGGTGACGATCTTCACTTCCGGGACGGCGAGCTGGTTGCCGATAAGTTCCAGAATGTTCAGATAATGAGCCTGGTATTCAAAGGCTTTCATCGCGGCGGCGAGTTCACGCTCGGTGCGCTCTTCCACACGCGTGGCAAACTGGGAGAAGGTTTCGCGCAGCCAGCCGTCCACCCAGGTCTGGTCGAGGAAGTCTTTGATCTCGTGGTTGTGCCAGGCCAGCGCAAAACGGGCGCCGTTGCGGACGTCATTTTCCGTCGGCGCCAGATGGGCGGCGGGATGATCGTCCGCGTAAATTTTGCTGTCCAGCGCGATGCTGATACGCACCGTATTTCCTGCAGAATCTGGCGTTTCCAGAACACGCACCTGCACGCGAGCCCAGTTATCCGGGCCGCCCACAAAGGTACGCGGTGGGTTAAAGCGCAGGAACGGCAGCGGCAGCCAGGTTTTATCCATTACCCGCAGGGAGTGGCCAAGCGTAATGGTGCTTTCGGGTTTCACCACTTCTGGCGCGGTGCCGTTTTCGCCCGGCAGGGTAAATTTGCCGGGCACAACATCGTAATCAAGGCGTAACAGCGGGCCGTTGGCCGTCTGGCGTACAAAGCGCCCGGCGTGGGCGGCGTTAGTCTGCGGCGCAAGGCCAAAGTCCAGGAACTGAATGCCGCTGTCTTTGATGAGCGTGACGCTCGGCTTGTAGTGAAAAAGGGTCGCCAGCATGATCAGTTACTCACTTTTCGGAAGGTGATCGGTATGACTTTGTCGCCTTCATAGCGGCCGGTGCAAACGGCGGCACCGTTGCTGCCGGTTTTACAGGTCACTTCCGGCATCGGGTAGCGGCTGCCGTCGCTGCAGCGCGCGTTACCGCGGGTTTTAATCATCAGCGCGCCGTTCTGATGCAGGCCGGAAAACACCTCGGCTTTACAGACAATGTTGTCGCCGTGCACCAGGCGCACCGTGCCTTTGTTGTTGGCTATCTGGTAGCGAAGACTTGGGGCTTTACCGGTGATTGGGTCACTGAAATCGATCTGTGCTCGCCAGGTGCCGTTGAGGAATTTGGTGGAGCCAATTTTCACGGCTTCTGCCGGTAGAATTAACGCATTCTTCGGCACGTCTGCGGCCACGACAATCGGCTCAGGATTTTCTTCTGGCGCGGCAACCGGCGCTGGCTCAGGTTTAGGCGGCACCACAACTTCGGCAGGCGTCAGCGGCAAAGTTGTTTTCGCTACATCGACGGCCTGAATGGGGGCTGGCGCAATAGGTGTAGGCGGGACTTCGGCCTGGGCGGTTGCCACCGGCACGGTCTGGTTCTCGCTAAGCAGCAGATAACCCACTGGAGCCGCAACGGCGACGGCAATCACCGCGGCGACCGGCAGCAGCCAGCGGCGGCGAGGCTTCGCAACTACAGCGGCAGGTTCCGGGCGCGGGGCTGGTTTTTCTTCTTCGGCTGCGGTTTTTTTCACTGCGGCGAGGCTATAAACTGGAGAATCATCATCCACCTGAACCGCCATCGGGGTTTCAAGCAGCGGTTTTTCGGGCTCGCTAATTTCTACTGGCAGCGGCTCCGGCTCCGGCATCGCTTCTTCAGGGATAAACGCGATTTCAGGCTCGCGCGATTCCACCACCCGCAGGCACTCCAGCACATCGTCCCGTGCGCCCTGGTTAAGATTCACAAAACCCCAGAAGGTGATCACCGGCTTGCCGTTCACCAGATAGACGTGCTGGCTGCCAGGGAACTGCAGGGCTTTTTCCAGCAGTGCGCCAAAGAGGCGGATCGAGGTTTTCTCCGCCTGCTGGCAGCGGGCGCTGAGCGAGGCCACGTTAGATAAACAATTATCCAGATAGCGAAGGGCGGTGCGACGCTCTTCGTCGCTGGCGGCGGCCCAACTGGTGACGCTGCCTTCCTGAGGCGCATACCAGTCGACGCGGTCGCCTTCGTCGTTCGGCTGGGGAATGGCCAGCGCATCGGCGACGGCCTGCTGTTTACGAAGGCGTAATGTTTCGCGTATTTGAAACGCGGAATCAAACACTGCCTGACCGTTTTCGCCCAGCGCGAGAAAGTCATCCAGGCATCCGCTGCGCAATAATGTTTTTGCCACGTCATCAATCCTGCTGTTAACGGCTCACCCGAGAGCCATCTTCACGCTTTACAGTTTAACGAAGCGGCCCTAAGTCAAACGGCAGAAGAGACGCCAAAATGGGTAAATTATCTGGCTATTAGACAAAATGGGACGGTAAGATGCGGGCGATACTTACCTGCGAGTAAGTCACTTACTGGCGGGTAACTTCTTGACCAGAAAGAAAAAGATAGACACGATGAACCCAGATTTCACGGCCACCAGGCCAGAGCTTTCCCTCTAACCATGTCGAGAAATATTATGGCTAAAATCGCTGTTATTTACTTTTCCGGATACGGTCACACTAAGCGTGTGGCAGAGCATGTTGCCCAGGGGGCAAACGCCGAACTGATTGCCGTAGACAGCAACGGTGATATTCAGGAAGCGGACTGGCAAAAACTGAACGACGCCAAAGGGATCATCTTTGGGGCGCCGACCTACATGGGCAACGTGCCGTGGCAGTTTAAGAAGTTTGCCGATGCGTCGTCCAAAGTCTGGTTCACCCGTGGCTGGCAGGACAAAGTGTTTGGCGGTTTCACCAACAGCGCCAGCCTGAACGGCGACAAGCAGGTGAGCCTGCAGTGGATGCAAACTCTGGCTTCTCAGCACGGCGGTATTTGGGTGAGCCTGGGCCAGTTGCCGGCGAACACGCTGGCGGCGACCCGCGAAGACGCGAACAACCTGGGCGGCTCAGTTGGGCTGCTGGTGCAGTCTCCGGCTGATGCAGGCGCTGAACAAATTGCCCAGGGTGACCTGGACACTGCCGTGAAGTATGGCGCACGCGTGGCCGATATTGCTGCCCGCCTGAGCTAACGACACCTTTCTTTTCTAAAGCGCCTGCGGGCGCTTTTGTTTTGCCATTCCCTCAGTAATTACCCCTGGTTATTGTCAGTTGTATTCACCAAATAAATACTTATCATGATAATTATCATGGTGACTATATACATGGGGATTACCCGATGCATGACGATAAATACGACATTATCGATTTTCCCGACCGTCCGCTTGGGATGCGCCTGGCGATGCTGGTGCGCCTTTGGCGCGGCATTGTGGATGATGCCGTGGCGTTTACCGGTCTGACCCAAAGCAGCTGGACGACGCTGATGCAGCTCAGCGTGGCGGGGGAGAAAATCACCGTCACGGATCTGGCCCGGGCGCAGGGTATCGACCTGCCGCCTCTGACGCGCACGCTGGCGCAGCTGGAAAAAGAGGGCTACGTCACCCGCACGCCGGACGAAAAAGACAGGCGGGTGAAATTTATCTCGCTGACGCCCGCGGGCCAAAAAGCGATTAAAGCGGTAAGTGAAACGGTGGAGCGCTGCCAGGCGCAGGTCGCGCAGGGCATTCCGGCGCAGCAAATAGAACAGTTCAGCCAGACGGTAAACCTGCTGGCCGCCAACATGATCAAAATTCGATAGTTCTTTCACGTCGGGCTTCCCGGCGTATTTCTCATTTAGCGAGTAGTTATGACCCCTGAACAACGATTTACCCGCTGGGTAAAAGTCACGCTGGCGCTGTTTGCCGCGATGTTTTGCTATTTTCTGGCCGCCGACATCTGGGTGCCGCAAACCCCGGACTCCACCGTGATGCGCGTGGTGACTCCGGTGTCATCCCGCGTATCGGGCTATGTGACGCATATCTACGTCAGCAACAACAGCGTGGTGAAAAAAGGGGATGTGCTATTCGACATCGACAATAAGCCTTACCAGAATCAGCTCGAGCGCGCGGAAATTGCCTATCAGCAGGCGATACTCGACAACCAGCAAATTGACGCCCAAATCAGCGCCGCACGGGCAAAAATCAAAGCTGCTCAGCTGGATGCCGACAACGCCGGGCGCAGCTATCATCGCTTTAACGGGCTTAGCAGTGGCAACCTGATTTCCAAACAGGATCTGGACGCGGCCTTTACGCGCTGGCAAAGCTCGGTGCAAAACGTCAACAACCTCCAGGCGGCGCTGGCACAGCTGGTGATTTCGCGGGGTGAACATGGGGACCAAAACGTTACGCTGCAAAAATACCGCAACCTGCTGAACGACGCCCGGCTAAATCTGGATTACACCCGCGTGGTGGCCAGCAGCGACGGAATCATCAGCAATTTACAGCTAAAAGAGGGCTGGTATGCCGGGGCAGGTTCCCCCGCGCTGGCGTTAGTTAACAACAAACTCGATATCGTGGCCGACTTCCGGGAAAAAAGCCTGAGTAAAACCCGACCAGAAACCACGGCGGACATCGTTTTTGATGGCCTGCCGGGGCAGGTTTTCAAAGCCCGGGTCACCAGCAAAGACGCGGGCGTTTTGCCGGGGCAGCAGGCTATCAACGGGCAGCTCTCCGCGCCGGAAACTTCAAACCGCTGGGTGAGGGACGCGCAGCGTATGCGCATTCATTTGCTGCTTGAAGACGGGAAAACGCCAGATCTGCCGGCTGGGGCGCGAGCCACGGTGCAGCTCTACAATTCGCCTTCCGCTTTCGCTTCGTTTATCGGCGGGATGCAAATCAGGCTGGTGAGCTACCTGCATTATGTTTATTAAATTTATTCTTGGCCCGCTGAAGCGCAATGCGCCGACGCCGTTCAGCGGCAATGATTTCCGCCATATGCTGCGCATAGTCATGGCGGGCTGCGTGGGGATGTTCGTCTACAGCTGGGTTAACACGCAGTACGGGGTGTTCTATGTGGTTTACCCCATCATGCTCACCGGGCTGGTGCCTGTTTTTAACGGACATATTGCCCGGCAGATGATCGCCAATGCGCTGCTGAATTGCGTGGAAATGACGCTGCTGTTTGCGGTGCTGGCGAATTACCCGCTGCCGATGACGCTGATTGTGTTCCTGATGTACATGACGCGCTTCTACCTGATGAGCCGGGGGCCGCTCTTCCTGTTTGGCTCCATGGGCGTGGTCTGTTTAAGCGTAATGGCGAACTTCCTGAGCTACCCGACCACCGACATGAGCGACCTGATGTTTTCTAACATCATTGGCAGTCTGTTAGCCGTGGGGCTGTCGGCACTTAGCTGTTATTTGCTGCCGGACGTCGAGCCGCGCAAGCCGCCGCCTGCGATTCAAAAGGACGGGCCACGGGTAATGCATGAAACGCTGCTTGCCTCGTTAACGGCGACCATTTTATTCACCGTGTTCCAGGTCTATACGCTGAATGACTCCCTGGCCGCGCTAATGGCAGGTATTTTTGCCCTGTTCCCCATGCATTTTCGCGGGGCGATCCTTTCGTCCTGGTGGCGCATTGTTGGGGTGATTGCCGGGTGCCTGTACGCGATTCTGGTGCAGCTGGTGATCTACGATTTTAGCCGCCATCTGATCCTGCTGATGCCGCTGATTAGCCTCGGCCTGCTGCTGGCTGCGCGAATTCACGTGTTCGAGAAGGTCGGGCCGGGCGTGGGCTTTTCTATTCTGACCACGCTGGCGCTGATGTTCGGGCAATACATGCATCCTAACCAGGATATCGTTTTTAGCGCGCTGTACCGTATTTCATCGGTGTCGGTGGCGATTGTCGGCACCCTGGCCGTGACCTTTATTATCCATAAGATACTGAATAACTTTGCCTCAACGCGCTATATCGTTAAATGACGCTAGTCCTGTTCCGGCCAGTCGCGGGTAATGCCGGGCTGGACAGGGCGTTCGAGATAGGTAGACAACACGATATACGTCCTGGTCGCTACCACGCCGTTGATCTCATACAGATGCGCCAGCAGAGCCTCAAGCGCCCTTGAGTCCTCGGTGCGGACCTTCAGCAGCATGGACGTGTCCCCGGCCACGGAATGGATCTCTTCCACTTCCGGGTAGGCGGAAATTCGCAGCAGATCCGGCGTCTTCCCCCAGCCTTTGGTATCAATGTGGACAAACGCCAGCAGGGATTTGCTGATGGCCTTCGGGTCGAGCAGTGCCGCCGTCTGCTGGATCACCCCGGAACGCTTCAGGCGTTTGACTCTTTCGTGTACCGCCGGGGCGGAAAGCGCGACCTTTTCCCCAAGTTCGGCGTAGCTGATGGTCGCGTCCTCCACCAGCGCGCCTAATATTCTTCGGTCGGCGGCATCAAGAGTTCGCTCTGCCGCACCGTTCTGCTTAATACTGTCTGTTTCTTTTTTCATATTGCCCCTGGCTAATGACGCTGAATTTCATTCGGATAAAATTGGTTTTTATCGAATGTAAGTCAAGTTTAATCATTGCCAGGAAGAAAAATGAAAAACAGCCAGTGTCTGGAACTGCATCCAGAGCCGTCTCTGTCTCCCGCCAAAGCCGTGTATGTGCTGACCGGCTGCGTCGGCGTTATCGGTGCTAACTCAATGGTGCTGGGGCCGATTGCCCCGGCAGTGGCATCGTCTATCGGGGCGGGTGTGCCCACGGTGATGATGGCCGCGGCGGCTTTTGGCCTGGGGACTGCGGCGAGCGCACTTTTCCTGGCTCGTTTAATCGATTTAGTCGGGTCGGCGCGGATGCTCAAATTCACCATGATGCTGCTGGGCGCGGCACTGCTGCTTTGCGCGGCTTCGCCTTCCGTGGCGGTATTTATTGCCGCCCAGTTGATTGCCGGGATGGCTTCCGGTATCGCGCTGCCCGCGATTTACGCCAGCGCCGCCGCTATCGCGGAGCCGGGGCGTGAAAGCCGGACCATCGGCAAGGTGCTGACCGGCTGGACGCTGAGCATGATCGCCGGCGTGTCGTTTTCCGTGGTGCTGACGGAATTGTTCAGCTGGCGCGCGGTGTATGTGTCCGTGAGCTGTCTGGCGGCCCTGGCGCTGATCGCGCTTGTCAGATTGAACATGCAGGATCGCCCGGCGGGGGGCATGGCGCCTTCACCGCTGTCTGCCCTGGGGCTGCCGGGTATCAAATCGTTGCTGGTGGTGTGTGGCGCGTTTATGACTGCGTTTTACGGGATTTATGCCTACCTCGGCGATCACCTGCATCAGGATCTCGGCCTGCCGGTGACGGCCAACGGCGGAGTGGCGATTGCCTATGGGGCAGGGTTCGGCTGTGCCGCCTTGCTCAGCGGGATGGTGGATCGGTTTGGCCCCAAACGCCTGATGCCGCTTGTACTTTTGGTAGCCGCCATTGTTTACCTGGGCCTGGCGATGCTCGGCAGTTCGCTGCTGGGTGTTATCTGCCTGCTGTTTGTGCTGGGTCTGGTGAACCACCTGGGCGTGAACTTACTGATTCAGCGCCTGACGGCCATCGACCCGGCTAAGCGCGGCACGCTGATGGGATTAAACAGCGCCGTGACTTATCTCGCGGTGTTTGCCGGCAGCAGCAGCTACGGGCCGCTTTATACCGATCATGGGTTTACCACTGTCTCGCTGGTCTCTCTGGGGCTGATGATCATCGCGGTACTGACCTGTCTGTGGCGTGATTTCGCCGGGCAGGGCGCGAAGGTGGCGGCTGAGTAGATGTTCGCACTCCGAGTTGAAGGCCTGTACCCACAGGCCTTTTGGAGTATGGGAGTCGATAGCTAAATGTTAAAGCTCAGACTGAAAATAAGTCTTAGCATTTTGACCAGCCGGTTATTAATTCACTTATGAGAAGCGCTTCCGGAATTTCTCCGCTGGGCATTTGGCATTGTTGAGGGGAGGAGGCTCCGGCGCCAAGAAATACCGATGTTGTTAGGTTTTTTGGGGCTTGAATATTGATGTGATAACTGCCATCACAATATTTGTATTGCGAGTTGGCCGGCAGCCTCAGATTTTTCACTATAAGTTTAATTATTCTTTCTGGTGAGCTGGAGAACTTTTCGCCAAAATGGTACACACCTCTATTGGCATCGAAGAAAAAATAGCCCCATTGAGGTTGACTAGTGCAGTGGAATGGAAATAACCGCCTTCGCTATTATCATGGGTTAATCTTGTTTTTAAGATGATCGCTTTATTTTTGCTAAGACCGGAACCTCCACACATAAGGCGTATATCGGTTATGAGTTGCTCGCCATTGCTGAATGAATATATTAGGTTAGGGCTGGTTTTTCCTAAAAGAAACTGTTCTTGTTGTTTTATTCTTTCGAGTATTACTGGATAGCCATTAGTATGACTAGCCATATATTCTTTGTATAAATTGTGTAAGTTGATGCTCAGTTTAAAAAAAGCATCTCTATTCTGGATAAGCATCGTCTTGGCAGTAGGGGTAGGTGAAAGAGTTTCACTGAGCGTCTGAGTTGCCCAATACAAGGCCGCACCAAAACACATTCCACCCCCATTATAATGTTTGTTTATGTATTCTTTATAATCTTTGCGGATATTAACAATCGGTTTTGAAAAAGAAACAGCAAGAGCCCCCATAAATTAATCCTTTTTTTTGATCTGAGGTTTGAATAAATGTTCATACGGATTATAAGATGAGGGGGAGTGTATTCAAGTTATTTTGCCTTAACCATTTTTGGCTTCTTAATTAATTCTTAATCAATATGAAAAAACATACGGCCAGAGGTCTGGATGATTTTTCAGCATGTGATTTCGATATTGGTTCGATGTCCGCCTTAACCGCCACTATTGTATAGAAAGGGAAGCTTTACCATTTGCTTGTCGCTAAGGGCTGTGCTGTTATTACTGTGAGAAATAATAAGTAGCTCAACCATTTGGCAAGCAAATAAAAGGCAAACACTATGTCTAAAGGGAAAACACTGCTCGGTCTGCTGCTGAGCGCGCTCCTCCCGGCAGGAAGCGCGATGGCGGCAGCCAACAGCACGCTGGTTTACTGCTCCGAAGCCTCTCCTGAATCCTTTAACCCGCAAATTGCCAGCTCCGGCCCAAGCTTTGTCGCCAGCTCGCAAACGCTGTACAACCGCCTGATTGATTTCAGCCTGACCGACAACACGCCGGTACCGTCGCTGGCGACGGAATGGAAAATCAGTCCCGATGGCAAAACCTATACGTTTACCCTGCGAAAGGGCGTGAAGTTCAACAGCAACAAGTTCTTTAAACCCACGCGTGACTTCAATGCAGACGATGTTGTGTTCTCGGTCATGCGCCAGAAAGACGCCAACAACCCGTACCACAAGGTGTCGCAGGCGAACTACGAATACTTCAACGACGTCGGCCTCGACAAGCTCATCGTGGACGTTAAAAAGCTGGATGACTATCACGTCCAGTTCACCCTGAGCCAGCCTAACGCGGCGTTTCTCGCCGACTGGGGCATGGACTTTGCCTCTATTTTGTCTGCGGAGTACGCGGATGCGATGCTGAAAGCCGGGACGCCGGAGCGCGTGGACAACAACCCGATCGGCACCGGGCCTTACGCGCTGCAGGACTACAAAGTGGATTCGGTGATTCGCTACGTCGCCAACCCGAATTACTGGAAAGGCGAAGTCCCGACCAAACACCTGATTTTCTCCATCACCCCGAATGTGCAAACCCGGCTGGCGAAGCTGCAAAAAAATGAATGCCAGATTATTCCTGCGCCAGCCCCGGTGCAGTTTGACGCCATCAAGGCGGACAAAGACCTGGCGCTGCACAGCATCGATGGCCTGAACGTCGGCTACCTGGCGTTCAACACCAGCAAGAAGCCGTTCGATAACGCGCTGGTGCGCCAGGCGCTGAACTATGCGGTGGACAAAAAAGCCATCGTCAACGCCATCTTTATGGGCTCCGGCTCGGTAGCCAAATCGCCGATCCCGCCGACTATGCTGGGCTACGACAAGGATCTGAAAGACTACGGCTACGATCCCGAAAAAGCCAAAGCCTTGCTGAAGCAGGCCGGGTTGGAGAAGGGCTTTGATACCGATCTGTGGTCCATGCCGGTGCAGCGACCTTACAACCCGAACTCGCGGCGCATTGCGGAGATGATCCAAAGCGACTGGGCGAAAGTGGGCGTGAACGCCAAAATCGTTACCTTCGAATGGGGCGAATACCTGTCCGGGATGCGGAAAGGGGAACACTCCTCGGCGCTGTTTGGCTGGATGTCCGACAACGGCGACCCGGATAACTTTGCCGATACCCTGCTGGGCTGCGGCAGCGTTGCCAGCGGCTCGAACGTCGCTCGCTGGTGTGACAAAAACTACGATGCACTGGTACAGAAAGCGAAGCTGACCAGTGACCCGGCTGCCCGCGCGAAGCTCTACGTTCAGGCGCAGGAAATTTACTATCAGCAGGCGCCGTGGATTGCGCTGGCGAACGGTAAAACCTTCTACGCAACCCGCAGCAACGTGAGCGGGTATACCGTTAGCCTCGCCGGAAGTGATTTCTCTAAAGCGAAGCTGGATTAATTGATATCGACCCTCACCCCGGCCCTCTCCCTGGAAGGGAGAGGGGGAATACAGATGCTGGTTTTTTATTCCCTCGCCCTGGGAAAAGGGGTTCTCTTTTTATTCCCTCTCCCCTCTGGGGAGAGGGTTAGGGTGAGGGGCAAAACATGATAAGGAATACGCCATGACCCATCTTGCAGACGTTATCAGCCGCGTAGACGCCGCCATTGCCAAAGACATCATCATTCCGATGAACGAACTGCTGATTGAACTCAGCGACGATGCAGCGCTCACGCGGGAAGACCGCTATGCCCAGCAGCAGCGGCTGCGTATCGCGATTGCCCACAAAGGCAATCACCACAAAGAAGAAACCGAAGAACGCCGCGAGCAGTTGACCCGCAGCGGCACTATTCTCTAGCCGGGAGTTAATATGCGTATTGGATTTATCGGGCTGGGCGGTATGGGCCAGCCAATGGCAGAAAATCTGCTGAAAGCCGGGCATCAGGTTGCCGTCTGGAACCGTTCTCCGGGCCCTTCTGAAGCCTTAAAAGCGAAAGGGGCGACAATACACGCCACGCCAGCAGCGTTCACCGACAGCGAAGTGTTGATCACTATGCTGGCCGACGATGACACCAGCCGCCGCGTGGTGATTGAGCAGGGCGCGCTCAATGCATTGCCGCAGGACGCTATTTGGATCAACATGGCCACGGTTTCCGTCGCTTTTACCAATGAAATGGCGGAAAAAGCCAGCGCAACCGGGCATCGCTATATTGCTGCGCCGGTACTGGGACGCGTGGACGTTGCCGCCGCAGGCAATCTCAACATTCTTACAGCCGGGCCTGCGGAACTGCTGGACAGCGTGCAGCCGCTTTTCGATGTGTTGGGGCAAAAAACCTGGCGCTTTGGCGACAGGCCAGAGCAGGCGGCGGCGGTTAAGCTGGCGGCTAACTTTATGCTCGCCAGCGCCATCGAAGCGATGGGGGAATCTTCTGCGCTGGTCGGGGCCTACGATGTAGCCGCCGGGGATTTCCTCGGCATGCTGACCAGCACCCTGTTTGCCGCCCCAGCGTATAAAAACTATGGCGCGATGATCGCCGAATCACGCTACAGCCCGGCCGGGTTTACCATGAAGCTGGGGCTGAAAGACGTGCGCCTGGCGCAGCAGGCCGCGGAAAATAAAAATGTGCCAATGGGTTTTGCGGGCGTATTGCGGGATAACTACCTCGATGCGCTGGCTCACGGCGATGAGCATCTCGACTGGGCGGCATTAGCCACGGTTTCCGCTCGCCGCAGCGGAAAATAACCTTCCCTGGCGGCGAAGGTATTATATTCGCCGCCAGATATATCCTCTTAATTATCCATTCGCACTAAAATAACGCCCCGTGACGGTGCTTTAAATATAATAAAATCTTATTTTTTAATATTAAATCCTTGTAAAACAGCACGTAATAAACTCTGGCACTGTAATTGCTTTATCTATTCCATCTTGTATACCAAGTGGGATGCCAGCTTATGTCAGTCGCTTTATTGTCGCAGTGGGTCGCCGATTACCAGCCGCAGCCGCATTCGTTGCCGGGCGCTTATCAGCAATTAATGGCTAATATTTCGCGGCAGGATAATGCGTGGATATATATCGCCAGTGAACAGCAAATTAATGAGCAAATAAAAGCGTTATTGCAGGTCATTAATGATGGGGAAAAAACGCCGACGGATTTCCCGCTATTTGGCGTGCCGTTTGCGGTTAAAGACAATATTGATGTAGCCGGGATGCCAACCAGCGCCGCTTGCCCGGTGTTTACTTATCATCCCGCCGATGATGCCACGGTGATTGCTCGACTTCGCGCCGCCGGAGCCATTGTAGTGGGCAAAACCAACCTTGATCAGTTTGCGACCGGGCTGGTCGGTACCCGCTCGCCGTATGGCGCGGTGGTGAACAGTTTCAATCCAGACTACGTTAGCGGTGGCTCGAGTTCAGGCTCCGCTTCCGTGGTGGCTCGCGGGCTGGTTTGCTTCTCATTGGGAACGGACACTGCAGGTTCCGGGCGCGTTCCTGCCGGGTTCAATAACATCGTTGGCTTAAAGCCGACCAAAGGCTGGCTCTCTACGGCGGGCGTGGTACCGGCCTGCCGCCTCAACGACTGTGTTTCGATCTTCGCCCATTCGGCGGCGGATGCTTCCCTGGTCGCCAGTGTAGCAGGTGGGTACGATCCGCTCGATCCTTATTCCCGAAGCAACCCTCACACCGCCCCGGCCCGGTTTAGCCCACGCCTGCGTTTTGCCATTCCAGACCGCCTGACATTCTTTGGCGACAAACTCAGCGAAGAGGCTTTCCAGCTTGCGCTGGACAGATTAATGGCGATGGGCGCGGAGCTGGTGGCGGTAGATTTCAGCGATTTCACCCGGCTGGCCGAGCAGCTGTATAACGGGGCCTGGGTGGCCGAGCGCACCGTCGCGGTGAAAGAGATCCTCGAAAAACATCCTGATGCCATGGACCCTACGGTGCGTGGGATCGTCGCCAACGGGCTGAGTTTCACGGCCTGCGATGCCTGGCAGGCGGAATACACCCGCGCTGAACTTGCCCGCCGCATTCAGCAGCAGCTTTCCGCGTTTGATGCCCTTGTGGTGCCAACGTCACCGACGATTCACACGCTGGCCGAAATGCGCGACGAGCCGGTGGCCTATAACTCGCAGTTTGGCACCTACACCAACTTTACCAATCTGGCAGACCTGAGCGCGCTGGCGCTTCCGGCGGATTTCCGGGCAGATGGTCTGCCAGCTGGGATCACGCTGATCGCCTCGGCCTGGCATGATGCCGCGCTCAGCCATTTTGGCGCGCAGTGGCAGGCGCAGCTTGATCTCCCTGTCGGAGCAACGGCCCAGAAATTGCCAGAACAACAGACCATGACACCTGCCAGCAGCTTCGTGCGCGTCGCTGTTGTGGGCGCACATCTGCGTGGGATGCCGCTTAACCACCAGCTAACCAGCCGCAACGCCGTCTTTGTCGAAGAAACCTGTACGGCAGATACCTATCGCCTTTACGCCCTGGCGAATACTCAGCCCCCGAAGCCGGGCCTGGTTCGCGCTGCCGAAGGGCAGCCGATCGCCGTTGAGCTGTGGGATATCCCGCTCGCGCGTTTTGGCGAATTTGTTGCCGAAATCCCCGCCCCGTTGGGGATCGGCACGTTGACCCTGCAGGACGGGCGCAGCGTAAAGGGCTTCATTTGTGAGCCGTGTGCGACAGAAGGCGCCACGGACATTACCGCATGGGGCGGCTGGAAGGCCTGGCTTGCCCGTCAACCTGGCGCTTAAGGAGAGGAATATGTTTAACAAAGTCTTAATTGCCAACCGCGGCGAAATTGCCTGTCGTGCCATTCGCACGCTGAAGAAAATGAACATTACCAGCGTGGCCGTCTATTCCGACGCGGACGCCAGCGCGCAGCACGTTATTGATGCCGATGAGGCGATAGCGCTCGGCGGAGATAAAGCCAGCGACACTTATCTGAATATCGAGAAAATACTGGCGGCGGCAAAAGAGAGCGGCGCGGAGGCGATTTTCCCCGGTTACGGCTTCCTCTCGGAGCGGGCGGAATTTGCCGAGGCTTGTGAAGCAGCAGGCATTATTTTTATCGGGCCAACGGCGCAGCAAATCAGTGATTTTGGCCTGAAGCACCGCGCCCGAGAGCTGGCCTCCGGCGTAGATGTGCCGATGACTCCCGGCACCGGGCTGCTGACATCCCTGGCGGAAGCACGGCTGGCGGCAGCGGAAATCGGCTATCCGGTGATGCTCAAAACCACGGCGGGCGGGGGTGGGATCGGTCTGACTCGCTGCGACAGCGAACCTGCACTGCTCGAGGCCTGGGAAAGCGTGAAGCGCATGGGGGCGCAGTTTTTCAGCGACGACGGCGTGTTTATCGAACGTTTTGTCGACAAAGCCCGGCACCTGGAAGTGCAAATTTTTGGCGATGGAAAAGGCAAGGTGGTT